>JAUXYJ010000055.1 GCA_030694465.1 Deltaproteobacteria bacterium | reverse complement strand
GCAATCGGTCGCACCGTCGCAGTCGTTGTCGACGCCGTCTCGGCACGTCGCCGCTGTGTTTTCGGCCGCAGGCGTGATCGGCGCTGCGTTGCAAAACGCGCGCGTCGCGTCCACCAAGGGTCGACACTCAAGTGTCCCACGAGACACGCACGCCCGATCGGTGATCTGGCACGCGGCCCCGAGGTTAAAGTCCTCGTCGATGAGCCCGTCACAGTCGTCGTCGATCCCGTTGCACAGCTCGACGAGCTGCGAGTCGGCGATGATCTGGTTAATCGCTTGCGAAATGGTCGTCTCGTTGGTGGCGTAATAACCGTAGCCGGGTCCACACGCGGTCGCGTGCAGGGGTGTGCCTCCTGCTTGACCGATTGACTCAATCGAAGCGCTACCGCACGCCACGCCAAACGCGATGGGTGACGTTCGTGTTCGAAACGAGCTCTGCTCGGAGACGCCCGCAACCACGTCGTAGCAGTCACCGTCGTTGTTAAGATCCTGATTGAACTCACCGGGATCAGTTGTGTCACCGTCGCCGTTGAGATCCACGCGGAGACAGCCGAGGTTTCTTGCGTTGCCTTGTGCGCCGATCGGGGTCGAGGACAAGTTGCACGAAGCGTTGTTGTTGGACGAACACTCGTCACCGTCCGTGAGCAAGATCACGTTGACGGGGCGACAGCGGCCGTATGGATCGGGTGCGCCGGTGTTGTTAAAATTAATGTATGGGCTCGGACGCCCTGCGATTTGATTGCGTAAATAGCGTCCGGCAAAATTCAGCGATCCCGCGAGCGGCGTAAATCGTGTCGCTCCGGCCTCGTCCCAGTTCGTGGTGTTGTAGACCAAATCGGGTCCACCGACGCCACCCGGGGCAGGAAACGCAGCGCACGAATTGAAGGTCCCATCACCCCACGCGCGCAAGTTGGGCATGCCCGCTTCGGAGATCGGGACCCACAGGGTACCGGCGTCCTGACAACCGTAGAACGGATAGGGAAATCCCCCGTTTCCTGCAGGGTTGGGCGCTGGGAGAGCCGCGGGAAAAGGGTAGACGCAGCCCGTGTTTCCGGTGCCACCGTTGGCCGTCGCGCGGAGGTAAGGCGCGGTGGGGTGGTTGCACGTCAGACCAAAGGTCTGAAGTCCCCAGATCGCGTCGCCAAAGCTGTCGCCAAGGTTGCGGACCACACATCCGGCGACGCTGATTCGCTGTGTCCCGTAGCCGCACGAGTTGGCCCCAGCGTCGGTCGCGCGCATCGAACCAGAGCTATCGACAATCAGCAAAAATTCAGGCTTTACGATCGTCTGAGCAGAGGCCACTGGGGCATAAACAACAGCACTGCCTAAGAGCAGCGTGCCTAACAGTGTGGGACCAAGAGTTCGTCGCAACATGGTTTCGCTCCTACGTGGGGCAAGCGAGTGGCAAGACAAATGCAAGTAGAGGGACCGTACTACCATCGGGTGCAATTTCGCTAGCAGAGACGGCGGTACCGAGCTGTCGGATCCCTTGCAGCGCACGCACTCCACACTCCGCTAGAACCACTCACTGACACGCACCTACAGCGCCTCTCGTGCGCTCACTCAGGCGCGTAGAAGCCCGGCATGGTCATCCCGGCGACCGGCAACGGCAGGTGCAACTCTGCCACTGGATCGACACAGTAGAGCGCGCTGGAGAGCCCCGCAGCGCGGTGATTTCCCGAGCTCTTAACCCCACCAAAGGGAAGCCGAGACGAGCTCCCGACGGTGCCACGGTTCCAATTGACGAGGCCACACTCGAGCTCGTCGGCGATTCGACGAAAGCGCTCTTGCGACGAAGAAAATACTGCGGAAGCGAGACCAAACTGCGTGCAATTCGCTTGAGAAATCATGGCCTCGTCGTCGTCCACGGGCTGGACAAACACAAGCGGCGCGAACCACTCGTGTGCGCCAAGCGTCTGCATCGTCTGGTGGTCGACCTCGTAGACCCCAGGCCTGAGGTAGTGCCCCTCGAAACCGGGAACGTTGGCGCTCTCGAGACTCACGATCGGGTGAAGCTTGGCGCCAAGGGAGAGCACCCAATCCAAGGTCTCTTGCTTCGCCTGTGCGCTAATCACGGGGCCAAGAAAGCTCTCGCGCTCCGAGGGCGAACCGACCTTGCTGAGGGTTGCGCAGGCGGCCAGCCGCTCGGTGAATTCTTGCGCGACGCGGCGATGGACCAGCACGCGGCGCACAGCCGTACAGCGCTGCCCCGCGGTGACAAATGCTGAGAAGCCAACTTCGCGAACGGCGTGCGAAATATCAGCGTCATCGCAAATGATCGCTGGGTTGTTTCCGCCCATCTCAAGCGCGAGCATTCTGCCGACGTGAGAAGCACTGGTGCGGATGATCCGCTGCCCCACCACCGTGCTCCCGGTAAACATCACGGCGTCGATCTCAGGGCTCTCGACCAGCGCCTGAGCCACCGTCCCATCTCCCTGCACGACATTGACAACCCCCTGCGGAAATCCAGCCGCTTCGAAGCACTCCGCCATGATCTCACCCACCATGGGGGCGCGCTCACTGGGCTTGAAGATCACCGTGTTTCCAAGGGCAAGGGCCGGCACGATGTGCCCGTTGGCCAAGTGTCCCGGAAAGTTAAACGGCCCGAGCACTACGCACACACCCACGGGCCGAAACCTCACCCACGCGCCTGGCTCGACCTCGCGCGCACGAAGGCTCTCGATCCCCGGCCCCAGCGTGATGTTTACCTTGGCGACCATCGCGTCGACCTCGGTCTTGGCCTCCCAAAGGGGCTTGCCCACACTGCGCGCGATCGCGATCACCAGCTCATCTCGTCGCGCAACGAGCGCATCACGGTATCGGTGAAGACACTCAATTCGCTCAGACAGCGGAGCCCTCCGCCAGCGAACGAGAGCCATTTTTGCAGCTTCAATCGCGACGCTAGCGTGCGATACATCGGTGTCGTAGTACCCCATCACGTCGCCTAGATCTGCTGGCGAGCGAGAACACAGCGTCATGCCATGCGAAGTGCGCAACCAACGACCGTTGACCCAGTCACCAAGACCCACTACGGCCTTCTGTCGTAGACCCATCACCATGTCGCAAGACTACTCCACGCGAAGACGCTTAACGTGCCTGCGTTCGCTTCTGGGTTCTCGCCAAAGGGTTGCACTGTGAATCACTGCTCAATCCATCGTACAAGCTGGCTTTGCATAGCCTCTGCGCTGTTGGCAACGCGCGCGCTAGGGGCACAGACGCTACCGTCTACGCGATCGACGGCAGAGCTCGCCTCGGCCAATCCCGAGACCGCAGTGAGCGACTACGTGGGCGAGCAATCCGTGCTCGGTCGGCGGGCCGGGCGCATGGAACAGGGTGGCAGACGGTGGCGAAATTCCCTGAGAATTTCCTTGCCGAATCCGCCCGCGCCGAATGCCACCCCAGCCGCCCCGCGTTGTCTCGTGCTCGTGGGAAGCAGCGGAGGCGCAAGCTCCGTCACGACCTCCGTCCTGCTCGGGCGGGCCGTCCTCGTGCCTCCCACAGTGCTTGACGCCGCGCAGGCACAGGGCTCCGTGGTCCATGTACCCTTTTGCCTCCCACCAACGTGGCCGCGGAGGGCAGGATTGACCATCAACACCAGCGCGCTTGGCCCTGCGCTTTGGGCTGTGGCCGTGACGGACGCGCCCACCGAGAGGCCCGTGGATGTCGAGTCGAGTCTCATGGCCATTCGCGCTCGCCAGCGCCTCGCCAGCGCCCTCGAGACTCGCCCACAGTCGCAGGGTGAGAGCCTCACGATCTCGCTGGCAGAGACCGGCCAGAGCGCGATCCCGATCGGAGGCGAAGAGACCGATTTTCTCTCGACCCAGCTCCGTGGGGTCGCGCGAGAGTTTGTCGGCGCCCGTGCCATTGTTCAGCCAATGCGAGCCTCGCTCAGCGCGAACGAGAGCCGCGAGATTCGCGTGGGTCTCGAGCAATCGCGCTGCTACGAGCTCTTGGCGGTCGCTGTGCCCGCGATCAGCGACGTGATTGTCACCTGGGCAGACCCGACCGGCGGACAGCAAGCCCGAGAGACCGAGCATCGACCCATCGAACACCTTCGGTTTTGCCCGCGCTACAGCGGCTCATACCGCGCGAGCGTGCAGGTGTTTTCAGGCAATGGTCCAGTGGCGATGCAGGTCATCGAGGTGCGAACTCCATGAGCCTTTTTGACAAGAAAACGCAGCTCTTTGTCTATCTCGCCGCGATCTTTGTCTCGTCGCTCATTCTGGGTGATCTCATCGGCGGCAAAGCGTTCGACGTCGCCATTTCAATCGGGGACTTTCGCTACGTGCAGCCCATGTCCGTGGGATTGTTTGCGTTTCCGATTACGTTCTTACTGACAGACGTCGTCAATGAATTCTACGGCCGAAAAGGCGCGAGATTCTTAACGTTCCTGGGCATGTGGATCGCGATCTTTGCGTTCGTTTTGCTCAACATCGCGCAGGTACCCAACGCTGGCACAAACAGCTATTTTCAAGACAACGAGTTCAACAAGATCTTCGGGATCGGCGGACGCCTCTTTGTGGCGTCGATCGTCGCGTATCTGTGTGGACAATTCCTAGATATTCACGTCTTTCAGTTCTGGAAATCGCTCACCAAGAGCAAGCATCTCTGGCTCCGCGCGACGGGCTCGACGCTCGCGTCTCAGATCGCCGACACGTTCGTGATCAACTTGCTCTTCTGGAGCGTGATGCCCTCGCTGTCGCATACCAACCCGCGCCCCATGGAGTGGGTCTTGCGCAAGGCGGTCGGCGAGTACGTCCTAAAGTTCTTGATTGCCCTGCTGCTCACGCCGACGATCTATGCGCTCCATAATTTCTTGGCGCATCGCATGGGCTTTGACCCCGCCCCGATCGAGTCGCAAGAGTCCCCATCGTCCTAACGACTCTCGCGAAGTTCAGTGTCGAGGAGAGCGTGTGGCGCGTACCCCCGCAGCGCGGTTTGACGCCTGACGGCGCAGCACCGGTCGCCGGGGCCGAGGCCGCGTACGGACGCCTGCGACGCACTGCGAGTCGCCCGATGGACAGGCAATTCGCACATGAAAATGATTCGTGTGCGGAAGCGCGTGCACAGGCTGATGCATCGCCAGTTGCACTCTCGAGATCAGCGCGCTCGACACGTTGCGAGTGCGCGCGTGCGTTAACAACATCGTTCGCAGCGGGTTGGACACAAAGATGTGCTCAACGCGCACGACCGGGTCGCTCACCAAGGACTCGACGAGCGCCCAGTTTCGCACGACATCAAAGCGTAGAGCCCCGCCCGCCAACGGTAGACCACGGCCGTCAAACGACACGTAGTCACTCGCCAACGCAGGGCGGCCACGAGGATCCGTCACATAAAAAGCAAGGTCGGCATCGCGCCCAGATTGATGGGATGCGTGGTGCCCAATGGGCCCACCGTCGTGGTCCGAGAGATCTCCGACGGTCAAGCGTCCGCCATGGTCTTGTCGAACACGCTCGGCCGCACGCCGAAGCAACGAGAGCAGCTCTTCAGTCCCGTAGTGATGGGGTCGGCCAGGCAAAAAGCGCACGCTTCGGCTCTCACGAAGCGCGACTCCGTTGCGAAGCGCCCCTCCGTTTGCGTAGCCCATCGAGAACGTGGGGGGACGCGCGTGGGCTCGGCGAGTGGTCGCGACACGAGCGCGAGACTGCGCCAAACCGGCGCTTGTCAGAAGCAACGCGCACGCCGCAAAGGTCCACGCGATCAGCCGTCGGTTGATCATTGTCAGTGCTCGCATTGTCACGGATCGCTAAACCTCCAGCGCCTCGCAGAACATTCCGCGCAAACGCGACTGGCCACCGCAGTGCGCGCCGAGTTCGGCAAAACTGGGCGCTCCGAGTCCCTTAGCAGCCTTAGGTCACGCGACCGAAAAAAGTGGCAAGACGCTGAGAATATGCAACGGGACATTTGACAGGCTGAGCCAGCGTTCAGTAACGTCGGGAAGTATGGCCACTGAACTGCGATCTCCCCTCACCGCGAGACAACAATCCATCCTGGATTTTATCAAGGCATCCATTCGTGAGCGCGGCTATCCGCCCTCGCTTCGCGAGATCGGTATGCACATGGGGATCAAGAGCACGAACGGTGTCAACGATCATCTGACCGCCCTCGAGCGAAAGGGCTATCTGCGGCGCGACAGCATGAAGTCACGCGCCCTCCAGCCCACCGAGAGCGACGGCTCGGGGTTTGTGGCCAACGCGTTGATCGCCAACGATGACGGCGACACCGTCCGCTCGATCCCTCTCTTGGGTCGCGTCTCCGCGGGCACGCTCTCGCAAGCCGAACCCTCGGCGAACCCGCAAGAGTTTAAGATCGACGCGTCCTTG
Organism: Deltaproteobacteria bacterium; assembly: GCA_030694465.1. GTDB lineage: Bacteria > Myxococcota_A > Polyangia > Polyangiales > JAUXYJ01. The sequence goes on along the minus strand of JAUXYJ010000055.1, from coordinate 559,172 downwards.
TTGTGTGCGCCACAGAGCGCCGATCTCTTTGCGCTCAAAGTGCAAGGGACCAGCATGGTCGATGTGGGCATCTACGAAGATGACTTTGTCTTCGTTCGTCGCACCGACTCGGCCAGACACGGAGACATCATTGTGGCCCAGTACAATGGCGACGCCACGGTCAAGCGCTACATTCCCGAGGGAAATCGCATCCGATTGCGACCCGAGAACAAGCAGCTGAAGGACATCGTCCTCACAGCCGAGGATCTCGAGCACGGGGACTTCAAGATCTTGGGCATCGTCGAGGGACTCTTTCGTCGGCACGTTCACTGAGTGCACGCGCTCCCAGAGCGGTGCGCTAGGATCCGTCGCTGATGTTTACTCCGATGATTGCGGGCGCAGTGGTCGCGGGAAGCGCAAGCGTCATTTCGCTCACCAAGCACTACCGACGGCAGCTCGGTCCGATGACCTTTCGCGAGGCTAGGCAGCTTCGCGACATGCCTACGACCCCCATCGGTCAGGCACAAAGTGGCCTCGTCAAGATTGTAGGCAGAGTCGTAGGTACGCAGACCGAGTGGAGCTTTTATCACCGCGTCCCGTGCGTCTCGCTCGTACTGCATCACTTCGAGGTGTCCTCGGGGATGGTGAACTCTCAGCGAACGCTTGTTCGCGTCGAGCGATGGAGTCACCCCTTCTTCGTCGAAGACGACACCGGACGCTTAGCGATTGATCCAACGACGGTTCGTATCGATCACGAACGCGAAGGGACAGACCTTGAGAGCACGATCGAAGAGCACAGGCTCCGCGCAGGGGAGCGCGTCGTGGTCTTGGGCAAAGTTCGAAGGATCCAGAACGTCTCAGTGCACCCGATGCGAAGGGCGCCCACCGACATCGAGTCGGGGCTTGTCCTCGTCGGCTCGCCGCTTGTCTCATGGCGCAGTGAGGCCGAGGTGGCGCCACGATTGGTGCCCCCGTCGGGGAGCATGGTCCTCACGTCCGTGGGCGCGGTCCTTGGCGCGTTGGGCGCGCTGCTCGACCTGTGAGCAGCCTGGATGTCGCAGCCACGCCGCTTGTGTCTGAGCTGGTGTTCTCAGCACTCAGCTGGCTCGATGTGGGCTCCCACGCGGCGTCGCTCTATGATCCCGCCTACCACCACACGCTGCGAGCCCACGCTCCCTCAGAAGCTTGGCAGCTGTTTCGCGACGATGGCCCGGCGCTCGCGAGGCTCTTTGTGCGCGACAACGCCGTGGCTATCCATGCGCTCCCGACCGCGCTTGAGTCCATCGATGCGCTGCGAAGACTCCAGAGACCGCCGATCGCGCAGGCCCTCGCGACGCATCCGCAGCGTGCGAATCTCGCGCGATGTCATGCGTGCTCGCCAGAGCTCTTTGAGTGGCTCATCCTTGATCTGGCGCTGAGCGCGCGCGCTTTTGAAATCGCGTACACCGAGCAATTTGTCCCACAAATGCGCGCAAGCATCGAGCACATAGCGCCCCTCCTTGAGCACGCAGTGGCGATGGATCCGCGCATCGCACGCTATGCACTCCGAGTGTCTTGCGCGCTCGGAATGCGAGGTCGTGCGCTGCCACCAAAGACACTATTCGCCGGTATTGGCACTGCACAATCGCCGCGTAGCCCTACGCATGTGGTGCTTCAGTGGCTGCACGAGTGCGCCGTGTGCGAGGCCGATGCGCCGTACTTTGTGGCCGAATGGACAGCGCTCTGTGAGCTCGCAGAGCGGTCGCAGAGCGGTCCCTTTCGAGAGCCTCACGCAGCGTGGATTTCAGGTTTTTCACTCGCAGAAATCGCGAACTGGGCACACGCCAGCGCGCTCTGTTCGCGCAGCGAGTGTGAGGTCCTTTCCGAAGGCGGAGCTCAGGTTGGCGAGGTGCTAAGCGACTGCGCGCGTCGCCTCGCGTGCACGAGCCAGAGGGCGATCAAGGACGCGAAGACGACCGACTGAAACACCGCCGCCACGAGATGAAATCGGACGATCAAGCGGTCCAAACCAAAGGACGCGAGCGACGCGCCGAGCATCACAAGGACTCCACGAAGTACTGATTTTTGACCGGCCGATGCGATCAGGGCCGACAAGAATGCTGTGCGTAACATCAGGCGCAAGAGCGCAACGAAGAGCTCTCGCCAGGGCGCAAACATCGACCCTGCAGCGATGTTGGCTCCGATGGACGCGCTCACCATGCCGCACGCGAGCGCCGCTGCGACAAACGCTGCCCCGCGTGGATTCGATCGCACTGCACGCGACCGCGACACCCAAAGCGCGACAGCCCCCCACAAGAGGTGCCCAGCCCACAACACAGCCCAGGTGCCCCAACGATGTCGTGAGGTGTAAAGCAGAGCCCCAAAAGCCCCTTCGGTGAGCGAAACAAGCGGCCGAACGGCGAGCCCCACAAACACCCACGACCACGCTCTCGTAGACACTCCGAGGCGAGAGAGCGGCACGAGGACCAACAGGCTCAACGCGATGGGCGTCAGCGAGACCGCGAGATAACGAGGCAGACCGAGCGGGATCAACCACAAAGACAGCACAACCAGGGACGCGACAACGAGCGCCTTTGCGTCTTGTCGCTCGCGGGCCCAGTCATCCAGAGGCGCGCTAGGGACGCTCACGCGGTCCTCTCGGGCAGGGTCCTCGGCGGACATCGCACGGACCCTGCGCGCGAGCAGCCACGCGGCACAGAGCGCGAGCGACGACCAGCCCACCGCGAGTCCCACTGCGATGGCAGGCACCACGCTCACCAGCGCCCAAGGCAGCGCGTTGTAAGCAAAGTGTGCAAGGGTCGCGAGCGAGAGCGCCATCCACGAGAACCGTGGAGAGCGAAGCTCGAGTGCACGATGATGGATCGCGGACTGCGCGAGGATGGTGCCGTAGGTCGCGCCGAAGAATGTGTGCGCAAACACAGGTGGAATCGCTCGCAGGATCAACCACTCGAGCGGCAACCCACGCCCATCCAGCGAGGTCGCGAAGTACACAATGTTCTCACGAAACGCGAAGCCCGCGCCCACCACCACGCCGGCGGTCGCGATCGCGTCTCGCTCGCCATCTTGGTCGGTGCGCGAGAGCAAGATCGCGAGCAGCAGGGCTTTGGAGCATTCTTCAGCGAGCGGAGCCCAGAGCGCACGAAATAGCCCTGAATCTCCAGAGATTCCGAATCGACGCGCGGCACCGGCGAGGACAATCGCGAGCCAAGCTGCCCCCGCACCCGCGACGAAGTGACGCCAGCGGATCGCGGTGCGGCGTGGCGCCACCAGCAGCGCGACCGCGAGCGCAGGGCCCAGCGCTGCCAACAAGACTCCGACGTTGACCAGCGGCCTCGCCCACGCGCGCTCGATCCAAGGAGAGCCAACCCACAGCGCACCAAGCCCAAGCACGGACACGGTGGCGGTCTGAATGAGACGCTGTAGCTCAAGCTTCGTCCACGAAGGCTTGGTGGACTGGGTCTGCGAAGGCGGCTCGCTCATCCGTTCGCTCATGGGGAGGTCGTCGCGCCCTGTGCCGGGCGAGCTAGCGTGGGCTCTGGGGTTGGACGCTGGGGACACGGCCCCTCGCGCTAAATCCCCCTGCGACGAACGCCCCACCGAGGACTGCGCCCACCAAGAGAGAGACGGCCAGCACGATCATCCACGTCGAGGTGCGCTTCACGGGTAGCGTAAAGACCTCGTCAGAATCGTCGGCTTTCGGGGCCGCGGCCATGACCTCGGTCGGGATGTGAGAACCCACGCGACGTGCGCTAAGCAGCGGCACCGCGGCGGTGCGGTCAGGGCTATGTTTGGGCGCGAGCGGGATGGGTTTTTGCACCCCTGCCGAAGAGTTCGCGCGGAGCAAGACTACGGGCTCTTCGGTGACGCCGCTGCGCAGGGCGTCCATGAGCGCTAGGCGCATCGAGCGCGCGTCCGGGAAGCGATCGTTGCGCTTTTTTGCGAGCGATTTCAGAACAACAGGCTCAAGCCTCGGATCGCAATCGGGCCGCCGTGTGGTCGGTGGCTCTACGGGATCTGACAGATGTTTTAAAATGACCTCAAACGCGCTGTCGGCACTAAACGGCAGCGAACCCGTCATCATTTCGTAGAGCATTACGCCACACGCGTACAAGTCTGCGCGACCGTCGAGCTCTTCGCCTCGCGCCTGCTCGGGCGACATGTACTCAGGGGTGCCATGGACCGTGCCATCTCGCGTGAGATTGAGAGAGTCATCGGACGCTGTGCCCGCGACGCTCTTGGCGATCCCAAAATCCGCGACCTTGACAACCTCGGTAGGGACGCCGTCTTCGTTGGTCCGCGTGACGAGCATCACGTTCTCGGGTTTGAGATCGCGGTGAACAATCCCAAGATCATGTGCGGCTTGGAGCACTGACAGCACCTGGCCCATGATCTTCGCGCAGCGCTCAGGCCCGAGGGGCCAGTCTTCGTAGATCGCGCGGTAGAGTTCTCGCCCCTCGAGAAACTCCATGGCCAAGTACGTGGTCCCGTCGGCCTCGATCCCAAAGTCTTGGACCAAGACGCTGTTGGGATGGTCCAGCTTGCTCGCCGCGCGAGCTTCGCGCCGAAATCGAGCTTGGGCGGTGGGGTTGTCCACCAAATGATCGGCGAGCACTTTGATCGCGAGCGGTTTGCCCAGCGTGAGGTGCGTCGCACGATAGACCGTCCCCGTCGCGCCGGTGCCTGCTGGGGCATCGAGACGATATTTGTCGGCCAAAACGCGGCCCACCAAGGGATCTGGAGAAGTAACCTTGCTCACGGCGGGTCAGGCGAGAGCCTATCAGCGATACACCTCGCGTTGCACGCACGGTTCGCACCTGCCGCTCACTTGCTTGCTGCTTTGTCGACGGTCCCTCTAGAGACCACCCAAAGGATCCATGCAGAGGCCCACGCGAGCGCCGCGCATGCGTAAAACGCCCACACGCCACTACCCGACGAAAACAGCAGCGCAAACAAGAGCCCCGCGAACAGCGCCCCCACGCCCTGAACAAGCGCGAAGGCTCCAAACGCTTGCCCCAAACGCTGCGCTGGAACTAGGTCGGCGACCAGTGATTTCTCAGCGCCCTCCGTGAGCCCGTAGTAGCTCCCATAAAGAATCACGATGGCCAGGATCGTTGCAGGTCGTTGCGATTGAGAAAACAGCAGGTAACACACGCCGTACACGATCCATCCGATCGTGAGCGCACGTCGTCGACCGATGCGCTGCGCGAGCATCGCACCTGGGGTCGCTGAGAGCGCGCGGACCGCGTTGAGCGCAGCCCAGAGGAGCGCCATGTCTCGCACGGAGACACCTCGACGGCGCGCGTGGGCTAGCAAGAACACGTCACTTGCGTTGGCAAGCGAGAACACTCCGACTGCTGCAAGATACTGGTAAAACGCACGCGAAATGGGCGCAACATCTGATGCAGCTTTGGCTATTTCTTGGACCGGACTTGGCGTCTCAGCGGTCTTCTCACGCACGAGCAACACGATCGCGAGCACCGAGAGCGCCCCGGGCACACAGGTCGCCCACGCCACCGCGCGGATGTTGTCTCCGGTTAGACTCAGGACAAGCAGCGCGAGCAGCGGCCCAATCACCGCCCCGAGGTTGTCCATCGCGCGATGAAAGCCAAACGAGACCGTGCGAGAGGGACCGTCTGTGACCTGCGCAATGAGCGCGTCGCGAGGTGCCGAGCGGAGGCCCTTTCCGACCCGATCGAGGACTCGGATCACCAACGCGTGCCAGGGCGAGACAGCGAGCGCGAGCAGCGGTCGCATCAGCGTCGAGAGAGAGTATCCAGCGAGGACAAATGGCTTGCGCTTCGCGATGCGATCAGAGCGGCGTCCGACGAGGTATTTTCCTAGCGAAGCGGTCGCATCGGCGATGCCCTCGATCACGCCGACATAGGCGAGGCTCGCGTGCATGGTCTCGGCCAAGAGCACAGGCAACAGCGGCCAGATCATCTCCGACGCGGCGTCGGTCAACAGGCTCACGAGGCCGAGGCCGATCACGGTGGGATGCAGCAGGCGGGCCTTGCGCGCGTGGGGCTCTTGGTCTCGATCGTTCACCGTAGAGCACCAACGCACACCCACCGATCACGCGCAAGCACCACGAGCGTGAGGGCATCGAGGCACAGCAAACGAAGGACCCGGACGATTCAATGGGCTGTTATTTCACTCAATCCAGTTGAACGTTGAGGCCACGCAAGTCATCGTGCTTCTCCACTGTGAGCACTGCAATTACACGAGGAATCCGGGTGACCGTCGAGGCAAGCTACTTGCCAGAGCGCTCATCGCCGGCACAAAAACAGTACGTCTTCGCGTACTCTGTTCGGATCACCAACGAGGGAAGCGAGACCACGCAACTGCGCTCGCGTCACTGGATTATCACTGACGGAAACGGGCTCGTTCAAGAGGTTCGAGGCGACGGAGTCGTCGGCGCTCAGCCAGTCCTACGAGGCGGTCAGTTCTTTGAGTACAAGAGCTTCTCGGGCATCGCGACCGCGCGCGGCACCATGCAGGGTACCTATCAAATGGTCACCGAGAGCGGTGAGCGTTTCGACGCCGTGGTCGCGCCGTTTGACCTCGCGCTCCCCCACTCGATGAACTGAAAGCGCCGGCATCGTTATGACACTGCGAAAGATCGCCACGGTCGGACACCCAGTACTGCGCGAGCGTTCGCGCGAGCTCACACGCGAAGAGCTTTTGCAGCCCGACACGCAAGCGTTTATCGATGACCTCATCGAGACCATGCACGACGCGAACGGGGCGGGTCTTGCGGCACCACAGATCTATGTTCCGATCCGGATTATCGCGATGGAAGTGAAGAAAAATCCTCGCTATCCCTACAAGCCCGACATCCCGCTGACCGTGCTTGTGAACCCCGTCCTTGAGCCCCTCACTGACGAAACCTTCGACAACTACGAGGGCTGCTTGAGCGTACCCAACCTCCGCGGCGTCGCCCCTCGGTTCACCCAATTGCGCGTCACGGCCCTGGATCGCCACGGCAACACCATCGAGCAGACCGTGCGAGGACTCACGGCGGGGACCTACCAGCACGAGTGCGATCACCTCGATGGCTTGCTCTTTCTCGATCGTGTGCGCGACACCAAAACCCTGGCAACCTGGGCAGATTTCGAGCGATTTCACATGGCCGCCTTCGTCGAGCGGGCCACCGCGCTCGTAGCGCGATACGGCAGCTAGGCCTCATCGATGACGCCACGCGTTGACGCACTGTAGCCATCCGCGATGCGGAGCGTAGTGCGTGGGGATAAGTTCCCCATCAGAGATTTCACAACACTTTCACGCTGTTGCTTCGCGCATCGTAGCGTCCAAGTGTGTCGGTGATGGTGCTAGCGTGGTGCCTCACTTGCCTACCGCTCGCTAAGCCCCTTCTCACTTGCGAATCAGAGGATCTCCCATGCGTTCTTCCCCGCGATGGATTCAAACACTTCCCTTGCTCACCCTCGCTCTCGCTGGATGTGCGCAAGAGTCGCAGGTCGGACAGCAGACTCAGGGCATTTTTGGGGGCGTTAACGACACCATCCACACCAACGTCGTTGGCATCGTCATCCAGTCCGGAGGCGGGCTTGGTACCTGCACGGGCTCGCTCATTGCCCGCAACTTGGTGCTAACCGCACGCCACTGCGTGTCCGAGATCTCGGGCGAAGCCATCGTGTGTTCGCGGTTTACCCAGGACGGCATGACCTACGAGCCATCGACCGCGGCGGCACCCTACAACCCAGGCGGCCTCTTGGTGACGACGGACTCGGTGATCACCCAGAGCTCTCGCTTCGTCCGCGTGGCCGAAGTGATGATCCCGCCCGATAGCACCGGCGTGCCGATGTGCGGCAAGGACATCGCCCTCTTGCGTTTGAGCTCGTACATCACCGAGGTCCCGCTCATTCGACCAAGGCTCGATGTCGCATCGTTTATCAACGAAGCGTTTACGGCCAGCGGATATGGCGCGATCAATGGACGTGGCGGCGGCTCTGGCACTCGGCGTATGCGCGCAGGCCTCGCGGTTGAGCACGTGGGTCTCGCGCAGGCTCGCCCAGGCCTGACCGTCGTCGCAGCCGAAGAGTTTCTTGCCAACACAGGCACCTGCCAAGGCGACTCTGGCGGACCCGCCCTCGATGAACTGAACGAAGTCTTCGGGATCCTCTCCCGAGGGTCGGCGACATCCTGCGATTCGCCGATCTACACGCGCGTGGACTCGTACGCGGCCTGGATTCGTGCTCAAGCCCAGCGCTCAGCCATGATCGGGAGCTATGCCGCACCCGACTGGGTCACCCCTCCCGTGGCCGCAGAAGGCGCCATTGGAGACCTCTGCCAGAGTGACATCCAGTGTGCTGCACCTTCTCGCTGCTTGCCCATCGGTGGCGGCGTACGCGGTTGCACCACAAACGACTGCACCGCGTGTCCCGAGAACTTCGTTTGCAATGACACCAGCACCCACTGCGTGCGTGATCCGAGCACCATCCCGCCCCCAGCACCCGACGCCGGCCCCGAGGCGGGCCCTGCACCCGACGCTGGCATGACCGGTCCAGACGGCGGAGTCACCACCCCGATGATGACAGGCGGATGCTCGGTGCACGGCACAGGCCCAGGGACCTTGGCCCCCTTGGTCGCTGCGCTCGCGATGCTGGCCTCCCGCCGGCGCGCACGCAGGGTGTCCTAGCACACTCGCTGTCGCGCCCGCCTGAGGCGCCCTAGGCCTTCTTTGCTTTGGCCTTCGCGGGGGACGCGGAGCGGCCGCCAAAGATAAACTCGAGGATCATCAGCGCGATGCCAATGGTAATCGCGACGTCCGCGATGTTGTAGGTCGGCCAATAGTACTTGTCCTTCCAGTGCATCAGGATGAAGTCGACCACGTAGCCCAGTCGCAGACGGTCCACGAGGTTGCCCACCGCGCCGCCCAACACCAGCGGAAGCGCGATCCGCATCGCGCGCTGGTCTTTCTCAAGCGTGCGGTAGAGATGCACGATGAAACCGATGGCCAACACGGTCACGAGAAAGAAGAACGGCCTGCGAAACTTCTCCTGCGCGCCGTGAAGCAAGCCCCACGCGCCGCCGCAGTTCTCCATGTAGCGGAGCTCGAAATAGCTGCGGTTGACTACGAGCTCATTCTGCGGGATGCGCTGCAGCATATAGTGCTGCATTCCTGCAGGCGGAGTGCACAACGGCACCACACGCGGCGACGGAATCGAGAGGCGCTTGACGGCCCACGCTTTGCTCCAAAGATCCGCGCCTGCGGTGAGCGCCGCGACCACAGCGAACATCATCCACTGCTTGGTCGTTGGCGGCGCAGGCGGAGGCTCTTTGGCCTTGGGCTTCTCGACCACCTCTTCACCGCCCTCGACCTCGTCCGAGGCCTTGCCCTCGAGCTCGCTTTCGTCGCTCGATTCGCTGGGCGGAGGGCTCGACTGCTCGGCCTCGTCACCGTCGCTCTTGGCCTCGGTGCTCAGTTGATCCTCGTCCGTGGCTGGGCTCTCTGCAGGCTTGCTTACGTCACTCATGGGGGCGCAACAACTCTCTCATCGGTTGGTGAAATCTCACCCGCATATTCGCTGTGATGCGGCGGGTCAACAATTCAAGATTCGGATAACAAACTCTTACAAAACGTACGCCAAGCTAGCCCTTAGGGCTGCGCGGCATCCCACGCGTCCACGGCATGCGTGCATCGTGGACAGAGCGACGTCGAAGCCGCCACGTTAGGCAATCGGCGGCGACAACGCACACACGCGACCGTGGATCCGCGCGCAATCACAGGAGGGAGGCGGCTGTCTCCTGTCCTGAGCGTGAGGTCACCCAGCAGCAGGCACTCGCTAAGAACCGGGCCAAGCGCCGCGATCCGCGAGGACTCGTCCAGGGTGATCTCAACCGTCGCGTGGACATCACGTGCGTGATCGATTCGCGCAGATTCGGGCCACCGCGCCGAGTCTGCTCCGGGCTCTCGCTGCTCTTTGGTCGCGCCAGATTTTTCTGCCCCCCACGCCTGAAGCATCGGCTCAAGCGCGCCTTGGACCCGCTCGCGGATCGCCCGAATATCTGCAACAGACTGGGCGAGCGCGTCAAAATCCGAGACCTCTGCGAGTGACTTCCACCTGCACAAATGCACGCTCGTTGGATCGTCCGTGCGCTTTGGGAGGTGGTCCCAGAGGTCCTCTGCCGTGAACGGGAGGATGGGCGCGAGCACCATCGCGAGCCCACGCGCCATGGCGTCAATCACCGCGAGCGAAGAGCGCACCCGTGGGCTGCTCGGCGCGTCGTTGTAGAGCCAGTCCTTGGACACATCGAGATAGAACCCGCTCATGTCCGAGACAAACTCGGTGACCGCGCCAATGACCGCACGAAACTCGTAGCGGCGGTAGCTCTGCTCACAATGCGTGACCAGCGCAGACAATCGCCCCAGCGCCCAGCGATCGAGCGGCTCAAGGTCGTGCCCAAGCTGGTCAATCGGCGTGGGGCTCTCTCCGCGCAGCACCTGCAAGAGAAACCTCAGCACATTGCGGATCGCGCGGTAGCCCTCACGCACCTGCTGAAACCCTCGCGCCGAGAGCCCAACGTCGCCGGTGAAGTCATTGGACGCGACCCACAAGCGCAGGATCTCGGCTCCGTCGGTGGCGATGACCTTCATCGGGTCATAGACGCTCACGTCTTCGCCGCGGGATTTCTTCTCGTTGATCACGCTCTTTGAGATCGCGACGAGCTGCTCTTTGACGCGGCCATCGGGCAACGTTCGCTGCACTTTTTCGCCCACAAAACCGTGCGTGACCACAGTGTTGTACGGGGCTTGATCGAGAGTCGCGATTCCCACGAGCAGTGACGAGTGAAACCAGCCACGGTGCTGATCGCTTCCCTCGAGGTACAAATCAACGGGAATTCGCAGGTCTTTTCCTTCGGAGCACACCGCAAAGAAAGAGCTCCCAGACTCGAACCACACGTCCAAAATGTTCTGGTCGCGTGTGAATCCGTCGGATTTTCCACAGTGTTCGCACGCAAAGCCCGCCGGGATCACGTCGACCTCAGGGTCGTACCAAGCGTCTGCACCCTTGGCCTGAACGATCGCCGCGACATGCTCAATGAGCGCGCGAGTGATCGTCGCTTTCTCACACGACACGCAGTGCAGCGCCGGGATCGGCAGCCCCCACGCGCGCTGTCTCGAGATGCACCAGTCGGGTCTCGCCGCGATCATCCCGTGGATTCGCTCGCGTCCCCAGGCAGGGACCCATCCACACGCGTCGCGCTCTGCCGCGGCTGCGGCGTGCCCCTCGGCCGCGAGCCGGTCGATCTCGGTGAGCGCCACATCGCGAAGAGTTCGGCCCTGATGCGCGCCGCTCGCCATGGGCTCATCGAGGGCGATAAACCATTGCACCGTCGCGCGGGTGATCAAGGGCTTCTTGGAGCGCCACGAGATCGGGTAGCTGTGCACAATCTCTTCGCCTGCGCGATTGCAGAGCACCCCCAGCGCAGCGAGCTGCTCAACGATGATCGGGTTGCCGTCGAACACGTGCTTGCCCACCAAGCCCCACGACTGCGCGACCGGGCCGAGCTCCTCGGTAAACGCACCGCCGTCATCGACCGGAGAGTCCACGACCAGACCGTTGCGCGTCCCGGTCATGTAGTCGTCACGGCCATGTCCTGGGGCAGTGTGAACAACCCCGGTGCCCGCGGTGGCTTCAACGTAATCCGCTGAAACAATTGGGGATTCTCGCGATTCGAAGGGATGCAAAAATGCGAGCCCTACGAGCTCCGCGCCGAGCAGCGGCTCGCCGGCGCCGTGCATCGTTCGTGGGAGTGACTCTGGCGCGCCCCATCCACACGCCTTGATAAACGACTCGGCGAGCGCGGCTGCGACCAGCAAATATTCAGTCAGCCCTGCGTCGTTCGGGCGCTCAAGGAGCACGTACTCGAGCGCTGGGTTCACGGCGAGCGCGCGGTTCGCCGGCAGCGTCCACGGGGTCGTCGTCCAGATCACGGCGCTCAGTGACACGTTGCTGTGTCGCATGGTCGGAAATCGTTTGGCGAGCAAATCTACAGCGCTCTGCGTCGCAGCAAAGCGCACATACACGCTCGGCGAGCGGTGGCCTTCTTCGTACTCAAGCTCGCTCTCGGCGAGAGCCGTGCGCTCGGCCGTTGACCACCACACTGGCTTGCGCCCGCGGTAGAGCAGACCCTTGTCCACAAAGGACGCAAGCGCACGCATCACCTGCGCTTCGAAGCGCGGCTGCATCGTGAGGTAAGGCTCATCCCAGGTGCCAAGCATCCCGATGCGCTGACGCTGTTCGGACTGGATCTGTACCCATTTTTGCGCTTCGTCGCGGCAGAGCGCGCGGAGCTGTTGGGTGCTTAGCTCGCGCTTCTTCGCGCCGAGCTTTCGCTCAATGTTTTGCTCGATGGGGAGGCCATGGCAGTCCCAACCAGGCACAAAACGCACAGAGTGTCCGACGGACAAACGAAAGCGCGTAACGAAGTCTTTGAGCGTGTTGTTAAGCACATGCCCGTAGTGCATGTCTCCGTTCGCGTAGGGCGGTCCGTCGTGAAACACAAACGGAGGCAAAATCGCAGCGTCCATCGCGGCGCGGTACGTCGCATTGGACTTCCAGCGCTCGAGCCACTGAGGCTCTCGCTTGGCGAGATCTGCCTTCATCGAGAAGGGGCTGTCAGGAAGGCGGAGCGTGGGCTTGTAATCGCGCGCGGACATTGAGGTTGGGTGCCTATCACGACGGGGCGCTTAGGAGCTAGAGCACCACGTCAAAGCGCGGCGAACAGCGAGGGCGCTCATGTGGGCTTTTATCGATTGCATGAAGCACCTGTTTTCTGGCGTAACCTGCCGCCGTGCGCGCCCGTAAAGACCCAGAGAACGACGCAGTGTCAAGCCAAGTGATGGCCGACGAGCGCTCGCTCGAAACGCTGATGGAAGCATTCGTGCAAGGTGATCAGGGTGCCTTTGTGCTGCTGTTTCAACGACTATCCCCGCGCGTGTGTGGGCTGCTCGCTTCGTTGAGCGGCAATCGAGTGCTGGCCGAAGATCTCACCCAGACAACCTTTCTGAAGATCCATCGCGCAAGGGACACCTTCGCCCTCGGTGCACGCGTAGAACCCTGGGTCTTCGCCATCGCACGCCGAACGCTCATCGATGAACGACGACGACGCCAACGCAGACCCGAAGATCTTAGCAACGATGGCACGGTCCCCGAGCCCACGCCCATGGCCGAAGTACCCGAAGACTCACGACTCGACGACGACCAAGAGCGCGCCCTTTACGAGCGACTCCAAGCGCTTCCGGACAACCAGCGCGAGGCCATCGTGTTGCTCAAAGTGCAAGGGCTCGGAATGCAAGAGGCCGCGCGAATCGCTGGGACGACCCCAGGCGCGATGAAGCTCCGCGCTCATCGAGCCTACGAAGCCCTCCGCGCTGCGATTGGTCAACCCACCGCGGTCGAGCGTGCGCGCGCAAGGGAAGAGGCCAAGTGATGAGCTCCCTCTGCAGCGACACCGCTGAAGCCATTGTCACCAGCGCAGCCATGAGCCCCGAGATGAAAGCTCACGCACGCGCCTGCGACGACTGCCGAGCAATGGGCCAATTGGACCATCAGCTCGCCTCGCTGGGCGAGTCCGCTGGGACTCCCGTCTCGCTGCCGATGAATGGCGCTCTGCTGGCGTTGACTCAGCAAACCATTCGTCCCGCTCGCCGACCGCTCGTGATGCGATGGCTCGCTTCCTTTGCGCCCGCGCTCGTAGTCGCAGTGGGCGCCAGAGTGTTTGTGCCGCGTCGAGATCTGCACTCGCTGTCTCACACGGAGACCTGGGGCCCGGCCCTGGGCGTCGCGCTCGTTTCACTGGCTGTGGCAGCGCTGGTGCTCGCCCGTGGCAGAGACAGCCTCGGCCCCTCGCGCTCGGTACGTGCGCTCGCGAGCGCTGTAAATATCGCGGGATTCGCAGGGTTTTCTCTCGCCTTGGTCACCGCGCCCTTCTGGGGTGGGTCCATCTTGCAGCACGTCGAGTGTGCGGTCTTCGCGCTCATCGCGACGCTCGCGCTCGTCCCCGCGGCCATCTGGCCACTGCGCCGGCTAGAACCCGTGCATCCCGCCCTCGGAGGCGCGCTCATCGGCACAAGCGTCGCGGCCCTTGTCTCGGTCGCTCAGCACTGGTCCTGTCCGCCTCCCTCGAGCTCACACGTGCTCTTTGCGCACGGGATGAGCTTTGTCCTAAGCGTGCCCCTGGGCGCGCTTCTAGGACGCCGCTGGCTCACCCCCTGAGCAACGTTACCCGCGCGAGAGCTACTGAGTTCGCTTGATAATGTGGTAGCCGAACTCGGTCTGCACGACCTCGGAGACCTGTCCAACGCTGAGCGCAAATGCGGCTCGCTCAAACGGCGCGACGGTCATTCCGCGACCAATCGCGCCAAGCTCTCCGGCTTTGCGTTCGTGTCCGGGCTCGTCACTGTATTGCCGCGCGAGGGCCGCAAAGTCTTCGCCTGCACGCGCGCGGACCAAGAGCTGCCCAGCCAACGTCTGTGCCTGCTCTGCTGTGCGCGTCACCTCGGGCGGTCGCATCGCGCTGCCCGCGTGCATGATCAACACGTGCGACACATGCACGCGCTCCCCCTGCGGCTGCCCCGACGGAACATCGTCCGCCGCAGGATCGGGCGCCGGCGTCGGCGGTGCCGCGACGGGCTGCGCGGTCGCACCTACCGTCGTCGGGCCGAGCTCGAGCGCGGCGCCCGCACTGGGAAGCAAGTGATTGCGCAAGGGCGACTCCGCGGGGGCTTGAGCGCTCGCCGGAGGGGCCGTGAGCAGCCGCATGGGTTGGCCGCCATCGCCTCGGCATGCGCCGAGCGTGAGGGACAGGGCAAGGGCACAAAAACGTGAGGTAGGGGTCATCGCGTGGGTTCTCTCACGCGAGGTTGTATGCGCGCTTGCACGTGGTGACAACCACTTCGCGCAATTGCAGCCTCGCCCTAGTTGCGCTCGGTCTCGTCCCGGCGAAGGTCAAACGCCTTGAGTTTCTTGTGCAAATGCGTGCGTTCGATGTCGAGCAGGGCCGCCGCGCGCGAGATGTTCCACTCGACCGAGCGTAGCGTCTGCAGGATGTATTCGCGCTCAGCGTCGTCCCGCACATCGCGAAGCGACCTGCGAACGTACACGCCGTCCCCCACCTCTGCGCTTGGCACATCCATCGACTCGTGAAGCGCTCGCGGTGACTCGACCTGCAGAGCGCTCGCTCTCACGACGCGATCTGATTGCATTTCATCAGGCAAATCATCGAGTGAAATACACTCATCGGACAAGATCACCATGCGCTCAACGAGGTTGCGAAGCTCTCTCACGTTGCCCGGCCACGTGCGCTGACACAGCGCTCTGAGCACCGCAGGCTCAAGCACCTTGCTGCGCATTCCGTGCTCTTCGCAGAGCTGCGCGACAAAGCTGAGCGCCAGCAGAGCGACGTCATCACCACGCTCACGCAGAGGTGGCACTCGCAGCGGTACAACGTTTAAGCGAAAGAACAAATCCTCGCGAAAACTCCCGCGCGAGACCTCTTGCGCGAGGTCTCGATGCGTCGCCGCGAGGACCCGAACATCCACGGTAAGCGTGTGCTCACTTCCGACTCTCGTGATCTCCCCTTGCTGGAGCGCGCGAAGCACCTTGGCCTGCGCGCTCAAAGGCATATCGCCCACCTCGTCGAGCAAGAGCGTACCGCCGTGCGCTGCCTCGAAAAACCCACGCTTTCGGCCCACAGCCCCGGTAAAAGCGCCCTTCTCGTGACCAAACAGCTCGCTCTCCACAAGCTCCGCCGGGATCGCAGCGCAGTTCACTTTGATAAACGGTTTGGCGCTGCGCGGAGAGAGCCGATGGATCGCGCGCGCCACGAGCTCTTTGCCCGTCCCCGACTCGCCAAGGATCAACACGCGGCCCTTGGTCGGCGCGACCTTCTCGATCGCGGCATGCAGCGCACGCATCGGCGCCGAGGCACCCAGCATCTCTTCGCGCGGACCCAACTGCGCACGAAGCAGCGCGAGCTCTTGCGCCATCGACACACGCGCCAGCGCGTTTTTGACGCACAAAAGCACGCGATCTCGGTCGAGCGGTTTCTCAAAAAAGTCCACCGCGCCCAGACGAATCGCCTCGACCGCGTCCGCCACCGACGCGTGCCCAGAGATCATCACAAAGGGAACCTGGCCCCCGCTCTTTTGCAGGAGTTCTAGGCCACTCATGCCTCCGAGCCGAAGATCGCAGAGCACCAGGCTCACCTCGCGCTCAACGATCCACGGCAGCGCCTCTTCGGCGCTCGCAGCGTCACGAACAGCGATCCCCTCGCCCTCCAAAACCATCCGAAGCGTCCTGCGGATGTTCTTCTCGTCATCTACCACCAAGACCACGCTGGATTCACTCACCGATGCGCTCCCTCTGCGCGTGAGCTTGGCCGCTTGTCACTCAAACACAAGCGCTCAATCACCAGCAGTCACCGCGAAGGCGGCGTGGGCCCAGGCCCCGGGTTGCCGCCGCGTGGGGGTCCCCCGACGCTCGGATCAAAGTTCACCTGAAAAGTCCCACGCACAACCATCGGGGTAGGCCCATTCTGAAACGTCCCCTCGTAGCGCCCCTCGCCCCGCGTCGGCGTGAGCACATCGAACTGCACAAATCCCCGCCCGTTCTCAGCGCTCAGCGTACGATTGCCATCCAATACGATCCGAATCGTCGCGCCAGTGTTTGGCCCCAGCGCGATCCGCTGTCCAGCCTCTGCCTGCGGAACCTCAAGCTCAATGCGCTTCACAACACTGCGCCGGCTGATCGCTGCGATCGTGACCAACCGCGACGTGACCTGATAGCGCGCGTTGGACGTGAGCACCGGCAACCGCGCGTCGCCGGCCATTCCGCCACCGCCTCCGCTCATTCCCGCGATGGACACCGTGATAAATCCCACGCCGCCGCCAATCACCACCTGCGCCCCGGCCACGCTTGTCGCCAACAACCCCGCCAACACCAGGCTCCTTCGAGATAGTTTCATAGCGGAGATCTTCGACAATTTCGCACGAATTGGCACGCGGCTACCCTGGGTCATAGACCCATTAGACGCGCTGCTCTTTCGGGTTAGTCACCGCGACAAAGAGAATTCTTGATCAAACCCGCTTCGATCAAGAATCCCCGAGTTTACACTCGCGCAATGAAGCTTACCCGACGTGACTTGCTCAAGGCGGCCTCGACCGCCACCGCCGCGACCGCGGTGGGCTGTGGCCCTGAGCTTGGCCTCGAGGGCGACGGTGGAGATGGCGGCGACAACCGGGATGCTCAGTCAATGGCGAGCCTTGACGCTGGACCAGACGCCGAGTTCGACGCGCAGGGTTCGGACGCGACGGACGGAGACACCGCGAGCGACGCAGCCACCGACACGCGGGGTGACACACACGAAGACGCGTCACCCGATGCCGGGACGCCCGCAATCAACCCTGATTTTCGTACGATCCCCGAGCGCCTGACCATGTTTCCGTACGCGGTCATGGCGGGGGACGCGACCGACACCTCGGTGATGTTCTGGACACGCTACACGGGCACCGCGCCCATCACGCTGCGCGTCCTCGAAATGAGCGGGACCACCCTCGCAGCGGTCCGCTTTGACGCCGTCGTCACACCCGCAGCCGGGGGATTTGTCCGCGCGATCGTCAACGGATTGCACGCCAATCGAGTGCACAAGTACGCGTTTCTCGTGGGCCCCATCGAAGCCCCCATCGGCCGCAGCGCGATCGGGACTGTACAGACCGCGTTCGCCCCAGACACTCTCGCGGCGATCACCTTCGCAGGTACCTCGTGCTCGCACCAAAACGCCGCGCCTCACCCAGTCCTCGCACACGCAGGGACGCGGACAGACCTCGATTTCTTTATCCATCTTGGCGATCACATCTACGCCGACGCGGGCGCTGACGCGGTCACTTTGACTGAGTATCGCGCCAAATATGCAACGAGCTGGGACACGCCCGGCATGCGCGCGCTGCACGCGTCCACGGGCACCTACCTCACGTGGGACGACCACGAAGTGCTCAACAATTACGATCCAGAGACGCTTAGCCCCGCGCGGATCGACACCGCGCGACAGGCCTTCTTCGAGCACCGCGCGACACGCCGCGACAGCGCAAACCCGAGCCGCATTTGGCGAAAGTTTCGGTGGGGTCTCACCGCCGAGATTTTTATCTTGGATTGCCGCGCAGAGCGCCGCCCATCGACCGCCTCGACGGACCCATCTCGCGCGTCGACCTACATCTCGCGCACACAAATGGACTGGCTAAAATCAGGGATTCGTGACTCCCCGTGTGTGTTCAAGTTCATCATGAACTCGGTCCCCATCGTCAACCGACTCGGTGGCGACAGCGACAACTGGAACGGCTACGCATCGCAGCGTCGCGAGATCCTCGACCACATCGTGAGCAACCGACTCAACGGAGTGCTCTGGCTCTCAGGCGATGTCCATTTCGGAGGCGTCTGCAAGGTCGAGGCGGCGGGGGTGTGGAGCAACGTGTGGGAAGTGCTCATGGGCCCATCAGGGTCAGTCCGCGTGGGAAATCCCATATTGACCGCGTCTCAATGGCCAGTGCGCGTCCTCGACAACATTCAAACCTATACAGTGGTGCGCGCCAACCCCATGACCCGAACCGTCGAGGTCGAGTTTATCAACGGCTCCGGAGCGCGCGTACCCAACAGCCTGTGGACCCACACGTTTTGAGCCATCGCGGGCTCCGTTGACGCGCCCAAGCGGGGGTGGTTTACGCACCGAACAGAGTTTTCAATGGGCCTAACAGACACCCCTCCCAAGAGCCCCGGCAGCGCGTTTGAAGAACAGCCGCTTCGTGCCGTGGGCGTCGGTCCACATCCGCTCCCATGGCCTGTCGATCCGCGTTTAGACCCGGAGCTCTTGGCACAAGGCGACACGCGCAACGTCCTCGATCGCTATCGCTATTGGTCCGTTCAAGCGATCACCGAGGACCTCGACACGCGCCGATTTGCCTTTCATGTCGCCATCGAAAACTGGAAACACGACATGAACATCGGCACCGTCGTTCGCAATGCGAACGCGTTTTGTGCAGCAAAAATCCACATCGTTGGCGCTCACCGGTGGAACCGCCGCGGCGCGATGTGCACAGACCGCTACGTGCACATCGTGCATCACGACACCGTCGCACACTTCGTCGCAAGCATGCGCGAAGAGGCCCTCGCCATCGTCGGCATTGACCTCTTGCCAGGCGCGCAACCGATCGAAAAATCCCAGCTCCCGCGCCAGTCTGTGCTCGTGTTTGGCCAAGAAGGCGTGGGCCTCTCAGACCCTATGCGCGAGGCGTGCAGCGCGCTCTACGCGATCGCGCAGTTCGGCTCAACGCGCTCGATCAACGCCGGAGTAGCCTCGGGGATCGCCATGCACCAGTGGATCACCCAGCACGCACTCAGCGAGTAAAATCACTGGCTCTCGAGCGCTACGTTGGCACCATCGCTCGCGACAAACTCCGCATGCAGCGCGCGCGTGAGCGCATCCAGCTGAGCGCGGTCCACCAGAACGCTGATCCTAAACGCCGTGGTCACCAAGCTCTCCACCGCGACGCCCAAGGTCTCGAGCACCTCTTGCATCCGCGAGAGCACACGCACATCGCGCGTGATCCCATCGCCGACGAGCGAGACCGCGCCAAGGTCCTCACGCACCATGACCCCGTCGCCCAATGCCTCTAGCGCTGCGCGCCCCTTGGCCCAATCCGGAACGCGTGCGAGCGATACCACAAATCCGAGCGAATTTCCTGACGAATGCAGCTCCTTGACCGGGACACCCTGCGCACCACAGCACCCGAGGACCGCCGCGAGCGAGGGCCCGACCGCGCGCACATAGGCGATCTTGGCCTCGCTCACGACCGCGCGTACGCCCGACGCTTCGCGCACGACGCCGAGCCTCACCACCGTCTCACGACCGCCCTCTACCGGGTCGTCCGTGCGTCGCGCATAGATCGCGATACGGTGGCGCTTGGCAAACTCGACCGCCTCGGCGTTAAGCACCTTGGCTCCAGCCTCGGCCATCTCTTGCAGCTCTTCGTAGCCAAGCTCTCCGAGGTGCCTCGCGTCGTCCACCACCCTGGGATCGGCCGAGTAAACACCGTCCACATCCGAGTAAATCTCGCAGCGCTCAGCGCTCAACGCGGCCGCGAGCGCCACCGCCGTCGTGTCACTTCCGCCGCGACCCAGGGTGGTGATCTCGCGCTTGTAGCTCATGCCCTGATAGCCCGCGACGATGACAATACGCCCTCGCGCGAGCTCGTCTTCGATGCGAAAGGGCCGCACCTCGATAATCCGCGCGTCGAAGTGCCGGTCGTTTGTCATGATCCCGCACTGAGAGCCCGTAAACGAAATCGCGTCTTCTCCCAGCGCGTGCAGCGCGATCGCGAGCAGCGCCATCGTGGTGCGCTCACCCACGCTAAGCAACATGTCCAGCTCACGTCGCGGCGGCGCCGCGCTCACCTCGCTGGCCTGGGCGAGCAGCTGATCGGTGGCCTTTCCCATCGCGCTGACCACGACACAAACCGCATAACCGGCACGCTTGGCCGCCACGACGCGCTCGGCGACGCGACGCAATCGAGAGATGTCTGCTACAGACGATCCACCGTATTTTTGCACGAGAATCTTCATCGAGGTCCTCACTGATCTCAAGAGCGCTCGGGGCGCCCTCGGCTGATCCATCGCTTCCAAAAGGGTCGCTGCGGCGCAGGTGCGAGCGCGGCGCGAGCGAGCGCCATCGCCTCGGACACACGCCCCACGCGAACCTCGCCCTCGTCTGCAATCCCTGCGCCCAACACCAGCTCACCGATGACACCATGCACGCCCGCGACGTAAGCGCGCGAGCCCAACATGCGCGCCGCGCTCGCGATCGCCCAGAGCTCGCTCAGCACGCCAGCCGTCGCATCCAACAGCTCTCCCAAGTCCAGGATCACGGCGCGAGCTTCGCGCCGGTGCAGCTCGCGCGCGACACGCTCTGCAAACCGCTGCGCGCCTTCAAAATCGAGTGGCCCAGCCGCGATGGCCAAGAACACCCCCTCTTCGACCTCACGCAAGGGCGCCGCGTCTGCGAGCGCGCGCTGCCCTTCGGCACGTGCACGATCTTCACGGCCACGGGCGTATCCATCCACCCACAACGAGGCGAGATCATCGAGACAGGCCTGCGCGACCGCCGCGCCCGACGCCTCGCGCCACACGATAAATCCGGCCGTGACACGCGACGCAGTCTTGCCCTGGTCACCCATTCGGTGAGCAAAAAGCCAAGCCATCGAGCGAGCCTCATGCCAAGCTTCGTCTTGCAAAGGCGCCGATGATTTCAGCGCGCGAGTGGCACACTCCACGAAGGGCCAGATTTCTGCCAACACCAGCTCCGCGTCTTCGACGTGGTCCGCAAACGTGGCCACCAAGGCCTGTCGCATGGCACCTTCGAGTGCGTCGTCGTGCGATGGATCGATCATCGGTGCCCGCAGCGTAGGGTCTGAAAATTCGCGACTAGAGATGCCCCTCGACGAGGACAAACTTGTTGTTGTCGCGCTCGGTGGTGACCGTCTGCGCGGTTCCACCCGCGGTGCGAATCTGCGAGATAATGCTCGCTGATCGCGAATGCTCGGTCACCACAAAGATGCGCTGGCCGTTGTGTCTACGCAACCAATCGGGCGTGCGCTCTCGGCAGAGCGGCAGCCCGCACTCGAGCATCACGGCGTGGTTGCCTGTGTAGAAGTTCTCGCCCTTCCAGTTCATTTGGTAGGCGACGATCGCGTCAGACCAATAGCGTGCGTCCTCGCCTGAACCAACGCTCGCGCGCACTTCGCGCCGTGCAAAGTACTGCACAAACAGGTTGCGCTGCGACCAGTGATTCGACAGCTCGATCATGTACTTGTCGAGCGCCCAGAAGCCAAAGCACGCGGCGACCGCGAGCATCATGCGCGCTGCGTGACGCCGTGTGTGGTGGATCACCAACAGCACCGCGACGGCGACCGCCACGATCCCAAAGCCACGCAGAATGGGCGTAAAATCGTAAGATCTCACCGGCCACTGCCGCTCGTAATTGTAGACGAAGAGGTGAATAAACCGCTCGAATCCTGCAGGACGCGAGCTGCCTGCGAAGCCCAGATCGCGCGCCAAAAGCGCGAGGACCGCGACCGCGCCGACCGACGCCATCGCGAGACCGCCACGGATGAAGGGCTCTCGGTCTTCTTGAGAAATCTCAGGGTGATCGCCGCTCTCGAGTGGCGGTTCAGGGCTCGCGAGCCCCACCTCGACGTCCACGCCAGGCGTGAGGACTGGCAACGCACCTTCACTCTCGCGAGCGAACTGAAACGACAGATAGAGCACGCCAATTCCGACCGCCAAGAGGGCCAAGCCCATGGCGGGCGAGCCTGCCGCGAGCAACGTCGCGTTGGGCCCAGCACCGTTTGCAGGGGTAGCTCCTGGAGCTACGACGCCGTGCCAGGGACCAAACGTGGTCGCGATGCCGAAGATGCTCAGACCGATGCCCGAGAAGGTCGCGAGCGCCGTCGCTGCGCCCTTCTTTGTGGGCATCAAGCGACGGTTGCCCATCATGCGATGAAGGACCAAGCCCACCAAGATCGCCGACGGGGGAACCGCCGGAAAAATGTAGTGGTGAAACTTGGTGATCATCATCGAGAAGAGCGTGAACGTGACCAAGAACCACAGCAGCGCAATGCGCGCGACGTCACGCTGCGCTTCGGTAGCGTTGGACGGAACAATCAGGCGCCAGCCCGCGAGCGCGATGGGCACTAGGCCCGTCCACGGAAACATCGCGTAGCCCAATTGCCAGATGAAATAGCGAAAGGTGCCTTTGTCACCGTGCACGCCGGCGAACGCGCGGTTGAGCAAATCGTGCACGATAAAGCGGTCTGTAAACTCGCTCCCGAGCCGCCCGTAGATCGCGATGTACCAGGGAAAACCCACGAGCAAAAAGATCGCGATGCCCTGAAAGAAACGGATCCTTGGCAAGAGCTTCCACTTGGCGCTCGTGATCATAAATCCGAGCAACACGATCTCAGGGACGCCCAGTCCCGCTGGGCCTTTGCCCATAAACGAGATCGCGCTGAACATGTAGACGATCGCAAACCGCAGGCCCTGCTCACGGCGCTCGCGTCTAAAAGTGAGCATCAAGAGCGTGCCGAGGATGCACCAGATCAGGCCCTGCATCAGGGAGGTGAGCCCCGGCACTTGGTTGTATCGGTCTTCCCACGCAGGAGATCCGGGCACGCTCAGCGAGACATCCCCTGGCACGCTGTTGGCCGCGCTGCCGGACCAGTACTGCTCGATCGGCAGCTGAATCGGCCCAATGCGCGAAGCCTCAAGGATCGCGCGACAGTTGCCCGTCGCGTCCTCGGGACAAGCGAACATCACCGGGCGCGTGAGCAAGTACATCACCTGGGGGACGGCGACGAGGAGAATTCCGCCGACCACCAAGTGCCAAAAGCTGATGCGCAGCGTTCGGCCAAAAACCGTGAACTTACGCGGAGTTACCAGCTTCTCGGGGTTGGTAATCGTGGCCGAAATCAAGAAGGCCATCGCCACAACGAGGGGCGCCACGAAGGGCATGTCCGTCATCGCTTGGTGCGACAAGAACATGAAGTGCGGCATGGTCGCGAGCACAGCACCGCAGAGCAAACCCGCACGACGTCCCCACGCGAGAGAGACCGCTTTATAGACCGCGTACACAGCTCCGATCGCAAAGAGACAGATCGGCACGCGGATAAACCACTCGTGCGAGCCAGTGCCCATATCCCGCCAAAATGGCAGGCCAAACGTGCTGCCCGCGCCCATCCCGAGCGCCGCGAGCCAGAAGATCAAGATGGGCTTGGACATAAACCAGCCCTCTTGTCCCCACCAAAGCGTGATCCAGTCGTCGCGCGCCAAGATCTCTCGAGCGACCTCAGAGTAGTGCGTTTCCCAGGGATCCCAGAGCCCGTACGCGCCCGCCATGGGGAGGTACAGCACCGCCGCGAAGAGCACGAGCCAGGTCCCCTCGCGCTGAAACCAGCGCCGGGGCTTGAGCATGCCGGGATCATTGCGGGACTGCTCATCGCCGCGCAAATCCAGCGGCGAATCTCCGAGCACACCGAGCAGGCCGATCACCGCGAGGATCGCGAAGAACACCCCAAAGAACACGCCTCCCGGGATGTGCCCCGAGCGCAAGAGCGTCGCGTAGTGCCCCAACGGATGCGACGGATCCTCGCCTCGCGGGTGGATCACGTCCCCGCGAAAGCTCATCAGCGCGCCGAGCAGCCCGAGCCCGAGCCCCACGAGGCCCAGGTCACGCATCTTGGGTTTGTGAGGCTCAAACGCGGGCTCTTTTACGGGCTCGTCCGCTTTCGCTTCGTCCGCTTTCGCTTCGTCAGCTTTCGCTTCGTCGGCTTTCGCTTCGTCAGCTTTCGCTTCGTCAGCTTTCGCTTCGTCAGCTTTCGCTTCGTCAGCTTTCGCTTCGTCAGCTTTCGCTTCGTCCTGCGATTCTTCAGCAGCTTCGTCGCTGACTGGCTCCGAGGGTTCGGCTGTCGGGCTGACGGGCTCAGCCTTGCTGCCGCGCGCCATCGCGAGCGCGACACCCGCAATCGTGAAGAGCCCGAAGAGAATCGGAATCGCCCCCTGATCTAGCAGGCCCATGTGCCAAGCTCCTCGATCAAATCGCTGGATTTTTTCAGTCCAAACGCATTGGTTACCAGGGCCATGCACTCACGGTCTGGGCCGTAGGTTGTTGTCATGGGGCGACCGCTCAAGTCTGCACCGATCATTCGCTCGTCCGTCTCAGCAAAGGGTCTAGCGATCCACGCGAGCGTGAGCTCGACCGTGTACTCGCAAGCGCGAAACCCGCACTCTCATGCAAATTTCGTAAAGTTCTACGCCGCGCACGCTCGAGCAAAATCGGGGCCCTCGAAGATCAGAGCCCTGCTCCGCCCACGTGTGCGCGCAGAAAAGTGCCGTCCCGGTACCATCTTTCGCAGCCTTCGTCACCGCCCAGCGTGATCTGGCCCGTCACGCATGTGTCATGCTGCGCCACCCCCACAGCGCATTGTCAGCGCTTGTCACGGTCACTCATGGCTGAATTGACTCTCCACATTGCGCACCGGACAGCCCCTGTGGGGCTCGTGTGCGCGCTCGTCGCCCTCGTGCCTTGCGCGACCGCGGCCCAGAGCGCCGTGCGCCCGCTACAGCCCCCCAGCGCGCCCAGAGAGCCACTGCTGGCCTTCGCTCCGCCACGTGGCCTGCCCTCCCCGCTTCGCCCTGTCGCACCGTCGAAGAAAGACACCGCCAGCACCGCGCAGATTCCCGTGAAGCTGCCTGACGCTCCTACGATCGCGGCAGTCCATCTTCACGAATGCATCGTGCTCGATCCGGCCGCGATGTCCGGCGACGATCCCGCAGCGCCACGCGCGATCGACTGGCTCTTGCGTGACCGAACCAACTGGCAGTGGCAGCGGATCAACGACCAAACGCTCGCGACCGTCGTGACAACAGCCAGCCATTTTGCCGCACAACGCATCGAAGTAATCTCTGGCTACCGGTCCTCACGCATGAACGAACTCTTGCGCAAAAAAGGTCGCCACGTCGCACAGCATTCACAGCACCCGCTCGCGACCGCCGTGGATTTTAGGCTCGTCGGCCAGCCAATGGCCCCAGTGTTTCGCTTGCTTGAGAGCACCCATGACGGCGGCGTAGGGCGCTACCGTGACGAAGCTTTTGTGCATGTCGACATGGGCACGCGACGCCGTTGGCGTGGCGAATAGCGCTCAGACGCCCTTCGGCGGCTCGACGCCTCCGCCGGTAAACCGCAGCCCACGGATCAGCATCGTCGGCGCAACAAACGCGCCGCTCTCGCTCCACCAGGTGGGCACCGCGCTCAGCGCACGGGTCAGCCCCTCGCAGCGCCCAAACGCCTCGAAGACCGAGTCGGTAAACCGCATATTGCGCACGCCACGCGTCCGCTCTCCGCGTTCGATCAAGAACGTCCCATCGCGGGTCAGCCCTGTCATCAGCGTGCGTCTAGGCTCTAAGAACCCGTTGACATAGTGAAACCGCGAGATATGCAGCCCTCGCGAGACCTTGGCGGTGAGCGACTCGACCGTCTCTTCGCCTCCCAAGAGGGTCAGCGCCTGCGCGATCGGCGCGTCGTCAAACGCAGCCAATGGAGCCGAATTTCCGGTGCTCTCGACCCCATGACGCGCGCCCACGAGCCGATCGTAGACCACGCGCTCGGCGCGCCCTTGCGCGATCAAGACCAGAGGCTCGCGGTCGACTCCCTCGCGATCAAACCCAAGCGCGAATCCCTCAGGCGCGTCGCCCGCTTCGACCAGCGTGATGCGATCGCCGGTGATTTTGTCGCCTAATTTTCCGGCAAAAGCGCTCGATCCGTCGTGAAACTCACGCGCACCAAACGTCGTAAAAGCGAGCCACTCCAACAACTCGACCACCGCCGAGGGCTCCAAAATCACATCGTACTCGCCCGCCTCGAGCACCATGGGGTCGGCACCGGCGAGACACTTCTCGCTCGCCTCGCGCGCCAAAGCAGCTCCGTCAAGCGTCTCGACGTCTCGGGTCGTCCTCTGTGCAAATCCAGACACGCCATCCGACGAGAGCGCAAACACCTTGCAGCTCGCAAACGGCGTAATCCCTGCGCGCGATCGCCCCTCGGTGTTCTCGATCACGGCACGCTGCACCGAAGACTCAAGCGCCCCAGCAGCCAACAACCCCCTCGCGCGTGTCTCTCCCAAGAGCGCCGCGACCCGGTCCGCACGTGGGCCAACCCCGAGCGGCTCGATGGTGCTGTGCCGCGAAGAGAGAGCCGGTTTTGCCTGCGCAAATCCAGGCCATCCGTCACACACCGGCGTCACCCTCGCGACGCGCTCTGCCTGCCGCAGTGTGCGCGCGATCGCGTCGGGTGAGGCGTCCGTGCTCAGCACCGTCGCGAGCCGCGTGCCCTCGGCCGTAGTGACCGCCGCGCGCGCCATGATCTTGCACTCATCGATCGCGATGTGCTGTTCGAGTTCGCCACGCGAAAACCGTGCAAATCCTCTGTCGACATGCTGCGCAAATACCTCGCAGCTTGCCACGCTCGAGCGCGCGATTCCCTCACGCACCGAGCGCTGCAGCTCAGCAAGAGGCTCATCCATGACCCACCTCGACCCCGCGAAAACGCGCAGGCGAAGCGCCATGTCCCACGTGCATCGTCTGCATGGGCTCGCCCTTTCCGCACATCGTAATGCCCCAAAGGCGCCAGTCCGAGGGACCACAGATGGCATCGCACCCGGCCCAGAATCTCGGTGTAATTCCAGTATAAACCGGGTCTCTTAGCATACGCACACGTCGCCCGTTCTTGATCTCCCACGCGAGCTCACAGCCAAACTGAAAGTTGAGCCGCAGGTCATCAATCGACCAGCTCTTGTTGGTCTCGATAAAGATCCCGTCTTCGGTGTCCGCGATGAGCTCTTCGAGCGTGGGACCCAACGGGTCGGGCTCGAGGTTCACATTCACCATGCGAATCAGCGGAGCCCGCGCAAATCCATCCGCACGCATCGCGCCCGAGCTGCTCACTCCGAGCTGCCCTGCGGTCTCGCGCGAGCTCAGATAGCCCTCAAAAATTCCCTCGCGCACCAGCGGCGTGCGACCCGCCGCGACACCCTCGTCGTCCCACCCAAACGTGCCAAGCCCGCCAGGGCTCGTCGCGTCCGCAGTGAGATTCACCAAACGCGATCCATACTGAAATGTTCCTAACATACTGGGCTGCAAGAACGACCCTCCCGCAAGCGAGATCTCGGTTCCCATCGCGCGATCAAGCTCGCACGGGTGCCCACAGCTCTCATGAACCTGCAGCGCCAACTGGCTGCTCTCAAGGATCACCGTGCGAGTGCCCGCCTCAAGCTTCGGGGCCCCCAAGAGCGCCACGCTCTCTTCGCCCGCGCGATCAGCGATTTCACCGAGATTCATCGCATCGACGCGCTCGTATCCGCCCTGCCCTACCTCGCCGTCCATCGCGGCCGGGAGCGACCGGCGCTGAGACGTCCCGTCCTCGCCCACCGCGTGCACTGTGAGCCCAGCGCCTCCGTGAACAAACCGCTGCACGGTCTCGGTGCCCTCGGACGTCACGAGAATCTTGCGCTCGCTCACCCAGTTCATGCGCGTCTCAGCGCGGCGAATCTGCGGCCGATTGCGACGAGCCGCCTGCGCCGCGTGCAGCAAGAGCGCGAGCTTTTCGTCCAGCCCGACCGCGAATGGATCCCGCCGCACAGGTGTCTCGTAGCGCCCCTTGGCTGCCACCATCGCCGCGAGCTTCACGGGCTCACGCACCGCGACAGCGCTCGCATGCGCGACCTCAAGTGCACGTCGCGCCGCTCGCTGGACTGCCATTTCGCTGGCTCCTGGTGCCGCCGCAAAGCCCCATGCGCCACGCGCGAGCACCCTCACGCCCACCCCCGCGCTCTGCGACTGCTGCACCGACTCGACCTCGGTGTCGCGCACACGGATCCCCTCGCTCACTTGGTCCACGTAGCGGAGCTCTGCGTAGCGCACATCCGGCTGTCGCGTGAGCCACACGAGCGAATCTCGCAAGAGCGCGAGCAGAGATTCGTCAGAGATTTCTCTGGCTTCGTCTGTCTCAAGGCTCATCGTACCTCCAGCGTCACGACACGATCCACCGTGCGCGGCGTCGCGGCCTCGTCCATCGGCAGGGCCTGGTTGGGCGACATGCTCCCGTCGCCGCTGACCACGCGCACAAACATCGCGAGAGTCGTCGTCGCGGGGCGAGGCCCCTCGAAGAGCGCAGCCCACGAAATCCGCGACTCGCACACGTCGTCCGTGGTGCCCGCGCGATCGACGCACACCGTGTTTACGCCTGACAAAACATAGGCAAAATCAGTCCGTCGGTCCGGCACTCCGCCCGCGGGCCAGAACAGCCGCCAGCCCTGGGTGTCGTCCGCGCTCGTGCTCGTGACGTTGCGCATTCCCGAGATGCCAAACGCTCCCTCGACACCAAAGCCCACCATCGATGGGCCGAGCCTGAAATCCGCGCTGAGCGCAGAGTCGAGCGTCCCGCTGCGATCGTTGAGCGCGCTGAAGAGCGAAATCCCCGTGGCGCTTCCACCGCTTCCGCCGCGAAAATCTCTGTCAATGTACATCACAACACTGTTGGCTCGGCCCCCTGCCGGAGCGCCCTCTACGCTCGCTCGAACCCCGATCGACAGTCCCAGGTCATCAAAACACACCCGCAGCTCACGCAGCTCGTTGGGCCCCCACACGCTCGGCAGCACGGTGTTGGTCACCGCGGTCGCGCCCGACCACTCGGCCGCGTTGAGCGTGCCATCAATCACTGGCGAACAACGCGAGAGCACTGCAGAATCACTTGCAGAATCACTCGACACAGCATCTGCGCGGGCGTCCCCTGCGTCGCTCACGGGCGGTACATCCCTTGCGACACTTGCGTCACTCGCGTCACTCGCGATGCTGGCCTCTGCGACTACGTCCATCGCGGGGACGGCGCGGTCGACCGAGACATCCGCGGCGTCCTGGCTCGGCTGATCATCGATGGGCGCGGGGGCGTCCATCGCTACGGTGTCCGTGCCGGTGGGCTGCGTGTCACGAAGGACCGTGGGATCGCTCGCGACATCTCTTCCGAGCAAGTCGCGATTCGAACCGCAGGCAGAGAACAAGACTGCGCTGATCGTCGCGCACAAGACGCCAACTCGTTGTTGCATGGTGTTGCGCAGGATAGCGCACGAGGCGCCCTTGCTTTGCACCCTACGCGTGCGCAAAAGACCGGCCTGCGTGGCCTCTCATCGCGCCTGTGCACTGTTCGGTGGCACTCGGCGTGGATCGAAGGTACACAGTGCGAACGAGCAGAAGAAGCTCACGCGAGGATGGCGAAATTGGCAGACGCGCCGGATTTAGGTTCCGGTACCGAAAGGTGTAGGGGTTCAAGTCCCCTTTCTCGCACCAGACAAATGGCAGGGGCGCTCGCTAAAATCCTAGCCGGCGAAACTCCGTAGCGACGGTAAAATCCGGGTCTACTTCACCATCCCGCGAGGTCATCCGCGCGACCTCGCCATAGCACTCGGTCATCCAAAGAAACTGAATGCGTCTGCGCCCCGGCCCCGCCGGAAACATCTGCACGACCTCGACCCGCACCCGCAGCGCGTCGCGAAACGTGAGCACCCCAAGCTGCACTTCTCCGCGCGCATCCACGGTCACATCGTAGCGATCGCGCGAGGCCACAGGGACTCCGTCCACCTGCCCGTTGACCGTCGTCGCCGTCGCGCTCCACGTCGCCCCCATCGCGAGCGGAAACCGTAACAGTGGCACCGGCACATCGTAGCGCAGCTGCGTCTGCTGGGCGCTGGTCTCGCCCGCTACGCCAAGCAGCTCGACCGCCGTGTCCGTCGCCCGATAGACACCCAGCAATGGCTCACGCGGATCGAGCCTCGCGGCGTACTGCGCGCCCGCAAACATCGACTCAAACCACGCCCCCGAGACCAGCTGCAAACGAAGGGTGTGCAGCTCTCCCTGCGTGCTCGTAAAATCCCACACCCGCGCGCCGCCTGGTCCCATCGCGCCGCGTGGATTCACCATGACCCCGACGCCCGACGGATTCATGCGATAGCGAGCCTCTGCGCCCGGCAAAAACACGACCTCGTCGCGCGAAATCACCCCGTCGTTGTTGCCCCGGCAGCTGGGCCCAGAGTCTCCGAGCGACACAAACGAGTCACGCTCCACCACGTCGCGATCCGCGGGCGCCTCGACGACACATCCAGCGAGCAAAAACACGAGCGAAAAGACACTCGAACTACGAACCATGGTGCAGTGCAACATTGGACTCTCGACGCAAAAGGGAAGGCTCGCGATCACACCATCGAAGCACCGCCACTCTAGCGCAAGATCCCCCCATGTTGCACTGCAACATCCCCCGTTTCGGGGGCTTGGTTCAATCTGGATACGTTTGGCCAAGGCCCCTTCGTGGCCCCCAACGCAACCAGCTCAAAACCGAAAGGCCATCGTGGCACGCAACGCATGCGCTGGCGCGGCCCCGACGCCTCGGACCACGTCTGCGAAGCCCGCGAGCGGGATCAAGAGCCCGTACTCAAGCTTGGCCGCGAAGCCCCACTCTTGCTCATAGGTCGCTGAGAGATCGGTCTCGACTCCCAAGGGCGCTGCGCCCCCTGGCGCGGTGGACGCGATCATCGCGAGGCTCGCGATCGCGGCGGCCTCGAGCGTGAGCATCGAGGCAACCCGCCAGCGCACCATCGGACGCGCGTAAGCCACATCGGTGAGCATCCCAACGATGCGCCGAAACAAGATCAAATCGACGCGGTAATTCGGGTGAAAGCGAAAGTTGTCGATCGTCGTGTCGCCCGCCGCCAGGTTAAACTGCGGCCCATCAAGATCGCCCGGCTGCGTAGGGGTGATGTTCTGCGGGCGAGCGCCAAACCCGGGTGCGCTGTCGCCCGACGCAAAGCCCAGCTCGACACGCGCAAACACCCGCTCCGAAGCGCGCCAGTCCGCGCGAACTACCCCGCCGATTTGCAGCCCCGTCACCGGGATGTTGGTCATCACCGTGGGATCGAGAGAGATGTTTTTGACATTGAGCGAGAGCAGCCCGACCTCTGCTTCGAGCGTCAGTCGCCCCACGTCCAGGCGCGCCCACGCGTCGCCGAGCCACACCGAGAGCCCTCGGGCGATCGAGGCGCGCGGGCTGGTGGGGCTCTGCATCGGCGCGTAGTCGTAGTCTTGCCAGCGGTAGGCACCCATCAGACCAAAATCAAAACGCGTACGCGATGCCGCGAGCAGACGCCTACGCGTCGTGGGCGTGTCCCAACGAGCGACTCCGAAAGAAACCGTCCGGACATCGTCGCGTGGATCGAGATCAAATGCAGGGCGAACCCGGCTGTCTAGAACATCGGTCGCCGGTCCACTCGCGCTGTTTTCGAATAGCCCAGTCCACAGAAGACCGCCTAACGAAGTTGTAAACGAAATCCGGTCTCCCACGTCTCCGAAGTCATCGTCTACGCCGTTGCCCGCGTTGACAAAAAAGCCAGTGCCCCAGTCCACAAGGGCGCCCATCCGCCCCGCGCGCAGTACGCCAATGGGCAACAGCACCTCGCCATACAACTGGCGCACATCGATGGGCAGGCTGGGCGCACGCTGAGACACGCTCCCGCCGACAAAGTCCGCGTCCGGGAGGCTCCCAAACCGCACGTTGTCAAGCGCATGCAGCCGCGTCCGCAGCGTCACGCCATAGCCTACGGACACCTCGACATCGAGACGCAGACGCATGTCCAAATTGGTCTGCAAGCGCGACTGACCGCCATCGATGTACGCAGCGGGCCAGAGCGGCGCGCCCATGGGCGTGGGCCCACGGTTGAGATCCCATCCGTAGCCCAAATCACTGCGCGTTCGAAAAAAACCCTCGACCCGAACACGCGAGAACCTATGGGCGCTCGTGGCCCTCAGGGGCTCGTCCACAGGGGTCGAACCGGGCGCCACGACAAAGGGCTCGCGTGCGCGCGCGGCGTCTTCGCTCCCCGCCGCAGCGAGGGGCCGCGGGGCGGTCCGAACCGGCGCAGCGCGAACCAGCGCGTTGCCCAAGTCCGTCGTGTCCACGGGCCTCGGCGCGACGTTGGGCGAGGTCGCTGGGTCGGGCATGGGGGTCGCCACGGAGGGGCCACCCGGCGACGTCGCCGGGTCCATGAGCGGTGGCGGCGATCCGCTCTGTGCGCGTGCCTCGGAGACGCCCCCCAGAGAGACGAGAAGCACGGTAAGTCCTGCGAAATTGCGTCTCACTGCGCACCTTCTTCGTGAGCTACAGCGACGCTTGCAGGGGGAGCTTGGTCTTCGGGAGCGTCGAGAAAATCGCGCACCAACCGCCGCACGGTCCCAGGCGCTTCGAACATCGGAAAGTGCCCCGAGGCGCCCACCGTCACCATTCGTCCATCTTGGAGTTCTCGCGCCAACCGTGCGCCGTAGCGCGGCAACGCGACCCGGTCATCTTCGCCGTACATCACCAGCGACCGCGCCGCGATCGTGCGGTACTGCGACTCCATGTGCGCGTAGTACTGGCCACGAACCGCCGCCAGGGCTGCGCGCAGCGTGCCCGGACGCTCAAGTGAGCGCTCGATCGCGTCGACCGTCGCCTGCGGCACCTCGGTGCCCTCTGCGAAGCCCATGGGGGCGCGGTCTTCGAGGCGCTCACGGTAGAACAGCTCAAAGAGCCCTTCGCCCACGCCAGGCTCGCGCGCCCAGCGAAAAAACGGGGGAATCTGCTCTTCGTACACCCACGCTCCGATCACGACGAGCCGCCGAATCCGCGTGGGATGCCGCATCGCAAGCGCGAGCGCGACCGAGCTGCCCCACGAGTGCGCGACCACGTCACAGCGCGGGACGCCCAAGTGATCGAGCAGGGTCACAAGGTCATCCGCGAGCGCGTACGGCGAGTAGTCCCCCTCGGTGCGATCGCTCAGACCAAAGCCCGGAAGATCCACCGCGATCGTCGCGCGGTCTTGCCGCAGCGCCGGCTCGATCATCGCCCAGGTGTCCCGGTTGCTTGCGAACCCATGGACGAACAATGTCGCGGTCCTGCCGCGCTCGGTCAGGGCCGCGCGGTTCTCGACGTACATCCTGCGGTTTTGTCGCACTGCAACACGCTGCCCCTGCGTACCGCGCGGGAGCGCGATGGGCTCATCGGGCCGCTGATAGGCCTGACAAGCGGTGACAGTGCTCAGCGCGCAGAGGGCCATCCCAGCGCGCATGAGCGCGCGATTGTTGCGCTGCAACATCACAGCCCAAGCCTGCGATACTCGCTCGCGCGGGTGAACTCGGACGCGGTCTCGTTGTCGACGCTCACGACCCGTGCGACCAAGCCCCAGCACTCGGCAAGATAGAGGTACGTGCGCTGGGTGCGACGAATGATCGTGCCCGTGACGGTCTGCTCGAGGTCCATCCGCAGGCGCAGGACATCAAAGCGATTGGCGGGCGTAAACACAGTCCCGCGGCGATCGACCAAGAACCGAAACACGTTGGACGTGCTGGTCCCGATGCCGTCCAAGATCCCGTTGCCCGAGCTCGTGATGGTCCAGGTAGAGCCCTCTCGCAGCGGAAATCGCACGGTATCCACCGCGGGCATAAACACCACGTTGCTGCGGTTCATGTCGCGAGAGACCGAAGCGAGCAGCTGCAGCGCGTCCGGCGTCCGACGATAGACACCGTGCAGAGACGCCGCGCGGTTGGCCGGGAGCGCGAAGCTCGCCGAGGGATAAAACATCTGCCACCAGCGCCCTGCGGGCGAGTAGACCTCGTCGAGCACGCGGCGATCGCTGGGCACAATCGCTGCAAAATCCCAGCGTGGACCCATGCCCATGTCTGTCGGCGCGGTCTGAATTCCGGTGACCGTCGTGGCGTCGTCGTTGACCTGGTAGAGCACCTGCGCGCCCAGCACATACGGAAACTCGTCGCTGTCGATCACCCCGTCGTTGTTGGGTCGACACTGCACGGCGCCGTCCGAAGCCATCGCGTCACGCACAGTCACAGTCACATCCGTCGCGTCTTCTGCAGGAGAAACCGCGTCCTCGGGAGAAGCGACATCTTCGGGCGGGCTCGCCTGATCGATGACAACGTCACGCCCGGGCGTCGGCGGCACGCGCTCTTCGCACGCGGCGAGCAACGAGACCGCGAGCACCACAACTCCAGGCGCCACAGCGCGCTGATTGACAAGCAACTTCACAGCTCAACCTACCTCATCCGCTTGCCGCACACGCGCCTCAAGCCACGCGCAAAGTGATCGATGAAACCCCTCGCGGCCGCTCGGATGAACAATCGCGGACACGTGCCCGCCTTGCGCCTCCAAGACCTCGCAACGACCCGCCAGGTGATCGTGCAGCGCAAGCGCCGACGCGGGCGGCGTGATCACGTCGCGGTCGGCCACGATGGAGAGCACTGGACACGAAATATCGCTCAGAATCACTGGCTTTCCGTGCACTTGATGCTCACCTCGGACCAGCTCGTTGCGCTGATAGAGTGACCGCACATAGTCCCGATACGCCTCTCCCACGAACGGAATATTGTCGTAGGCCCACCCGCTCAACGCCAAGGTGTGATCCCGCGAGAGCTTGTCCTTGCGGGCAGCAAACTGCGCGAGCTTCACCATGTCTCCGAGCACACTCGTTGGGCGAAGCGCCAAAAATCCCGCGAGCATCTGCGCAGGCTCGACGTTGCCCGCCTCTGCGATCGCGTCGACGTCAAACCACCGCGGGTCCGTCAATCGCTGCAACAATCCAGCCTTCGAGAAGTCCACGGGGCCCGCGAGGTTCACCAATCCCGCGAGCGGCTCACGGTTGCGCGCCGCCGCAATCACCGCGAGCGTCCCCGCGATCGAGTAGCCCAACAGCACGCTCTTGCTCGCCCCTGTGAGCTGCCTGACCTTGCGCAGACCACGCTCTAAGCGCCTCACCAGGTCGTCCCAACGAAGCCAGCGGTCGTCGTCGGTCGGCACGCCCCAGTCGATCGCCCACACGTCCAGCCCCGCCTCGACGAGCCGCCGAACGATCGACCCCTCTGGATACAAATCCAGCACATACCAACGATTGATCAGCGACGACGCGAGCAGCACGGGCGTGCGACCCACGCGCGCAACGCCGGGCGCAGGTGCAAAGTGATAGAGCTTGGCGCTCCCTTCGAGCGCGACCTCCGTGCGCGGCCACTGCCCCGGGACCGGCCTCACCGGCGCACCGATCGTACGCATCAGGGACTCTCCGGTGTCCTTGATGCGCGAAGTCCATGCGTAGCCCGCGCTCTGTCTCGGCCCGTCGCCTCGTGCGTGCAGATCACTCATTGCATCGCAAGCCATACGCCCCATGCCCCCATGGGGTCAAGCGATCATGTTGCAACGCAACATTTACAATCGTGACTTTTTTTGCACAGTTTTTTTAGAGCTTGCCACCGCGTCATGTTGCGTGTGCGAAGGCGACTTTTCGATCGCTGCGGAGAGCGCCGCCAGCTCGGTTCGTAGGGACGCCAGCTCGCGCTCGGTCTGGGTCTGTTCTTCGCGGAGCGCGCTGAGCGCGGCGACCGCGTCCACGGGGGGAGCCTCGATCACGAGCGACTCGTGGGAAGGGCGCACAGCGTCGCGTGCGCTCCCTGCGGAGCCCCACGATGCCAGCGAGTTGACCAAGCGCGCGAGCGCGTCGGTGGCCGCAAAGGGCAGCGTGGCGAAGGGGTTGAGCGGCGCGATCGCCTGGGCTCCGCGGCGACTCTGGAGATAGAACTCAAGCGTACTCGAGAGATATCTCCCCAGAAAATCTGCTAGCGCATCGTCACCGAGGCGGACAAGCTGCGTGAGCAACGAGGCCGACAAGAACTTCGCGGCGCCGCGGCCCTCGAAGAGCAGCTGCGTCAGGGTCTGCTGTGTGAGGTCATCGCCCGAGGCTGCGTCAATCACCCGCACGTCGATGCCACTGCGGACGCGCTGCGCGAGCTCATCGAGCGTGATGTACGCGCTGTCGGTGCTGTCGTAGAGGCGACGGTTTCCGTATTTTTTAATCACGCGTGGCGGTCGAGACGGGAGCTTCATCGGGTTGCCCAGTGTACCGGGCTTTGAGCGCCCACGCGATGTAGCGGTCTCAGTCATTGTGCAGTGCACCATAGCCTGCTTGACATTGTCTTGAAAACCGTAGAAACGCAAAGTGATCGTGTCTCTTCGCACACGCAACACGACCGCGCGTATTTCAGCCTCACACACCCGTCTGGTTGAGCGCGGGACACAAGGAGCATCGCCGTGATCAGCTGGGACCAGTGGAAGAAGGGTTTTGACAAGTGGGAGAGCAACACCGCTGAGCGCCTGGAGCGTTGGCTGCGTTCTCCCGCCGTGCTCACGCCCGGTGGCGCGTTATTGAGCGCCGCGCTGAGGCTCAAGGCCACACGGGACGCGAGCATTGAGTTTGTCCTCTCGAGCATGAGACT
Organism: Deltaproteobacteria bacterium; assembly: GCA_030694465.1. Classification (GTDB taxonomy): domain Bacteria; phylum Myxococcota_A; class Polyangia; order Polyangiales; genus JAUXYJ01. The sequence goes on along the minus strand of JAUXYJ010000055.1, from coordinate 522,222 downwards.
CCCGACACGCACCGAACAAGAGCGGACACTGTACGAGCTTCAACGGCTGCGCTCCCAGGTCATGGACCTCCAAGAGCTCATCGAGGATCTTGAAGAGCGACGCAAATAGTTAAGACCGTAGACGTCACCGATTGGCTGGAGAAACGCAGATGGATGTCACCGCACTGCTCGCCACACTTGAGCCCGCACCCAAGGTCGTATTCACTCAACTCGCCACACGCGCCGACAGCCCAAGGTTCTTGCTTCCGCAGCCGGACGGGACCTGGAGCCCAGTCACTTGGCGCGAGTTCGCCACGCAGCTTGAGCAAATGACAGCCTGGCTGCTCGCCCGAGGGCTGAGCCCCAACGAGCGCGGCGCGATCTTCGCGCCCAACCGCGTCGAGTGGCTGAGCGCGGCGTTGGCCATCGAAGCCGCCCGCGGCGTGATGGTCCCGATCTATCCCGCGAGCACCGCCGAGCAGCTCGCGTACATCGTCAACCACAGCGACGCGAAGGTGCTCTTTGTAGACACCGCGGCGCTGCTCGTTCGCTGCGCCCAGTCGGTGATTTCTCTGGATTCTGTCAAGTGGATCGTGACGCTCGACCCTGCGCTCGACCGCGAAACCGTGGCTCGCATGCTCGCCTCCGCGCTGGCCAAAGGCGCTGTCACACAAGAGCAAATCACCGCGCTTGAGTCGCGCTTGGTCCCGCTTGCGCAGTGCCTCACAGAGGGCGCCGCGGCGCTTGTCCAAGACCCCTCGCGGGTGTCCGTGAGCATCGACCACATCGACCTTGATGCCCCCGCCGTGATGCTCTACACGAGCGGCACGACTGGGCACCCCAAGGGCGTCCCGCTCACGCATCGCAACGTCGGGATCAACGGCCGCGATTGGCTCGAGTGCAACGGCCCGATGATCGACGAGAACGCGGTCGATCTGTTGTGGCTCCCGTTTAGCCATATCTTCGGTTTTGGCGAGGCCTGTCTCGGAAACACCCTGGGATTTGTCACGTACATGTGCGACCCCGCGAGCGTGCTCACCCGCCTCCCCGAGGTGCGCCCTAGCGTCTTTATGAGCGTGCCCGCGTACTGGGAAAAGATCGCGATGAAGGTCGCCGTCGAGCGCGACCCTGTGCGTCAGCGCGAGGTGTTTGAAGAGGTCACCGGAGGCCGAATGCGCTTCTGTCTCTCGGGCGGCGCGGGGCTCAAACGCGAGGTCAAAGACCTGTTCTTTCGCAACGGGATTGTCATCATTGAGGGCTACGGCCTGACCGAGTGCTCCCCAACACTCACACTCAACAGGCCCACGAAGTTTCGCTTTGATTCAGTGGGCATCCCGCTGCCAAGTGTCGAGCTCAAGCTCGCCGACGATGGTGAGATCCTCGCGCGTGGGCCCAGCATTTTTGCTGGCTATCACAAAGACGAAGAGGCAACACGTGGAGCGTTTACAGACGACGGCTGGTTCAAGACCGGCGACGTGGGCCGCTTTACCGACGATGGCTTCTTGCAGATCATCGATCGCAAGAAAGACATCTTGGTCACCGCCGGCGGAAAAAACATCCCACCGGTCAACATTGAGCAGCGATTCGCTGACGATCCGCTGTTCTCACACGTCGTCGTGTTTGGCGACGGGCAGCGCTACATCGCGGCGTGCGTGTGGCTCCAGCAGCCCGCCGTCAGCGAGATCTTGGGCGACGCAGCGCGTGACACGAACGCTGTCCGAAGCTTGGTGCAATCGCGCATTGACCACGCAAACGAGCAGCTCGCGCATCACGAACGCATCAAGCAGTTCGCCATTGTGACTGAGCCACTTACGGTCGAGAACGGCATGCTCACCGCGTCGCTGAAGCTCCGACGCAAGAAGATCTACGAACAATTTTCCAGAGAATTCGCCTCGCTCTACCAGAGCTAAGCGTGACCGCAATGACCACCGACATCAAGAAGCCTGAGCGACCTGGGCGTCTGCGCGCGATGCTCCAAGCCCTCGCGCGCACCAAGCCCAAGGTCGGCGTGACGCCCTCTGCCGTTGTGCACCGAGAGGGACGCTGGTCGCTGCTGCGGTATCAACGCGAAGACGGAAGCCACGCGGTATTTAAGACCCCGGTGCTTCTCATTCCGTCGCTGATTAACCGGCACTACGTGCTGGATCTTACGCACGAACACAGCATGGTCGAGACCCTCTTGGCGCTCGGCCACGACGTGTTTGTCATCGACTGGGGTAGCCCCGGAAGCGAAGACCGCTTCGTCACGTTTGATGACATTTGCGACCAAGCGATCGCGCGCGCATTGAGAGTTACCTGCAAAATCACAGACCAATCGCAGGCCCATGTGCTCGGCTATTGTCTCGGCGGGACCCTGGCGATTATCCACTGCGCCGCCCGCCCCGAGCGCATCGCGACGCTCACAGCGCTCGCTGCGCCGGTGACCTTCAGCGACGAGGGGCTGCTCTCCAAGTGGGTCCGCAGCGAGACGTTCTCAGTCGATGCGCTCGTCGAAGCGTTTGGCTTGGTGCCCTGGCAGCTTATGCAGCCCGCGTTTCAATTGATGCGACCGACGCTGCCGCTCTTGAAGGCCGTCTCGCTCGCGGATCGCGCGTGGGACAATGAGTTTGTCGACAGCTTCAAGGCGGTCGAGACCTGGGGCAACGACAACGTCTCGCTGCCAGGTGAGTTCTACCGCACGTACATCCACACGCTCTACCGACAAGACGCCCTCGTCGCGGGCCGCTTTGAGCTCTCTGGCGTCCCCGCCACGCTGGAGTCCATCACCTGCCCTGTGATGGCCATTACGTTCGAGCACGACAACATTGTGCCGTGGCGCTCGGCCGCGACGCTCATCGATCGCTGCGCAAGCGAGATCAAAGAGCATGTGCATCAGCCCGGTGGCCACGTGGGCGCGGTGGTGTCCAAGAAGGCGAGCAAGAAGCTCTGGCCCAAGCTCTCGGCGTTCTGGGCGGCGCACGAAGCAAACACTTCACGCTGATTTTTTACACGCCAATTGCATCGAGTCAGCGAAGATACTTCACGACCTTCTTGTCTGGCTCAAGCGTGACACCCAGTGAAGTGAGCTCGCGACGCACGCTCGTGCGCTCGGTGCTGTACTCGTTCTTGTGTCCCCACACGACGTAGACCCCAACGCTCACGAGGCTCAGCGTGGCGATGCCGACCAAGAGCGCCGCGAGGCCCCCGAACAACCAACCGGCAAGCGGCGCCAGAAGGATCGTGGTCCCAAGGTAGGGCATTCGCTCGCGGTCGCGCTCAAGTTTGACGAGGTTTTCGTCTAGCCAACGCAGACGCTCTTGCAGGATTTGGGTTCGTGATCGCGCCATGGCAGGCGACGTATCTAGCGCTTACGTGCGCGGCGGACCAGCCCAGAAGCACACACCGCGAGCGCGGCCAACGCCAGCGTCTGAGGCGCGCGCGTGTTGTGATGCGTTGGGACACTCGTTCGACAAGCGCAGCCCGCGTCAAGCTCGGCGCCACGGTACTCGGTCCCGGTGCGACCGCCACGTCCGCCATCGCCACCGCCGGAGCCGCCATCGCGCACGCCACCATCGCCCGACGAGGTCGGCGGAACGGTCACTTCGGCGCCACGGCCGATGAGCGCGACGCGCAGCGGGTTGTTGTTGGCGCTGTTGGATCCAATGGTGACCTCGCTGCGGAATTGTCCGAGCGAAGTGGGCGCAAAGGTCACCGGGATCGTCGTGTCACGCGTCGGAGCCACACATGCGGTGTTCATCCCAAGTCGAAACGCGCGCTCGCCTGGCTCAGAGATCGCCATCGCGAGAGGCGACGCGCCTGGGTTGAGCACCACAAGGCTCTGCATCGCGGTCGTACCGAGACGAACCGAACCGAAGTCGAGCTCGGGCAGGTCAACCTGCTGAAGCGGCAACAATACCCGCGTGTCAGTGGGCTCAAATGGATCTGGGAGCGTCTCGCGATCGATCGGGATCGAGGCGAAGTCTGGCGTGGGCACATCAATGTTGGAGCAAATCCCGACGACACAGACACGGCGACGTACAACGAGCCGAAACTGCAGAGAGCCTACGTAGCGGATCTGGGGTTTCCATCGTACCGCGAGGGGCAAGACGCCATCGCGCGGGACCGGGACGGTCACGGCAGGGGTCGCGGTGTTAATCGCTCCAAAGGCCATCCCCATCGCGCCCGCCATGCGGTTGGGAAAGCCAATCTCAAGCGTGCGCGCGTTGCACGTCATGTTGAAGCGCATCTGCACGTCCACCGGGTAATCTTCGCCACCGATGTTAAACGTGCGAGAGTAAACGGTGCGCCAAGCGGACACGTTGAGATGGATGCGCGTCGCGTCGGTGTACTCGAACTGCCACGGGTCAAACATCGCGCGACCCATGGACTCGTTGTCCATGATGATGTTCGAGAGCGGGAGATCAAACGTCGCGCCTGCGACGAAAATCCGACCGACCATTCGCAGGCCGTAGTTCACGCGAAAGTTGCCGGTCGCAGGCGTCCCGTCGGTCGTGATCGTGATGGGCGCGGCGCGGTTGAGCCAGTTGAGATGCAACGTGCCCGCCATCGCGAGGTCGTACGTCCCCGAAAAGAGCAGGTTAAACTCGAGCCCAAAGGTGCGGCTTCCCACCATGCGCATCCCAGTGCCTGGGAGGGCATCCACGGGCCCCATGCGCATAAAGCTCACGGGGACATCCTGTGTGTTAATGGCTCCCGGACAGCTCGGCAACGGCGGGATATTCGCTGGCGGAGCGCCCGCATCCTCGGCTGGAGCCCCGCTGTCAGAGGCCGGCGCAGAGGCGTCTCCGACGCCCGCATCTGCAGACGCTGTGGCCGCCAGAGAGACACTGCCGAGCAACGTCAGCGCCGACAAAATGGACCGGAGTGCAGGTGCGGCGTGCGTTGGGAGACGGTAAGTCATCGCAAGTTTTCTCTTTCGTCTGTGGTGCGGCGCTAGCGAATCGCTGAGCACGCACACAAACACCGTCGGATTATCGCGTGGATCCCCCTACATGCGCAAGCGACCACCGCGCAGCGTCACCGCTATTTCACGACCTCTCGCAGACCCCCTCGCGCTATGCGGTGCCGGGCCGGGGCTCTTCGTGGGTCTCAGCCGCCGGGAGCCGTACAACCACTCGCGTGCCTTTGCGTGAGACCGACTCGATCAAGACAGAGCCACCGTGACGATGGACGATCTGCCTCACGATGGTCAGCCCGAGCCCGGTGCCAGCAGGCTTTGTCGTGAAAAATGGCTCGTAGATTCTGCTGAGCACCTCGGGCGAAATGCCACGACCTTCGTCCGCGATTTCGGCAACGACCGTCGCCGGCCGCGTCTCATGGTCGACATGAATCGCGACCCTGACACGCGATCCAGACGGCGACGCCTCGAGCGCGTTGACGACGAGGTTGTGAAACACCTGCTCCAGTCGCTCGCGATCTCCGAGCGCGAGGGCTGGGAGCGCGGTGATCTCGATCCGTACATCGCGCGATTGCGCGGTGACTTCGTGCCAAGTGAGCACTTGGGCGACCAATTGACGGATGTCCACCGGCGAGCGCTGAATGGGTCGAGGACGCGCAAGATCGAGAAAGTCGGACAGCAAATGCTCGAGTCGTTTGAGCTCAGTCGCCACGACATCGACGCGGCTCTTGAGCGGCTCACGCTCCTCGCCCATGAGCTTGTCGATCCCGCGCCCCAGCATGTGGAGTTGCAAGCCCGCTGCGTTGAGCGGGTTGCGGATTTCGTGGGCCAAACCCGCTGCAAGCGTGCCCATTTGTGCGAGCGCTTCGGACTCAGCGGCGCGTCGCTCAAGCTCAAGTCGCTCGCTGACGTCGACGCCCGTGAGGTACAGCACAACACCGTCCTGATCGCGCGTCGCTCCCACGGCCGGGGTCACATGCCAGCGCACCGTGCGACGGCTGCCGTCGGTTGTCTTAAGCGGCCCTTCGAATTCGAGCGGCGCGCTTGAGGCGAGCACCGCGGCGATACGCGATCGCGCGAGGGTGTGCGCGTCGGTGACTAGGCACTGTTGCACAAAATCCGCACCAACCAGCTCACCTTGGGGCACCCCGATACGAGCGATTGCCTTGCGATTTGCCATACAAATCGCACCCACTCGGTCAAGCGCGATCACCAAGACCCCCGTCGACTCGACCACGTCGCGATAGCGTCGCTCGCTCTCGCCCAGTGCGTGGCTTAGCGCTTCGCGTTCGTAGCGAAGCTGCACCTGCGCCATCGCACGCGCGCTCGTCGCCAACAGCTCTTCGACGTTGAAGGGCTTGACCACATACTGAAACGCACCCACGCGCACCGCCGCGATCGCCGAGTCCATCGACGCATGCCCCGTGATGAGCAGAACCTCACCCAACGGACAGAGAGCCTTGAGCTTTGGAACCAGCTCGTGACCCGCAGTATCGGGCAAATTGACGTCGACAAATGCCAGATCAAACCCAATATGACCAGCAGTCTCAAGACCCTCGCGGGCGCTGCTCACGACGGTGACCTTGTAGTCTTGCGCCGCAAAGATCTCGACGAGGTCTTCGGCCAACTCGTGGTTGTCGTCGATGATGAGTAGGCGTTGACTCACCGCGATTGCTCCGTGCGGAGGGAGGGCAGAGAGAGTGCAAAACAGGCGCCCTGGAGTGACCCGCTTGAGAGCGCAAGATCACCGTTCATCGACCGCGCGAGCGCACGAGATAACGCGAGGCCGAGGCCATTGCCGCCGACAGCCTGGGTCGCGCCGAGATCAAACAGCCGCTGCGAGATGCTGGGATCGATGCCGGGCCCGTCGTCGTCGACAAAGAGACAGACGTGATCACCGACACGTCCGCTGCGCAGCACGATCGCGCCCGAGACGCCTGCTGCGCGGTCCGCATTGATTAGCAAATTTGCAATGATTGTCGTCACTGCGAGTTCGTCGCCTTCGAAAGTAAGCTCGTCATCGCTGGCATCGTTTATGACTGTCACCCTGGACCTCAGCACGACGCGCTCGGTCGCAAGCGCAAAGATAGAGTTCGGTCGAAGTGCGACCCGCTGCAGTGCACGAGGCGAACCGAGGTGCAAGAGCGACTCGCTGAGGCTCGCGGCCAGCTTGACCTGGCGCTCGATCTTGGCGAGGTTTCGGAGCGCAGAAGCGTCAGCGCTTGATCGCTGACGAACCAACGAGGTCGAGGTCGCGATCACTGCCAAGGGGTTGCGCAGCTCGTGTGCTACCGAGGCTGCCGCGCGAGCGGCGATCGCGTCGGCGATCAGCGAGCCTCCGGCCGAGCGCAGCGCTTCTCGGAGTACGGCGGGGGGAACACGAGACTCGAGCACGCCGAGTGATTCAATAAGACTCTGTAAAACGTCACACAAATGCGATTCAATCGGGTCAATGATGTCGTTCATGGCCAGAGGTTCTCGATGCGAGCAACGGTTTGGGCGGTGGGTCGAATTGGCACCCGCGTTGCTAGCACGCCATGGACGCTAACCGGAGGGTCTCGATGGGTGTTTGTCTAGGCACTTTGAGCTCATGACCACGCGCGGAAGATTCGCACCAACCCCGTCGGGAGAGCTCCACCTTGGGAGCGCGCGCACTGCGCTCGCGGTCCGCTGGATCGCGAAGACGACAGGAGGAACCTCGGTCTTGCGGGTTGAAGACCTAGACGCCTCACGCCTGCGGCCAGGGATGACCGAGCAGCTATTGGCCGACCTGAGCTGGCTTCAGACACAGTGGGACGAAGGGCCCATTCACGGCCCTCACGCACCCTATTTTCAGAGCCAGCGTCACGCGCTCTACGAACACGCGCGCGCCCAATTCGAGCGTGACGGGCTCATTTATCCCTGCAAATGTTCTCGCAAAGACGTCGCCGACAGCAGCCGCGCTCCCCACGGTCAAGACCCGGTCTATCTAGGTACTTGTCGCGGGCGCGATCCAGCGCAAGTGATGGCCGAGGCGCGAGCCGCGAAGCGAGGATTTGTTTGGCGTTTTGCCGTTCAACCCGGCGAAATCGAGGTGCTCGATTTGCTCCAAGGGCGCTTTGGACAAGACGTCGCGAGAGACGTCGGGGACTTCGTCGTGTTTCGATCTGACGGGGTCGCCTCGTATCAACTTGCGGTGGTCGTCGATGACATCGTGATGGAGATTGATCACGTGCTTCGCGGTCGCGATTTGCTCGCGAGCACCCCACGACAAGTCCTGCTCTACCGCGCACTGGGTGCGACGCCTCCCAACTACGCACATGTTGGACTTGTACTCGGCGACGGCGGAGAGCGGCTGGCCAAACGGGACGGCGCGATCTCGCTGAGAGAGCTAAGACTGCAGGGAATTAGCGGTCGAAAGCTGCACGAGGCCCTCACCGAGACCCTCACCTCAGCGCAAGGCGAGCTCACGTCGCGCGATCTATCGCTGGGACAGCTCATCGCAGATCACCCCTGGCTGCGGGCACCGATCGCAGCGATCGAAGACCTGCGATCGAGCGGGCGTTTGGGGACTGACTAGTCGATTGTACCGAAGGTGAGTGTGAAGCGTTGCAATCACTGGCCGATGCTGGGTAGTTTCCGCGCGCAATCTCACCCGCAATCTTGTTGTTGGATCCCGCGTGGTGAGGAGAGGAGCAAGAGGCTCAATGGCGATCGATGTCGTGATGCCACAACTTGGTGAGAGTGTTGTCGAAGGGACAATTACTCGGTGGCTCATTGCCGTAGGTTCGGCAGTGCAAAAAGACCAAATGCTAGTGACCATTTCGACGGACAAGGCGGACACTGATGTGCCTTCCCCCGTCGCTGGAATTGTCGTCAAGCATGCAGTCGCAGAAGGCGTAACCGTCAACGTCAACACGGTCATCGCCGTGATCGATGACGCAGCGACCTCTGGCGTAGTCCCAGCTACAGCGTCCGTAGCGAGCGCTCCAAGCGCCGCCGCCGAGAGCAGCGCCGGGAGCCCAAGCTCACCCGCTGTCCGCTCGTTGGCGCGCGAACACGGCGTGGATCTCGCGTCTGTTCGGGGGACCGGCGAGCATGGTCGCGTGACCAAACAAGACGTGCTCAGCGCTGTCGCGGGCGCGCCGACCTCAATCGCAGCACCCGTCCCACTCACTACACCCGTGGTGCACGTCCCCGCAGCAGCTGCAACGCCGTCGATCGCTCGCACGCAAGCCGTCGCAGAGCTCACTTCGTTTGTCGCCGTGCCGAAGAGCTTTCGTGTGCCGCCATTCGTTCCGCAGCCTGGTGACGAGGTTGTCCCGTTCTCTCGCCGCCGCCGCATTATTGCGGAGCACATGGTGTACTCAAAGCACGTCTCGCCTCACGTGATGACGTTTGCAGAAGTCGACATGCACCGCGTCTACAAGCTGCGCGAAAAGAAGAAAAACGAGTACAAAGCCCAGGGCGTAGGCCTCACCTACTTGGCCTTTGTTGCTGCGACCGTCGCTCGCGCGCTTCGCGAAAACCCGATGCTCAATGCGCGAGTTCTTGACGACGCGTACGCCAAGATCAAACGCATTCACCTCGGCATCGCGGTCGAGACCAAAGACGGACTCGTCGTGCCCGTCGTTCGCGACGCGGACGAGCTCACGATCCGGGGTCTCGCTCGCGCGATTGATGACATTGCGACCAAGGCGCGCGACGGAAAGCTCACCCCAGACGACCTCTCGGGTGCGACGTTTTGCATCTCGAATCCCGGGCTCAAGGGCAACTTCGTTGGAGCCGCGATTATCTCGCAACCCAACGTGGGCATCCTCCGTTTGGGCGAAATGGTGAAGCGCCCCGTGGTCGTCGAGCTTGATGGCGAAGACCACATTGCGATCCACCAGGTAATGTTCGCGTGCCTCTCCTACGATCATCGGATCGTCGACGGAGTCGCTGCGAATAACTTCCTTCACAGGATCACCGAGCTGCTTGAGGCCGCCGAGTTCGAGCTCTAGCCTTGTGCTGCGCCGGGGGGCTTAATTGGGCTAGACACCCGAAAAAACACCCGAGAAGTGCTCGCTTCAGTTGCCAATGAACTGAAGCGTGTAGCTTCCACCGGGCTGTTCGACCGTGAGCAACGAGTCTCCGTCGCTGTTGATGGTCATCGTGCTTAGACAAGCCCCAGTCTCGGTGCACGATCGCCGCTGGGAGAGCCTGCCTGCGCTCAGCCTAAAGCCCACGTTTCCGCGATTGCCAACGTAGTTGTAGGTGTCTGAGGCACCGACCATGCCACCACAGAAGAGCCTCGAGGTCGCTGTGATTCCAGGAGCTGGGCTGCGGACCGCGCCTCCTTCGTCAACACGAAACGGAGCCCCGCAATCGGCACTCACTTGGTTTTGTGTGCGCAAACGCAGGCGAAATGCACCGGCACGCGACGCAGCGTTTGACTCAACGCCGATCACGGCGGTGCGTCGCCCAGGCACATTGGACTCTGCGCGCAGGTAAACGCGCGCAGCGAGGTTGCGGGCGCTGATGTCGTCGTTGCAGACGTAAGGGTTCGATCCACAATTGGGCGCTACAAAGACCACGGGATCCACGCCGTCGGACGCACCCGTTGCATCGACCACGAGGTCGCGGTTGCTTGGCCAGACCACCGAGTACCAGAGCTCGGGCGCGCCATCCATAGAGCAAACGCTGCGAACCACCGAGGTGCCACGCGAGTTGTCTCCGTTGACTTCGATATTCGTCGCGCTCGTAAGATCGAAGATCGCGGCGGTCGCACACGTCGCGTTGGGCGCGGGAGGCATGCACATCAGCCCCTCGTCCACGCGTGAGTCACAGTTGTTGTCGAGGTTGTCACAGACCTCGGGCGCTCCCGGATGGATCGCACGATTGTTGTCGTCACAGTCGGTGCCAAGAGGACAGACGCGACCATCCACCATCCGCGCCGGCGCAGAGTCACCATCGGCATCCACGGGCAAATTCGCACACCGATTGCTAGTGCAAGCGTCACTCGTGCACGGGTTATTGTCGTTGCAATCCGCGGGAGTCATGCACCGCGGCATCACGACCGCGACACAACCCATCACGGGATCACATCGGCGGTCGGCGCCACATCGTGTGTCGTCTGGGGTGTGAATGCAGGTGTTGTTGGCGCAGCGGTCGATGGTGCAAGCGATCGAATCGACGCAATCGTTGAGGCACCCCTGGACTACGTCGGGGTTGGTCACCACGGGCACATCGTCCACGGCTCCTGTGTCCTCGATGACCGAAGAGTCCGCTTGCATCCCAGCATCGCCGCCGTTGAGACGCGAGAGATCAGGCTGAACCAGCACCGAGCATCCCAACAGGGCGTTCGCTGTCAGCGCCGAGAGAAAGAGGGCTCCGCGGACGCGGCTCACAGCGCTCCCCCAATGCTGAGCCCTGCTCCGTGGGGACTCACCCAAGGCATCGCGAGCACGGCGGGGGGCGGCGCCGAACGCCAGCGCGTATTGAAGCCAATGATCCCCGTCGCGATTGCGCCACCGATCGTGAGGCCCAGCATGACGTCTGAGACCAACGCGAAGGTTCGCGCGCGGGACGCTGCGGACTCAGCCATCGCTCGGTCAGACGTGGTCGTCGTTCCGGATTGAACGCGTCGCGCGATGGTATCGAACTCGCCATTGGCGCTCAGCGCGAGGCCGCCAAAAACGCCCCAACCAATCGCCAGCACCCCTGTGCCAGCAGCGCTCGCAATGAACGCAGCCGGGGGCAAACCTCGCCCGCTGTCCACGGGACCAGTCACCAGCCCGCTGCCCAGCTCGCCGCCGGTCCCAGGAGGCTCTACAGCCCCCCCTGCCCCAACCGGAGCACCCCCAGCCCCAGCAGCACCCTGGGTGCCCACCGTCGCGCCCCCCGTCCCGGCAGCGGGCGTCGCGGTCGCCACGACTGGCGTAGAAACCACCGGGGTGCCAGTCGCAGGCGTCCCGACGGCCACAACGGGGGCAGCGACCGGGGCCACGACCGGCGCGCGAAGTGCGACCACGCTCTCGGAGCGTTGCCCTGCAGTCACCTGCAGCTCAAGGTGCCCAGGACCAAAACCGTCCGCGGTCACGTCCACCGTGTGTCGCCCGGGCATCATCCGAACGACACCCTGGCTGTTCGCGGTCTGGCCATCGACCATCACGATCGGGTCGCGCGCTGAGCTCGGCTCAATCCGAACCTGGACCTCGGCGATCTGTCCCCGAAGCTCGGCGATCTGAGTCTCGACTTCGCGCCGTCGCTGCGGATCGAGCGGTCCCGCGGCGGCCCCTTCAGTCAAGAAGTGCTCGAAGTGATTGAGCGCGTCAATGGGCCGGCTCAGTCGGAGGTAGCAGTTTGCAATGTTGACACGCACGAGATGGTGCGGCGCGATGCGATAAGCAGACTGAAAATCCGCGAGCGCGGCGCTGAAGTCCCCGCGCGCAAAGAGATCGACCCCTGCCCGAAAGTGACGACCTGCTTCTGTTCTTTGCGCAGCGGTGACCTGGGCCTGGGCGGGAAGCGCGACAGCGGTAGCTGCCACCGCGAGCGCGAGAACTGCGAGGTTTAGGCGGGTTTTCATAGGATCGTGCGGCTCGTTTTTTAGAAGTGTGATCGCCCACGCCACTGACTTGTTTGATCGGTGACACACGCGAAATGGGTAGCGGTCCGTGGGAGGGAGACCGAAAAATCCACGGCACGAAAGACAAAACACTCTAGCCGTTGCACGCGAACACTCGCAAGCTTTAGCCTGTATTTTCTCTGACAATCGCAGCTGCTCAGTGTGGGCACGAGACTGACATTTTGTGGCGACCACCGAGCCAGATGTGCTGGCAGGTAGGCCTCAAACGTCGCGAATGCTCTTTTGGCGATCAGACATCTGTGTCATGGTCCGGCTCCTTCGACTCCGTTGACAGCGGTCAACACATCGCACGCAACACCAACTGATCTCTCAGATCATGAGAGCTCCCAGCTGATGCTCACTCGCAACGATGTTTAACAAGAAGAACTACAGATTGGCCGTAGCGGCCCTCGTCGGAGCGCTCCTCGCGGCTCCGATGCTACTTCGTGCCACTGGGCCCTGCCCAGATGGCATGGCGCGCGTTGACGAGCAGTACTGCATCGACCGCTACGAGGCCTCTTTGGTGCAACAGTTGGACAGCGGAACCGAGCAAGCTTGGTCGCCATTTCATGCACCTGAGCACACCCAGGTGCGTGCGGTCTCTCGTCGTGGGGTCACGCCGCAGGGATACATCTCGGCGGACCAAGCGGCGCGTGCTTGCACTGCGGCTGGCAAGCGGCTCTGCTCTGATCGTGAGTGGGTGCGCGCGTGTTCGGGTCCTCGCCGAACTCAATATACCTACGGCAATCAGCGCGTCGCCGGGGCATGCAACGAAGACCACACACGGCATCCCGTGGTGTACCTCTTCGCTCGCACACACCGTCACCTCTGGAACGGTGTGTTGATGAACGACCCTCAGCTCAATCAGGTTCCCGGTACCCTCGCGTCGTCCGGCCAACACGAGCAGTGCACCAACGACTACGGCGTGTTCGACATGCAGGGAAATCTCCACGAGTGGACCTCAGACCCTGAGGGGACCTTTCGTGGCGGTTACTTCATGGACAACCGCATCAACGGCGATGGATGCCAGTACGTCACGCGTGGGCACAACCGCACCTACCACGACTACTCTACGGGCTTTCGCTGCTGCGCAAATCTCCCCGATTGAACCTACGTTTGACGGAGCAGAGCAAGCCCAGCACCCCTGCCGCGACCACGCCCATCGCATCGCGTCGACCTTGAGAGCGCCCCCGCGCTGCGCACGCACAGCCGCGTAGCGTAGACGAATCGGGCTCACTCCCGCCCTCACTCGCGTCATGGTTGTTGTCGTCTTGTACGTCGAGTCCGGCATCTCGCACAGACGTCATGCTCGCGTCCGAACCTGAGCTCGCGTCGAGGTCAAAATCGGGATCGCACTGCTCGGAAGGTAGCGCTCGGTACGACCCTTGCGCCTGCCAATACCCAGGAGAAGACCCACACCCGGTGCGAGCTGCAAAGGGATCGATCACCCGATCCCCTTCGCGTACTTCGAAGTGCAAATGGGGCCCAGTGCTGTTGCCCGAGCTGCCAACGAGACCCACGGCAGCACCACACGCGACGCGATCGCCGACGCGAAGGGTGATGGATCCCCGACGCATGTGGCCGTAGAGACTGCGTTGCCCATTGGCGTGTGCGAGCGCAACAAAGTTACCCAGCCCGTTGCCTCCGCCACAGGCCCCCGTTGTGCATCGATCGTCGTCGCCATCGTGCACCTCAACGACCTGGCCAGGTGCCGCAGCGACAACGACTTGCCCTTCATTTTGCGCCGAAAAGCCGCCAAAAAGCGCAAAGTCCGTGCCCGCGTGTGCGTCGTACGTGTGCGCGCCACAGTTGTAGTCCCGCGCTACGGTGGTGTCGTCAAGGTCCACGTACGCCGACACCGAGACGCATGTCGCGTGGCAGCTCGCAAGCGGGTGCCGATACCGTTGCGCTCGACACGTAGTCGCCGCAGACATGCACGCCAGAAAGCACCACACCACGAGCAGAACTCGGCGTTGCAAGGCCAGGCGCTGTGTGGGACGTGAGTGTCGAAGAGAAGCTGCCAGTGTCACAGGGGCATCCCAATGTACGACAACGTGCGAAATGGTGGCTTCGTCGTAGCGAATTGGCGCGTGTTCGCTGCGATTGTGTATCCGAATGCGCAACAGGGTGGCGAGTGTGGCCGCGCTGAGTTGGAGATCCTCTGCCATGTTTGCTCGATCACTCTTTAGCGCGTCACCGGTCGCTCCGCGACGTCAGGTGCAGGTTTCACTCTTTGAGATTCATGAGGACGATCGCTCTCCCAAATTGGTCGAAGCGCGCGTGTCCGAAGATGGCCCGACGTTTGTTTCGCAAGACGGTGGGCGCTCATGGAGCACAGAAGACCTCGGGCGTTTCACAGCCCTCTGATCACTGCATCTCAGCGTTCGCCTCGAAGCACGACGGCTCCCTGCTCAACATGCAATCGCGCGCGCTTCAGCGACGGTTCGAGCTTCATCAGCGACGACAAGATCTCGCGCTCAGCCCGTGCACGAAGCACACGCACATCGCCGCTCATTGAAGCGAGGTGGTCGCTCGCAAGCTCAACGCCCTCGAGCTGTAGCGTCTGCGCGTTTCGCTTCTGCCAAGCATTCAGTCCCGTTTGCACCCACTTGGTCACGAGCGCCGCACGTACCGCAGAATCCAGCGGCTGAAGCACCGCAAAGAGATCCACTCTCTCCAAGAGCTCAGGTGCAAAGAAGGTGCTAATCGCGCGTGAGAGCGCATGCATTCGGTGCGACTGTGTCGCTTCAGGCCCCATGCCAACAGGGCGCTCACGATAGGCATCCGCGCCGGCGTTGGTCGTGAGAATGAGCAGCGTATTGGCCAGTGAAATGCGCTCGTCAGCGCCGTTGACGTAGCCCCCATCGCCCATCACCTTGACTAACCAACGCAACAAGGACACGTGGGCGCGCTCAATTTCGTCAATGATCAAGACCGAGACCGTGCGGCCACGAACGCTGGATGCGAGGCTTCCGCGTTTGAGATCCGCGGTGGCGGCTCCTCGTTGACCGATCAGCTGATCGACCTTCCAATCCTCAGCATAATCTGCAGCAAAGAGCTCAATCGTGCGCGCCGACTTTCCTAACACCACCCGCGCAGTGGCACGCGCGAGCGAGGTCTTTCCGACACTGGGCGGACCTGCCAAGAGCATACTTGCTGCCGGGCGACGCGGCAGGTTCATGCCAGCACGCCAGAGCGCGATGCGAGCCTCAATCGCGGCATTGACCGGTGACTGGCCAAGCACAGTTCGGTCGAGCGTTTCGGCAATCGACTTGGATTTTTTCAGCAAAATCGGTGCGAGAGCGACACTCTGCCGGAGCACGCGGTCCACCCGCGATGCACCAATCGGACGCTCGAGCGATCCCGCTTGAAGACACCAATGCAGCAACGTCATCGCCCGGCCTGGTTGAGCGCAATCGGCCAGCACATGCGCCGATCGCTCGACGATGCGGGCGACCGCGGCGCGGTGGACCCGAACCCCCTGCGCTCGGAGCGCAGCCCGCGCGACCAGCAGCAGCTGTTCGGTCTGTTTCGAAGACGCCGCGCTCAGCAAATAGGGCCGAAAGTGCGGAGATAGCTCGCTGTCTTCAAGGCACTGTCGATCAAATGGTGGCGGAGCTTCACCTACCAATCGCACGCCAGCGCGTTGAAGCAACAGCGCAAGCACCGCGTGCACGTCAAAGACCCGCGCGAGGTGCACGTCGTGGCACCACAAAAGTGGGCTCGAACGGGCGGTCGCAGCGGCCATGACAAGCTCATTGAGTGCCGGTACGAGCGCCATCTCTTTGCGCGTAAGAGCCTCAATGGTCTGCAGTGAAAATCGCCAGATCGCCGAAGCCCCACGAGGTCTCGCGCCTTGCTCCATCGCAAGCGCCAGACCGCGAACGACCGATGACTTGCCGCAGCCGTGAGGGCCCACCAAGACTGGGTGAGGCCCTGGCCCCTCAATGAGCGCTGACAAGCTGGCGACGTGCTCTTGATTGCCAAAAGCAAGTCGACTGGCGGGAGGTTGTGCGAGCAGATCGTATTCGACGAATGCAGGAAGCGAGACAGGCGCGCGTGAGGCGCGTCGTGTGCGTGCCATAGTGGTCGAAGATACCTTTCGAGGCGTCCATAGAATCGAAAGAGTCACGCGACAACAGGGCTGCCATCCTAGGCGCTACGTTGCGTGCGATCTTTTCTGCTCATTCCCCCACACATACGATCACGGGAGCTTGAGCAGTTCCTTGACCTTGGCGATCACCTGCGGTGCCTGAATCGGCTTGGTGATGTAGGCATTTGCCCCAAGCGTCAACGCGCGCTGGCGGTCCTCGGCGCTGCCTTCTGTGGTGACAATCATGATCGGGACGTCCTTGTGGACTTCGTCCGAACGGATCTTCTTGACCAGCTTGAGCCCGTCCAACACCGGCATGTTGATGTCGGTAATGATCAGGTCAAACCGCGCGGTCGTGAGCTTGCGAAGTGCATCCACTCCGTCATCGGCTTCAACTACTTTCAGCGATTTGATCCGAGCCAGCGCAAACACCAGGAGTTGGCGCATCATGGGAGAGTCTTCAACGACGAGACACAAACGATCAGTCATTCTGCAGGTCCTTCACGACTCTCGGATACGCATGAGAGAAGAATGGCGGGACGGTATTTTCGAAAAGTCATGTGCGCTGGATACCCATGATTGCGTCCGGAATTCCGCCGGGCAACGCCGCCGCGAGACGGGCCGCTGCCAACGCCATAGCGCCCTGCGAGCTGACCATCTGCAACAATTCAAGATCAAATGGGCTGAGTGAAGGCTTCTGCTCCAAGAGCTGAAACACTGCCACCACACCCACCAGTTGATCACCGACACGCAAGGGCACAACCACGAGGGGATCATTCGTGCCGTCCTCTCGGACGACAAACGGCTGAGCGCTCCGGACGGCTTGGCCAACAAATCCCTGGTCGATGCTGCACGATTTTACGAGATCTTGGGCCAGGCCCTCGCTCAACACAGCGACCAGCTTGTCTCTGTCCGCGGCATAGATCACGTAAGCGCCAGCCCCCAGAAACTGCAGCAAGAGCTGGCCAAGGGTCGCGACGACTTCGCGTGGATCAAACGATGAGTGAAGCTGTAGCGCGGCGACGTACAAGCTCGCCAGGTTGGAAAGCTCCTGCTCAATCGCAGCAGCCCGTTCGCTCTCACTCTGCGCGCGCAAAACGACCGCGTCGGTGCGCGACTCGAGCTCTTCGCGCTCGGTCTCAAGCGACTCGATCTTTGTGATGAGCTCGCGGATCGCAGAGTCGCTCTTGAGCTGCATGCGTTGTCGAGCGTTTTCGTTTTCAAGCTCCGCAATGCGCCGCCGGGCGGCTTCGAGTTCAGACACAAGCTCGCCTGCGATTTGGCGGCCATTCTCGAAGTACGTCTCGAGAAGCATCCTGCGCTTTTCTACCAAATCAGCGCGAACACCTGACTCAGGAGGACGGCTGTTCGTGCCTTTGGACTGACGCTTGCGATCCATGGAACTTTGTAATGCCCTTCTGCTCTGACACTTGCCAAAGCACGGCCCAATCAACGACGCGATGCGACGCTATCACACTCGATCGCGCGAGCATCAGTGAGAACGAAAGCCCAGCCATCACAGCGACGCAATACGCGCCAACAGACTGCTCAAAGGCAGAACAACGCTCGGTCCAAGCTTGCGAGCTGCCGCTGGCATTCCGTCGACAATCGCCGTCTCCGCGGATTCGACCCACAGCTCTCCACCTGCCTTGAGCAGCTCCTTGGCGCCCAGGGCACCATCTTCGCCCATTCCCGTCATAATCACAGCGGTTGTGCGCGTTGCAAGGGCAACCGCGCTTAAGAAAAGTCGATCAATCGGAGGCGCGTGGCGATCGGCCGGGTCGAGCGGTCCGACTCGAAATCTCAGCTTTTCTCCAACGACTTCAATCGTAGACTGGCGATTGCCTGGGCACACCCACACCGTCCCTGGCGCGACGAGGGCCGCGTCAAACGCCTCTGTGACGGGGAGCGCGCAGCGGCGCGAGAGCCTGTCCGCAAACGACGTCGTAAAGCGCTCAGGCATGTGTTGTGCGATCAGGATCGCGGGCGCAAAGGTAGCGGGCAAACGTTGGATCAAATCGACGATCGCCTGAGGTCCGCCAGTCGAGCATCCCACCAGGATCAGCCGCTTGGGGAGGCCCTCACTTCGTGTCGGAGCCGTGGTGGGCGCTCGCACCGCGAGCACAGGCGAACTGGTCTTTCGGGTCAGAAAGCTGGGACTTACGACGGGAGTCTTGTTGGTGTGTCTCAGCGCATCAAGCTTCTCAATGAGAGTCTTTCGCAGGAGGGCGCCGTCTCCCACACGAGGCACAAAGTCGACCGCGCCGAGCTCAAGCGCTTTGAACATGTTTTCGACATTCGAAAAGCTCGAAACCACGAGCACGGGCGTAGGTCGTGAAGCCATCAATAGCCGCAGAAAAGTGAACCCATCCATGCGCGGCATTTCGAGATCGAGCGTGATGAAATCTGGTTCGAGCAGCGCTGCCATTCGCAGGGCCTCTTGACCATCCACCGCACGCGCGATGACCTCTACGCCTTCGATTTCACGCAACACATCCGCGATCGTCTGCCGATTCACGACGGAGTCATCCACCACCATCACGCGAAGCGGTTTGGTCATCGTGATCTCCATTTGCTTCCGCCGATCCGCGTGGCCAGAGCCTGCGGAGTCGCGATCTCGTGGTTCTCTCCGACCTCTGGAGCTCGACGATAGACAAGATCGTTGGCGAGCACCACAGGCTCAAACGCCGTGGTCGTCGAGAGCAAAGATTCACTGTGTCCGAGAAACAAATACCCCCCGGGTGAAAGTCGGCGATGAAACTGCTCGACGACGGACATCCGTGCGCCATCGTTGAGATAGATCAACACGTTTCGACAGAAGATCACGTCGAGCTTACCAATCAGCGCCACCCGCGCCGCGTCCACCAAATTGAGCTGCCCAAAGTGACACAGCGCGCGGACCTCGCGGCTGACCTCCATTCCCTCTGGAGTTGAGCGAAAGTACTGCTGTCGGTAGCGCTCAGGACACGCCCGAAAGCTCGTCGCTCCGTACACGCCACGGCGAGCGTGAGCGATCACTCTACGAGACAAATCACTACCAAAAACTCTTACGTCCCAGCCGCTCGGGATGCCCGCCTCAAGCAGCAACATCGCCAAGGTGTAGACCTCTTCGCCGGTCGAACATCCAGCGCTCCAGAGCGCCAATCGCCGGATGGAGGAGCGCGCCTCAATCAGCGCAGGGAGCACCTCGTAACGAAACGCCTTGAGCTGATATTCTTCACGTAGAAAATAGGTCTCATGGGTGGTGATCGACTCGGCCGCGTCTTCGATTTCGTGTGCGCCTGCCGGATCAAAGCGAAGGTAGCGATAGTAAGACCTAAAATCACTTAGCCCGAGCACATCCAAGCGATCGCGCAAACGCCGCTCAACAAAGCCTCGCTGCTCGTCGCCCAACACGACCCCGCAATAGCGAAGGATGAGCTCGCGAATGAGCTTGAATTCTTCGGGCGCGAGGATGGCAGAGGACAGACTCACTGGACCTCTTGGATGTGAAGTGCCTCGTCCATCGCTTCGATCACGAGCTCATCGCGCTCGGCTACCTTTGCGAGCTCAAGTGCCGCGCGTCCAAGCTGTCCTGCACGCCCCAACGTACGCACTGCCTCTAGCCGAACCGTCCACTCCGAACTCGAAAGCAGCTGCTCTGAGCAGGCCGCTGCACGCAGCAGATCAACTTCACGCATCCGCGCGAGAGCCTCACTGATCACGTCCGCAACCGACATGCGAACCAGCCGTTCTAGCTCATCCACCGTGAGATTTTCACCCAAGCCCTCCATCACGGCGAGGACAACCGAGGGGTCTGGGTCGTCGAGCAGCGTGCGCGCGTGGGCGATACCTTCAGCCCACTGGACACAGGCTACTGCGGCAGCGCGACGCACCCGCGCGTCCGTTGCGCGCAGCGATGCGATCAAGACATCGCGCCCCTCGCCGCGCTCGCCAAGACATGCTGCCGCGGCCGCTTGAACTCGTGGAGCCTCATCGCCCAGCGAAAACACAAGCGCATCGACGACTCCTCGGCGCCCTTCGATCATCCCCAGCGCTCGAACAGCCTCAATTCGTAGCTCCTCGTCCGGGTTCGCGAGCGCAGAACGCAGGGCCACCTCGTCCACATCATGACCCGTCGCTGCGAGCGCGGTCCTCGCGACCAAGCCCAAGAGCGTGGTCGGCGAAAACGCTTCGAGTGGTCCGACTGCCTGTGGAAATCGATGGAGTACTTGCTCCAGCGTCGCGCGCCACGTGCCCGAATCAACGTGAGCACCTCGGGCGCTCATCCAGGCAATCATCCGCTCAGCAGCTGGCCAATCGCCTCGAGACGCGATCAGCTCCAAGAACGTCCCACGTGTCGTCCCCTGATCCAATTGGCGCTGCGCCAACGAAACAAGCGCACGATCAGCGTCCGCGTTTTCTCCGAGCGCGCTGCCTCGCATCGCCCACTGCACGAGCGCCTCAGTCGCGCGCTCGCCCAACTGTGCGACCACTCCGCCGAGCTCTTCACGCCATACACCCGACGCGCCTCCGATAAGAGACTCGGCGAGCGCAGAGGTCTCGGGTTGGTTCATCGCGATCAACAGCGAAACGAC
This sequence comes from Deltaproteobacteria bacterium, assembly GCA_030694465.1. GTDB lineage: Bacteria > Myxococcota_A > Polyangia > Polyangiales > JAUXYJ01. The sequence goes on along the minus strand of JAUXYJ010000055.1, from coordinate 501,088 downwards.
GGACGTGGGTGCACCCAGCGCGGCAATGCATCTCAGCGCACCGCGACGTGCCTCCACAGAAATCGCACCCTCCGCGATCTGCTCGAGAATCGTAAGACACTGCGGAGCCGCACGAAGCGCAGTGACGGCCAAGACCCTGTTCTCGCCCTGCAACCAATGGCCAACCGAGGTCGCAGCGGCCGCGCTCGCAGGATCCCCCGAAGCCAGCAACTGAACCAAGAGCGCAAGCGCCTCGGGCTCTACACAATACGCAGCAGACAAGACCGCAGTGCGACGCAAAATAGAGTTGGCAACCAGTGGTTTCAGTCGCAGCCACGGGAGCACCAGCCCTCGCGCGTTGACCGCCTGCAATACCGCAAGGCGCACGACAGGGTCCTCACCATCGAGCCCACCAAGGAGTGACTGAAGTGCCGAAGGGTGCTCAATCCTCGCCAGCGCCTCTGCAGCCGCATGGGCGACGTTCGCGTCGTCTTCGCGGAGCAGGTTTCCGAGCGCAGTGACGGCTTGCTCGCCTCCCACATCGGCTAGCAATTCGACTAGAAATCTTCTCGCGCTCCCCTCGCATCGTCTCAGCCGATCGAGCACCGCATCGGCCGAACGAACGCCGATATAACGTATCGCTTCCATCGCTGCGTTTCGAAGAGCAACATCGCCCGCTTCAACAGCCGCCAGCAACGGAGCGACAACGCTCTCGACGTCGGCCGCACGCGCAATGGTCTTCGAGACTTCTCGCCGGACGCGCCAATCAGCGTCCCCTAAGAGCGCGAGCAATTCCGGCAAATGAGTCGCGACGGCATCGTCGCCAAGGCTCACGACCATTTGTCGACGAACCTCAGCGTTGGGATGATTGAGCGCGGCAAGCTTCATGAGCGCTGCCCCGCAAGCGAGAGCTCAATCGCCGCCAAGGGAGTCCCCAAGGTGTCCGATTCAACAGCGCGATAGAGCGTCTCAAGGTTAAGCACCATCACGAGAGCCCCTTGATGCGCAAATACCTTCGAAATTCCAGTCGATTCTCGATTGGGCCCTACCTGCGGGGCCGGACGCTCGTGGCTCGCGTCCGTTCGAATCACTTCGGAGACCTCGTCGACCACGATGCCCAGCAAATGCCGCCCAACCTCGATCACGATCCACTTTGACCGGCGTCCCTCCGTGTTGGGAGGCAGCCCAAATCGACGGCGAAGATCCACGATCGGGATCACCTGATCACGATGCTCAGCGACCCCCAGCACGATGCGCGCGGAGTGTGGGACCGTGACAATCTCAAGCGGCGCAAGGATCTCGCGAACCGACGAGACCTCCAATGCAAACAGACCTCTCCCCACGCGAAAGTGCAGGAGGCTCACCTCCGTACTGGGTCGACTCTGCGGTTCAACTCTCTTCATCGCCGCCATGTCGCTCCTCTGCTGTGGTTTGACGCGTGCGCCTAAGATCATCCCAAAAGCGACGCCAAATCGAGAAGAATCAAGACCTCATCGTCGCTGCTGTGCTGCTCATTTCGCAGCCCACGTACTCGCGGTCGACCAATGCCTGCGACGTGAGAACCTACGTTGTTTCCCAGCACCGACGAAGTTGATTCGATCTCTGCAGGCGCCAAGCGATAGACCTGCGTCACCTCGTCGACCAACAGCCCCAACACTTCATCATTGCCCTGCACCAACAAAACGCGCGAATGCAGCGTCTGAGGTGCAGCCCCCGCGCCAAGGCGCAGCCGCAGATCGAGCACCGTCGTAATCTGCCCGCGAACGCTGACGATCCCGAGCACATCGGGCGGCGAGCGGGGCACCTCGGTGACCGGTGGTGGCTTGAGAATTTCGCGAACGAGCGCAAGCGAGACCGCGTAAAACTCGCGATCAATCACGAAGCCCAAATACTCTTCTCGGTCCTCACCGCTCGCTAGCGCGCGGCGGCGATTTCCTCGGATTTCACGCGGTGTAGCGCCCGACACGACCACCCTCCAATCCACGCCGCTCGTTCGCGCTCAGCAGCTCATCCAACAACGCTGCAGCGTCAATGACGAGCCCAACGCGCTGGTCGCCCAAGTCCGTAGCTCCAGCGAAGCCTCGGACACCCGCGAGGGATGGTCCAAGCGCTTTAATCACGATGTCTTGTTGTCCAAACAGCTCACTCACTACCATACCGATTCTTCTGCCTCCCAGCGCGATCACGACGACAAAATGGCGAGACGCGTGTCTGCTCCCGTCGTTGACCTCAGCATGGCCAAACAGTCGATCCAAACGACAGATGGGCAGTGTTTCTCCACGCAAAGAGACCACCTCGCGCCCTTCGACTGTTCGCAACGCGCGAGGATCTAAGAGGGTCGCTTCAGCCACTGAAGAGAGCGGAAGAGCATAGGTGCGTCCCGCTACACCGATTAAGAGCGCGCGAAGAATCGCGAGAGAAATCGGGAGCGTAATGGTGAACTTTGTCCCAATGCCCCGCTCACTCTGGACATCTACGACGCCACCCAGCCGGCCGATGTTGGTCTTGACGACATCGAGACCGACGCCGCGCCCAGAGAGATCTGTCACCTCGGTGCGCGTTGAGAATCCAGGGAGAAACAGCAAGTTGATCGCGTCTTGCGTTGAGTACGCTTCGGCCTCGGAGGCGCCAATCAGCCCACGTCGAACGGCAGTCGCGATCACCCGCTCGGGATCAATCCCGGCGCCGTCGTCTTCGATCTCGATGATCACGTGATTGCCCGCCTGAAACGCGTTGAGCGCGATCGTACCTTCGACAGGTTTACCGTAAGCCAAACGATCCGGCTGCGTCTCGATCCCATGATCAATCGAGTTTCGAACGATGTGCAAAAGCGGATCCGAGAGCTCTTCAACAATGAGCTTGTCGACTTCAGTATCCGCGCCGGTCACAACCAAGCGAATCTCTTTGTTGTGCTGCCTCGCGACCTGCCTTACGCCTCGCGCCAATCGGTCAAACACCTGCCCAAGCGGCACCATCCGAACTTCGAGAATTCCGCTCTGCATTTCTGCAAGATTGCGATCAAAAGTCCGATGCAGCCGGTGCAGCTCTCCCGAAAACTCTCGTAGCTCAGGACGCTGCCGAACTCGCTCACTCATCCGGGAGAGAGCACCTCGAACAATCGCCAGCTCGCTCAGCACATTCATCAAGTGGTCAAGCCGCCGAATGTCCACGCGCACGCTGTGCACAGCGCGCGAACTGTGACTGCTCGCACGCTCTTCTTCAGGCTTGGGCGGGACAGGCGTCTTGCCGCCGTTCGTGCGCTCAAGAGACCTGTTTTCGCCGGTGGGACTCTGGTCTGCAAATGGCGAGTCGAGCTGCATCGGCTCTACGCGTTGCGTGAGCAGCGGCGCCGGCACGTTCGGCACCTCGGACCTGGCCAACTTTTGCGGGATCGAAGGCTCTTCAACACTCGGAGCACTCGCTACGGGCATCACCGTCTGCGAATGACCTCGTCTCGCGATACGGTGAATCGATAGATCTCCGGACTCTAGTCTTGATTGCAACTGCTCAAACGGTGACGAACTCGCGAAGAGAATATCGAGTTCAAACAAAGTCGCATCGGCAGGCAAATCTCCTGTCGGAAAGTATGCGATAAGCTCTCCCAGAGGCCGCGCACGTTGTTTGAGTTCGTCAATCGCGCGGTCGATCCGATCAATAGGCAGGCGCGCGCGAAGGCGATACATGGGGGTGCCATTGCGGACATTGGTCCGCAATCGATGCTCCTCCATCTCGGTCAGGACACGCACAATGTCCGGATCGATATCCAACTCGAAGAGCTCGTCGACAGCCACCACCGCTGGCGCCGCTGCCTGGGGATTGAGCGAGACCATCAGGCTCTCAAGCTCTGGGTCGTTGTCAGATCCCCCACGTCGCGCGCTGGCCAACATGCGCCCGAGCAGCTCAATGGCCCGAAACAATGCATCCAAGGTCGAGGGAGTGACTGGGAGGCGCCCCATTCGCAGATCGTCGAGACGATCTTCAAGAACGTGCGAGAGCCGCGCGAGACGGTCAAGACTGAAGAGCCCCGACAAACCCTTGAGGGTGTGAACACTCCGAAAGACATCGTTGATGAGCTCGGGCTCTTCACTGCCCCCACGCGTCGCCATCTCAAGCGCGAGAAGGTCCTTGGCGAGCGTATCGATCAGCTCTTGGGCTTCTTGAAAGAACTCGTCGCGCACGCCGTGTGAGTTCATGGATTCCTCTTTGAGCGTCAAGCTACTGGATCGGCCATTAACGGCTCGATCGTTTGCAACAGTGCCTCAGGCGTAAACGGTTTAGTGACAAATGCGTTTGCCCCGAGAGCCAGCCCCCGCGCACGATCGCTGTCGCGCCCTTCCGTACTGATCAACACGATGGGGGTCGCGCCGTGTTGGCTGCGACGAATAAAACTGATCAGCTCAAGCCCAGACAGGTCGGGCATATTGATGTCTGTGACCACCGCAGCGTACGGACCCCGAGGGAGCATCCTGAGTGCCTCCAGCCCCGAAGCAGCCTCCACGACGTCATGCCCTGCGGACTCAAGCGCTGCACGCACATAGGCACGCATCGCGGCAGAATCTTCGACTATCAGAACACGTTTTATCACTGCAATCTCTCTAAAAAATTCGGGCTACCAACGCGCTCATCGCGACAATGCGCCACGCGCCCCGCCGGTCTTCGCAATGTCTCCCAAGCGCTTAAGAAAGTCGAACGTGTAGATCCCGCTATCGTGCCCATCCCCCCATTGGAAACTCAACGCATAGCTCCCGACTTCAGCGATGCTGTCGATCGTAGGATTACCCCCAGCGCGAAACCGAACCTGTCCCGAGTGCCCCTGACAGCCCGCGCAGGGGCAATACCCGCGCATTAACTCGTTAGGAATTTCACTGGTCGTTCCGTCACTCCAGACAATCGCGGTCTGGTCGGCGCCGATCGGCGCACGGACCTCAACTGGGACGCTCATTGTGTTTGCACTCACTGAAGTATCGCTTTCTCTCTTGCCGCTGCGCTCAGGACTCGTGACGCAGGCTCGCGCCAATGTGGGTCACCGCCTGCGCGCCACTCTCGCACGCACACCCCAACGCTGTACGCCACCATGGCACGTTGTCCCAGTCCTCGTCGGTAGCAACCGCAAGCTGCGCCAAAAGCGCGCCCACAAACGCGTCCCCAGCGCCCGTCGCGTCAATCATCGTGACTGCTGGCGCGGGCACATCGACCCACTGGTTCGCCACACGCGTGACGGCTCCCTGCGCACCCCGCGTTAGCACCGCACGCGCCGCGCCTGTGGGGCTCGTCAGTGCAGCAAGGCCATCCCAATCACGTGCGATCGACAGCGCAGCCAGGTCGTCTTCACTGGCCTTGAGCAAGTCCGCAAACGACGCGAGACGCTCGACCGCGCGCCGCATGGTCGCAGCGTCGGCCCACAATCCAGGCCGCACATTGAGGTCCACCGAACACCGGACCCCTCGCTCCTGAGCCCACTCCAACAATCGCCATGTCGCCTTCGCCCCAGCGTCGCTGTGCAGGCTGCTCGATGAAACATGCAGCCATTTCGCACGCGCAAGACACGACGAGGACACAGAGTCCACAAGCTCACTCAGTGGGCCTGACGCCTGCCGATAGCTTAGAAAATGTCGCTCGCCCGCAGCATGGACCCGAACAAAGGTTACCGGCGTCCGGAGTCCACTCACGGTGTGCAAATGCGAGGTGTCAATCCCCTCGGAATCCAGCGCACTACGCACCCGCCGCCCCCAGCCATCGTCCCCTAACGTCCCGACAAATCGAACCTCGGCTCCCAACCGCCGCGCATGAATCGCGACATTGCAGGTAGAGCCTCCGACGTGGGGCGCGATGCTCGTAGACTGCTCAAGATCGCTGCCTAGCGGGAGCGCATAGAGATCAATTAGCGCGTCACCATACGAGACGATCACATCGCTGGTTTTGCCTGGTTTTTTCGCAGAAGACCAACGAGAAAAATCTCGACGCTCTCCCGACGTGAGGCTTCGGGCTTAATCACACGGACTTCTTTGAAAATCGCCCGCATGCTCGCGCGCAATGGCTCAAAACCGTCGCCCAGAAACACCTTCGTGACCAGCGTTCCACCTGGCTTGAGCCACTCGTTGGCGACATCCACCGCAATGGACGCCAGCTCCTCAGAGCGTGCTGCGTCTGCAAACGCAACACCCGAGGTGTGCGGGGCCATGTCACTCATCACCACATCAAAGGGCCCGTACATCGCCAGATCGCTTCGATCGCCCAGCAAATCAAGCTGCATCGAGACTACGTGCGGAGGCATCGGCGCGCGCAGTGGCACCAGATCCACCGCGACGACGTGCCCCTTGGATCCGACCTTCGGTGCCGCGTATTGCGACCAAGACCCAGGCGCAGCGCCAAGATCAAGCACCTTCATGCCAGGCTTAAACAGCCGCACACGGCGATCGATCTCTTCGAGCTTGTAGACCGACCGCGCAGCAAAACCCTCGGCCTTGGCCTGCTTCGTAAAGCGATCAGCGGGACGTTTGTACGTCATCGTTGCGTCCAATAGCCCCCCAAGGCTGGCCGTCCATTTCACTGGGCTCACACAATAGGTGTGGCGCATGGGGATCTTGTGCTGTCCCCGTTCGAGCACACGCCCAATCAGGCGTGGCGGCCGCGCTTCACGGCAGCGCGGATCATGACGATCCCGTCAGGGGCGCCTGGGACCGAACCCTCAATGAGGACGAGGTTCTTCTCTGCGATCACGCGAGCGATCTTGAGGTTGATCTGTGTGCACTGCTTGTTGCCGTGCTGACCTGGCATCTTCTTGCCGGGCATCGTGCGCCCTGGCGTCATGTTCGTGCCGATCGAGCCGCCGTGACGCTTGTACTCGTGCGTACCGTGCGTTGAAGTCTGGCAGCCCTTGAAGTTGTGGCGGCGCATAACGCCTGAAAAACCACGGCCCTTCGAGATGCCGCCTGCGTCCACGAACTGCCCGTCGGTGAACATGTCTGCGACCGTGAGGACCTGGCCGACTTCAAACTTCGCGGCGTCCTCTGCGGACAAGCGAAGCTCTTTGAGGTGCTCCGGGAGAAGCTCAACTTCGCGACCCTTGCGCTCGACCTTGCGGCCCTCAACGCCGCTCTTGGCGAAGTAGCCCTTGATCGGCTTGCTCACGTTCTTTGCGCTCTTCTCGCCGAACGAGAGCTGCAGTGCCGAGTAGCCGTCCAACGACTCCGTGCGCTTGCGGACGACCTTGCAGGGCCCGCACTCGATCACGGTCACGCGCGTGACAGTGCCGTTTTCGTTGAAGATCTGTGTGCAGCCAATTTTGCGGCCAACGAGTCCGAGATTTGTATTCATGTGATTGCTCTGAGTTCGAATCCTGGTTTTGGGTTGCGAAACCCGTATCCTCGCCGATCGTCTCTCGCGCCTCTGTTACTTGGCTCAGCCCGATAACAAAGGCACCTATAGAACACGTCCAGTACATGGGAATTGACCTCATGTTCTAGTCCTTAGGCTCGCGTGCATACCGCACGCGTTTCCTCTGGAGGTTCTTCGAGAGCGCTAGTGGAACACTCATCGGCCTGCAAATTCGCAGTGATTACCGGTTCATGTCGCCACGCACTCAAAGAGATCACCGACGCTCCGCATCGCACTTCTGTGCGCCTTGGAGATTCGCTGAAAGGGCGCGAAAGCTACCCGACTCACCGCGCACGTCAAGTGCTTCAACTACACAACGGCATCGAGCGCCGCATGCACCCCCGCGCTCGTGACGATCGAGCGACGCAACGGCGCCCGCACATGGGCACCCTCCCAAGCGATCACGTGCGACACGTCGCCCTCGCCCTCCACGACGCAATCGCGCTCAAGTCGCACGTGTGTTGCGAGGGTGACAGAGCTCGCAATGTGCACGTCCGAGGCTACGCTCACCGACCGATCGATCGCCGGGATCCCTCTGAGCGACAGCGATCCATCAAGGAGTCCAAAGGTCACCGCGGCGTATTGCGCGATCGTTCCGAGGTCAAACCAGAGCCCAGAATCAATCACAGCCGAGACGCGTTCGCCGCGCGCCATCCAACGTCGCAGCGTGTGCCGCACGATGCAGCCCTCGACCGGGAGCTCATCGAACACGTCCCCCGAGAGCACGTAAATCCCTGTGAACATGCACTTTTTGACGGGGACATCGCTCGGCGGTCCCTCGCCCAAGATCCGTCGAACGCGGCCACCTGAGTCGACCTCGATCGCGCCCAAGGCTTCTGCACGAGGATCTTCGCGCAAGATCATGGTCATGCGTGCGCCGCTCTCACGGTGAAGGCTCACCGCAGCGGCGATGTCTACGTCGGCCAAGACGTCGCCGTTGAAGACCACGAAGAGCTCGCCCTGCAATTGTTCACGCGCATTGCGAATACCTCCGCCTGTTCCGAGCAGCTTTTGCTCATGAATGGTCGCGAGGGTCATCCCGTGGGACTCGGCGCTAGGACGCAATCCGCTGTCGATTTGCTCGCCAAGATGAAACGTGTTGGCCACAACGTCACGCGCCCCCGCGTGCGCCAACGCGTCGAGCGCATACGCTGCCAACGGGCGGCCCAGCAACGGAACAAGCGGCTTGGGTCGCTCAGCCGTCAGGGGCCGTAGCCGTGTACCAAGACCTGCGCACAAGAGCATCGCTTTCACGGCGTCGAGCGCTAGCATAGAGTGCGCATCGCGTGTCAATTCGCTGCAATTTCGACTAGCCAACCGCGAAGCGTAGTCCCGGTAGCACACGTGCGCGTGCTTTGCGCACAGCGCCTCGGGGGTTGCTCGCAATCGCTGGGCGGTGTAGCCGTTGCCGCCATGCGTATCGCAGTCGTTGGAACCGGTTATGTGGGCTTGGTCGCAGGAGCCTGCTTCGCTGAATTTGGTCACCACGTCACGTGCATCGACACGGACAAGTCCAAGATCGCTCGACTAGAGAAAGGCGAGATCCCGATTTATGAGCCTGGCCTCGATGAGGTAGTTCTTCGCAATCGGGCTGCACATCGTCTTGAATTTACTACGGATTTGGCTATCGGAAGCAAAGGCTGCGAGGTCGTGATTATCGCCGTGGGCACGCCCCAAAGCGACGACGGTGCGGCAGACATGCGCTATGTGCTCGCGGTCGCAGAGCAGCTCGCGGGAGTGCTCAAACGCGAAGCGGTCATCGTCTTGAAGTCCACAGTACCGGTCGGCACAAACGATCGCGTGCAAGCGCTCCTTGATCGGACCGCGACGCTCAAACACCGTGTGGTGAACAACCCTGAGTTCTTAAAAGAGGGCGAAGCGCTGAGCGACTTCTTCGAGCCAGACCGCGTCGTCATTGGTGTGCGCTCTGCCGAGGACCGCGCCGTCATGGAGCACCTCTATGCGCCGATGAAGCTCCGCCCCGGACAGCTCATGTTCATGGATCCTCGCAGCGCCGAAATGACCAAATACGTCGCAAACGCGATGCTCGCGACACGCATCTCGTTCATGAACGAGATCGCAGTGCTCTGCGAAGCAGTCGGAGCTGATATCGCCGGAGTTCGCACTGGCGTCGGGTCGGATCCGCGCATCGGACCGCAGTTCCTGATGCCCGGGCCCGGCTACGGTGGATCGTGCTTTCCCAAGGACGTCAAAGCGCTGATGCACCTCGCGGTCGAGCACCAAGTGCCCTTGCGCGTGATCGACGGTGTCGACGCCGCCAACACGAGCCAAAAGAAGCTGCTCGCAGCCAAGCTCACCCGCGCGCTCGGGACGCTCAAGGGCCGAACCATCGCGGTGTGGGGCCTCGCCTTCAAAGCCAAGACCGACGATGTCCGCGAGTCCCCTGCGCTTGCACTCATTGAGCAGCTCGTGGCTCTGGGCGCAACCGTCCGCGCACACGACCCAGAAGCGATCCAGACCGCACGCGAAGCGCTAGGCGAGCTCGCCCACGAGATCACCTTCGTCAAGGACAAGTACGACGCCTCCGAAGGCGCGGACGCGCTCTGTGTCGTGACGGAGTGGGCCGAATATCGAGAGCCCGACCTCGAGCGCTTGCACGCACAGCTTCGCGAGAAAGTGCTGATGGATGGACGCAATTTGTGGGCGCATCTCTCTCCCCAATCCCATGGATTTCGCTACGAAGGAATCGGGATCCTCGTGAACAAACCCAGCTGATTTTTACGCCCCCAAGCGAACTCCACGTCGGGACTTCGACCGAGCTACTTGACCCGCCGCCCGCGGGGTCCGGCCGCACCAGTCCGGTCGCTGCTCGGTTTGCCAACGTCACGACCACCACGCGCCGTCGCAGGCCCACTCGATTTGCCTGCCGGGTTGGGCTTGCCACTTGGGCTGGTTCTCTTGGTGCCTAGTCCAGGCTTGCCACCTGGGCTCGGCCTGCCGCTAGGGCTGGGCTTGCCACTGGGGCCACTGGACTTGGCGCTCTCGCCAGGCTTGCCACTCGAGCGACTGTGACCGCTCGTGGTGCTCGGACCAGGCTTGCGAGGAGCGCCTGTTTTCGAAGCAAATTCTCTGCGCTTTGGTTGCGCGGTGTCCTCACGGGGCGCCGCGTCTTCACGCTTGGCTCGGCCGCGTACCGGCCCTCTTGTTGCCTTCGATCGCGTTGGTTCGACGACCTCGCGCGGGACCTCTTCGTCGATGCCCAAGTAAGTGCGCAGGAGCATCTTGCGCTCCATGAGCTGAAGCGGCCTGAGCTCACCCGCACGCATGTTGGACGTGCTCAATCCGGCAAACGAAATCCGCGCGAGACGCATCACGAAGAGCCCAACAGCTTCGGACATGCGATGGATCTGGCGGTTGCGCCCCTCTCGCAGCGTGATCCGCATCCAGGTGGTGCCGTCGTCACGCACAGAGTCTTCACCGCTGGGCCCCGAACGCAGGACCTCGACCTCCGCGGGCGCGGTCTTGCGCAGGCTGTCGTCGTCACCCGAAGGAGCGAGAACAACCCCCGCCCTCATCGATTCGATCTGGTCGTCCGAGGGCACACCACGCACCTTGCAAACGTACGTCTTCGCGACACTCTCGCGAGGATGCAACAGCGCGTTGGTCAGCGCCCCATCGTTGGTCAGCAAGAGCGCGCCCGACGTGTGAAAATCCAGCCGACCGACCGGAAAAATCCTCGTCCCCAGGGGCTCTACAAACTCACGAATCGAGGGCCGCCCCTCGGGGTCTGTCAACGTCGTGACCACGCCGCGGGGCTTGTGAAAAAGGTAGTACACCTTCTCTTGCGCTTCGACCGTCCGCCCGTCGACCTCTACGAGATCTTTGGCAGGATCCACACGCGTCCCCAGAGTGGTCACCACCACCCCGTTGACCGAGACCTTTCCCGCAGCGATCAGCCGCTCGGCCTCGCGTCGCGAAGCAATCCCACCACGTGCGAGCACCTTCTGTAATCGTTCACCGTCCGCCATGACCATCGATGGCGCGCACCATACACCATCAAAGCCCAGCGTCTCTTTGTTGATTGCGATCGCTCCCCATTCGCACCACCAACGACGCCTCAGCCGCGCGGTGCAGCTGCATCACTTGCAACCCCAGCATCGCTCGGCTCTTGGGCTGCTGCGCTTCCGCCAGAGGTCGGTGTGATGCGATCGGTACGATCCCACTGATCTGCGCGCTCGTCCCCATTGTAGTCCCATCCGATGCGGACAACGCGCCCAGTGGCATCAAAGTACTCCCAATAATCCGCGCGAAAATTCGGAGTATTGTCACTATTGAGCTCTCGCTCGGCGCGATAGGGTCGACGATTGCGATAGAAAATTCGCATGTCGACCTGCCCGTCGCCGTTGCTATCAAATTCACGGCGGACGACCTCCCCGCGATCAAAGAACGAGATCACGTCGATCCGTCCATCGAAGTTGCGATCTTCTTCTTCGCGGAGCGTGCGACCCTCTTCGTTGTAAAAACGAAAGATGTCTTTGCGGCCATCGCCGTTGAGATCAGCCTCACGGCAAATGAGCGTCGAGCGCAGCTCGTGCCCCTCACCTGACGTCACAAAAACGCGGCGCACATCAGGCACACCGTCGTTGTTCGTGTCGTACTCGCTCTGCGATCGACCCGCGAGTGTTGCGTCGCAGCGGCTCTGGTCCTCACGCGACGTCGTCGATTGAATATGGTTGATCGGCTCTCGGACCGCGCGCTGCCGGGCTTCGGTCTGTGTCCCTCCACAGCCGGCCAACGCACCGAGCGCGACCAAGCCTACGAATTGATGGCGCGTCATGCTGCATCTCCTTGGGGGGCACCTGCATCCGAAGGCGCGTTCGGCGAGCTGGCTGGCGCAGGCGTCTCGGTAGCGGGCTCATCGGGACGGCCGTCTCCGTTCGCATCGGTGAGCGTACGGGTCACGTTGCCCTGGGCGTCAAACTCTTCCCACATATCCACAAGGCGATCGTTGTTCGCGTCACGCTCTTGTCGCACAACGCGCCCCTCCGAATAGAAACGCCAAGTGTCCGTTCGCCCGTCAAAGTTCGTGTCCAAAATGTCCGAGACGACCTGCCCGTTTTGATACGTCGCGACGACATCGACACGACCATCGAAGTCATAGTCGTCCTCGACCAACCGCGTCCGTCCCTGTTCGTCAAAGAACCGAGTGAGGTCAACGCGTCCGTCAAAGTTCGCGTCGACTTCGCGACAAAACAGCCGACCACTTCGGGTTACGTCACGCACCGGAATCGGACGATCGGTGCCCACCGAATAGGTGCGGATGTCTCCGCCGCCGCTGACACACTCCTCGTGTGGCATAGGCTCGCCTTCGTTCTGATTGCGAGCACTTCGATTGGTATTTGTAGTTGGGCTGCCTGCCGCTGCCGTTGGACCACAGGCTCCAAGCGACAAGAAAAACAAAGCCACAACGACCTGATTCGTACTGTCCGTCACGTGTAATTCCTCAAGTGTACTTCGACGCCCCCGCACCTCAGGTACGAAAACTTTCACCATGTCCTACCGGAGCCTTCGACCAAGCGCAAAGTGCTCGCCTGTACGTTGAGGCAACTTGCACCACCGCAGGACACCCCCCCCCAATGCCCCGGCGCCTTGCGAACGCAAGTAGAATCCAACCGCCTGCCCTGCCTCGACTCCAGAGGCCATTTGGGCACGCAACGCTTCTTTGCATTTGAGCGCTTTTATCAACAATCACAAGATGTTATGATCTATGACAACATACACATTGTCACACTCGTGACGATATATTGATTTGACATTGCATGTACCCACATCTAGGGTGTTTTCAGTGACATCTTGCGGAGGCCAACACACGTGGACGAGAAGCAATCTACAGTCTCGACCGCTCATGTAGCGGCCGACGTTCGCGAAGAGCCGAAGCGTTCGCCCGCACAATACGAACCCTTCATTCATCACGCGACCCCAACGTCTCCACCCCCAGCACCGCGACGACCCATGGCCCGCAAGAAGGTTTCAACTACAGTTTATATCGAGCCTGAGCAGGCCGAAAAACTTCGTCTTCTCCACGAGCGAACGAAGGTTCCCGTTGCGGTGTACATCCGCGAGGGGATCGAGCTTGTCCTCGGCAGATACGAACACCTGCTTCCGGGCCAGCTCACGCTCGACGGCAGCGTGGACCCTAAGCCCAAACCCTGAGCCACCTCGTGCGCGTGGCTCGCACTTGAGCAAGTCTGTGCGCCGTATCGTCGCGTGATCGTGCGATCTCTGCTACACGCTCGCGCGGACCATGGCTTCGGACCCCGCACTCATTCGCAATTTTTCGATCATCGCTCACATCGATCACGGCAAGAGCACTCTCGCCGATCGGCTCATGGAGTTTACCGGCGCAGTGACTCAACGCGAATCGCGTGAGCAGCTCCTGGACAAACTCGACATTGAGCGAGAGCGAGGGATCACCATCAAGGCCCAACACGTTCGGCTTCAGTACAAAGCCAACGACGGCCTCACCTATCAGATGAACATCATCGATACGCCGGGGCACGTGGATTTTACCTACGAAGTCTCGCGATCGCTCTCAGCGTGTGAGGGCGCGTTGCTCATCGTCGACACCACACAGGGGGTCGAAGCGCAGACACTCGCCAACGTGTACCTCGCGATCGAGAACAACCTTGAGATCATCCCGATTCTCAACAAGGTCGATCTCCCATCGTCGGATGTCGAAGGCACTCGCCAACAAGTCGAAGACCTCGTGGGGCTCGATGGCGCGGGCGCGATCGCCGCATCGGGCAAAAGCGGCATCGGCATCGCGGACATCTTCGAGGCCGTGGTCAAGCGCATCCCCGCGCCCAAAAACGAAGAGAACAAGCCGCTGCGCGCGCTGCTCTTTGACAGCTGGTACGACAGCTACCGCGGGGCCGTCGTGATGGTCCGCGTGGTCGAAGGCCGCATCCGCAAGGGCGACAAGATTTACTTCATGGCCACGCAGCGTGAGTACGAAGTGGTCGAGATCGGCGTGTTTACGCCGTTCGCGCGTGCCCTCGATGAGCTCGGCCCTGGCGAAGTGGGCTTCGTCGCGGCCAACGTAAAGTCCGTTCACGACACCAAAATCGGCGACACGATCACCGACGCACGCAGGCGCGCGACGGGCCCCTTGGCTGGCTTCAAAGAGGTAAAGCCCATGGTGTTCGCTGGGATTTTTCCGACGGATTCGTCGGACTATCCTCAGCTCCGTGACGCGCTCGACAAGCTCCGGCTCAACGACGCGAGCTTTCAGTTTGAGCCCGACACGTCCGAGGCGCTCGGGTTTGGTTTTCGCTGCGGCTTCTTGGGTCTGCTCCACATGGAGATTATCCAAGAGCGCCTTGAGCGCGAATATGGCCTGGATCTGATCACCACGGCCCCCTCGGTGGTCTACAAGGTCAACCTCCGCCATGGCGACCCCGTGCTCGTCGAGAACCCCTCGCGCCTGCCAGATCCCGGCCGCATCGAGTCCATCGAAGAGCCATTTCTCAAGGTCACCATCCACACGCCCACACACGCGTTGGGCGCGATCATGCAGCTCTGCCAAGACCGCCGCGGCGAGCAAATCGGCATGCAATACGCGGGCACCGAGCGGGTCATCATGACCTACGAGATGCCCCTCAATGAGGTCGTCTTCGACTTCTTCGATCGGCTCAAAGGCGCCTCGCGCGGCTACGCCTCGATGGACTATGAGCTCATCGGCTATCGCAAGGGCAACCTCGTCAAGGTAGACCTCATGGTCAATGGCGAGCCAGTCGACGCGCTCTCGGTGATTATCGACCGCGAGAAGTGCCAAAAGCGCGGACGCGACCTCGCGCAAAAGCTCAAAGAGCTCATCCCGAGACAGCAGTACGACATCGCGATTCAGGCCGCCATCGGCGGAAAAGTCATCGCGCGTGAGTCACTTGCTGCCCTCCGCAAGAACGTCACCGCCAAGTGCTACGGCGGAGACATTTCGCGCAAGCGAAAGCTCCTCGAGAAGCAAAAAGAGGGCAAAAAGCGCATGAAATCAGTCGGCAGCGTGGACATCCCGCAAGAGGCATTTCTTGCCATCTTGAAGATCACCTGACGGCTAGGCTTGGCACTTCAACGCGCATGCGGCTCGCTCGCAGCGTAGACTGCCTTACGGACTGGCGCGCGGAGTAGACTGGGCACGCGAGTCGTTGCAAGGATCACATTGATGGAATCGACGCTCGCAGACCGCGCAAAGCAGGCATTTTGGTACTTCGTTCTGCCTGCGGGTCTTGCCATTGCATTGCTCCAAGGCCTCTGGGCCGCACGAGTTCTCACTGAGCCTCCAGCGCCGTGGCAATACCTTTTTGCGTTCGCCGTGCTCGAGGTCGCCGTGCTCTCGCTTCGCGACCGATTGCTCGCGCGCAGCGGCGTCCCGCGCGATCTCCGTACGCTTCAAGGCGAGGCACGCGAGCTTCAAGACGAAGCGCGCAAATTGCTTAAGAAAACCAAGGCCTCTGAGTCAGTGCGGACCAGCGTCGAGGGAGCGATCGCCACCGTCGATCAAGCCGTCGAGGCAAAGAAAACAGCGGCGCTCGAAGAGGCCCTCCAGACGCTCGACAGCTCCATTGAGAAGCACCTCGGCAAAGCGCGCAAGGGCACAACCCGCGAGTACGTCGAGGCCATCGGGTTCGCCGTGCTCGTCGCGCTGGGTGTCCGCGCGTTTATCGTGGAAGCGTTTAAGATCCCCTCGCCGTCGATGTACCCGACCCTCAACGTGGGCGACAACATCTTCGTGAACAAGTTTGTCTACGGACCACTCATCCCGTTTACCAGCCGCAGGCTCTACGCAGGTCGCTTGCCCGAGCGCGGCGAAATCGTGGTCTTTATCTATCCGCAAGATCCGAGCAAAGACTTTATCAAGCGTGTGATCGGGCTGCCAGGCGACCGCATCCGCGTGCACTCGGACGGCAGCATCGTGGTCAACCGCCAGCCCCTCTCCCGATGCCAAGTGGGCCTCTGGAGCGGTGACGATGGCGATGGGCGCGCACAGGGCTCGGTCGGCGAAGAGCAGCGGCTGTTCGTCGAGTGGCACGGTCGCTTCTCGTACCTCGCGCTCAGACAGCGCGAGAGCTTCTCAGAGCCCCCCGTTCGCACGTACGGACTCACGGAAGAATACAGAGTGCCTGATGGTCATATCTTTGTCATGGGTGACAATCGCGACAACAGCTACGACTCAAGGTTCTGGGGACCTGTACCTGTGCAGAACATCAAGGGCCGCGCGCTCTGGATCTGGTGGTCCAACCTGCCCGGCGCAGGCTGCGGCATGCGCTGGAACCGCTTTGGTCACGACCTGATGGCGCCGCCTACGGCACCCGCGGGGCTCGAGACTGGCTTCAACGCATGCATCCGCCGCGGCCGTGAAGGCAGCGTCCCGACCATCGCAGACTGAGCGCTGCAGTGGGGTGCAGTAGTGGCCTACGCCGGAAGCTCAGGGGGCATCTGCGGCCCTGCGGGGTGCATCTGCTCCATGCAGCGCCAGCGTGGCCCGCCGCACGCCTCGGACTCAGCACAGTCACAGGTCCATTCTGCACCCGAACATCGCGATGGCTGGCTGCCCGGGCTCTGGACGCAAGAGCTGCTCTGTCCGCTGCACCGCGCTCCAACGCTGGGGCATCGATGCCCGTCCACGGGCTGATCGTTGCATTGCGCGATGACAGGACTGTCGCAGACCGTTCGATCTGCGCGACCGATCGGGAGCGGTCCAGAACTGACTTGGGTCGCTTGAGCCGCAGAGCAACCGGTGACCCCAACAAACGCTAGAGCCTGCAAAATCCTTGGCAAACGATCCATTTCAGCTTCGCTCCGTTTCGTGCAAGACCGTACTGACTGCGTCGCGTGCGCAGTGCTCACAATAGCCATTGCGATCACACAACCGCGCCAACGCACGCTCGCTTCGAGCACGTGCTTCTGCATCCAGCGAGTCCGCGCCTCCACTCAAGAACACCAACAGCTCCTGAGACAGAGAGACCACACGCTCACGACGTTCGGCAAAGAAAGCCTCTCTCAAGCGATCCAAATATCTCGGAAAAAGCCCAAGATAATCCACACGCTCGCCTGGATGATCGATCGCCCATCCCGCAACCATCGAGATCAGATCGCCTCGAAACTGAGCCGGAGTGCCAGTCGCTCCGAGCGCTCGCTCAATCTCGCGCATCATCGCCTCATCGGCGCCCTCATCACGACCCGTGACCGGATTGAGAATCTTCTCGCCCTTCACAAACGCGCGCACATGAAGCACGTAGCGCTCAAACGACTCGACGTAGCGCGCCTCATCAATGAGCCCAGTGGCTTCTCGAAGATCTTGCTCAAATTGCGAGACCAAGCGTTTGCGCAAGACCTGCAAAAATCCTAGTGAATCGTGATATCCGCCTGCCTGCGGCTCTACCCTAAGCCACTCATACTCCGACTTGCGCGTGATCAATTGCTGCAAATCGTCGAGCACCGCGAGCGGCGAAAGACAACGGTACCCGCTCGACTGCGACGACTCTAACAGCAACGAACGGATCTCTCGTGGCGACGCGCCCACCCGCCCCTCGTAGATCGCGTGCGCTTGCCCTTCGCTCATGAGCGCCGGTGTCCCCGCGCGAAGGGTCTTCGCCTGCTCTCCGTCGAGCCTAGACGGGATGCGACCGCTCGCGTAGATCTCGGCTTTCTCCAGGGGGGTCAGCTCGGCCGCGAGTGCCGCAAGCTCCTTGCTCAATCGATCACTCGTGGGGCGTTTCATCCGAGTGAGCACGGCGAACAAGGCCGCCGTGTCGATCGCGTGGGGCGCAACGTGACGGCGCACCGAGGGCGCCACCTGCTGCCAGTAGATCCGCGCTTCTGCCTGCCAATCGAGCAGATAGCCCACGCGCACAAGCTCCAGTCGTCCCCGAAATGACTGAAACTCAGGATGCTCTCGAAACGCATCCAAATGCAGCTCGTTTGCACTCCCAAGCATGACCAAGTTGGGCGACAGGTTAGACGCCGAGAGCGCGACCTCCCCCGTCTCAATGAGCAAGAGCAGATACTTCCACGCGTCCAGGGGGCGCTTGAGTAAATCGCTAAACTCAAGGACGCCGCCCGCCGCATCGACGAGCTCACCAAACGGCTCAAAGAGCGCGACGTTCTGCAGCGATGCGGGCAGCGCGCCCATCGCCCGAGACGCCGTCACCTGCCGTTCGCGGGCATCTACGGCCATCTGCGGACCAATGGTGACGGCCCCTACGCGATAGCGTCGCGAGACAAACCATCGCTCAATTTGCACGTGACTCAGCACTCGTGAGAGATCGCCTCGGTAGGCGCTAAGCAGCGCCTCGAAGATCTGTTGGCTCTTGTGGCTGAGCCCACCCTTCCACAAATAGTCCGGCACGTGAGCGCCATCTCCGAGCGCTGCAAGCAACACCTCACGTCGCGCCTCAATGGGCAGCAACAGCAGCGGATGATCCCGAAGTTCGCACAGCACCTTGGCATCAATCGCGCTGTCATCTAAGTGCGCATAGCTCTCGCCCGCTTTCGGACCATCCTCAGGGCGCGCGCCAAATCCGATGCGCCCCTCTGCGCTCCCTCGCCCCTTCGGAAACACCCACGAGAAGCGATAACGCGCCCCCGCGTCTTGCTGCGAATAGTGCTCCATGGCGCGCATCATCACGCTGCAAAACGTGCTCTTCGCGCTGCCGTTGGGCCCATGCAAGAGCACCAAGCGATCGACACGCCCCTGCTCGGCGAACGCAGAAATCACACGGAATACCTCGGCCTGGACGTCCTCGTGCCCTACCAACGCGCCGACCTGCGCATCTTGGCTCTCCCAGGGGAGATCGAAGAGAGCAAATCGCTGCGATTTTCCGGTCGGATGCGAGACCTCGTAGCGCCCATAGTGCACAAACATGTCGCGCAGCCAAGGAGCCGCGTCACGGCTGTGCAGCGATGGATTTGCAGCAAATAAAGCCAGATATTCGTCAAACGAGAGTGGTCGGTGCGACGCCGCCAGACGCTCAGCCGCACCCACGATCGCACTTCGCATCTTGAGAGTTAGGTCAGTCGACATCTTGGATGTGAAAGCTACCTTTGATCAGCGCGCGCGGCGACCCAACTCCATCAGTGCCTCTCGCGCAGTGATCGCCGTCTCGACCGAATGCACGAGGTCTGCGCTGCTCGGCCCCGTCGCGCGCAGAGACAAACGTCGGCGCAAAGGGGCCACGCGCTCAAGCTCAATCCACAGCACATCCGCAGGCATACGCGCGCTCGCACGCTCAGGCCACTCGATCACGAGCACGCCGTCTTCGCTCTGCGCAAAGAGCCCCAGCTCGTCTACGTCGTGCACACTCGCCAACCGATACAGGTCCGCGTGATACAACGCGACACGGCCCGCGTGCCGAAGAACAATGGCAAACGTAGGCGACGTCACACGCTGCTCAACAGGCACCGCCAGTCCACGCGCGATCGACTGCGTCAGCGTGGTCTTGCCCGCTCCCAGCGGTCCCTCGAGCGCGATGACAGCGCCTGCCGTGGCTGCCTGCCCCAGGGCGACTCCGGCACACCTCACAGCCCCTCGGGGCCCCTCAAAGCTAAATCGCGCACACTCCACAGCGTTTGCGCGTGTGTACCAGCCCCGCTCGAATAGTCCATACACCGAACCTCGCTCCGCCCGGACACACTCGCACACTGGCTCCGTGCTCGCGTTGGGCGCTGCGCTCTTTGCGGCTCCGTGGACCGCGAGCGCACAGCACGGAAGCGGCCCACTCAACGAGGCCAGCTACACACTCGATGTGCATGTCGTGCTCCCACGCACGCTGCGGATGAGCGCTGAGGTTCGCTATGTGCACCGCGCAACGGCTCCGATCGCGGGACTGTGGTGGCACGTCTATCCAAACGCGTTTAGACCCGGCTCGCTCTTCTTGCGCACGATGCCCAACGCGCAACACCGAGGAAATTCACCGGGTTCTATGGGAACCTTCGCCCTCCAAGCGATCGGCTTGGACACCGGCGCAGCGCTCCTCGATGCACCGTGGCCCACGACCGACGACGACGCCACGGAGCTGTACACACCCCTCCCCACGCCGCTCCGTGCAGACCAAGCCATCACGCTCCGCACGCGGTTTGAGTGGACACTGCCCGACTCGTTTGCTCGCTCAGGGTGCGGCGGCGATTTTTGCTTCGTCAGCCAGTTCTTTCCCAAGCTCGCGGTGCTCGAATCCAATGGGCAATTTGCTCACTTTGCTCTGCACGCACAGAGCGAGTTCTATGCTGACTTCGGCCGCTACGAGCTCAACGTCCATGCGCCCACGTCCGTCCAGGTGTTTGGCCCAGGCACGCTCACAAGGGTCTCGAACACACACCACCGCTTTGTCGTGCATCGCGCGCACGACATCGCGTTTGGCTTCGGTCCACGGCTGCAAACACTCTCGGCGACCACCGCGATCTCGAGCCCACGAGATGGAGAACATCAGCAAATTTCTTCGCGAATCAATGTGAACATCATTCACACTTCGCGAGACGTCGCCACGGCTCATCGCGCGCTTGAAGCCATCTCTCGCGCGCTGCCGATCCTCGAACGTCGCTATGGCCTCTACCCCTACCGTACGCTCACCGTCGTAGTCGCCTCGCAGCGCGCAGCCGGTGTAGGCGGCATGGAGTATCCCGGCCTCATCACCCTCGATCCCGATCATCCGCTCACGCCTCGTTGGGTCCGCACTACCGAATACGTAACCGTTCATGAGCTCGCCCATCAGTGGTTCTACGGCGTGATCGCCAGCGACGAGCACCAACACCCATTCTTAGACGAAGGCCTCACCGAGTACGCGACCGGGGTCGTGATGCAAGAGCTCTATGGCCCCCTCTCGCTTGGCAACCTCGGCGAGGTTGGACTTGGATTTTGGGCCATGCAGAGCGCCTTCGCCGCGATCAGCCCAGACCGAGGACCGCTCGAACGCTCCGCCGACAGCTTCGGTTCTTTTGACGCCTACGCGGCCACCGTTTACCGCAGAACCGCGTCCCTACTTCACACGATTGAGCTGCAAAATCCCAGAGCAACGGAGCGTGCCCTCGCTCGCTACGCCCGGGACCAACGCTGGCGCCACCCCGCTCCCGCGGATCTTCTCGCTGCGTTTGCGGCCGAACCCGAGCTGTCACGCGCTCACGCACAGCTGTCTCACGCGCTAGCATCTACCTCAGATTCCGATTTTTCGGCTGCAATTTTTCAGACGGATCATATTTCACTCCGCGCCGATGGACAGCCTCAAGAGATCGTCACTGTGCAGACCATCGGCACGCAGGGACAGCATGCGCGCCAACGTTGGAACACCACGACCTCTCCGTCGCTAACCCTCCGCGACACACGCACCGCGATCATCGATCCAGACCAGCACCAAGCGCTCGAGACCCACCGAATCAACAACGCAGTCTCACGGTCTCCGCGCAGTAGCCTCTGGCTGCTCGCCCGCATGGCCAACATCCTGACCTGGCTGCTCCGGTGGCTGGGACCATGAGCCGACGTTATCGCGCTGACGCGACCACCATCGCAGGGATCGCTGCGCTTGAATCCCTCGCGGCGCTGGGACTCCTCGCGGTCGCCTTTGCGCCGCTCCAGTCACTCTTCGCAACACATCCGCGAGGCCTCGAGGCGCTCTTCGACGAGCAAGCTCGCATCGCGCTAGAAGCGTACCTGTTGCACAGCCACGAGCTTACCAACTCGCTGCGCTCGGCCACGTTGCTCTTGATCGTGTACGCGCTCGCGGTGATCCCGCTCCAGGGTCTGCTCGCGGCCCGCGCGACCGATCACCCCTCGATCGTCGTCGGTACCCTGGAGCGCACTCCCGCGCTCTTGGCGACCGCCGCGCTCTACGCGTCCGCAGTGGCTGTGATTTCTCTCGCTAGTTGGTCAGGTGTCATCCGCGTTCTGCGTGCCCTCGACCATCCAGACGTCGTCCCCAGCGGTCCACTCGGCGCGCTCGCCGTCTTGTGCCTCGCGTGGGTTGTCGTGATGTTCTCGCTCCGCGCGTTTGTCTCGCTCGCGCGCTGTGAAGTCATGCGCGGCTCACCCACCCTGACAGCATGGCGCAGCGCATGGAACCTCCTCACGCTGCGCACGATGTCCCTGCGTCTTGCCTACGAGTGCGTGTCGCTGCTCGTCGCACTCTTGGCCTCTCGCGCCGAAGGACCGACGGCGCTCTTCGCGCTCTTCGCGACAACAGCCCTCCGTGTCACCGCCGAGCTCGTTTGGCTCCGAACAGCGACGAATACGCAGGGGACTGCGGTGTCAACCGCACAAAATCATTGAGGATTTTTGTGACGTCTTGACCCATTCCGGGGAGCCTCTACGATCGGCCTCCCTCGCGTGAAGCTGCCAAGTGTAGACTCCCCGCCGGTCATGGCAGTGCTGTCCATTCGCGGGCAAAACTCCACGAAAACGATCGACCATTCTCTCTTCAACGTTGGCCGTGGCGGAGAAGCCCCTGCGATGCACCTGCTGATTCTCTCGCGTAAGGCGACTCTCTATTCTACTCGCCGACTCATTGAGGCCGCGCGCGCACGAGGTCACGATGTCTCCGTCATCGATCCGCTAGAGTTTTCGCTGGTTGTTTCGCGCAAGAGCCCCGAACTCTACTATCGCGGATCAGCCTGCCCTGCGTTTGACGTCGTGATCCCTCGCATCGGCGCGAGCATCACAGGCTATGGACTCGCTGTCGTACGCCAGTTTGATTTGATGGGCGTGCCGGTGCTCAATCACGCGGTCGCGATCGCACGTTCGCGTGACAAATTGCGGGCCATGCAGCTTCTCACCCGCCTTGATCTCGACATCCCCACGACGGTCTGCACCAAGTCCACTGCTTACCTCGAGGCGGCCCTGCAACAGGTCGGCGGCCCGCCCGCCATCGTCAAGCTCCACCAAGGTACCCAAGGCGTCGGCGTCATGCTCGCCGAGACACGACAGAGCATTCAGTCAACACTCGAGAGCTTCTGGAGCCTTGGACAAGACATCATCCTTCAAGAGTTTGTGGCCGAGTCCCGAGGACGAGACATTCGCGCCATTGTCGTGGGTGGCAAGCTGATCGCCGCCATGCGACGGAAGGCAAAAAAAGGAGAGTTCCGCTCGAATCTCCACCGCGGCGGTGACGCCGAAGGGATCCCACGGCTGGGCGTCAAGTACGCGCGCGCAGCGATCGCCGCCGCCGGTGTCATGTCCCTCGAAGTGTGCGGCGTGGACATGCTCGAGACCCGCAAGGGCCCGCGCATCCTTGAGATCAACAGCTCCCCCGGCCTCGAAGGGATTGAGCGCGCAACCAACCGAGACGTCGCAAGCGCCATCATCGCCCACGCCGAAGCGTTCGTAGCGGCACGCAAAAAGAGCAAACGAGTGAGCACTCACTCCCACGACGACGAGCTTCTCGAGCAAGAGACCACTCCTCCTCAACGTCGTCGCCGCAAGCCATGAGCGTCGAGGTTCACGCACACGGCAGCTCCCGCGTGCTGAGAATTCACCGCCCAGAAGCACGCAACGCGATCGATGAAATCACAGCCAATTCACTCGTAGATTGCGCTCTCGAGTGTGCAAGCGATCCCTCGGTCCGAGCGCTCATTCTGGCAGCAACGCCGCCCACATTCATCGCCGGTGGCGACCTACGCGCGTTCGCAAATCACCTCGGCGTCGAAGGCGGACACACCGTGTCAGACCTCGGGCATCGACTCATCGCAGCCCTCCATGGCACCCGGTTGCCCCTCCTCGCCGCAATCGAAGGTCCCGCATACGGTGGAGGCTGCGAGCTCGCGGCGGCGTGTGACTTTCGCTTCATGAGCCCTCACGCGAGCCTCCACTGGGTCCAGGGCCTCATGGGTGTCACCACAGGCTGGGGGGCCACACACCGACTCAACGCCCTCATCCACGCGACCCTTGCCACCCAGTGGCTGCTAGCCCCTGCGCCGGTCACCGCGCAAGAAGCCTTCGCAGCCGGTTTTCTCAGCCTGCCTCCTGATCCGGGCGGCGCGCTCACACAAGCGCTTGTTATGGCGGAGCGAATCGCAACCGTCAGTCGATCCGTGACCGCTGCACAACTCGCGCTGTTGCGCGCAGCACGCGAGCCAACAGGCCCACAACGCCAACTTGAGCGCGAGCTCTTCGCGGCCTGTTGGGCAGAACCCCCCCATGAAGAAGCGGTCGCGCGATTCATCGCACGGTCAGGGGATCGCGAGAGCAGCACCTAAGGCCTTCTCAGCGACAACCTACCTCCCCCGTCGTAGCGATCACCCCCCAGCCCTGTAGCGGGTGCTACTGGGCAGCGGCAGACTGAAAGGTGATCCCGAGCGTCTCACGAAGCCTGAAGTACCTCTCGGAGATGCTGAACAGGATGATGTCCTTGAGCTTATCCGTCGGTGACACGTCGCCAGGGAGCCCTGGCTCCATGGTGAGCATCTTGCGAGTGACATCCAAGTCGCCACACATCAAGAAGCCTGTTCGACACGCAGTGAGCTCAACGGATTGATACCACTGTTTGATGTTGAGCTGACCGCCCTGCTCCAAAAAGATCTTAACGACCTTACGAAGTCCTTCGAGGTTCACCGGATCCTGAGCCATCTGCTGTGCAAGCGTCTGCACAGTAGACATCACATCCGCCGGGACTTCGAAGTCTTGCTTCACGAGCTTAATAGCTGCCAACAAGAGCACAGTAAGCTCGGTCACTGTCGGAAACAGCGTTCGAACATAGTGCTCTGTTCGATAGTAGCAGATGTGCTTCGCCGCGATGAACTGCAGCTCCATCAGCGAGACGCCCTGAAGCAAAGTCGCTCCAGAGACGCTGGCCCATGGCTCTGACGGGACAAACGCGAGCCCGCCTGGCTGCTGGGGACGCAAGAAGATCGCAGGCATCTGCGGCAGATTGAGCGCTGCTGCGGCCAAGCCAAGCTTTCGGACCAACGCGACCGAGCTGGTCTGAGGGTTTTGCTGATCGGCCGCCGTAAACCCAAACTGGGCAACAGGGCGCACTTTCACGCGACGAAGCGCAGGCAGGATGCAGGCGAACATCTTGCCAACAAACGGATCCTCGTCGGGATGGAAGAGATCTTTGATCCAGCGCTCTTCGTCCAAACGTGACTGCGGCTGCAGCTCACGACGTGGCTTGTATTGCTCATAAAACGCACGCGCGTCCTGCGGTGCAGCATCTCGGAGCAAGAAGCACATCGTGTTGGCAACGCACCACGCCTGGTCGTACATCCGATTGGCGTAGTACAGATCATAGATGGCCTTGAGCGCTTCGGGGTTATTGACCTCGCGCTCGATCATCTGCGTCCAAGCCTGGATGGCCTTCATCGGTTGATTGGTAACCGAGTAGAGCTCCGCCAGAATCTTGCGCTCAACGTCGCTGTCAGGGCGCAACGCAGAAGCCTGTTCAAACGCAGCCAACGCGCTGTCCTTCTGATCCAGACGATCGCGATAGATCAACCCAAGCGCGTGCCACAAGCTGTACTCAAGATCTCGCTCGCCCTTGCCCGCGATACGATGAATCATCTTTCTGTAAGAGCGCTCGAGCTGCTTAAACTCTCGCTTTCCAGTCAGAATCTGATTGATCTTCTCGAATGCCTTAAGGTCCTTTGCGTTGAGGTCCAGCGCAGCGTTGTACCAAGTTACAGCGTCATCCGTGTTCTTGATCTCAGTGTTGTAGATCGAAGCCACCGTGTACGCGTATCGGGCCTTCTTCGCCGGATCTTTCTCGACTTCGGACATCTTGGTGACAGTCTCGATGACGCGAGACCACTGCTTAGTCTCTTGATAGAGCCCAAGCAATCGCATCAAGAGAATGTTGTTGTTGTGATCGTTCTTGAGATCAAGCGCCTCAGTAAAGCTCTGGATCGCCTTCTGGGGATTCTTGGCTTTCTCCTGCCACAGCGTCCCGATCTCGACGAGCATATTGTAGCGCTCTTCAAGGTCTTGAACGTGCGTATCAAGCACTTGGCGCTTGTAGCCAATGACTTGTTCCCACTCGTTGTTGGCAGCGTAGGTGTCTACGAGGGCTTCGAGCGTGGGCCGATGATTCGGGACTTCTTCGAGCGCCTTGTCTAGGAAGTTAATCGCACGGCGACGATCACCTTGCTCTCGCTTGACAACACCGACTCTAAAGAACAGCTCAGCGCGGCCGTCTGCGTCGAGCTCATCTTTGTGATGAACAACCAACAGATGGTAGTGCTTAAACGCGTTCTCCCAGTCCTTCTTCGTGAAGTAGGCCAGCGCCAAGTGCTGAAGCACCTCGATGTTGGATCGGTCCAGACCATGAGCCGATGTAAGCGCCTTGATGGCTCGATCATGCTTATCGAGGCTCATCGCGATCCGCCCCATCACCAGCTGCAATTGCAGCTGCTCGGCGGGATCTCGCTTGCTGCTCTTGAGCACCAAGACCTCGGCGAGAGGCTCGGCCTCAGCCCAACGTCCAATGTGCGCATAATAAAACACCAGCGGAAAAGCCGCGTCGTCCTGCTCGGGATCAGCCCGTTGGGCCTCTTCAAAGTAGGCAATTCCGCGCACACCATCATCGAGATGGTCTGTCCAAATCCGACCTAACTCATAGAACAGTTTGGACTTCGCCCGATTGTTATCAGTCGACGCGACCTCACGATCCAAGTACTGGGCGGCATCATAGTGATCGCCACGGGACTGAAAGACCTGCCGCATCGCGGTGAGCGACGCGACATGTGAGGGATTCACATCGAGTGCCGAGCGATAGAGATCCAACGCCATGTCGGGATCGTGCAATTGCTCCTCGGCCAAGCGACCGATGCGGTACCGCACATCCACCTGGCGGGTCGGATCTTGTTCATGATCCGAGAGTGTCCGAAGCGTCTCGATGGCCTGATGCCACTCCTCACGCTTCTCATAGATCTTGGCGAGCCCCTCAAGCGCGGACAAATGAGCCGGATCAATGTCTAGAGCGTTCTGAAAACAATCAATTCCGCGATCGAGATCATTGAGCTCATCTGCGTAGACCTGGCCCATGCTCGTGAAGAGCACAACACGATCCCGACGCTCACCCGTCGCCGAGATGTGGCGGTCGAGTGCGGACAAGAGCTCATTCCAGAGTCCTTGCTTACGATAGATTCTCTCAAGACCACGGTAGGCGTTATCGTCGTTCGGATCGATCTCTACAATCTGCTCAAGTCGC
This sequence comes from Deltaproteobacteria bacterium, assembly GCA_030694465.1. Taxonomy (GTDB): domain Bacteria; phylum Myxococcota_A; class Polyangia; order Polyangiales; genus JAUXYJ01. Next base: position 473,594 of record JAUXYJ010000055.1, on the reverse strand, counting down.
TGCGCAGCCTCAGGGAGTCGAACAAACTCCTCTTCATCCATGGCAGCGATACGCGAGAGTAGCTTGATGCGTTCGCGCTCAACTGTCACATGCTCAAGCTGAGCCTCGAGTGACCATAGCAACTCAGTAGGCTGATTGAGCTGAGCGTACAATCGCTCAAGTCCGCGAAGCGCCAGCAGGTTCGAAGGCTCTGCTTCAACTGCGGCCCGATAGACCGCAACGGCGCGCTCTGGATCACGCGCCCGGTCCTCAAGGACCTCGGCCAGTTTAAGCCGAGTCTGATTCGCAGACTCCGCATCCGAAGTCTGTGCATCGGCTTTCTGATACAGAACGTTGACCAGTCCGTTCACATCGCCACGGCCCTCGTAGACACGCTCAAGCGCGCTCAACGCTGCCACATCGTGCGCGTTGAGATTGAGCGCCATCTTGTAGTGATCAACCGCTGCATCGATCTGTCCAGTATGACGCTCAAGGACCTCACCGAGCTCAACGTGAACCTTGCGGCGGTCTTCTTCGGTGCGCGCGACGGTCAGACAGCGCTCAAGCAATTGGGTAAGCTGCGGCCACTGTTGCAACTTACGATACAACGCCGTCATTGAGTGCAACGCGAGTAGATTGTCTGGCTGCCGCGCGAGCACCTGTTGGTAGATCGGGATTGCCCACTCTGGCTTACCCAGCTCAACGCCATACCACTTGGCCATGTTGAGCCCGATATGGGTCCAGCGAGGATCCTGAGCCGCTTTCCACCACTCGTTCGAGGTCTGAAGCAGCTCATTCCAACGAGAACCAACCGCCGCCAATCGCTCTAGAAGCGCGACAGTCTGTTGATCTGAGACATCTTCTTCGTACGCCAACATCGCAGCGGCGAACGCCTGCTCATTGTCCATGAGCTTGCGATCGTAGACGTCTGCAGCACGACGAAGGAGCTCCGTACGCTCGGGCACTTCAGACTCTTCGAGAGCATCGTGGCGCGAGATATACATCTCAACCAACGGCTCCCACTGCTCGCGTTCGCTCTGAATGGTTTCAAGCTTCGCGAAGGCTCGCTCATGGAGACCATCGATGGCCAAGACCTGATCGTAAGAAGCCTGGGCGCCGTGAGGCTCGCCAATTTGCTCTTCCCACACCGAAGCGATCTCAACCAAAATCGGAATCTTGGTCTCATCAATCGACTGCGCGTCAACACGGATCTTTAGAACATCAACGACCTCACGCCACTCTTCCTGAGCGGTGTGGAGTTCGAGCAATTTAGCAATCGCTTCTTCGTCTCCAGCCGAGACCTCAAGCACATTGCGCCAGCATTGGATCGCGTCCGCAAGCTGCTGAAAAATGTTCTGATACAACATCGCCAGCTCAGCCCAAATCGCGCGCTGTCGATCCGCCTCGAGGGTCGTAGCGCCAACCTGGATGTGCTGTTGCAGAGTCTGCGTAAGCTCATCCCAGTTCTGTGCGTCACGAAAGATCTGCTCAAGCGCAAGGTAGGCTTCATCGTTGCCTGCGTCGATGTCAAGGACACGCCGATAGGCCTCGATCGCTTGCTCAAGATCGTTGCGCGTGTGCTGATGAACAGACGCAATACGCAACCCAACGCTGGCCTTACGATCGTAGTCATCGGCAGCAACGAACTGTCGCTCCAACGCTTCGATCAAGTCGTCCCAACGCTCGGCATTCTGATGAAGTGTCGCCAAGACATCGAGCGCATCAGGGTCCTCTCCGCGGAGCATCAAGACTTCGTTCAGCAAGCGAACGGCATCCGCGGGACGCGCCAACGGGCCGGCCGCCAACGACGCCATGCGCGTAATGAGCTCAGCCCGATCCGTCTCTGAACCCGCAATCTCAGACTTCTTCTCAAGAATCTCGAAGAGAGCTGCCGGCGCATCGGTCGCTGTGTACAACCGATCAAGCGCGTCGAGCGAGTCTGTGTGCTGCGCATCAAGGCTGTCGACAATGATGCGATAGCGGGCGATTGCGTCGGGGAGTTGGCCAAGCTCTGCTTCAAGAATCTGCGCCATCCTGAAGTGAAATTCGATCTTCTGCGAGGGCTCTTCCTCCGCTTGCGCGCGCCGATCCAAGACCTGCGCCAGACGCTCGGCATTGCCGAGGCTCGTGTAGATCACATCCAAACGATCGAGCGATACGACATCCAGCGGAGCCACACTCAGAACGTAGTTGTAAGCCGCCTCGGCGTTCTCGACATCCGCGAGCTCGTCTTCGTAGACGCGAGCCAATCGACGGCCAATCTCGCGCTTGACGACATCGTCCCCTGAAGCCTCGACGACATCGGCATAGCAGCTCGCGAGATCTTCCCACTTGACCATGGTCATCGCGAGACGCTCAGCCTCTCCCAAAGACCGCTCATCCAGTGGCGACTCACGAAGCGTCCGCATATGCCAATTCAGCGCAGCTTCGCCATCGCCCAACTGGAGCTCATGCAGCTCGGCGACTGATTGCATCGCAGCGATGCGCTCAGCAGGATCGGTCACAAGCGCCAGCGACGCCTCGTTGAGCTCTGCGAGCTTCGACCAATCACCCCGACCTTCGTAGATCGGTCGCAGAAGAGCTGCGACTTCACCCGCAAGCGCACCACGCGAGAACATGGACTCGAGTGCTGCGATCGACGGCTCGTGATCGGGCTCAATGTCAAGCACCTCTCGGTAGGCCGAGAGCGCCTCAGCCGCGTTGTCAAGCGGCCCCTCGTTTACCTGCGCGAGCCGAAATCGAAGGGAGACAATTTCGTCTGGCGAAGCATCTGGTAACTGAATCTCGACGCGCGTGATGTCGGCAAGCTCTTGCCATCGCTCGCCTGCCTCGTAGAGCCGGTCAAGCGCCCTCGCCGCTTCCCCGTTGCTCGAATCCACGGCAAGCACACCCTGATAGCGGGCGATCGCCGTGTCTACAGCTCCGAGCTGAACCTCGTACAACCGAGCGGTCCGCAGACCCAGCTCAACGCGTCGCACGACATCATTGTCCATGCGCGCAAGCTCAATGTCGTACGCCGCGCCAACCTCTGCCCACGCCTGCACGGCGTCGCCCAACCGCTCAAGCTCTCCGAGCGTCTGCTCGTGCGTTGGGTCAGCAGGCAGCGCCCTCTTTTGAGCGTCGAATGCTGCGCGAGGGTTGTCGAGTGCTTGCTCAAAAATCTCGGCGATACGATGCAAAAGTGTGACGCGATCCAACGAGTCGGTCGTGTGCTGCAGCTGCACTTCGAGCACACCAACCAGCCGCTCAAACGACCCCGATGCTGTGTGCACAGGCTCAAGAACCGACGCCGCAAGCAACGGCTCTTCGGTGCCATGAAGGATCAGCTCAAGGGCATCCAGCGTGGGCACGTGGTCGGGGCTCGCGTCGAGAATTCCGCGGTAGATCTCAACCGCACGGGGCACATCGTTGAGCTGCTTCTCGTAGATCTCAGCGACGCGGTACCGATAGGCGCAAACCTCATCAGGATCGGACGCGAGATCTCCTGCACGCTCAAGCACCGAGAGCAGCTCGGGCCAGTTCTGCTGCTGCAAAAACAATTGGTCCAGCCGCTGGAGCGCCACGAGGTCGCTGGGATCAAGCTCCAGGACTTTGTTGTACGCATCAATCGCCTTGGCGTTGTCTTTGAGCTCGCTCTCGTAGACGGAGCCAACCTCAAAGAACAACCGCTTCTTCTCGTCCGGATCAGACAGGAGGTCGATCTTACGCTGCTGAATCTCCAGCAATTCTGGCCACGAGCTGCGAGCGACAAAGATCCGCACCAACGCGTCGACGGCGTTCAGATCCTCGGGATCAAGCTCGAGCACTTGACGATATGCGCGAATAGCTTCGCCGGGCTGATCGAGGACTGACTCATAGATCTCGCAGGCACGAAACAAGTACGCCTTTGCCTCGTCTGGATCGCTGAGCAGCATCGCCTTCGTGCGATAAATCTCGGCAAGCTCACCGTACTGCTCGGAGAGCTGAAAGATACGCTCGAGCGCCGAAATCGAATCAAGGTTCGCGGGATCGAGCGCTTGGATTGCACGATAGTGAGCGACTGCTCCGTCGGTCGTCCCAAGCGACTCTTCGTGCACTACAGCGGCTCGTTGGTGAAGAGCTACCTTGAGCTCCGTCGCTTCAACCAATCCCACTTGGTTCTCGTAGGCCGAGGCAAGTTCAGAAAACGCACCGAGCGAGCGCGCTGTGCGCTCAAGTCCATTGAGCGTGTCTTCGTTGAGGGGCTCCTCGCCGAGCGCGCGAACGAACGTTCGAAACGCACCCGCCAAGTCGTCCAGCGCGTTCTCTTGCAGCTCTGCGACACGGTGAAACAACTCAACTCGCCGGCCTGGCGACTGCGAGATCCCAACTTGAATCTCATGTACCGCGACCAACTGCTCCCACAGCGCAGTCTCGCGATAGACCGCTTCGAGAATCTCGCTCACCGCAGGCGCATGCTCTTCGACTCGCACCAACCGCTCGAGCGCATCAAGCGCCGGCGCGTTGGCCGCATCACGGCTAAGCACCTGCCGATAGATCTCGATCGCGGACTCGACCTGATGCATCCGTTCTTCGCGCAGCGTCGCCAGCCTCAAGAGCAGCTCAGCTTGCTCGGCTTCGTCCGAAGACAAGTCCAAACGCGCCTGCAAATTGTCAGCGAGATCGTTCCATCGCTCGCTTCGTGCGTAGAGCTGATCCAGCGCGGTGAGTGCTCGCGTTGAGGTTGGATCCGAAGCAAGCATTTCGCGATAGGTCGCGATTGCGCCATCGGTATCGCTCAGCTTGGATTCTTGGAGGGCAGCCACGGCACCCTGGATTTGCTCACGCTCGGTCGCATCCGACGCCAGCTCCATGCGCTCCTGAAGACTCGCGAGCAACGCGCTCCAACGCTCCGTGCGACGGAGCAGCATCTCAAGGTGCTGTCGCGCTTCTTCGTCCGTTGGGTCAATCGTGATGAGCTTCTGATATGCCTCAACTGCGGCATCAACCTGTGAGAGGCGCTCATCCTGAATACGCGCGATCTTGATCCACGCCGCACGCGAAATTTCAGGCGCGACATTCTTCGTCGTGACCTCTGTGAGCAACGCCACCAGCCGCGACCAGCCCTCTGTGGCCTCAGCCAGCGTCTCAAGCAGTCCGGCGATTTCTTCATCGCCCGGGTTCTCAAGCAGCGCTCGCCCGTACGCATCAAACGCACGCACTCCGTCTCCCAACTGCACCGAGCAGACGTCGCCCACCTTGCGCAAGAGCTCAACGCGGCGATCAAGCTGTTCCTCGTCGGTCAACAAGATCTCGAGTACGCGGATCAGGGCCTCCCAATCGCTTCGAAACTCGTACACAGGCTCGAGAATCTGGGCGGCCACAGCGCGATGCTCGACAGAGCGAAGCAGGCTCTCGAGGGCCTCTCGCGAGGGCTGATGTCCCCCGCTTAGAGCGATGATCTCTCGAAAATGCTCGATCGCTTCGGGCGTTCGAGCGAGGTGCTGATGCAACACCATGCCGAGCCGATATTTGGCATCCAGCGCGAGTCCTTCGTCATCGGCAAGTACCGAGAGCTCTCGCTCCAAAGTCGATGCGAGGTCCTCCCACTTCTCAAGCCGCTGATACAATGCATCGAGCCGCAATAGCGCTTCGCGCTCGTCACCGTACTCGGTGAGAATCGTGACGTAGGTGTCAACAGCCTCTGCGGGCAGCGCAAGCTCGTTCTCTTGGAGAGCCGCCGAAGCGTACAACACCTCACGGCGAGCATCGGAGTCGTCCGCCAAGTCCAATCGGCGCTGCAAAATGCTATGCAGATCTGCCCATCGCTCGGTTCGGCGGAAGAGCGAATCCAGCGCCTCAAGCGCCGCAGGATGATTTGGAAACGTTGCGAGAACTTGGTTGTATCGAGAGATCGCTTCGTCTGCGTTGTTCAGCAAGTCCGCGTTGATTCGGCCAACTCGCAAACGCAAGAGCGTCGAAGCCTCGGGCGACAGATCTCCGCCAGCCACACGATCCATCAACGCGACAGCTTCGCCAACCTTGCCAGACTCTTGCGCCACACGTTCAAGGTCTTCGGCGCTTTGGTCGTCCTCGGCAGCAATTTCGAAGGCCTTTGAGTAGCAGTCGTAGGCTCTTTCCTGATCTTTGACGCGTCCCTCGTACAGCTCACCCAGCTGCCGAAGTGTCTCGACTTTTTCCGCGCCTTGCTCACCGCTCAGCTTGACCTCGAGCACCGACGCGAGCTTCTTCGAATCGCCGGACTGGGCATAGATCGGAACAAGCGCGAGCGCTGCGTCTCGATCACTGGGCGCGATATCCAATACTTTCTCATAGTAACGTGCGGCCCGATCCGTCTTCTCTTTGCGCTCGGACCACAGCTGGGCGATCTTAAAAAACAGCCGAATCTTGGTCTCGTCACTCGCAGTGGGCTGTTCGCTCTCGCGCTCTAGAACTCGAATGAGCTCATCCCACTTGCCTGAATCCGCGTAGAAAACCTCAAGTTCATCCCACGCCTGCATCGCAAGAAAGCGCTTCTTCAGTGCCTCTTGCGCGCGACGATCGTTTGAGTCCAACGCCAACACGCCACGCCACGCTTCAACCGCCAACGTGTCATCGTTGATCTTGTCGCTCGCGATGGTCCCCAACTTCACGAGAAGCTGGATTCTTGCGGCCGAATCGACAGTCTGTGCGGCCTGCTCGCGCAACACTGCTGCAAGCTTGGGGTAGTCCTTGGCTCGATCGTAGAAACCACCGAGCTGCGTGAGAGCGTCCGCGTGCGAGGGATCCCGACGAAGAACTTCTTCCCAAAGCTCAATGCAGATTTCGGGCTTTCTGACCTTCTCCGTGCCAAGTGTCGCGATCGCTAACCAGCGCTCAAGCTGCTCCGAAGCAGGAGCTTCGTCTGCCTCACGACGAAGCAGTCCAAGCAATTTTTCCCAATCGCGCCGCTGCTCGTAGCGTGACTTCAAGAACTCCCGGGCTTCGTGATGGTCCGGCGCGATCTCGATGACTGCCTCGTAGGCCTTGATTCCCTCGGCGACGTTGTTGGTCTTCTCGGCATGCACGAGCGCAATTTGCTCATAGATCGCAACACGCTCTTGCGGTCGACCGTACAACTCGGCCTTCTGCTGAAGCGTCTTGACGACGTCGGCCCATCGCCGTTGGCCTTCGAATTTGCCAATCTGCTCGTCGAGCGCAGCAAGCTTCTCCGCGTCGGGCGGAGCGACCTCGTCGAGCTCAACAACCGCTGCCGCAGCCTCTTCGATCGCGGGCGAAATTCGCTTAAGAGTCTCACGCGCGACCTCTCGGCCGCCCTCTCCCGCGGCCTGCTCAAGCAGCTGAATTGCGCGAGCCTCGTTGCCACGGCGCAGCAGCGCACGCAGCCCAAAAATCTCCGCGATCTGCGCACGCCGGTCGCCACTGAGCTCACGGAGAATCGCATCTTCGTGCGCAACCACCGCGCCTGCGCGCCCCTGGGCCGTCTGCAGGCCATCCAGAATGACCGCAGCGTGCTCATTCAACGGGTCCGCGTGAAGCGCCTGGATCAGTGCCCCTTCGGCTCGCTCTTGATCAAACGATCGCAGCAGCCTCGCCGCGCGAACCCAAAGTCGGGCCGATTCGCTTCCCGAGGTCGCTGCTGCAGCAGACTCGATTTCGGCTGCGCGCGCGGCAGCGTCGCCCTGCAGCGATCGCACATCGTCAAGCCGATCGAGTGCCTCAGCATCTCCTGCAACGACCTCAAGCGCCTGCTCAAACGCGGCCTCTGCACCACCAAAATCGCTGATGTCCCAGAGCGCATCACCATAGAGCAAGAGCAACGACGCGACGGAGCCTTCGTCGACTCCGCCCGCCTTGATCTCAAGATCCAGAGCCCTCGCCACCTGCGGCAATTTCTCGTGGAACAAGAACACACGCCGTGCGCGACCGAGCGCATCGGCTCGACGCGGATCCGCACGAAACGCAGCCTCATAGGCCTTGAGCGCCTCAGCGAGGTCGCCCTGTCGCTCCTCAAGGATAATCCCTAGAGCAAGCTCAATCGCGGCGACCTCCTCAGGGGAGGATGACGTCTTCGACCTCGCGCGGAGTTCGGATGTGACCGCGTCTAGATTTCGCTCAGCACCGAAGCTCGCGACCAACTCGTTCGAATCCATGTTCTTGCAGACTCCTCGACGTTTACGTCTGAGCCGCGCTAAGCGACGATGCTCATTGCGCGGGAGGCTTCACGACCTCGTTGAAACCAATGATGTGGGACAGGGGTATGACCGTTCGCTCCCGCAGGGGCGTCACATGTCACTGCGCGGTTTGAAGCTCGGCGATTTTTGCAGTGGCCTGCGCGAGGTACTCGGCGGGAGCATCGCCACCACGGGCAGCAACAAACTGCCCCAGATAGAGCAACGCTTGCGCACGGCCATCTGGCAGCTCGGCGTAAGTCATCCCAAGCGAGAACAAAGAGCTGACCAAGCGTGTGTCTGCTTCAACCGCGTGACGAAACGCTTCAATTGCTTGCGGGCGCTGAGACTGCCTCAGGTGCGTAAGCCCCATCACGTTGTACATCTGCCCACGCTCTGAAGTGCCAGGCACGGCGAGGTTCAGCCCCTCGCGCAGCACCTGCAAGGCCTCGTCGTATCGCCCATGATCTCGATAGATTCGCGCCAACCGAACGTAGGCCGCGTACGCGCGTGGAGTGATGTTGATGCAGTCTGTATAGGCACGCAGTGCGTCCTGAGGATTGTCCAGGAGCTCCGCAATCTGCCCCAATCGCATCTGTGCCATCCACAAGCGATTGTTCTTCTGGAGCGCCTGCGTAAACGCCGTCTTCGCCTGCTCCAAGTGCGACGCCCCTTGCGCGTTCTCCGCGTTCTCGGGCGCCGTGGCGATCATGTAGTGAGCGTTGCCGAGCTGATAGTGATAGTCGGCACTGTTTGGGTTTCGCGAGATCGCTCGCGAGAGCGCATCGACTGCATTATTCCAGTCCTTCTGTCGAATGTAGGACAGCGCTAGATTGTAGAGCGGCTGATCAAATCGCCGATCTTCCTCGGATGCGCGCTGAAATTTTTCACGCGCATCTGCGTAGCGATTCGCACGCAACAACTGCATTCCCTGGTTGTTGCTCTCAACCGCTTCGCGATTGTACTCGCCGCAACCAAACGCAGCGCTCAACATCAAGATCCCAACCACGCGGACGAACTTCATCTCTCGCTCCTGGCACTAACAACGCGCGTCAACACGGACACGCAGGCGCGGCGGATTCTATGGGAGCCACACACAATGGCTCAACATCGTAGTGCATGAGCCAAGCCGATTCTTCGCGCAGAACGTCCCACATCGGCTCGCACGAATGGCTCCAAGATCTCGCGACACATCGCCGCAACCTCGGTGTACCGAGCCACCGAATCTGCGACAGACCTCGCGAACACTGCCGACAAGCACCCACGTGCACAGAAACGGCTCCCAAAGGCTCAGCACGGGGCCCTAAGCGCTCCGGGAGATTTCCCTCTCGGCGTCTTGGATGGGGGCAGCCAAGGGCCAAGTCACGCACCGCAAGTGGCCAATCACTCGGATGTGAGCATTGGGAGCGAGAAATCTTCACTCCCAACGCCACCAACATCTGGCGCTGCAAACCGCCTGTTCGCATCAGTCGCCGTGATGCAAGCAACCGCCAGAGAAACGGTGAGACTGCTCTCGCTCACCCATGACTGCCGAGAGTGATCGACGCAGGCATAGGCAGCGATCGAAATCATCCTGTGGCCGTCATCGTCACGCCTCAAGCTGAAGCCACAACACAAGGACGCTCGATCCATCGAAGCCAGCCATCCACGACAATGCTTGCCCAACACAAACAAGCTCGGGACTCCAAGCACACAAAAAAACCCGCAGTCTCTCGACGGCGGGTCTCTTGGATTTCAGCAGTTCACGCGCTTGCGTGAAGCGACATCACTCGGGGTGCTGAAGATTGAACGGATAGTTCACTGTTACGATACCGCCACCCTCGGGCGACGGAAACTGCCAGCGACGAACCGCACTGGCAATGCACTGCGCAACCGACGGAACTGCCACATTGCTCTCTTGAACAGCCGAGCCCATCACCGTGCCATTGCCACCGATGATAAACCGAATCACGACGCGACCTTCAAGAGCAGGATTCTGAGCAAGGCCCTGCTCGTGGCAGTGCGAAACCTGACCCAAGTTTCGAAGCACAACGCGTCGAATCGCCTCAGGAGAGAGCAAGCCAGAGACCTCAGGCGGGGCCGCTCGGACGAGCGGTCCACGGTTCGAACGACCGCGCAAACCAGAGCCCGAACCAGCGCCATAGCCCTGACCGTTGCCGGTGCCAGAGCCATGACCCATGGTGCCGAAGTTTCCAAGACCGATGGTGCCTTCGCCGTTGCCGCCGCCGCCCCATCCGGTGCCGCTCGCGCCTAGGCCACCAAAGCCAAACGCGTCGCCAATGGCATCTCCGGTCATGTTGCCGTTCGCGTTGACGTTGTCCGTACCAGACTCAGTCAAGCCACCAAACGGTGAGACGATCCCTGAAGCGCCGCCAGGCGGCGCGCCACCAGGTGCACCGAGCGCAGCGAAAATACCGCGCTGCTGAACCGCGTCACGTGCCGCCTGACGCGACATGTGCGGGGGCTCTCCGTTGTTACGGATCGCATAGCGAGCGCTGCGAGCTGGGGCATTGCGAGCGCCCATCTTGCCCTCAGGACCCGCATGTCGCGTACCTTGGCCACCCTCGGCCTGATTGTCATTGCTCTGCTGCTGGGGAGGCGGCTCGGGCTGACGTTCTTGTTGGCGCTGGATAAACGCACGCAAATCGTTGAGCCGGTCTTCGTCGTTGCCCTGCGACAACAGCCCGCCATCATCCGAGATCGCGAACCGCATCCCAAGAATACCGCCAAAAATCACCAAAAACGACGCTGCGAGCGTAGCCAACATCACCGGATCTCGGCGCGCCGAGCCAGTGACCTTGCGCCCAGGAGCGACGACCTTGGCCATCACGGTGAGACCTGCGGCCTCCATTTTGTAGCGCCCATTGGGGCGAACATCGACCTCGTGTCCGCCTTGCACCACGGACGAAGACCTCGCCACTCCCTGTGCGATGAGGTCTTGAAGCGAACTCTTGACGCCATCCAGCTCAACTTCGCCCGTGGAACCCGGCAAAAACACGAATCGTGTCGAACCGCCCTGGTTCACCACAAGCGGGAGCTCTGCAGCTCCACCCATCATCTCGGGCCCGGCGATGAAGCGAGATGCGTCCTTCGTGGCCTTCTGGTTCTTCGAGTCCAGCGCGATACCCACGCCAGCACCGAGGAAAGCAAGCACAACGCCCACAAACCCGACGGCATAGCCGCGCGAGATGACTCCGCGAGCGACCTCCGCTGCAGTCGACATGTCGCTGGGCTGAAAATGCCCGACGCTGCCTGCGATCGTAGCACCCGCCACAATCACCGCAGTGCCGATGCCAAATCCTGCACCGAGCGCTGGCCCAGCCGGCAGAAGCTTCGGACGCTCGGCAGTAAGGGTGAAGCTCTTGCTCCCATCAAGATGCGCGACATGAAGAATCGAGTGCTTCCAGAGAATCGAGACTTCGACTGCCTGCGAACCGACCTCTTCGACGTCGTGGGGGTTGATGTCCCCGCGCTTGATCAGCTGAAAGATCTCTTCGCCACTGGGCGCATGCTCTGCATGCGCGTGAGCAGAAGCGTGGGACGCCGGAGGCACTGGACCGAACCCGCCGCCAAGATTGGGCAACGAGAAGGGCGCCATGATGTCCGGCATTGGAACCACCCCTGGCGCTTGCGGAGGCGCGAGCGAGGGGGTGGGAGCAGCAACCACCAGCGATGCTGCGTCGACCGGCGCGCCGATCTCCAACACGATTCGCGTATTGCCGATACGAATCTCTTCGCCACCCGCAAGAGCACACTTGTTGACCTGCGATCCGTTTACAAACGTACCCGAACCCAGGTCAATCAGCTGAACCTCTTCGGGCTTGACCTCGATCACCGCGTGCATACGCGAGACCGTGTCGTCATCAAGCCTAAGATGGCTCTTTTGATCACGGCCAATCTTGATGACGTTCTGCGCGATCGTCTCGGTTCGAACGAGCGTGTCGCCTTGGTAGATCTTGAACGTAATTGGAACGACCAGCTTCTGTGTCATCGCATTTTTTCGAGGGAGCTCCCGTACAGAGAGCACCCTCGCCCTTTCCAGAGATGCAACGAACCGCCTTCGTCACACCCACTGAAGATCCTAGACAACCAAGGCCACTATTAGTTCTCAGAAAGTCAGGGCTCCGCTACAGATTCAGCAGAGACCAAGCCTCTCAGAGGTTTTCGACCGACTTCAACATCTCGGGCACGAAGTGCTCGCGGATGCGAATGAGAGAAATACCAGGCCCACGACGGCGCAAACGGGACGACTCACCATCGGGGCGGACCAACTGACCCGTCACCAATTCGTCGGTGAAGTTGAACTCCTGCGTGCGAGTGGGCTGTGCCCCACCCGCTGCGGCAGCCGGAGCATCCTGCGCCATCGCAAGACCGGAGGCCGCAAACATTGAGAAACCCATAAATGCCGCAACAACTAGCTTCTTCATTGAGAACCTCCGTTTTGACTGTAGCGAAAAATACCGTCCAAACATACCCGACGTCAACCCGGAGATCGTTTCATGGGTTGATATTGCTCGTCGCGACAAGTTTAACCTAGCGCGCGGCTCCTGGTGCCGGAGTCGAAGGAGCGGCTCCTGCTGCCGGAGTGGCTCCTGCTGCCGGAGTCGCAGCAGCTGGAGGAGTGGCTCCAGCCGGCGGGGTCGCGCCTGCAGGACTGCTTGCGTTAAGCGCAGCAGCCGCCTGAAGGGCCTGAATGGTCTGAGTATTATTCGAAATATGCCGTCGCGCCTGCGTGACGCTGACCGTGTAACGAGCGTTGGTTCCAGCCTTGGTGAGAAACTGGTTAAGAAGCTCATTGGCTCGCTGAAAATCAGGGACCTGCCGCTCCATGTAGTTCATGTGCAGGAGGCCCAGATTGTAGAACGCGTCAGGACGGTTGGCATCAAGCGCTCGGGCGCGCTCGTACTCCGCGAGTGCGGGCTGAATCTGCCCAAGCCCACGCAGCGCGACGCCGAGACCAATGTGCGCGTCATAGTTGTTGGGCTGGAGCTCAACAGCACGAGCATAGGCAACACGTGAATCTTCGTAGCCACGAAAGTTCAGGTTGATTGCGCCGTAGTTCATGAAGGCCTGAAACAGGTTCGCGTTGAGCGTCGAAGCCCTGCGAAAGTTCTCAAGCGCACGGATCACTTGACCCGTGCGAATGTTGATCAAGCCCCACGTATTGTAGATGTCCGCCACGTAGGTCCGAACCTCGGGAGCAAGCTCGTCGCGATGTTGCTGAGCCAGCTGCGCAGCCTGCGAGCACACGATGCCCGCAAGAAACAATCGCTGTGAACGGGGATCATCTCCCGCTTCTTGCAGATACAAGAGCGCGAGCTGATTGAGTGCCGGAATGTACCGGTCGTCACGGGCGAGCGCTTGGCGAATGTAGTTCACTGCCTGCACACGGTCGCTGGGCTGATCGGCGCCCACGCCAGGTCGATTGCGCTCACGCAGAATCGCAGCGGCGTTGGTGTAGCCATCCACGCAGTTTGCGTCGTCACGGATAGCCCGCTCAAACGTCGAGAGCGCAGCATCAATCTGACCATCCCGGGCCTGATAGACACCCAGCTGGGCTTGCGCGCGGCAGTACTTGTTTCCGCGAGCCGCGCGGATGGCGCGCTCAAGCGACTCGCGGGAGCGGTCGCGCATGTTGCAACGCTCAAAGGCCATCGCTCGGTTGAACCAAGCTTCGGCAAATGCGCCATTGGGCTGAGCGTTCGCGGCGGTCTCGAAGATCCCTGCGACCTCATTGCATGAGGCCTCGACCCAATCCCCACGGTTCTCGTTGGCCGAATCGTGTTGACGAAAGGCGGCAGAGCCACGCTCGAACTGCTGATTCGCGGTCGCGCTAACAGCTTGGCCAGACGCGTTGACCAACACCTCGCCGCCAGCGGTTCGCGCTGCATTGGCTGGCGTTACAACTCCGCCTGCTGCTCCGCCACCGCCACCGCAAGCGGCGAGAACGAACAACGACCCAAGAGACAAACCCAGCTTCTTCATGGCGCGACGATCCTGGACAAGTTTGGAGACTTGCGGAGAAGAGTGTTGCGACTTCATCGGCGCCCCTGTGCCGCAGGGGTGGCGGCTGGCACTGCAGGAGCTTGCGTATCGGGTGCGCTGCTCTCGCTCGAGTCGTCCTCTGCCTGCATGGTGAACACCACGCGAGCATTGGAGAAGCGCGAGAAGAGCAGGTTGGGCTCAGAGCGGATCTCGTCGGTCAGCGGAAAGCGAAGACGATCAATCTCATTGAGATTTCGCTCGCACAACTGCGACCACTCGTTAAACCAGTGAACCTGAGTAGCGCGCGTAAGGCAGGCTTCGTAGCCACGACGGGCCGTGTCAATGATGGGCTGCGTACGCTCGTCGATCATCGCGCCGTAAGTGGCACGCAAGGTCTCGTAGGGTTCGCCTGGGCGCGACCAATCCGGGGGCATAGGGGCGCGGCGAATGATCTGCGCGAACTGGTAGAACATGTCAGCCAGACGAGCAGCCGCTGCGATCTCCCAGTTGGGAACATGCATCGCGATGACTGCCTGAAATTGGCGAGTTGCCTCTTCCGACAGATTGCGCTGTTGCTCTTGAATGTACGGGGTGAGCGTACGGGTGGTCCATTGGTCGAAGGCTCGTGACGAGTTGCCTCCACGATACGCAGGGACACGACGGGACATAAACCGCTGGTAGACCGCATCCGCGAGGTAGAATCGCGCTTCTGCAGCAGAATCACGAGTCTTCTCGATGGCCTCGGCGACAGCAGCGTCGCCCTGATCGCGCAATTGCTCGCGGATGCGGGTCTCGCCAGCAGCCACAGCGTTCTCGACGCGAGTGCCATCTGCATTGGTCGCGACCTCGCCCCACTGTGCAACCGCGGCGCGGAAGTACAGGGTGGAGTTGGTGCTGTCTTCGATCTTGAGATAGCCGCGGCCTAGGGCGACATTGCCCTGGATTTGCTGGTCGAGGGTTCCGTTGCGCGCGTAGCGGTTCACAAAGCCTGTGTAGTGACGGATAACGTCCTGCCAGGCGCCACGTGACCGTGTGCGGCGATCTTCGACCGAGAGGGCTTGGTCGCGCGCAAAGCGCTCTGCGCGATCTTGATAGATCTGACCAATCGAGAACACCACGCCAGCTGCTTGCCGACGAAAGCGCTCTTCGGTACCGAAGTAACGAGCAAACTTCGAAGCGTTGTCGAGAGCCTTCTGCTCCTCGCCCAAACCAATTCGGAAGATGGTCGCTTGGCGAAGTGCGTCGGCTGCTTGAGTCACAGCGTCGGCGTCTGCTTGGGTCGCCACCGCGCGGTTGCCGTACACGTAGTCCGCGTAGCGTTCGTAATAATCCGCGGCGCGGCCGAACACCTGGATCGCGTGGTAGTTTCCTCCCAAACGATAAAGCGCACGCTGCGCCCAAGCAGAGTTGCGCGGCAAGAAAATCTGCACGAGCGAGTCACGGACGCGCATCGCGCGGCCGAGCATGTTGCCCGAGTCAAACATCACCGCAGCGTTGTAGAGCATCTCGTCTGCACGAGCATCGTCACGAGCGCGGCACTCCGGATGATCTCGAACAATGGTCACATACGCGCGACCAGCCTCTTCGAAACGGCGAGCTGTCCCGAGGGACTCTGCCTTCTTACGAAGGATCTGGCACCCGAGGAGGTCCATGCGCTGACAGAACTCTTCGTGGCTTGAGCGAGTCGAAGCGCCACAGAAGCGCTCTTTGATAAGCGGAAGATCACGCTCCATTGCATCAAAACATGCAGGGCGTGAGGGATTCCAACGTTGACCCATCACGACAAGAGTGTCGAGATAGAGGTCGGCAGCGATCTCGCGAAGGTTCTCGGGATCTTGCGCCTCGCGTGACACGTCCGTGTTGGACGGGAGCGCGATATCGCGGAAGAGCGTCGATGCCTCTTCGAATTTGTTCGCTGCATAGTAAAGATAGGCACGACGATACTTGATCGTCATGACCACTTGGCGTGGGTCTTCTTGCGGCTCGCCTGCCGCTGCTGGAGGCGTCGCGGGGCGTGCACCACTTGCAGCCTGCAGCGCGTTCGTCGCGTAGCAGACGTAGCGAGTAAACGCTCCGAACATCCCAGTCTCTTGCCGATTGAAATCGCGGGGCGCGTAACGCGTGGCGTTCTCGGGCTCAGGGGCAGCCTGACGACCCGTACGGCTCGCGGTAGCCCGCGCCGGACGGCGGCGTGACGACTCAGCAAGCTCACGCGTGAACTGGTCGTTGTAGCAAAGCACTGCTTTGTATGCAGCATCTTCGGTGTATTCGCCCGTCGGGTTCATCTCGACTACGCGATCGTATGCTGGTCCGCACTCTGCGAAGTTGCCTTGGTCGCGAAGAATGTCTGCGCAGTAATAGGCAATGCGGTAGCGCGTAGGCCAGTCAGCTCTGCTGTAGTCCGGAAAGGTCACAGCGTCGAGATCCGGGAACTTCTCAAGAAGCAGATTGTAGAGCTGCGCGGCGCGAGTCATCGTTGCGGGATCACGGGTGCCGCGAGTCTGCAACTGTCCTTCAGCCGAGCGGCCAATCGCTTCAAGATGCCAGTGCGATGCCACGTCGTAGACAACTCGGGCAGTCGCATCTCGACAGGAGCCCTTTGCTTCGGCCGATCGTCGTGAGCTTGCTCCGCGGTACTGATCGTAGACGTCGATCAATCGGGTCAACTCACGCATCATTTCATCGCGGCGATTCAGCGCAACATACGCACGAGCGACTTGTCCCTGCCAGTGGCAGAACTTGTCGTTGTCCGCCCTTTGAGCCTGAAGCTCATGAAAGACCGAAATCGAGTTAGGCCACTGACCGTTGTCTTGATACAGCTCGCCGAGCTTCTCAAGCATCTCAAAGGCCCCGTTTTCGTCCGCTGCGTAGCGACGGAAAGTGTTGAGCGCTTGGGAGGGGTTGAGAGGGCGGGAGACGCCGTAGACAGAACCGTAGGCGCTAACCAGCTCGGTGCGCGAGCTACGCATCAGTGGCTGGACGCCAGGGTTGTCTGGCTGTGATCGACCGTAGTCGATCACGTTAAAGAACTGTTGCAGGGAGGCTTCAAAGTGAGTTCGGTTAAACTCTACCCAAGCCATCTTGTACATCGCATAGCCCCGAACGTTGTTCTCGGGAGTATTGATGTTAATGACTTGGCTGTAGAACTGAGCCGCGCTCTCCATGTCTCCCTGCTCGAAGAAGAACTCAGCAAAGGAGAGGTAGGCATTGGGAACATATTGCGACTGCGGAAATCGCTGGATTAGGAGCAAGTACACTCGACGTGCTTGATCCATATTGCGGCCTTCCTGGTAAGCAAATGCCAGGTAGAACAACACCGCGTCCATGCGATTGTAGTTGGGATGGTCTGAAACCAGCGTCTCAAACACTCGGGTCAGCTGAGCTCGTTGATCACGCGCTTCGGTGAGCAGCTGCTGCTGTCGGCGCTGGATATTCTGAACCTCGCCGTTGTTGCGCGCCTGTTGTGCGCGGAAGATGTCTTCGTGGAGATCTTGCGCGCGCCCGTTAAGCGTGGACGACAACTCTTGAAGGTTCTCAGCGAGTCGCATAAGCGTGTTGGGACGATTGGGATCGTTCCGGTTCATGCTTCGGCCAAGCTGAGCGGTGAGCTGAATCTCACGCCGCAACAGATCTTCTGTCTGACGCTGCAGCGTATTGCGGCGCAACATGGTGCGAGAATCAAGCTGATATGGCGAATCGCCCAGCTTGCTCTTGGTCCCCTTGTTCTTGGCCTGGCCAAGATTCTCAGGGGCAGCCGCGGGAGGCGCAGTGCTTCGTCCACTCCCAATGCGAGCGATCCCAGGAGGACACGCTGTCGCGGCGTTGCGGTGGTCTTCCGCCACGCACACGTTGGGCGCCACTGCGGCCACACCCGCAGTTGGCGGGGACTCAGCCGGCGCCGCAGCGGCGGTAGTCGCAGCCGCAGCGTTTCCGCTACGACCACCAGTTCGCGATTGACCGTGTACCAACGGTGTCATCGTGAGTACGAGGACCGTGAGCAACCACGGTGCTTTCGTCCACAAAGGCCTAACCATCATCTCCTCCTGCGTCTCGCCGCGGTCACACACGTGTCGCGGGAGTGGGTTCTATCTGCGAACTGCCAATTGGTCGGCTATCCGTTGCTCGCAGCGATAACGCCTATTGGGCGTCCGCTGTCGAGAAGTGGATAAGTAAACGAGAATTCAATCGTGAAGTGAAGAGCGCCTAAATCGTCCACTCAGATGGGGTCTAGCGACCACAACGTGGAGCGATTTGTTGGCGATAGAAGCCAAGTTCATCTCGCCAGTACTCACCGTTGAAGGGCCAAAGATAATGCTCTTCGTCCGCGACAACGCGCGCCGCTGGGGTGTTGATATCGCGCTGTTGTTCACCCGCGATCGCCGCGGAAAGCTGACCACGACGAGCATTGAGAATTTCAATGAGAATCGCGGTGGTTTGATTCTGAAGGTCTTGCAGTTCGTCGAGTAGACGCTGGTAGCGACCGCGGGCGAGATCGCCAGCTTGGTCGACCGCGAAGCTCTTCGCGACTGAAATGTCCTGAAGAACACGCGCTCCTAGCGAGCTATTGCGGAAGGCGGGGGGCATTCCGGCAAGTCGGCGTTCTTCTGACTCGAGAACGTTCACGTACTCGATGTTTCGGAGAAGTGTTCGGTCACCGAGGGCGGTCTCAACAATGGGGCGCAAGCGAGCAGGCAGCGAGGCGCTTCCCGAACGGACTTCTTTCAAGAATCGGAAGAAGCTGTTGTTGTCACCGTACTGCTGCAAGTATCGCTGCAGCTCGGGACGGACATCGCCATACCGCTGGTTGAACTGCGCGATGACGGACTCAGCTTCGTCATAGTGACAATTCGAGAAGAAAATCACGCTCTTGAGCACCAAGGATTCTGGATAGAATGCATTGGCGAAGTAGGGACTGTTGAGCGTGTGGATATTGCCCAGAGCGCGGGCATAGTCCTGCTGGAGATAGTATGCCCAAGACTCTTCGAAGAGCGAGTCGAGCCAGTACTCACTGTCCACGTCCACGCGGTTCCATGCCTCGATGGCGCTGTCGTAGTGGCGAGTTGAGTAGTAAAGACGGGCGCGTTCAAGCCACGCCAAATCGTTCATGCGCTGAGAGTCTTCAACGCGGACGCCCTCGCTGATGGCGTCTTGAATGTTTGTAAATGCGTCGATCGCAGGTTGCGATCGGTGGTTGCGCACATGCGAGATGCCCATGAAGAAGCGGGCTTGGACGTAGAACGATGAGTTGCGCTGGACCTGATTGAACAGCCCGACGGCCTCTTCAAAGTTGCCGTCGTTGTACTTGGCTCGTCCGAGCAAGAACAAGAGCTGGTTGTAGAGGTCCCGCGACTCGGCGTTGTTGAACTGATTCAGCTGCTCGGGAGAGTAGCGCCCCACTCGGCGGATGATGTCGGCCGGTTCGGGGAGCTGTGAGGCGAGCTGCGCCAACCACTGAAGGGTCGAGGCGAAATAGAGATGTCGACCGTTTTGGTGCTCAACGATTTCGTCGAAGACCGCAAGGGCTGATTGGTAGAAGCGCAGATGGTAGAGGCACTTTCCCAGATGGAACTGAGCCTTCTGGATCTGAGCCGGGGCGTCGCCCGTCTCGTTCTCCACCACGCGCTGAAACTGTACACAGCTCTCTTGGTAGCGCTCTTGTTGGTACAAGCGCAGCGCGTTGGCCATGGCTTCGGAGGGAGGTCCATCCGCCGGCGGCGCATCCTGCGCCTGCCCTTCAGGCGCGAAGGACATGTCCGCGCCACCCTGTTGGGTGCCAGTGCCAGTATTACGCTGCTGCGCTGAAGCTGTTGCGGGTGCGAGTGACACCCCCGCGAGAGCCCCAAACATCACCAGTACGCCTGCATATCGCGAACGACCCATCACTGTGTCTCTCCTCGAAACCACTTTTTCGCTGGAACTTTGCAGGGAATTCGGCAGTCCAACAGAACAACACGTCCGCTGACCTGGAACACCTCAAGCGCATCCTTCTATCAAAAGCGTTGCAAGGTTGCGCTGGAAAACTGACGTGGCACAAGAATCGGTCACCAATGTGGGAATCTTGTTGTCGACCCAAAATGTTTTTGGGCGGCAGTCGATGTGCCTCTGGCCAAGCCGCTTCGTGCACGCTCGCAACCTTGCAAAGGTAGCGAGGGAACAGCTTCGACAAAAGTACAGCTACAGCCAAGTATTGCCATGAGGCTGTTTTTTGTACAAGTCCGGCGGGGAATAAAGGTGGGTCTTCGCGGCTCGATTGCAGCGACGGACGGAAGACGGAAGACGGTGTTGTGATCGCGTCAGTCAGTCGCTCAGGTTCAAATGCGTCTTGACGCTGAGAAATGGTGCGGGATAACCTTCGTCACGGCTGCGGTCGCCGCGGCCTCAATCGACCATTCAAGTACTTGACACTTTCATCGGCTAAAGCGCGTTTTGTTCGGCTTTTTCGGGTGGTTCATGGTCGACCCTCTTCTCTCTTCTACCAGCTGCGGTGTTTCGAGCATGACTAGTGCGTCCACAACGAAAACTTGGTTGTCATGTGTCGCTGTCGGCATGGCCCTTCTCGGCCTCGGTTGCGCGGACACGGGCATCGGTGACCCGTGTAGCCCCGCGCGTCCGGCGCTCATCGGGATGATGCGCTCTTGTCGCCCTGGGCAAGCGTGTTTTGTCGAGCAGGAGGTCTATCTTGAGACCCGCTCTCTGCAGTGCCGAACGCGCGTTTGTATGGTGTGGCATTGGGCCGAAGCCACGCAGCCCGAGAAAGAGTCTGAGCGCGTTTTTTGTACGGTAAAATGCAACGCAGACACGGAGTGCCCCGAGAACTTCGCGTGCGTTACAGCGTTCGTTGCAGGGGATCCCGGCATTCGCGGGAAGTATTGTGTGCGGAGCTCTCTCGTCGCGGCCGCTCCGTAAGCTGCACAGTAGGGGTGACTGCGAGCGACCCGTCGCAAGCGATAGAGTGCTCTCGAAAGTTAGATCACGGGCGCCGGAAGCGATCCCCCTCTACAACCACTCTCATTGGGCGGGCTGCAGAGAGACAGGTCGCGCAATACCTGGAGCAGCGAGGGTGGGTCATTTGGGGGATCAACGTGCGCGTCGGCTCCGATGAGCTGGATATCGTCGCGTTTGATGGTGAGACGCTTGTGGTGGTGGAGGTGCGCTATCGCCGTGGCACGACCCCTCGCGACGCGCTGTTGAGTCTTACCCCTACAAAGCAGAAGCGATTGCGGCGGGCGGCACTTGGTCTCTTAGAGCGCTGGCCTTTCGAGCGAGAGCTCCGCGTTGATCTAGCCGCAGTATGCGACCGGGGATTTGAGCTGCTCGAGAATGTTCTGACGTTCTGATGTATTGGCTCGGAGACAGCGGTCATGACGCTACTTTAACAGGGGAAATCCAAGAGCTTCGCGTTGTGCGAGGAAGCTCTCGGCACACTTCGATGCGACGCCACGGACGCGACGGATGTAGTCTTCGCGAGCAGCCACAGAGATCGCGCCGCGCGCGTCGAGTACGTTGAAGTGGTGGGATGCTTTGACGCAAAAATCATAGGCCGGAAGAACCAGGCGTTCGAGCGGTGGGCGGGCGTAGACCCACTCGGAGCGAGCGGGGCCCTTTTTGGCTTCGACCGTGTGTTCTTCGAGAGAAAGCAATCGACGGCATTCGCGTTCGCTCAGCTCAAAGAGTGTTCGGTGGTAGTCGGGATCAGCCTGCTCGAAGTTGTAGCTGCTCCACTCCCACTCGGCGCGCTTTGCGATTTCGCCGTACGAAACGCTCGGTGACCAGGCGAGATCGTAGACGTTATCGACGTCTTGCAGGTACATCGCGATGCGCTCGAGCCCGTAGGTCAGTTCACCAGAGACAGGTCGACAGTCGATCCCGCCACACTGCTGAAAGTAGGTGAACTGTGAGATCTCGAGCCCATCGAGCCACACCTGCCAGCCGAGGCCCCAAGCGCCAAGTGTAGGGCTCTTCCAGTCGTCTTCGACAAAGCGCACGTCGTGGTTTTTGGGGTTCGTTCCGAGGGCCCGGAGCGACTCTAAATACTGCGCTTGGATGTCCTTGGGCGACGGCTTAAGGATGACTTGATACTGATGAAACTGCTGCAATCGGTTGGGATTTTCACCATATCGTCCATCCGCTGGGCGCCTTGATGGCTCGACAAAGGCGACATTCCAGGGCTCGGGACCGAGTGCGCGGAGAAAGGTCGCAGGGTTAAAGGTTCCCGCGCCCACCTCGGAGTTGTAGGGCTGGACGAGCACGCACCCACGTTCGGACCAAAACTTGGCAAGCGTTAGGATGATCTCTTGAAAGTACATCGCCGCGGTTTATAGCGGATTTTTGCCGCGATTGTACCCATGCACGACATGGCGGCTGGGTCGTTTTGCTTGCTATCGAGCTTCGGGGCCAGATCCCTTGGGGCCAGGGTCTGTGATCTCGGTCGCGGCGGCCTCGTCGTCTTGCTTTGCGAGGGTGTGCGCGCTGTCTGCAGTGAGCTCCGTAAACTCACGCAGACTGGGCATCTCACGGAGTGATTTGAGCCCAAAAAACGCAAGGAATTCTGACGTTGTGCCGTAGAGCACGGGGCGACCAGCTTCTTCTTTGCGGCCCATCATTCGCACGAGTCCGCGGTCAAGCAGCGTCTTGAGAGCGCCGCCCGAGTCAACGCCTCGAATGTCGTCCACTTCGGGGCGCGTCGTGGGTTGCCTGTACGCGACGATTGCGAGCGTTTCGACCTGCGCCCGAGAGAGTTTGATGGGCTTTGCCTGGAGCAGTTCTCGGACGAAGGGCGAGTTGGCAGCGCTTGAACGAAATTGCCAGCCACCCGCGAGCTCGTCGAGGTGGATACCTCGGTGTTTGTAATCGTCCTGCAGTTCACCCAGCAGACGTCGGACATCGCGTGTCTCTGCGTGGGCAATTTGTGCGATTTCGGCTGGCGCGAGGGGCTTGTCACTCACGAACACGAGCGACTCGATCACGCTCTTGAGGTGTCGATCCGAGACAGAGCGCGCGCCAACACGGGCTGCACCAGGCTGCGTGAGTGAGACCCCTGGCAAGGAGTCATCCTCTGTAAATTCGCTAGGATTGTGGGGCTCAGTCGACACTTGCGAGGGCTTCGGGGTCGATGTCTTCGAGTACGAGCGTGATGTGAATGGTTGAGAGCGCGGAGGATTGATAGAGCCGGGTCATGTGCAACCGGGTCATTTCTAGGAGCGCTAGAAAGGTCACGACAAGTTCGTGGGTGTTTTGGACGTCGTCGAACAGCGACTCAAAGGTGCACGTTCGGATGGGTTTGAGGCGATCGACGAGTGTGTGGATTCGGTCGGCGATCGAGATCCGCTCCTCGGTGACGACGTGCACTGTTTGGTCACTTTGGCGGGCCAAAATGCGCTGAAAAGCTTCAAGCAGAGCGTGCAACGGTACCGGAGCAAGGGGAGCGTTCTCTGAGACCTGTTCGCGCAAATCCGCGCCGCGCCCAAAGATATCGCGACCGGCGATGCCCCGCGCGGCGAGCTCTTCGCCTGCGAGTTTGAATTTTTGATACTCAAGCAATCGGCGGATCAGCGCTGTGCGGGGGTCCTCTTCGAGTTCGCCGATCCCGTCGT
The DNA here is from genome assembly GCA_030694465.1 of Deltaproteobacteria bacterium. Classification (GTDB taxonomy): domain Bacteria; phylum Myxococcota_A; class Polyangia; order Polyangiales; genus JAUXYJ01. Next base: position 449,908 of record JAUXYJ010000055.1, on the reverse strand, counting down.
TGGCGAGGGGATCTTGCGTGCTGGGATCAGGCGGCAGGAGCTCACGAGACTTGATGTACGTGAGCGTCGCAGCCATGAGCAAATACTCGGACGCGACGTCAAGATTCAGCGAATCCATGAGCGCCATGTACTCGAGGTATTTTTCGGTCACAAACGCGACGGGGATGTCGAGGATGTCCAGCTCGTGCTTTTGGATCAGGTGAAGCAACAGATCCAAGGGGCCCTCGAACACTTCGAGGGATACGTTGTACGCCTGCAAATCAAGCGGGATTGGCAGCGTTGTCTCGAAGCTCACGGCTAGAGCACGCCAAATCCTGTGAGGATCTTTGTGGCCACGAACCGAATGGGCGCGCCGACGAGCGTGTCGCGAACTGGGGGGATTGCCACGATGGCCAGCAAGACAAGGCCCGAGTACTTTTGCAAGCGTTTTTGCAAGCCGTCGAGCGACGAAGGGAGCAAGCGAGAGCCGTCGAGTCCCGGCACCGGCAAGAGGTTGAAGACAAAGAGCCCGACGTTGAGCAAGAACGCCATGAAGGCCACGGTAAACGCGCTAGAGCCATTGGCAGGGCGTGCTACGGCGAGGAACGCGGCGGCGGTGATTGCCAGCAACAGGTTCGAGAGAGGGCCTGCTGCCGAGACCAACGCGAGGCCGCGCCAGCGGTTGATTTCTGGGCGAAATTGCTCGACGTCTACTGGGACCGGCTTTGCCCAGCCGATCGTTGGGATGCCTGTAAATGCCTGCACGAGAGGCATGAGCACCGTGCCAATAGGGTCCACATGGACGAGCGGATTGAGGGAGAGTCGCCCCTGCTTTTGCGCGGTGCGATCGCCAAGGGCATAGGCAACCGCCGCGTGTGCGGCCTCGTGAATCGAGAGCGACGCGATCATGACGCCAAAGCGCAACGCGATCAGTGTGAGATCTGTAGCCAAGGTGCTGCCTCCGCCTGCGGATGTGCTGTGGAGAAGCTCAATCCACGTTGACTGCGACCAGGGACTGGTCCAGCGACGGCCGATGTAACACCCGAGGGATGCAGCAGCAAGACGCGATCGAGCCCCCCATCGCCAAGAGAGGGCGAGCAGTGATTGTCGCGATCTCAGCCACGCGGATGAAATTTGGCGTGCGCTGCCTTGAGGTGCTCGGTGGTCACGTGGGTGTAGACCTGAGTGGTCGAGATGTCGGCGTGACCCAGCATGGTTTGCACTGCTCGGAGGTCTGCGCCGCGTTCGAGAAGGTGAGTCGCGAACGAGTGGCGGAGCTTGTGGGGAGAGATGGTCTTCTCGATCCCAGCGACGCGAGAATAGCGACCGAGGAGCTTCCAGAAGCCCTGACGGGTCATCCCTCGGCCGCGCTCGGTGATGAACAGGTGCTGCGATTCGCTGCGCGCGGCCCATCGGGGACGGACCGTTTGCAGATAGTCGACGAGCGCATCTCGGGCGACCTCTCCGAAGGGAACTAGGCGGCGTTTTCCGCCTTTTCCTGCGACGGAGACGACCGACGAGTCGAGATCGATGTCAGAGAGCCGAAGTCCAACGAGCTCGGACACTCGAAGTCCAGACGCGTAGAGCAGTTGGATCATCACGTGATCGCGGAGCCCTCTCGGGTTTGCGCGGTCTGGAGCGGCGAGCAGCTGCTCGACCTCTTCAAACGTGAGCACGTGCGGCAGTTTGCGGGGCAGTTTGGGCCCCTGGATCAGTGTGGTCGGATCCGCAGTCACCACACGTTCTTGCAAGAGAAACTTAAAGAACCCACGGAGGGCGCTTAGTTTTCTAGCTTGAGCGCGTGCCGAAATTCCGGCCTGAGAGAGTGAAACAAGCCACGCGGCGACATCTCCATTGTCGACCTCTGAGAGGGTCTTTCCGCTCTGGCGTACAAAGACCGCAAATCGCACTAGGTCCCCTGCGTAGGCTTCGACGCTGCGCGCGGCGAGTCCCTTTTCGACACGGAGGTGATCTAGATAGCCATCGAGTAGTAGGTTGTCGTCTCGCACAACGAGCCGAGAATATTCAGAGCTCTGGCGTTTCGGCTAATTTCTTACCGTCGAGGCTGGCGAGACACCTCGCGGGGGTGTGTCCACAGTCGCCAAGTGCGCGAGCACAGAGTAAGACGCAGCGGATGCGTGGTTGCGAGATGTATCTCGGCTACCGTAGATTTCCGTCTCGAAAGTGTTCGCAAGGGCCTATAGCTCAACCGGTCAGAGCGCCCGTCTTATAATCGGGAGGTTCCGGGTTCGGGTCCCGGTAGGCCTACCCTGACATTCTACTGTTCAATCGCTGATAGAGTGTCGGCGTCCCTAAGCGAATCACCCAGAAATTGAGGCCCTAATGGTGCGTGAACAAATGGAGTCCCTGCAGGACCTAGCGCGGTTGGATCGCGGGTTTCGGCAGCTCGACGCCGAACAAGAAGAGCTTCAGGGACGTCTCGAAGAGCTACGACAAGATGTTGCGCGGATCCACTCTTTGCTGGACCGAGAGCGTGTCCAAATCGAGGAAACGGAGCGACTTCGAGTTCAGTCAGTTCAGGAAGCCGCGGACCTCGGGGAGCGTCAACAGCGATCCAGCGCGCGAGGAAATGTCGCTCGAAATACACGCGAACAAGAGGCCTCGCGACGTGAGGTCGAGGTCCTCAAGAAAGAGCGCGAAGAGCGACTCGCGAGAGCCAAGGAGCTTGAGTCAGGGCTGTCTGCGGTCCGCGAATCGTTGGCTCGCCACGAGATCGATTTCGCTGGGCTGCAACAGACGCTTGAGCTCGAAGAGTCGCGCGCTGCGACCGAAGAAGCGGACATCGCGCGCCGCCGACTTGAAACCGAAGCCGAGCGTACGGCTCTTTCGGCGCGCGTTCGACCCGATCTGTTGCGTCGCTACTCTGGTGTTCGCAGCAAACGGAGCACCGCGGTTGCGGAAGTTCGCGATGGCGCGTGCCTGGGTTGTCATGTCGGATTGCCCCCGCAATTTGCTGCAAAAGTGCACTACGCTGAGGACATTTTGCAGTGTCCGAATTGTCACCGACTGCTTGTGATCGCAAGCGCGCCGACCGGAGCGACGACACCGTGAGTATTCAACAGCCAGAGAGTGAAGTGGACCCAGTCTTGGGCCAGACATTGGGCGACAAATACCTGGTCGAACGGGTTGTCGCCGATGGTGGGATGGGGCGCGTTTACGAGGGAAAAGAGCTCGCCAACGGCCGCCGCGTTGCGATCAAGATTTTGCACGCGGACATTGCACGTGACGCCGTCAACATTGAGCGATTTCGGAGAGAAGCCGAGACGTCACACGCGCTTGAGCATCCGCATGTCGTCGAGGTGTACGATTTTGCGCACGCCAAGGTGCTCAACGGGCGACCCGAGGGCGCGTGGTACCTCGTCATGGACTACCTCGACGGGGTGGAGCTTCGCGCCGAGCTTGAGGGCAAAAAGACGCTGTCGATCCCGCGTGCAATCCGGGTGATTTCGCAGGCATCGCTGGCGTTGGATACTGCACATGGCAAAGGGTTTGTTCATCGCGATCTGAAGCCAGACAACTTGTTTTTGGTGCGCTCGCCAGAGGGCGATCAGGTCCGGCTTTTGGACTTTGGAAGCGTCAAGTTTACCCGCGGACAAGACAAGGGAAACAAGCTCACGGTGATGGGGACGACCATCGGATCGCCCTATTACATGTCACCCGAGCAAGCACGCGGAGCGGAGGATCTCGATCACCGCGCGGACGTCTGGGCCGTGGGCGCAATGCTCTACGAAATGATCGTCGGGACCGTGCCTTTTTCGGCTCCCAATGGGCCGCAGATTCTCTTCAAGATTTTGGGCGAAGAGCCCATGCCGCCGTCGTTCGCCAGTGATTCTGTCCCAGAAGAAATTGACGACGTGGTTGTTCGTGCGCTGGCGAAGGATCGCGAGAAGCGCTTTCAATCGTGTGGCGAGCTCGCCGATGCGTTTGGCCATGCGTTTGGGCTGACGGGATCACACCAGCAGTGGGCTAGCCTCTCGGTGGCCTCGATCGAGGCGCAGATGGCGGCTGCCAAGAGCGCTCCGGCGGTGGTTCAAGCGACCCCTGTGATGCAAGCCATGGCGCCACATCAGCCGGTCGCAGCGGGACACGTGACCGACGTGATGCCCACGATCGCGGGAGCGTCGAAGCGTCCATCCCCGGTGGTCTTGGCCATCGTCGCCGTGGTGGTCATCGGGCTCTTGATGGCAGCAATCTACTCTGCATTTTCATGAAGTCTGTGGCTTGATGGGTTGTGAGTGGGGATGAATCGACTGCGACCGCTCAGCACAAAACAGCCATGAGTGACTCTGATTTGCACCGCATGAGCCTCGCTCCAGGAGCGCGGACTCTGCAGACGATTCATTCGGCGAATTCACATGCGGAACAGACCGCGCCGACAGACGACGCCTCGCCTCCCTCCCCCGAGACCATCTTGGGGATGGACGCGGGGGAGTTTCGGCGCTCGGCGGTGTTAGCGGCGCTGCTCTTTGTGGTGAGCTGTGTCTTTGTTCTCGGGAGAACGGTCCGCGACGCGCTCTTTTTGAGCTACTACGGCGACCGAGTTGGGGGCGCTCTCCCATGGATGTTCATCGCGTTTGGCGCGTCGTCGGCGGTCGTCGCGGTGGTGTACGCGCGCGTTGTTCGCTCTGTGAAGCGAGAGCACTTCGTTGCGGGCACAGCCCTTGGCGTTGCGCTGGCGTATTTGCTCGCGAGGCTCGCCCTGCCTTGGTCTCCCAGTTGGTTCTACTCGGTGCTGTATGTTGGCTCTGAGATCGCGGGCAATCTGCTGCTTGCGCAGTTTTGGTCTGTCGCGAATGACCTGCACGATCCTCGTTCTGCCAAGCGCCTGTTTGGAGTGATCGGGCTAGGCCGAATCGTCGGAGTTGTGATGTGCGGTCTGGGCGCGGGGAGCTTCGTCGCGGCGGTTGGGACGGAGAATCTCTTGATCGTCTTGGCCGCCATGTCTGCGTCCATCGTGGGATTTATCTGGTGGCTCGTTCGCGAGCATGGGCTTGGGCGGGGGCAAAAGCGCGCCGCTCCGAGGGCGAAGTCTGAGTCGATTTTGGCACCGCTGCGCAACCCCTATTTGCGCGCGATCGGTGTGCTGATCTTGTTGGCTTTTATCGCCGTAAACGTTGGAGATTTTCAGTTCAAAGCGGCGGCGCGCATCGCGCATCCTTCGCGTGACGAGCTGGCCCTTTTTATGGCGCGCTACTACGCCACGATGGGCGCGATCGCGTTGGCGTTGCAGCTCTTGGTGACTCGCCCGTTGTTGCGACGCTTTGGCGTTGGCGGTGGGCTGCTGGTGCTGCCGATTGCGTATGGCTTGGCCAACTTGTTGATGGTCGCTTCGCCCTCAGTTTTCTCTGCGACGATCGTGAAAATTTCGGACAACGCGGTGCAGTTCACGGTGTTCGAAGCGACGATGCAGCTGCTGTATTTTCCGTTGGAAGAGCGTGACCGAGACGCGGCGCGCGCGACGCTTGATGCGTTGATCAAGCCGCTGGGCTATGGGATCGCCGGAGTGCTGGTGTTGGTCTTTGCGCGGGTGCTCCCTGCGACAAACTACCAGCGAATTGCCGCGCAAAGCTGGCTGGTCTTGCCTTTGGTGCTTGCATGGATCGTCGTGGTTTTTTGGGTCCGTCGCGGCTATGTGACGACGCTTGAGCGTTCGTTGCAGCGACGTACGGCCGAGCCCTCGGACGCTCCGCTGGACGACAAAGCGACGCGAGAGATCTTGCTTCACTCTGCGGTCACGTCACCCGAGCGAGCGGCCTGCTACGCGATTGAACAGCTGCGAGATATTGCCCCGTCCGTTGCTGTTGGCCAGCTCGATCGCTGGTTAGAGCGTCCTGAGCCATCTGTGCGCGTGGCGGCTATGCAAGCTGCGGGTTCGCTGGGTGGCGACCATGCGATCTTGGTGAGTCAAAAGGGCATGCACGATGAGTCGACGCGCGTGGTCATCGCGGCGGTTCACACGTTTGCTGCGCTACGCGGAGAGTCTTCGCTTGATGCACTTGAGCCGTTGCTGCTGGACTCCCGAGAGAAAGTGCAAGATGCCGTAGTTATTGCGCTTTTGCGACATGGGGGGCTTGAAGGAGCTCTCCGCGCTGGCGAGCTCATTGAGCAGTGGGTGAGGCACGACGACGCGACCCAGCGGCGGCGTGCGGCGATGATTCTTGGCATGGATGGCGTGCCGGGCGCGTTGCGGCTGGTCCGAGGTTTGTTGGGTGATCAGTCGGTGAGTGTGCGGCGCGAGGCGTTGCGTGCAGCGAGCTCGGCCGGCGATGTTTTTTGCGGCGCGATGATTGATGCGATCGCGGATCCAGCGTCTCGCAGCACGGCATCGGAGGCGCTTGTGCGCGTGGGCGCGCCAGCGATCATGACGTTGAAGCGTCGGCTTGAAGACGCGGAGGCACTTCGGACGATTCGACTGCAAATTCCCCGAATTTTGGCTCAGATTGGGACGGATCAAGCTTACCAAGTCTTGCTCGATCATGTGACCGACTCGGACCGCGGGCTTCGGCAGAAGGCGCTCGCTTCGGCCTCTCGGGTCAAGCGCGCGCATGGCCTCGCGCCGGTCGAACGCGTGCGCGTGGAGCGGCTCATTTTGGCAGAGCTCTCGCTGCTTGAGCTTGAGTTTGACGGATACGTGCGATTTCGCGAGTGGTTTGGGATGGTGCTGCTGGATCGCTGGCTGCTCCAAGAGTTCAAGCGCGCGATGATTCGAGTCTTGCGGCTCCTGGAGCTCTCGCCTGATGGAGGGCGTCGCATTGAGTCTGTGCGAGACGCCATTTTTACCTCGGATGTGCAACGCAGAGGGCGCGCGATTGAGCTGCTCGAGGCTGCGACGACCACAGAAATCGCACGTAGATTCGTCACAGTCCTTGATCGATGGTTGCAGCTTCGCGCGACGGTTGTGACTGTGCCGCGCGGCGAGCGCCCTGAAGGGGTGGATGAGTACGTGCGTGCGTTGTGGCAACGGCACGAGCCTTTTGCGAAGGTGCTGGCGTTGGACGCGTCGCAGTTTCGTGGCGCGGTGTTGTTGGACACGCAGGTAAAGGCCAGCCTTGCGCACATTGAACCGACGGTGCGCGAGTTGGCAGCGCTGGTCGTTGTGACGGCCAAATTGCCGTCGTGGCGAGAGGACCTTGGGGGGCTGCTAGAGGACGAAGACGAGGTCGTACGAGACTACGTTCGATTCGCGCTGGCGACCGGACAGACCGGAATGGAGCCGAACGACAACATGTATACAACGCTCGAAAAAGTCCTGTTTTTACAGGGGATTCTTCTCTTTTCAGAGGTAGCACCCGAGGACCTGCTTGAGCTCGCGCGCAGCGCTGAGGTGGTTCACCTCTCGCCGGGCGCCAAGCTCTTTGGGACAGGGGATCCTGGCGACGCGCTGTACATCGTGGTGGACGGCACGCTTGAGACGCGCAGCGCGGGCGGCCAAACTCACACCTATCGCGTGGGCGAAGCGTTTGGCGAGCTGGCCGTCCTTGACGGGACTGTGCGCTCAGACGACGCGACGGCTGTGGGAGATGCGTCGGTGCTCAAGATCGCGCGCGATGACTTTACCGATGTATTGCGAGCGAATGGGCCGCTCGCCGAAGCGGTCATTCGCGTGTTGGTGCAGCGCCTGCGTGTGCTGCGAAGTCAGTAAGGGCTGTCCGACGCAAAGCCCGCGGCGCGAGGGCGCGGCCGTGCTGCGGGCCTGCTGGGCGCGGTCGCGTAGGGGTCGTTCGCCACGAAGCCTGCTGTTCGACCGGTCGAAGAGGCTTGTGGGCGTGTCGGGCGTGTCGGAGTCGTCGTGGCGACTGTCGAGACTCTCGGCAGTGTGTCAACGTGGGGTGCGACGGCGGGTTGACGACGCTCGGGGCGAGGCGCACGAGGCTCAGCGACAGGAGCCTGGGCGATCGGTGAAGCGGGTTGAGTGACGACGGGGGGCGCGACTGGCGCGACTGGTGCGGCGATGACGGGTTCGGCCACAGGCGCTACGGCGAGGGGCGCGGAGGGCGCCGTTGGCACTTCGGCGGGCGACGCTGGCGGAGAGGCGGGTGCGCTGGCGGTCGTGGGTGCTGTGGAGAGTGTGGGCGACGTGGACGGGGCACTTCCGGAGAGCGCCCATACCGTGCCGACTCCGCTGATGACGACTGCGGCGATCGCGCTGAAGATCAACGGAAGATTGGACTTTTTTTGTGGGATCACAAACCCGTCGGTGGTGTCCGCGGTGGCGGCGACGGGGGACCTGGCGGTGGGGGCGGCGCTGAACTGCTGTGCGGGCGGCGCGTAGGCGGGCCGAACGCTTGGGGTTGGGACGGCTTGGTGGGTCGCAGCGCTGTGGGTAGGAGGCAGCGCGGCGCTCTGTGGGCTCACATCGCCGTGGGTGGGAGGCAGCGGTTGGGCCGGGCTTGTGTACTGGGCTGGGGCGGGTGCGGAAAACGCGACGGGTTCGCTGGGGCCCTGAGGTGCAGCGAAGGGTTTGTCGGCGCTGATGGGTGTCGAGGGGCCAAACGCGAGCGCGGCCAAATCGGCGGCGCCGAACAAGATCGAGGGAGTGATTCCCGAAGACTGTGGGTCGGGTGCGGCGGTGAACGCGACGGGGTCATTGACGAACCCCGCACTGGCGCCGCCCAGCTCCGAGGCTGTGTCGAGTCCAACCTCCCACGACGGGCGGATATCTGAAGCGAGATCTTCGAGATCAGCGATGGTCGTGGAGCCACGGCCCCAGCCCGGGATGGCAGATTTGGGTTCGTTAGAATCGCTGATGGACATTGGGTGCGACTTCGCTCCTGGGAGTAAAAAGCTTGGGGAGTCAGCGACGAAGACCGTGCGACGGTTGAGCGGCGACTAGACACACAAACAACACGATGGCTTGGATACTACTCTTTGGGCGTGGGTTGGACAAAGCGAGACGCTCCTCAATCGTTGTGTTAGTCGATCTCGGTGCTGTGCAGAGTGAGCTGTTCACCAAGCAATAATGGCGTGTCATGAAGTGCCCGTACTGTGCTGAAACCGAAGACAAAGTGATCGACTCTCGGGTCTCTCAGGGCGGCGAGGTGACTCGACGGCGGCGGGAATGTGCGGGCTGCCAGCGAAGGTTTACGACCTACGAGCGTGTTGAAGAGGCGTTGCCTTTGGTGGTGAAACGAGACGGGCGTCGGGAGCCGTTTGATCACAGCAAATTTGTGGGTGGGATCAAGAAGGCCTGCGAGAAGCGGCCTGTCTCGCTCGCGGCCATTGAGACGCTCGCAGAGAGTGTCGAGCGAGAGCTCAGTGAGCTAGGCGCCAAAGAGGTCGCGAGCACCGAAATCGGAGAGCGCGCGATGGTGCGATTGAGGGCGATCGACGAGGTGGCGTATGTGCGGTTTGCTTCGGTTTATCGCTCATTTCGCGACGTCCAGGAGTTTATGAGTGAGCTTGCATCGCTTCTAGAGAGGCGTGGAGAGGAGAAGCCGTGACCCCAGACGAAGTGTTGATGGCGCAAGCGATTGAGCTCGCGCGGTGCGCGAAGCCCTCGCCCAATCCCCGCGTGGGGAGCCTCTTTGTTCGAGATGGCGAGATCATTGGCAAGGGATTTCACAAGAGGGCAGGCAGCGCGCATGCGGAGATTGCCGCCCTTGAGAGCGCGGGTGAGCGCGCGAAGGGCGCGACCGTGTATGTGACCCTTGAGCCCTGCAATCATCATGGGCGTACGGCTCCGTGCACCGAGGCGCTCATCGCCGCTCAAGTCGCGCGAGTGGTCATCGGCGTGGCAGATCCCAATCCGAATGTGTTGGGCCGCGGCACCGACCGTCTGCGTGAGGCGGGCATTGAGGTTGTCATGGGCGTCTCGCAGCGCGAGTGCGCCGAGCTCATCGCGTCGTGGCGCACGTTTGTTTTGCGTGGAACTCCGCGAGTGATCGTGAAGGTCGGGATGACACTCGACGGCCGAATTGCCACGAGATTACGTGAGAGCAAATGGATCACGGGGCCTGAGGCCAGACATGACGGGCACCTGCTCCGTGCGCGCGCGGACGCTGTCTTGGTAGGCGTTGGGACGGTGCTCGCGGACGACCCGATGTTGACCCCACGCAACGTGGATATTGTCGGCGCGCTCCCCGTGCGTGTCGTGCTTGATACGTTCTTGCGCACGCCTACTTCGAGTGTCTTGGCGAAGACCGCGATGGAGGCTCCTGTCTGGATTTTGCACGGCAAAGAGGCGCCCCGAGACCAGGTGATTGCGCTTCGCGCGATGGGCGTAGAGACGCTTGAGGTGCGCTGTAGCGAGGACCGTGTCGACCCCGCCGAGGCGCTGGTTGTCTTGGGTCGACGCGGGATCACGGAGCTGCTTGTCGAGGGCGGAGGCGAGGTGCACGGGACCTTCTTGGACGCGCGCTTGGGAGACGAGCTGGTGGCGTACATCGCGCCCAAATTGTTTGGTGGGCGTGACGCGTTTGCGGCCTTTGGAGGCACAGGGATCGGGCGCCTCAGCGAGGCACATTTGCTAGCCAATTTGCAGGCTCAAATGATTGGCAGTGATCTAAAAGTTACCGCGGAGTTCACCGATGTTCACCGGGATTATCACAGCGATCGGTAAGGTCCGCGCGCTGAGCGTGCGGGCGTCTGAGGCAGAGCTTGAGATCGAGTGCCCCTACGATGCGTTGGTGCTCGGTGAGAGCATCGCCGTGGATGGCGTTTGTCTCACGGTGGTCACCGCGACCGTGGGGGGATTTACAGCGACTGCGAGCGACGAGACTCTGAACCGAAGCACCCTCGCGAAGCGCAGCCGGGGAGATCGCGTCAATCTTGAGCGAGCCCTCCGGGTGGACGATCGCCTTGGGGGTCATCTGGTCTCGGGGCACGTCGACGGCATGGGAATGGTGCGATCGCGCACTCCGGTGGCCCGCGCGGAGCGGTGGAGCTTTGAGGCCCCCCCGGAGGTGTTGCGCTTTATCGCGGAGAAGGGCTCGATCACGATCGACGGGATGAGCCTGACGGTCAACGCGGTCCAAGAGACTTCGTTTGATGTGATGCTCGTGCCGTTTACTTTGGGCCACACTGCGCTCGGAGAAAAGCGTGCAGGCGCGCAGGTCAATCTTGAGGTTGACGTGATCGCGCGGTACGTGGCGCGGCTCCTTGAGGGCCGCGCGGCGCCGAGGCAAGGCGTCACGCTTGAGACGCTCGCTCGCGCAGGTTTTTTAGGAAGCGAATGATCTGTGTGCGCGCTCTTTGCTTCTGAGCGCTGCGACACCAGAGACAGTGAAGACACCGATCACCACGCGTCCGTGGGGGATCCGGTGGTGTGTAGAAAGGCGATAGCTCCGATGACATTGGCAGGCACTTACATGGACCGCGTTCAGAGCGCGCTCGACGATCTGCGTGATGGACGCATGGTGATTCTTGTCGACGACGAGAACCGCGAGAACGAGGGGGACCTTGTGATGGCCGCGGATTTGGTCACGCCTGAAGCGGTGAACTTCATGGCGCGCCATGCACGAGGGCTCATTTGCCTCACGCTCACCGACGAGCAGGTGTCGCGGCTTGAGCTCCCCATGATGGTGGATGACAACCGCTCGCATCGGAGCACTGCATTTACGGTAAGCATTGAGGCTCGGAGCGGTGTGACTACGGGGATCTCGGCACACGATCGCGCGCACACGATGCGGGTCGCTTGCGCGCCTGACGCGACGCCGCGCGATGTGGTTGCGCCGGGTCATGTGTTTCCGTTGCGCGCGCGGCCCGGTGGGGTGCTGCAGCGCACTGGACACACCGAAGGCAGCGTCGATCTCGCGGCCCTCGCGGGACGAACCCCAGCCGCCGTGATTTGCGAAATCATGAATGATGACGGCACGATGGCGCGGTTGCCTGATCTCATGATCTTTGCCCAGATTCACAACCTCAAGATCCTCTCGATTGAAGACCTGATCCAGTATCGTCTGCAGCGCGAGCGGCTCGTGCGACGTCTTGAGAGCGCGCCATTGCAACCGGCGGGCTTTGCGCGCGAGTGGACCGCGCATGTGTACGAGGCGCTTGAGTCGCGACAGTTTCTGGCGCTCACGTTGGGCGACTACGTGAGCCAAGAGCCGGTGCTTGTGCGGATGCATCCAGGGTCGATGCTCGCGGATTTGTTTGCGCCGCCGCATGGCGGGGGCGAGCGCGCGTTTGTGGGGGGCGGCGCCGTGCTTTTTGAGGCGATGCATCGCATGGAGCAGGACGGCCGCGGCGTCGTGGTTTACGTCCCGCCGACGAAGGTCGATCTTGCGCTGGAGCTTCGCTACCTGCGTGGCGAAGGGGTCGTAGGTCCGCGCGATGTCAACTCGGAGGGCGAGACGTTGCAGCGCGAATTTGGCCTGGGCGCGCAGGTGTTATTGGACCTTGGGTTGCGCAAGATTCGGCTAGCGACGAGCAATCCTCGGCGGCTCGTGGGGCTGTCTGCGTATGGTCTTGAGGTGGTCGAGCAGGTCTCTTTGCGCGGTGCGGTGACGCGGATGCAGAGCACGTAGGCGGTCTGCAGGCGCACTTTCGTTACAACGGGGCTTGCGCACTGACCGCCTGCGCGTGATACGAGCGCGGATCATGAGCGAGAGCACTTTCAGCGTACGCAATGTCGAAGGCAACCTGTCTGCAGCTGGCTTGAAGATCGCGGTGATCGCGGGTCGGTTTAACAGCTTCGTGGTCGAGCAGCTTGTGTTGGGTGCGCTTGATTGCGTGAAACGACACGGGGGATCGAGCGCGACGGTGGTGCGAGTTCCGGGCGCATGGGAGATCCCGCTCGTCGCAGAGGCTCTCGCGAGACAGGGGCAATTTGACGCGATTGTCGCGCTCGGAGCGGTGATCCGCGGGAGCACACCGCACTTTGACTTCGTGGCTGGCGAAGCGGCAAAGGGCCTCGCGGCGGTCATGCGTGAGACGGGGGTTCCGATCGCGTTTGGGGTGATCACCACCGACACGATTGAGCAGGCGATTGAGCGTGCCGGGACCAAGATGGGCAACAAGGGCTGGGAAGCCACGGCGAGCGCGATCGAGACGGCACAAGTGCTCCGATCGCTCAAGGCCACACCATGAATCATCGGGCCAACGATCGACGGAAGACTCAGGAGCCAGGTCCGCGACGGCATGCGCGCGAGGCGGCACTTCAGGTGCTGTTTTCGCTCGATTCGTTGCATCGGTTGACAGGCGACGGCGGCGAGCTTGAGCCAGAGCAAATTGACCGCGCGATCAACGGATATTGGGCTCATTTGGAGGGTGCGCCGGATGGACGCGAGTATGCCGACGCGATCGTGCGCGGTGTGATGAAGCACCTGACCGAGGTCGACACTGCGATTCGCGAGGCCAACCCCAACTGGCGCTTGGACCGAATGGGTCGCGTAGACCGCAACGTATTGCGGATTGCGACGTATGAAATGGTCTTCGGTGGAGAGGTCCCAGCAGAGGTCGCGATCGATGAAGCGGTCGACCTCGCGCGTCGGTTTGGTACTGCAGAATCCGCGAGTTTCGTCAATGGGACGCTCGACAAGGTCGCGCGACTCAAGGGCCGATTGCGCAAGTAGTTTCGCGCGAAGATCAGAGGTTGTACGAGTGGAGCTCCGGTTCGTCACGCTGTCACTCTCGGCGATCGACTCACTGCGAAGCGAGCTCGGTGTGCTGACTTTTTTCGAGGATGAGCGGCCGCTTCGAGGCTACGCAGGGCTCTGCGATTGGCGACTGTGCGGGCGGCTCTCAGGGCTGCTGGCGTCGCGGCGAGTGCAGGGTCGGGTTGGGGAGAAGACCTTGCTTCCGGCGGGCGCTAGGCTCCCGTTTGAGCGGCTCTTACTGGTAGGGCTAGGGCAAAGGTCTCACTTTGATGTCGAGGCGTTTGATGTGGCCAGCCAGGCGCTCGTCGAGAGCGTGCTGGGTCTGAGGGTCCGCAACGTCGCGCTGGCACTCCCAGGCCGCTCAGCGTCCATGATTGGGCCCGCGGAGAGTGCGCGGAGGTTCATGGCTTCGTTGGGGGGTCTGCACGACGAGCTTGATGAGCTTGCGGTGGTGGACGAACCCGAAGCGCTCAGAGAAATGTCACCGATTCTCGAGTCCGAACGGCGACGACTGCGACGCAGCGCGAACAGCTAGAGCGCCGACCGGACCATGCGCTTGTCGCCCCGCGGTAGGTCCACTTCGCCCGGCGGCGTCGCTGTGCCTTGCAGGGCTCTGGCGATTTTCTAGTCGGCGCTACTAGCGGCGCTCGCGGAGCATGGACTCGATGGCGTCGGCAGCGAAGCGCATGCGAAATCGCTGGGATCGCACGATCGCCTCTACGTCACGTGTGGCGTCTGCGAGCTTGTCGTTAAACACCACGTAGTCAAACATCGCGTAATAGCTCAGCTCTTTTGCCGCGTTTTGCATGCGTTTAGCGATCACCTCTGGGCTGTCGGTCTTTCGCCCTCGGAGCCTCTGTTCGAGCTCTGCCCAGGTCGGCGGCATCACCAAGATGGTCGTGAGCGAGGGCAATTTGGCTCGAATTTGTCGCGCCCCTTGGTGATCGATGTCGAACAACACGCCCTGCCCCAGCGCCTGGGCTTTGTCGACCAACGCGCGGGGGGTTCCGTAGAGCTCGCCATGGACCTCGGCCCATTCGAGCAGAGCGTCGTGCGCGACGAGGTCCTCGAAGCTTGCACGTGAGACGAAATGGTAGGCCACGCCGTCTTGCTCGCTCCCACGCGGCGCGCGCGTTGTGTACGAGACCGAGAGCTTTAGCGAGAGGGCGCTCAGCAGGTGCGAACAGAGCGTGGACTTGCCACTGCCTGAGGGGCCTACGAGCGCGACAAGGTCATGATGTGCAGGGGCGGTCACGGCACTCAAACGGTATCAGACCCACGCGAAGGCTCGCGAATCTATGGCGTTGTGTTTGGGCGAGTCACTCGACGTTTTGCACTTGTTCGCGCATACGGTCGATCTCGGATTTGAGCTCGACGACTCGAAAGGCGATCTCGACGTCCGTCGATTTTGACCCGATGGTGTTTACCTCGCGAGCCATTTCTTGCAGCAAAAAATCTAGCTTTCGACCCACGGCAGCTGGCTGCTCAAGCATCGACACAAACTGCCCACAGTGGCTGCTGAGCCGGTTGAGCTCTTCGAGAATGTCGCCATGCATCGCGAGAAGGACCAGCTCTTGCTCAAGCCTCGCACGATCGACACGGACCGAGAGGCTCTCGATGTACCGCGTCGCGCGCTCTCTCAGCCGCGCTCTGTTGCGATCAGCGTAGGACTGCGTCAGCGAGTCGATTTCGTGCGTGAGCAGCTGCACACGCTCAAGGTGCTCAATAAGCACTTCATGAAGTGAACCGCCCTCGGTCACGCGCATTTGCTCCAGCGAGTGGAGCGCGTTTTGGAGGGCGCTTTGCAGGGCCGCGCGCGCGCTGTCCAGGTCCACCGAGAAGCCGGTGCGAAAGAGCTCAGGGACGGCGGTCAGCATGGTGAGCGGGACCTCGCCCACGAGCCCGAGCTCGTCGCGGAGTGTCTGAAGTTCACGTAGCGCAGAGATCGCGCGTCTGCGATCGAGCTCTGGGACATGTTGCGCGGCCTCGTCAAGACGCGCGGTGATATCCAAGCGACCGCGGACAATCCGGCCCTTCGCGATCTGCTCCAAGTACGCGGCGTGTTCGGACAGGTCCCGCCCTGCGCGCACTCGGACCTCAGCGAATCGGCTGTTCACCGAGCGAAGCTCAAGCGTAAGTGTGCCTCGGCCGAAGGCTGCAGACCCCACCCCGAAGCCAGTCATGCTGCGGAGCATATGCACGACGAGAGTCGCGCATGGGTGACCTCTAGGTCAACGCATCTGGGATTGATAAAACGCAAACGTTCGAGCGAGGCCGTCGCGAACCGAGACCTTGGGGTCAAAGCCCAAGAGCGCCTTGGCGGCGCTGATGTCCGCGAGCGAGTGGCGCACATCGCCCTGTCGTCCCGGGGCGTGTGTGGCCTTGATCTGAGTACCTGCGAGCCCATTGATCATGTCGACCAGATCGAGCAGTGAGATTCGCTCACCGCAGGCGACATTGACGACCTGCCCGGCGACGTCGCCGGTTGCAGCCAAGAGGTTGGCTTGGACGACGTTTTCGATGAAGGTAAAGTCGCGGGTCTGCCCACCGTCACCGAAAATCGTGGGGGAATTTCCGGACAAAATCGCGGTACAGAACTTGGGGACGACCGCGGCATAATGGCTGTTGGGGTCTTGGCGTGGGCCAAAGACGTTGAAGTATCTCAGCGCGCAGGTCTTCATTTGGTAGAGCTGCGCGAAGACCTTGACGTAGTTTTCGCTGGCGAGTTTGCTCACTGCGTAGGGAGACAGCGGCTGCGGCACCATGGTCTCGACCTTGGGGAGCACCTCGGTGTCACCGTACGCAGACGAGCTTGCGGCGTAGACAAAGCGCCCGACGCCGTTGCGACGGCAGGCATCCAGCAGCTTGACGGTCGCTCCGACGTTGACCTCGTTCGAAGCGACGGGGGCCTCGACCGAGCGCGCGACGCTTGGAAGCGCGGCTTGGTGAAAGACCACGTCGACGTCTTTTGTCACCCGAGCGCACAGCGCGTCGTCGCAGATGTCGCCTTCGATGAGCTCAATGCGGTCCAGGTTGTGCGCGATGTTCTCGCGGCGTCCCGTTGAAAAATTGTCGACGATCCGCACCGTTGCGCCGCGCGCAAGGAGCGCGTCGACTAGGTGACCACCGATAAATCCGGCTCCGCCGGTGACGAGTGTTCGCAAGAAATACTCCACGGATAGCGAGCGTCATGCTCGGCAATAGTTGTGTTGAAGAGGCAAGTCGAGTGGGTCAATCGACGTTGTGTCGTCGCTTGATTTGCTCCATCACGCGCGCGTACTCGACCTCCCAATTTTGCGTACCTTCGGAGAGATGTTTGAGCCGCGAGCGAACTTCGGTGTCCATCTCGTCATCGACATTCATGTAGCGCTCGAGCACTGCGCGCATCTTGCGACGGAGCACAGGATCTTCTGCAAAAATCTCGGCGACATTGCTTGACCGCATGAGCATTTGGACGGCCTGGTCTAAGATCCAAGAGACCGCCTCGCCACCGAGACCGAAGTTAAGATCTTCAGCCATTTTGCGCTTAATTCGGTGAACCTCTGCGTTGCCAGCGCCGATCTTTTCAGCGCGATCTTTTGCGCGTTCAGTGATCTCGCGGTCCTGTCGCAGGTACTCCCGCATGACGCTGCATAGGTCTTCTTCGGCCTCGGCCCGGTCTTCGAGTTCGATGTCGCCATCTTGCGTTAGCCCGCGCAGGATATCTGCGGCGATGAGCGAGATTTTTGCGGGATAGAGTCGCATATTTTCTGACTTTTCTGCGGCCCGGTACAGCGACCGAACGCGCTGGGCACGCTAAGCCTCTGCAAGCGTCAAAGTCAACGCAGAGTGCAGCGCGCTCAAGTCCACAAACAGCGGGTCGCACAATGTGCGAATTGCGCCCTGCGAGCCGTGTTCTGCGCGGCGCGAACCGCTATGGTTGGCGCAAGCAAATGCCAACGTCTGATCGCTTGAGAGATGTGGATGGGGAGTTTCCGCTCGCGGTGATGCTGTGGTTAGACACGCATCCAACCAGCGTGCTTGCGGTCGCCCTTGGGCTGTCGGCGCCGTCGGTGCGCTGGGTGTATCCGTTTGGAGAAACGCTCGAAGTCGTGGTGCGTGGCGCGCGCGTAGAGACCTATCATCAGGGCGCGCGAGATCGCGTCGGTTCGGCGCGCATTCACGGAATGAGCTCGGCTGCGGACTTTGATCTCTTGCCAGAGGCTCCGGCAGACGCGCCGTTTCGATGGCCAGTGTGTGAGTATCCGTCTCGCTCGGGGTTCGCGACCGATAGCGCTGGAAATGTCGCGAGATTCTCGTCCAAGCGCCGCGGGGTCGTCCCTCCAGGTCTGCCACCCAAGCTCGCCGGGTACGACAACGCGCAATGGAGCGAGCAGGTCTGCATGGAGCGCCTCGCTGTGGGCCATTCAGACAGGAGCATGGCCTATCCACCGCGCGCTTTTGTGGCAAACATCAGAGATCTCGTGGCGTCGCTCAAGGCACCTGACGTTGTGGGTCCTGCGAGGGTTTATGCAAGGTTTTTGGGCGATCGTGTGTTGCTCCTCCCAGAAGAGACCACTGACTTTGCCCCGACGTTGCTGGCCCAATTGCATGCACGCAAGACGTGCCTCGGCTGCTCGCGCCACGATCCACGCGATGTGCTGTCCCTTGCCACATGGAACTACGCGCAGCCCTCCTCGGGCACCGACGAGGCCTTTGTGCAGCTCTCGCGACCTCACGTAGCGTTGCCGCTCACAGAGCTCGCCGAGGCCATGGGGCGCTCGACCGCTGAGCTGGCCGCTACGCAGATGGATCTGAGCTACGAAGACAGCGCTCGAATTAGCTCCCCCAAAGTTCGATTGCCTAGCTAATTCGCTAGCAGACTCACTGCTGCTCGTCGAGGTCTTCTTCGACCGAGAGGCTCAGGCGTCCACGCTCTGGAGAGAGCGGGCGATCTTCGATCGAGACGCTCTCGAGGGCCTCGATGACCGTGTCAACTTGGTCTGCGCGGACTGGGATGAGCGCAAAGCGATCGTAGAGCTTGATCGTGCCGATGTCCTTGGGTGCGATCCCTGCACGGTCGCGGACCATGCGCGCGAGGTCGCCACCGCGAACACCGTCGCGTCGACCGAGGGCCACACGGACCTCGCCCATGTCCGACTCGATGGTCTCGGGCTCGAGCCCTGGGTCCTCGCCGCCGTGCACGTCGATGCGTCGTGGGCGGTTCTCAGGAGCGTTGCGCGGGGCGCGGCGCGGTCGTGACGACGCGGGGCGCTCGCTGGCTTCGGCGGCTGGCTGGATGGCCGTAGGGGCCTCTGCGACGGGGGTCTCTGCGGCAGGGGCCTCTGCGGCGATCGGAGCCGGCTGCGCGGGTGCAGCGAACTTGGCGGCCTTGGCTACCGGCGCTGCGACAGGGGCGCGCTCTGGCGCTCCAAGCGCGTCGCGGGTGGCCGATCGCAGGGTCGTCTCGATGAGTGCCGCGATGATGGCCTCTGCGTGGTCATGCGCGAGGACTCGTCGAGCGAGCGAGAGCGAGTCAGCGCCTACTTTGGACGTGAGTGTCTGTGCGCGAAGCAGGTCAAGTTGCTCGACTTCGCGGCGAGTGCGCTCTTCTTCGGCGCTGGGGAGCGCGCGCTCGATGGGCTTAATGCCGTACGAGAGCCGCAGCATGTACAGGTTGCCGACGTCCGCCGGGGCGAAGAGTGAGATCGCGACGCCGCGACGGCCCGCGCGACCGGTTCGACCCGTGCGGTGCACGTACGACTCAGCTTCAACCGGAAACCCGTAGTTTACCACGTGGGTCACGGTGCTGACGTCGATGCCTCGCGCGGCGACATCTGTGGCGACGAGGTGTTGGATTTGCCCATCGCGAAACGACGCCAAGACTCGCTCACGCGCGCCCTGATCGAGCTCGCCAGAGAGGTAGTCAACCGACAAGCCTTTGCGTCGGAGCGCGTTGGATACCGTGGTGGTTTCGTCGCGTGTATTGCAGAAGATAATCGCGCGGTCGGGCTGCTCTTGGTCCATGACTCGCATGAGCGAGGTGAGCCGGTCTTGCAGACCGACGTAGTAGACAAAGTGGTCGATCGAGTCGGGCGCGATTTGATCTGCGGAGAGCAAGATGCTCTCGGCGTCGCGCTGTTGTCGTGAGGCGAGGCGCCGAATGGACTCGGGCATCGTCGCGCTGAAGAGCAGCGTCTGCCGAGGGCGGGGCAAGAACTCGAGGATCGCGTTGAGGTCTTCGGCGAAGCCCATCGAGAGCATCTCGTCGGCTTCGTCGAGGCAGACCACGCGGATGTTGCTCGCGTCGAGCGTGCGGCGCTTGAGGTGGTCGAGCATGCGGCCGGGGGTGCCTACTGCAATCTGAGCACCTGCTTGGATCTCATCGACTTGGCGCTCCATCGAGGCGCCGCCGTAGATCGCGACGGCCTTGATGTTGCGGTATTTTCCGAGCCGAGCGACTTCGCCGCAGAACTGAATGGCGAGCTCGCGGGTGGGGCAGAGCACCATGGCCTGGACGCCGCCCTCGGTGTTGATCCGGCGATCGAGGATGGGCAGCGCGAACGCTGCGGTCTTGCCCGAGCCGGTCTTGCTCTGGACCAGCGTATCGCGACCTGCGGCGATGGGACCGAAGACCGCGGCTTGGACGGAGGTGGGATTTTTGTATCCAGCTTCGGAAATTGCGCGACGGACGGGCGCAGACAGACCGAGGGAGTCGAAGGACACGGCGGGGCCGTCGGTGGATGTGATGGTCATGCGATTCAGCTTTGCTGCTTCGTGGTGAGACGAGGAAAGAGATTAGAATACCCTGCGATTTTACAGACCAATTGTTTACCGATTGGGCTGCGTACGAGGTGATCGATAGTGAAGCGCCTGCACGGCATCAGGGGTCACCTGTTGTTCGAGCAAGCGCGCGTTGTCTTCGGAGCGATGGCGCCAGCGTTCGAGCGCTGAAAACGCCGCTTGGCCATCGCGTCCCTCCGAAGCACAGCGTGGCGCGAGGTCCCGCAGTGCGTCGTCGAGGACGCGGAGGTCAGAGGTCAGAGTTGGGACCGTGTGGGGGGTGCGTGGGAGTGCCTGCTCTCCCCCCAGCTCGACAGGGCTGAGCTGACGGGCATAGCCCGCGTAGAGGCCACGGAGGCCATCTTCGCAGGAGTGAAAGCGGCTCGGTGCCGTGGGTCCCGCGAGGGTTGCTCGGTAGATGGTGACGATTCCGGTGAGCGAAAACGCAGCGATTGTACCGAGCAGGGTCAACCCTAACACGAGGCGAATGCGGCCATTGGGACGCGGCGAAGGGGTCTGACGTACAGGCTCAGACGCGTCTTGATCGGAGAGATTGTCGGGTTCGGACACGGATCCAACGGTCGTAAAGCAAACGAGAGAAGGAGCTCAACTGGGGACTGAGACCCACAGCGCGCGCCCTTATACCGCGTCCACGACCATATGCGTAGCGTGTGTGCAGCGAGAGAATGACCGGCGCGGGTGTATTTTCACCGTCAGCATGGGACCGGGCGGTGGTTGGGGGGGTTCGCGGACATTGCTTCAGGGCGCCGGGCAAAAAGAAACTGTATGGGGGGCGCAAGTGCACGCTAAGGTGCGCGGTGAGCGAGTGCCGTAGGCCCGAATGCGCAGGCAGCGGTGAAGCGACCATCCGATCCAAACGAGACATGGCAGAGGGCGAAACATCGTGACCAATCGCGTGCGCATCGGAGATCTCCTGGTGCAAAATGGCGTCATCACGGCTTCGCAGCTTGAGCAGGCGATTGCCACGCAGGCCCAGCAGGGAGCGGGCGGCAAGCGGCTGGGGCACGTCTTGGTCTCGCTGGGATTTATCAACGAGGTGCAGTTCGCGAGGATCCTTTCGCAGCAGCTCTCGGTGCCTTGGGTGAGCCTCTCGCACATTGATTTTTCGCCGTCGCTGCTGGCTTTAGTGACCCGCGAGATCGCCGAGCGGTTCACGGTGATTCCGGTGTATGTGCGGCGCGAGCGTCGGGAGGGCGACACGCTCTACCTCGCGATGGATGACCCCACGCACGACGAAGCGCTCAGGGCTGTGAGCGAATCTGCAGAGATGCCGGTGCGGCCGATGGTCGCCCCGCCCTCGGATATTCGCAGCGCGATTGACCGACTCTATGCGCAAGGGACGCACGAGGTAGAGGTAGAGCTTGAGGACGCGGCGCCGTTGCCGCTGCGCAGAGCCGAGCCTCCGCGCGTGGCGCCCAGCCCGCGACCGGCGACGGTGGATGCTCCCCATCGCAAGACGGATCAGGACCTCGGAGAGCCCACGACGGTCTCCGCCGCAAGCGCGCCAGCGGTTGTGTCGCATCCCGGCCCGGCGGCTGCGCTGGGGACCACAGATTCTGCGATTTCGTCAGACCAATTGCAGGCCGTTGTACCCGAACCTCAGAGCCCCTCGCGTCCCGCCGTCTCGATGTTGCTCTTGGATGGCACCTCGATGGAGCTGCCCAAACCTGGGACGCCCACACGTCGTCGCGGCGATGCGGGGACGTCTCAAGAGATCGCAGCGGTCGTGGACGAATCGCAGCCTCGCTCGGTTGAAGACCGGCTGGCGCGCACAGAGGCCATTTTGCGCGCGCTGATTTTGCATCTGTCTCGACGGGGTTTGCTCACCGCGGAAGAGCTTCGCGCGATGGTCTCGTCGCAGAACAAGACCCCGTGAAGGGCCGTTAGTGCGCTTGACCCCACGTGCGACCCGTACCGCACTCAACGATCAGCGGAACGTCGAGCTTGATCGCGGTCTCCATGTGTTCTCGCACGAGGGGACGGAGGCGATCGAGCTCGTCATTGGGCACCTCGAAGACGAGCTCGTCGTGGACGGTTAGGATCATCTGGGTGCGAAGCTTTTCGCGGGTCAACATGCGGTCAATCTTGATCATGGCGACCTTCATGATGTCCGCGGCGGTCCCCTGAATGGGCGTGTTCTTCGCGATGCGCTCGGCTTGCGCCCGGAGGCCTTTGTTTTCGCTTGAGATCGACGGGAGAAAGCGGCGACGACCGAGGATGGTGCGCACGCCTTCGCCCTTGCGAGCCTGCTCGACGACGGCCTCGAGGTACGAGGTCAGGCCGCTGAAGGTTCGAAAATACGCGTCGATAAATCGCGACGCTTCGTCTTTGCTGATGCCCAATTGTCTCGCGAGTGCGCTGTCGCCCTGACCATAGATCACCGCAAAATTCACGGTCTTCGCTCTCACGCGTTGGTCTCGTGTGATCTGGTCTACGGGGAGCTTAAAGATCTCGACCGCGGTGCGCGTGTGCACGTCTTCGCCCTTGGCAAACGCGTCGACGAGGATGGGATCTTTGGACAAATGTGCGAGTACACGGAGCTCGATTTGCGAGTAGTCCGCAGCGAACAGAGACCAGCCCTCGGGCGCCACGAACGCGTCCCGGACGCGCCGACCGAGCTCGGTGCGAATGGGAATGTTCTGCAAATTCGGGTTGTTTGAGCTCAAGCGTCCCGTCGCTGCGACCGCTTGATTGTAGCTTGTGTGCACGCGCTGGGTCTTGGCGTTGACCATCGCGGGGAGCGCTGAGAGGTAGGTGCTCTCGAGCTTCGAGAGCTGTCGATGCTCGAGGATTTTGTTAGGCAGCGGGTGTTTGTCTTGGAGCTCTTCGAGCACCTCGGCGTCCGTTGATCGCGACGTCTTTGTGCGCTTAATCACTGGCAACTTGAGCTCGTCGAACAAGATCGTCTCGAGCTGCCGGGGCGAGTTTACGTTGAACTCTTTGCCCGCCAGCTTGATCAGCTCGGCCTCGAGGATGGCCATCTGCGCGCGGGCGTCCGACGAGAGCTGCGCCAAGAGCGTGAGGTCGAGCAACACCCCGCGCTCTTCCATGCGCGCGAGCACGAGCGAGAGCGGGATCTCGACGTCGTCCATCAGGCTCTTCAGCTCGTTTTCTTCGAGCCTCGGCTCGAGTTTGAGCGTCAGCATTCGGGCGATGTCTGCGTCTTCGGCGGCGTACGGCGTCGCGCTGTCAATGGGGACCTCGTCAAAGCCGAGCTGATGTCCGCGCGTCTTTTTGGTCACGACGTCGTACGGGATCATCTGGTAGCCGAGCTCGGCCAGCGCGACCTCGTCGAGCTTGTGCGAGTGCCGTTCGGGATCGAGCAGGTAGCTCGCGATCATGCTGTCAAACGTGAAGCCCTGCACCGGAAAGCCCGCACGACGCAGGACAATGTCGTCGTACTTGATGTGGTGTCCGGTCTTGCGAACAGACGGATCTGCCAGGAGTTTTCCGAGTCTTTCGCGTACATCGTCGAGCCTGAGTTGCGCGGGATCGCCGATGACGCGGTGTGCGAGGGGGATGTACACGCCTTCGTCCGCGGTCCACGCGAGGGAGATGCCGACGAGGGTCGCGCTCACCGGATCGACAGAGGTCGTCTCGGTGTCGAGCCCAATGATCCCGGCAGTCCTGCAGTGCGCGATGGCCTCGTCGAGCGACTCGAGCGAGAGCACCGCAGAGTATTTCTTGGAGGATGCGTCACGGCGAGCGACCGCGGGCTTTGTCGCTTTGGTGGCTTCTTTTGCACCACCAGATGCCTCTCGCTCGGCCGCGTCGAACTGCTCAAGGAG
Organism: Deltaproteobacteria bacterium; assembly: GCA_030694465.1. Taxonomy (GTDB): domain Bacteria; phylum Myxococcota_A; class Polyangia; order Polyangiales; genus JAUXYJ01. Next base: position 425,802 of record JAUXYJ010000055.1, on the reverse strand, counting down.
GCGACCAAATTCGAGCTCGCGATAGAGCGCGCGGATGCCCTCGGCGTCCCAGCCACCGTAGCGAAGGGTCTCGAGGTCCAGCGTGACATCGACCGCGCCGGTGAGCTCAACGAGCCGGTAGGACAGCCGCGCGAGCTCGGCTTCGCGCTGGAGGTTCTCTTTGATCTTGCCCTTGAGCGTGGGCGCCGCGGCGAGGACGTCCTCGACTCCGCCGTGCTCCAAAATGAGCTTTGCGGCTGTTTTTTCACCGATTCCAGAGACACCGGGGACGTTGTCCGAGGTGTCCCCCATCAGGGCAAGGAGGTCGGCCACGCGCGAGGGCGGGACGCCCCACTTGGCCTTCACCTCTTCGACCCCGTAGACAGCGTTGCGCATCGCGTCCCACTGGATGACATCGTCTGCGACGAGCTGCATGAGGTCTTTGTCGGCCGAGCAGATCACGGTGCGGAGGTTGTGTTTGCGCGCCTCGCGAACACACGCAGCGATGAGATCATCGGCTTCGAAGCCGGCACGCTCAAGCACTGGAATCGCCCACGCTTTCACGAGGGTTCGGCAGTGATTGACCTGAGGCGCGAGGTCGGACGGGGGCTCGGGGCGCGTGGCCTTGTACTCGGGATAAATCTCGTTGCGAAAGCACAGGTCTCGCGAAGGATCCATCGCGACCGCGAGATACGCTGGGCGCTGATCGCGGACGAGACGGTTGAGCATGTTGGCCATGCCCATGACCGCGTGAGTCACCTCGCCCTTGCTGTTCGAGAGCGGGCGCATCCCATGATACGCGCGGTAGATGTAGCCCGAGAGGTCGAGCACATAGAGCACCGAGGGGTCACCCGCTGGAGGAAGTACGGCCGTCATATCCGCGGAGATAGCATCGACTCCATTGCGCTCGCGAACTAGTTGCCAAGTGCTTAGAAGAGCCCCGCGATGATGTCATCCGCGGTCAGCCATTTCGCTCGCGGAATTCGCAGGTGGGTCGTGAGGTCTTCGAGGTTGTCGCGTTTCACTGCGCGTGCGATCGCTCGCTCGCGGCCTGCGCGCGGGTCTAAGCCTGTGCGCGCCTGCAGGTCTGCGAGATTGACCCCGAGCGCCGTGCGTAGACCGAGCATGAGTCCTTCGCGTACGAGCGTCTCAGCATCCAGTGGCTCGGGCTCTTCTTGTGGCATCTTCGCGGCCTGACCGTCCGCGATGTAGCGCGCGATATCGTAGACTGTCTTGTAGCGAACGGACTGCTTTTTCTCAGTCATTTCGCGTGCGTAGCAGCCAACAGCGCCTACGCCTAGGCCCAGATAGTCGGCCCCGCGCCAGTACGCCTCGTTGTGCTGTCCCTGTTGACCTTCGAGCGCGTAGTTGGACACCTCGTAGTGCTCAAGTCCCCACGGAGCGCACTGGGCTTCGAGCGCTTCGAAGAGCAGGGCGACGGCGTCGTCGGCGAGTCTGGGCAAGCGGCCTTTGCGTGCGAGCTCGCCGAAGCGAGTCCTCGGCTCGACGGTGAGTGCATAGGCCGAGAAGTGGCCCACGCCCAGATCGAGGAGCGTACGCGCGTCGGACAAGAGCTCTTCTGCGGTCTGCGAGGGCATGCCAAACATGAGGTCTGCGGTCACTCGAAGTCCTGCGATTTGAGCCGCAGAATGCACAGCACGTCGTGCACTCTCGGCGTCGTGGAGGCGTCCCAGATAGCGCAAGTGAGGGACCTGGAGCGACTGCACGCCGATGGAGACGCGGGTCACCCCGATGTCGCGGAGGGCGAGCGCGCGGTCGGCGTCGAGGGATGTCGGATTGCATTCGACAGTGATTTCGCTCGCGAATGCACCAAAGGTCGCTTCGATACTGCGCAAGACCGACGCGAGGGCGTTGACAGACCACAGGCTCGGAGTGCCGCCTCCGAAGAAGACCGTCTGGAGCGTGTGTTCGCTTAGGGAAGGAGCGCGAAATCTGAGCTCATTTTGCACGCCGATCGCGTAGGCCTCATGCGGGATGTCCCGAACAGCGACCGCGTCCGTGTCAAAGTCACAGTAGGGGCAACGCTGCAAACACCAGGGCACGTGGACATACACAGCGAGAGGCGTTGCGGTCATCGGTAGCGTGGCAACTAGCGCGAGCGATCGCGAACATGCAAGGGGTCGAAGGTGCGAGGCGCTACGAAGAGCGTTCGGGCGTCGAAGCGAAGAGACACTGCGGTAGCATCGCGGCGTGTGCAGTGCGCTTGCGTGTGATGCGAGGACTCGGACGTTCTGATGCTTCGCTTGCTGATTCGAGAATCGTTGTGGCTCTTTTTGTCCCTCATGCTCGCGAGTATTCTGGGATTTGTCGTGCTGGATCACACGGGCTCGCATGACTGGTGGGGCACTCTCAAGCCTGGGACCGACTTCGGAATCCAGCGCGACGCGTTGCTGATGCAGGGGGCGCCGCGGCTGTACGCTCGCTCGGTGCGCGACGCCACGGTGTTGACGCTTGACGACCTTGAGAGGCTGCGAAATGACACGCAACGAGACGCCGCGCGGGCGCGACTGATTGCGCGTGGGACGGTTGTCGTTCCGAGTATTTTGGCGCGACTGGAGCGGCTTGAAGGGGAGCATCGTGAGCAAGCCCTGAGGGTGCTCGCGAGCTCTGCCGCGCAGCTCACTGGAGGCGACCAACCACCGCAAGACACCGAGCGGGCGATGCTGTGGTGGAACAACTTTCGAGTGCTGCACGAGATCGATCTCCGCGACGCGTATGCGAGACGACATGTACAACGCCTGATCGAGAGCGAGAGCGTTTCTGCACGCGAAAATCTCTTGCGACTCGGCACTCTCGCGCTCCCCGCGGTCTTCGAAGCCTTTGACCAGCCCCTCGACGGAGACCGCGCCAAGAGGCTCTGTGTCCTCGTGCGTGCGCTCACTGCCATCGGGCCAGTGCTCACCGAAGAGAGCTCTGCCGAGGCGATCCGCAGCGCGGTCGCGGGCTGGCGAGCTTGGTGGTTTGTTCATCACCTTGAGTACGTCCGCTTGGGCGAGAGCGCGCGGATCGCAGCGCGGTGGACCGAGACTCGCTATGGCCAGTGGCTCTCGTTGGTTCTTACCAATCGTCTGGGACCCTCAAAAATCACTGGGCAGAGCGTCGCGCGCGAGCTCCGTCGGCGCTTGCCCGAGAGCACCTCGGCGGCGGGCCTGGGCGGGCTGATCGCGACCGCGCTCGTGGTGTCCTTCGGCGGTGGTCCGGCGCTCCGTCGGCGGCCATTGCGCGCAAAACTCATCGACCTCGTCGCCGCGCTCGTACCCGGAATGATCGCATTTTCGCTGGGTTTTCTCAGCGTCTGTGCGTTGTGCACGGGCGGCGCATCTCCCTTTCCGCTCGCCCGCGAAGTTTTGCAGAGCTGGCCCACGCTCTGTGTGTCGGTGTTGCTCGTGACCGCACTCGCGGTGCTGTGGTTGCGTCGGCGCGACGCGCAGCTGGTCCTTCATGCCGTGCGCGCCGAAGCTGACTCCTGGGCCGCAGAGAGTCGCGATCCACACCTCGTACAAATCGTGCGGCATGGCGCGCGTGTGGGTGTCGCGTCGCTTTTTGCTCCCGCAGCGCTCAACGCGCTGGTGATCTTGGCCCTCACGCTGATCGTTGAGCCCATGACCGGTGTGAGCGGGATGGGCTCACTCACCATTCGAGCGCTGGCCCGCAACGACGGCCCCTGGCTGCTCATTGCGGCGCTCTCTGTGGTGCCGGTGGCCTTTGCGACACGCTGGGCGCGTACGGCGCTTGTGTGGGCTCTGGGAGGGCAGCGTGCGCTCAAGCGTGCCGCAGAAGCGATGGTGACGGCGGAAGTCACCGCGCGCGAGGTTCCCAGCGCTGTCGCGCAGGACGAGTCGACCTCGTAGGGAGTTAAGGGGTCGCGGGGCACGCGTGACGAGCAGCGTTTTCGACGGCCAATCGCGCGGTCGCGTTCGCCTCGACGCGCGTGAGAAACGCCCGAGCGCGCACAGGGTCGAGACGCGCGAGGGTCGCGAGGGCGCCGTGCCCCAGGCGTTGTTCGTGCTCGGGGAGCGCGGGGTCCATGCGCTCCGATGCGAAGGGCTCGAGGGCTGGCGCAAGGGACCGCTCACATCGCGCGGCGATCACTCCGAGGGCGTCAAAGCGAAGCTCGGGGTGGCGACGTGGGTCACGCACAAATTCAAGCAAGCGCGGCGCGGCGCCTGGCGCGGGTGTGCGCTCAAGCGCAGAGAGCACAGCGCGAACCACGAGGACGCTTGGGTCCTCGAGGGCAGCGAGCAAGCTCGCTCCGACGTCGGGATGCCCCGTGAGCGACTCTGCGATCTGCGCTCGAACGGAGGGCCAAGTGTCCGCCGAGAGCGCCGCGAGCACGGGTGCCAACGTAGGGGTGACCCTGGCGAGCGTCTCGAGCGACGCAGCTCGTACGCGCGCGACGGGGTCGTGCGTTGCGCTCACCAGCGCGCTCATTCGCTCGGCGGCCAAGGGAGACTGAGAGTCACAGAGCGCGAGCGCACGCGCTGCCTCTGCGCGAAGATCTGCGTCGGTGTCTGTGAGGGTCGCGACGAGCAGACGCACACCAGGCTCGCTCGCCCCGAGAGCGCGGAGCCGAAGATATCGATCAGCAAATTCGCTTGGGTTCTGGGACGCTGCGCGCGCGCTCACTGCCTCTCGAACGGCCGCGCTGGACGCCGCTTCGAAGAGCACCGCGAGCCCGCGAAAGTGCGCTCGATGCGACGTAGGATCGAGCGACTCGGCCCACCCGAGCTGTGCGTCGGCTGGCAGAGAAGCGAGCAGTGCTTGGAGCGTCCCGTGGGAAGCACGCCAGACATCGGGCTCGGCTTGCAGGACACCCCGCGCGGCGCGCGCCCGGAGTGCAGGGTCAGCGCGAAGGGCACCCAGCATTTCGACTGCGTGCACGCTTGTTGTGCTGCGCGTTGAGAGGGCCTCGAGCGCGGCTGGGCCCCATCGCACTAAGACCTCGTGCGCGAGCGATTGCAGCGAAGGCACCGAGAGTGCACCCGCGATGGCCTCGGCAGCTTCGGGCGTCCGCATCGCATCGAGCAGCCGAATCGCACGTCGCGCTGCACGATCGGGCAAGGTCGCGAGGGCAGCGCTGACCGCGGTGACCGCGCGCGGTCCCAGTCCGCGGAGGGTCGTCGCGTACGCGTCGCCGTCGGCACCATCGAGGCCCGCGATGAGCGTGGCCACGGGGTTGGGATCGCGATCAAGTTGAGAGACCACCGTGAGCTCAGAGAGCGAGGTGACCCTGCCTGTCGGGACTTCACGCACGATCATCGCGACACACGACACGGCGCGAGCGGGCACGAGAGGGACTGCGATCCGCCCAGCGCTGGTCACGCCCTGGGGCACCCGAACGTCCAGGAGAGTGTCTCCGATTGCCAGCAAAAATGCAGACGGAAACACGCTCGCATCCGGACCGACGCGGAGCTCAACGCGCGAGAGTTCGAACACGGGCGGCACGACTCGCGCGGTCAGCACGTCCCCCACACGCAGCGGCAGCGACGTCGCCGGGTCACCGTCGTGAAGCACGAGCGCGGGCTGCGCGACCGCGGCACCTGAGACGCGCCCCTGCGCGGCCAGCGTCGGGACACCCAGCCGAGGCTCGGTTGCCGCGACGCTCACGGCGGCGATCGCGCGGGGCGCTTGCGTCAAGGGCTCGGCGAGGGTCACCAGAGGGTCGAGCACCACGGCGCGCAGGCGAAGCGTGCTCGGGTCAATCGAGCGCGGAGACACCATGGGTGCGCCGAAACCGCAGAGCGAGGCGTCTGCGTGACGCTGCCCTACGAGCACATCGGGGCGTCCGTCGCGGTTGAGGTCACGGACGAGCACCTCCGTGATGGTGCGATCGGTGGCGTCTTCGCCCACGACGACTCGTGGACCCGCGTGCAAAATCGCTGGTGCAATAGACGCAGAACCTGCGACCACCGCGGCCCCGTCTTGTGCACCACGGACGTGGACGACGAGCGCCTCGCCGTTGCCCACTGGGACTCTCGCGACCGTGGCGATTCCGACGCCAACGCGCACTCTCTCGCTCCCGAGGACGAGCTCGACGAGCTGCTCTGTCGTACGGAGCTCTACGGTGCGGCCAGCGAGGGTGTGACGCACGATCGCGGGCGCTTGGGGCGGCGCGTGTTGCGCGAGCAGGTTGGGGGTCGCGCAGACCACGACGGCTGCGCAGAGGGTCGCGCAACGCGCTGAGACGAGCGAGAGAGGTACACGCATTTGGGGTAGCGCAGGTTGTACCTTCTTGCGGCGTCTGCGACAGGGCTCTCTAGCGGTCTGCGAGCACCTTGGCGAGCTCTTCCATGACCTTGCGTTGTTTGCTTGAGAGCTTCTTGGGGACGTCCACCTTGGCGACGACGGCGAGCCGGCCGCGGCCTGGCGAGTCGATGTAGGGCACGCCCTCAGAGGCAAACGTGAAGATGGTCCCGGGTTGCGTTCCAGCGGGGATTTTCAGGCTCAATTTGCGGTCATCGAGGGTCTCGACTTCGACGGAGGTGCCCAGCGCGGCTTCGGGAAACGTGACCGAAATCTCTGTCACGAGGTCAAAGCCATCGCGCATAAATCTTTTGTCTTCTTCGACCTCGACGCCAACCAGGAGGTTGCCTGCAGGTCCGCCCTGCCCGCCGGCTTCGCCTAGGCCTCCGAGGCGGATCATTTGGCCGTGATCAATCCCAGCGGGGATCGCGACCTTGATCTTCTTGTCCTCGCGAACTTCACCGCGGCCGCGGCAACCCGTGCATGGATTCTTGATCACGCTGCCGCGTCCAGCGCACTCTGGGCAGGTGGTGGCGATGACAAAGCCACCAGCACCATGGGTGACCTGTCCACGGCCACGACAGGCGCCGCAGGTCGAGGCCTGAGCCCCCTTGGCCGCGCCCGATCCGCTGCAGTCTTCACACGCTTTGGGCACCGCGACGTTGAGCTCTTTTTTGCAGCCCAGGACCGCTTCTTTCAGCGAAATTCGGACGTTCGCGCGCAGGTCACGGCCACGTGTCGCGCGGCTACCGCCAGCGCTTCGTCCGCGTTGGCCACCGCCCCCAAAGCCGCCACCAAAAAAGTCCGCGAACATGTCTTGAAACTGTTCGAACATGTCGTCCGCAGGGCGAAAGCTCTGCCCATTGAGACCTTCGTGTCCGTAGTGATCGTAGAGCTCACGTTTGCGTGCGTCCGAGAGCACTTCGTACGCTTCAGAGACTTCTTTGAAGCGACGCTCGGCATCGGGGTCGTCGGGGTTGCGGTCGGGATGAAACTTGAGCGCGCACTGCCTGTAAGACTTCTTGAGCTCGTCTGCGCTCACGCCGCGCGCAACGCCAAGAACCTCGTAGTAATCACGCTTATCCACCGGGACTGTTGCTCCTTCTAGAATCACTGCGCGTTGGGACGAGGGCGCAGACCGGCGCGGAAAGTAAGCAGATCCGCGGCACTGTCAACGCCGTTGCAAGCTCCCCCCGAGAATCTTCGCGCAGGCCCCCCAGCCCTGCAGCCTAAACGCGTTGAAATCGCTGCAAAAAATCAGCTACCGAAGAGGTCCTTGAGTTTCTCAAGAAACGTCTTCTGTTGAGGCTGGAGGTCTTCTTTCATGGTGACCGCGAGCCGCTCGATCAGCGCGCGCTGCTCGTCGCTCACTTCAGAAGGAACCTCGACCTGGATTGTCACAAGCTGATCGCCCGCAGCGTAGCCCCCGAATCTTGGCAAGCCCTTGCCGCGCATGCGCAGCTGGTGTCCAGGCTGAGTGCCCGGCGGCAAGCGCATTTTGACACGGCCATCGAGTGTAGGGACGTCAATCATCCCGCCCAGCGCGGCCTGCGGAAAGCTCACCGGCACCACGCAAAGCAAGTCCGCGCCCTCGCGAGAAAACAGCGGATGTGCAGCGATTTTAACTATGATCTCGAGATCGCCCGAGGCCCCTGTCATGCGCGACGCGTCGCCGTAGCTCCGCACATGGCGCACGGTGCCGTCTTCGACGCCTGCCGGAAACGACAGCACGAGCTTCTCGTTCTTCTTGGCCAGCCCAACGCCGTTGCAGGCCGTGCAGGGCGTCCGGGGGATCACACCGCGGCCTTCGCACTTGGCGCACGCACGCGAGAGCCTAAAGAGCCCCTGCTGGTAGCGCACTTCGCCCGAGCCACCGCAGCCGCCGCAAGGATCCGAGGCGCTGCCCGGCTCACCACCCCGTCCGCTGCAGTGGTCGCACGGCGCGGCGCGCTCGTACTCGAGGGTCTTCTCGACGCCTCGGGCGGCCTCGACGAGCGAGAGTGAGACCTCGATGCGCTTGTCTTGACCGACGTTGCGACGCGAGCGTCCAAAGGGCGTGAAGCTCGAGAGGAGGTCGCCGAGTACGGAGTCAAACATCTCGCTGACGTCAATAAAGTCCGGCATTTGACCGGGCTGCATGCGTCCATAGCGGTCGTACTGCGTGCGTCGGTCTGCGTCGCCGAGCACATGGTACGCCTCGCTGATCTCTTTGAATTTTTGCTCAGCGGTTGGATCATTTGGGTTGCGATCGGGATGAAACTGCATCGCCAATCGGCGATAGGCCGCTTTAATCTCGTCAGCGCTGGCCTCACGACCAACACCCAACTGCTCGTAGTAATCTCGTCCCGGGTTCGCCATCAACGCTGCAGGGGGGTCTATCGCAGTTCGCGATCCCGTCAATGGTGTTGATGCATTCGGGACTGGACCGTCGCACTCTCGCGAGCCCGCAAACGGGTGAAATCAGCCGCCGTACAGGGCCTCGGCGATGCGGTACGCGCTGGCCTCAAGCGAGCCATGGAGTGTACGAACCGTGGCGATCGGCGCGTTGCTGTCGAGCGCTTGGCGGAGCAAGGTCACCGAGTCTGCCAACGACGCGCGGAGATCTTCGGGCAGGAGCTCGGCATACTCGGTCAGCGCTGTCTCGCTGGTGTACAGCAGCGCTTCGGCGGCGTTGCGTGCCTCGGCGAGCTCCCGGCGCGTGCTGTCGTCGGACTTGCTCTGCTCGGCTTCGACGACAAGCCGCGCGACCTCTTCTTCTGTGAGGCCCGAGCCAGCGACGATCTGCACGTCTTTCTTTTTGCCAGTCGCGAGATCTTTGGCAGTGACGGACAAGATCCCGTTGGCGTCGATATCAAACGACACCTCGATCTTGGGGACGCCGCGCGGTGCTGCCGGGATGCCGGCGAGCTCGAACTCCATGAGCATTCGGTTGTCCGCAGCCATCTCACGCTCGCCCTGCAAGACCTTGACGGGGACAAAGGTCTGGTTGTCCAGCGAGGTCGTAAACATCATGGCTTGGCGGGCTGGGATGGTCGTGTTGCGCTCGATCACTGCGGTCATCACGCCACCGCCGGTCTCAACACCGAGCGAGAGCGGCGTGACATCAAGCAAGAGCACTTGGTCGAGGTCTCCCGAGAGCGAAGCGCCCTGCACTGCGGCACCGATCGCGACGACCTCGTCGGGGGACACACCCTTGTGCGGTGCGCGCTGAAAGAACTCTTGCACCTTGCGCTGCACGGCGGGCATACGGGTCATCCCACCGACGAGAATGACCTGATGAATCTCACCGATTGTGAGCCTGGCGTCTTGGAGCGCTTGTTGACAGGGGCGCACGGTGCGCTCGACCAAGTCTGCCACCAGCCGCTCGTACTCGCCGCGTTTAAACGTCCGCAAGAGGTGCTGGGGTCCGTCTGGCGTTGCGGCAATAAACGGAAGGTTGACCTCGGTCTCGAGAGACGACGACAGCTCGTGTTTTGCGCGCTCTGCGGCGTCTCGCAAGCGCTGGAGGGCCGAGCGGTCCGCGCGAAGGTCAATGCCGTGCTCGAGGTTAAACTCGTCGGCGAGCAGATCGACGATCTTTTGATCGAAGTCTTCGCCGCCCAAGAAAGTATCTCCGCTGGTTGAAACCACGCGAAACACGCCGCCGCGGATTTCGAGGATCGAGACGTCAAAGGTACCGCCGCCGAGGTCGTACACGACGATGCGCTCGTTATCGACGCCTTTGTCCAACCCGTACGCGAGCGCAGCCGCGGTCGGCTCGTTGATAATCCGCCGCACATCGAGACCGGCGATTCTCCCTGCGTCTTTGGTGGCCTGACGCTGAGAGTCGTCGAAGTACGCCGGCACGGTGATCACCGCCTCGGTCACTTCTTCACCGAGATAGGCCTCTGCGATGCTCTTCATGGTGCTGAGCACCGCGGCGCTCACTTCGGGGGGGCTCATGGCGTGTCCATGGACCTCGATCCACGCGTCGCCCGAGCCGTTGTCCACGATGCGATAGGGCACGTGGGCGGACTGCTTGATGGACTCTGGAGAGTCCACACGGCGGCCCATCAGGCGCTTGACGGTCGAGACCGTGTTCTCTGCGTTTTGAGCGGCTTGACGGCGTGCGACTTGTCCAACCAGTCGCTCGGCGTCACCGCGGTAGGCGACCACACTCGGGGTGGTTCGTGCGCCTTCGCTGTTTGGGATCACCACGGGTGCTCCCGCTTCGATCACTGCGACGCAGCTGTTGGTGGTTCCAAGATCGATTCCGACGATGCGTCCCATGACTCAATCCCCTCTTAGAATTGAATTTCTCTACGTTGCAATCGCAGCTTGATTTGCAGACTTTTCAACCGTCGCGGGGATCAAATTCGAGTTCTTCTTCGACGTTGACGGGGGCGCGCTCGGCCGGCGCTGCGGTGGGCCCCGGTCCGGTCGAGACCACCACCATGGCGGCACGCAACAAGCGATCCGAGAGCATGTATCCCGGTACGGCTTCTGCGACGACCACTCCAGCGGAGTACTCGGTGCTGGGCTGTTGTGAGATGGCCTCGTGAATCTGCGGATCAAAGCTGCTGCCAACCGGACGCATCCGCTTGCCACCGAGGCGCGCGAGCGTGTCGTCAAAGAGCTTCAGCACCATCTCGATGCCCTTGCTCACAGCGCTGCCATCGACACCCTGTGAGACGTACTGTGACGCTCGTTCAAGGTTGTCAAATACGGGCAAAAGTTCACGCAAAACGTCTTCGCGGGCGCGCTTTGCGGTGTCTTCGCGCTCTCGCACTGCGCGCTTGCGAAAGTTGTCCAAGTCCGCCAGTGCGCGAAGCGCGGCGTCTTTGAAGCGATCACGGTCGGCCGTCATGCTCGCGAGCGCGTCGTCGCTGATCGTGGTCTGTTCGTCAGGTGCTTCGGTGTTGTCACTCATAGTTGCGATCCGCGCTTGAAATAACACAAACGCTTGGGTGCCGCCTCATTCGTGACATGCATCGCGCACAGCGGCTGATTCGGGTGCAATGCACACGTCAAGCAACGGACATTCTGTGCACTTGGGCGAGCGCGCAGTGCAGTGATAGCGACCGAAGAGCACCATCCTCAGGTGCCCCTTGCCCCAGTCAGTGCGCGGGGTGACCTGCATGAGGTCTCGCTCGATCTCTGGCGGTGAAGTGGATTTTGTCAGGCCAAGTCGCTTCGATACCCGCGCGACGTGGGTGTCTACCGCGATCCCTTCGGCGATCTCAAACGCCTCACCGAGGACCACGTTGGCGGTCTTGCGCGCAACCCCAGGGAGCGTGATGAGCGCAGCCATCTCGCGTGGAACCTCGCCTCCGTATCGCTTCATAATGGCCTGCGCGGTCCCACGAATCGAGCGAGCTTTCGCTCGAAAGAAGCCAATACTCCGGAGGATTTTTCTGAGCTCGAGGAGCGGCGCCTTGGCGAGACTCGGCGCGTCAGGAAAGCGACCAAAGAGCTCGGGCGTGACCTTGTTGACGGCCTTGTCCGAGGTCTGCGCGGACAAGATCACCGCGATGAGCAACTGAAACGGCGAGGCGTAATCCAGCTCACAACGCGGGGACGGGTAGCGCTCGGTGAGCACTGTGCCGACGTGCGTTGCGCGCAGGCGTCTCGCGCTCAGAGCGAATGAGATCCGTGGCAACTTCGCTCAGTCTCTTTGCGTGCTGGCGTCCACCGCTGCGGTCGCGTCGGACTCTGGCGCGAGTGTGCCCGCGTCGAGTTCTGCATTCGTGGGCGAATCTGCGGGCGGATCGTTGAGGTGACAACGCGTCGTGAAGGCCGCATAGGGCTCGTTTTCGCGCGGAAGATCGCAATCGGTCGGGTTTGCCGGAGGTGTCGCGGCGGCGCCTGCGGGTGCCCCTCCGTTGAGCTCACTTGAGCACCTACGCTGGAAGTCTTCGAAGGACTCAGATTCGCCTGGGAGATCGCAGTTTCCTGCTGGAATCGCAGGAGCTCCGCCAGCGTCTGTGTCCGCCGTGGGGGTGAGCACTGGCGTGGTCGTCGTGTTGGTGGGCGTGGTCTGTGTGGTCGCGTGTTGTCCGGGGACCATCATGAGCGTGAGGCTCGGCACGTAGGTCGTGAGCAAGAGCGCGACGACGAAGATTCCGATGAAGGGCAGCACCATGCGGTAGAGCGCGGGGACCGGCTTATTGAAGCGAAACCCTGCGATAAACAGGTTTAGCCCCATGGGAGGCATGAGGTAGCCGATCTCGAGATTGAGCAAGAAGACAATCCCGAGATGGTAGGGATTGAGATCGAAGTGGAGCGCGATCCCAGAGATCAGCGGCACGATCACGACGATGGCGCTGAAGATGTCCATGAGCATGCCCACGACGAGCAAGAAGACATTGAGCGCGATCAAGAACGAGATCTGCGAATTGATGATTCCGCCTGAGGGCAGGTGCTGTCGCGCGAGGGAGTCCACGGCTTCACGGCACGAGCCGATGGAGTCTGCGTGGGTGCGCATGTACTCGAGCGCTTGAGGACCGCAGGTGAGCGACTCAAAGAGCTTGTCGGCGACCTGCGCGTCGATGAAAAACGCGGTGAGCACCGTGGCTGCGCAGAGCTTCACGAAGATCGCGCCGACGAGCACCATCGAGTCGGGGATGATTCGCGGGAGGTCTTTGGTGATCGAGAGATCTTTGTACACAAAGACCTCGATGATCAGCACATAGAACGCGGTAAACGCTGCGGCTTGCGAGGGATTGAAGATCCCCTTGGCCAAGCCCAGGATGAGAAACACGGGCAAAAACAGCTCCCATTTGGCTTCCCAGAGGGCTGCGACTGCTTCTTTGGCGTCGAACTTTGTGCGGGGCGCTTTGGACACGATGCCCATCACGACCGCGTACACGATGAGCAGACCCAGCAAGAGCGCGCCGGGGACGAGTCCTGCGAGCATGAACTTCTGGAGCTCTAGGCGCTCGCGTCCGGGAGGCGCTTCTTGCAGACCTGCGACGATGCCGTAGACAATGAGCGGGAGGCACGGCGGAAACGTCACGCCAAGAGCGCCTCCGGTGGTGACCAAGCCGAGCGAGAATTTCTCAGAGTATCCGTCTTTGATGAGCGCGGGGTAGAGCAGGCCGCCGATGGCTACGATGGTGATCCCGCTCGCGCCCGAAAAGATCGTGAAGAACGCGCTCGCGACGAGGCACACGACGGCGAGTCCACCTGGCACAACGCCCAGCACGGCGCGCGCAACGCGGACCAGACGCTGGGGCGTCTTGGACTCGCTCATGAGGTAGCCCGCGAGGGTAAACACAGGGATCGTTGGCAACACGCTCATGCGTGCGAAGTGGGGACCGAGGGCGTCTTCCATGGCGCTCGCGAGCGGCTGAATCGCGACGTTGCTGGTGCCGTGGAGCCACAAAAAGAGAGCCATTCCGCCTAGGAATGTGAACAGCGGCGCGCCCACGAGGGCCATGCAGAAGAAGAACGCGACGCCGACACTGATGGGGATCCCTGGGATGGCGTTGAGGCCTGCGCGGCATGCGGCCAAGAGCGCCACTGTGAGCACCGCGGCGAGCGCGAGGTGTGCGGGCTTCCACTCGACCTCGGGCTCGACGGGGCGGGGCATCGTGGGCGCGAGGTTTTGGCTGCGGCGGTGCCGCATCGCCAGAGGACCTAGGAGGGTGAGCGCGGCGAGCGTCGTAGCGCCTGCGAGAGACTTAAATACCAAGCTCCCCACGCTCGGGACGACCATCAGAGCGAGCACCACGACGGCCATGCCGATCTCGCTCGCGGTCGCGTAGTCCACGGGCGCACCGAAGACTGGGAGCACCTCTTCGGGGACGGTTTCGGCGGTCTCGGTCGCGTCGGACTCGCTCTTGGGCGCGGGGTCTTCGCGGCGAAACACTGCGACGAACTCATGGTATCCGTGCATGAGCAAGCGGATCGCGATGAGCGCAAATCCCGCAGGGATTACGTATTGAAACTCAAACGACCGGTCGATCGTCGAGGGATCTAGCCCTGTCGTCGTCGCGTTGGCGATCTGTGTTGCGGCGTTGTGCGAGGCCTCAAGGAGCGCGCCATAGATTCCCTTTGCGAGCGTGAACGCTACGACGGCGCCGAGGCTCGATGCGATGGCTGCGAGGGCGTGTTTGGCCCGCGGCGGGAGCAGTCGACCGATCACATCGATGGCCAAGTGCTTGCGGCCACGGGTGGCGAAGCTCGCGCCCAAGAACGCCGCCCAGAGCGTGCCGTGCATGAGAAAATCGCCAGCGACACGCGCAAATGGGCCCGTGCGAGACAAGAAGCTCGTCACGGTCTCTGGCGTGGAAAACCTCGTGAGGGCGAGCGCGATTAATCGCGTCGCAGACTCACCTACGGCCATAAAGACCATGGCCAACACCACAATCACCGAGAGGGCGCTCTCTGCGAGCAGCACGCTTCGATCGATGAAATCCAGTGACTTGAGAAAAGGTGCGGGTTTAGACCCTGGTGCTGCGCCGGCCATCTTGCGCGGAGCGTATCAAGTCAATGAGTGTTGAATCGAGCAACAATTTCCAGGTGATGGTGAGATTTAACCGAAGCGTCCGCGCGCTGGTCGTTTTGACGCACGAGGTCAGCGGGTGAAGCCAGCCACGCGAGACATGAACGCAGCGTCAGCAATTTGCCCAGTGATTCGTGCGCGCGTCTGAGCAAACGCCTGGGCCCATAGCGCCCTCTGGGCTGCGTCGACGTTGACCACGGTGATCCCTCGCGCAGAGAGCGATTGCAGGGCTTGCTGTTCGGCACGCCGGAGGGCTCCGCGCGCGAGCTGGTGATAGTTAGCCCCGGTCGTGCGCAGGAGCTGTTGCTGCTGAGGTGTAAGAGTCCTGTATTTTTGCTGACCAATCACCGTGGCACCGATGGTGGTGTACATGGGCATGTCCGTCATGTGGGTCATGCGCGAGGCCCACTGGAGCTGAACGGCGACTGGAGCGCTCGTGACCACGGCGTTGATCCGATTGGTCTGCAGCGCTGAGAGCACCTCGGGGACCTGAAGGGTCACGGGATTGGCGCGAATGATCTGATAAAAGAGCGGCATCACCTGGTCGTCGCGCCAGACCCATGGGCGCTGTGTCGCGAGCTCTGCCGGTGTGCGGACAGCGCTCTGGGAGAAGATCCGTGCCTGGCCTACGTCGGCCCAGCCGATGAGCTCGAACCCTCCGGCATTGAAGGCGGTGTTGAGCTCGCTGTGCAGGGCTTGGCGTGCGGAGTCGAGTGGTCCGTACGCGGTGAACATTCCGGGGGCTTGGAAGGCCAGCGCGGGCCGGTGGACCTGAGCCAAGCCCACAGCGGTCACTGCGGCGCCATCGAGCCGTCCGCTGCGGATCTTGCGGATGACCTCGGACTCGTCCCCTTGGACGCCGCCGGGAAAGAACTGAAAGCGCATGGGCTGGTTGATCTTCGCGGACTCGCGGCGGATCTCGCGGTTCCACGCGTCAAAGACGTTCATCCAGGTCGAGCCTGCGGGCGCAAGCGTCGCGATCGAGATGCTCACAGGCGCAGGTGCTGTCTGCGCGCTGACGTGGACGGACGCGCCGACCCCAACGAGCGCTGCGACCGCCGCCAAAATGCTCAGTGTTGGTTTGTTTCGAGCCATGGTTTGTACGATGCCTTCCGGGACGGCGCGCGAGACCTACAGAACAGAGTCCCGTTGCACCGCGCGCAGGGTGCGACGAGAGCCGGAGAGAGACCATACGACGCACGCATACGGAGCGCTATTCGCTCAGTGTATGCCCCCAATGAGTGCCCCCAAGGCTCTCGGCTTGCGTTGGGGGGTCTCCCCCACCCAGGTTCAGCGCAAAAAGATCAGTTGCTAGCCGGAGTCTCGGCCGCGGTCGCCTCGCCCGCAGGCGCGCTCTCTGCGGGCATGTCGGGCAAGAACAGATCGTCGATCTGAGCGAGGTAGCGGCGGGCGCGGCGCTTGGCCAAAACGTTGGACAACCGCTGGTCTTCGCTCACGTCACCTGCGTCGAGCACCAACTGCAATTGCGTGCGAAAGAGCTCGCGGTTTTGCATTGGGACCGCGACATTGCGGGCCAAAATCACGCGGTACATCAGGTTCTGGCCGCGGGTCTGTTGAATCACGTACTCGAGCTCTGCCATCGCGAGGTCGGGGCGACCTCCAAGGGCGGGAGGTGTCGCAGCCATGATGCCCGCGAGGAGCGCGTGGGGTGCAAAATCGTTGAACTCGTGGTCGAGATCTTTGGCGCGTTCGGCCAGGGCGATCACGAAGGGGAGGTCCGCGACTGCGTCGGGGTCGTCTTTGTTGAGGTTGATGAAGTTGACCCACGCGTACGCGGTCCAGAAGAGCTGACCGCCCTGCTCGCGACGCTCGAAATTACGAAGATAGTTGCGCCATCGTTCGAGATTTCTGCGGTTGCCTTCGACGCCGCCGTCATCGGGCTCCCAGATGCTCATCATCTCGAAGCCCACGGTGCGGGCGCGCAAAAAGGCTGCCGTGCCACGCGCGCGAAAGTGATCTGCGCGCTCCATGTCATCGTGAGTGAGCGCGTCTTCCATGTGCTCGACCATGAAGCCAAAGCCAAACGAGGCGTAGCTTCGCGTCAAGGTAAGACGAAGGATCTCGTTTGATGGGATCGTGATCATCAGGCTCTCGAGCGTCGCCGCAGAGCCTGGGATCGCCGCTTCGACAAACTCGGGGTCGGCCATGCGGCTGAGCGCCACCGAGCCGCGTCCTACGATGCTTGCCGTGGAGCCCGCCGCGATTTGCGAGAGACATCCTGCCTGTGACCCCACGAGGGCCAAAACCGCTACCAACTTCGTCAGTCGTTCACGCCGCATGTAAGTGCGGTACCCGAGCGTGCGAGACGGTGTCAACATCGCGATCATGCCTTGGGCGAAATCACTGACGAATTTCGCTCTGTCTCGCGGGGACTCGTAGGTCTGTTGTCACCCATGTGCGATTCTTTCGGGATGGCCAGCGTGTCCACCAAGGGTTTGGATCGCTTCGGAGCGTCCATCCGCCAGCCCGTCGCTTGGTTCGCGATGGGCGTCGCCGTGGTGCTTTTCGGCTGGACAAACGAAGCGCATGCGTTTTGCCAAGCCACCACGTCGGGGCGCGCCCTCGCTGCGTTGCAGTGCCCACGCGAAGGGCAGCCCTTGCATTGGCCGAGCTACTGCGCAGGGCTCTACCTCGACGCGCGCAACGTGTCTCCTGCGTTGGGCGAGTCCGTGGTCCGCTCCACGCTCGACGCAGCGATCACATCCTGGAACCTCGCGCCCTGCACAAGCGCCCTCTCGGGCGCGCGATCGTTTGCCCTGGGGTTGTCCAGCACGACGTGCGCGAGTCTTGGCGAGAGTGTCGCGTTTGTTCGAGGCGCTCCGAGCGCGAGTGTCGTGAGTTTTCGCACGCGATGGAGCGACTCGCCGCTGTTTGCGCCCGGTGTCATCGCGGCGACGGTGCTCACGTTCGATGTGCGCGACGGGACGCTCTTGGATGCAGACGTTGCGCTCAACACGCGCTCAGAGGCCAACCCCGAGGGCTTTGTGTTCTCTGTGCAGACACCGCTTTCGCCCGACACACGGAGCCTCGCCGCGGTGCTCACGCATGAGCTGGGTCATGTCATGGGCCTCGCCCACTCGGACACAAACGACGCGCTCATGGTGGCCAGCTACGACCTCAGCGCGCCACGCGTGACGGTCCGCGAAGACGACGCTGCGGGTCGCTGCGCGATCTATCCAGCCCTGCAAAATCCGTTGTGCAATCGCGCTCCTGAGCGTGGCGACGCGTGCGTCCCTGGGTGTCAGTGTCGCAGCGACGTGCCCTCGCAGGCGCCCTCGCCCACCGCGCGCTGGGCGGCTGCGATGGCCTTCGTGACGCTAAGCTTACGACGTAAGTCTGCAAGCAAGCGCAGCGCACTAGGACATTAGCGCGAGGCGATTCGCAGGATTTCTCCTGCCGCGAGCACCCGCACGCCGACGTCACGGCGTAGCAACAGCGGGAGCAGCGGGTCGATCTCTCCGCTGAGCCCCGCGAGGTGAGACCACGCCAGCACTGCGAGGCGCGCGATGGTCTCTTGCTCTGACAACAGCGCTTGGCGTACGGCGGGCGTCACCGCGGCGTCGCGCAGCTCAGCGAGCAGCAAAAGTGCACGCATTGCGAGCAATGGGTCGCTCGAGACCGCGAGCGGCCGGAGGTTCGCGATGGCCACGTCACGCCTTCGCCCCCCGCGCCCGAGGGCGGCTGCGACGCGGAGCTTCACTTCGACATCCGAGTCGGTCACGAAGGTCACCAGGCGCTCTTCGTAGCGCTCACCGAGTCCTGACACAGCCACTGCCGCCTGGGCTCTCAGCGCGGGGTTTGCTCCGGCCAAGACCTCGAAGACATGTGCGATCGCGGGCTCGTCTCCGCGCGCGGCGAGGGCTCTCGCGAGCTCGACACTCTCGGTCGAAGGCGTGGCCATCAGGGGAGCGAGCAGCGGCTTGGCGCGGTTGAGATCCGCGCTCACAAGCGCGCTCATCGCGGCCATGCGGACAAAACCCGAGGAGTCTTCTCTCGCAGCGACGATGCGGTCAAACGCGGTGGGGCCTTGCGAACCGAGGGAGCTCACACACGTCGCGCGCACTCCGTCGTCACGGTCTGTGCGGAGGCAATCTCCGAGGCGCTCGATCACCGTGGGGTTGTCGCGCCATCGGCCCATGCGCAGGGCTGCGCTGCGCCGGACCTCGGGCGACTCGGCGTCGAGGGCAGCGACCAAACCCAGCAAATCACGCCGCCCTTCGAAGACGACGAGGCCTGCGATGCGTCGCTCAGGCTCGAGGCTTTGGGACGCGGCGAGGAGCCTCGCGGGGGGCTCGCCCTCGCGGCCGTCGATCTCGTAGATCACCGAGGCGGCGCGGTCGCCGACGATCCCGGGGGTGTTTGCGAGGTCGACCAAGATGTCTCGGCCGCGCGATCCCAGCGAGCGCAGCGTTGAGAACGCGGCGTTGCGGCCGCGGACACTGTCGCTCCGGGCGCTTTGTTCGAGCACAGCGCTGGCGATGCCTTGGACTGCGTCAGGGTGCGAGGCTCCGCGCTCTCGGACGTGGCGCTCGTAGCTCTGCAGGGCGCCGGCGATGTCGCCGCGTGCGGCTTGTGCACGCAGCGATTGGGCCGTGCCGTTGCAGCCCAAAACGAGCGCAGCGAGCGCTAAGCTGCGGATGCGGTCACGCGAGATCATGGGGGCAAGGTACCCTATCCGCGCTGAGCCTACGCGAGCCCGCTAGCGCATGCGCGCCGGGGAGCTCAAGAGCACCGCGAGGGCCCCCGCAGAGGCCCCTAGGAGCCAGGCAAACGCGTTGCTCGGCCCTAGGGCTACTCCGTTGGGCCAGGGGATCAGCCAGCCCTGCGTGAGGCACACGAGGGCGAGCGCGGCGAAGAGCCCACACGCGAGGTAGCCCAGGGCGCGGCGCCACTGCGATGCGCGGAGCTTGGCCGCGTAGAAGAGCATCCACGCGCAGGTCAAGAGGCACACGGCGGCGAGCATCGGGGTCTCTTCGTGCAGCACTTGGTGGCGTGCGCTGAGACCGATGGTGTGCCCGAGAACAAAGGCCACACAGCCGCTTGTGAAGAGCGTGACATCGAGCGCGAATACGCGGATTTTCACAGGGGATTATCCGCGCGTGCGGTCAGTCACTCGGCGGGAGCGCCGGGGGTGGCGGGCTTCTTAAACGCGCCGGGCTTGGGAGCCATCAAGAGGGTCATGGTCTTGCCCTCCATCTGGGGGGTCTGCTCGATGATGATCGTGCCTTCGAGGGCCTTGATAATATCGTCGAGGACCTCGCGGCCCTTCTCGGGGTGGGTCACTTCGCGGCCACGAAAGCGCACGGTGACCTTGGCTTTGTTGCCCTCTTCGAGGAAGCGGCGGATGTGCTTGATCTTGGTGTCGAGGTCGTGTTCGTCGGTCTTGGGGCGGACCTTGACCTCTTTGATCTCGACCACGGTCTGCCGCTTGCGCGCTTCGTTGGCCTTCTTCTTCTCTTCGTACTTGAAGCGGCCGTAGTCCATGACTTTGCATACGGGCGGCTCGGCCTTGGGGTTAACCTCGACGAGGTCTAGCCCGCGGTCTTGCGCCATGCGAAGGGCTTCGGACGACGACATAATGCCAAGCTGCTCACCGTCGTCTGCGATAACGCGGACCTCGGGAACACGAATGCGGTGATTGACACGGACCTGTGGGGCACGCGAGCGATTGTCGATGGGACCACGAAAAGCGATGACGAACTCTCCTACGGTTGGGGAGAGCAGCCGCGCTCCCACTCGAATTGCGATACGTCCCTGAGGTGGTGTTGTTGTTTGGACCTTCGTTCCTCAGAGACCGGGGGAGTGTCTGGCCCTTCGCGCAGAACCGCAAGCGTTTGACTCACGCAACCGTGTGCCCCCGTCGCATTGTCTCGGCGGCCCGACCGAGCGCGAAGGGTCGCCGTGTCCGAAAGACGTCTTTCAGCCGCGTCATGGGAAATTTGCTGACCAAATTTTGCCCAATTTGAACATTGACGCGCTGAGTCTCGCATTTGTGCTGCGATCCACGAGGCCACGCGCGATTGGCGTTTGCGATTTCAGCAAATCAGCAAAACCACCCCCCTTTGCGCGTGTGCTCAGAGCTTGGGGATCGCGCCTTCGCGCACCAAGCGGTCGAGGACGTCTTGCAGTGGGACGCTGCCGAGCTCGCCATCGACGCGTGAGCGTACGGAGAGCGCGCGCGACTCGACCTCTTTGTCGCCGATGACGGCCAAGAAAGGGACGCGGAGGTTGCGGGCGTTGCGGATCTTGGCGCCGAGCTTCTCGTTGGAGTCGTCGACGACCACACGAATGCCCTGCGCTTCGAAGATCGCGCGGACCTCATGGGCATAGTCTGCGTGGCGATCGGCCACGGTGAGGAGCTGGATTTGCTCAGGCGAAAGCCAAGTCGGAAACGCTCCATTGACGTGCTCGATGAACACGCCCAAGAAGCGCTCGATCGAGCCCAAGATCGCGCGGTGGAGCATCACCGGGCGGTGCGCGGTGTTGTCCGCGCCGATGTACTCTAGGTCAAAGCGCTCGGGGAGGTTGTAGTCGACCTGGATGGTGCCGAGCTGCCAGGGGCGGCCGATCGCGTCGGTGATGTGAAACTCGAGCTTGGGACCATAGAAAGCGCCCTCGCCCTCGGAGATCACAAAGGGCAGTGATTTCTCACTCAGAGCGTGCGAGAGCGCTTGCTCGGACTGGTCCCACATGGCGTCGGTTCCGAGGCGTTTTTCGGGGCGCGTGGCGAGGCGGATCTCGACCTTGTCAAAGCCCAAGACGCCGTACGTCGCGTAGAGAAAATCTACGAACTGCGCGATTTCGCCCTGCAATTGGTCAGGCATACAGAAGATGTGCCCGTCGTCTTGGCAGAACGTACGGACCCGCGCGAGGCCGTGCGTGACGCCCGAGCGCTCGTAGCGATGGAGGCGACCAAAGTCGGCCATGCGCAGCGGGAGCTCGCGGTACGAGCGTCGTTGGGCGCCGAACATCAGGCAGTGGCTCGGGCAGTTCATGGCCTTGCAACCGCAGACATAATCCAGGCGAATGTTGTCTAGGCGCTGGACGGACTTGGGGTCTGCGGCGCTAAACACTTCGGCGATGGGTGTGCCTCGGGGGGCGCGGCCCTCGACGGGCTCTTCGAGCGCGTCTGCGCCGAAGGACAAGAACATGTTGTCTCGGTAGTTCTCCCAGTGGCCCGAGCGCTCCCAGAGGGCCTTGTCGAAGATCTGCGGGGTAATCACCTCGCGATAGCCACGCGAGGCGTACTGCTTGCGCACGAAATCAATGAGCGTGTTGTACACAAACGCGCCGCGCGGCATGAAGAACGGCGACGCGGGCGCGAGCTCGCTGAACATGAACAAGTCGAGCTCTTTGCCGAGCTTGCGGTGGTCGCGGGCCTTGGCCTCTTCGAGCTGCTTGAGGTACGCATCGAGCGCTTTTTTGCTCGGAAAAGCAGTGCCATAAATGCGCTGAAGCATCGGGTTGGACTCTTGTCCGCGCCAGTATGCGCCCGCGACGCTCGTGAGCTTGATGCCCTGCAAGAACCTTGTGTTGGGCACGTGCGGGCCGCGGCAGACGTCGGCCCACTCGCCGTGCTTGTAGAGCGAGATGTCTTGGTCCTCGGGGATCGCGTCGATGATCTCGAGCTTGAAGCTCTCACCCATGGCTCTGAACATGGATTTGGCGTCTTCGCGCGAGATCACTTCGCGGCGAAAGTCTACGGAGCCCGCGATGATCTCGGCCATCTTGGCTTCGATCATGGCGAGGTCTGCGTCAGAGAAGGGTTTGCCGTCGGACCTGCAAAAATCGTAGTAAAAGCCGTTATCAATCGACGGGCCGATGGTGACCTGCGTGCCCGGAAACAGACGCTGCACGGCGTCGGCCATCACGTGCGCCGTCGAGTGGCGGATGATCTCGAGGGCCTTGGGGTGGTCTTGCCTGAGCACGTCGAGTTTGGCCTCGGTGTCGAGCTCAACGGGCGTGTGCAAGTCTACGATTTTGCCGTCGATCAGTACGGCGACAATGTCTTTGTCGAGCTGTCCACGCTGGGCGAGGAGCTCTTTGGGTGCGATGCGCATGGTGCTTCTTTCGGTCCTTCCGTAAGCGACGAGCCCCTCACGAGTGGAGCGGTCGCTGGTGTCTGGCGCCTTCAGTGAGTGTGACGTGAGTGGCGTACGGTGCTTGCAGAGGCACTGGGGCAGACGCCCTGTGCCATGGCGCTCCGTGCGCCCCCAGGGCCGTAGATCGCCGCGCGCGAAGTGTCAACGGCGTTTGCATGCGCACACACACGCGCGGACCACGCTACGCTCGCGTCCGATCGTGATCGACTTGGACACCCTCGCGCAGCTTGAGGACACCCTCTCGCAAGACAAAGCCATCACGGACGCTTTTGTCCAGAGCCCGCTGAGCTCGATCCGTGACGGCCATTCGGTAGGGGTATTTGCACTCGAATCGCTGCGCGCGCT
The DNA here is from genome assembly GCA_030694465.1 of Deltaproteobacteria bacterium. GTDB lineage: Bacteria > Myxococcota_A > Polyangia > Polyangiales > JAUXYJ01. The sequence goes on along the minus strand of JAUXYJ010000055.1, from coordinate 402,606 downwards.
CAGGACCAACCACGCGAGCGCGCTCATCATGCACGACACGCTTGGCGAGGGCGGCATGGGCGTAGTAAAGCTCGGGACGCAGCGCTCGCTCGATCGCCCAGTGGCGATCAAGACCATGCGCCCCGAGAACATCACGGACGCCTCGCGGTTGCAGGTCCTTCGCGAGGCCTGGATCACCGGCAAGCTTGAGCACCCGAACATCGTGCCCATCTACGAGCTCTCGCTCGATGAGCACGACACGCCGGTGATCGTGATGAAGCGCATCGAGGGCGTGCCTTGGAGCGTTTTGCTTGGAGATCCGCAGCGCGTTCGGGAGAAGTTTAAGACCGACGATCCCATCGAGTGGCACCTTCGGTTGCTCATCAGTGTGTGCAACGCGGTGGCGTTTGCGCACGCGCGCGGAGTGCTGCACCGAGACCTCAAGCCCGACAACGTGATGGTCGGCGCGTTTGGTGAGATCTATGTGCTCGATTGGGGCATCGCGGTCTCGCTCGTCGAGGACCCGAGCCAGCGGTTGCCCTCGGTGTATGAGCTCACGGGCATCGCGGGGACCCCGGCGTACATGGCCCCCGAGATGCTGAGCCCCGAGCTGATGACCCTGACCGAGCGCACCGATGTCTATCTCTTGGGCGCGATGCTGTACGAGGTGTTTGCGGGGGTCCCGCCACACGAGGGGCCATCACTGCAGGCGATGCTCTCGCGGATTGTGCTGAGCGAGCCGGTGTTTGCGTCGGGGTTTCCGTCCGAGGCGCGGGCGCTGTGCAAGCGGGCGATGGCGCGCGACCCCTCGGCGCGTTTTGCGAGCGTTGAAGAGCTCAAGACCGCGCTCGAAGACTACCTCGAGCACCGAGATTCGCGACGAATTGCCCACGACGCGCGCAAGAGCTTGGTCGCACTTGAGGCTGTGATTTCGCAGACCGAAGAGAGCCACGAGCTGCGCACCGTCGCGCTGTACAACCTCTTGGGCGAGTGTCGCTTTGGCTTTCGCGCGGCGCTTGACGCGTGGCCCGAGAACCGCGGGGCGATCGTGGGACTCGACCGCGCGCTCGGGCTCGTCGCTGCGTACGAAGCGCGCGAAGGAGACGCACGCGCGGCGGCGGTTTTGCTGCGTGAAATGACCGAAGTCGCGCCCGAGCTTGCGCAAGAGGTCGAGCGCGCGGTGCGTGCGCGCGAGGCCGAAGAGCAGCGGCTGCGCGCGATGGCGCAGGACCTTGATCCAAGCATTGGCTCACGCACGCGGATGTTCTTGGGCGCCGCGTTTGGGCTGGGCTGGAGCGTGCTGCCGTTGCTGCACTATCTCAACCCCGGCGAGAATGGCTATGAGTACCTCATCGCGTTCAATGTGGTCGTCCTCTGTATGGGCGCCGCGGCTTGGTACTGGGCGCGCGAGACGCTCACGCGAACGGCGCACAATCGCAGGCTCGTTCAGTCGGTCGGGATCGTGCTTTGTGTAGGGATTTTACTCGCGATTGGCGCACAGCGGGCGGGCATCCCGATGAAGCAGACCGAGCTGGTGTATATGCCTCTGTGGGCGCTCTGCAACGCGATGCTCGCGGTGCATGTTGAGCGCTGGTTTGGGTACGCGGCGTTGGCCGACGCGGTCGCGTTCTTGGTCGCGGCGAGGTTTCCGTCGGTCCAGTACGTGATGATGTCCCTCTGCAACGTGGTGCTCACGATTGGCGTCGTGGCGGTGTGGTTGCCCAAGCAAGACCTGGTGCGCATGGACCAGCGTCGGCGTGAGATTCAGCAGGCGATTGAGCTGCGCAGGGCAGGTCGCGCGGCGATGCTTGAAGCGCGCCGGAGCTCACGTGCACCCGCGCAGAGCGGGGTCACGCCTGCGAGTGTACAAAGTGAAACAGCGCCCGATGCACCTGCGTCGCATGCGTAAGCGGGCCCATGTGGCCCATGCCTTCGAGCGCGAGAAGCTGCGCGTCAGGCATGGCGTCTGAGGCCTTCTGGGCGCTCTCGCGTGCGCAAGCTGGAGAGAGATTTCCCGTGAGAAAGAGCGTGGGGATCTCGAGTGTGCGGAGCCGCTCAAGGGTCACTGTGCACTGGCTCACGGCGCCCGCTTGGCGGTGCGCTTCGTGCGCCGTGCTGAGGTACTGCGCGCGCGTGGGCGCGGGGAGCGATGCGTAGGCGCCGGGGCCGTTCCACCAGTCGATGAAGCCTTGGAGCCAGGGCTCGTAGCTCTCGGTGATTGGCACCTGCATGAGTGTATGAATCGCTGCGATTTCGCTGCGGGCTTGCGCGCTGCCGGTCTCTCGCGCGAGGTGCACAATCACTGGCTCGTAGAGCACCATCGCGCGCACGAGTCTCGGGCTGCGCAGGGCTGCTTCGAGCGCGACCATGGCCCCGTACGAGTGGCCCACGAGCACCGCGGGGGCGGGCAATGTGGCAAGCGTAGAGACCAACGCGCTCACTTCGAGATCCAGCGAATACGCTGATGGATCGCTCAACGGGGTCTTGCCCACGCCGAGCAGATCGACGGCGTGCACGGTGAACTGCGCGTGGGCGTCGCGGGCGAGGCGAACCCACTGGCGCGAGGACATTCCGCTGGCGTGGACGGCGAGCAGGGGTGGGCCATTGCCCGAGATTTCGGCCGATAAAACACTGGTCATGGCGTGCTGTCGTACCTCACCGAGAAGTTCTCTTGGCTGCCTGGGACGCGGACCTCTAGGGACTCAAAGAGCACGCCGTCGACGGGCTCACACGCGTCGCGCACACCGCGAGTGACCAAGATCTCGTTGGCCTTGGCTGTGTCTTCGCCGAGCTTGCTCGCGGCGTTCACCTCGCGGCCGTACACGTCTTGGTCGCCGATCTTTAAGATGCGCCCGTAGCCCAGGCCCACGCACAAGAGCACCATGTCTTCGGGCGCTCGGTGGGCGTTGTATTTGCGACATGCTTTCTGCATCGCAATCGCACAATGAACCGCGCTGATTGCGCGCCGAAAGATCACCAGCAGGCTGTCCGCCTCGGTCTTAATTAAGATCCCGTCGTGCGACTCAATGAGCGGAAACAAGAGCTGCTGCTGCGCATGGATCTCTTGCAAAAAATGGAGGATTCCGAAGGCCTCGACCTGGCGTGAGAAGCCCGTGAGGTCGGTGAACATCACGGCCCACTCTTCGCCAAAGAGGTCCCAGATGCGCGCGTCGATGGCGGCCTTGTCGGCGCCTTCGCGACCGCGTGACGCGATGAGGGCCCAAAGCCGCGCCTCGCTGCCCTTGAGAGATGAGTAGCTATCGTCGCTCATGGGGCGTGAGCGTGCATGGGTTGGGTGCGCGCGTGAAGCGAGAAAATCGCGTGAGAGCTGTCGCTCAGTGGCAGTTCTCGAACGTGATCGCGCCGCTGACGTTGTGCACGCCGTCGGTGCACTGGAGCATCACGTTGCCGCGCACATTGCGCACGTCGTTGACCGTTGAGTTCTGCGTCTCGAGGTTCATCAGGCCGCAGTTGCTGAGCTGCACGATCGTGCCACCACCGAGGACCACGACCTGGGTCTGCGTGGTGGGCAGGCTCACGATCCGCACGCGTCGGTCGTCGTCGTCAGCGTGCAGCTCAACCCCTGCGAAGCCGAGCGCTTGGCCTGAGTTGCAGGACGTGGGTCGAAACACCCGCGCGTCGATGGTGAGCGAGCCAGTGAGCTTGTTGCTGCAGCCCGCGAGCGTGGCGAAGAGCGCGAACAGCCCGACGAGCGTGAGCCGTGAGTGAGTGTTGTTCATGTGGGAGATCATACGGGCACAGCGGCCGTATGCCTATGCGCGCGCATTTGGTCAGGTCACAAGAGCAATGTTGCAGTTTGTCTCACCCGAGCGAGTGCGCTTTGTGTGTGGGCTTAAGTCCGCTATGAGCGCACCCATGATGACCCCAACCAGGATCGCAGCACGCGCTGCCGCGCTTGTGTGTTGCACCCTCGCGATCGCGGGCTGTGCAGACTCTTCGCTAGGACAAACGGCCGAGGCCGTGGTGTACGGCACGGACGACCGCACGGATGTGTATGCGCACGCCAACGCGGCGCTCCGCACGCTCGCGCAGCGCTCGATTGTCGCGCTTATGCGGCCGACGTCGCTCGACACAACCGACCCGATGAACGTCACGTTCTCGGCAGGCACACTGGGCGAAGACTTCTCGCTCTGTTCATCGGAGCGCTTTCGCTCGGACCCCACTGCGGCGTTTTGCTCAGGCACGCTCATCGATGACGACCTAGTGCTCACGGCGGGTCACTGCGTCACCAACATGGCCGACTGCGACAACACGCGCTTGGTGTTTAACTACTATCGCGACTCGGCGACGACGCTCGCGACGGTCACGACAGCGGATGTGTTTCAGTGTGTCTCGGTGGCGGCGCACCAGTATCGGACGTTGCCCGATGGCACGCAGCAGGACTATGCGATCTTGCGCATCAACCGCGTCGCGACGCCTCGGTTTGAGGTCGCGACTGTACGGCGCACTGGCGCGGTCACCATGGGACAGTCCGTCACGGTGATCGGTTTTGGCTCTGGAATCCCTGCCAAAATTGACTCAGGTGGCACGGTCACCGATCCGCGCACAGGCGTGGGTGACTTCTTCGAGGCCAACACGGACACCTTTCAGGGCAACTCGGGCTCGGGCGTGTTTGACACAGCCTCGCGCGAGGTCGTTGGCATCTTGGTGCGCGGCGCGACGGACTATGTGATGCGCGGCGCCTGCATGGTGGCCAACACGTGCGCAGAGACACCCGGGGCCGCGGGCTGCGGTGGCGAGTCTGTCAACCTCGTCGAGCCGGCGATCACGGACTATTGCCGCCGCAACACCTCGGCACGCTTGTGCATGAGCCCCGCGGCAGATGCGGGCGCTGAAGCGGGCACCGACGGCGGCGCAGATGCGAGCGGCCCAGACGGCGGCGTGCCCGCTGGATGGACCTGCAACCCGGCGTACTACAACGTCGGCGACGACTGCGACTGTGAGTGCGGCGTGCGGGATCCAGACTGCGACAACGCAGCGCTCCGCGTGGTCAATTGCAGTGGCGCGGCGACGTGCAGCGCGGCGGGGCGCTGTATGTTTACGCCCACGGACGGTGGCGTCGGCGGTGACTCTGGCGTGCCTGCGACATGGACGTGTGACCCAGCGCTGTACAACACGCGGACACGCTGTGATTGCGCGTGTGGGGCTCCCGATCCGGACTGTTTGCTGCCTACCGCGATTGTCGCCAACTGCGCCGTTGGCCAGGTGTGCAGCGCCGCTGGGGCATGCACCGACCCTGCTCCGCGCGACGCGGGCACGGACGCTGCGGTGAGCACGGACAGCGCAGCGGGCGACGCAGCGGTGAGCGAAGACGCAGCGGTCGGCGAAGACGCAGCGGTCGGCGAAGATGCAGCGGCTCCCAGCGACGTCGCCGTCGCGAGGCCCGACAGCGCGATGAACGACGCGAGCGCCGACGGTGGCGCGATGGTTGCGGGCGGCGGCTGTGGCTGCACGGTCCCCACGAGCAACGGACCGATGGGGCGCAGCTCGGCGATCTTCGCGGCGATCGCGGTGGTGGCTCTGCGCCGCCGCACGCGCAACAAGCAGCGCTAGCGCGGTCGCGCGGGGAGGACGTGCTCAACGCGCGTCGCGTGTCCTAAGGGCGGGAGAAACGAAAACAGCGGTGACGATCCGAGGATCACTTCACCGCTGTTTTGTCGTTGGTTTTAGTAGGCGTGAGCGGGATTGAACCGCTGACCACTACCGTGTCAAGGTAGTGCTCTACCGCTGAGCTACACGCCTTCAGCGAGGGCGCGATAGCTACCCATCCACGAGCCAAGTGTCAAGCGTGAGTTGTACGAGAGAGCGTGCTCGCGCGATTTTTAGGGACAGCGTCCCGCGATACGCGAGCACCGGAGCGCACGAATGGTCGTGTAGACCGGGTAGGGGGCGCCGCTGGACTGGACCCATGCGAAGCGATCCCAGCTTGAATCTTGCAGCATAAACGGCATCACGGCGCGCACGTTGGCGTCTGTGAGCCACAGGTCTGTGTAGGCTTGGCGAGTCCACGTGGCGATCTCGTCGCGGCTGTTGGTTCCCGAGGGGTCGCGCTGGGTGCTCCAGCCGGTCTCGGTGAGCAAGACAGGCAGTGTGCGCCCGAGGGCGGCGAGCTCGTCGTTGTAATATCGCAGCCCGATCGCGCTCTCGCTGTAGGGCGCGAAGAAGCCAAACCCGCGACCGCGTGCTGGGTATGCGTGCGAGGCAAACGCGTCGAGGCCCGTCGACCAGTTGGGGGTCTGTGTGTTCATCGCGCGGATGAAGTCCAGAGAGGTGTTTCCGCCTTCCCATTCGCCTGGGCCCGCGTCACGGGTGCCTGTGCACATGCAGCGACGGATCCCACCGGGCGCGAGGCCCCCATTGATCACACGCAGGTCGCTGTTGCCCACGGCCCGCACGGCTGACGCTACGTCACGCACAAGCGCTGCATATTCGCCCGCGATTTGATCTTGCGTGATCCAGCCCCCGGCGATCGATCCCGGGTCACACTGCCACTCGTAACAGAGGTTGGGCTCGTTGTGGACCTCGACGTAGAGCGGCCACCCGCGGCGCAATGGGAGCCCGCGCAGGATCGCGACGTAGCTGGCTGCGAGACCCGTGTAGCGCCGGTTGTTGGACCCACTGTCGGCCTGGTTGCGCACGCGCCGGTCCCCCCAATCGGGCGCAAATCGCACGACCGGGATGAGCTCTCGTGCGTACGCGTCACGCACGGCGTTGGCCCACTCGGGGTTGGGTGCGGTCATGCCGGGACGCACGCCCGCGAAGATGAGCTTGACGTAGCCGCCGGGGCCCGTGAGGTTGGCGACCTGGTCGAGTTGTGAGGTGTTTCCGGGGCCGACGAGGCCCATGCCAAAGCGGTTGGGGCCCGGCAATGGCGGGACGGCGACGTCGCCGGGTGGGGACATCACGTCTGCAGCTCCCGCGTCTCGGACGCCTCCGCGGGCGGCGACCTCGAAGGTACACGTGCCCATCGGGCGCGCCCCGTTGTCCGCGGTAAATGTAACCGTGTATCGACCACTTACAGTGGGATCGACTGCGAATCTCCAGGTAAATCTCGATCCTGGGACGACCTCGACGAAGCGATAGGTAGGCATGCGTGGCCCTGCAAACGCGAGCCCAATGAACGTGTAGCCCGTGGTGTCGGTGTAGCGAACCTCAAACCCGGCGTCGTCGCCGGGTGCGCTGGGCATCAGCGCAAATCGCGGATCACACGAGGCCGGCGGCGTGACGCGGTCCATGGGCAGAGTGACATCGCGCGGGATCACAGCGTCCATCGACTCGGCCGCGTCAGGGGCATCGGCGTCGCGGGGTGCGAGAGAGTCCACAGGAGAATCGCTCGCGTAGATGTCTTGTCGCTCCGTCGCGTCGGTGCGTCGCGCGTCGCTGGGTGTCACCTCGCCGTCGCTGCAGTGCACGCTCGTGAGCGCGAGCAAAACGTAAGGCCAAGGGCTTCGCATGCGACCGAGTGTATCGCAGGGCACTCGACAAAGTGGGGGCCTTGGCACAAGGGTAGCGCTTAGGAGGTGTGCCCCATGACAGTCCGCAAGCGCAGTGAACAACGGCAGGCTCTTCGCGATGCGAAAAAGCTCAGTGACGCGCGCGTGAAGCTCTTTGCCCTGAGCGACGGAGGTTCGCCCGAGCACCCGCGCGTGGCCGAGTCAGCGTCCCTCGTCGAGCCTCGCGCCCTGGCAACACCGTGCCCCGCCTGCGAGGGAGCGCTGGTCTTGCGCTCGCACGACGCCAAAGTCGTGGGCGCACGCACCCTGCGCGCGGCGCGGATGCAGTGTCGGCAGTGCGGCCAGCCGTGGACCGTGTGGTTTGCGATCGAGCGCCCGCTGGCTCAGTGAGGGCTCGGGGCGCGCCACGCGGGGAGCGTGACGCAGAGCGAGGTGCCGCGGGTGCGAGGCTCAAATCGCGCAGTCCCTCGGTGGGCGCGGGCGATGTGGGCGATGAGCGCGAGGCCCAGACCCGAGCCCGCGACGTGATTTCGCTTGGCGAATTCGCCGCGAAAGAAGGGCTCGAACGCACGGGACTGCTCTTGCGCTGTCATGCCCTCGCCCTCGTCGGTGATCGTGACGCTGACCTGCGCGGGGTCTTCGGCGATGGTGATTTGGACGGGTCCTCGCGAGAACTTCAGCGCGTTTTCGGTGGCGTTGCGCACGAGCATTTGCAGCAGGGCTGGGTCACCGTGGACGAGCCCTTCGTGCTCGGTGGCGACAGTGACCCGCGCGGCCTCGACCGGATCGAGCGCGCGCACGACGTCCTGCGCGACCGCGTCAAGCGCCACAGGTTCGCCCCCCTGAACTTCGCGCAAATCGGCCAAAATCAGCGCCCGATCGAGCCTCCGCGCGAGCTCGGCGGCCAGCCCTGCGACCCGGTCCATCGCGGGGTTCTCCGTCGCGTCGCCGGCGAGCTCGGCCTCGGCGCGCAGGGTCGCGAGGGGGGTGCGGAGCTCGTGGGCTGCGTTAAACGCGAAGCGCCTCGCTTGGGACAAGCTCTCACCGAGCGAGCGAATAAGCAGCACGAGGGCGTCTTGGAGCGCTTGGAGCTCGAGGTAGGCCTGCGGCGCTGCAAGCACCGACGGGTCTGGGTCGTCAATGCGCACGCTCGCGACAGATTCACGGAGGGTCTGCAGTGGACCGATCGCTGCCCGTGCGACAAAGCGGCTGAGCAAGACCGCGAGGGCGGTGACCAAGAGCAGAGAGACGGCGCCCGCGAGCGTGACGACGCGCCGAAAGTCCGCGAGCGTCGTGAGGGTGCTCTGCGCGAGCAACACTTGGTCTTGCACACGCAGCGCGCACTGTCGTGTGAGAGCGGTCCGGTCGACGGTCCGGCAGCCCTCGCTGCCTGCCCAAGTGCCTACGCCAGACACGCGAACACCCAGAAAAAAAGCTGACAGTTGCACGCCGCTGTGGCGCACTTCGCGCTGCTCGTCCTCGGTCACGTGGGCGAGCCTCGCAGCGCTGGGAGGCTCCTCGCTGAGCTCGACCGCGAGGCTCGTGAGGATGTCTTGGATCCGGCGGTCTTCTTGGCGCAGGGCGAGGTTTGCGCTGAGGGCTCCGAGCAACAGCGTGGTGACCAGCGCGGCGATCGCAGCCGAGAGCGCGGTGATCCACGCCACACGTCCATGGAGCGAACGCTTAGACGCCGAGGGCATAGCCGTCTCCTCGCACAGTGCGGATCCACGCTGGGGCCAGCTTCTTACGGATGCGCGCGATGAGGACATCGAGACTACGAGCAGCGGATTCGCTGGCGTCACCCCACACTTCTGCGAGCAAATTGTCACGCGAAACCACGCGACCTTTCGCGCCAGCGAGGCACTCAAGCACGCTCCATTCGCGTGCGGTGATGGGGCACTGCACGCCCGCGCGGGTGGCCTGTCGCGCCGCGAGCTCGACACGCACGTCGTCAAGGACGAGCACGGTGCTTCGGGCTCCGGTGCGTCGGCGTCCCAACGCCCGCACACGGCTTCGGAGCTCTGCCACCGCGAAGGGCTTGGGCAAAAAGTCATCGGCTCCTGCGTCGAGGCCCGCGACGCGCTCGGCGATCGTGCTGTGGGCCGACAAGACCAAGACCGGCGCTTCCATGCCCTCGGCGCGCACGCGACGGCACCAGTCAATGCCCCAGCCGTCAGGGAGGGCGAGGTCGAGAATCACCAAATCTACGTCAGATTGCTGGAGAATCTCGTCTGCGCTCGCGACGTCTTGGGCAAAGAGCGCGCTGTGTCCGTCGGCGACCAGGGCTCGTCCAACCAGCTCTCTGAGCGCGGCGCTGTCGTCGACAATGAGGATTCGCATCGGTGAATGGTCACTGGTTTACGCGGGGATCGCGCGTTGTGCGAGGGCTGCAGTTCGAGGGGTGAGCGCGCTCGTTAAGGTCGCGTTGAGGTGGGCGCGATAGACCCATCCTCGCGATGCAGACCCGCACAGCCATTGCGCTCACCCTCGCGACCCTGGTCACGGGGTGCGCGACCGGAGGACCCACCCGCGAGGACCTCTCACAGCAGATCCGCCAGCGAACGGGCGCGTCGTTGCGACCTCAGAGCGCGAGCACCGGGTTTGAGATGGCTCCTGGCGTACAGCTCGGCGACGGGCTCTCGCAGCGCGAGTGTGTGGCCCTCGCGCTGTACAACAACGCCGCGCTTCAGGCGGACCTGGTTCAGCTTGACGTGTCACGCGCGGACTTGACCGAGGCGGCGCTCTTGCCCAACCCTTTTTTGTCGTTGGTGCTGCCGCTTGGGCCGAGGCAGCTCGCGTCGTACATCAACCTCCCGATCGACTGGATTTGGCAGAGACCTCGCAGGATCGCCCTGGCCGAACGCGAGCTCTCGCGGGTCGCGACGGGGCTTGTGCAAAACGGGCTCGACGTCGCACGTGACGCGCAAATCGCCTGGATTGACACGCAGATCGCGACGCTGCGTGAAGCGCTGCTCACCCGCGGGGCGACCATGCTCGCGCAGAGTCGCGACATCGCGGGCGTGCGCTTGCAGGCCGGAGACATTGCACCCGGCGACGTCGCCGGGTTTGAGTCAGACGCGGCCATGGGCGCCGCACGAGCAGCGCAATCGCGCGCAGAGATCACCGCCAGCTTTGCCCGGTTGCGGCAGGCAACTGGGTTGCCGATGGATCAGTCGCCCTCGCTCTCGGCGCTTGAGACAAGCACACAACCGTTGCCCGATGCGTCGACGCTCTTGCGTCGGGCGCTTGCGGGGCGGCCAGATTTGCGTGCCGCAGAGATCGCGATCGAGTCCGCGAGCGAGCGGGTGGGGTGGGAGCGGTCGCGCGCGTGGTCGCTCATTGCCGTGCTCGACGGGGGCGGAAACAGCGCGCAAGGCTTTGGGATCTCACCGGGCTTTCGCGCAGAGATTCCGCTGTTTTCGCGCAACCAAGGGGGGATCGGGCGGGCCGAGGCCGAGCTTCAGCGCGCCGCCTGGCGCTATGTCGCCGCGCGCCAGCTGATCGAGCGCGAGCTCACCACGGCCCTCGCCGCGCACACGCAAGCGCTTGCGGCCCTTCAGGTGATCGAGACCGCCGAGCTCCCCGCGGCCGAGCGCTTGGTCGCTCTCACGCGAGCGAGCTACGAGGGCGGCGACGTCGCCTACTTTGCCCTGCTCGATGCCCAGCGACGCTGGATTGACTCACAGCTCCGCGCGCTCGACGCCCGCGCCACCGTGTTGCGCGCGCAAGTCGAGGTCGCCCGAGCCATCGGAGGTTCGCTATGAAGCCACACTGCACCCTCGCGCTCACTGCGCTTACGCTCGCGTGTACGCCGGCGGCACGCGCTCCTTCGCACGCCCCCGCGGCGCACACCGCGCACTCCGACGGGCTCGCGATCGTGACCCTCACGGCCCAGGCCGCGCAGCGATTGGAGCTGCAAATCGCCGTGGTTCAAGCGCAGCCACGCAGCGTCACACGCTTGCTCGTGGGCGAGGTCCTTGCGCCTCCGGGTCGCGCGTTTGCGCTCACCGCCCCGGTCGCTGGGACTGTCCAGCTGAGCCCTGCAGCGCGAGCCCTCCGCGCGGGGTCCGTCGTGGCCGCGCGCGAAGTCCTCGTGTCGATCACGCCGTTTGCGCCCGCCGATCGCGACGTGCACGCGCAAGCCCTGAGGCTCGTCGCCCTCGCCCAAGCGCGAGTCGACGTCGCCCAAGCCCGCGCCCGCCGCGCCGAAGCGATGGTCCAAGGGCTCGCCACCTCGGTCCGCGCGGTCGAAGAAGCCCGCGGAGAGCTCGCAGCGGCCCAGGCCGAGCTCCGCGCAGCCAGCCGCCGTGTCGCCCTGATCCGCACCGACGCGATGGCCGCGGACGTGCATTTGGCCCTACGCGCCCCCACCGCCGCGGTCGTGCGCGCGATGTACGTGACCCACGGGCAAGCGGTCGCAGCCAACGCGCCCATCATTGAGCTGGTCGACACCGGAGCCCGCTGGGTGCGTGTCCCGGTGCCCGTGGCCGAGGTCTCGCGGGTCGACCGCGCCCTGCGTGTGCAAGCGCACCTCGAGGGCTCTGCCCCCGTGACCCTAGAGGCCCTCCAGGGGCCGCCTACGGCCGACTTTGCTACCGGGACCGTGGACCGCTGGTTTGCGCTCGGGGACGGCCCTGCGTGGGCGCCTGGGACCCGTGTGCAGGTGACAGTCCAGAGCGCCACGGTGGCGGGAGAGCCCGCGAGGGTCACGGTCCCGATGTCCGCGGTGCTGCTCGACGCGCTCGGCGGAGCCTCGGTGTACGTCGCGCTCGAGCCCCTGCGGTTTGCGCGGAGGTCTGTCGTCCTCGGTGAGCTCGACGGCGACACGGCCACGGTGCGCGCGGGGCTCACGGCGGGGACCTCGGTGGTGGTGCAAGCGGTGAGCGAGCTCGCGGGCGTCGAAGCCCCAGGAGGGCACTGAGCCATGGGAGCCATTGTCGCGTGGTGCCTGCGATTTCGCTCGTTGATCGCGGTGTTCTCGGTGCTCTTGATCGTGGGCGGCGTGCGCGCGGCGCAGCAGTCTCCGCTGGATGTGTTTCCGGAGTTCGCGCCGTTGTTGGTCGAGGTGCAGACCGAGGCGCCGGGGCTCTCTTCGCTTGACGTCGAGCAGCTGATCACCGTGCCGATCGAGCAGGTCGTCGCGGGCATCCCGTTCTTAAAGACCCTGCGGTCGAAGTCGGTCCAAGGGCTCTCGTCGGTCGTGATGCTCTTCGAAGATTCGACTGATCTTTTGCAGGCGAGACAGCTCGTCCAAGAGCGCATCGGGCGCGTGACAGGGCTGCCCGCCAACGCGCGCGCTCCGGTGATTCTTTCGCCGCTGTCGTCGCTCTCTCGCGTGCTCAAGATCGGGCTTTGGTCCGACACGCAGTCGCAAATGGAGATGACCGACATGATCCGCTGGATCGTGCGGCCACGCTTGATGGCCGTGCCCGGCGTGGCCAACGTCGCGGTCTGGGGGCAGCGCGATCGCACGCTCCAGGTCCAGGTCGACCCCGCGCGATTGCGTGCAAATGGTCTGCTGATCGACGATGTGTTGCGCGCGACCCGCGACGCCACGTCCATCGGCGGAGGCGGCTTTGTCGACCTGCCCTCGCAGCGCATCGCGACCCACCAGCCGCAGGCCGCGACCACCGCCCTGGCCCTTGAGCGCACCCTCGTGGTGCGACGCAACGCCGTGGGTGTCGCCAGCGCGCCGGTCCCGCTCGGCAGCGTCACGACCATTCACGAGGGCTACGGTCCACCCATCGGCGACGGCGTGATCAATGGCCACCCTGGCCTGCTGTTAATCGTCGAGAAACAACCCTGGGGAAACACCCTCGAGGTCACCCAGCGTGTCGAGCAGGTCCTCGCGCAGCTCGCGCCACAGCTCCGCGGGATGCACGTCGAGCGACAGATCTTTAGGCCCGCTTCGTTCGTCGAGACCGCGACGCATAATCTCACCAAGTCGCTCGCGATCGGGTGCGCGCTGGTGGTGCTAGTGCTTGTGTTTTTTCTGCGCGATCGCAGGGCTGCGATGATCTCTGCGCTCGCGATCCCGCTGTCCCTCGCGGCCGCGATGCTGGTGCTGTGGGCACGGCACACGACGCTCAACACGCTCTCACTCGCGGGGCTCACCATCGCCCTCGGTGAGGTCGTCGACGACGCCATCATCGACGTCGAAAACATCGAGCGCCGGCTGCGCGAAAACGCCCTCTTGGACACGCCACGCAGCCGATTTGACGTAGTGCTCAGCGCGTCTCTCGAGGTCCGCAGCTCGGTCGTGTACGCCACGCTGATCGTGACGCTGGTGTTTATGCCAGTGTTTTTTCTGGGCGGATTGGCAGGCGCGTTCTTTAGGCCTCTCGCGATGACCTACGTGCTCGGGGTGCTCGCCTCGCTCGTGGTCGCGGTCACCGTGACCCCTGCCCTCTCGATGATGCTCTTGCAGAGTGACAAGCAAGCGCACAGCGGGCCCACCAGGCTCGCCGCGTGGATTGAGAGCCGCTATGAGCCCTTGCTTCGCAGGGTGATCTCGCATCGCAAGCTCACCCTCGCGGTGACCCTCGCGATCGCGGCGATGGCGGCGATGAGCGCGACGCGGCTTGGCGAAGGGTTTATGCCCGCGTTTCGCGAGCGGGATTTCTTGATGCACTGGATCGCCCCGCCGGGGACCTCGCTGCAAGAGCTCAGGCGCACGGTGGAGCGCGTGAGCCTTGAGCTCCGTGCGATCCCTGGGGTCCGCGGTGTGGGCGCGCATTTGGGCCGCGCCGAGGTCGCCGACGAGGTCGTCGGGAGCAACTTCGCCGAGCTCTGGGTGAGCATGGCCCCCGAGGCCCCGGCCGACGCCACACGTGCCCGCATCGAAGCGGTGATCAACGGCTATCCAGGGCTGCAACGCGACGTGCAGACCTACCTGCAAGAGCGCGTCAAAGAGGTCGTCTCGGGCGGCAAGGGCTCGATCGTCGTGCGCATTTTTGGGCCGGATTTGGCTGAGCTTCAGCGACAAGCGGCTGCGCTCGCCGACCGGCTGCGCGCGGTGCCCGGGATCGATCATTTGACCATCGAGCAGCAGGCCCGTGTGCCACAGCTTGAGGTGCACCCGAGGCTCGAAGCGCTCGCCAACGTGGGGCTCACGCCCAACGACGTGCGCACGCTCACTTCGACGTTGCAACAAGGGCAGCGCGTGGGGCAGGTGTATCGCGAGGGGCGCGTGGTGGACGTGCTCGTGATCGGTGAAGAGCGGTTTCGCAGGGATTTAACAGCGCTCAACGCGGTCCCGGTAGACCCCGCGGGCACGCCGCTCGGGTCCGTCGCGGACCTGCACATGGGCTCGACGCCCAACGCGATCTTGCACGAGGGAACCCTTCGACGCATTGACCTCAGCTGCGACGCGAAGGGGCGAGATCTGGGTGCGGTCGCGCGCGAGACCGCGGCCGTTGTGCAGAGCCACCCGTTTGCCCCCGAGTACCGCGCCGAGGTGCTCGGAGAGTTTGCCGCGCGCGCCGAAGCGAGCCAGCGCTTGTGGGGGTTCTCGCTGTTGGCTTTCTTGGCGATCTTCTTGGTACTCTACGTGGATTTTCGCTCGGTTCGCGCCGCCGGAGTGGTCTTCGCGAGCCTGCCGTTTGCGCTCGCCGGCGGCGTCGCCGGGGCGTTTGCGGGCGGCGGGATTCTCTCGCTAGGTTCGCTCGTCGGGTTTGTCTCGGTCCTCGGGATCACCGCGCGCAACGGCATCATGCTCGTGAGCCACTACCGCCATCTTGAGCTCGTCGAGGGCATCCCCTTGGGCCCCGAGCTCTTGATCCGCGGAACCCGCGAGCGGCTCATCCCGATCTTGATGACCGCCCTCGCGACGGGCCTGGGCCTCGCGCCCATCGCCCTCGCCGGGGGCCAACCCGGCCACGAAATCGAGCACCCCATGGCCCTGGTGATCATGGGCGGGCTCTTGAGCTCGACGGTGCTCAACCTCATCGCGATGCCCGCGCTCTACGGGCTGCTGAGCAAGCCCATGGACACCCGCGCTACGGATGACCCTGCACAGTGATTTCGGAGATGCACAGGTCCGCCCAGCGCGTGCCGGGATAGACGTCGACTGCGAAAATGCGAACCACCTGCGCGCGCACATTGGGCTCGATCACGAGCTCGCGCTCGTCGGGTCCCACCATGCGCTCGATGGGGCTCGCGCCATCAAACGTGATTCGCACACGGCGCAGACGCGAATTGGTCGTAAACAGCTCACCATCGCGCGGATGGACGTAGTCCCACCCGGTGCTCACCGTGATCCGTGAGAGGTGATAGGGGGCACCGAAGTCACCTTCGATCCACTGGCCTCGTCCTGGGCCGGGCGCACCCTCGTTCCACGCGGTACTTTGCAGCCCATCGAAGGCGAGGTCCGCGGACAACGGGTGCCCAGGGTTGTTGATAAACGAGGACGCGCGAGCCTCTACCGGCGTGAGCCGTTGGTTGATCGGACCCGGATCGGGCGCTACGGGAGCGGGCGCTGCGGGAGCGGGCGCTACGGGAGCGGGCGCTACGGGCGGGGCAACGGGCGGGGCAACGGGCGGGGCAATGGGCGTGCTCGGTGTGTTCACCTCGTTGACGTGGCTGCTTGCCGACGGCGCCGACGCTGTGCGCTCCGGGTGATCCGAATGTTGGCTCAGCCACACGGCCGTTCCACCGGCTGTGACAGCGAGGACCAGAGCGACCCCGAGGATCAGTGGCGCTTGGCTTTTGCGAGGCTGTGCGGGCAGCGGCGCACTTGCCGAGTGGCTGTATGCCTGCGGGTTTGGCAGCATGTTCTCTACAGAGACGACGGTCTTCGCGATGGGCGCCTTGGGCGGAGCTGCACCCATCGGCTGGCTCATTTGCGTAGACGGCGTGGCCATCCCAAAGGGTTCGCGAGTCGGACCGCTCGCTCCGATGGGCGGCTGCACTGCACTTGGGACCGTATGAGAAAACCCTATCCCTCCGGCCGGTCGCGTATTGGCCGCGGACCCGGGATGCACGGGGCTCGAGTCGGAGAAACTGGCAGGGCTCGACCAGTCGGTAGCGCCGACCGCACTTCCCGAAAACTCCTGCAAAAACTCGACGATATTGCGCTGACGGTCCTGCGGTGATTTGCGCAGCGCGCGCATCAGCGCCGCGCGGTGTCGCGGGGGCACTCTGCTCCCGCCGGGCTGCTGCTCGATCGGCGTAGGAGGCTCGTTGATGTGCTTGGTGGCCCACTCCCACACCGTCGAGGCGACAAACGGCAGCTGCCCCGTCAGCATCTCGTAGCCGATCACGCCCAGCGCATACACGTCACTTCGCGCATCGAGCGCATGACCGGTAAATTGCTCTGGAGACATGTACGGCGGCGTGCCAATGACTGCACCCTGTCGCGTGAGCTTGGCTTCTCTCTCGTCGAGCGCTTCAGACCGCTTTGCGATGCCAAAATCCAGCACTTTGACAAAGTCCCCGCGAGCACCTCGCTGGGTCAGAAAGATGTTATCCGGCTTGAGATCGCGGTGAATGATCCCCTTCTCGTGAGCCTCATGAAGTGAGCCGCAGACCTGCGTAAGGATGCGCTCAACACGCGCCACATCGAGGGCACCGCGGGCCAGCACGTGGGCCAACGTCTCGCCCTCAATAAACTCCATCGCGATAAAGAGCGCCTTGCGTCCGTCTGCTCCGACGATCTCTCCGAAGTCATGGATCTTGATCGTGTTGGGGTGCTCAAGCTCGATCATCGTCTGCACTTCGCGCTGAAATCGCGCGATGATTTGTGGGTCGTGCGCGAGCTCGGGTTGCAGGGTCTTGACCGCGACGCGCCGTGTCGCCGTGCCCAGCTTTTGCTCTGCGAGATAGACCTTGCCCATGCCTCCCTCGCCAAGGATCGAGAGGATCTTAAACCTCCCATTGGCGATCGGCCGACCCACAAGCGGATCCGAAGGATCGGATCCCTCAAAGACGCTCATGAAGTCGCCGCACTTCGGGCAGTACTCTTCGTCAGTGTCGTCGCTGGCATAGCCGCAGCTCGGGTTGATACAAGTGATTGCGCCCACAACTAGCCCTCTCGATCCTGGCATTCGACCAACGAAACCCCTGCAAATTCGCCCACCGTCCCCTCCACCCACACGCTACCCGCGAGGCGCGTACAGCCCCTCGATCGCCTCGCGGTAGATCCCCTCGACGCTCTTTCGGCGCACCTTGAGCGACGCGGTAAGCTCTCCCGCTTCGACGGTAAAATCCCGCGCCAAGACCGCGTGCCGCTTGACCTGCTGGTACTGCTCGAGCTTGTCGTTCACCCTGCGAATCGCCTGCTCAACTTCGCGCACGACCCACGGGATCTCTCGCAGCACAGCCCCCGCGATGGACACCCCCTCGCGCGCCGCCATCGCCGTGACCTCGGCCTCGTCGAGCGTGACCAGCGCCACCAGGTACGGCCTGCGGTCGCCCACGACCACCGCCTGCGAGATCACGGGCTCTTGCTTGAGCAACCCCTCGATCCATTGCGGCGCGACGTTCTTGCCGCCCGCGGTCACGATGAGGTCTTTTTTGCGGTCCGTGATGGTGAGATAGCCCTCGTGGTCGATCGTCCCGACGTCGCCCGTGGCAAACCAGCCGTCGTCCGAGAGCACGTCCGCCGTGGCCTCAGTCTGGTTGTGATAGCCCCGCATGAGATTCTCGCCGCGCACCAAGACCTCGCCGTCGTCCGCGAGCTTGGTGTGCAGCCCCGGAATGGGCTGGCCCACGGTGCCAAACTTAAACGCGTCGGGCCGGTTAATGTGCGTCGCGCCGCAGGTCTCGGTCAGCCCATAGGCCTCTAAGATCTGCACGCCCACGCCGTGAAAGAACACCGAGATCTCGGGCGACAGCGGCGCTCCGCCCGAGACCGCGAAGCGCAATTTGCGCCCAAACGCGTGGCGAATTCGCTCTAAGACCGCCAGGTCTGCCGCGCGCTGCTTGAGCGCTAACACCGGCGAAATCCCTCGCCCTGCGCGCTTGCGCTCGCTCACCTCGCGGCCCACCGCGAGGGCGCGCTCGGCCACCGCGCGTCGCACGGGGCTCTCATCGCGGATCTTCTGCATCACCCCCGCGTGGACCTTCTCGAAGACCCGCGGGACCGCGCCAAAAAAAGTGGGCTCGACCTCGCGCAGCTCATCGAGCACCGTCGTGAGCGACGTCGCAAACGCGGTCGCGTAGCCCACGCGCACCGCCCCCATCAGCAACAGCTTCGCAAAAATATGCGCCAGCGGAAGAAACAACAGCGTGCGGTCGCTCGACGTGAGCGCCACTTGCTCGCGGATGTGCGAGGTCTCGTAGGCAAACGCCCTGTGCGTGAGCTCGACGCCCTTGGGCAGCCCCGTCGTGCCCGAGGTGTACACAATCGTCGCGAGGTCGTCGGGCGTGACCGCGTCCCCGAGCGCGCGCACCGCGGTGTCATCGCGCGTGAGCAGCCTTCGCCCCGCCTCGAGCAGCTCGGCAAACGACATCACCCGCGAGCGCTCTTCGCGCGAGACCACGTCGTCCATCCGCAGCTCAAGTCGGCCGCGTTTGTCCGGGCGATCGAGCTTGCGCCGCGGGTCGAAGTACACAATCCGCGTGAGCCCGCGCAGGGCGCTCTGGATCGCGGGGTCAAAGAGCTTCTCGACCTGCAGCGGGTCCTCGGCGAAGAGCACCACGCTCCCTGAGTCCTTCACGATGTGCGCGATGCCGTCGGGGGTCGTCTGCTGATAAATCGGGACGACCACGGCCCCTGCAAACACAATCCCGAGGTCTACCTCGGCCCACTCGCGGCGTGTGTTGGCCAAGATCGCGACGCGGTCTCCGTGGCCCACGCCGAGGTCGCTCAGGGCCGCGGCGATCGCGAGGGCGGTCTCTTGCCACTCAGAGAAAGTGCGGGCAATCCAGCGGCCGCTCACCCGGGTTTCGAGGGCCGGGCGGTCGCCGTTGCCGATCACTTGCCGACGCATCATCGAGACGATCGTGTCTGTCATCGCGGCCGAGTGTAAACGCACCACGCGCAATCCCCACGCACGATCGCCCGCTGCCCTTCACTCAAGCCCGCGCAAGTGCATCGGCGGGGCGCGCCCCTCGGACTCTTCGCGCTCAATCGACATCGCGTCCTCGGCACAACGCACGCTCCCGTCCACCTGAAGCGCGCACACCACGAGATGGCCGATGAGCACCTGCCGCGCGAGGCCCAATCGCACGTCGTGCCGCGGCACTCCGTACGCGATCTCACACGTCCGCGCAGGCCACATGGACGCCCCCACTTTTCCGAGCTCGCCCCAGCACCACACGCGCGCCTCGGTGTCGATCCCGCACACCATCTCCCCGCGCGCCGTGAGCGAGCGCATCGCCGGAAGGCTCTCTACCCGCCGCGCGCCCAGCGACGATTGACAGCGCGGGGTGGCGAGAACGTTTCCCTCGCCGTCGCCCCAGCAATAGACCTCGCCCTGCGCGTTGAGCGCACAAAACGCACGCTCGCCCGCCACCAACTGCGCAACGGTCCCTGGGACCGTCACTTCGTTCAATCGCCACCGAAGCACCCGCCGCCCAGGCCGCCCAGCCTGCCGTGTCTCGATCGGATCCACCCTCGGCCAACACATCACACGCGCGTCCACACGCGCGCAAAAATCATGGTCCGACATCACCAATTCGCTCACCCGCTGTGACGCGATCGCCGGCGCAAAACGCATCACCGAACGCGCCGCGCGCCCCCTACCAGACATCATGACGCTCGCGTACTGGGCGCCCAAATTCACGACCTGCCAGCGACCCTCGGCGTCCCACGTCGCCACGGTGGCGTCGTGCTCAAACGCGCCCACTGCAGGCCCCATTCCTGCGCCCCAAGGCACCGGCTCGCGGTCGTCGTCGGGGTCCTCGACAGAGTGATGCCAGCGAAAGAAGCTCACCCTGCCCGCAGTGATCGCGATCGGGTGGCCGTCGATAAACCTCTGCCCCTCGGGCCACGGAGTCTGCAGCGGCACGAGGACCCGATCCTTGGGCTCAAAATCCTCCCATCGCCACGCAAGCCCACGCGAATCAATCGCGACAAACTCGGCCAGCGTCCCTCCACGCTCGAGGTACATCGTGACCACCTGCGCCAGCGGCGCAGCCCTCAGCGTGGCCGTATCCGCAGCCGCGGCCGCGTCGGGCTGCACATCGGTCGCTGCGTCCGCGGTTGGCACGGGCCCCGTGAGCGCCAAGGGCGTGAGCGCGAGCGGCCGCTGGCAGCGGGCAGACGTGAGGGCAATCACGAGAGGCAAAAGACGCAACGAAGATTTCATCAGCGAGTATCGAAGATTCATGAGGGTTGTGGAGCGGCCGTCTGCGCTTGGTCAACCATAGCCCGGTAGAGTTCGCCAGATTCGCACGTGCGCGACCGAACGTGACACGCGGCGACCTCGCCGGGTCCCTGACGATTCCTAGGCGCCCCACTGCGCCTAAGCGATCACTTGCCCCAGAAACCACACATCCCGACGCACGGCCGAGGCAGCCCCAGTCGCGCAATGGATCTTCCAAAATCCTCGCCAATCATCAATCCCTCGAAGCTGCGCGAAGGCTCCAGCCCCATGGCCGTGCCAAAGTACACAGTCACCACGCCAGCCCGGTCGGCACGGCTAGACATCGCCGCAGGCGAGCCCACCGCGATGTCTGCGTATCCATCGCCGTTGACATCCCCGGCCCCTCCGAGCACTTGTGGCCAACCTCGAAGCGGCAGAGTCATCCGCAGCGTGGCGATCCGAGAGACGCCCGCGGCGCTGCCATAGCGTACGCGCACTTCCTGGATGGATGACATGCTCGGGTCTGGCCGATGGATCTCCGTGAAGCCAAAGTCTGCAAACCCGTCACCGTCAAGGTCCCCAAGCGCCGTGACGGTCGTACCCAATCCGCTCCTCTCCCTTGTGCCCCGCATGACGAGTGCAGCGTTGTCACCAATTCCCAAGGGGCTGCCATGGTGGACTTGGAGCCGACCGACCTGGTCCGCATCGGCCTCGTTGGCCAACGGAGCACCCACGGCAATGTCTGCGTATCCATCTCCGTTAACATCGCCTACGCCTGCAACCACTCGACCAAAGTTTTCGCCCATTGCCGCCCCTTGAAGCACCCGGTCCGGCCGCTCGCTCAGGCCCGCAGCGCTGCCCAAAAACAAGCTGGCCGAACCAGCACTGAGCTGCTCAATCGTGCCAGACCGGTGCGAACCAATCAGCACGTCTGCAAACCCGTCGCCGTTGATGTCTCCCGCACCTGCGACTGAGCCGCCAAAGTAGTCGTACGCCACAACTCCTCGCAATACCGTGGTGCGCTCGGCGCTCACGCCCGCCGCGCTGCCAAAGTACAGCGTCGCCGTGCCAATATCGCGCTGCGTCCCCAGATCCGCCCACTGGGCACCCACCACAAGGTCCGCGTAGCCATCGCCATTGACATCCCCAGCGCCCGCGAGCGCGTCCCCCGAACGATCGAGCGACCCGGTCCCATACAGCTGTGTGTCTGGCCGCGCTCCAATGCCCGTCGCGCTGCCAAAGTACACATCCACCACGCCAACTTGCTGAAGCTCGCCGCGCTCTACGCCGCTTGCGCCCACGGCCAAGTCGGCAAAACCGTCGCCGTTGAGATCTCCAGCGCTCACCACCGTTTCACCTAAGCGATCCTCAGCGACCACGCCCTCCAGCACGCGCGCGACCTCAAGCCGTGTGGGTGCCGGGCCGCCATACGCGAGGCTCACCGAACCCGCCCGCTCGCGCCGCCCCGGCCAGGCCCCCGGTGCACCCACCGCAATGTCGGCGTACCCGTCCCCATTGAAATCGGGCTCGGTCCCCCAAGAGCGATCGACGTCAGCACTTCGGGCCCCTACCCGCAGTTGCCACACCGCGCTGGCCTGCGCCCGCGGCATGCTCTCCGCATCACGCACCCTCCAGAACCACACGCCCGGCTCTAATGGCTGACTCGGCCGAGCGCGCGAGCCCGTCGCCATCTCTACTCGGCAACCCATGCTCATCGCGCGGTCCCGACAGAGCTGAACCTGCGCCTCGGTCACCGTCTCGGGTGCCTCCCAACGCAGCGTGGGCCGCTGCGAGGTGACCGTGGCCGTACTCATTGGCGCGAGCTGCCTCATCCGAGCGAGCGTCACGGGCGAATCCACGGCCGCATCGGCCTGTGCCCCGACTTCCGAATCCACGGGAAAATTCACGGCACCGTCACGGACCTGCATCGCGTCCACGCGTGCGTCCGCGCTCCTAAGTTCCCCCCGAACACTCACCCCACAGCCCCCCAAAACCATCACCGCCAAAACATGGCCAAACCGCTTCTTCATGCTGATCGAGTCCTTCTGTGATGGTGTAATTTTATGCTGAGGCTACACAGGCGACCTCCGGGGCGTCAACGCACTTCTTCTGACTGCGCTCCGCTCTTGGGCTTGTCACTTGCCCAAGAGCGCACAGAGCCTCGCGGTCACCGAGGGTCGCCACAAGCGCGCCACCGAGACCCCAAAGCGATCTCCGTCGAGCACCCCCTCAAAGACCGCCGCCGCTGGGCTCGTCAAGCCCCCCGGGCTGCCCAGGTACAAGCTCGCCCGCCCAGCACCTCCACGCCCCATGTGCGGCGTCGTCGAAGGGGTCCCAACGAGCAAGTCAGCGATCCCGTCGCCGTTGACATCACCGGCCCCGGCCAGCGAAATACGGACGGAGTTCTGGGGCAAGTTCTCGAGCACGACCACCGGCTCAGCTGGCAGCCCCCTCTCGCTCCCATAAAACAGGCTCACAAGCGCCAGTGAAGAGGACGCGCTCGGGGGGGCATATTGCTGGGCGACATCGTCGAAGCCGTCGCCATTGAGATCCCCCACACCGAAAAGATACCACGGATTGGCCCCCCAATGCACACCCCCCTGAGGCATGACACCTCGGTCAGAACGAACCCCGCTCCCACTGCCATAAAACACTGAGACAAACTGCTGCCCAGGTGAGAGCTCGCGCTCGCCCATCGTGGGCAACCCGACCATAAAATCCGCGAACCCGTCGCCGTTCACATCCCCTACGCCCTGAGCGCCATAAAGCCCCTGCAGCACAAGGTCGGGTTCGGCCCGGACCCCCTCAACGCGGCCATAGAACACCCAGCCAGCGCCCCGTACGAATGGCGACTCTGGATCGACCAAGACAGACGTGACCAGCACGTCGCCGAGGCCATCTCCGTTAAGATCGCCCGCGCCTGACACCCGGTAGCTATAGTCCGACCCTGCAAAATCACGCTGAATCGTCGTGGCATTGCCTGCGCTGAGCCCCGTCGCGCTGCCATAAAACACCTGCGCGGGCCCTCCTCTCCGCCGGTCGCGATCACCGACGCCGCTGGCGCCCACCACCACGTCCGCGTACCCATCGCCGTTGACATCGCCGGCGCTCGCGATCGAGCTTCCGAAGCGATCCCCGTTCTCCAAGCCTCGAAGAAGCACCGCTTCGGTCGTGCGCAGGCCGTCCGCCCCGCCCAAGAACACGCTCACCCCTCCGATCGTGCACAGCTCGCCGGGGCAAGCTCCCGCCGAAGCCACCATGAGATCCGCGTAGCCATCGCCATTGACATCCCCGGCGCTCGCGACCTCTTGGCCAAACTGACGCCACCCTGGGGGGCCCTCGAGCACGACCGTCGAGCTTTCGCCCACCGCGGCCCCCCCGTAGAAGACGCTGACCCTGCCGCCTCCGTTCAGAGGCGATTCGCGGTCAATCAGCGCTTCCGAAGCCCCCACCACCACGTCCGCAAACCCATCGCCATTGAAGTCCGGCTCGGTCCCCCAGGATGTGTCCACCAGCGTGTCTCGGCCCCCCACCCTGAACTGCCACACGGGGCTCTGCATCCCCACGCTCTCGGCCCGAACGCTCCAGTACCAGAGCCCGACCGCCAGCGCCTCGCGGGGCCACAACGCGCTGCCCATCACGCGCTCGGTCACACAACCGACCCGCATCGCGCGGTCACGGCACAGCGTGACCTGCACCTCGGTGACCCCCCGGGGTTGCTCCCACCGCAGCCTGGGCCTGTGCGAGTGGACCCTGCTTGTGCTCAACGGCGCGATCTGTCGCAACGCGACCACTTCGACCGAAGCCTCAACCGAGGCCTCGGCTGCGTCCGTCTGCACCACTTCCGCCGCGTCGATCACCGCCCCGTCGCGCTCGCTCTGCACACGAACGCCACATCCCCCAAGCACCCAAGCACCCACAACACTCGCCCAGCCAAGCCCCTGTGTTTTCATCGTGACCTAAACGTTAGCCCCAGGGCCGACGGCCCGCGGCCACTCACCAGCTCAAAAACAGCATCCGCAGTCCACATGGGTGAATGTCGCTCCCCTGATTTGTGAGCCCCGACCTCAAAAACAGTGCAAACACCTCACACAATCGAGCGTGGCGCGCATCCCCCGCAACGTCTGCGCCCACCATCGCAGTGACACCTTCTCCGTGAATCACTGTACAGTCCCGCGCCATGCCCGCCGGGTACGTCGCGTTAGTCCTGCACGGACACCTCCCCTTTGTTCGCCACCCTGAGCACAAGGACTTTCTCGAAGAGCGTTGGCTCTTCGAAGCCATCGCCGAATGCTACCTGCCCATGTTGCAGGCGTTTGAGCGTCTCGAAGACGACAACGTGCCGTTTGAGCTCACGTTCTCGCTCTCGCCGCCACTGGTGGCCATGCTGCGCGACCCGCTCTTGCGGGCTCGGTTTGCGCTGCACTTAGAGAAGATCGACCGGGTGCTCGCCAAAGAGCTCGACCGCCATGGGCCGCACACAGACCTTGGCGGAGTCATCCGCTGGTACGCCGCCTACCAAGCCGGCCTGTGGAAGACCTGGGACGCCATCGGGGGCGACGTCGTCGGAGCCCTCGCCGCCTGGGAAGCCCGCGGCCGCATTGAGCTCTGGACCTGTGGGGCGACGCACGCGTTTTTTCCGTCGCTGTTGCACCACCCACGGATGATCCGCGCGCAGGTAGAGCTCGCAGTCAAATCCCACACGGCCGCCACTGGGCGCGCCCCGCGCGGCATGTGGCTCCCCGAGTGCGGGTATGCCCCCGGCGTCGACGAAGCCCTCACACGCCACGGCATCGCGTACACCGCGCTTGAGTCCCACGCGATCGCCCACGCCTCGCCACGCCCACGCTACGGAACAGCAGCGCCCATTCTCACCCCCGAGGGCCTCGCGTGCTTCGGTCGCGACCCCAGCGCGTCGCACCAAGTGTGGGCCGCCGAAGTGGGCTACCCCGGCCACCCGCTCTACCGCGAGTTCTACCGCGACGTGGGCTTTGACAACCCCTACGAAGACGTCAGCGAGTTCGTCGCCGCCGACGGAACCCGGCAAAACACCGGACTCAAATACTATCGCATCACCGGCGGCCAGCCCGGCCGCAAGGGCGTCTACAACCCCCACGCCGCGTTTGAGCAGAGCAAAGTGCACGCCCTGGACTTCGCCTACGCGCGCAAGTCCCAGATCGAGCGCTTGTCCCGCCACATGGAGACCGCCCCGATCATCTTGGCCCCCTACGACGCCGAGCTCTTCGGCCACTGGTGGTTCGAAGGCCCCCGCTGGATCGAGAACGTCTTTCGCGCCCTCGAGCCCATGCAACACAGCGTCGAGCCCACCACCCTGGGGCGCTACCTCACGCGCCACCCCAACCACGACATCGCCGAGCCCGAGGTGAGCTCTTGGGGCGCCGGGGGCTACGCCAGCGTGTGGCTGGATCCCGGCTCAAGCTGGATGCTCAGACACGTCGACCACGCGTGCTCAGAGCTCTTGGACATCGTGCGACACCACGGCCGCGACGAGGGGCTCAAGGGCCGCATCGCGAGGCAATCGGTGCGCGAAGTGATGCTCATGCTCTCGTCTGATTGGGCCTTCTTGATCAAGACCGGCGGCGCGCCACACTACGCACGCGCACGCTTCGAGGCCCACTTGGCGAGGTTTAGACGCCTCGGCATGATGCTCTTGTCGGGGCAGATCGACGAGCCCTGGCTCACCGACCTCGAGTCCCGCGACAATTTGTTTGAAGAGGTCTCGCTCGATTGGGCGTTTGGTCCCTGAGCACCCCGTGCGTGACCTCGCCGGGACCGAGTTAGCAACCGTGACACACGTCTGAAAGACCGCAACGAGATGGCAAAGGCCCTACGCTTCGACGGCGCGTTTACCGCGCTGATTACACCCTTTCGCGAGGGCTCGCTGGACCTCGACGCCGTCGACCGCCTCGTCGACGCGCAAATCCAGGGCGGGATCACCGGGATCGTCCCCTGTGGCACCACCGGCGAGTCCCCCGTGCTCGACGCCGACGAGTCCCGAGCGCTCATCGCCCGCGTGATCGCCCGCGCCCAAGGCCGCACGCAAGTCATCGCAGGCACCGGAAGCAACGACACCCGCCACGCCATCAAAGCCACCCAGGCCGCCCAAGCCCTAGGCGTCGACGCCGCGATGATCGTGATGCCGTACTACAACCGGCCCACGCAGTCGGGGCTCATCGCGCACGTGCGAGCCATCCATGACGCGACCGACCTGCCGCTGGTGCTCTACAACGTGCCCTCACGCACCGCGAGTGATCTATCGGTCGAATCGCTGGTCGAGATCACACACCATTGCCCCCGCGTGGTCGCCGTCAAAGAGGCCACGGGCAACGTCGTGCGCACACAAGCCATCGTGGCCGCGCTCGGGGACCGGGTCGCGGTGCTCTCGGGCGACGACGCGCTCACGCTCGGGATCTTGGCCTGCGGAGGCCGCGGCGTGATCTCGGTCACCAGCAACATTGCGCCGGCCAAAGTGCAGTCCGTCGTGGACTTGTTTCACCGCGGAGAGCTCTCGCGCGCACGCAGTGAGCACCTGGCGCTCTTGCCCCTCCACGAGACCATGTTTGTCGAGAGCAACCCGGGCCCAGTCAAAGCCGCAGCCCACTTGCTCGGGCTCTCGCCCGCCGAAATCCGCCTCCCGCTCGTGTGGCCCACCGACGCGAGCGTTGAAAAAGTTCGCGCGGCCCTGCAACAACAGGGTCTCTTGCGCTGATCGCTTGGCCGCGTGCGCGATGCACTACGGCACCCTCTGTCTTCTGAAAAACCTAATGGATTCGCCATGATTCACGTCGCACTCGCAGGAGCCTCCGGGCGCATGGGACGACAAGTCCTCGAGCAGCTCTTGTCAGCCACAGACTTTCGACTGGTGGGCGCGCTCGAGAGCTCGCGCAACCCAGAGCTCGGCACCGACGCCGGCGCGCTCATCGGCAGACCGACCGGTGTACGCCTCACCGACGACGTCCGCCGCGCGATCGAGAAAGCGCACGTGGTCGTGGACTTTAGCTCCCCCGACGCGACCGCCTCGGTGCTGCGCGCCGCGGCCGAGAAGGGCATCGCGTGCGTCGTAGGCACGACGGGACTGACCGACGAAGCCAAAGAGGCTCTGGACGAGGCCTCGACCAAGGTCGCCGTGGTGGCAGCGCCCAACATGAGCGTCGGCGTGCAGACCCTCGGAGAGATCTTGCGTGAGGCCATGAGGCTCTTGGGCCCAGACTTTGACGTAGAGATCCTTGAGACGCACCACCGCGCCAAGATCGACGCGCCCAGCGGGACCGCGCTGCGGTTGCTCGAGATCGCAACGCAGGCCCAGGGCGAGGCGAGCAGCTCCGTCCGCAACGGCCGCAAAGGCAACGCGCGCCGCGAGCGGGGCGAAATCGGCGTGCATGCCATCCGTGGTGGAGACGTCGTGGGAGACCACACGGTGATCCTCGCGGGCGACGGCGAGCGCATTGAGATCACCCACCGTGCCACTTCGCGCGCGGTGTTCGCCTCGGGCGCCCTGCGCGCAGCACAGTGGGCCGTCGGGCAGCCCCCGGGCAAGTACACCATGGCGCAAGTGCTGGGCCTTCGCTGAGCGACTGACCGATGCCACTCCTTGCGTTTGTGCTGCTCAACGCGGCCGTGGGCTTGCTGACCGCATGGGCGGCGCGCAATGGCCTTCGCGCGAGCGCAAGGGGCCCGTGGAGCACCGACGCCGCCCGGTTATTGGTCGCCCACGAGCTGCTCACCGCGGTGCCCGCGCTGGGGTACTGCTTGCTCAGAGCGCCCGACTGGAGCGTCTCGTACCTCGTGGGCGCCGGCCGAGTGCCCTCGATTGTCGTCGGCGCGGTCTTGGTGCTCAACGTCGTGGTGGCGATCGCGAGCTTCGCGCTCGCCGGTCGCTGGGTGGTCACTCACCGCGCCGACTGGGCGCTCAAGGTCGCCGTGGGCCTGGGCTCGGTCGCGGTGATCGCGCCACTCGCGCTGCGCAATCGCGTGCGAATCGTGACGACCTTTGTTCACTTTCGCGGCGGGCTGGACCCGCAGCCAGGGCTCACGGTGAGCGGCCCTGCGTTGTATCTCGCCATCGGATCGCTGTGGCTCTTGGCGGCCGCAGTGATGATCGCGGGGCTCAGACAACGCGATCGCGCGTTGACCATACGAAATCGCGGGTGATAGCGTCGCCTCGGCGCTGATGTTCTCTTTTGATGTGCGACGTACAAACGAGCCAGAGTCCCCTCTGCTCACAACCACAACACCGAGCGTGAAGCGCGCTCAATTCGCTCAGTCGATGGGGCGTTGCCTACGCAATGGCACACGATGGGCCGCGATGTTTGGGCTCTGCCTGAGCAGCATGCACTGTGGTGGGGTGCTCTACACCGTCAACATCTTAGGAGCGAACCAGGCCCTCGAAGAAGCGCGGCTCGCAGGCGCCGAGAGCGCGCGTCCCTACGAATACTATTTGGCCCGCGCGTACGCCGACAAGGCACGCGAAGAGGCCGGCGACGCTGAGTATCAACACGCGAGCGAGCTTGCCGACGACGCGCGCACCAACGCGCTCCGTGCACGCGACTGCGCACGCGGTGGACAGTGTTCGACCACGCCCGCCACTGCGACCACGCCCGCCGCTGCGAACGCCCAAGCAGGTGCGCAGTGAGACCTCGCGCGCAGACCCTCGCGCTCTGGACCAGCGTGTCCCTTGCTCTCGGAGGCATGGTCGGCTGCGAAGCCAGCAGCTCTCTCCGCGGGCGCTTGTCCGCGGTCGGCTCGACGCTCGATCAGGCCGAACGCAACGGAGCCATGCGCTGTGCGCCCCGCGAGCTCGCCCTCGGCCGCGCCGAGACGCGCTTCTCTGGGATGGAGCTCGACGAGGGCGACCTCACCCGCGCACAACAGCACTTTGATCAAGCGCTCCCGAACGCCAACGCTGCGCTGCGCTTGTCCCCGCCCGATCGCTGCTTGCCCCACGCAGACGCTCCGCCACCGCCACCGCCACCGCCACAGCCCGGCGATCGCGACGGCGATGGCCTGCTCGACCCAGTCGACCAGTGCCCGGATCAACCCGAGAACTTCAACGCGTTTCGCGACGAAGACGGCTGCCCGGACGACCCCGACACCGACGGCGATGGGGTGCCCGACAGCGCAGATCGCTGCGTGGTTGAGCCCGAAGACCGCGACGGATACCAAGACGAAGACGGCTGCCCCGAGCCCGACAACGACGCCGACGGCGTACTCGACGGGGCCGATCGCTGCATCAACGAGCCCGAAGACCGCGACG
Source organism: Deltaproteobacteria bacterium (assembly GCA_030694465.1). GTDB lineage: Bacteria > Myxococcota_A > Polyangia > Polyangiales > JAUXYJ01. The sequence goes on along the minus strand of JAUXYJ010000055.1, from coordinate 372,631 downwards.
GGTTTCAAGACGAAGACGGCTGCCCAGACCCGGACAACGACCAAGACACCGTGCTCGACGTGGCAGACAACTGCCCGATGGAGGCCGGCCCGCCGGACAACTCGGGCTGCCCGCCGGTGTTTCAGCACATCCAGGTGACCTCCCACGGCGTGCGCTTTCACGTGGAGTTTGACAACAACCGCGCGACGTTGCGCCCCAGCGCGACCGAGACCCTCGACGAGGTCGTGCGCTTCTTGGCCATCGGACGCAACGCGCCCCTGCGCTACGAAGTGGGCGGACACACGGACTCTCGCGGGAGCGTCCGACGCAATGAGACGTTGTCTCGCAATCGCGCCGAGGCCGTGCGTGTCTACCTGATCTCGCACAACATCGACGCCTCGCGGTTGACCTCACGAGGCTACGGTCCGCGCATTCCGATTGAGAGCAACCGGACCGAAGAGGGTCGACAGAGCAACCGCCGCGTCGAGCTCAACGAAATCGACGCCAACGGAAACATCGTGCGGTGATTGTTCGCCCTCGCACAACATGTCGGCCAGAGTTTGCGTCTCTCCGCATGATGTCCGATACGATGTCCCCGCGTTGGGTCACGTCACCGTAGACCCTGACCTCGCTTACCGACGGAAATCACCATGAACCGCAGCGTATTGACCGCCCTTTTGTCCGCAACGCTTGTCGCAACCCTGCCCTCGGTAGCGTCTGCACAGACCCGCGATCGCCAAGTCCGCGGGATGATCCAGCAAGCGATGGAGGACTATCAAAACCTCGACGTCGACGGCGCACTCAACCGTCTGCGGCTCGCACTGGGCTCGTGTGGTCAGCGCAATTGCACGCCCTCCATGCTCGGTCGCGTGCACATCGCGATCGGCGTCGTGGCCGTCGGTGGCCAAAATGACACCAACACCGGGATCGCCGAGTTCGAGCAGGCCCTCCGCTTGGACCCCGCAGGCGAGCCCGACGCCATGCTCGTGACACCCGAGATCACCGCCGCGTTTGACCAAGCGCGCCGCCGCGCCGGAGGCGCTACCGGGTCCACAGGCAACACGGGCAACACAGGCAACACGGGCAACACGGGCAACACAGGCAACACAGGCAACACAGGCAACACGGGCGCGAGCCGCGTCTCGGGGCCGCTCTTGCACACGCAGGTCACCGAGCAGGTCGAGAACACGCCGGTCCCGATCTTTGTCGAACCCCCGACTGGCATGGCCCCCGCACGCGTGGTCGTGAAGTACAAGGGCCTCGGAATGACCAGCTACGCCGAGGTCGCCAGCGCGCGCGTCGCGAACGGCTACGGCGTTGAGATCCCGTGTGGCCAGGTCATCGCACCCCACCTCGATTATTACGTGTTGGCGTACGATGAAGGCGGCAGTGTCATCGGTACTGCAGGGAGCGAAGACCAGCCCAATCGCGTCGAGATCGTGCGCGAGCGCACTCGGCCTGCGCCCGCGCTTCCGGGTCGCATGCCCCCCGAGGCGTGCGGCGAAGACTGCCCCCCAGGGATGACCGGCCCCAGCTGTCGGCGCGGCGGAAGCAGCGCGCGCTCGCTCGGAGACCCCTGTGACAGCAACGAGCAGTGTGGCGAGGGCCTCGCGTGTCGCGAAGGCTCGTGCGCAGATGCCCCTGGGGGTGGCGGAGGCGCGCAGAGCTCGTGGTATCGCTTCGCGTTCGACGTGGGCGTGGGCTTTGGCGCGGCGCTCTTGATGCCCTCGATCCCGACCGCGGCGATTGATCTGTACTCAGCCACCGAGATCGAAAACGGCGCCCGCGCAGAGCAAGCACGCTACCAGCGCGGCGTGTTCTACGCCGAGGGGCGCTACCTCGTCGCATGCACTCGCAATTTCTCAGAGTGCGCGCCCATCTCGGACCCGCGATATCGCGAAATTCTCAACGGCGGCGGCGTCCCGATTTTGGGCGACACCGTCGAGGCCAGCATGGGCGACGTGATCGGACAGCGCGCGACGGGCGAGACCTGTCGGGGTGGCGCTGCGTGCCCACGATTGTCGGGTACAGGGCTCACGCCGACGTTCTTTATCAACGCCGCGGCCCGCGTAAACGTGCTCAAAAACCTAGGTTTTGGCGTGTTCATTCGCGCTCAGCCAGATTTCTCAACGGCGACCGAGGACATTGACATCGGCACCGGAGCCCCCGTGCGGCTGAGCAACAACGGCGTCCTCCCCATGATGGTCGTCGGCGCCCGCGCGTACTACTCGGTGCTCTCGCCCGGCTTTGTTCGCAACGGTCTCTCCATCGCGCCCTTCGTGGGTGGCGGCTTCGGACAGATTCAACCCCGCCCGTTCGGAACCCCCAATGCAGCGCACGTGCGCTCTGGGACGCTCAACATTCACGCTGGTGGCCGCGTCGAGTACGGCTTCGCGAACATGTTTCACGTGGGCGGCGACCTGGCGTTTAACTTTCAGCTCCCTGTGACCGCTCGCGCGGCTGAGTCATTCTTGTTCGTGATTGACCTCTCGGCCAACGTGGGCATGCACTTCTAGTCACTGCCCTGCGGTGTTTTCCCTGTGAATTTGCTGCCCAATGCCACAGGCTTCCGCATCCCTCGCGTCGGAGAACTCTGTGGATCGCACGTCACGCTTACTCACGCTGTCCTTCTTCGCGCTTGGCTCCCTCGCGTTGAGCGCGACGGCGCACGCTCAAGTCGCGGGCCCCAACGACGCCCGCGCGACCGAAGGGCTCCGCGCTGCCATTGAGGCTTACCAAAACCTCGACCTCGACGGCGCGAACGCACGCATTCGCGACGCACGGCGCCGATGTGGACGCAGCGGGTGCTCGGCCTCTGTGCTCGCGCAGCTCTCCCTGATGGAGGGCGTGATCGCCGTGGGCGGACGCAACGAACCCGACGCGGGGCTGAGGTTTTTTACCGATGCAACCCGCGCAGATCCGTCCGCAACGATCGACCCTACGCTGATCACACCCGAGATCAGCGCGGTGCTCTCTCGCGCGCGCAGACAAGCGCGCGGCAACGTCGAGCAGCTCTTGCACGAGCCCGTGATCGAGCAGGTCGCGCGAACACCGGTGCCCATCGCGGTCGAGACCGGCGCGTTTGGCCCCGCACGCGTTGAGCTCGCGTGGCGCGCAGGGCCCGGCAACTGGACCCGCGTCCGGATGGAGCGCCTGGGCCGTGGCTGGGGCGCAGAGATCCCCTGCGAGAGCGTCCGTGGCAGCTCGCTCGAGTACTTTGTCACCGCGTTCGATGAGCGCGATCTGCCCGCCGCCGAGGCCGGAAACGAAGACACCGTCTTTCGGATTAACATTGTCACCACGCGCACGCGCCCCGCGCCCGCGCTACCAGGGCGCCTGCCCCCCGAGGTGTGTCGCGACGCGAACGAACGCTCGTCCGTGGGCGGAAGCTGCACCGCGGATGCCCAGTGCGAAGACGGCCTGCGCTGCACCGACAGCACCTGCACCGTGCCGCCTCCGCCGCGTCCCACCACGCCGTTGCTCGCGCTCGAGCTCGGAGGCGGCCTCGGGTTAGTCTCTGTCGGCGGAAACCCTGCCTACGCCGAAGCCACCCTCGCGATGCCCTCAGACCCCATGTCCGCGTCGTGCACGATGGCGCAGGTCTCGTGCCCCGCAGAGACCAGCGGCTTAGCTGTCACGCCCTACCTCTGGTTCTCTGCACGCGCGCAGTTCGCGCAGCGCTTCGCCGTGTCCGCAGGGTTGCGCTTTCAGCCCGACGCAGCGCCCAGGACAACACTGTCTAGTGCCTTGATTTCATTAAGATTTCTCTATGCTTTTACCCGCGATGGGTTCTCTCGTACGGGGCCCATCGGTGCGCTCTACGCGGGCACGGCGATCGGGCAGATTTCACCGCGCGCGCCGGGCTACGAAGGCCAACCGTTTCCCGCGACGGGGCACGTGATCACCGGGCTTAACAACGCGAATTTTGGCGCGCGATTCGAGTACGGTTTTGGCCCGGGCCTCCGCGTCGGCGGGGACCTCGCGCTGCAGTTTATGTTTCCGCGATTTGTGTTCGCAGCGGACATCACGGCGTTCTTCGGAATCGCGTTTTTGTAGCCGCAATTTCTGTACTGTCCGCCCCCATGAGCGCACGCCCCCAGGGACTCAAGACTGCCCTCCGCTGGGGCGCCACGTTGGCCATCGCCGGGGGCCTCTCGTATGGGGGCGTCCGTGTCACCGAGCGCTGGCGCGCACAAGCCTCAGCGCGCGTGCTGATGACCGACTGGGCCGCGTTCGAGGGCTGCGTGATGGCAGGAGCCTCGGTCCCCGACGCCGAGCTCGTCCCCCGCGCCACCGCCCTCGCCCGCGGAACCGGCGATCCCCTCTGGCCCCACAGCTGCGCCCGCGCGCTCACCCGGTTGGCCACCGCGAGCGCCGCCATCGCCACCGAAAACCCCTCCGCAGCGCCCCTCAAAGACGCCGCGAGCGCCATGGAGTCTGCCCTGGGCGAAGCGGTCTTCTGGACCCGCGCCCTGCAAGCTCGCAGGGTCACCCCGGGGTCCTGGCTGACCGCGTTCTCGACCCTCCGCCGCGAGGTGCGAGCCTGGGCCCAACGATCCCAGTTGGTCGTGCCCGCCCCCACACCGTTTGTCCCTGCGCGCCTGCCCAGACTCGAGACCGACGTGGAGCTCCCGCCTCCACCCGAAGCCCTCGCCGGCGGCGACGAGGCCGATATCCTCGACGCGATCTTCACCGAGACCCACGCGGCCTGGATCCTCCGCGATCGACGCTCGCGATACAGCCGCTGTGTGCTGCCCTTCGAGGCGACGCCATCGTCTGTGTCCTGCGCCCCGCTCACGCTCGGTCCCCTCGGAGATACACGAGATCTCGCATGGATCGCTTCGGACCACACGCCCTACCTCGTCGGCGCGACCAGGCCACCCTCCGATGTCCGCGTCGTGATGGATGGGCTGCAATTTGGCACGCGGATCACAGTCCGTGGGATGAGCGAAGGCCACCGTGACTTCATCGCGCGACGCGACCATGTGATCGGCATCGACCGCACTCGCTTTGGGCTCACAGTGCGTCACTCGGTCGGCGCGTTTGAGTTGCCGCTCCCACGCGACGCCGACGTGACCTCAAGCGATCGCGCGCTAGGACTCAACGGCGATCCGTTTATTTACACGTGGATTCACCCTCACCGCGCGCAAGCGACCTCGCTCCATTGGCTCGAAGTAGGCTCCACGCGCGGAGGCAACCTAAGGCTCCCCGGCCGCTGGGACTCGTTTGATCGCAAGCTCTCGCGCTGCATCCGCAATGGGCACACGTGGTGGCTCGCGGACGACGGCGTCGGGCACACGACCGTGCTCGAGAGCCACGGCGCAGGGATCGCACCCGTCACGACGCTCGCGCTCTCGGTGAGCGCGGTCACCGTGCGGTGCAGCGAAGGCGCCCTGTCGCTCTTTCGTGCTGAGAATTCTCAGCTCATCGAGACACAGTGCACCGCCAGCACGTGCAGCACCGAGGCGCCTCTGCCCATCGCCGAGCCCTGGGATGCAGACCGCGGAGACACCCACCGCTGGGTCGTGGACGCAGGCGGACCCGAGGGCTCACTCCGCGTCCGCACACGCAACGCAGCGACCGTGGCGAACATCCGAACGATCGAGACGCGGCCCGCGATGGCAGCGCCACGAGGCCTGCGGGTGCTCGTACGTGGCGAGCGCGCCGTGGTGCTCAGCCGCGCAGACCGGCTCCATGTTCTTTTGGGGAGCACTGGCGCGGCTTCACTCACGCCCGCGGCCCTCGCGACCGACGCGGTCGCCCCTCCGCTGCCTACGCGTCGGTAGCCCTCGACGACCGTTTGCCTCGAAGATCCCGACCAATCACCCCGGCACTTCAACCAATCGCCGGGTTCGTCTTGACACAACTCGCTGCGGGCCACTATCCCGCTCTCACATAGGCGCATGAGCAGCACGGCCAAACCCCCAATCGCCATCCTTGGAGCCGGGCTAACAGGCCTCTCCGCAGCACACCATCTCGGCTCGGACTACCAAGTGTACGAACGCTTGGGACATGTTGGTGGCCACGCCATCACACTCGAAGAGCGCGGATATCGCTTTGATCGCACCGGGCACTTGTTGCACCTGCGAGACCCTGGCATCCGGGCGTGGATGTCCGAGCTCTTCGCCGAGGGACACCTGCGCACGATCCACCGCCGAAGCCTGGTATTTTCGCACGGAAAATACACACGCTATCCCTACCAAGCCAACACGTTTGGCCTGCCTGCCGAGGTCGCGTTTGAGTGTCTCAAGGGCTATCTCACCGCACGCGAGACCTCGTGGGAGAGCGCCCCTGCGAACTTTGAAGAGTTCTGTCTGCAGAACTTTGGCGAGGGATTTAGCAAGCATTTCATGATCCCGTACAACGCCCGGTTGTGGGGCGTTCACCCACGCGAGATCACCGCCGAGTGGTGCTCACGCTTTGTGCCCATGCCCAAGCTCGACGACGTGCTCGCCGGCGCCGTAGGTCTCAACGACAGAGAGCTCGGCTACAACGCGAGCTTCTTGTACCCGCCCACGGGCATCCAAGAGCTCCCGGTCGCGATGGCCGCGCGCATTGGCAACGTCACGCTCAACCGCGCGCCAAGCAAGATCGATTGGCGCAACAAGCGCCTGCACTTTTCTGACGGTGACACACACGACTATCAATCGCTGATCACCACGGCGCCGCTCAAATCCCTGATCGGGCTGCTCGACGACGCCCCAGCAGAGATTGTCCAAGCGGCGAACAAACTGCGCTGCAACAAGCTCTGGTACCTCGACGTCGCGACACACAAGCCGTGCCTCAAAGACCTGCACTGGGCGTACATCCCCGAGGACAAATACCCATTCTATCGCATCGGCTGTTACTCAAACTTTAGCGAGCAATTGGCCCCCAAAGATGGCGCCTGCTTCTACGTAGAGTTGGCCGACCGCAATGAGCCTGACATGGCCACGCTCGGACCACGCATCGCGCGCGATATGGTCGAGATGGGGCTGATCGCGAGTGTGGATGACATCTTGTTTATGTCCCCACGCGTGATCCAGTTCGCATACGTTGTGTTTGACCACGACTACTTCTCGACCCTCGACGTGATCAAACCGTTCTTGATCGAGAACAATATTCTCTCACACGGCCGCTACGGCGCGTGGAACTACAGCTCCATGGAAGACGCGCTGATCTACGGTCGCCAAGCGGCCACCAGCGCGCGGGAGATGCTGCGATGACTGCTACCAACGACGCCCCCACCCTCTCGATTGTGATCCCGGTCTACAACGAAGAAAAGATCCTGCCGAGCGCGGTGGCAGGCTTGCGCGAAGGCTTGCGCGAGCTGGGCATCCACTACGAGCTCATCCTCGCCGAAAACGGCTCCAAAGACGCCACGCGCGAAATCGGAAAGACCCTCAGCGAGAAGTTTCCCGAGGTCTCGATGTTCTCTGCGAGCGAGCCCAACTACGGCAAGGCCCTACGCGAAGGCATCTTGCGCGCACGCGGTGAGTTCGTCGTGTGCGACGAAATCGACCTGTGCCTCACAGACTTCTATCGCGCCGCCCTCGCGCTCTTGCAGGGCAACGAATGTGACTTCGTCGTGGGATCCAAGCTCCTGGGCGAGAGCAACGACGACCGCCCCTGGACTCGTCACGCCGCGTCTATGGTCTACAACGGACTGCTGCGCGTCACGCTGGGCTTCAAGGGCACCGACACGCACGGGATCAAGGCGTTTCGGCGCACTCATGTGATCCCGGTCGTCGAGGCTTGCCTCGTGGACAAAGACGTGTTTGCGAGCGAGCTCGTGCTGCGCGCAGAGCGCAGCGGGATGCGGATGCGCGAGATCCCGATCGCGCTCAAAGAAGTGCGCCCCCCCAGCGTAAACCTGATCAAGCGCGTCCCCAATGTGCTCAAGGCCTTGGGCAAACTCGTGTGGGCCATTCGCGTTCAGGGCTAGCGCGCGCTGGACAGACGATCAGGGCATGCACTAGGGTAAGAACCGCACGTGGGTGGCCGCGCGCTTCTTCTCTCTACCCTCTTCGTGAGCGCACTGATGGCAGTCCGACGCAGCAAGCCCGTCACCACGATCTCGTCCTCGCGCGACGCGTTTGACGACATGCCACCCGACGACATGGTCGTCTTGGACGTGCGACACCACCAGTTTGACCGCGACGAAGAGCCCCTCGGAGCTCCCCTTCGCGTGTGTCTTCAGTGTGGACTCGAAGATCCTCCCGCGCCCTTCGCAGAGGACCCAAGCCTCGAGGCCTGCCGACACGGCGACGTCGCCGTCTTCGCCGAGACAACACCCGAGCTGCGTGCCGCTGTCGATCGACTGGTGAAATCCCAGCAAGAAATCGCGCGATGCCAACGCACTCTCGACACCCTCGCTCGCACCGCTGCGCGACACGGCGAAGCAGTGATTGACTCGATCGGGCCTACCTCTCCTGTCTCAACAACCGCCAGCGCGACCTGTGCGCGATGCGCCGAGAGCGTCTCCGGAGACGCGCTCAGTGACACCGAGACCGAGCCCACACCCGCACGAAGCAAGCGCCCACGCCGCGCCCCGCGCAACCCCTCGGTTGCCCAGACGCTGCTGGATTTTGGTCTGTCATCCCCCGAAGACCGAACCCGCGACGCCGCCGAATAGCCCGGCCAAGATCAGGGCGTTGCAGGCGCAGCCGCGGGAGCCGCTGGTGCCGGAGTCGTCACAGCCGCAGCACCAGGGCGACGCGGTGCGGGATCGACAATGTTAAACTCGACACGACGATTGCGTGAGCGCGCGTCGGTGAGCGCGCGAGCGCGCAGACCTTCGACAGGCTGCAGCGGGCGCGTCTCGCCAAAGCCATGGGGCTCGAGGCGGTCGGCAGCGACACCGTGCGACGAGAGCCACGCGACAACCGCCGCAGCGCGACGCTGCGAGAGGTCAAGATTGCGCGCGTCGTTGCCAACGTCGTCCGTGTGTCCATCCACCGAAATACGATGAATGCGTGGGGTCGCGACGAGCGCCTCGGAGACCGCCACGAGCACAGGCGTCGACTGCGGCAAAATGCGGTCGCTGTTGCTCGCAAAGAAGATCTGCTGCGTGATGGTGAGCTGCGTTTGGCTCACCGTCACGATGCCTGGGCAGCCATTGCGTGCCGGGTCCGCGCGAGGCGATCCGGGCTGATCCGGGCATCGGTCCACGGCGTCGGGTACCGAGTCACCGTCGCGATCAGGGATGGGACAACCGAGGCGATCGGGATCGGGCGAGTCGCCGGCGGGGACGTCTCGGCACTGGTCTTGCGCGTTAAACACGCCGTCGGCGTCGGCGTCGGCGTCAGGACAGCCGAGTCGCGCGGGGTCGGGGTGCTCGCCCTGGGCTTCGTTAACGCACTGGTCGTCTGGGTCGAGCACTCCGTCGCTGTCAGCGTCCCCGGCAGGGCAGCCGCGGCGTGCGGGGTCGGGGTGATCTCCTTGGGCGACGTCGACGCACTGGTCTTCGTCGTTGTAGATGCCGTCGTGGTCGTTGTCTTCACGTGGGCAACCGCGGCGCGCTGGGTCCGGGGTAGTGCCTTGCGCGACGGTGGGACACTGGTCGTCGGTGTCGATCACGCCGTCGCTGTCTTGGTCTGCGGGGGGCGCGGCGACAACGGGCTGTGGCCACGGGGTGCGAAAGGTAAACGAGGCACCTGCGAGCCATCCCGCACGGTCGGTGTCGTTGTTGGTGCGGGTCTCGTAGGCGTAGCGAATGAAGGGGCCGAGGCCAATACGGGGGCTGAGCATAAACTCAAGGCCCGCGGTCGCTTGCCACCAGGGCTTGGGACCCGCTAGCGAGAAGGTTGGGCCAGCCTCGACCATGACAAAGGGGTGAAAGAAGTTGGCGACGGTGTCGCCGATGCGGAAACCCAAGCCCACATTGGGGTGAGGGGTCATGCCACCTCGGCCAAAGACGTTCCACACGCCTCCGACGACGTGGAGGCTCACTTGCTGAGTGAGGTGCACGCCGAGACGCGCATTGAGGCTCCCGCTAAACGTCGGCGTGTTAAAAATCACTGGAGAAACGCTGACATCTGGCATTGCCTCGCCGAGGCCCAGGTCCGCATGAAACACCAGCCGCTCAGAAAACGATTGCGCCGTTGCGGACCCCGCATACAACGAAACAGCAGCCGTCAACAGACCACACATCGCACGTTTTCGTGCGCTAAAGATTCGCTCACTCATCGCGCGCGCAGTGGACATCGCCGCGAACATTTTTTCAACGAACTTCAGGGCCCAACCTGCGACAAGCGCGTTAATTACGCCAAACCTCCGTCAGAGACACGCGCGATGCCTCTAGGCGGCTCTCTGTGCGCTCAAAGTCGCCACGCACCGAACAGCCCTTCGCTCTTAAACTCCCCTCCAACGAGCCCCAGTGACCAGCCCAAGCGCGCCGCCCCTGACTCACTCGCTAGGCCCCGCGCTCTCGGTCGCGCTGCTCGTTCGCACGGTCCTCTTTGGTGTACTCGGGACCGCGCCTCTCTGGGACGGGACGATTTATGCAGCCATCGCCCAGACCCTCGCGTCGGGGCAGGGCTACCTCCACTGGGACGGAAGCGGCAGGGCGTCTGCGTTTTTTCCCGTGGGATTTCCCTCAGCGATCGCGGTTTTTCTGCGCGCAGGGTTGAGCAGCACTCGCGCCTCGTTCGCGGTCAACCTCGGAGCCACCGCCCTCACGATGCTCTCGCTCGCGTCGCTCCTTCGCACTTCGCCGCATCAATCCCGTGCGCTATGGCTCTACGCGCTCGCGCCGGGGCCCGCGCTCTGGTGCCTCGCCACCATGTCCGAGACGCTCAACGGCGCGCTGCTCATCGCCAGCGTCGCCCTCGCGATGAGCCCCACCCGCGGCCCGAAGAGCTCGATTTTGTCAGGCATTTTACTGGGTCTCGCGGCTCTTGTCCGCCCGCAGAGCCTCTTGCTCGCGCCCCTCGTGGGAGCCCTCAGCGCGCCCGCGCTCTCGACGCGCCCACGGCGCTTGGCCCGCGCCACAGTGATCACCACCATGGCGCTGCTCACCGTGCTCCCGTGGAGCCTCCGCAACACGCGCGCACTCAACGGGTTCGCCCTCGTGAGCACCAACGGCGGCGCGAATTTGCTCCTGGGCTCGCTCCCCGACGCCCACGGCGGCTGGCGTGAGCTCACCCCACGCGATGGCTGCACCGAGGTCTCGGGCGAGGTCCACCGCGACCGCTGCTACACCCGCCGCGCGGTCACTCAAATCACGCAGAATCCTCTTGTGTGGGTCGCACAGATTCCACGAAAATTCGCTCGCACAATGACCCTCGAGTGGGCCCCTTTGAGCTACCTCGGCCAGGGCTCTCTCCGCCGCGCTCCAAGACCCCTTCTCTGGGCCCTCGCCGCGCTCTGCACGGGGTACTTTTGGGCCCTGTGCCTCGCGGCCCTCCGCGCTCTCCGCACCCGCGAGGAGCGCCCACACCAAGAAGCCTCACTTGCAACGCTCGCGATCGCGTCCCTGCTCGTCACGGGGCTCACGCACGGAGTATTCATCGGCGACGACCGATTTCATCTGCCGTGTGTCCCGTTGCTCTGCGCCGCCGCCGCGATGGGTCTCTCACGCACTGCCTCATCAAGCCAACCTATGTACACCCCCTCCGAGCCCTCGCGTTGAGCACCACGCACTCGACCCCCGCGACCCCCGCGACCCCCGCGCCCACCGAGATATCCACCGGAGCGTTTGACTCACGTCGCGCGTGGCGCATCGCCGTGGGCTGGGCCATGCTCGCGATCGCCCTGCGAATTGTCTGGCTCGCCATCGAACCTCCCGTCCCCGAGTGGGACGGCGCGATCTATCATCGCACCGCCCAACGCATCGCCGCCGGCATGGGCTTTGTCGACACCTGGAACAACCTCCCCCCCTACCGCCCCACCGCGTTCTACCCCGTCGGCTACCCCGCCACGCTCGGCGCGCTCTACGCCCTCTTTGGCCCCGCGCGCTGGGTCGCCGGAGCGCTCAATGTGCTCTCGTCCGGCATCGCCACCGCCGCCGTCTCTCGCATGGCCCACCGCGCCTGGGGACGCGCACCCGGCCACGTCGCCGGGTTGCTCTTCGCGTGCTCCCCGGGCTCGATTGTCTACTGCTCGGCCTACATGACCGAGCTCCTCTCGGCCGCGACGCTCTGCCTCGCGATGCTCTCGATGCTGCGATACCGCCGCACGGGCGGCTCGCCAGGCTGGGCCATTCTCGCGGGACTTTTGCTGGGCTTTTCGGGACTCGTGCGCCCTCCCGCGCTGCTCATCGCGCCCATCCTCGCGCTTGTCTCTCGGGCTCACACACGCTCTACACTCCGTGAGTCTCTCCGCGCCCTCACCCTCGTCGGACTGTCGTGCTGCGCCGTGGTCTTGCCCTGGACCGCACGCAATTGCCGCCAGCTCGACGGCTGCGCCCTCGTGAGCCTCAACGGCGGCTCCAACCTCTGGATCGGCGCGGACCCCTCCGCCCTCGGAGGCTACCGAGACATCCGCATCGGCGAGGCCTGCCTGCGTGTCCGCGGCGAGGTCGCCAAAGACCGCTGCTTCGGTCGCCTCGCCACGCAGCGAATCCGCGAACGTCCGCTGCAATGGCTCGCGCTCGCGCCGCTCAAAGTGGGCCACCTCCTGGGCTATGAGTCCTCTCCGGTATCCTACCTCCGGGCCGCGACCCATCAGCGCGCGTTCGCCCAGACCGAGACGGCGATGTACGCCCTGATGACCGCGTACCACTGGATCCTCCTGAGCCTCGCGCTCATCGCGGTCGCGCCGCTGCGCCGCAGCAAACACCCGCCCGAGGTCACGCTCTCCATCGCCGTGGTCTTGGGCTTCGTCGGCGTGTACGTGGTCTTCTTCGGCGTCGACCGCTACCACTTTGTGTTCACCCCGCTGCTCAGCTTGCTCGCGTCGGGATCGGTGCGTCGCGCGACACCCCCTGAGCCCACACCGTGAGCACCGAAGACCGCGATCTGCCTGACAATTTACAGGCTCATCGCTATTTTCGCGCGACACTCATTGTCACCCTCGTCGCCTTCGCGCTGCGCGCCGCGGTCGCCCTCTGGCTGCATCCCGAGCCCGCCTGGGACGGCGTCCTCTACGAGCGCGGAGCCCGCGCCCTCGCGCGCTCCATGGGCTACGTGACCTTCATGTTCGAGCAACGCGCGAGCGACACCGTGCCCACCGCGTTTTATCCCGTGGGATACCCCGCGTTCGTCGGCCTGCTCTACAAGCTCTTCGGCGAGCGACTCGCTGTGCTCCACGGCGCCGGCGTTGTCGTCTCAACGGTGTCGGTCACGCTCGCCCACCGTGTCGCACTTGGCGTGGCAAAACCCAGAGCCGCCCACGCATCCGCGCTCGCCTATGCGCTGCTCCCCGGGAGCGTCTTGTTCGCCCCCACCGCGATGACTGAGCCCCTGTTTGGCTTCTTGCTCGTGCTCGCGCTCTGGCTCCTTGTCACGCCCCTCGCGCTGAACCGCATCGCCCGCGCGACACTCTTCGGCGTCACCCTCGCCGCTGCGACCTACGTGCGCCCACAGGCCATCGTCCTAGCCCCGCTTCTCCCGCTGTTTGCCTTTGGCCGACACGACGCAATCGTGCCCACCGCGGGGCCCCTCGCCCTCGCCAAAGCGCACATTCAACGTGCGATGGTCCCCGCCCTCATCGCCACCCTCACCGCCCTCGCGCTGATCGCCCCCTGGAGCTATCGCAACTGCCGCGTGCTCGACGGCTGCGCCCTCGTGAGCACCAACGGTGGCTCTAACCTCGCCATCGGCGCAGTCCCCCGCGCCAACGGTCGCTACTTCGCTCTCAACGCCGACGATGGCTGCCGCGGTGTCGTCGGCGAGACCGCGCGAGACCGCTGCTGGCGCGCCGTAGCTCGCGCATCCATCGCGCAACGGCCCGCACACTTCGGCGCGCTCGCGCTCGTAAAGCTCGACCACACGCTCTCGTACGAGGCGTTTCCGCTAGGCTATTTGCGAGTCGCACGCGCGATCACGCTCACCGATGCGCAAGAGAAGACCCTGCGCCGCGCCATCACGGGCCCATGGCGCTTGTTTCTCTTGCTCGCGCTCTTGGCGTGCATCCCGTGGCGCGATCGCCCTCCGTTGGCGCCCGCCGCCCGCGCCGCGCTCGCAGCCTGTCTAACCCTCCTCGCCACCCACATGGTCTTCTTCGGCGGCGACCGCTACCACCTCCCGCTGATCCCGCTCATGGTCCCCTTGGTGGCCGCTTCGCTTCGGGGCGTGCGCGCGTGGTTCGCTCCATCAGTGACATAAACTGTCATTGATCTAGGCGCATCCCAACCGCATTGGTCAACTCCCAGTGCGCGCAAGTCTTTGACAAAGCTTCATTTTTTCTCACTCCACGCTCCGTCGAAAAGTTCTCACTCAGCGCCGCCCTGCCTACGATGGCTTTACTCGGTGCGCGTCGCTGCTCCCCTCCGAAGAGCTGCCGTGCGCCTCGCCAAAGTCCCTCCCATCGAGTCACTGACCCTCCCGGGTGACTCTCCGCTCCACGAAGGCCCCTTACGCGCATGGCGTCACTTGAGCTCCTCAGCCAGCCCGCCCCTTGGTCCACCAAGGACGCGGTCGCGAACGCACTCACTTCAAACGTTGCGCTCTGCGCAGCGCGCGAAGAGGTCCACTTCGTCCTGCAGCATGACTCTGAGAGCCTCACAGCGGCCTCGGACACTGTCCACGCTACGTGCCTACTCCGTGACCTCGCCGCGGGCGCTGCGGCCATCCTGGAGGGCCGCAGGAGCAAGGTCACCATGCCGCTCGACAGCGGTCCCTGGGAGCTCTGCCTCACGTACGTCCAGCGCAGCCTCCGCATGAGCGTGTACCGAACGGGCGCCCTGCCCCAGGTCCGCTGGCTCGACGCCCCGCTCCCGACCCGCGCGTTGCTTGAAGAGTGTCAACGCGTGCTCTCGCTCGTCGAGGTCCAGATCTCGACCGCGCAGCGCGTGGAGCTCCATCACCTCGTCACGCGTCTTGCTCAGGCCGCCATTGCGCCAACGCCCATCGCGGCGCACCCCGTCGAAGCGCCGTTGACTTGGGAGTTTCAGACCGAAGCCACGACCGATTTGCACGCGTCTTTCGAAGCACACGTGCAGCGTACAAACGAAGAGACCCAGTCTATTCACTCGGATTTGCACGCGCTGCTCTTTCAAGGCCAGCTGCAGCTCTTCGTCCGCGGACACACCGTCGCGCTTCCACGTGGCTATCTCTTTTTGCAGCTCGAGCGCTTGGTCGCCCTCTGTCGCCCCTTGCTTGAGGCCTTCGCGTCCCGTCGTGCCATGCACGCTCGCACGACCGCCGGAGACGCGCAGATTTCGCTTCGATTGAGCGCTGATCGCATGCTGACCCTCGGGATCTCTCAGCCCCAGCGGCCCTCGTTTGCCGCCGCACAGCTGGACCCACGGGCGCTCGCGAGGCTCATCGCCGACGCCGCCCTGGGCCTTGTGCGCGCTATCACCCTCCGCGACCGAGCTCAGAGCCGCAACCTCCGCCTTCGCGCGCTGCGCACAGACGCACGCGGTCTTCGCAAGATCTCGCGCGAGCTTGAGGTCACCCAGGACCTCCTCAACCGCGAGCCCGAGCTCTACCGCGCGAGCGCAAACACCGAAGCGACGCCCGAGCCCGAGGGCCCACGGGATGTCCCGCAGCGGCTGCGCTACGTCGAGCGCTGGCGCGCAGAGATCGAAGGCATTGACCTCCACGGGGTCGCCGTCGCGGGACACACGGTCATCGTGCCGGGTACCCGTGAGCTCGCCGCCCTCGACGCGCGCACCGGGGCAGTGCTCTGGTCACAAGGGATCCCTCGCGCAGCCACCACCGTGCTCCCCGACGGGATCCTGCGTTTGTCCTCTCGCGGCGACGCAGAGCTCCGGGACCTCGCCGACGGCGAACCCCTGTGGAACACCAAGCTCACCCCACGCACTGGCGCCGCCCAAGCCTTCGCAGTGCACACCGCCGGGCTGCCACGCCTGGCCGTCATCGCCGAGGCCGAGCGCCGTCTCGTCGCGCTGGACACCCACACTGGCGAAGCGCGCTGGCGCTACGCCTCACGTGCCGGTGGAAACTTTCGCTTTCGCCGCATCGGTCGCCTTCTCGTCCTCGCCGCCGGCGATCCCTCGCTCACCGCCGTAGACCTAAGCACCGGCGCCGTGGTCTGGCGTGTCCACGCGAGCGCACCCTTCGCGACCACCCCCTGCGCGCACGGCGACTCGGTGTATGCCATCGCAGCGATGCTGGGCCGTGGACGCGCGGAGCTCCTCGCGATCGACGCCTTCTCGGGCTCGACGCGCTGGCGCACAGATCTCGCGGGCTCGATCGTCAGCACGCCCGTCGCGACCGCCAACACACTCGCCGTCATCGTGCAGACCCCCGATGGCACGAGGCTCGTCTTGCATCGCACCACCGACGGCGCACTCGTCGCAGAAATCCCACTCGGAAACACGCCTCTCCGTGGCCGCCCCGCGAGCCTCTCGCTCTTCGGGACCCTGGCCATCGCGAACCTCCCAAGCGGCCGCACCTGCGCGATTGACCTCGAGACAGGCAGCCTTCGTTGGAGCAAACTCTTGGGAACCGCCCGCGAGAGCGACCTCCCTCGCAAGCTCGATGTTCAGCTACGGGCTGGCGCATTGTTCGTCCCCCAAGTGTCCCTTCACGTGGTCCGACCCAGCGATGGCGCGCCGCTCGCAGAGCTCACCGAGTGTGAGCTCGTCCCGGACTTCTTGCGCGTCGACGAGCAGTGCGCGCTCTACGTGGGCGAAGAGTCCGGACACCTCCGCTCGTTCGAGCCCGCCGCGCGCTTGTCCGTCGTGCGCAACTGAGGCCGACTAACGCAGCCGACGATGCGCGAGGCTCGGGAGCTGTGCGCGCACTTCGTCACGACGCACACGGTTGATCTCGGCCACCGCGACGCCCTCACCGTCTGCGCACTCTGCGAGCACCGTGCCCCACGGATCCGCGATGAGCGCATGCCCATACGTCGTGCGGCCTCCCCCGTGCGAGCCCCACTGCGCAGGCGCCAGCACATGACACTGCGACTCAATCGCGCGCGCCCTGAGCAGCACATGCCAGTGGTCCCGCCCGGTAAACGTCGTAAACGCGGCGGGCACCACCAAGACCTCTGCGCCGCGATCCACCAGCGCACGGTAGAGCTCCGGAAATCTCACGTCGTAACAGATCGACAGCCCGAGCTTTCCCACCGGTGTGTCCACCACCACGAGGTCCTCGCCCGCGAGCACCGTGCGTGACTCACAGAGGTTTGTGCCGTCCGAGAGGGTCACATCAAACCGATGAATCTTCCGGTATTTCGCACGGATTTCTCCGTGTGCGTCCAACACAACGCACGTGTTGTAGACCTTGCTCGGGTCCTCGCTCTTCTCGGCCACGCCGCCCAACACGAGCCACACCGCAAACTCCCGCGCCGTGCGCCGCGCCCACGCGAGCACAGGCCCCTCGGACACGCCCTCGGCAAACACCTCGGCCGTCTCAAGCTTCGCGCTCTCAGCGCCCATCCACGCGAGGTTCTCGGGCAACGCGACAAGCTTAGCTCCGCGCGAGACAGACTTCGCGATCAGCAAACCCGCGCGACGTAGATTCTCTTGCAAATCATCACGCGAACACATCTGCACGACAGCACACAGCGCGGACTCTTCGGGTTGCATCGCGAATGCTCTACGTCGAAAGCCCGCAGCGGTCGAGCCCCTACTCAAACGCAAAGAAGCGACGCATGCGCCCGAGCATCGTGTTTTGCTCTTCGAGCTTTTGCTTCTGCGTGACATCGGCGCCCTTGCGCGCGTCCATCGCCGCTTGGCGCTCCGCAACGACCAGTGAAACACGCTCAAGCTTCTCGGGATAGCGCGCAATCACCGTGCGAAATGTCTCGCGATCCAACGTGACCAGCGTGGTGTCCTCAAGCGCACACACTGTCGCCGAGCGAGGCTCGCCCGTGAGCAACGCCATCTCTCCAAAGAACTCGTTGACGCCCAGCTGGGCGAGCTCGCGCCCCTCCGCCGTGCGAACCACGCACCTGCCCTGCGTGACAATAAACATCTCGGTCGTTGTCTCCCCCGCGTGCACGACGGTCTCGCCCCGATGAAACAACCGCACAATCGCCGCTTGTGCCAGCGCGGTCACGTCGCTCTCGTCCATCTGTTTGAGAAAATCTACGCTTCGCAGCGACTCTTCGACGTTTTGAGCACGCGCGTCTGTGTCCACCGGCGCCGTATCGAGCATCCGAACGTCCAGGTGAGAGAACTGAAAATCAATCCCCGCACGTCGAAGGGCATACCAGAGCCGCACCCGCACGCGGGAGTCCACCGCGTCACGTTCGCGATAATCCGCGAGAAAATACCGGACCGCGTAGCGCACCGAGCTCGCCTCGAAGCCCTGCACGATCACATCGAGCGAGGGAGTCTGCAGCACTCCGTCGACCCCATCGGTGACCGCACGACGCGCAGCCTCAAGCACCTGATGCGGCGGGTGGTGATAGCCAATGTCAAAGCTCACAATCCGCCGAGTGTCCTGGACGGGCTGCGAAAAGTTGAGGATCGAAGCCTTCGCGAGCACCGAGTTGGGCACGATGAGCTCGACCATGTCGTTGGTGAGCAAACGCGTGTCGCGCCAGTTGATCTCAACGACACGACCCACGCGCCGACCGCTGTCGTCGTAGCCAACCCAGTCACCGATCTTAAACGGTGCCTTGGCGCTCAGCAGCACACCCGCCACGAGATCGCCCAGCGTCTGCTGAAGCGAAAACGTAAGCCCCGCCGTCACCAGACCACCCGTGGTCGCGAGGGCCTGCGGATCGGCGCCTGCAGTACGAGCAGCGACGATGGTCACCACAAGCATCAGGCCGCTCTGCAATAGGTCTCGCGCGATCTTCGAGAGCCCCACGCGCTCGCCCTCGCGCAAGAGCAGATCGACCACCAAGATCCAACCCACCCGCGCCGCCGCGAGCCCGATGGTGATACACGAGATCAGCTCGAACCAATCGCGAAATGCCAGCGAAAACACGGTCGATCGCCAGATCAACGTCGAGAGCAGCCAGGTCGCGAGTAGGATCAACGGCGCCCGCAACCGCCTGCGCTGGGAATACGCAGAACCAATAAACGCCGCCATCCAACACAACAGGACCAACGCTCCGAGGACCCACATCGAGCTCGACGGGGGCTGCTGCGAAGAAATGGTGGCGAGCAAAATGGGAGGCATGGGTCACCGAGCCCTTGAGGGTTACTCAGAACGTGTTGCGTCGCATCGAGACGTTCATGAGCATCCCGACCGCGATGAGCATCGTGAGAACGCTCGACCCGCCATACGAAAACATCGGCAAGGTCACGCCCACGACGGGTAACATTTGCGAGACCATTCCCACGTTAAAAATCACATGCCAGAAGAACAACGCCGCACATGAAACGGCGATCGCGCTGCCAAATCGGTCCTTCGCAGTGCTCGCAATATTGAGCGCCCAAAGGATCAAAAAGAGATAGCAACCCAGCAGACCCGCGACTCCAACGAGCCCCCACTCTTGCGCCCAGACCGCGAGCGGAAAGTCCGTAAAAGGGTCAGGGATAAAGTGACGCTGGTTCTGCGTTCCCTTCATAAATCCCTGGCCAAACAAGCTCCCCGAGCCGATCGCGATCACCGACTGCACCGCTTGATACGCGCTGTCCATCTTGTGCTTGTCCGCGTCGAGAAAGCTCGTCAGTCGCTCTTTCTGGTACGCCTTGAGCCCGAAGTTCCACATCAATGGCAGCGCCACCGCAGCCGAGCCCACGATCGTCCAGAAGGTCCTCCGCGCGATGCGCGCCAAGCCCAGCGTGGTCACCGAGACCAGCGCCACGATCATCCCCGTCCCAAGATCCGGCTGCGCCAAAACCAAGAGCAAGGGCACACCGATGAGCCCCGCAGCCGGAAGCAAATCCCGCAGCGTCCACCGCTCAATGCGCGTCTCAAGGCTCAGCCGCTTCGCCACCGCGAGCGCCGCCGTGATCTTCACAAACTCCGACGGCTGAAACTGAAAGCTCCCGATCTGAATCCATCGGTGCGTCCCGCGAATGCTCTTGCCTAGGACAAACACCGCGACCAGCGCAAACAGGCTCGCGATGTAGGCAAAATACGCATATTTCTCGTAGTGCTTATAGTCAATCGCCGCCACGATCACCGCGACCCCAGCACCCACCGCGAGCCAGTAAATCTGCTGCACATACAGGTCGCCTCGGGCGCCCGCCAGCGAGCTCGTCGCCGAGTACAAATTCACCACGCCCAACGTCGCGATCACACAGACCACAACAAAGAGCCCCCAGTCGAATTGCTCTCGGATTCCGCGCTCTAATGCCATCCCAAGCTCCGATCAGTTCGCGCGGTCAGTGTCGACCACGGTGCGGCGCAACACGCCCCACCCGCTGTCGCTCACGTGACGCGCGCGCGTTGGCTCTCGCCACGCTCTCAATGGGCGCGCCCGTGCGCACGCGAGTAAAATAATCCCTGACGATTTGCGCAGCCACGGGAGCAGCCTCCGCGCCTCCCGACCCGCCGTGCTCGACCAACACCACGATCGCAATCTCGGGGTTCTCCGCAGGAGCAAAACCCGCGAACCACGCGTGATCCTGCGACCGCCGCGGGTCATCTCCCTCGCGCGTCGAGCGCGACACCTGCGCGGTCCCGGTCTTTCCGGCAAGAGCGACCTCGGGCATGTCGACAGAGTGCGCAGTGCCCCGCGGATCCCCCACCACACCGCGCAACGCACGATCGATCAGCTGCAACTGCGCCTCGTTCACGTCCACACGACGACGCACCGTCGGCGGAAACTCTTGCAGCACATGCCCATCCGGCGCCGTCACACGCTGGATCAATTGCGGCACATACAGCGTCCCACCGTTCGCGAGCGCAGCGTACGAGAGCGCGAGCTGCAACACCGTCGTCCGCGTACTCTGCTGCCCAATCGCAGTGTTAAGCGTAAAGCCCAAGCGCCACTGGCCCGGATAAGCGCGCGCGTACCACTCGCGCGTCGGGATAAACCCGCTCGCCTCGCTGTTAATCCCAATTCCCGTGCGCCGGCCCAAGCCAAAGTCAAACGCAGCACGCGCGATTCGGTTCATCTGCGCGGTCTCGCCGACCTGAAAAAAGTACACATTGCACGACTGAATGAGCGCGCTCAGCAAGTCCACGCGCCCGTGAATGTGCCCGTGCGCACATCGAAATCTCCGGCGCCCGCGCACAATAAACCCGTCGCAGCGCATGGTCTCAGACGGGTCCAGGAGCCCCGCGTTAAGCGCCGCCACCGCCGTAAACGGCTTAAACGTCGAACCCGGCGGATACATCTCGTAGATCGACCGGTCCACCAACGGACGCAACCCACGCGGATCCGACAGCTCTCTCAACCGCGGGAGAGACACACCCATGGTCATCTCGTTGGGATCAAGTGACGGACGCGAATAGAGCGCTAAAACCCCACCCGTTCGCACATTGACCACCGCCACCGCGCCCGAGGGATGTCCGCGCTGCGCAAAAGCGCGCTCGGTCGACCGCATCAGCTCCATGTCGAGCGAGAGCACCAAGTCGCGCCCAGGCACAGGATCCTGCCGCCGGTCCGGACCAAACTGCGCGATCTCGTCACGGGTCGACAAGATCACACCACGGTGGTCTCGGTCGACTCGTACCCAGCCCCGCCGCCCCCGCAGGATGCTCTCCCAGGCGCGCTCAACCCCCATCCGGCCCATCCGGTCGCCTGCACGATAGTCCTCGCCAGGATGGCTCTCTAGGTCCTCAGCAGACACCTCGTTGATGTACCCAAGCGCGTGCGCCGCGAGCGTCCCAAAGGGGTACGTCCGCAAGGGCACCGCGATCACACTCACACCGTGAAGCTCGTCGCGATGGGTGTCCAAAATCGCCAACGTCTCGCGATCAATGTCCGGCCTAACCAGAATGTACTGATCCCGTCGGCGGCCATCGACGCTGCGAATTCGCGCCTCAAGTCGATCTCGCTCGTCGCGCGTAAGACCCAAATACTCCGCGAGCTTCGGGTAGACCTCGTCCATGCGCCGCGAGATCCAGCGAGGCACGACGTAGACGTTGTAAGTCGGCCGATTGGCCGCGATCACGCGGCCATGGGTGTCTCGGATAATCCCGCGCGTCGACGGGACATAGATCACGCGAAGAATGTTCTCTTGGGCCTCGCGGCGGTATTTTGCGCCGTCAAAGATCTGCAATTGCATCATGCGACCCAGCAGGATGAGCAAGCCAAAGACAGCGAGCCCCGCCATCCCACGGATGCGCTCGCGAAACTCACTCACCCCTGCGCGGTTAGAGACAAGCACCATGGCTAGCTCTCCGCCGCTTTGAGAGTTGGCCCACCAGGCAACTTCGAAAGAATCGCGAAGACCACCGGCGCAAGCACGCCCGACGCCACCGCCTGCGAGGTCACAACCAACATCGCGTGCCCCATTGCGAGGTGCACCTGCGCACGCTCAAACACGACGTGCAACGCGATCGTCAGCGTGCCGCCGGCAACGGCGGCGAAGAATGTCAGCAACGATTGAAAGACTTTTCCGTGCAAAAACAGCTTCAATCCTGCAACACGGGCGAGCAAAAAGAGCACCTGCATCAAGAACGTATGCAGCCCCAGAGGTAGTCCCGAGAACGCGTCGGTGAGATAGCCCAACACAAACGACAACGTCGCCCCGCGCCCAAGCGAAGAGTCGCCCACTGCGAGATACAAAACGATGGGCAAAACAAACGACGGATACGCCCACTCACCCACGCCCACCGCATCACACAGCCGAGCGAAGAGCGTCTGCGCAGCCAGCAGCAGGATCCCAAGCCCGATGATCAAACCATTGATCACGAGGTGCCACCCCCGGTGCTGCCCGCACGCGCAGGGCGCCGCTGATTTTGCTGCAATCCCGGCCGGCACTCTTGCTGCGGAGTCGCGAGAACCAAGACCTCTTGCAGCCGCGAAAAATCCACCGCGGGTGTAATCTCGACCTCTTGGTAGAGCCCAAAATCCCGGCGAGTGACTGAGCTCACACGACCCAGCAGCAATCCAGGCGGAAACCGACACCCCAGCCCCGAAGTGACCACCGCGTCGCCCACACGAACATCGTCGGTGCGCTGCAGATACTCAACCTGCGCGCGATAACGATGACGCTCGCCCGAGCCATGGACGATCCCACGCGCGCCCGTGCGCTCAATCATCGAGTCAATCGCGCTCCGTGAGTCCGCAACGAGCGTCACGTTGGCGTACCGATCCACCACGCTGTTGATCTGCCCGACGACACCGTCAAAAGTCACCACGGGCATCCCCACACGCAGCCGCGGAACATCCTGCGTGGTGATCGCCAATCGCATCACCCGAAAAAACGGTGACGGATCGCGAGCGACGACTTCGGCCGCGAGCGACTCGACCGGAGTGTCTACCCGCAGTTGCAGCATCCGTCGAAGCCTACGGTTCTCTTCGTACGAGGCCCGGTACCGCTGCGCGTCTTGGCGCAACCTCGCGACCTCGGCGCGCAACCGCTCGTTCTCTCGGCGCACATGCACGAGATAGATGTACTCGTCCCACACCGTCGCCAGCCCGCGAGCGACCTGATCCCCGAGCCACTGAACCCACGCGGTAGAGCGCAAGACCTGCCGATCAATCTCGGTCTGGGTCCCAGGATCACGCAGGCTCGCGCGCAAAAAGTAAAACGAGACCCCGAGGAGAAGCACGCTGAGCAGCGCGTTCCAGTAGCGGCGGCCGACGTTCATACACCCGCACGTTTGGCACGATCCGCGGCCAATGACAAACCTCGTCGCGCTTGGCGTCTCGTCGAACGCGCTAACCGACGGTGACAGCCTTGAGCAGCTCCGGGTGATCCAGGCTCTTGCCCGCCCCCAACACAACCGCGCTGATCGGGTCGTCGCAGACCATCACAGGCAGACCTGTCTCTTCTCGCAAGAGCACATCGAGATTGCGCAGGAGAGCACCCCCACCGGTGAGCACAATGCCCTTGTCTACGATGTCTGCTGAGAGCTCCGGAGGCGTGCGCTCAAGCGCGGTCCGCACAGCCTCTGTGATCGCGTTGATGGGCTCGGCGAGCGCGTCACGGATCTCATCGCTGTTGACCACGACCGTACGCGGAACACCCGCCACGAGGTCACGCCCTTTCACCTCAAGCGTGAGCACTTCGTCGAGCATGTACGCGTTGCCAATCGAGCACTTCACGCGCTCAGCGGTCTGCTCGCCCACTAGCAAATTATATTTGCGCTTCATGTACGCGACGATCGCATCGTCCATCTTGTCGCCGCCGACGCGGATGGACTGCGAGTAGACAATCCCGGCGAGTGAAATCACCGCGACCTCCGTGGTGCCTCCGCCAATGTCCACGACCATATTGCCAGTCGGCTCGGTCACCGGAAGTCCCGCGCCGATCGCCGCCGCCATGGGCTCCTCAATGAGATAAACCTCGCGCGCGCCCGCTTGCTCCGCGCTCTCTTTGACCGCGCGCTTCTCGACCTCTGTGATCCCAAACGGAACACAAATCACGATCCGCGGTTTGATCAAAGTCCGTCTCGCGTTGGCCTTGTCAATAAAGTGCTTGAGCATCGCGCCGGTGATCTCAAAGTCCGCGATCACGCCGTCACGCAATGGTCGAATCGCCTGGATTTGCCCAGGCGTTCGCCCGAGCATCTCCTTGGCCTCTTTGCCCACACTCTTGATGCGACGCCCGCCACGCTCGGTGATCTCAATCGCCACGACCGAGGGCTCACACGTCACGATGCCTTTGCCCTTCACGTAGATGAGCGTGTTGGCTGTGCCAAGATCGATCGCGAGATCGTTCGAGAACAGTCCACTCACCCAGTCGAACAACATCGATGATCTCCGTGAAAACTCAGGCCCGGTGTCATCCGCACGACAACACCATCGGCCTGGTCAAGCCCGCTCGAGGCAATACTTCCTGCGTGGATTCGATTCAATCGGTCGTCTGGCTCACATTCAATGCGGGGACTCGCGTTCATGATCTGAGCACTTTCTCGGTTCGAATCACAGCTTCTCTTGCCAAATTACCAAGAAGCACCGCCCTGAGGGGGCCTGAGGGCTCAACCACGACATCGGTCAGCGCCGGCTCTATACCAACCCAACTCCTCGTGAGCAACCACCACACTGGCATCACAGCATGCCCTACGCAAACCGTGGATGACCACGACAACAATGACGCAGTCAAGGTCACCATTTCATCGCGAGTGCACCAACGTCTGACCTAATTCTCAGAACGCATAACCGTCGAATGGACGAGCATTTCGCGAGAGTTTTCAGCAGTCGACACCCCGCTTCGTTTGCGCTAGACCCCCCACCGGAACGTCGTTTGCACTGCGTTGGACACGCGCTCCAAACGTGAGCACCCACTCTCAAACACACATCCAAGCGCATCGCCCTAAGACCGCGATGACACGACACGATTCTAAACACCGCGCCCCGTCCACGCGACACTACGACAGCACAAACCCAATGTTTACAAGCCGAGCCACCCCACGAAATTCACTGCAATCGAGCGCCGCAACGCCCGTGCTTGACCAGTCGTGGGTCGCCCTCCCAGGCTTGTTCACCGAAGACGACTTGCTCGATCTGGGCGAACTCGAACACCACCGCGTCGCGCTCGTCCGCCGTGGTCCATCAGTGCTCTACGGCGTCTATCTTCGCATCACAGAGTGCCAAGATCTCCCCCCTCGCTCAAGCGCCCCGCCCACGTACGCCGCGCGCTAAACCGAGAGATTTTGTCTGCGATTTATCCGGCTAAACCGCCCCGCAGCTCCGCAGCCAACGCCGACCCGAGCCTCGCGCCCTCACCTCGCGCACCCTCGACAGACGCCCGCACACTCCGCGACCCGTCTGGCCGCGCCAACCACCCCACCAAGCACATTTGCGCGCCATCTTCGCTGAGCGTCGCGTGGGCCCCAAGCGGCGTCACACAGTCCGCTCCCAAAGCGCGCTGAACGCTGCGCTCTGCTTCAGCACATACACGCGTGTCGCCATGCTCAAGCGAAGCAGCCAACACGCGCGCGAGCACGGGATCACTTTCCGCGAGCGTCGCATGCCCTTCAATCGCCAACACGCCCTGCCCGATCGACGGGACCATGGTCTCGGACAACCGCACCGCTCGAATGTCCATTCCGAGCCTACGAATACCCGCCTCAGCTAACACAATCGCATCAAAATCCCCTGCAGATAGCCTCGCCAAACGCGTATCCACGTTGCCCCTCAGGGTCACACACTGCACGTCGGGACGCTGGGCCTGCAGCTGCAGCTTTCGACGCAACGAGGTCGTCCCAATCCGCGCACCGTGAGGCAACTCTTCCAGCGCGATGCCCTCTCGGGTCACCAACAAATCCCACGCGCTCTCACGCCGCGGGATCGCCACAATCGCCAGCCCAGCGGCGAGCACCGCTGGCAAGTCCTTCATCGAATGCACCGCAAACGTTGCCCGCCCGTCGACAATCGCCTGCTCGACCTCGGTGACGAACAGCCCCTTGCCCCCGATTTCGTACAGTGGCCGCTCTTGCACCCGATCCCCCTCGGTCACCACCTGAACCTCGTCGCACGCATAGCCACCGGCCGCGCTCAAATGCGCCATGACCCACCGGGTCTGAGTGAGCGCGAGCAAGCTCTTCCGTGTCGCGAAACCAATCCGCTGTGTCATTTTTTGTCCCTGCTCGAGGCTTCCTGTGAATCGCTCTCTGGCAAGCGAAACAGCGCGCGAACGACGGTCGCCATGGCGGCCCCGCCCTCCGTCGCACCGTGCTCCCGCAGCGCAGCGCTGGGCGTATGCAAGAGCTTGTTTAGCAACCCCTCAACCATCGCCTCAAGCCCCTCGCGTTGCTCCGCCGAGAGCGACTTGAGCTTGGTCCCGAGCGCACGCTCAACCTCGCCGCGCGCGACCACGCGAAAGTGCGCGCGCATCGCTCCAATCGTCGGCCCAACATCGGCGCTCCGTCGATCTCGCGCAAACGCTTCGAGCTCTTCTTCAAGGATTTTTTCAGCCGCAGCGAGCGAACCACCCCGCATTGTGAGCGCCTGCGCTACCTCACGCTCAATGTCATCCACGTCGAAGAGATACACGCCGTCTAGCTCGTGAATCCGCGGGTCGACATTGCGTGGCACCGCGATGTCCACAACGAAGAGCGGACGCCCCCGACGCTGCTTCATCGCCGCACGGACCGTGTCTACGTCCACCACATAGCGCGACGCCCCGGTCGAGCAGAGCACTACGTCTGCGTGCTGCAATAACAGCGGCAGAGTCTCGAGCGCATGTGCGCTGCCCGCGTGCACTTTGGCAAGCTCCGCGGCACGCTCATAGCTCCGGTTGGCGACGCTGAGCTTCGCACCCCGAGTCACCAGCGCGCGTGCTGCGCCCATCGCCATCTTTCCGGCGCCAAGCAAGAGCACGCTGCGCCCCTCGAGCCCACCAAAAATCTGTGTCGCGAGATCCACGGATACGCTCGCCATCGAGACGCTCCCAGACGCAACGCCAGTCTCTGTACGAACACGTTTCGCCGCCAAAAAAGCTCGCGGAATCGCCCTTCGTAGCAAGGGACCGACGCTCCCCGCGTGCGTCGCCGCGCTAAACGCCTCTTTCACCTGCCCCAAAATCTGCGGCTCGCCAACCACCATCGAGTCCAAGCTCGCCGTCACCCGAAACACATGCCGCAACGCAGCCTCATCGCTCAGCTCGTACAGACACGTCTCGACACCGGCGCCAGGCGCCCGCTGCGCAAAAAAAGCACGCAGCGCCGCTGCGCATCGCGACGCGCTGTCCCCCGCTGCGTACGCCTCGACGCGGTTGCAGGTCGCGACCAACATCGCCTCGCCCACATCAGGCAACCCACGCATGTGCAAGAGCGCTTGCTCTAACCGATCGGCCGAGACAGCCAACAGCTCGCGGAGCTCCACCGGGGCCGTCCGATGACTCAGCCCCACGACCACCAACGATGAGCGGCTCATGGTCGAACCCGCCCGAGATAAATCGCCAGGGTAAACGCTAGCGCCAACCCTCCGCTCAGCGTCGCGACCATCGCCCGCCGCCCACGAACCCGCCCCGCCCAGCGCAAGAGCGCCAAGATCACAAACACCACCCACGTGCCCATCGCAAAGAGCTGCTGCCACGGCAGACCTGCCGCGCGGTGAGCTCGCGCCGCGACGATGTGTCCCGTGACAATCCCCAACGTGAGCGCAGGGAGCGCGACGAGCACGCTCCGCGCGGACAACGACTCAAGCGTCTCAAGCGGCGGGAGCCTCCGAAACATTGCTCCCAGCCGCCGCGCTTTGACCTGCCGCTCAAGCAACAAATATCCCATCGCAGCGGCCGACGCGATCATGGCCGCGGCCACTCCCACGCTGTTGGCCGCGACGTGGACGACAAACATCGCCCCCCGTGAGGCTGTCCCCTCGGGACCCACACGGGAGCCCAACAACAACGCAAATGCCACCGGAAGCGCAAACGCCCCGACGACCTCGAGCCTGCGCCCGATGCGCCAAAACAACAGCACTGTCGCTGTGACCAACAACGCCAACATCGACAGCATGGGCCCGATCCCGTCGACCGGACGTACCCCATGAGCCATCCACCGCGTGCTCTCGTGCGCCACGTGCGCGACCACCCCAACGCTCAACACCCAAGGAGCCCGCAGCATCGCCTGATCTGAGCGCCCACGCAGGTAGACCAGCCAAAGCACACTCGCAACGGCGTACCCCGCGGCGGCGACCGAGAAGAGAAACTCGCTCACTTGACGTTGTTCAAAAAGAACGCCTGCAGCGACGCGATGGTCTGAGCGCGCGGCTTGGGCTTGGCAACGTCTACCACAACCAGCGTACCCACAAAGCCCTCTTGGACCTCGTAGGCGTTGTCTCCCAAGAGCACGCTCCCGCTCAACAACTCGGCGCCCAGCGACTCGAGCTGGTCGGCATCTTTCACCGTTCCCACGAGGGATTTCAGGTCAGGTGCGCCAGTGACCTCTGAGACAAACCTCACGCCAGTAATCAGCCGAAACCGCTGCTTCGTCTTGGCATCGGTGAGCTCTTCGCCCTCGATCTTGGCGCGACCTTCGCCGAGCCACTGATCCAAGGCCAATTGCGAGATAAACAGTCGGCTTGTGATCATCAACCTTCGCTCCTCTACCTTGCGCGCGAGGTTAGCACGCTACGCGAGCACGCGGATCGGTCGCTCAATGATCGCTCGGAGAGCCGCAAGAAATTGGGCTCCAAGCGCTCCATCCACCACGCGATGATCGCACGACAGCGTGACCGCACAGCGCTTGCCCGGGACCACTGCGCCGCCACGCACGACCGGAACATCTCGCGCCGCGCCCACCGCCAAGATCATCCCCTCGGGGGGATTGATCACCGCAGAGAAGCGGTCCACCCCATACATCCCCAAATTTGAGATCGAGAACACTCCGTCTTGCATCTCTTCGGGCTTGAGCTTCTTGCTCTTCGCGCGCCCCGCCAAGTCGCGGATCTCCAAGGCAATCTGCGAGACACTCTTTTGGTCCGCGTCACGCACGACCGGAGTCACAAGCCCATCTTCGACCGCAACCGCGACCGAAATATCCACTCGCGTGTGCCGAACGATCGACCCGTCCATCCATGACGCGTTGGACAGCGGAACCTCGCGCAGCGCGACAGCGCACGCACGCACAAAGAGATCGTTGACTGAGATCTTGCGCTCTTTTTCTGCGCCCTCATTGAGCTGCTCTCGCAGCGCCAACAACCCCTCTACGTCCAGATCCACTTCGAGATAAAAATGCGGCACCGTCTGCTTGGACTCAGTCAGCCGACGCGCGATGGTCTTGCGCATCGAGGATGCCGGAATCACCACACTCGGTGACCGGGCCGAGCCAACCGCAGCGACCGAACCGCGGATCGCCGCCGGCTCAGCGCGCGGACCACTGGCTGTCGCCGCACGCTCAACATCCTCGACGCGAATCCGTCCGTCCTCGCCGCTCCCTCGGACACTCGCGAGATCCACCGAGAGACTCCTGGCCAACTGCCGCACCCGCGGAGAGCTCGGCCCGCCAGGCTCGCCCTTGGCAACAGTGAGCGCCGCATCACGTTGCGGCAAGAGCACCAACCCCGCCACACCTGGCACCGATGCGAACACATCGACGGACGACACCGGAGCGACCAGGGCATGGCCAGCCGTGGCGTGAGAAGGGGCCTCTGCGGGCGTCATCGCAGGCGCTTGTGGCATGGTGGCTGCCACGCTTGCCGGCGCCGCAGGCGGGCTCACAGCGGGCGCCGCACCAAGGGTCGCGAGCAGCGCAGAGATGTCCTCGCCAGGCTCACCAAGGATCGCCACAGGCTGCCCCAGCTGAGTCACCTGCCCCTCGGCAACCAAGCGCGCGAGCAGCGTGCCGCGATCAAACGCGCGAAACTCCATCGTGGCCTTGTCAGTCTCGACTTCGGCCAGAAGGTCATCCACTTCAACACGATCGCCGACGGGCTTGACCCAACGAACGAGCGTGCCCTCTTCCATCGTCGGGCTGAGTTTGGGGAGCTCAATAATCTTCGCCACGGTTGCCTCTTCGCGTTCTCTCAGTAAGCCATGACCGCGCGGACCGCTTGGGTGACCGTCGCGCTGCCTGGAATTGTCAGCTCTTCGAGCTTCTTGTTGTACGGCATCGAGGCATCTCGCCCCGTGCAACGCACGATGGGCGCGCGCAGTGAGTCAAAGCAATCACGCTGTACGCGATCCGAGAGCTCTGCCCCCGGACCTCCATACGGCCACGCTTCATGCACGATCACCAAGCGGCCAGTCTTGCGAACACTCGTCGCGACCGTCCCGTGATCCAGTGGCCGCAACGATCGAAGATCAATCACCTCGCACTGCACGCCCTCTGCCGCAAGAAGCTCTGCCGCCTCAAGCGATACCGGGACCATTTTGCCCCACGTCGCGATCGTACACTGAGTCCCCGCGCGCCTCACCGCAGCCACACCGATGGGGACCAAGTGCTCGCCCTCGGGCACCTCACCCTTAATCCCGTAGAGCCGCTCGTCCTCGAGAACAAGCACCGGATTGTCATCACGAATCGCGCTCGCCATCAGCCCCTTGGCGTCGGCAGCGGTCGACGGGACCACCACTTTCAACCCAGGAATCTGAGCATAAAACGTCTCCATCGCGTGCGAGTGCTGCGCAGCGGTCTGTCTCGCTGCGCCGTTGGGCCCACGAAACACAATCGGCACAGTGAACTGTCCACCCGACATCTGCCGAAGCTTCGTCGCATTGGACAAGATCTGGTCAAACGCCACCGCCGAGAAGTTCCACGTCATGAACTCTACAATCGGACGCAGTCCCACCATCGCCGCGCCGATCGCGATGCCGGCAAATCCCTCTTCTGCGATGGGCGTGTCCATGACGCGCTTCTCGCCAAATTGCGCGAGCATTCCCTCAGTGACCTTGTAGGCCCCCTGATAATGCCCGACCTCTTCGCCCATGATGAAGACGCGCTCATCGCGCACCATCTCTTCGGTCATCGCCTCTCGGAGCGCTTCTCGATATCTCAGCTCTCGCATCGCTACACCTAAACTCCTGGCGCGTACGTAAACGCCTCAATGAGCGACTCATCAGGCTCTGCGCTCGCCTCGGCAAATTGCACTGCGTCCTCGACCTCAGCGTCTACACTCTCCGCGATCGCAAGGAGCTCAGCCTCGGTCACTCCGAGCGCCCCCAGTTTGCCCTCGGCCACGAGCAAACAATCTGTCTTCTTGCGCTCTTCGATCTCGTCCGCGGTGCGGTACTTGCCCGGGTCGCTCATCGAATGACCTCGATAGCGATAGAGCGCGACCTCGATCAACGTGGGCTTGCTCTCGTTGCGCGCGCGGTCAATCGCGACCTGCATCCGTGCACGGACCTCGTTTACGTCCGACGCTCCAAAGCGGTCGCGCTCCATGCCAAACGCGGGGCCCTTCTGGCTGACATCGTGCACACTGAGCGAGCGCGAGAGCGGCGTGCCCATCGAGTACTCGTTGTTCTCGCAGATAAAAACGATAGGCAAATTCCAGAGCGCCGAGAGCGCGAGCGCCTCGTGAAACGCACCGATTGTGGCCGAGCCTTCACCAAAGAAGCACACCGTCACAGCGCCATCGCCACGATACTTCGAAGCCAACGCAGCGCCGGCCGCGATCGGGCAGTGCCCGCCCACGATCCCGTGGCCGCCCAGCATGTGGTTGTCTGCGTCGAAGAAATGCATGCTGCCGCCAAGGCCCTTTGAGCAGCCTGTGACCTTGCCATACAGCTCCGCCATGCAAGCCCGCGCGCTCGTCCCGCGAGCCAACGCCTGCGCGTGATCTCGGTAGGTGGTCACCACATAGTCTCGAGGCTCGAGCGCCGCGAGCGTGCCCACGGCGCAGGCCTCTTGGCCGATGTACAGGTGCAAAAATCCGCCGATTTTTCCCTGTGAATACGCTTTCGCCGAGGCCTCTTCGAAGCGCCGGATCAGCAGCATTTGTCGATAGAGTTTCAACAACTCGGTTCGCTCATCTTGCATCGCGGCCAAGAGGCTAGAGTCTCGACCCACCCGTTGAGAAGCACGGAGTGCTGCAATCGTTAGCGCAGCGCGTCGCCCCCCAGCGTGCGCGTGCGCGAGCTCCCCCCGGGCGACTCTCAGAACATGCCCGAAGCCATCTGCTGCGCACGCATTTGCCGAGCAGGCTCCGTCGGCGAAAACCGACGACGTGGCGTGCTCTCGTTCATGGTCACGCTTCGCGCAGAGACCGCGGCGCCGGTGCGAGTCGTACCGCCCGAAACGGTGAGATAGAGCACGTCAAGCGCAACAGCCATTGTGAAGAACAAGCGGGTGCCACCGCCAGGCTGGTAGAGCGGATTGCCGTACTGCCCGTCTTCGTTTGTGACCGAGCGAAAGCTGTAATAGCCAGCCGAGAGGCTGAGCCAAGAGGTCGCATCGTAGTCGACCGAGAAGCTCAGCCAAGACGCCTGACGCATCCGTTGATCCGTCGTCGAGTTGGTCACCTCGACAACGCCGCCCATTCGATCCGCCACGTAGGCAGACGGAAGGTTGTAAAGCCAGCTGTTGATCAACACGCCCATCACCCCAAAGCTCAACCCTGGGACTGGCGTTGTGTAGCCCAGCGAGAGCACGCTGGTGAGGCCAAACGCAACGTTCGCAGGCGCCCCGCCGTAGCCACAAATCGTGGTCGCGCGGCTGTTCTGGTCAACCCCAGCGTCCAACGCCACGACCTGACAGCCGTTGCGATCCGCCGCGCCTTCTGCGCCCGTGCGGTTTGGATCGATGATGCGATTGCCGCCGGTCGTAGAGCCCGCGAACGGATGCGAACCCACGAACGTCAAACCAATCGAGATGCTCTGGTCGCGCGGAAGCTCAAAGCTCTTGTTAAAGCTCGCGATGAGGCCCGTCGTGACGAACACATTTCGTGCACGCGTTGTCAGCGACACGGGCCACTGGGCGCGAAGACCAAACACAGGCTTAATCCCAGCAAACGCAGGGACACCCTTGAAGATCAAGTCGGTCCAGAGGTCGCCGAAAAAGCCCGCAGACCCGGTCTCGCCGTAGTCCGGAAACATCTCGAACGTCGCGTCCTGACGAACCGAAAGCGTAAACATCGAGCCCAACGCAAAGCGCGGACGAATCGATGCCCAGAGCTGGTAGCTCCTCAACGACTGGGACGACTGAACAAGCCCGGGCGCGACGGTCTCGAGGCTCGTCGACTGGTCGAGAATAAACGAGGTCCCGCGCCAGAACAGCGGCGCACGGGGAGCCACAGGTGCCTCTGGCTCAGCGGCCGCAGGTGCCGCGGTGCCGCCCGTGCCACCGGTCGCGCCAGGGGCGGGCGTGGGAGTAGGGGCCTGCGCGGTGTTGCCACCGGTGGAGCCAGAAGTCTGTGCAAAAACACTCGCTGGAAGTGTTAGCGCAGCGAACAGAAAACCTCGAACACAGCCCTTCATGGTTCCCTCAATGACCCGAACGTGAGTGGGCCCTGTTAGCAGAGTCCAAGCGCACTTTGAAGCTTCTGTTTTGCGTGGAGCAAAACACCGTAAAAGCGATGCACCACAAGTGAGCGTGGGGACATCGCAAACATTGCGAGAACAGCAAAGAACACGCCAAGGCCAATAGGACAAGATTTAATGCGTGTTCTCCTGAATATTGAGCCCCAATGGTCCAACGCTGAGCTTCTCAAAACCCGCTCTGAGTCGCCCACCGTCACTCCATTAACAGCCTTCGCGCGCCCCCTTCCCCCACGCACAAGAAGGCCCACGCGAGCACGCCGTGTCACCACCGACCCACTCCCGCAATCCCCCACACGCTCCCCCAGCCCACAGAACGCTCAGCGACGAACCTGGCCAGCGCCGGTCTTCAAGACCAAGAGCTGAAAGTTCGAGAAGCCGTTTTGCCCGCAGGTGTAGAGCACTTCGAAGATCGTGCGCAGCGGCGTCTCCGAGTCCGCAATCAGCGCCATCTCGCCGCTAAACGGCTGGTTCGAAGCGCGTGAGAGCGCAAGCGCGTATTCGTGCTGGTCCCGCATCTCGCTGTTAAGCGGATTGATCAAGAAGCCCGAGCCGCCGCCACGTTTGGCCGATGGGTCGACGAGCCCGTTGCGCAGCGAAAGATTCAGGTTGTGTCCGTTTACAGTGATGGACACGCGCGACACGATGATCTGCAGGGCACCTGACGGGTCGGCCTGCGAGGTCGACCTGGGGAGCCGAAGATCATCGCTCTGCGGCACGTTGCCAGCCGACGCGGACAATGACTTGAGCAAGAAGACCAAGATGATGGTCATCATGTCCAACATGGCTGTGATGTTGAGCTCTTGATGGACGTGATCTTGGCGGCGGCGGCGCTTTTTGCGAGTGACCGCTCGCTTAACATCTAGAACATTGGCTCGCTGTACTTCACCCGCGTTGCTCATGACCATTCGTCTTTCGATTGTTTCACTTGCCGAAGCGCGATCAGTTCAGGATTCCGAGAGTAGGCTCGAAGAACATGTCCTTGGCCCCCAGCCGCGTCTCGCGCACCGCGTCGAGCGTCCCCACCAGCACACGGTAGGGGATGTCCTGGTTTCCCGCGATCTGGATCTTGTGGTTGTCCGCAAGCTCGGTGCGCCATTCGGGGTTGTTACGGATGGTCTCCATGCAACGCGTGAGCGCGAGATAATCGTGCATCGGCGCCTGCCCCGCCGGTCCAGGGATCAGTGGCACGGTCAACGCAGCACCCGCCACCGCGCTGCAGCCGGGCTGCAAGAACCCACCTGGGGCTCCCACGATGTAACCGTCTCGCACGATCTTCACCGTGATATTGACCTCCGTGTTGCCAGCGCCTCCACCGGTCGAGGGACCGCTTGATGGCGCAGGCATCGCAATCGTCGCCGTAAATACCGTGGTAATCGTCGCAAGGATAAACATCAGGATGTTCGTCACGATGTCCAAGAACGGCACGATGTTGATCTCTCCACCAGCGTCGGCGGGATCGTGCTCTCTCGGCTTGGACTTGCGATTGATGTACGCGTGCTGGGCTGCAGTGAATGTCTTACGGCCGGACATGAATTCTCTCTCCGATGCACCCTACAAACGAGCTTCGATGTGCAAACCCAACCGCGCTGCGTAAGTAGCGATTGAGCGCACGAGCACAACTAGGAGCCTTCGCGCTGCGTGGTGAGCAGGTTGACCAATTTGGCAGAAGTCTGCTCAAGATCAGTCAGGATCTTCTTGGTCTGCCCGCTGATCAGAAGATGTGCGGTCATGCAGACCAACGCCACGCTGAGGCCGATGGCGGTGTTAAGCATGGCCTCTGCGATTCCGTTCGCCAACGCCTGCTGTCTACGTGCCGGATCCTGAATCCGGTCCAAAGCGGCGAAGGTGTTGATCAGTCCGAAGATCGTGCCGAGAAGCCCCAGAAGCGTCCCGATATTGGCCAGAGACCAAAGCGCGCCCACGCGCTTGTTGACAGCGGGCTCGATCTCCATGGTCTGCTCTTCGACCGCGGTGACCACCGCTTCGTCGCCACGGTTGACTTGCATCAATCCCGCACGAAACACACGAAGCAGCGGAACATCTGCCGCCTCACAGAGCTTGATAGCGCGATCAATGTTGTTCGCGACGACCAACTTCTTGACCTGGGCCAGAAGTTCACGCGAATTTACTCGAAACTTGGTCGCGAGATAGATCGTGCGCTCCGTGATAATCGCAAGGACGATCACGATGATGAACATGTTAACGAAGAAGGGCCATCCCACCTTGTGGTAGAAAGCCTTAAGCCCAGTGGCTTCCTGGTGTGCCGCAGCTTCTTGCGCCACCAAAAGCAGTTGAACGAGTGCCGCCTGCATCGCCTTCGCTCCTTCGACCGTTGTATCACTCAGAAAAAAACAAGTAGTTTCACTTGTCGCACACCACAACGATAGGTGACACGACTTCGCGCTCGGGGAGTGTCGCGGGTTCGCTTCGAACAATCAACGACCAATTGCATCGGTTGCGCTACCAAAGTTTTGACACCGCCGCCGCGACGAGTCTCGCGGTCCCACGCTGTCCTTTGTTTTTCCCGGTTGCCACAGCGAAGGCTCAACGCCAGTCCCCCTACCGAGGCTGCTGCGAATTGCAACGGCCGCTGTGGGGCTCGGTCCGGTTGGGACGCAGCCGGCCAACAAGCCCGCTTGCCCCTTCACAAGTCAACCGAATTGCCCCAACCCATCAATCACTCGACGTGGAAGAACATCTTCTCGTCCGTTGACAGAGCCCCCAACGCCTGTATTCTCTGGCTGAAAGAATTTCATCCCAGTGGAACTATCGCTCCCCGGGGATGTCTAAGACTCCGGTTCGTTTGGGCCGGTCGCGGCGTTTGCACTTCAAATAAGACATTGTAGTGTGATTGTAATTCTGCACTTTACGAAGCATTATCAGCCACGTGGCAACACCATAGAGGGCACACAGCACCGCAGCGGTGCTTTTCGTCCTTGGGTTTTGTCCCGCGTCTGTGGCAGCCTCGCCCGCCGTCGAATCAATCAACTTGGCAATTGTAGGATTGCTCGGTTCCTAGGCTCACGCGGACGCAGAGGCACGAGGGTTCTTCACAGACTCACGAGCCTCTCGCCAACAAAGCTCTTGCTAGATCCCCGGTCCCCGAAATAAGTCGGGTGCCATAAGTCTCCAGCAGCGGTCTCAGATCTCACAGGTTCCCAGGAGGAAGACAATGCATTCAATGTACGAGCACTTTAAAGAAGGCGGATGGGGCATGTGGCCCATCGTTTTGTGGTTGGTGTTCGTTGTCGGAATCAGCATTGAAAGGGCGATGTTTCTCTTCAAGGCGTCGATCAA
Organism: Deltaproteobacteria bacterium; assembly: GCA_030694465.1. Lineage (GTDB taxonomy): Bacteria > Myxococcota_A > Polyangia > Polyangiales > JAUXYJ01. The sequence continues at coordinate 335,358 of JAUXYJ010000055.1, read as the reverse complement.
CAAAGACGCGTTTCTGGCAAACATCCAGAAGTGCATCTACGCCGGTGATGTGGGACGCGCGATCAAGCTGTGCTCGACAGCGAACGCTCCTTTGGCGCGTATCGTCAAAGCTGGATTGATGAAGGTTAACCGCCCTGACGAAGAAGTTCAGGCAGCGATGGACGAGTCAGCGCTTCGTGAGATGCCCAAAGTGGAGCACCGCACGCCCTACCTCGGCCTCCTCTCGAACCTCGCGATGCTCTCAGGCCTCCTCGGCACCGTGACCGGCCTCATCGGCGCGTTCGGCGCCGTCGGTGGTCGTGGCGGCGGTCCTGCAATTGACGCGGGCAAGAAGGCAGAGCTCCTCGCTTCGGGTATCTCCGAGGCAATGAACTGCACCGCGTTCGGACTCGGCGTGGCCATCATCGGTCTCATCGCGTTCGCGATTCTCAACGGCAAGACGCAAGGCGTCACCGATGACATCAACGAAGCCACCGTGCAGGTGCTCAACCTCGTCACGCAAAACCGCTCGAAGATCAACCTCGCAGGCGCACAGCAGGCGGGAGCCTGATGAGCACTCCGCGTCCACATGTGCGACGCGGGATTTGGTCCGTGGTTTCATTCCCCGTTGCGTTGGTGTCTCACACCTCGCAATTGGGTTTGAAGTGCGGGCTACAACTCTCAACTCCGAAACTCTGGTGACGCGATGGGTGGAGTATCAGTCGAAAGCGGCAAAGGCGGACGCAAGGGCGTTGACCAGCAGATCAACATGGTCCCGTTCATTGATCTGCTCATCAGCCTCATCGCGTTTCTTCTTATGACCGCGGTCTGGGTACAGTCCGGAACTCTCGAAGCGCAGCAGCCCGCTGGTGCGCCCACGCCAGAGTCTCAGCCTCAACCCCAGCAAGAAGATCAGCTCAAGATCTTTGTGCGACCCAACGAAATCGCTGTGGGTCTCTCAGCAGCCGACATCACGCCGTACGCCAACGGCCCCCAGCAATGGGATCAGCTTCGAACCAAGCTGCGTGAACGTCGTCAGGCCAACCGGCAAATGCGCGAGGTCTGGGTACAGCCCGACAGCGCCGTTAGCTACAACACCATCATTCGCGTCATGGACGTCGTGTACGAGGTTTGGTCCGAAGGACAAGCCACTCCCGACTTTCGTGAGCTCGTCACCATCCGCTTCCTGTGATCTGGAAAGGCATAGAGAGAATCCCCCATGTCATCCGAAGCGAAGCATCATCACCCAAAGCACATGATCGGCACTGCGGTGAAGGCTCGGCACAACACGCCGATTCACCAGCCGGGCAAGCGCTTGATGCACTCGATCCCGCTGCGATTCGTCCAAATGCGAGTCAGCGGCCACGGGTCTAAGAGTGTTAACGCCGACCTCAACCTCACCTCGATGATCGATTACCTCACCATCGTGGTGGTGTTCTTGCTCTCGAACTTCGGGACTGCACAGCAGGTCTCGTCGCAACAGGGACTTGAGGTCCCGTCGGTTCCCCACGCGTTGGCGCTGCGATCTGCGCCCATCGTTTCGATCTCCTCGCAAGCCATTCTTTTGGACGGTCAGCGCATCGCGAACCCGACCGAAGTGATGGCGAGCACCGATCGTATCGACCGTCTGTACGAGCGGCTTCAAGACTCACGTCGCACATGGCCGATCCTTCACGCTGGCGAGCCCTTTCGTGGCGAGGTGGTCTTTCAGATCGACCGCGCGACACGCTGGGATCTCATCAAGCGAGTCGCACAGACCTGCGCCCTCTCGGGCTACGTGAGCCTCAATTTCGCGGTCAGCCGCGGAAACGCTTCAGATCTGCCCGCCAACGGCGGAACCTGATCCTGCAAAGGCTCCACGGTTGAGCACGCGGCAAGGCAGTGGGGTGCCGCGCTCGACCCTGTGCTCGTACCTTGGTTGGCATGCAGCCACGATCTCTGCGGGTCGCCTTTCGGGGGGGCTCGCACGAACAGCACGCGTCCCTGTGAGCTGTGTGCGTTGGTAGCAACGATTGACGCGTTCACTCCGCGAGACAAACTCTCTCCCTACGATAGGGCACTCTATGAGCGAATCGAGCGACGAATTGAAGCCACGCGCAGGGCGGGGCCTCCCGGATGCGACGGACACCGAGTCGTTTGAGCCCAAGGTGCGCTGGCACTTTTGGATCCCGGTTGCCCTCGCGCTGGTGACCTTCTTAGTGGGCTATTGGGTGGTTGAGACGCGACGCCAGACCAAGCTCCGCAACGCGCTGTTGAGCGAGCACGCGATGCTGACACGAGACCTCGCGCCCGAGTACCAGCGCGCGCGGCGACGCATCGAGCGCTTGGTGCAGTCCGCGGTGGGCGCGTACGGTGGCGACCGTGTCGAAGCGGGTTTTACCGTCGAAGCGCTGCGCTCGACGGTCTCGCTCATGGGCCGCGTGCGCATGGGCGAAATCCGCGGAGAAGCCACCGTGGCCGCGAGCATCCATCGCCGCTTCGAAGACCAGGTCGGAGGTTGCCTCGGGATCGAGTCTGATCGCGTCTGGCGCTTCTTTGACCGCGGAGAGTTCTTGACGACCGCGTATGTCGACGCACTGAGACCCGCCGAGGGCGTCGATCGCTTACGATTTCTACGCGAGGACCTGCGGACAAGGCTGCGCAATGACACCCCGGCGCTCGTTCAGGCCGCGCGACGTCGCTTCTTCGTGCTGGTCGTAGACGAGGGATCCTCGCAGATCGACGGGCCCTCACGGCTGTACATCTGGGACTTTGCGACAGAGCGCTTGCTCTTGCGCGTTCGCTCTCAGGGTGACGAGACCGTGATTGTTCCGGTCCGCATCGCGGGCATGCCCGGCGGCGGCCAGGCGGTCCCAGCGGCGACCGGAGCCCTCACCATCACCATGCACGACTGCTCGCTTGCCAACCGCGGCAAAGCGCTCTTGGGCGTTGGCACAAGTGATCTTCGCAATGGTCCAACGGTCCCTTCGCCCGCCCAGACCGCAGCCGCTGCGCTCAACGCCCTCGATGCAGCAGTTGCAGCCGATGCATCGATTGCGTCTGATGTACTCTCTGGCTCCGATCACTGAAGGGCCACGACGCTTGCGCCTTTGCAAGAGCTCCCCTCACGACGCACCCGACCGATGAATGCGACAGGCATGCCCGACCTCGACGAGCTCAAGAGACTCCTTCGCGATCACGTGCAACGCAACGGGCTTAAGAGCTCATCGCGGCGTGAGCTTGTGCTGGAGGTCTTTACGCGCATGGGACGCCACGTCACCGCGGATGAGCTCTTGCGTGCGGCCCGAGACAGCGACGCGCGCATCGGCGCGGCGACCATCTACCGCACCCTGCGCGTGCTGCAAGACAGCGGGCTCGTGGTCGAGCGTCACTTCGAGGGCGGCGCGTCGCAGTTTGAGCTCGTGGATGGCGACCACCACGACCACCTGATTTGTATCGAGTGCAAGGTGATCGTCGAGTTTGACGACGACGTCGTCGAGCAAGCGCAAGAGCGGCTCGCTGCGCGGTTTGGCTTTGAGCTCCACTCGCACCGCCATGAGCTCTATGGGCTGTGCCCAGCGTGCCAAAAGAAGCGCGCGGCCAAGGCCAAACGCCGCACCGCAGACTGAGCTACGGAGCGGTCACGGCGCGGAGGGGAATGGGCATAAAGAGCAGCGCGAGCATACCCAGCGTCACGATCCCTAGCGCCTGGCGGGACCGTGGCAGAGGCTCAATCCGCGTGGGGTGCGCCTCGCGGTCGCGATGGAGCCACCCGATCATCAGGCCAAAGAGCAGCCAGTTGAGGCCCTGAGTGTAGCCAACCCCGAGCTGCCAAGGGTCTTGCCCCAGCGCGCGCAGCAGGCGCCCTTGCTGGGCCCCCACGGCGAGGGCGAGCACCATCAGGCCGAGCCACACCGCGCGGGCCAGCTGAGCGCTCTTGCGGCCCAGCAGGGACTGGGCGATGTGCCCCCCGTCGAGCTGCCCATACGGGAGCAGGTTGAGCATGGTGACAAACAAGGCGACCCAGCCGGCCATCGCGGTGGGGTGCAAGACCACCTCGTGGCCCGCGGGGATGGGGCCCTTGGCGAGGTACTTGAGGGCGCCGAAGAGAAGCGAGGTTCCTTCTTCGGTCCAGGATCCGTGGGCGAGGATGGGGCGGATTTGGCTGTGACGCAGGCCCACATACACGATGGGGACCGCGGCGAGGAGCCCCGCGAGGGGGCCGCTGGCGCCCACGTCCATCAGGGCCGTGCGGCCGCGGATGGGGGCCGAGAGGCGGATCACTGCGCCCAGGGTTCCGAGTGGTGGAAGCGGAAAAGGCAAGAAGATCGGCAGCGAGGTCGGCAGACCGTGCCAACGCGCGGCCGTGTAGTGTCCGAGCTCATGGCACAGCAAGATCACTAACAAAGGCACGGCGTAACTCCAGCCCGCCGAGAGCCATCGCAAGAGCACCGTGACCGCGGAGAGCCCGTGCCCGGCGCGCCAGGCGGCTGCGCTCGCTGCAATGGGTGCGGGCTGGTCGACGTACGCAAGCGCGCCCACAAAGAAAGTGCTTGCGACCGTCGCGAGGGCCGCGAAGAGCGGGAGCCTCCACGCGGTGGGCTCTCCGGCGGCATCGTAGTCGTCGTCGTGGTCTCGCGCGACGTGAGGGAGTGGAGGTCTTGTCGCGTCGCTCACGGGCTCTTCAGGGCCCTGCGTAGCACATCAAGCTGCGCGCTGAGCGTCCCGTCGACCACACCCAGGTCCGATTCGATACGCACGCCCCCGTCGAGGGCCGGGTCGTCCACGATGTCCAGCGTGCGAGGCTCACAAATCCCTTGGATCCATCCACGGATTTCTCGCTCGACCACCGCCCGATCGTCGGGCCGAATGTACACCACGATCCGTTGTGCGCGGCGGAGTCTGCTCAGCGCTTTGGACGCGATCGTGCGCACCAGTTGGCCATCGATGCGGCTCTCGTACGACAAGATGCTCCGTGCGATTTCGAGGGCGACCTCGGCGCTCTCGGTCTCGAGCTGGTCCATGCGCTGCTGGGACGCTTCGAGGGCCTTCAACAGCGACCTGTGGGCGTCACGCAGCCCCTGCGCATAGCCTTGGGCGCGCGCGGCGGCGGCGAGCTCTTCGGCCCGGGCTTCGGCCTGGGCGATCACCTCGAGGGCTTGCTTCTCAGCGTGCGCGAGAGCCGCCCGGGCACGGTCTCGCTCGTTTTGTGATGCGAGCGTGAGCGTACGCAGCGAGGAAACTTGTTTGACCGATCGCATCACTGGGGTCCCTCGCCTGCTTGTTCTGGGTGCGCGAACACCGAGAACAACCGCGCGGGGTCTGTCCGGTGCGCCCTGAGCCAACGCAGGGCACCCAGCGTGGGGCGTGTCGCGCCGAGGTCCTCGCCGAGCGCCGCGTGCGCGAGGGCGCCGATGGCCTCAAGGGTGAGCTGCGCGCGATGTTCGGACTCGAGCACATCCAGCGCGCGTCCGATGAGCACGGACTCGCACGCGCACGCCCGCCCTGCCTCGCGCGCTGCGCCGCGCAGGACCTCGTGCGAGAATCTTCGCGCGATGCTCGATCGGTGGCTGGGCGCGGTGGATTGCACCATGGACGCGACCACCCAGGCGCCGAGGGAGGCGAGCTGTTCGCTTGAGATTTCGCTCGGCTTTGTGGAGAGCGCGCGGACCTCTGTGGCCCAGCGGGACGCGCGGTCTTGGGGGCTCTCGCCTTGTGCACCATCGCGCTTGCCCTGGGCCCAATCCCGCAGCGCCGGCGGGACGAGCGGCAGGGTGTCCTCGGTGGGCACCGCGCAGATTTCGCTCGCGAGGAGGTAGGCGCGCAGCCAGCACGCGACAGATTCAGGGGCTCGCAGACTTGGCGTGACAGAGTCCATCGCGGGGTGCGCGAGCGTGCCACAGCTTTGCCAAAAACTGGCTGCGTTTGCGCGCTCTCTGCTAGCGACCTCGGGGTGCAGTCACACCCCCGCCGACTTGGCATGGCCCGAACGCTGGCTTGGACCGCGGCGTTGTTGCTCTCTGTGCCCTCGGTGGCGCCCTCGGTGGCGCATGCGTGGACCGACGCGCGCCCGGCGGGGCTCGTGACCGAGGTGGTGGTCGACCGCGACGGCGCCGCCACGGTGACCCTGCGGGTGCGCTGGCGGATCGCTGCGGGGCGGTTTCATACGTTTGATCTCACCGAGGTTCCGCCGGACGCGGTGCTGGTCGAGGCCACGGCGACCGACGGCCAGGGTGCCCCGGTGGCGATCTCTGCGCAGACCCCCGCGCCGGGCCGCCTTGAGGTGACCCTCGGCGAGCGCGAGGGCGTGCGCCGCGGCAACGTGGACGTGGTCCTGCGGTACACCAGCAGCCTGCGCGCGCAGAACGCGATCCACCGGGCGGGCAACGACGCGGTGATCGACGTGGCCATGTTGCCCTGGGAGCGCGGGGTCGAAGCCGCCGAGCTGCGCGTGGCCACGCCCACGTCCATCCAGCGCGCGCGGTGGCTCGCGGACGAGACCCCCGGCGTCGAGAGCTCGGTGAGCAACGAGCTCGGGCGCGACATGGTGCGCGTGGTGCGAAGGCACCTTCCGGCGGCGACCCGCTGGAGCGCGCGGATCGCGTGTGACCGGGCGCTGTTTCCGTGGCTCGAGGCGCCCATTGCGGCGGCGCCCACGGTGGCGAGCACCCGGTATCTTCGCTGGCAGCTCCCGACCGCGATGGCCCTGCTCGCGCTGCTCCTGGGCGGGGTGACCGAGATCCTGCGGCGCACCCACGCGCGTCGCCCGAGGCTCTTGCCCTTGCCCAAGGCCCTGCGGTGGGCCCCCACGGTGACCGCGGCCCTCGCCGGGGTGCTCTTGGCCCACGCCGTCGACGCCCTGCGCGGAGCCCTCACCCTGGGCACCGCCCTCGCGGTCCTCGCGGTGCTGAGCGCGACCGCTGCCCCGGCGCCCCTCGCCCCGTTCGCGCACGGGAGGCTCCGCCGGGTGACCAAGCCCACGGCGCTCGCCGTGGTGCCCCGCGTGAGGCTCCCGTGGGCGCTCTTGGGCCTCGCCCTCGCGACCTGCGCGCGGGGCTTTGGGCTGCGCAGCGCGGTGGCCTCGATGGTGGGCGCGGCGCTCGGGGTCGCCGGGCTCGCGCTCTTGATGGCCCGCCGGGAGAGCGCCTCGGTGAGCGAGCCCGAGGTCTTGCACGAGGTCGAGAAATCTCTGCAAATCCGCGAAGAAAAATCACGGTTTCGCGCCGAGTGGCGCCAGCGCGGCGAGCGCGACGAGGCCCCGGGCGCCTGGGCTCTGCGCTTGGTGGCCAAGAGCGGATACCGTCTGCAAAATGGGCTGATCGCGCTCGAGTGGCGGGTGGCTCACGTGCCCAGCGCGCTGCGTTGGATGGCGCGGCCCACGCTGGTCGTTCGCGCGCGGATGGGCTCACGGATCGAGCGCGATCTTCGCTTGGCGGCCCTGCGCGTGGGCAGGCTCGTGGTCTCGACCGATGGGCGCACGCTGGCGTGGTGTGCGCCATGGTTTGGCGTGGCGCGAGGGCTGGCACGCGCGCAGCTTGGGGTGATGGTTGCGAAGGGGTTTGGGCGGACATCGGAGCGCAAGGCCCTCGCCACGCAGCCCGACGAGGCCGAGGCCCTGGTGTTTTCTGAGCGAGCCGAAGCGGACAGGCTCGACGCGGTCACGTAGCGAAGAGACAGCCCTCGCGAGCGGTCATTCGCTGTCGATGAAGGGGTTGTCGCGGGGGTCGTCCGAGACTGGGGTGTGGAGCGCTTCGCTGGGCTCGGGAGAGCCGTCGGGGCGGACTCTGCGTCGGGGTCTTCCGCCCTCGTGGAGGCTGGGCGCGAAGGCGGCTCCGTCGCCTTGTTTTCGCCGTAGATAGATCACCGCGGCCCGGAGCTCGGTGTAGGCCTCGACCATCAGGGTCGCGACTTGCTGGCGCTGCAGCAGCAACGGCGAGCGGTCGGCGTCGTCGCCCTTGGCGCGCGCAAGCACCCGCGAGAGCCGGTCGACGAGCGCAGAGGCCTCGTCGAGCTCGCGCTGCTCGACCAGCGTGCCCACAAAGGGCCGTGACAGCTCGACCAAGCGCGCGAGATCATCCACGAGGTCCCTTCGGCCCGTCCCTGCGCGGATGTCATCGAGGACGCTCTGCGAGACCTTGCCCTTGATCGCGAGCGCGTCCAAGAGCTTGAGCAGGTAGTCCCGGATGGGGCGGGCGGCGTCGGCGTCGGCGTCAAACGTAGACACCTCGGCGCTGTGAATATTGACCAGCACGTTGGCCTGGATCAGGGCCTCGGCCAGCACGGGCAGCCGCCGAAGGGGCCCGACGTCTTGGTCAAAGAGCTTGGCGACCTCGTCGAGCAAGGGCTCGCAGCGGGCAAACGCATCAAAGACCACACCGGCCGCGTGGGTTGCGTTGAGGTTGTAGGTTGCCAGTCGCTCGGTGGGCAGGGCGGCGAGCTCTGCCTCGAGGGACCTGAGCGCGGCCTCGCGGGTGTGGGTTGTCGAAGGGGGCGCAGCGGGATTGGGAGCACTCGTCACAGTCAGACCTCCGGGTGGGTGAAGTGTTCGGTGCTAAGTCGTCTGTTCAGCGGGTCAAGAGTGCCTGCGAGAAAAAATGGGGAATGGTCACCGGTGGTCCGAGGGCCACCCACCGGTGGCTTACGGGGCCCTCGAACCGGCCTACAAAGGCACAGAATCACAGCACAAATGGGGTTTTACCCCCTCGGCAAGGCGGCCTCCGAGGCGCTCGACGGGGTTAAACCCCGTTTGGCACCCCAGACTGCGGCGAAACGGGGGTTAGAACCCCGGTTTGACCCATAGGGTGCAGGGATTTCGTGGGGATAAATCCCCGGTTTTGTCCTGCGGGCCAGCCTCGCCGAGGGGTTCTTAAGCCTCTGGGCAGACGGGGGCTGGGTGCGCGACGGGGCTCTAGGGGTCATGGGGTGTCATGGGGGCGGGTTTGACTATGGCTCACCGCAGGGGGTAGCGTTCTGAGTCTGCACGATGCAGCGAGCGAGGGGGGCAGCGGACCCCATCGCGAGATCGCGCGCGGGAGTGGTAAAAATGCTGAGAAGAATCACATTGGCACAGAGAATGCTGGGGGGGGGGGGCGCCTTCGCTCTTGTGGGTGGGTGCGTGCGCGTCGCTGATTGCGGCCTGCGGCGCTGAATCGGGAGGGCAACAGGTGTTGGGCTTGGCGCAGTCGCCGCGGGTGCGTGAGGCGAGCGACGTCGGCGAGACGGACGCGAGCCCAGACGCGCGTGGGGAGACCTCGGTGGGGCCCATTGCAGCGACCAATGCGCGGGGACAGCAGCGACGGCGGCGCTGGGCGCGGGACTTTGGCGAGCGGTTTGATCCGGCGCGGGTTCACTTGAACCAGGTGACGTTCAAGGTCGCCGACGGGGCCAACGTGCGAGTGCGAAGCGGGGGTTTGGCGCGCGTGCGGACGGTGACGAGCGACGACGTGGACCGTATGGCGTGGCTTTACAACTTTCGCAACAACTCGCCTATCGAGTACGCCTATGTGCAATCGTAAAATGGAATTTCGAACAAGTTCGAAACACCCAACCGCAATTCACACCTACTAAGCTTCAAAGGATCCAGACAGCATGAAGTTTCGATTTGGTTGCATTCTCTGTTCTTTCGTCGTCTCAACATCTATTTCAGCGTGTAGTAATTCAACAGGATTCGTTGGCGAAGCCGTTGCAGTTGGACCCAGTCGTCCCACACGAAGTCCGCCGTCGGAGAGTGGAGCATTGACTGTCTTCCGACCGAGCCATCGAACACTAAATCCTAGTGAAGAGCGGCCACGCGAATCACCAGCAGCTCCGCTCGGAGCGGGGTTTTTAGCGTGCGAAATCGACCATCGAATCGAATCAGTGCGCACTGCAGTGAGACATCCAGGATGGATTCTGATTCATGCGCGGGTAGACCAAATGCCAGTGGACGCGACCGAACTACTTGATCCATCCGCTCCACTAGGGAATCGGATCCGTGGTCGCGAGTTCCGAGTTGCCATTCTTGCCACAGCCGACAGCGATCTTCGTCGGTTGCCTCGGTACCAAAGAGTGCTGCTGCCTCTTTCAAGAATCTCTCCAACAGGCCTATACGATTCACAACGCGATATTGTCACGTCTGTTTGGTCGGCCTCGCGTACGGCAGAGGCAAGCGGGCTAACCCAAGGACAAGAATTTCTTGCTGTCGTCAGGCAGCGAACTACTGAACAGTCAGTACATATTCTTGATTTTGTACCCGTTCAAGACGGCGTTCTCCAGGGAGGTCTTCTTGCATACCCTATTGGTAGTGCGATCCAGACCGTTGTTTCGGAATGGAACCGAGAGCGAGCAAGCTACACAGCGCGAGGTGAAGTATGAAAAGCGTCTTTCAGCTGGTGATCTATGTCGCCATCATGCTTGCAATCGTGCCACGATCTGCATCTGCGCTTCCCGAGAGCATAGACATCTACTACAATCCAACCGGCTCTCCTCCAGGTACCCAAGCTTCAAACGTGCCAGAAATGGAGAGAGTCATCGGCGGTGTGTTAAGGGAGTGGGAGCAACACACATTCTCTGCCTTCAACCCTATCTATCGAGGCACAACCGACAGAACGAATTTCTGTCACTATGGATACAATGGACGCGCAGTAGTCATTATTCAGTGGGGTTCAAATGGGGTTCAGGAGTGTGCTCGCTTCATGTGGGAGAAACCAGGTGCAACAAGTTGGCCGTGGTGTAGTGGAGTCGTCTTTCGAATCACTTTGAATAGCGATGTTGTTTCGGATACTCGAGGTACTGGAGACCTTTCTTGTGCCAACGTCAGACACCGACTTCATCATGAATTCGGGCACATGCTCCACATGACGCCATTTCATCCAGACAATTCAGTTTTGATGGTAGGTAGTGCTGCACTTCCGTTCGTACGGAGTCACTTGTGGTCTAGCGACATCCATGGGGTGGCAGAGTGGAATGTCGTATACAACTGGCCAAGAGCTGGCGGTGTGCTGTCGTTAGATCGATACAATATGTCATCTGCAACGTCGTCCTCAGCCGGAGGCACTATTTTTACCAATGGATTCAATCACACAGGCGCACTCTCCGCCGGTGGTTCCGGCTTCGCTTACGCGAGAGTCATCACAGATCACGCTCCTGGCATTTTCTTCGAACAAGGTGATGGGTCGGGAAGTAACTGGCAAGCACAACGATTTATTAACGCATCAACGTACCATCGTACATGTTTGGCGACCACTACCGATGGTCTCCACATGGTCGCTGCTTGGATTGGGACCGATGAGACACTGTTATCAAACCTGAGCGACACCAATCCAAACGCAGGAACGCGTCCAATTCGCTTTGTGGAGTCACACGACTCAGGAAACAGCTGGACGTCTCCAGTTGAGTATACGGGCATGCGTAGTCGTTCAGGAGTCGGATGTTCCTATGACTATTTTCAGAATCGATTCTTGCTTACTGCTGCTGATAACGCACAGATCATAAGAGTCGCCCACAGACTACCCACTGCTGGATCGAACTGGTCAGCAGCGAATGCGCTTCTAACGTCTTCAGGATCATTTATCCAAACCGCTGAGACTCCTCTCATCAGTTTCGACACGTTCAGTAGCAGTCAAGACGGATTCGTTGCGTGGTACGACACCAATACTAACGACAACCACATGATGCGGGTGAGGTTTCGTTGGTGTACGCAAATCGCAGGCGGGTGTTCCGCGCAGGAACAGCCTGGAAAGTACTTTAGTGAGAGTTCAGCATTGTCGCCTTGGGTAGATGCGTTTGAACCGCAGATCCTTCGATCTTCGATTATTCCCAATACTATCGAGGGTTTGAGGCACTGGGCTCACAGCATGCAGTTGGCTACTATCGGAGTGAACCGACGACGTGGATTTGACTTCAACTCCGTCTTTCTTAACTCTTTCACAGACTATACAGCAGCATCGAGTGGTGTACCTTGGAGCCTGTCTCGTTATCACGCGTCAGGCGCCAATCGCACTTTCTTTGAAACCGCTTATCTTGTCTACAACAACAACGGCTGACCTCGTTAGTTTATTAGGAGAACGAACATGAATTCACGCGTGATCCAACTGGCGATCTTGAGTGGTCTAGCCGTCGCATTCGGCGGATGTGGCCAGTGCAACCTTGCGAGCGAGCTCAGCCGCGTTCTGTCCGATCAACCCAGCGTTGTTGACTGTGGAACGTTGGTGAACTCCAGCCCTTTGGCCGCCGTCGAGGTCGCCGCGGCGTGCGCACGTCAAGCAGTGCAAGCGCGCGCGCCGTTTAGGCTGACTGGCCAAGCAATCGAGCACTCGACTGTGTACTATGCGTACTTCGCACGGGTCACGTCGGGCGAGTACACCGTGTACGGGATGGGGCAGGTTGACACCCACACGCCCAATGGCTTCGTCGATGTGGGTGCGTGCCTGAGTGATCCCTCGTTTGTGGTCGTCCCCTTTCGCAATGGAACCGCGCAAATCGTTTGGAATTGTCCAGACATGGACCGTTCACCCGCCGCGACGACCCGGGCGTATGCGCCCCCAGCTTCGATCCCCAACGGCAGGATCTGCCCACTCCCCTGATCGCTATCGTTGATTAGGCGTTAGGAAGCAGATCAAACCATTGAAACCATGGGTGATTTCAAGAATGACTTCGGGTCTCACCTCTGGAGTCTGTTGGACAGCACCTACGACGCGGCATTCAACTCGTGGAGTTGGAATCTTGTCGACAGCGCAGCGCCTACCGAAGTCGAGCTCACGGCGACTGACAACAATCGTGTTCGCTTGACCTATTCGGAGTGGAGCACGGGGCGTCGCCGCACCCGAGGCGTGACGACCTTTAACAACGCGATTGTCCCAAGCACTGCGTCCTATCTTTGGACCACCACGCACACACTTGGCGGCACAACGAGCAGCGCTTGGCGCAATCAGTTGGGCGTGGCCATCGGCATTAACCAGAGCCAGCGCGCGGTCTATCGCGTCATGGACCAGTCGTTTCCGGTACTCTAGTTGGATGCTTAGGAAAGGTAGAATTCAATGAAATCAATGATCTTCGCTTCGATCCTCATGGCTCTCGGGGCAGTACAGTGTGGAACCGAGCCCATCGGCTGCGGTTGTAGCGACCTCAGAGTTCGGACTGCGAATGATGTGGGTATTGACGGCGCTACGATCCGATGGATTTCGCATCCATTGGCTGACAACGAGAGTGTGTATCCATTTCATTTAAATGGCCGACTGGGTCTTGGGGGCCCGGGTTGCCAGCCAGGGACCTATGAGATCGAAGTGCGACATCCAGACTACGTTCCCCAGCGGGTCGTGATTGTCGACATGGGGACTCGCCTCAATCTCCGGGCATGCCCGCCATTCCGCACAGGCAGCACTACGGTGACCCTGCAGCCGCTGCCACGGTAGCGGTGATTCAGAGGGTCGATGGGATCGATTCGGGAGATACGTAGGATGAAGTCAATTTTGCTCACATCGATCCTAGTTGCCCTCGGGGCAGTGCAGTGTGGAACGGAGCCAGTGGCCTGCGGGTGTAGTAGCCTCATCATTTCGAGTGCGAATAGCACACGGATCGGCGGCGCGACCGTCCGCTGGATCTCTCCGGCGCTTGCAGGAAACGAAACGATCGTAGCCGCTGTTGCACCTGGGCAATGGGACATCGGCGGGCCTGGTTGCCTTCCTGGAGCTTTCGAACTAGAAGTGAGCCATCCTGACTATGTCACCCAACGAGTCCGGGTTGAGGACTCTGGCTATCGGACAATGCACCCCGCATGTGCCCAGCGCCGATCTGACACGGTGAACGTCACCCTGCAGCCCATGCCACGGTAGCTGTGATATTACAGGAGATGCGATCTTACTCTGGAGAATGAACCCATGAAGCTCGTCTTGCTCACATCGATCCTGGTTGCTCTCGGGGCAGTGCAGTGTGGCTCGGAGCCAGTAGGCTGTAGCTGCAGTATGCTCATCATCAAGAGCACCAACGGCTCTCCCATCAGGGGGACTACGATCCGATGGATCACACCGGCACTTGCAGACAACGAATCCGTCGGTCCTGCGTTTGCTGAAGGAGAGTGGTTTGTTGGCGGTCCTGGGTGTCTACCGGGTGTATTCGAATTTGAGGTACATCATCCAGACTATGTAACACAACGGTTGAGGGTTGAAGACACTCGTCGGAACAGCCTTCGAACTTGTGCGTCAACGAGATCGGAGACGATCAACGTGACGCTGCATCCGCTCCCGCGGTAGCTCAGATTTCACTGGGGAATCTAGCTCATTGTGGAGTATGGCTTCATAAAAACACTCTTGCTTACTCTGATACCTCTCGGAGAACGAAGATGAATTCACGTGTTATCCAACTAGCGATCTTGAGTGGACTAGCCTTCGCAGTCGGCGGATGTGGCCAGTGCAACCTTGCGAGCGAGCTGAGCCGCGTTCTGTCCGATCAACCCAACGTTCTTGACTGTGGAACGTTGGTGAACTCCAGCCCTTTGGCCGCCGTCGAGGCCGCCGCGGCGTGCGCAGGTCAAGCAGTGCGAGCGCGCGTGCCGTTTAAGCTCGCAGCCCAGCTGGTTGAGCATCCCAATGCGTATTATGCGTACTTCGCACGGGTCACGTCGGGCGAGTACACGGTCTACGGGATGGGGCAGGTCGACGCCCACACGCCCAATGACTCCATCAGTGTAGGTGCGTGCCTGAGTGATCCCTCGTTTGCGGTCGTCCCCTTTCGCAATGGGACCGCGCATCTTTCTTTGGATTGCCGAGACATTGACTACTCACCCGCCGCGACGACCCGAGCGTATGCGCCTCCCGCTTCGATCCCCAACGGCAGGATCTGCCCACTCCCCTGACGGAGCCACTGGACGGCCGTGGTGTGAGCCCATGGACTCACGGGTGTGTGGTCTCTTCACGGTCTAGAGACTGTCCGGTCGAAGGCTTCGCAGAGGCAGTTTGCTCGCGACTCAGCCCTGGAGGGCGTAGGACTGGTCGCGCAGGACGATGGTCTCGGGATCGAAGCGTACGAGGGCGAGCGTGGGGGCGCGCAAGGTGAAGCGGTCGGCGGGCCAGCGGGTGCGGTCTGTGCCGAGGTAGCGCTCGATCTTGCGCAGGGCTCGGTCGCGGTCAAACGCGACCACCGTGGCCCTGCCCCGCATGCCGACGTGGTGAACGCGGCCCGTCGCAGGGTCGAAATCGATAACCGAGACGGCGCAGCGGGGCTCGCGGGCGATGCGGGCGGCGAAGGTGTCGTGGGCGGTGTTGGTGATGACCCAGAGGGCGCTCTCTTCCCAGAGAAACCAGACCGGAGAGCCTCGCGCGGCCCCATCGGCCGTCGTGCTGAGCGTCGCGAAGAGCGGGCGCGAGCACCTCGTCGAGATCCAGCGATCCCTCGGTGTCCACAACGAGCGGGCTCGGGTCGGTCATCACCCGGTCCTAGCCCCACGGCGGCCCTGGCGGCAAGACCAGAGCACAAGGGGCCCCCAAGGGACGCTGCGTGCCCTCAGTGCCCCGTGTGTGCCCCCCAGCGTGCCCCCAGCGTGCGTGGCGCTCAGTCCGCGGTGTGGTACTGGCGGTCTTCTTCGGGGATGAGGTCCTCGGCGCCGGGGCACGCGACGCGGGTGCGACGTGGGCCGTCGTTGGTCGCGAGGATCAAGAAGACCACGCGGCGGTCTTGGGCCCAGGCGCGCTCGGAGTGGCACCATCGGGGGCCGCCGTCTTGGCACGAGGCGTTGTACTCGGGCTGGCCAGCGACGGCAGGGTAGCCATAGCGGCAGCGCTCACCGTAGCCCGCAGAGTGCAACCGAGTGCGCTCGACGCCGCGCTCGGCGAGGGCTTCGACCACCGAGCGTGCGCGGTCTTGGGTGAGCTGGAGGTTGTGGTTGTCGTCTCCGCGCTCGTCGGCGTGCCCTTGCACTTGGACCAAGCGGATCTGTGGGTTGCCGATGAGCGTGCGGGCGACCGCTTCGACGATCGGGATAGAGTCTGGGCGGATACGCGCGGAGTTGGTCTCGAAGTTAATCGCGCGGAGAATGCGGATTTGGCCATCTTCGACGGAGGTCTCGCCCTGGTCGGGGCAGCCGTCTTCGTCTTCGGTTCCGTTGTAGGTCTCGGGCTCGTTGGGGCAGCGGTCACGCGTGTCCGGGATGCGGTCGTGGTCGTTGTCCGGGTCTGGGCAGCCGTCTTCGTCTTCGAAGTTGTCGCGGTCCTCGGGGTCGTTGACGCACAAGTCGTTGACGTCCAAGATCCCGTCGTTGTCGTTGTCCGGGTCCGGGCAACCGTCAGAATCCTGAAAATTATCACGGTCTTCGGGCTGATCTGGGCACTGGTCTACGCTGTCCAAGATCCCGTCGCCGTCGCGGTCACCGCGGTCACCTTCGGGGCAGCCGTCGTCGTCGTGGTCGCCATCGCGGTCCTCGGGGACGAGCGGGCACTGGTCGTTGACGTCCAAGATCCCGTCGTGGTCGTTGTCGAGCTCGGGGCAGCCGTCTTCGTCCTGAAAGTTGTCGAAGTCTTCGGGGTCATTGGGGCAGCGGTCGACGTCGTCACGGTAGCCGTCGCCGTCGGTGTCACCGATGGAGGGCTCGAAGATAATCCCGATAAACGCGCGGAGGTTTGCCGCGGCGGCCGCGTTGCCCAGGGGGATGCGGGTGCCCGCGCCCAAGAGCAGGTACGAGTTGCGCTGCACGAACACTTTGATGCCACCGACGACCTCCCAAGGGAGCGCGTTGGTGTTGCCCAGGGCGTTGGTGTAGTGCTCGGCGTAGGTCTCGGCGACGAACTCAAGCGCTGAGATGGGGCGCAGGCCCATGGCGAGGCCCATGGTGATGGGTGAGCCGTAGCGCACGGCGCCGTTGGCTCCATCGCTGGGGACGAGCGAGCCCATGTCGTTCATCATGCGCATGGGCGAGGCGTAACCGAGCGAGCCCATAAACGTGTGCCGGTAGCCCACGTTGATATCCAAGCGAAACATGTTGACCGGGCGCCACTCGAAGAAGAGCTGCGGCCACAGGGTCACCCCTGGGTCGCCCATCCAGTTGCGCGCGCCCGGCTGCGTCGGCAGGCCCACTTGCAGCCCCGCGCCCAGGCCCACGCGAGAGAGCTCGGAGCGGATAAACCGCGCCTTGATGTTGAAGGCAAAGTCGCCCACGCCCTGGTAGCTCATGCGCTCAGGCTGGGGGCTGTAGCCCGCGAGCCCGGGCACGTCGCGCGCGCCGGGGCCATCGACCAAGTGAAACGGCAGCTGGAGCCCTAGGACGATCCAGTTAAAGAGCCCGAAGTTCGCGACGACGGTCCCGGTAAAATTGTTGTCTACGAGCGAGCGGGTGTTGCCGCCCATGCCGTCGGGCCCGAGGCGCGCTTGGCCCCGGCCGTAGTCCACGACCAAGCCCACAGCGAAGTCTAGGTGGCCCAAGATGTCCGTACCGTTGACGCTAAACTGCCCCTTCGAGTCCATCGCCGGGCGAAACAACCGGAGGTTGTACCCTGCGCCGGTCTGGATGGCCTCGGGCGTCGCCTGGGCCGCAGCGGGCGTCGCGGAGGTCAGGACTGCCAGGGCAGCTCCCAGGGTTGCAAATGCTGCGGCGGTCGAGCGTCGCGAGCGGCTGTGATCTTTCATCGAAAGTTCCTTGCGGGGAGAGAGCGAGTGGGACGGCAAGCGCTTAACAAACGTCCTGGGTTTTGACTCGCAAACGCAGCGTACACGCGGTGGCGCTCGGGTCAACGTACGTGCTCGTACACGCGCACGCGAAAGGGGTGCATGTGTGCGTGGCAAACCAGGGACAATCTTGACTGGGTTGCGACGCTATCACAGCCATCGCAAAGACCAAGAAACCCCCGGGGCCCTACTCGCCCTTGCTCAGCGCGTCGTGGGCGGCGTGGCGGCCGGTGGAGCGCCCGCTGCCGGTGGCGCCACGGGGGCGGCCGGTGTGCTCGGCGTCGCGGGGGCGCCCGCGGGGGGCGGCGTGGCGTTGCCCGCAGCGTTTGCGCCACGGATGACCGAGCGGCGGCGGATCTCGGCGTTGCCTGGTGGGCCCAAGCGTGTCGGGACGTACTGGTCTGCGGGGATGCGCGTCGCGGCGCGACGGCAGCCGGTGACCGCGGCGGTGCGGCCCTCTTCGGTGCGGATGATCCTGAAGACTACGCGACGGTTTTTCTCCCACGCGACGGCGTTGTGGCGCGCGTCGAGGGGGCAGTACTCGCCAAAGCCACCGGCGACCAAGCGCGAGGCGACGATGCCGCGCTGCACGATGGCTTGCATCACGGAGATGGCGCGGTCGTTGGACAAGCGGAGGTTGTGGTCATCCGCGGCGCGCTCGTCGGTGTGTCCCTCGATCATGATTTGCGTGAGGTTGGGGTTCTCGCGCATGAGGTTGACCATTTGCTCAATGATCGGGATGGAGACAGGGCGAATTTCGGCGCTGTCGGTCTCGAACTGGATCTGCTCGCGGAGGCGGATTTCGGTGCCTAGGAGCTCGAGGTTTCCGACGTCGGGGCAGCCGTCTTCGTCGTCGACGCCGTTGAAGGTCTCGGGGTCATTGCGGCAGTCTTGGCCTTCGGCGCTGTGGTCTTGGGCGTCGAGGATTCCGTCTTGGTCGTTGTCTGGGTCAGGGCAGCCGTCGTCGTCTTGAAATCCGTCGATGTCCTCGGGATCATTGGGACAATTGTCGAGTGTGTCCAAGATGCCGTCGTTGTCGTTGTCCGGGTCAGGGCAACCGTCGGTGTCTTGAAAACCGTCGCGGTCCTCGGGCTCGTCGGGGCAGCGATCGAGCGTGTCGTTAAGACCGTCGCCGTCGCGGTCTGCTTCTTGGCCTTCGGGGCAACCGTCTTGGTCTTGGTCGCCGTCGCGGTCCTCGGGGATGAGCGGACACTGGTCGTCGATGTCGAGGATCCCGTCGCGGTCATTGTCGGGCTCGGAGCAGCCGTCATCGTCCTGGAAGTTGTCGAAGTCTTCGGGGTCGTTGATGCACTGGTCGACGTCGTCACGGTAGCCGTCGCCGTCGGTGTCACCGATGGAGGGCTCGAAGATAATCCCCAAGAACGCGCGGCCGTTGGCGGCTGCGAACGCGTTGCCTGCGGGGATGCGCGTGCCGCCGCCCAAGAGAAGGTAGGAGTTGCGCTGGACGAAGATTTTTACACCCGCGACTACTTCCCAGGGGAGCGACGCGGGGACGTCTGCGAGGCCTGTGAGATAGAGCGATCCGTAGGTCTCGGCGACCAGGTCGATCACGGGAGCGGGGCGCCATGAGATTCCGGCGCCCCAGGTGATGCTTGGGCCGTAGGTGGTCGCGGCCATCTGGCCACCGATGCGCGTGCTTGCGTCGAACGGGATGCGTGCGCCGAGGTTAAAATCTGCGCGGACCGTGCGTGAGAACCTGCGCTCGACGGCGACGGACGGCCAAATGTAACCATTGGGTTCGCCCGAAAAGCTGAGGGGGCCTCGCATGGGGCCCCAGCCGCCCTGCAGCACGATCGCGAGACCGACGGGAAAGTACTCGGCGCGGAGCCATCGCAGCTTGGCGTGGAGGGTGATGTCGCCGATGCCCTGGAAGTTCATCCCAGAGGCCGGGGGATTGTACCACTCGACGGGCACACCGCTGAACACCGAGGCCTCTGTCGCGGGCCCTCGACCGGGGCCGCTGACGAGATGAAACGGCACCTGCGCGCCGATGCTGAGCAGGTTCGCGATGCCCGCGTTGAACTGGAGCAGACCCGTGATCTGCGTGTCAATCAGCGGTCGTCCGTCGGTCCCTGCGCGGAGCAACCCGATGCCCACGTCGCCGGTGAATCCAAACGAGAAATCCCCCGCGCCGAGGATGTCGGTCCCGTTGACAGTGAACAGTCCTTTGGAGTCCACCGCGGGCCGAAACAGGCGCAGGTCAAAGCCTGGGCCCGAACAGATGGGCGTCATGCACGGCATCATCTGCGCGTCGGCTGCGGCGCTGTGGACAAGAGTTGCAGCCGCGAGGGTGGTCGCAGCAACAAGCGAGCGCAGAGAGCTAAACGATCGGTTCATGGGGGAGTAGAACAACGGGACGGTCGATGGAGTGAATGCAACCGAGAGCCCATGCTCGGCGGGCGTGACGGTATGTTGGATCACGCGAGCACGTCAATTTGACTTTGCCGGTTGTTGTTCGAGTTTGGGCGGAGAGTGCGGGCGGATTCTACGAATCTTCAGTGATTTCGCTAGCGTCCATCACTTCGCCGCCGTCGCCCAGCGGGCTGACCGCGTCGATCGCGTCGTCGACACTGTCCGGCGAGACGTCTGGGATTGCGTCCGCATCGGCCTCACCATGGGTTTCGGCCTCGTGGGGAGAGTCCATTGTTGCGTCGGTCGCGCTGTCTTGGCCCACGCCAGCATCCCATTTGGGCCCCTCCGGGACGATCACGCGGATGACGTACTCACGCAGGGTCATGGCGTCTCCGACAAGGCGCACACGGAGCAAGAACGACTGTGGATACAGACCCTCGCGAACAGTGTTATTTTGCAGGCGAATCGCGAAGTTAAGCGTGGTCGCGGGGGCGACTCGCGCGAAGGTGTCTGCGATCCCATCGGGCCCGCTTGAAGGGAGGCGATCTTCGCGTGTGGGCTCGGCGCCCCCGGCGACCGTGCGAGAAGAGACGGCCTCGATGGCCCGGACAAACCCCTGGGGATTGTCGCTCTCACCGTGGACACTCTCGTATGCGAGGGTGTCTAGCAGCGCGAAGATCCCGTCGACGACGGTGCGTGAGAGCCCTGAGCCGTCCGGTGCGACGTCATAGACCAGCGGGCACGATTGATCGCGTGCAGCGCGCGTCGCGCCGCGAAGACCCGTCGAGCAGACCCCTGCCCGCGCTGGCGCGACAGCCCCCGTTTGGAGTGCAACGGATTCGAGAGACGAGCGCACCGCGGGCTCGTTTTGAGACGAGACGACACCCACGACGTGCACAGACATCGCACGCAGCGCCGTGATGGCTTGCTCGAGCGAGTGGGCGCTGATCCCGGCGCGCGCATAGTCCGCCGAGGTGTGCGCGATGGCGTCGGTGACCAACACCACGACGCGCGTCGAGCGCTCGCGAAAACCCACGCCACCGAGCCTCCCGCCACCGGTGGCTGGAGTCCGAAACGCGCTGACGCCTTGCGTCCCACGGAGCGCGAGCCCCTGCCCCGTAGCGACCTGAAAGAGCGCCTCGGCCCATGACTCGGGGAGATCGGCGCCGTTTCCCAGGGGCTGATCCAGTCTCCCTACAGCGCTTTGCACACGAAGGGTGTCTGTGGTCTGTGCGGTCAAGAGCGCGAAGGGCCGGTCGGTCTCGGCACCAAACGGGAGATAGGGCATGTCCTCGAAGCGCGAGACCCCCACGGTCAGCCCCGAGACGCGCTGGCGCAAGGCAGGGAGCAGGGTCGTGAGGACCTCGCGCTGGAGCTCTCGGATTTCTCCGTCGAAGCTCGCCGTCGTGTCTACGAGCAGGTGAACATCCACGAGCGCCGGAGCGCTTGAGCTCTCAAGGGGGATGGACTGTGCGGGGCCCCCAAAGGGCAGCGTCACGACGATGTCCGGCGTCTCGACCAGGGTCGTCAAAGCGGGGGCTCGTTGGTCACTCAGCGCGCGGTCTGCTGCGAAGACGCTGTCACGTGGGGACACCACGTCTTCGACGGCGACGGGAGGGTCGGCCGAGCAGGCCCACAGAGAGAGGGCCAGAGGCAACGCGAGGCGACGGGGCACAGCGAGAGAGTCTACGAGTGTTGCGCGGGTTTGTCCTGAGGGAGGCTGCGCGAGCTGCGCCGTTCTGGGGTAAAGCACACAGATGGATTGGGTGACGAGCGCACGCAGCGTCCGCGCGGCAGGGTTGTGGATGTGCGTAGCTGGAGCGAGCTTAACTCCTGCGATTTCGCAGGCCAATGGACGCTATCCCGCAGCACAGTACTTTGCGCTTGGCGAAGGCGACGCGGCCCAGCGCATGGCGATCGTGACGACCTTTGGGCTTGTGTTAAGCACCGACGGCGGCCGCACTTGGCACTGGT
The DNA here is from genome assembly GCA_030694465.1 of Deltaproteobacteria bacterium. Classification (GTDB taxonomy): domain Bacteria; phylum Myxococcota_A; class Polyangia; order Polyangiales; genus JAUXYJ01. The sequence continues at coordinate 313,422 of JAUXYJ010000055.1, read as the reverse complement.
CCTGCGAAGAGGCGCTGGACTACAGCGGGCAATTTGATCCCACGGTGGCCATCACTTCAAACGGCTCGCTCGTCGTGGGCCTACCCGATGGCGTGAGCGTGGCACAGACTGATTGGTGTGGCTTCGCGCGGCCTGCGGGCTTTGTGCGCGAGCCTGTCGCGGACCTCAGCTCGGCGGGCGGAGTGGTCGTGGCGATGACCACGCCGAGCCTGGGAGAGCAGGCGATCTATCGCAGCGACAATCACGGGATGGATTGGCGACGCATGTGGGGACGGGCCGAGTTTTACTCGCACACGGTCGATGTGGCTCCCAGTGATACGCAGCGGGTCTACGCGACGGCTTGGCTCAGGGGGGCTCGACCGGCGCTGTTTCGCTCGGACAATGGCGGATCGGTCATGAACGAGATTAGCAGCGATTTTGCTGGCGGATACATCGCATACCTCGCGTGGATTGACCCTCTCTCGGCCGACTCGCTCTTGATCCGCGCGGACCTTGACCCGATGGGTACCCAGCTGTTGCGCTCGACCAACGGGGGGCGCGCTTTGACGCGGATTCTAAGCGCAGGGTCGCCGTTGATCGCGGTGACCGCGGCGCCCGGCGGAACGAGAATTTGGGCGAGCAGTACGAATCTGGGCGAGCGCATCCAGCGCACGGTGGATGGCGGCGCGAGCTGGGCCTCGGTGCAGTCAACCCTGCGGCCAAGGTCCATGCGGTTTGCACGCGAGCGCTTGTATGCCACGGCCAACGAGCAAGACAACGGGTTCTCGTTTGCGTGCTCACGAGACGACGGAGAGAGCTTTCGTCCTGTATTTTCGCTTACAGAGCTTCTCGGACCCGAGGCATGCCCGGAGGGCAGCCCCGTGCGGACGATTTGCACGCCGCTTTGGCCCGCTGTGCGTGACAGGCTCGCGATGATCCGTGGGCCCAGCGCGCCCGCCGGGGCTCCCTGCGAGTCCGCCGAGGGCGACGGGGGGATCGTGTCAGAAGACGCAGCCAATACGCAGCGCGATGTACCGCTAGACGTCGCCCACGAGGCCACGGGGCGCTTGGATGCAGCGCGTGACGCGAGCGAACCCCGAGTGATCGCTGGGGGCGGCTGTGCCTGCCACGCTGCGGGCATGGCCCCCAACCGCGCGAATTCGCCAAACGGGTGGATTGGTTTGGGCCTTGGTGCGCTTGTCGCGGTATATCTACGAAAGCGTAAGGGTACAACCACCGCGTTGACCCTTACGGGCAGCTCCATTCGTATGGTTAGACCACGTATGAGAATTCTTCTCGATTCGGCACAAACAACACAGTCGGGCCAAAGCAGTAGGCGCGACGCTGGGTCGGACGAGGGAATTCGGAGGTTCGTATGTACAAGCTCGTGATTTCGGATGACGAAGGCAAGACAACCACCGTGCCCCTTGTCCGCGATGAGATCACGATCGGTCGCAAAGAAGGCAATACGATTCGCCTGACCGATCGCAACGTTTCGCGACGGCACGCCAAGCTGCAAAAAGAGAACGGCAGCTACATGCTGCAGGACCTCGGCAGCTACAACGGCACGGCCATCAACGGCACGCGCGTGGCCGGGACGCGACCGCTGACGCTGAAAGACAAGATTGTCATCGGCGATTACAAAATTGAGGTCATCGAAGAGGGCGCCGTCGTAGCGCCAAGCCAGTCCGCACCGGCGGCTTCGACCGCAGCGGAGAGCTATGGGGCCCCCGAGCAGCGCGGCGGCCATGTGCCCCAAGCGACGGTGCCAGCGATCCCGAGCGCGTTTCCGACGCCACCGACGATGCCAGTGCCTGAGTCACTGAGACAGCTTCGGTTGGTGTTTCTTGCTCCCGCGGGGACGCCAGCGCCGGTGGCCATCACGCGCCTGCCGATGCTGCTTGGACGCTCCGAGGTGGCCGACGTGTCGCTTCCCTTCTCGTCGATCTCGCGTGAACACGCTCGGATCACGCTGCTTGATGACAAGCTGATGATCGAGGATCTGAGCAGCTCAAACGGCATCACCGTCAATGGCGAGCGTGTGAAGACCAAGGTCATTCAGGCCAACGACATGATCACCATGGGCGTGGTCGAGTTTAGGTTGGCCAAGCAGGGCGACGCGACCAGCGTGATGGCGATGGCGCCCGCGACGGCCGCTACCGAAATCGCTAAAAAATCCAACGCTGGCATGCTCGTCGGCGGGGGCGTGGCGCTCATGGTGCTTCTTGGCGGAGCTGGATACGCGCTCAAAGGCGGCGCGGCGGTCAACCCGCCCGCTCCGGCCAACAGCACCCTGGTGACGACACCTGAACCCACATCGCCGGTGGCGCAAGCGGCCCCAACCGCAGCCCCTGTGGCAGCCCCCACGCCGGAGCCCTTACAACCGACCCAAGTCGCGCCTACGGTGGAGCCCCCTGTGCAGGCAACTGCGCAGCCCACGACGAACGTCGAGCCGCCCTCGGTGGCTCCCTCGCCTACGGTCGAGCCCAGGCACGTGCGGCGGACTCACACTCCGGAGGTCAACGCCGTGGCTGTCGCCGCGCCGACGACCCATGCGCCGACGACTCCAACGGCCGCGGTACGGACCACTCCGCCACCTGCAGTCGCCACGACCACACCGCAGCCCACCGGAGCCGCGCCCAACGTCGCGACGTGCCTTCTTAACAACGATTACCAGTGCGTCGTAAACGGACTGCGCAGCCGGGTCAGTAGCGAGATCGAGTTTAATCAGCTCGTGACGGCCTACCGCGCGCTTCACAACACGTCGGCGGCAGAGCAGACCATGCGGCGCTATCTTCAGCGCTATCCTGACGGGCGCTACGCCGAGCGATACCGCGACACCCTGGGTCAGTAGCCATCGCTTCAGAGCGCAGGGGGGGCTAGCGGGGTGTAGACGGCAGGGGGTGGCACAGGGGCGAAGGGCGATGGTGCTTGACTTCTCCGGCCATTTCGCTAGACAGACCGCCCTCGCGTACGATCGTCCCCGCGTGGCATGTGGCCACGAACGATACCGTCTCAACAGTTTGTCAGTGAATTAGCTGCCCATTGAGGGCTTTACAGAACGCACTGACGATCACTTTGAGAGGGTGGCTTGCACTGCGATGTTCGCAGATGTGAGCTTAGAGAGAGCCTCTTAAAAGGGGTACGCGACTTTCAGCGACGTGTTGGGCAGACAAAAAGAGAGAGCACGAGACTGCGCGGTTTGCGCACTCGACGATCTCTGGTAGCAACGCCCCACCGGAGCCAAAAGGACCAAACGATGCCTAAGATGAAGACCAATCGCGCTGCAGCCAAGCGCTTCAAGATCACCGGAACGGGCCGTGTTCGTCGCTCAAAGGGTGGCGCAAGCCACTTTATGGGAGGCAAGTCTCCCTCACGTTTGCGTCGTCTCCGTAAGCAAGACATGGTCCACAAGTCCATGGAAGAGCGCGTGAAATTGATGCTCCCTTACGGGACGAAGTGACCGAGAAACTGTAAGGAGCTGATCAACCATGCCCCGCGTTAAAAGAGGCTTTAAAGCCCGCCGCCGTCGTAATCGTATTCTCAAGCACGCTCGTGGATTCAGTGCAGGCCGCTCACGCTTGGCGTCCGTCGCCGTAGAAGCCGTCCGCAAGAGCTGGCAGTACGCGTACCGTCATCGCCGTCTTCGCAAGCGTGATTTTCGTCGCTTGTGGATCACCCGCATCAGCGCCGCAGCGCGCATGATCGGGACGAGCTACTCGCGTTTGATCTTCGCGCTCAAGACCGCAAACATCGGGCTGGACCGCAAGATCCTCTCGGCGTTCGCAACGAGCGACTTTAAGACCTTCGAAGCAGTCGCCAAGGCCGCTGGCCTCAAGATCGCAGCCGCGATCTGAGACTGCTCTTCGATTGACGCGTCTTTGCCTACGCGAACTTTGAGCCCATCCTGACTACCTCACGTAGGTAACGCGATGGGCTCTTTGCTTTTCTCCCATTGCGTCCGCCGACTGCGAGAGTGCGGTATGAGTCCACGGCTGTGAGCGAACAATCCATCGGGCGCGTTGTGCAGGATTCATCCCTGGGGGAGTGCTTGGCGCTGCCGGGGCTTGTGAGCGCGCATTCGCATGCCTTTCAGCGAGCGCTTCGCGGGCAAACGCAACGAAGTTCTCGCGCCAATGGCACCTTCTGGTCCTGGCGCGATGCGATGTACGCCATGGCCACGTCGCTGACGCCCGAGTCCATGTATGCCATCGCGCGGGTGGCTTACCGAGAGCTGCGCGCGGCGGGGGTCGTCGCGGTGGGCGAGTTTCACTACGTGCATCACCAAGCCGATGGGACGCCCTACGACGACCGCACGGTGATGGCCGACGCGGTGATCCGCGCGGCGCTGGACGAGGGCTTGGTGATCACGCTCTTGCGCACAGCGTATCAGCGCGCAGGGGTTGGGCGCGACGCAGAGCCCGGACAGCGGCGCTTCTGTGATCCTGACGTGAGCTGGGTGCTGCGGGACGTTCAGGCGCTTCAGAAGGCCTACCAGGGGCACGCGAGGGTCAAGGTTGGGCTCGCGCCACACTCGGTGCGCGCGGTGGAGCGCCGGTGGGTCGAAGAGTGCGCGCGATACGCGGACGAGCAAGCGCTGGTCATGCACATGCATGTGTCCGAGGTGCAGGGCGAGGTCGACGAGTGCTTGGTGGAGCATGGGTGCAGGCCCATGGAATTGCTTGAAGCGTGTGGGGCTCTGAGCGAGCGGTTTACGGCGGTGCACGGGACCCACCTCAGCGCGGACGAAGCGAGGATTCTGGGACGCGCAAAGGGGTATGTCTGTGCGTGCCCTACTACCGAGCGAGACCTTGGCGACGGGCTCGCGACGATCGCGGACTTGCGCGACGCGGGAGTGCGACTCTGTGTGGGAATTGACAGCCATATTGTCACCGACCCGGTCGAAGAGATCCGCGCGCTAGAGACCCACGAGCGGCTGAGATTGCGCAGGCGGGTGACGTACGAGCCCAGCGATGGTGTGCCGCTCGCGGCGCACCTGTGGCGCGAGGGGAGCGTCCATGGCGCGCAGGCGCTGGGCTTGGCGAGTGAGACGCTCGACGAGGTGTATGTTCCGATCGGGCAGCCGTCGCTTGCGTTGGTCGAGCGCGAGTATTGGCTCGACGCGATCGTGCTGGGGAGCAGCAAGCTCGTGAGCGAAATCCGTGCAATTGCAGCGCGCTAGCGCTTGCCCACGGGGTGCAGCGGCATGGCGACGGTGAAGAGCGCGCCGTGGGGCTTAGCGCTCCGGACGGCGACGTCGCCGCCATGGGCCCGGGCGATGTGCTGGACCAACGCGAGGCCGATCCCGCTGCCACGTGCGCCGTGCTCGCGTGCGTGGCGACCGCGGTAGAATCGCTCGAAAATTCTGCGAGAATCTTCGTCGTCGATGCCCGGGCCTTCGTCTTCGACTTCGAGGGTGAGCCTCGCGCCCTGGTGTCGCACACGCACCACGATGCGCTCTCCGTCAGGGGCGTACTTGAGCGCGTTGTCCAAGAGATTGAGGATCAGTAGCTGAAGCGCTTGCTCGTCGAGCTCGCTGTCGGGGATGTTCTTGGACACGTCGACCAAGATCACTGGGCGGTCGCGGTCGAGGCGTGAGCGAAAGAGGTCGACGCTGCGGAGGGTGAGCTCTCCGAGGTTTCCGGGAGAGAACTCGTACGAGGCCTTGCCGCGCTCTACCCTGGCAAAATCTAGTACGTTCTCGATCAGCGACGTGAGCCTCTCGCTCTCGCGCACGATGATCTGGAGGTATTGTTTGCGTCGATCCTCGGTGAGCTGGCGGTTGCTCGAGAGCATCTCGCCGAACATCCGGATGAGGCTCAACGGGGTCTTCAGTTCGTGCGAGACCGTCGCGATAAAATCGCTCTTCAGTCGGTTGAGTCGCTGCTCGTTGCGTGCGGCAAACGCCAAGAACACGACGCCCACCACGAGGACTCCGAGCGAGAGCGCAACGAGCACCACGTCGAACACCGGACGCGAGCGTGAGCGTGCAGCGATTTCTTCGGCCTTGTTCGGCTCGGCCGAGAGCCTCCATCGGTACACTGTGCTGGGAAATCGCAGGGTCACCACAAAGTCGCCACCGCCCAATGCGCGACCCACGATCGTGCGTCCGTCTTGATCTACGACGCTAAAGCGCCCCTGCCCCACGCTGTCGTCAAAGAGCGAGGGCAGCAGGTGCTCGCGGAGGTAGGTCACATCGCCCTGCAAAATGACGTAGTGCCTGCGCCCTGCGACCTCTCGGGTGAGCGATGAGACAAACACCTCTTCGCCCCGCACGAGGTGGTGCAGGTGGTTGTGTGCGTCGGGGCGCGTGTCACTCAGGTGAAGCAGCGGCCTGATTTCGTCAGAGAATTTGCTCAAAAAAGCGCGAGCGCTCGCGGGCGAGTCGCGCGTGATGTGCCGCACGGGTCGTTCGTTGGCGTCGAGGACAAGCACCGAGCGAACAGCGGGCGAGACCCTCGGCGCGCTCTCGATCCATCGCAGCGCGAGAGGGTCAAGGTCATCGGGATTGACCAGCTGAAACACAGCGTTGTCGGCCGCGATCACCTGCTGCTCGATGCGGTCGACGCGCTCCCGCGCGAGCAAGAGCGTGCTCTCGATGATGCTGGCCTTGTCTAGGCGTCGGAGGTCTCGCGTCGTGCGGACGGTCCACCACGAGAGAAATCCCACGGCGACCACGAGCGCAGGCAAGAGAATCACACGCGAGATCCAGCTCGCGCGGGTCGCCACGATCGAGTCTTGGTTCATGTGCAGCGGTTCGTCGTGGTGTTGCAAGTGCCAGCGCAACAGTCGTTGTCATTGCGGCACGCGGCTGCAGGAGGCTGGCATTGGCAGCGTCCGCTGACGCAGTTCATTGCGCCGCAGCACTCACGGCTCTCGCGGCAGGGCGCGCTTGCGCCAGTGCAGCACTCACGCCGGGCGGTGCTGACGACGGTGTTGCACACGAGCGCTCCGCAGCACTCGAGGTTGTTTGTGCACGTCGCGTCGCCGCGTGTTTTGCAGGTCGCTGTGAGGTTGCGACAGAATCCGCTCTGACACGAGAGCCCCGCGCAGCAGTCGCTCGAGCTGCTGCAGGCCGCCGCCGCGGGGCGACACATGCACACGCGCGTAGTGGTGCCTTCGCACTGGGTGGTTCCGCAACACTGGGACGAGGTCGTGCAGGTGGTGCCAACCGACTGGCAACACATTCGCGCCGTGGGCGAGAGATCGCAGCGCAGTCCCGCGCAACATTCGCTCGCGAGCGTGCACCCGGCGACGTCGCCGGCCATGCGGCATGCAGCGGTTGGCGCGCGACAGGTTCCGCTCTGACAGGTGGTCCCGGCGCAGCACTCGGACGAGTCCACACAGGCCTGGTTGGCAGTGCGACATTGGCACGTGCCCATGCTGCAGAGCATGTAGCCGCAGCACTGCGACGACGTGGTGCACGACCCTGTCGGTCCGTGGCAACACACAGGGGTCGACGGCGCCGGGCGACAGACAAAATCGCCGCAGCAGGTCGCGCCCCCTGAGCAGGTCGTCCCGCCCGCTCGGCACGCGGTGCAGCGTCCCGATTGGCACTGCAAAACGCCTGCGCAGACGTTGCCAGCGCAGCACGCTTGGTCGACGCTGCCGCATGCACCAGACGCCATGGCGCACATGCCCGAGGTGCACACGAGCGTCCCCGAGCACATGGTGCCGTCGCAGCACGCTTGGCCAAGGCTTCCGCACGTGACCGAGGCGCGGCAGACCATGCTCGCGCCCATGGGGGTGCACGCGAGTCCGGGCTCACATGCGCGGCCACAGCAGGGCTGGTTGGCGCCACCACACGCGGGCGGCGCAGTGCACAGCCCAGCTTGGCAGAGGTTGCCGTTGGTGCAGGTGTTTCCGGGGCAGCAGGGCTGTCCGGTGCCTCCGCAGGTGATGCACGAGCCGGCGCGACACGCGAGGCCCGCTTGGCACACGCTGTCGCGACAGCAGGGCTGCTCGAGTGAGCCACACGAGTTAGGGATTTCGCACACGCCAGCGGCCGTACAGATCGTCCCTTCGCAGCACTCGTTGGGCGCAGCGCAGGCTTCACCGTCGGTGAGACAGCACACGCCGCTGTTGCACCCATACGTGCTGAAGCAATCCGTGGGCTGCGTGCACGTCGCACCGGGACCACCGAGGCACAGCCCTTGGTCGCACACGAGCTGCACGACGCCGTTGGATTCGCAGGCGTTTCCGCTGCAGCAGGCCTGCGCAATGCGGCCGCATCGAGGGCCCGAGTCCGTACGCGAGGCGTCCATGGACGGAGGCATTCCGTCGGGCAAAGGGGTGACCATCCCTGGATCGCAGCCCAGAAAGGCAAGAGCGAACGCAATTAGAATGAGCTGTAAATTTGCAGTCCAATTGCGATGCATAGTGGTCATGGTCACCCGGTCAAGTGTAAGCGTGGTTTCAGAAGCAAGCGAAGAGAGACTAGCGTACGAGCCTACCGCGGACTCGCGGTTGCAGCACAATTGCCCACGGGACAGGCCCCAAGGGCGCGTGGGAGTGCTGGGCGCTGTGACGCACATGCGCGCCGGCCGAGGGCCCACCGTCGAGGTTGAGGGCAGCTTCACACCCCTGCAAATCGCCTGACGGAGACGGCCCCGCGAGCGCCTGCGCGAACGCATAGAGCCCTGGCCCGCGCATGGGCGCCTCTTCGGACCACGTGACAACAAAGTCCAGTGTTTGGCCTCGGTCACGAATGCACGCCGCTGCGCGCGCGAAGCGATCGCCGCGGTCCGATCGGATCCCCATGATGCCCCCGGGCTCGACCAATCGTGGGCCACATTGCACTGCGAGCTCAGCGCGTTGCGTGGGGCTCTGGGCCTCGTCGATCGAGGCTCGAAGGCGCGCGCTTTGATCGCGGATCACGAGCACGCCCGTCCCTCCCCCAACGCGGTAGGGCGAGAGCACCTCGGCGCCTGAGACCAGCACACCCGAGGGGCGCTTGTCGTGATCGAAGAAGCCCGCCACGATCGCCGCGAGCGCGTTGGGGGCCAGCGCCTGTTGCAATTGCTCTTCGGGAGAGCGCACTGCCCGCAGCTGAACGGTGGCCAAATTTGCTCGCAGGACCACCCACTCGGCTTCGGTCTCGTCTGAGAATCTTACCCGCGCGCGCATCGCACGGAGCCCCGGCGCGATCGTGACCCAGGGCTCACGCGAGAGCGTGCTGAGCGCGCGAGATTCGCCCGCGTCTCTGTCGTCGTGGGTGTTGCTCGCGTCGCGGAGCGCCACCGTGGACACCACGGGGGTCGCGCGAGGGTGTCGCTGAGGTTGCGCGTTGGCCGCGCGATCGCAGCCCATGAGCAGCGCAAGACAGAGGGACAACAAGCTCGCGCGGGGTCGCAACACGCACAAGAGCGTACCCTGGTTTGCCTGCAAAGCGCCTCAGCGTTATGTTAGTTGCACGATGATACTAAGCATGTGAAGCTCTGAGAATCTATGGTGACCACAGCGGGTGTTTTGGTGCGTGCGGGGCTTGCCGATGGTGTTGTTTTGCGTGCGGTTGAGCAGGCCGTGACAGAGGCAGGCGCGCTGATTCGCGCAGAGAGCCATCGGCCCGGAGGACCTCGCCAGGAGGGTCCCGGGCACGCGTTGGTGGACCGCGAGGTCGAGCTGGTGTTGCGAGATCGGTTGAGGGCGTTGCTTCCTGAAGCGGGCTATTTGGGCGAGGAGCTTGGGCAAGAGGGGCCGCTCGGGGAGGTGTTTTGGTGTGTCGATCCTCAGGACGGGACCGCGGCTTTCTTGCGAGCCCTCCGTGGCAGCAGCGTATCGGTCGCGCTGGTGATCGCGGGTGAGCCGGTGTTGGGCGTGGTGTATGCGCCGTGTGCGCCGGACGACGACGGCGACTGTATCTCGTGGTGCGAGGGGCAGGGCTTGCGTCGCAATGGGGTCGAAGTGAAGCGCAATTTGCTTGCGAATTCACTGAGTCACGACGTCATGGTGGCGGTGAGTCAGGATGCGGACGGGGCGTCCGAGGGCAACGCGAGGGCGTGCGCTCCGGCGAGGTTTTGCGCGGTGGTCTCGATTGCGTATCGCATGGCGCTGTGTGCGGTGGGCGAAGTGGACGCGGCGGTCTCGCTTGCGGGCGTGACGTGGTGGGACGTGGCGGCGGGGCACGCGCTGTTGCGCGCGGTGGGCGGGACGCTCGTAGACGATCAGGGAACCGAGGTAAAATACGAGCAAAAACCCAGGGCTTTCGATGCCTTTGCGGGGAGCCTCGAGGTCGCTCGGGCCCTGGCGCTGCGTGATTGGTCTGCGGTGCGTGTGCGGTCGGTGCCCGATGCGCTGAGCCAAAGGTACTCGCTGGTCGTGGGACGTCGTTCGTTGTCTCACGCGCGTTGGCCAGTGGATCCAGGGGTGCTTGCGCGCGCGCAGGGCTGCATGCTTGGCCAGCTCGCGGGCGACGCGCTGGGGGGGCTCGTTGAGTTTCGCGACGCAGCGAGTATTGCGAGCGAATATCCCGGTGGCGTGCGATGGCTTCGCGACGGTGGGACCTGGGATACGCTCGCGGGTCAGCCTACGGACGACTCGGAGATGGCGCTGATTTTGGCGCGGATGATGCTTGCTCATCAGGGCTACGATGTTGAGCGCGCGTACGAGGCCTATCGGGACTGGCTGACCTCGTCGCCGTTTGACGTGGGGATGACTGTGCGCGGGGCGCTTACGGGCTCGCTCAACCCCTCGAGTCAGGCCAATGGTGCGCTGATGCGGTGTGCACCCTTGGCGATCGTGAGCGCGCGATTGGGTGAGCCAGCGCGCGAGGCGATGGCGCGAAGGGACGCGATGCTCACGCACCCGCACGAGGTGTGCACGGACGCGAACGCGCTGTTTGTGCTGGTGACGGCACGTGCGATTCGTACTGGAGAAACAGCGGCAGAGTTAATGACCTATGCGCTCACATGGGCGCGTACACGCATGGCTGAGAGCCCCGTGACCGAGGCGCTTGAGCGTGCGCAGCGAGAGCCTCCGCGCGAGTATGTTCGCCAGCAGGGCTGGGTCTTGATCGCTTTGCAGAACGCGTTTTATCAGCTCGCGCGCGGGGCAAACGTCGCCGAGGGGCTCATCGATACGGTCTCGCGGGGCGGCGACACGGACACCAACGCGGCGATCACGGGGGCGCTCTTGGGGGCGGTCTATGGTCGCGAAGCGGTCCCGTTGCAATGGCGTCGGTCTCTCTCTGGGTGCAGACCCATCGCGGGCCTTGAGGGCGTCGTGCGACCGAGACCGAGTACATTTTGGCCTGTAGATTCGCTGGCACTTGCCGAATCACTCTTGACCGTAGAGGCGTGGGATTGAGCGCGGTTCGCTACGCGTTGGGGCCCGAGCGAGTCGGTGACGACGCGAGGATCAACGCGTTTGCGCATGGCGTGATGGCGCTTGTGGAGGGATCGCCCGCGTTGCTCCCGCCCGAGCGCGAGACGTGGCCGCGCACGCTGGACGTTGTCTGGCGTGGCGAAGAAGACGGGTCGTTTTCGCTCGCGTGTGGCTGCGGCGAACCGGACCCGTACGCCGGTGGGCCTGTGCGATGGCAGTGGCTTCACGCGCGCATCGCGAAGAGGCTCGTTGTGCGTGCTTCGCTTCAAGAGCTCGCGTGGGTGGGCATGGAGTTTGAAGCGTGGGCAGAGGGCGAAGAGCAGCTGGTTTGGGCTGTACGATTGCTCGCAGAGTCGCTGGTGGCGCGTTATCGATTCGCCCCGAACGTGCGCTGACACGGTGGGGCGCGTGAGAAGAGACACTGGACACGTGGACGTGTGCGCGTTATTTCAGCGGCCGCTTGGCGGTTTTGTACTCAGTAAGAGCGGTGCTCGTACTGCGCAAATCGGTCGGCCGCTCCCGTAGCTCAGTGGATAGAGCAGTGGTTTCCTAAACCAAAGGTCGCAGGTCCGATTCCTGCCGGGGGCGCTGATAATTGCTAGGGATTTTGCAGGCAGATCGCTCTGGTAGGCTCGGGACGCCAGACCCTCGAAATGCGCTAAAACAGCCCCCTTAGGCCCTTCGTTGTGTACGCGGTGCGTACACACCTCAGCGCTCTCCGAGCGGGGTCACGTGCGGCCACCGCGCGTTCTGTGCGGTACTCGGCGAGGGAGAGCCCGGGGGTCTGTGCTGCCGCGTAACCGGACCGGTGTGACTCGGTGGCCGCAGCGCAGCCGGTCGCGCAGGCCGAGCGGGTGCACGCTGCACGCCCCATTCAGCGCACCGCGTGGCGTGAACGCTTGGTGGGCGGCACGATGGGCTCGCTCGATCGAGCGCGGGGGTCAGGGCTAGGGGCCTTGGGCTTCGGCGGTGGCGAGGGCTTTGGATCTCGCACCAAGGCGCGATAGCCCTTTCGCGCGGTGCGCACGACCTTAGCGCGTGAGCGTTTGCGCGCGGGCTTCTTTGGCTCACGCAAGAGCTGCTCGAGCGGGATGTGTAGCCCCGCATGGAGACTGCGGACCATGGCGAGCGAGAGGCCCCGCTTGCGCGTGAGCACTTCGGACACACGTCCGCGCGTGCCAATGAAGGGCTCAAGGTCTTTGCGCGTGAGCTCCATACGCTCCATGGCGTGCTCGATGGCGTCTACTGCGTCATCGTCGTCACCTTCGTGCATCATCGCGAGCACCCGCGCCCGCGTCGGGGCCTCGTACTCGGCGAGGATCGCAGAGAGGGCAGCCCGGCGCTGAGCTTCGACGCTCCCCGAAAGCGGTGCGTCTTCGTCCCGATAGAGCCTCATCAGGCGCTCTGTGGCCGCTCGAAATTCGTCGTCTGTGTTGATGAAGGTGAGCACGTCTTTGGCGCGTGAGCCGAGCACATCTATTCTCCTTTCGTCTGCGTTTTTTCTGATCACACTGTACCCGCGTCAATCTTGTCGTACTCGCTGTGGGTGCCCATCCAGCGCACAAACACGCTGCGAGCGCGATACTCAACGACGACTATCAATCGGTAGTCGTTGGCCTTGATGTTAAACACCACGCGGTTGCCCGCGAGGAAGCTCGCCGCTGCGTACGTTGCCTTGATGTCCGCGGGGCCTGTCCAGCTTGCCGCGGTGACGTCTGCAAGCCAGCGCCGCGCTGGGCTTCGGGCCATCGGATGCCTCGTGATGCAGGCTTCGATCACAGCCCAGTTCTTGACATCCACACACTCCAATCTAGCGCGCTCCCATTACGGGATCAAGGGCACTGCTCCGGCTGTGCGACAGTTGCGCGCAGACACCGTAGTTGACGCGCAAGAATCGGGGACAAGCGACAGTCAAATAGCTCCCCGAGCGGGGTCACGTGCGGCCACCGCGCGTTCTGTGCGGTACTCGGCGAGGGAGAGCCCGGGGTCTGTGCTGCCGCGTAACCGGACCGGTGTGACTCGGTGGCCGCAGCGCGGCCGGTCGCGCAGGCCGAGCGGGTGCACGCTGCACGCCCCATTCAGCGCACCGCGTGGCGTGAGCGCTTGGTGCGCCCACCCGGCGACGTCGCCGGGTGTACCGTGAGTCGCTGGGCTCGTGCCACCCCCCGGTCGCGTGTGCTCTCTACGGCGCTGCGCAGCGCCCCTGCACCGCGAAGCCCCATCGCTGAATCTGCTGCGCGATCGCGGTGTCACACGCCGCGCCATGGAGCAGCAACGTCTGCTCTGTCACATCGTCCCAGTCCCAGCCGTTGCGATGCGTTGGATCGCGCGGGATCAGCGCGGATTCAGAGATCAGCGACTCGCTTTGCAACGGGCGCGAGTCGACGCGGCGAAGCCTGCAATACCCGGCTTCGAGCAACGGTCGTGCAAGCGCTTGCTCGACTTCGGTGCGATTCGAAGCGCTGAGATAGGGCGTGGGGCCTGGAAGCGCACGCCCGCCTGCGACAGCCATGTCCGAGAGAAATTGCAGATAAACCGGGGCGAGCCGGGGCACAAGCTGCGCTCCGGTAAGCCCTAGGACAAACGTATCAATCCCCTCATTGCGTAGCTCACGAATGAGCCCGACGATTCGCTCGTCGTCCAAGCAGACGCTTGGACCTCGCTCTGGGAAGTTACGGCAGTTGTCTGCAGAAGTTGGCGAAAGACAGGTGCACCGATCCAGCGAATGGTTGTCGTTACAACTCGCTGCGCCATCCGTGATGATCACAACGAACCTGCGTCGTGCCGGGTCTGTCCGTCGTGCGTCGCGATGGGCCGTTGCGGCAGCAAGAAGGCCCTCGAAGGTGGGTGTCCCACCGCCCTCGGGAGGCGGATTCGGAAAACTGCCAATGACGCTTTGCAAGTCTGGAGATGCGGGGATAGCCGCGATGGGACTGGCTCTGCAAACGCCGTCTCCGGTCTCGCTGATGGGAAAGAACGCGACCCCCACTCTCCCCACACCCTAAAGCCTCGGCACCACCGAACGAAAGGCGCGATTGAGAGAGGACCAGTAGGTCTCCCCTTCAGCGTTGCTTTGGCCCATGCTCCCTGAGCGGTCGATCACGAACATGATCTCGGGTTGCGCGGGCACTACATCGCTCAAGCAAGGCACACTCAGTCCCGTCTTGGCACCGCAGCTCATGCTGATCATCACCAGCCCGCTCGCTGCCGCTCTCAGCCACCTGGTTGTGTGTTTGCCCTCGCCCATAGACCAAGAGTCAATCAAGGATCGTCACACCCTGCAAGTGGTGGGAGAATTGGCCATCACGGAGGCGCCGGAAGCTCGCAACAGAGCCAAGAACCTGTGTTTTGCCTAGAATCGACAACCAGACCGTGCCATCCTTTGGTCATATGGCGGGATTGACTTATGGGCCGACGCACAGCGCGTCACGACACCTCCCCAATGCGTTCGAGCGCGCACGCATCCACGCGCACATTGCGCGGGCTCAGCGCGTGGCAAACGCAAACACCACCGAGCACGACCCCACGCGCGCGCTCGTTCGCGCGTTGCTCTTGCAGGCGCTCACCGAGTACCGCGAAGAGGGGTTGTTTCCGCACAACCACTTGCACGCGGCGCGTACACCGGTCTTTGTCGATGCACACGGGAGCCCCTGCGCGGTGGGGCACTTGCTCGCGCTCACGGGGCAACACGCGCTGGTTGAGCACATCGCGACGCAGCGCAATTACGACACCATCGCGCAGCTCGCCGATGAGCCTGCGCTGGTCGCGTGGCTCGAAGACGCTGGGATTTCGCTCGCCGAAGCAGCGCTCATCCAGCCGGGGTACAGCAACCAAGTCTGTGGGCAGCCCGACCAGTGCTTTTGCCAACCCTATGGCGACCGGGATGCGGCGTCTTCTCGCACGGTGACTGCAGTGCTCGACTGCACCATGACCTCAGCGGACGTCGCGCGAATCGATCGTATCCATGGAAGCACACAGACTCACGCGGTCGGCGGGCTCCTCACGATCGCGTACTTTCGCGGCGAAGCCTCGACCACGCGCGTATTGGTTCCAGTGGCCGAAGACGGCGCACAGTCTGTGACGTGGATGGGCCCAACACTGCTTCCGGGCTCGTATATGGGCATCGGGGTGCAGGCCGACGGCATGGCGAGCTGCTCCACCCAAGGGCTAAATGTATCCACCCAACTCGTCACGCGTGTCCGCGCAGAGTCAGTCACAACCGCCCTGCTCTCGACCAACTGCTACACGCGCCTCGCTGCACTCGAGCCTGAGAGCATGACCAGGCAGTGCGCGGGCTGCGCGTGCAGCGCGCCGGCGCAGCGGTTGAACGCGAGCGAATCCGCAGGCTCATTGGCGCTGTTGCTGACGCTCGTGGGCGCGCTGAGTGCTCGCAAGTGGCTCGCGCGGACGCCTCGCGCCCACGCGACGCGCTAGACCCAGCAGGCAGCGGCCGCGGCGCGGGCGACGTCGCCGGCGGCGCGCGCTAGGCAGCGCTCAAGCCACGCATCGAGGCCGTCGCGGTCAAAGTTGGGGTCGCCCATGGCGAAGACTCCCTCGTGGATCCCTAGGGCTGCGCGGGCGACGTCGAGGCCGGGCGCAAAGAACTCGCTGCCCTCGGTCAGAGCGTCGCCGGTGCAGGCGAGCCAGTGGCCTTGCTCGGTGGTCTCGCAGCGCCCCTCGGTGCGGGCAAGCTGCGCGTTGCGCTCGCGGTACACGTGCGCTTCGCCTGCGGTCGCCGTGAGCACATACGCAGGGTGGATCAGGCAGATCGCCGCGTTGCGGGTGAGCATCGAGGGCGCCGCCGCGCTCAGGAGCGTGTTGGCTGCGTTGTCATCGAGCGCTGTGAGCTTGGTGAACTTGCTCACGACGGACTCAAGCGCGGGCGTGCACAGCTCACCCTCGAGCGCGACCAAGAGCAAGACGGGCTCGCCTCCGATGAGCCGCTGCTCGATCGAAGAGACCGCTGCAAAAAACCCGGCGTCTTGGGGCACAAACACGGTGGCCCCCACGCGAACACGGCGACTGTCGACGGCATCCATGCGTCCATACAATCACGATCTGCACCGACGTGTGCTTGCAATGCCCACACAATCCTGTGACCAATGTTTGCTCATGAAGATTTTGCTTTGGGGGGTGGTGTGCTGCGCGACGGCGGGCGCGGTCTCGTGCGCTGAGCCCAGCAGCCCGCTGCGCGATGTCTCGATGCCGGACCAGTCGAGCCCAGAGGACAGCGCGACGGTCGAACCCGGCGACGTCGCCGGATCGGACGACGCGGACGACGCGGGCGACGCGAGCGCCGAGCCCGATGGGGAGGCTTCGGCTGACGCAGTCACTCCGCCCTCGGATAGCCCCAGTACGAGCGGCTGTGGCAGGGCGCCGGGGACCAACGATCGCACGTGGACGGTGACGCACCAGGGGCGGGAGCGGTCGTTCGTGGTGCATCTTCCGAGCGGGTACGATCGCGGTAGGCAGACGCCGATGGTGCTGAATTTTCATGGGCGCAACAGCGACGCGGCGCAGCAGATTTGGATCGCGCAGATGACCGCCAAGGCCGACCGCGCGGGCTTTATCGTGGTCCACCCCCAGGGCATCGGCGCCACATGGAACGCTGGGTTTTGCTGCGGCGAAGCGCAGGCCTCGAACATCGACGACGTGGGCTTTGCGCGCGCGATGTTGGACTCGCTCTCGGTGCAGCTCTGCCTCGATCGCCGCCGCGTGTATGCCACGGGGCTGAGCAATGGCGCGATCATGGCGCATCGTTTGGGCTGCGATTTGTCTGACAGAATCGCCGCGATCGCGCCGGTCGCGGGCGGCAATCAGACGGTGTCGTGCTCGCCGCGGCGCCCGGTCCCGGTGCAGGCCTACCACGGGAGCGCAGACACGGTCGTTCCGTATGCGGGCTTCGCGGGGCAGTTCTCGATCCCCGCGACCATGAGCGACTGGCGCGTGCGCAACCGGTGCGGCGCTACGCCGAGCCAGAGCTATCTGCGCGGCGATGTCCGCTGCGAAGTGTGGTCGGGTTGTGCGAGTGACGCCTCGGTCGAGCTCTGCACGGTCACTGGTGGAGGGCACCAGTGGCCCGGCGGCAACAGCATCCCGCTGCTCGGAAACAACACCACCAACGTGTCGGCCACCGAGCGCATGTGGGACTTCTTCACCGCGCATCCGCTGCCGTAAGCGCGCTTGCCTGCGTGCATCCGGCGACGTCGCCGGGTCTCTTAATCCACAAGCTCTCAGTGCGCGGGGATCGAAGCGAGCATCAGCTGCGCCATCGCTTTGGCCACTGGATTTGCACCAATTTGTACCGCGCGGAGCAAAAACTCGGCGCGCTCTGTCACCCCAGACCACTGCGAGAGCGACACGAGCAGCCTCGTCTCGAGGTCTGGCTCTTGGACACACGCGAGGCCCCGACGGGCCGCCTCGCGCGCACCGTCTACGTCGCCTGCCTGCGCGAGCGCGCGGGCGTGCGCGTGGTGCAAAGCCGCGAGTGTGGGCCACTGCGCGAGGGCTTTGGCGGCGGTGGCGGCGCGGCTCGTGGGCGCCTCTTGGCCCTCAAGGGCGATCAGAAGCGCGAAGACTTCGTGTGGATATTCGCCCGCCGAAACCATCTCAGCCAGCCACTGATCGCTGCGCACTTGGTACCACCCCGGCCCGAGCGCGTCGGTGCGTCGATAGGCTTTCGCCGCGTCGCCCGCGCGCTGCATCAAGAACAGCGTCTGCCCACGAAGATAGTGTGGCTCGGGATCATACGGGTCGATCGCGCTGGCCTCGTCAAAGCACGCGAGCGCCGCGGTGTAGTCACGCTGCGCGCCGAGCGTGCGCCCCTGCTCGACCAGCTTGGCGACGGCGCCCAGGTCCAAGCGATTGCGCTCGAACACAAAGCGCACCGAGCCCTGCAAGACCCTGCCGGGCGTGAGCAGATCGGGGTCCACACGTTGTCCGTCGTGGTGGATAAACACCTTGGCGAGGGGCTCTCCGGCGCGGACGCTCGCCGCACGAGCACGCCAAAAGCCATCTTGGCCCGAGCCCGTTGTCTGATGCAGCTGCGCGAGTTGATCAGCCCATTCGGCCGCTTTTTCGGTTTGCCCAAGCCAGCGCTGCACCTCGAAGAGCGCGGCGAGGTACGCGTTGACCCCGTCGAGGTCTTGCTGGGCGCGACACAGCGCCACCGCGGCCTCGAACTGCCGAATGGCCGGCGCCATCTGTCCCATGTGAAAGAGCGTCTGACCGAGCAAACCCAGCGAGACCGCGCGCAACCGGTCGGCGCCTGGGCCCATGAGCGAGCGCGTCTGCTCAAGGGCCTGCGTGAGCGTGGTGTGCGCGATCGCGTAGTCTCGCTTGCCGAGCGCCTGCTGAACGGCACCGAGCTGCTGCTCCCACTGCACGATGGGGTTGCTCTCGGCCGGGCCCGCGAGCCTGGCCAACAGCGACGAATCGCCGAGCAATTGTGCAAACAACTGCGCCACCGTGATGATCCCGTTGGCGTAGCGTTGCATGGCAGCGGGGTCGCGCTGAAGCGCTGGGGGGATGCGGGTCCAGTCGCCAAAATTCGCTTTGATTTCGGCCTGTTGCTCTACACAAGTGCGCTCAAGTTGCGCGAGATCTTGGCGCGAGACCATGTCGATCAGAGACGACAAGAGCGCGGAGGAGATCATGGTTTCAGTCATGGGATTTCTCGCTCGGGGTAGCACACTCTTGCGCCTGATTTGAGCGCTTAGAACCCAAAGGGTCCCCGCTCGAAGGCCACCTTGAGAGAGCCTCCGAGGGCAGGCGCGGCCACGCTCTCAAGGCGCTGAGAGTGCCACCGAACCAGACATACGCGAGGGTCGTCAAACGACGTCGGCACAGCGAGCTCAACACGCGAAGGTTGCCCGTGAGGGCTGTCTAACACGCGGACGCTCAGCGCTCCTTGGTGCAGCACGGTCCCGACCGCGATAGGGCTCTGAAGACTGCGAAATACCTGACCGAATGCAAACCCGGTGAGTGACCCTGTCGCGACCGAGAGCTCCATGCGGTTGATCCCAGTGCGCGTGAGGGTGTGCTCTGCAGGGGCAACGCTGAGGGTCTGCACGCCGCCTCGGAGCGTCGGTTGGTGATAGAGCAGCGTGGGGGCCGCGTACATCCCGATGGCCGGATCGGACGCGTTGACGATCAAGCGCATTGCGTCGTTTGGACAGCGAATTTGCTGATTGATTGGGATTTGCTGCTGTGCACGCGAGACCGCGACCATCTGCGCGATTTGCCCCTCGCGCACGAGCACCGCGAACACACCTCGCACGAACAATAGCGACGCCAAGACGGCCCACGCGCGCAGCCTCGCGGGCGCCGAAGCGACACGCACTTGTTGCATCGCGAGGGCCGCGATCGCGCCCAAGAGCGCCGCGGGTCCGAGCACGGCGAGCATGAGCAAGCGGCCTCCGAGGACCCCGAAAATCGTGGGCGCAATCGCAAAGCTTGAGGCACACCAGAGCGCACAAATCACGCGGTGCTCTCGCACGGGAGACGCGCGACGGAGCCGCACGAGCGAAGCCACACTCACGGCAGCCACGAGCGCACCGGCGACAACATATGCGACGGGGTTGTCAATCAAGAGCCCGTAGAGCTCTGAGGGCACCCCGAGGGTCGCGTCGATCATGAGCGCGCTCATGCGCGGAGCGAACTCACGCAGCGCGCGGCCCACGTCGCGCACGGGGTCGAGGTAGAGCCCTGAGCCTCCGGCGCCGAAGCCCATGAGCTTATAAAACACTGCAAATGCAGCAACGAAAGCGATGTACGGAGCGCACGCAATGCCCCGGTCTCGCCAGGTCTTGTTGGGCGTGAGGGCCCACTCGATCCCGAGCAACATGGGGAGCGCGCCGACCATGTGTTCGCCACAGAGGCTCGAGGCGAGGAGGGCCAAGAGCGCCCAGCCGTAGCGAACGGGACGCGCGCTCACGCGGTCATGCGCGTGGGTGTTGAGGGCCATCAACGCAAACGCTGCCGCCCACAGCCCGTTGCGAGCCGAGGGCCACGCGACCGGCGAGATCCAGCACGAAGACAGCGCGAGAAGCCACAGGGTGTATCGGGCGCTGCGCTCGGGAAGCAGCAGCGCGATGAGCCGAGAAAAAAGCCACAGAACCAGCGCGTACACGAGCGCGCTTTGGACGTGTGCCGCCATCGGAGACGCGCGAAACACGTAGTGATCCAGCGCAAACGACAGAGAGCTCAGCGGGCGAAAGAACCGCAGCCGAAACGTGGGCTCGGTCCACCAGGGCAGCGCACCGGCGTCGATGAGCGCGGGCGTGTGCGCGGGGCCGCGTGAGAACTCGTACAGGCGGTGCGGGCTCGCGGGATAGACCGGGACATGCCCATCCAAAATGAGATGAAACGCCCAGTCGTCGTTGTAGTGCCCCACGGCGAACATCGGCAACATGAGCAAGAGCGAGCACAGGATGGGCAGCAGGCGCTGGCGCGCTGTGAGCGAGAGCAGCCCGCTTGGCGGAGCGGGCGGCGCGACGTGGGTCTTCACAGGCGGGAGCGTGGGGAGAAACGGACGAGAGGTGAAGTGATTCGGCCGCGAAATTATCGCGCTCGGCAGGCACCTCCGCCACCACAGCGCATGTTGCGTACCTCGCACACGGTCTGCACGTTGCAGACGTCCAGCGGGGTGTTAGGGCACTCGGGGCTCAGTCCATCGCAGCTCGCGACGAGCGTCAGCGCGGACTGCATGACCTGGTTGGGCACAAACGAAAACGCGACGTAGCGCCGTAGGACTTGGGTGGGCTCGGTCGCGGTGCGCGCCAAGGTCGCCTCGAGCTGGACGTACATCCGCGCGTTGAGGGCGACGCCGGCGGGAGGCTGAAGGATGACCTGCGTAGCGAACGCTCCACGGGCGTTTGCGGGCTGCTGCGCGATGACGGTGTACGTGGCAGGCCGTGAGGCGCCGTCGAGCCACTGGCGGGCCATCAGCGTGAGGGCGCGGCCCTCGATGTTGCTTCGGATGTTGAGCTCTACGCGGGTGCTCGCGCGGTCGGAGCGTACAGCCGCAGCGGCTTCGCTCGCGGCGTCCCCAGCGGCGTCCCCAGCGGCGCCGTCTTGGCGTGGATCTGACAACGGATTCGAGGCCATGAGCGCAAACACGGCGGCGTCAGGGTCTGTGTCTCCGTCCGCGCCGGCCGAGAGGCTCGCGCCGCAGCCTGCCAAGCACGCGACAGTCGCAGCGCGCGCAAGCCACGTGAGGGGTCGACGAGAAAAACCACTGAGCGGCGCGAGGTAAGACATGGTGCGGAGGGTCGCTTCCGCAAAGTGCGTACCAACACAGATCTCTGGATTTTTGCACGCCGAACAAAAATCGCTGTCGTTTTGACACCACACCCCGCCCCGTCAGCCGATTGCCAGTGCCGTCAGCCGTCCGTCACATTCGGGTGGGCGCGCGCAGCCCGAGCAGCGACATCCCGACGTTGAGTGTGTCTCCGGTGGCCTGCACGAGCGCGAGACGACCTGCACGCACATCTCCCTCTGAGCGCAGCACGGGGCACTGGTCGTAGAAGCTCGCAAAACGGGAGGCGAGTTCATACAGGTAGGTGCACAGCTTGTGAGGCTCAAGCAGCGACTCGACGCTCTCGACGGCCGCGCCAAAACGCGACAAGTGCAGCATGAGCTGCTTCTCCGCGGGCTCGCTCCCGACCGCGAGCGGCGTGTGTGCGACGGGCACAGCGTGCCCTTGCTCAAGGGCCTTTCGGAGGATCGAGCGTGTGCGCGCGTGGGCGTACTGCAGGTAGGGTCCGGTGTTGCCCTCGGCGCGGGTCATGCGCTCGAGATCAAACACGTAGTCTCTCACGCGATCGCTCGAGAGATCGGCATACTTGATCGCGGCGACACCCACGTCGCGCGCGATTTGCGCCTGCTCTTGCGGGTCCAAATGAGGGGATTTTGCCTGGACTTCTTGGCGAGCGCGGTCGATGGCCTCGTCGATGAGGTCGATCAAGCGCACCGAGTCCCCCGAGCGTGTCCGGTACATTTGCTTGTCGGTCCCAAGCACGGATCCAAACGCGACGTGGGTCACGCGGATGGCGTCAGTGAGCCATCCCGCCATGCGAGCGACAGCGAAAACCATGGCAAAATGCTGCTCCTGTGGCGCACCGACGACGTAGAGCATGCGTGTGGCCTTGAGGGTCTGCGTGCGGTGCTTTACAGCGGCGAGGTCTGTCGCAGCGTAGCCAAAGCCTTCGTCGCTCTTGCGCACAATGAGCGGCAGAGGCTCGCCGCTTTTGCTCTTAAATCCCGGCGGAAAAACGCACAGCGCGCCGTCGCTCATCACGGCGAGGCCTGTGTCCGTGAGCTCTTGTGCGACCGGGGCGAGCAGCGCGTTGTAGCTGCTCTCCCCCGCGACGTGCTCTCTTCGGAGGGTCACGTCGAGCTTGTCGTAGATGGCCTCGAAGTACTTGGCCGAGAGCTCGACGAGCTGGCGCCAGAGCCGCAGGGTCTCTTCGTCGCCGCGCTGAAGCGAGACGACGCGGTTGCGTGCGCGCTCAGCAAATTCGCTGTCCGAATCAAACTTTTTACGAGCGGCTTTGTAAAACGCGCTTAGCTCACCGACGCTCACTTCGGCTGCGGTTTGCTCTTCGCCGAGGTCGAGCAGGTGCTCGATGAGCATGCCAAAGGGCGTCCCCCAGTCGCCGATGTGGTTCTGCCGGAGGACCGTGTGACCTCGCCACTCGAGCAATCTCGCGAGCGAATCGCCGATCACTGAGCTGCGAAGGTGGCCCACGTGCATTTCTTTGGCGACGTTGGGGGCCGAGTAGTCCACCACGACGGTGTCGCGGACCGTGGCTTCGGGCACACCCAACCGGGGGTCTTCGAGCCGCGCGCTCAGCCCCGCGGCGAGCCAGTCGGTGCGCAGCGTAATGTTAATAAACCCGGGGCCTGCGAGCTCGGTCTTCTCGATGATGTCGTTTGCGCTCAGGTGCTTGAGAAGGTTCTCGGCGACGGCGCGGGGGTTCTGGCCGACTTTGCGCGCGAGCCCCATGGCGACGTTGGACTGGAGGTCGGCACGATCGGACCACTGGAGCATGGGGTCGGTCTGCGAATATTCAGCTCCAAACGCAGCGGTGAGGGCGGCTTCAAAGTGCGGGCGGAGGGCCTTGACGGGGTCTACTTCAAACATGTTCGTTGCTCTCTCTTGGCGATCATCGGTACGCTCTGCAAGAGGTCTTGAGCAAGCCAAGAAGCTTTGTTTCGCTGCTTAGACTCACACATCGCACGTGATTTACCGCACCAAACGAAGGTGTGAGGGGCCCTCAACTGGCACTCGAACTGACGCTGACTGGCTTATGGACAAACTCGTACTGCGCAAGGCCATTGAAGAAGAGCTCACCCGCGAGCTTGACGTGTTCGAGCGCGCGGCAAAGGACGCCTGGGAAGGCGCAACCCACGAAGAGAATCGGCCTGAGGGCAGCAAGGACATGCGCTCGACCGAGGCGTCGTACGTGGCGTATGGGCAGAGCGTACGGGTGAGAGACGCACGGGATTCTCTGAGCAAATTTGCAGGGTTTACAGAGGACATTCACGCGAACGTGCGGGTGTCCATGGGCTCGGTCTTCGAGGCTCACTGGACCGACGCGAAGGGCAGCACCGGGGTGGTGTGGTACTTTGTCGTTCCGGTGGGCGGGGGACTGCAGCTGCAGTGCGAGGGCGTGCGGGTCGTGTCACTTACGCCCGAGTCTCCCTTGGGAGCGGCCTTCGCGGGGAGGGTCGTCGGCGACGAAATCCGCTTTAACAATCGCGACTACGAGCTGATTTCTCTGCAGTAATTTACCTCAGAAACTCAACAAATCGGATGCGCTCGTCCTGCGCTGTATAGCGCACCAAAAGCTCGCCCCCGAGGCGCTCGCCCGTCGCACGGATCACACGCGACCACTGCTCGCGCTCGACAATGTGGGGTCCCAACACCATGCGATCGCTCACGGTCGCGCGCACGTCGTCGTGCTCTGAGAACATCCGCGCGTACGCAGCGCGAAAGTCCCCGAGGCCCTCACGAGAGACCACTCCGTCTTCGCCCATGACGCGCACATCCCTGTGAAAACACTCACAGAACGCCTCGATGTCGCAAAGATTGTACGCGCGCAGCTGTCGGTCTGCGAGCTGAACGATCGTGGGTTGATCACTCATGACGGGGTGATCGCGCGCAGCCGTTGACGCAAAAACTCGCCCGCCGTGATCGCCTCAAACCGGCGCGCGTTGTCCGCCTCGGGCGCCATCGGTTCGAGCAAAATATCGGGCCTCGGGTGGGTAAAAAACGGGATCGAGTAGCGCGCGACGTTGTCCCCGACGGGGTTGACCACGCGGTGCGTTGTCGAGCGAATTCGCCCGTGGCTTGCGAGCTGAAGCATGTCCCCCGCGTTGATCACCAGCGTGCCGCGCTGGCTCGTCACGGACGAAAACGAGCCATCGTGGTTGCGGAGCTCAAGGCCCCCCGTGCTGCCCTCGGCCAAGAGCGTAATGAGGTTGATGTCTTCGTGGGCCGCCGCGCGCACCGCGCCGGGCGCAGCGTCGCCGGGCACCGCGGGATAGTGAATCAAGCGCAAGATCGAGTCGCCGGCGATAATCATCGAGGCGAAGTGGTCTTGCGCGAGGCCTAGGTAGAGCGCGATGGACTGCAAGAGCTGCCCCGCGAGGGCCTCGAAGTCACGGTAGAGCGACTGCATCTCTTCGCGAAATCCCTGCACGTGGTCAGGCCAAACGTTGGGCAAGAGCCCAGGCGCGGTCGTCAACTGGCCCACGTGAAAGAACTCTTTAAGGTCTGCGGCCTTGGCACCCAGCGCGCGCTCTCCGCCCATCGGAACGTACCCTCGGTTGCCCTTCGAGGCCGGCACGCGCAGAGCCTCTTTGGCTGCCATTTCGCTCGCAAAAAAAGCGGCACTTAGCGCGAATGCTCGCTCGATTCGCATGCGCTCGATCCCGTGGTCGGTCACGAGGCCGAAGCCGTGGATGCGCAGAGAGTCACCGAAGGCTTGGACAAACGCGCTGCGTTCGTCGCTGTTTCCTTGGGCAAACGCGAGACATGAGACGGGGTTGAGCTGCGTCATGAAGAGAGCGCTTATTTCGCACACCCGGCCCCCCTCGCGCGAGGCAAAGAGTCACCAAGTGATCGCGTGCGCGGCGGGCGCGCTGAGCCGCAGACCCTCACAGCGCTGCAACGCAAGCGATGCACTTCGACGCAACGTGAGCAGCACTCCGCCGGTCCACACAGCGCTCTGCACAGGGTCAAAGTCGCGCACCGTCGGCGGAGACTCTACGAGGTCGCTCCCAGGCCACTGAGTCACGGTGAGCGAGAGCGAAGTCATCAGTGAAAACGCAGGAGAATCACTCGCGATCGTGTACGTCCGCGCCGAGGTCATCACCGAGACGACGGGCTTGCCCTCTTCGCAGCGCATGGCCACAGACCGCGCTGGCACCGTCTCGCTCGCACCTTCGCGCACCGACGAGACCTGCAGCACACGGCGACCGCGCGCGTCCACCGAAGAGCTCAACAACGCTGCCCCTTGAGGCGAGGCGAAAGCGACAAGCGGCCGAAGACTCGAGGGCACCGAGAGAGCGCGAAGCGGGCCGTCGCCCACCACTCTCAACGACGGAGAGCTCACACTTCGAAAGAACTGCTGCGTCGTTTGGTCTGCAAATACGCTCAATATCGCAGGACGCTCGTCGTCAATCACCGCGCGCTCGGTCTCGGACGGCGCAAAGCGATCTTCGTCTTGCCACTGCACCGTTCGGACCGGCGCGCACGGCACCGTCAGCCTCGGGAGCTCGACGCAGGGCGCGAGCGAAGACGGCATCATGAGCGTGTAGCCCCGCGCGGTCGCGACGACCGAGAGCACACGCAGAGAGGGCACCCCGCGGGTGAGAACGTGGTCGATGGGGCGATACGAAAACACAGCCATGGGGGCTAAAATTCCACGCACTTTGGCGCCATCGTGGACCAAGTGCTGTGCGTAGAGCATCACCTCGTCTGAGCCCGCAGCGTGTGCTGTGAGGGCGAGCAGCTCGTGCTCACGGGCAGCGATCGCGACGGCGACCGGGGCCCCGTTGAGCGGCCCGACCATGCGCGCGGGCTGGGCAGCTCCGTCCTGTGCAAAGCGCTGAATCACCAGCGAAATACGGCGCGAAGTGCTGGGCACATGCGCGAGGTACGCGAGCCACGCGCCTCCCTCGGGGGCCGCGGCGAGCACGGACTGCGGAGTGAGCGAGATGCCCGCGGGGGCCGGCAACGTGGCGCGCTCAAAGTGCAGGGTCTGCTGCGGTGGACCATGACCTGGCGCGGGCGGAGTCCACTCGCTTTGACCGAGATGCAGCGACGTCGCCGGGCGCGCTGGGCGCACCCGATCGGCGCGCTCTACGCAGGCTGAGAGCAAGCCCAGACAACAGAAATACACTGACAATTTACTGGGCAATGGCGTGCTCCGTCGCGAGGCTTAGTACGTGATGAGGCTAAAGCACTCGGTGTCGGCAGGGAGACGCTTGCGACCCTCGAGAAAGCTCAGCTCGATCGCAAACGCTGCACCCACGACGACGCCGCCCTGGCGCCGAATGAGCTTGATGGCTGCGCCCACAGTGCCTCCCGTCGCGATGACGTCGTCGACGACGAGCACGCGCTGGCCGGGCGTGAGCACGTCGCGCTGCATCTCGAGGGCGTCGGTTCCGTACTCGAGGGCGTACTCGACGCGGTCTTTGGCGCCGGGGAGTTTTCCGGGCTTTCGTACCGGGATGAAGCTACTGCGGGTACGTGCCGCGAGCGCAGCGCCGAAGATAAACCCGCGGGACTCGATGCCCACGATGGCGTCGAACCCGCGAGGTCCCGAGAAGTGCGCAGCCATCGCGTCCAGCACGGCGCCAAACGCGTCGGGGCTCGCCAGCAACGGCGCGATGTCTTTGAATACAATGCCCGTCTTCGGAAAATCCGGCACATCGCGCACATAGCTCCGCAACGTGGCTACATCGAAACTCATGGGGTCGTTACTTTCTGATTGATCTGCAAAAACACAGGCGAAATCACCATGTGTCTGAATCTATTTCTGCGCAAAGAGCTGCTCCATCGCGCCAATCTCTTGCCCATGCGTCGCGTCGATCGTGAGCGGCGTCAGGCTCGCCCAGCCCTGATCAAACGCGGTGGTGTCCGCGCCCTCAAGCGTCGGATGCCTCACGGTGGGGCCGCCGATCCAGAGATAGGGTCGCCCGCGTGGATCTGCCCGCACCTCGACCATCTCGTCGTAGATGCGCTCGCCCTGACGCGTGATTTTGACGCCCAAGATCTCGGGCCCGCGAGGGACGTTGAGGTTCCACAGTGACGCGGGCTGAGAGGCCGCGCGCGTGAGGGCCTGTCGTAACAATTTGGCAGCCACATCCAAGGCGATCTTCGCGGCAAGTGAGACATCGCCATCCCCCGGAGTGCTCACCGCGAGCGAGTCAATCCCGCGCAGCGCGGCCTCACGCGCCGCGGCGATGGTGCCCGAGTAAAAGACGTCGCTCCCCATGTTGAGCCCATGATTGACCCCCGAGACCACCAGCGAGGGCCGCAACGGGAGCAGGTCTCGGTGATGCAACGCGACGTACACCGAGTCCGCGGGCGTGCCGTCAACGCTGAAAACCCGCTCGCGCACCGAGCGCAACCGCAGGGGTCTTGTCAGCGTAATCGCGTGGCTCCGCGCGCTCTGCTCGGTGTCTGGCGCGACCACGTACACGTCGCCAAGCGACTCCAGCGCGCTCGCGAGCGCGGCGATGCCCGAGGCATGAACACCGTCGTCGTTGGACACCAGAATCACAGGACGATTCAAGCTCATGCCGCGCAGTTAACTGGTGATCGCCTCGCACTGCAACACGCGATCGCGCCAACTACCAACGCACGGCGACCGGCGCTGTCTCGGGCGCGTTGTGCGTGCCGTTGTCCCCAAGCTGACCCATGTGACCATCGCCAAAACAGCACACGCCCCCAGCGTTCATGCGTGCGCACACGAAGTCGTCGCCCAGCGCGACCTGCGCGACGCCCGCGAGAGCCTCGATGCGATAGGGAGCTCGTCCCACGGTCTCGTCTGGGGCCGCGTCACGGCGCGCCCGCGAGCCCACACGGCCCCAGCACATCAGCGAGCCATCGCGGCGCACAGCGCACCCTCCACGGGCGCCCAGAGACATCTGCGTCACCTGCGTGAGCCCCTCGATCTCGCGTGGGACAAACACCTCGGTCGTGTTCGCCCCGCCGAGCTGCCCGGCGAAGCCCTCGCCCCAGCACCTCGGGGCGTCGTCCACCGTATTTGCGCATGCAAAATTGCGGCTCATTCGCAGATCGATCACGCCGCTCGGGAGCCCCTCGATGGGCGCCGGGAGCGCGCCCCTGCCCTGCCACCCCGCGCACTGCACCGTGCCCCGCTGGCTCAGCGCGCACGTGCCGCCTTCGCCCGCCGCGAGGGCGCCTAGGTCATTCGCAAACCGTGCCCGCACAGGCCGCGTCCGCAGGGTCGCGCTGCCGTCGCCAAGCTCGCCAAACTCGTTGCGCCCCCAGCACGCGACGTGCCCGTTTTCTTGAAGCGCGCAGGCATGTGTCGAGCCCATCGCGAGCTGGCGCACGTGGGTCAATCCCGCGACCGGATGGGGTCTCTCGCGGGTGTGCCGGTCGCCGTCGCCAAGCTGCCCATAGTCGTTCTCACCCCAGCATGACACGGTGCCCGTGGTGTGCCTCGCACAGGTGAAATCCCAGGCCGCATGCACCGACGCGACCTGGCCAAGCCCGTCGAGGACGACCGGCGCGTTGTGCCCCGAGCGCGTGCCCACGCCGAGCTGCCCGTCGTAGTTCCAGCCCCAACAGCGCACGCTCGCGTCGCGCAAGACTACGCACGTGTGCCAGCGCCCCGCGCTGAGGTCGGTGACCTCCTGAGGGTGCCGCTCGTCCGGAGCATAACAGCGTGTCCTTGGCTCGATCGCGACCTGCAGAGCCACCGCTCGCTCGTTTGGACGCAGAGGTCTCGCGCGGCGGGGTTCGGGCACACGCTGAGCCCCCTGCCCCTGCGCGGTGACCTCGGTCTCGGTCGTCACGGTGACCAGCGTCCCGCGCCCCTGGGTCGCGCTCGAAGAGCAGCCACCCAGCGACCCAACAGAGAGCGCAATGATCTGAAAATTCACAGAGATTCTTACCACTGGACCGCTCCTGCGTTGCCGTCTTCGCGCTCGGTGCGGGCAGCACGACCGAGCTGGCCCCACTCGTTGGCGCCCCAGCAAAACACACGACCACTCTGACCGATCGCGCACGTAAAGAAAGACCCCGCAGTGATCGCAGTCACGGGCTCGATTTGCTCGACCCTCACGGGCACCGTGCGAGCGACCATCGTGCCGTCTCCGAGCTGGCCCTTTGCGTTGTCTCCCCAGCAAAAAACCTCACCGTTGCGAGTGCGCGCGCAGTAATGTGCCTCCCCTGCGGCGAGCTCCTCGACCGCGCTCAACCCGCTCACCGTGGTCAACCGCACGGTCCCTCGCGGTGAGTTCGAGCGATCGCGCACACACTGGACCTGACCAGATCGGGTCCGCGCACACACGTCACGACCGCTGTTGACCACCGCAAATTCTACGGTGTTTTGTCCGACAAAACGCAGGTCTTCGACGGTGCGGGTCCCGGTCAATTGCATGAGCATCGAGTGACAGCTCAGCGCGTCGCCGCCGGTGTACGCGCAGAGATTGTAGTCGCGCTCAAACACGGCTCGCACACCGCGCCATGCGCGAATGGTCTCGGCTTCGAGTGAGCCGGCGTTCCAGCAGCGAACATCGCCCGTGTCGACCACCGCACACCCGCCGCGCAGCCCCACCGAGAGCGCCGCCGCGTGGGTCACACCCGGCACCGGACGCACTGCGCGCATGCCCTCAAATCCGATGCGATCCGCACCGCTCCCGCGCATCGCGCCGTGGTAGCCCCAGCAGTGCACAGCGTCATCCGTTGCGATCGCACATGTCACACTTTCGCCTGGAGAAACACTGCGTGCAGTGCTCATCCCGTCGACCCGCATCGGCCGCCACACGCGGTGGTCCTCGCTGTCTTGCCGCGTGCACGTCTCGCCCCGGGCGCAGCGCTGCTCGCGTCGGTCTTCTTGGCCGCACTGCCCACGATCGTTGCGTCCCCAGCACCACACGCGATGGTCGTCGAGCACCGCGCACACATGCTGATGCCCTGCTGCGATCGACAGCACCGGCGACGGAGGCCGCTCACTTCGCTCGCTCGTGACCCACACCGGATCGGGCAAGCGCACCGCGCGCGGTCGGGCACTACGCGCACCCTCGCCGGACTGCAATTCAGCCCCTCCCTCCACGCGCACCGTGGTCTCGCTCGAGAGCGTGCGCACGGTCGGAGCGCTGGTCGCAGTCGCACACTGGCTCAGCAAAAGGGACAGCAAAATCACAGAAGACTTACACCGTAAGTCTCGTGCCTGTGCGCGCACTTGTTGGGATGCTTTGGGGTCCGTCGTGCTCATGGATCGCTTCTGGGGTTTTGGCCTTGAGTGCGCGCGATGTTGCGGCCTGGCGTCGTTGTGGTGCACAGCAGAGCCTACGCGATGCATCGTGTGAACAACCCTCGCAACCCTTGGCATCAGTACGCCGTAGCCTACGACGATGTGCTGCCTCCGCCGGCATCCCTCGAGCTCTTTGAAGAGCGCGCCAAGAGCATTGTCACAGCGAACGACTCGCCCGACGTGCCCTTTGGCTACTCGATCAACCCGTATCGCGGATGCACCCATGGCTGCGCGTACTGCTACGCGCGGCGCTCGCATCAATACCTAGACTTGGGTGCCGGAAGCGATTTCGAGCGCAAAATCATTGTCAAAATCAACGCGCCGTCCCTGCTCGCGCGCACGTTTGCCAAGCCCTCGTGGGCCGGCGACGTCCTCGTCTTCTCGGGAAACACCGACTGCTACCAAGGCATCGAGGGACACTATGGGCTCACGCGCGAGTGCCTCACCCTGTGCCTCACTCACCGTAACCCCGTGGTGATCATCACCAAGAGCTCTCTCGTTGAGCGCGACCTGGACCTCTTGGCAGCGCTGGCCCGCGTCGCGTATGTGCGGGTGTACGTGAGCCTCGCGTTTGACTCGGACCAAGACGCGCGCGCGCTTGAGCCCTGGGCGCCGAGCCCCACGCGACGGATCCAGACCATCGCGCGGTTGGCCGAGCGCAAGATCCCGGTGGGCGTGGCTGCGGCGCCGATGATCCCAGGGCTCAATGACGCGCAAATTCTCAAGGTGTTAGCCCGCGCACACGAGGCTGGGGCGACCCGCGCTTTCACCACGCTGTTGCGCATGACCCAAGAGGTCCGCGAGGTGTTTGACGAGAGGCTCTTGCGAGAGCTTCCGCTGCGCGCCCAGAGGGTCCAGAACGGGCTCGTTGAGCTGCGAAAATCTCGGACGAGCGCGCACACGTTTGGCGAGCGCATGACCGGTGAGGGCCCGCGTTGGGACGCGTTTGCGCAGCTCTTTCGGCTGACCTGCGACAGGCTCGGGCTCAACGAGGGCGAGGACGAACCACGGGCCAAGACCTTTGTCCGCGTGCCTGAGCAGGGCACGTTGTTCTAAGCAAATTACTCGGTGTTGCGGTCTTCTTCTTCGCCGGGTTCTTCTTCGTGATCGAGGGTCTCGACGTGCTCTTTACCGAGCAATTTTCCGAGCAAATTGCGCAGGGGCACCAGCAACGCGATCAACAGCGGAAACAGAATCCCCAACGCGCTCGACTTGACCACCCACATCACGGTGAGCGCGAGCCCCTGAGCCAACGTGTACCGGTGAATCACCCCCGTGGGCACCTGCCGCATGTAGTGCGTATCGGGCATCTTGTTGGGATCCATCACCCACAAGCGCAGGCGCTCGAAGAACTGGTTTCCGCGCATGGACGAGATGCCCATGTAGAGAAATAGCCCGTAGACCACGGCCATAGGCACCTGACGCATGAGCCCGGTGACCAAGAGCGAACACCCTACGAGCACGTGAATAAGCAGCCCCGAGAGCCGGTTCTCGCGGATGCCCACAATCACCGATTCGCCCTGCGCGTTGTCTTCGTATTTGGCCAGCGCACGCACGTGACTGAGTGATCGCACGGTGGCGGCGACGAGCCACGGGAGCCCAAACATCGAGCAAACGGCGAGCAAAATCGCTGTCACAAAGAGATCTTGGTGATACCCAACGCCCTTCTTGAGCTTGTGCTGCGGGCTGTTGACCAAGCGCACCGTGATGTTCTGGTCGAGGTAGACCAGCAGCGCCACCAAGAAGCCGGGCACCGCCGCGGCGAACCAAATCCACTGCGGGACTCCAAACAGATCCACGAGCCAGGGGCGTCCCGAGGTGGTCGCAAAGGTCATCGGCATACGGAGCGCAGGGACGCTCACGTCGGGCAACAACCGCCGCCCGAACGTGACCGCGATCACCGCGATCGCGGGGCCAAAATCAGCGAAGAGCTCGCGGAGTGTGCGGCGCAGGTAGGGTCCACGACGTGACTCAACCAGCCGCCGCGCGATCACATAGGTCGTGAGCGCGAGCAGCACCGAGAAGAGCGCCGTCGAGTGCTCATGCTCGGGGTTGTTAAACATCCCAAAGACGCTCGTGAGCGCCTGCACGACGAAGATGATCGAGATGAGCGCGCCAAAGGTCTCGTCGGTAAACCTTGTAAAATACTTGAGCAAAGAGCTCGCGTCCGTCGCCACCATCACGACGACCCACAGCGCAGACCACAGCCCCACCCACGCGTACGTGGGCAAGAACGGCACATGCAGCGATTGGCACATGCCATAGAGCAGCTGCGTAAAGATCAGCAGCGGCCCCGTGCCTCCCAAGATGGTCAGCGGCTGCGCCGAGGTGAGCGCGTAGATCACTCCGCAGCCCGCGGTCGCCACGAGCATCTCGACCACGCCGATGTCACCCTGCGTCGCGACGGACATTAGCCCGCCAAACGCGACGCCCGGCGCGAGACATGCGAAAAACAAGAACAGAACGGCAGCAAAAACCGAAGGGTTCACGCCGTCGGCAAAGTCCGACGCAAAGGCAGGCATTCGGCGACGAAAATCTGCGCGGAGACCTCCGAAGAGTGAGCCTGTGCGCTCAAGCGGAGAGGGGAGGTTCGTCATGGCGTTTGTGCAAATTCATTGAGCAAAGTGGGTCTAGGATGCGAGCGCAATGCGCCCCATTGCGACCCATGTACCACGCACCCATTGCGACGAATGACAAACGGTGCGCGGGGGTGCGCGACCGTGAAGACCCTGTTTGCCTCTCGGTTGCAAGTGAGCGTAAGTCCCATCACGCACCACAACACGCGCCCGCTCATTGCTCTTTTTCACACACCCCAGCGCTGCGTGTCACACCGTGACAGCGCTGCGCTGATCCCTCTGTTGGAGCGCCGCTCATGACGAGTCAGTTTTCACTTTCGATCGTTCGTTTGCAGGACAAGCTCGCTTCGCTACTGGGCTGTCTCCCGAGCCAACGCGTCGATCACGTCGCCGTGATGCTCCGCCGCGATACGACCGAGTCCACCAGCTACTGGTTTCAGCTCGTAGTGTCCGGCGGCATCGCCACGCTGGGTTTAGTCACTGGAAGCACCGCGGTCGTGATCGCCGCGATGCTCGTCGCCCCGCTCATGGGACCCATCCTGGGCCTCGGCATGGGCTTCGCAACGGGTTCACCGTTTCTCACCCTGAGATCCGGCGCGCGTGTGCTCTGGAGCGTCGCGATGCTCGTCGGCTTCTCGGCGATCGTCACGGTGCTGTTGCCCTTTCACGAGGCAAATCCCGAGATCACCGCGCGCACCGCGCCCACGCTCTTAGACCTCGTGACCGCGGTGTTCTGCGCGCTCGCAGGGGCGTACGCCGCGATGAAGACCGACGCCGACGTGGCCACCACCGCCGCTGGAACCTCGATCGGTATCTCGCTCGTGCCGCCCATTTGTGTCTGTGGCTACGGCATTGGCGTGCGTTCGTACACGATGGCCGGAGGCGCAGCCCTGCTGTTTCTCACCAACTGCGTCGCCATCATCGTGATCGCGACGCTGGCTTTTCTCGTCGCGGGCTTTAACCAAGTCCCAACCGAACAGCTCGAACACGACGAGCTCGAGCGCGACGGCCGCGCGCGGTTTTCGCGCTGGGTGGCCACCAAGGTCTCTGCGCTCTTGGGCAAACGCATGAGCCCACTGCTCCGAATTTTCATGCCCGTCGCGCTGTTAATCGCCGTGTATCTCCCGCTCCGTCGCGGCCTCGACGAGGTCGTGTGGCAGGTCCGTGCGCGCACCGCCGTCGCCCAGGCCATCGCCGCGATCTCGCGCCCTGTCCTTGAGCAGCGTGTGCGCCTCGATCGCCGTACCGTGGATGTCTCGTTGGTGATCCTCGGCCAGCCCGCGCAGGCCGACCGCACACGCGAAGAGCTTGAGCGCATCGTACGTGCCGCCACCGGAGGCCTCGTGCGCGCCGAGGTCGTCGCGGTCCCCGACGCCTCGCAGGTCGCGGGCCTCGAGTCCTCGCTGCGAGAGATGCCCAGGGTCGTTGCCGCCGCGCCTGCGGCCGTCTCGCCCGAATTGCAGGTGAACCCCGCACGCGCTGTGCTCGATCGCCGTGTACGCGCGCAGTGGCCCGAAGACAGCGCAGGCATCCCGCTTGAGATCGATGTCACCACGACGGGCCCCGCGGTGATGTTCACGATCATCCATCTCGGCGCGCCCCTGGGCGACGCTGCCCGCGAGGCTCTGAGCCGCGCGCTCTCCTCGGAGTCGCTCGGCACCGTAAAGGTCCGTACCGACTCGATCACCTCGGACCCCATCGTCCTAGATCCGAGGGATTTGACTGGGATCGTCGCACTCTCTCGCGCCGTCGAGCGGGCCCGCGACCACGCGGTGCTCTCGCTCTGTATCGAAGACGTCGCGCCTCCCCGCGGGCCGCTCCCTGCCACAACTGCGGCCTACAACGCGGCCATCGATACGCTCGCCGCGAGCATGCCGCGCACCGTACGACGCACGATCACGTCAGGGCCCAGCACCGCGCGCATCGTGCGAGGCTCGTGTACGCCCGAGGCTCCTCCTGCAGCCGCTGCTGCTACGGTCCAACCTTCGGGCGACGCGGGCAGCGCGGGCGACGGCGATCGCTAACTCTTCGCGATCCCCAGGGATTCTGCAGTCCAATCGCGACTAGCGACGCGTGAGCGTCACGACGACACTGTCCGTGAAGTCATTGGTCCGGCGGTCTCGGTCGCGCGGGGACGTGTAGGTCAATCGCTTGGGCAAGAAGTCTGCGTGACCGAACTCAAGCTCACTCGTCCCGCGGCACAGATACCCGACAATCACCCGGTCGGTGTCGTACGAGACGACGCGCGTCAGTGGAGCATCGGGACCGCTCACGAGATCCATGTACGCGTTGGTGACAGGCATACGGTTGCCTGCTTCTTCAAAGCGAAAGGTCACACAGTAGGGAGGAAGGACTGGCCCCCCACAGCCTCCGTAGCAGCCAAAGATCGACACCACGAGGCCCAAGGCAAACTTGATTTTCATAAGCATTTCTCCAGTCAGTTACGAGGATGGAGTCCGTCGAGGACGCGAAACTCAGGGGCCCCGTTCGTGAGGAGAATCGCTTTGCAAACCGAGGCCTCGGCGGTCGCGCGGGCAGTTAGCGTCGGACGAGTGTCACCGTGACTTGGTCGGTGAAGTCGTTGAAGAGGGGATCGCGGTCTCGTGGGGATGTGTAGGTCAAGCGCGTGGGTAAGAAGTTTTCGTGGCCAAACACAAGCACATTGGTCCCACGACAGAACGCTCCCATCGCAATCGAGTTGCTGCCGTGGGAAAACGCTCTTGAGCGCGTGGACTCAGGCCCACTTTCCACGTCCAAATAGGCGTCCCGCACTGCGACCTGATTGCCATTCTCAACAAAGGAAAAGACAACGCACGCTGGTGGTGGGATAGGATTGGCACAGCCACCCTGCGATGCTGAACTCACTACGACCAGGCCCAAGGCAAACTTGATTTTCATAAGCATTTCTCCAGTCAGTTACGGGGATAGAGTCCGTCGAGGACGCGAAACTCACGGGCCCCGTTCGTAAAGAGAATCGCTGTGCAAACCGAGGCCTGTTGGGTCGCTCTCGCCGCTACCGAGGCGTGAGCGTCACCGTGACTTGGTCGGTGAAGTCGTTGCCTCGCAGATCTCGATCTCGTGGGGACGTATAGGTCAAGCGCGTGGGTAAGAAGTCTGTGTGGCCAAACACGAGCACATGGGTCCCACGACAGAACGCATGCATCCCAATGGAGTTGCTTCCGTGACTGTACGCACGTTGGCGCGTGGATTCAGGCCCACTCTCGACATCCAAGTAGGCATCACGAACCGCAACTTGATTGCCACTCTCGACGAAAGAAAACGAGACGCAGGCAGGCGGCTCAATCGGTGGAGCACAGCCTCCGTAGTAGCCAAAGATCGACACCACGAGGCCCAAGGCAAACTTGATTTTCATAAGCATTTCTCCAGTCAGTTACGAGGATAGAGTCCGTCGAGGACACGAAACTCTGGGGCCCCGTTCGTAAAGAGAATCGCTGTGCAAACCGAGGCCTCGGCGGTCGCTCTCGCCGCTACCGAGGCGTGAGCGTCACGGTGATGACGTCGGTGAAGTCGTTGGACAGGGGATCGCGGTCTCGTGGGGACGTGTAGGTCAAGCGCGTTGGCAAGTGGTCCGGATGCGAGAGTTCAATCACGTTGGTCCCGCGACACATCGCATGCATCAAAATCCGCGAAGTCTCATACGCGTACCCGACTTGGCCCTGATCCGGACCACTGACCACTGCTAGCGTCGGGTTAATTACGGGCGTTCGGTTCGCACCTCCAACCACGATGACTCGGACACACGGGACGTCCTGCGGCATGCCTTGGCACGAGATGATCGCGACACTCACCGAGGCAAGGCCCAGCGCGAATACACGAGATACAATCGTTGTTTTCATAAGCATTTCTCCAATCAGTTACGGGGATAGAGTCCGTCGAGGACACAAACTCACGGGCCCCGTTCGTAAAGAGAATCGCTGTGCAAACCGAGGCCTCGGCGGTCGCGCGGGCAGTTAGCGTCGGACGAGTGTCACGGCGACTACGTCGGTGAAGTTATTGGATTGGGGATCGCGGTCGCGTGGGGACGTGTAGGTCAAGCGCGTGGGTAAGAAGTCAGCGTGACCAAACATCACTTCGCTGGTCCCGCGACAAAGTAAGTGGGTCGAAACACTATTGCTTCCGTATGACAGAAGCCGCCCAGCTGACATTTCAGGACCACTGATCACCTCCACGTAAGCGTCGATAATTTGCGTGCGATTGCCACCTTCAACAAAGTAAAAACTCACGCAATACGGCGGCAGATTCGGATTCGCACCGCAAGCCTGAGATGCAGCACTCAGCAGGACCAGGCCCAAGGCAAACTTGATTTTCATAAGCATTTCTCCTACTCAGTTACGGGGATAGAGCGCATCAAGGACGCGAAACCGAGGACGACTGTCGCCACCGAGCACCATCGCGAGAGCCACCTGTCGCTGCCACGGCACCGTGAGCACGCGGCTGCCTGGATTGACCGAGTCGAATGCGTACGCAGTGCCCGTCGAGAGGATCGTGCCGTTGTAGATTGTCCGAGCGTCCACAGTGCCGTTGGCACGGCGCGAGACAAGGCGCGCAACGCCGTTGACGAGCTCTGAGACTACAGAGACGGAGGTCGAGAGTTGAGTGTCGGCCTGGCTGCTTGAGACGACCGTGTTGTTGTTGACGTCGTGGACAAGCACACTCGTCCCGCCAGACCAAGCGACCGCGACCAAGACCCTGCTGGGGCTTATGCGTGCGACGTCAAAGTGCGTGATGCCACCCGACGCGCCAGGCACTGCAGTCCAGCCCACCAAAGCCCCGCCGTTGATCGAAGTCGCTCGAAAGAGCGCACCTGCAGTGTTCAACGCGTAGAGGTCCACGCGACCAGGCACTGGCACGACAGCCTTGAGGGTCGAACCGATCGTGATCGGGCTGGGCATCGTCACATTGCTGGCAACAAAAGAACCTCCAGCGGCGCTGCTTCGGTAGTACCAACGAAGGCCCCCCGTAGAGGTCCGCGCAAAGACCTCTTCGTAGCCTGCGAAGAACACCACCGGCGTCGCGCTCACCAATCCCCCGGGTTCACTTGCTGTGGCCAAAGCCCAAGCCCCGAAGCCAATCGCGGGCGAACCTGGCAGCGCAACCGGATCAATGTTCTCCATCCGGGCAACTACGAGTCGCCCCGACGAATCCACGTGAAAGGCATCGACCTTTGCGACCGTCGGAGCAATCGTGAGCGTAGACACTTCGGCCCCGACGACTGCACTCTGCCAAAGGGGAAGATCAGCCCAGCCGTACCAAGCTCCGCCGCGCAGGACGTTGTAGTTCGCGTGCCCGTTGGGCTTTCGGCCGACAACCAACACACGATCCTGCACGTTGGTTGCAGACTGCAGGGCAGAAAGCGTCGTGGGGTCCGAGTCTCCCATGGTTCGGTCGCGAAACGCAGCCGCAGCCATCCCGAGCTGGAGAGTCGGGCCAACCGACGGGCCTCCGCCCGCCAACAGGATCTGGCGGCGTCCTGTTCGCCCCAAGAACTCCGCGGGCATCGGAGCATTCGTAGCGGATCCGTTGTGGGCTCTATACATCCCGACCAAGGATGTCAGCCCGCCGGCGATGATGGCTGAGGCTGAAGATGTCCCGCTGAACTTGTCCGTGTACCACTGCCGAGGATCGCTGGGGTTATCTGTGTTGTGTCGATAGTCCCACGAAGGGTTTCCATTGCCATACCCGAGAGTATCCACTTGTGAATACCAAGCAGAGAGATCAAGCCGTGAACCTGCGTTACTGCCAGCAATGGCCTCGGAACCAGGTTCGCCACTGCAGGCGGTAGCATGTTGACCGTCTGAAGCGTCTCCCGTCATCACTCCGCCGACCATGACCGCGCCGCTAAACTTGGTCGGATCTGTTGGGGTGCGTCGTAGATCTGGGAAAAAATCGAGGTCCTTCTGTGCATTGGCCGCAGGCTCGACCACGATCCGGCCAGACTGTGTCGCAGAGCGAATGGCCGCATGTTCGCCCGGGTAGAACTCGACAGGGACCCACCCAAGGCAGACTTGGCTCCCCTGGCAGGTGTAGCAGCCATTGGTCGAAAAATTGTCCATCTGGACCTCGACAAGAATCACGTTGCCCGGAGGCGTGACGCTCACCGCGCTGTTGATTCCCACAGCAGGCCACGGAACCGATGAGTAGAAGTGGGGCGTCGCAGCGGGCGCGATCCCTCGCGTGCCAAAGCCATTGTCACATCCCACGAGGATCCCCATCACCGCGGTGCCGTGCTGTTGATCAAGTAGGGCGACGTACGCCGAAGCCATCGCGGGCAGGTCCTCATGTTCCAATTCCATCGCTGCTTCGACATCCGTCACCACAACCCCGCTGCCATTTCCGCCGGGTGTAGCGCGCGCAAATGCGACGTCGTGGCCCGCTGCGATGGTGCCAGGAGGCGAGGTAAACCCAACGACTGTGGGAGGAGGCACCGCTTGGTACCTTGGCAGGCCGTTTGAGGGCATCAGCGGCGTGATCCCTGGCAGTTGGTCGGTGCAAGCCGGTGTCGTTCGTGGCCCCGACGCATGCGGTTGTGCATACGCGTACTCGACAAACGGTAGCGTGCGCAGCGCAGTCAGGGCTTCGCGGGTCGCGGCCTCGTCTTCGCGCGGCAGCGTCAGCATAAAGAATGACGCCATGTCTTCGAACTCTGTGCCGCTCCCGGCTTCGTTGCGCTGACGGAGCTGCTCGGCCTGCACCTCGTCGGCCTGACGAACCAGCGACATCACGCTTGTCACCCCCGCGGTCCTCAGCATCTGTTGCAATCGCACGTCTGCATCGGTGGCCTCAGACGCACGGACCGAGAGCGCGTCGAGTCGTGCCAGATCGTCGGGCCGACGAGCCTCAGGTGGCCGCGCAAAGACACCGCTTCGCAGGCGAATTCCCACACCATCTGCGACCTTGATCACGATCGCGTTGAGATGAACGTGCCTCGCATCGAAGCTCGCGCCAAAGTCCCTCGGCCACGTGGGGCGACGCCTAAGCGCTGCACTCGATCGTGGGACTGGCAACGTGGGCTCTGCCATCGCCATCCCTGCCTCCATCGCGTCGATCGGAACGCCTCCCTCGGACAACGCGATCGACGAGGCCACTTGCTCACTCTCCGCAGCACACCCCATGGCCAAACTCACTAAAGAGAACGCGAGAACGCGAGAACGCGAGAACTTTTTTGTTCATCAACCCACCACACTTTCCATCGTCGCCCAGACACCCATCCGACGCGAACCGCATAGTCCTCGTCTGATCGCAAGTCACTTCAGCACAGGCGCAAGCCCGGTGCAATGACCATCTCCCACTATTTTCTTATCTCTTCGCGATCCCCAGTGATTCTGCAGTCCAATCGCGCATCCGTGCCAGCAGCGCGGGGTCCTCGGCGAGCTTGTGCTTGTACGACGGGATGATCTCTCGCAGCCGCGCGCGCCACATGGGCGAGCTCATGCGCACCGCGAAACAATCTTCGAGCAGATCAAGCGCGATCGAGACCGAAGTCGATGCGCCCGGGCTCGCGCCCAAGAGCGCCGCGATCGTGTTGTCTCGCGCCGAGATAATCTCGGTCCCGAACTCGAGTTTTCCGCCGTCTTCGCCGTCTTTCTTGATGATCTGGACGCGCTGACCCGCGACCTCAAGAGACCAGTCTGCATCGACGGCGTTGGGGACAAACTCACGGAGGGACGCCATGCGGTCGTCCATGCTCTGCATCACTTGGCCGATGAGATACCGCGTGAGCGCGAGGTTGCGGATGCCCGCGCTTAAGAGCGACAGCACGTTGTCCTCGGTGACCGACATCGCGAGGTCCATCGCCGAGCCCTTCTTCAAGAACTTCGTCGAAAACCCTGCAAATGGACCGAACATCAGCGCGCGCTTGCCATCGAGATACCGCGTGTCCAAGTGCGGAACGCTCATCGGCGGCGAGCCCTTCTTGGCCTTGCCGTACACCTTGCCAAAGTGCTTTTCGATCAGCGCCTCGTTGCTGCACATCAGCCATTGCCCGCTCACCGGAAACCCCGCGTACCCAATCCCCCTCGGGGATGTCACACGCGTTAAGCAGCTCAAGGGCGCCCCCGCCCGCGCCGATGAAGACAAACCTCGCGTTCAATACGACGTCTGCAATTTCACTAGAATTTCTGCGGTCCTCAGCGCGCACACGCCAGGTCTTGTCTGGCTCTTGCCAGAGCGAGCGCACCCGATGCTGCAGCAACAGATCAAACGTCGGAGACTGCGTGAGCCGCTCGATCATCGTGCGGGTGAGCGTGCCAAAGTCCACATCGGTCCCGAGGGTTGAGCGCGTCGCAGCGAGCGCTTCACCAGGGTCGCGACCCCACATCATCGCGGGCATCCATTCGCGCAGAGCGCGGTGATCCTCGGTGTATTCCATCTCAGAAAACAGCGGGCTTTCAGAGAGCGCTCTGTGCCTCGCGCGCAAGAACTGCTGGTCGCTCGCGCCCTGCACAAAGCTCATGTGCGGCACCGCACGGATGAACTCTTTTGGGCTCTCGATCCGTTGGCTCTGCACCAAGTGAGACCAGAACTGCTTGGACTGCTCAAAGCACTCCATGATGTGCGCCGCCTTGCTCACGTTGACCCTGCCATCACTCGCGATCGGCGTGTAATTGAGCTCACAGAGCGCAGCGTGCCCGGTGCCCGCGTTGTTGCGCGCGTCGGTGCTCTCGGCCGCGACGCGATCAAGCTTCTCGACCATCGCGACACGCAGCGAGGGATCGAGCTCGTGCAAGAGCATCGCGACCGTAGTGCTCATGATGCCCGCGCCCACCAAGAGCACGTCGTAGGGTCTAGCTTCACTCATGGTCTTGCATGATCCGTTGCAATTGTGCTGTGAATTTTCAGCGCGTTGCGCGCCGCGCAAAAATCTCGGGGTCCCGAGCCGAGCGCGAGAGCGCGCTACCCTCTCGCGATGACAAGCGCGCCT
Organism: Deltaproteobacteria bacterium; assembly: GCA_030694465.1. Lineage (GTDB taxonomy): Bacteria > Myxococcota_A > Polyangia > Polyangiales > JAUXYJ01. Next base: position 271,081 of record JAUXYJ010000055.1, on the reverse strand, counting down.
GAGCTCAAGTACATCACAGCCAACGACGTCCGATTGGCTTACTTCGAAGAAGGCACCGGACCGTTGGTACTCTTGATCCATGGGTTTCCGGACACGCCGCACACCTGGAGCGCGGTGCGGCCGGCGATCGCTGCGCTCGGGTTTCGCGTGGTCACGCCGTTTACACGCGGGTATTTTCCGAGCGAAATCCCTCGCAATGGCGCTTATGACGCAGACACGCTGGGCCAAGACGTGGTCTCGCTGATCACGGCGCTTGGCGAAGAGCGCGCGGTGATCGTTGGCCACGACTGGGGCGCGAGCGCTGCGTATTCGGCCGCAGGGCTGTCCCCCGAGCGAGTGCAAATGCTCATTACCGTGGCCATCCCGCACCCCGCGTCCGTGGTGCCCACACCATCGCTGCTCTGGACCGTACGGCACTTCTTTGCGTTTCAGCCCAAGAGCGCCAACGCCCGAGTGCGCGCGGATGACTTCGCGCACCTCGACGAGCTCGTGCAGCGCTGGTCTCCGGCGTGGCACGTCCCGCCCGACGAGACCCGCGCGGTGAAAGAAGCCCTGCGCCCCGAAGGCCACGCCGAGGCCGCGCTCGGGTACTACCGCGCACTCTCGCTCGCCCTCCCCAAGGCCCAACGCAGGCCCGTCACGGTGCCCTCCGTGGCCTTCGCGGGCACCGATGACCTCATCGCACCAAGCGCCTACGAGCGCGCCCGCAAGCGCTACCGTGCCGCGTACGAGGTCGTCACCATGCCCGGAGGCCACTTTATGCACCGCGAGCACCCAGAGGTGTTCATCCGCGAGCTCTCGCGCGTGCTGTCACCTCTGCGGGCTTAGCTCTGCGCCCGGAGAAACGAGAAAGACCGAGAAGCTCTGGGCTTTCTCGGTCTTTTTCGCTGCAGTCGGGGCGACTGGATTCGAACCAGCGACCCCTAGACCCCCAGTCTAGTGCGCTAACCAGGCTGCGCTACGCCCCGAAATCCGACTGTAGTGTTGTGCACGCTGTGAAGCGCCCCAATCAAGGGAGGCGGACCATGCACCCGCGCGGAGACGAATGCAAGAGAAGAAAACACAGTTTGCACACCGAGCCGGTCTAGCGCGTGGGGAGCTGCTCTAAGAGCGCGACGAGCTTCTCGCGGGTTTGCTCAAGCGAAGCGCGCAACCGCTCGGCACGCAGCTCTTCAGGGCTCGGCCCACCGTCGACCACTTCGAAGCCCTTTTCGCGCAGGTGCTTTCGCGCGCCCTCGAGCGTGTAGCGCTCGACGTAGAGCAAGTGACGGATGGTCGCGAGGCGCTCGACGTCACGGCGTGCAAAAATCCGCTGCCCCGCGGCGCTCTTCTTGGGCTTGAGCACGCGAAACTCTTTCTCCCAATAGCGGATCACGTGCGGCTTGACCTCAAGCAGCTTCGCTACTTCGCCGATGCGAAAATACAGCTTCGCTGGGAGCTCAATCACGTCGCGTTATCTCCTGCGAATTTACTCGCGCTCGTCGTTGGCCGCGGCCACGCGCGAGAGCATCTTCTTCTCAGCGCCCGCGCGCGGAGCACGCCCACCGTTGACCCGCAGCTTGAGCACGAGCGAAGGCCGAAACCTCACGATCCGCCGCTCATCCAGCCGGATGCGCGCGAGGGTCTTGGGGTTGAGCCCAGGGCGAGAAGCCTTGTCGCGCACGACGAAGTTTCCGAAGCCCGAGAGCTTGATCGCGCGCCCACTGGCGAGCGTCTCTTTCATCGTCTCGAAGATCGCTTCGACCAGATCCGAGGCCTCTTTCTTCGAGAAGCCTCCGACCAAGCTGTACACGCTCTCGATGATCTCTGCCTTTGTCATCGTCTACGACTCCCACGCTGCGCGACGCCGCCGCGTACTCAATGCACCACACTCTGCGCGCCGCGACAACCACACTTAGCGCTGCGTCGCTCCCAAGGTCTCGGTCGCCCGCGCGAGCGCCGCTTGCATCCACTGGTCGACCTGTACGTCGGTCAGGGTCTCTTCGTTGGCACCGCGAAACACCAGCGAAATCGCTAGCGAATGCGTACCTTCGGGCAGCTCATCGCCCACATATCGGTCAAAGATCTCGGCCCGCACGCAGCGCGACCCTGCGCCCTCACGAAGCGCGCCGACGACCGATGCGGCGGGATGCGAGCGCGCAACCAAGAGCGCCACATCGCGCACCATCGCCGGGGTCTTGGGCGGCGCTTTGGCCTTGAGCGTGACCTCACTCAGCCCGGCCAAGACAGACAAACGCAGCTCGCCCACGAGGGTCACCGCGGGGAGCGTCACGCTCTGGCTCGCCTCGAAGCGCTCACGCACATCGGGGTGCAAAACCGCAATGGTTCCGAGCACTTCGCCGTCAAGCGTGAGCCGCGCAAAGGCGGCCGGGTGTGCCCACGCGGGGGGCTCGCCGACACGATCGGCGACCACGGTCCCGCGACCCAGACGCTCGACGAGAGACTCGACCACGCCCTTGAGGTCAAAGAGATCCAAGGGCCGCGCGAGCGAGAGCCACTGGTCGGCCTCGCCCATCATCACCAGACCCACGCATGTGTGCTCTTGCACGGGGCCTCGGTTTGCGCGCGTCTCGGTGAGCTCTTGCGCACGCGAGACCTCTTGCAGCGCACCAAAGACCGTGCCCACCTCGAACAGACGCCCGCGGCGCTCGCCGTAGCGCACCGCGACCGCAGCGGACTGCAAAAGACCAGGCAAAAGCGAAGGTCTAAGCGCCGCGCGGTCTTGGCTCAGCGGGTTGGCGATCCGCACGCTGGACTCCATCGCAAAGTCCGCGAGGACGCGGTCTGAGACAAAGCTGTAGGTCACCGCTTCGTCAAGACCGCTCGCCGCCAGCGCATTGCGGGTCGCGCGACGGAGGGCGTAGTCACCGCGTGCACCCGCGCTCGCGCCCGATGCGGGCAACACCGCGTTGTGAATCTTGTCGTATCCGTGCACGCGACCGATCTCTTCGATCACGTCGATCTCTTGCAAAACATCAGGGCGATGCGTCGGCGCTCGCACACTCTGCGCGTCGCCTTCGTGCGAGAGCATCTTAAACCCGAGGCGCGAGAGGTACGTGGCGATCTCGCTGGGCGTGATCTGGACTCCCAGCACGCGCGCGACGCGCGAGGTGCGCACGACGAGGGGCTCACGGGGCTGCAACGCGACGCTGTCGGTGCGCTGAATGTCCAGTGATTTTCCTGCTTGAACAGCGCCTGCGACCGTCGCGAGCCAGTGCTGCAACCGCGCGAGGGCCTTGGGCGGGCACTGCGGGTCGACGCCGCGCTCAAAGCGATGCGAGGCGTCGGTGTGCATGTCGTGGCGTTTGGCCATTCGGCGCACTGCGCTCGCGTCAAAGTGCGCGGCCTCAAGCAACAATCGCGTGGTGCCCGAAGACACGCCGCTGCCCTCGCCGCCCATCACACCCGCGAGACCGACACACTTACCTGCGTCGGCGATCACGACATCGCCCTGCAAAAGTGCACGTGTTTTGCCATCAAGTGTCTGCAGGGTTTCGTCACTCCGCGCAGCGCGGACGGTGAGCGCATGACCCTCGATGGCATCGAGATCGTAGACGTGCGTGGGCTGCCCGAGCTCGAACATCACCAAGTTGGTGCAGTCGACGACCGAGTCAATCGCGCGAACGCCTAGACGCCACAAGCGCGTGCGGAGCCACAGCGGCGAGCGCGTAGTGCCCGCAACGGTCATCACGGCGGCGCTAAACCTTGGGCAGCGATCGCTCTCGATTTGCACCGAGAATTGCTCGCTCGCAGTGGCCTCGCGCGTGGGGTGCGGCTCATTGCTTGGCTCTGCAAATGGCAGATCGAGCAGCGCCGCGATGTCGCGCGCGACGCCAAGGTGTCCGAGCGCGTCGGGGCGGTTGGGCGTGACGTTGAGCTCAAGCACCGTGTCGCGCGCAGCCGAGAACCATGTGAGCAGCGGTGTGCCCGCAGCGACGGGTGCGTCGAGCACGATGATCCCGTTGTCATCGCCGCCCAGGCCGAGCTCGATCTCAGAGCAGAGCATGCCCTTGGAGACGATCCCCGCGACGGGCTTCTCCACAAGCTCAAAGAGGCTGCCCTTCTTGTCGAACACGTGCGCGCCCGCGGGGGCAAAGAGCACGCAGCCGCCTGGCGCCGGGACGTTGCTCGCGCCGCAGACGACCTCGAGCGAGGCGCCCTGGCCTAGGTCTACGGTGACCAAAGAGAGTGGATTTTTGCTGGTAGGATGCGCACGGACAGATTGCACAACCGCGACGCAGACGCTCTGCAAATGGGTGCCAACCTGGGCGACGTGCTCGACCTCGAGGCCTCCGTCGGTGAGCGCGCGCACGACGCGATCGAGCCCGGGGTCGGTCTGTAAGAGCTCAACAATCCAAGCGTACGAGATCTTCATGGGGATTCTTTAGGGGCAGCGAGGGTGGGTCACAGAGAGCGCGAGAGCGGTGGGCCGTAGAGATCACAATGACTCGAGAAATCGCACGTCGTTTTGATAGAGCAGCGAGATCTCGGGGATCTGATAGCGGATCATGGCGAGCCGATCGATGCCCAACCCAAACGCGAAGCCCGTGTACTTCTCGGGGTCTACGCCGCAGTTCTTGAGCACGGTGGGGTGGACCATCCCTGCGCCACCGACTTCGAGCCAGCCGCTGCCTTTGCACATGCGGCACGAGGGGTCGCTTCCGCCGCAGAGCGCGCAGCTCGCGTCGAGCTCAACGCTGGGCTCGGTGAACGGAAAATAGCTCCCTCGCATACGGGTCGTGACGCGCTCACCGAAGAGCTTGCGCGCGAAGGTGTCCAGCGTGCCGCGCAGGTGCGAGAGGGCGATGCCCTGGTCGACCACGAGCCCCTCGATCTGGGCAAACATGGGGCTGTGCGTCGCGTCGTCGTCACGGCGATAGACAGCCCCCGGCGCGACGATCATGACGGGCGGCGCGTGCGAGAGCATCTCGCGGACCTGCACGGTGCTCGTGTGCGTTCGCAAGAGCGCTCGTGGACCGGTCGCCCCGTCGGGTTGTTGCAAGAAGAACGTGTCCTGCATGTCCATCGCAGGGTGATCGGGCGGAAACCCTAAGCGCTCGAAATTATTGGTCTCCCAGTCGGTCTCGGGGCCCTCGGCCACGTCGAAACCCATGGCTACAAACGCGTCGATCACATCGTACATCATGCGCGAGAGCGGGTGGAGGCGACCGACGCGAGGCTTGCGCCCCGGGAGGGAGACATCGAGCGGCTCACGACCAAGGTCCAGCGCGCGCGCGTGCTCGCGCAGGCGCTGTTCGCACACGGTCTTGGCGGCCTCGACCTTGTCTTTGACCCTGTTAATCGCCTGGCCAAAGGTCTTTCGCTCGGGGCCCGGGAGCTCGGGCATCCGTCGCATCAAGAGGGTGACGGCGCCTTCGCGACCGAGCCAGCGTGCGTAGACCGCGCGGAGCTCTGGGTCGCTCTGGACTGGCAAAAACGATGCATCGACGTCGTGCTCGATGGCGTCGAGCGCTTCCATTGGGCTGGTTGTCATGGCTTAGGCAACGCGCGTTGTAACCAACCGCGCGCGCAGAAGCCAAGGCATACCGCGAATCTTTGCGATCCCGCGCCCAGCGAAGATCCCCAGAGCGTGCGTGGAGGCGATCGCGACGGCTACTGCAGCTCAGCGCGAGCAAAAATGCTCAGCGTTGCGTCGGGAGGCATGTCACTCGCGACCGCGTAGCCGACCCCTGCGCGCTCGGAGATCACCACGGTGTACCCGTGCACATAGCCCAAGTACGCGGGCTGATTGTTGACCCGCACAGGACGGAGACTGTCGGTCGCAAACGCACGCGGGAGCACAGAGGCATCGAACATAAACACCGACACGCGGCGACCTTCGACGTCGTAGTACAGGGCCGCAGCCATGCGGTCTGAGACGTTTGAGATTCGCGCACCGACGAGCCGCGCAGACACGCCGCGAAACCGCACGGGGCGAACCGGAATGTCCAGCCTCCCGTTGAAAAAATTGGAGACCTGGTCGGGCTGCGCGCCGCTCACTTCGACGGGCAAATTGCGCGCATGACGCTGCGCGATGTCCTCGAGAATCGGAGGCATCATGGCCGCGCCGGCGACGGGTGTTGTCCCGCCCAACGAGCCACGCCAGCCCGTGCTCACCGCGATGCCAGCGAGAGCTGCTCCTGCGAGCGCAAAGGCCGAACCGTGCCGCTTGCGGCGGGTGGCTTGGACGGTGCGCACCGCCGACTGGTCCTCGGCGTCCAGGGCCGCCAAGAGCTTGCTGCGAAGATGTCCGGGCGTCGCGTGGCCCTCGCGTGTGGACGCGAGCGCTTTCTTGATCGAGCGAATCGCGTCGGCCTCGTCGGCACACTGCGCGCAACGCGCGATGTGGGTCTCGACGATGAGCGAGGCTCCGGGGTCGAGCTCGCCATCGAGCCACGCGTCAAGGTAGCGGCTTGTCTCGTCGCAGCCGCTCACCCTGCGACCTCTTTCTTCTGACGCAGGCGAAAATCGTTCATGTTGACCACAGGCGAGGCTTCGTCCTTTGGGGCTTGGTTGCTTGTGTGTGTGACCCCGAGCTTGGTCGCCACCGCGCGACGGGCACGGTGCAGTCGCGACATGATCGTGCCGATGGGACAGCCCATGGACTCTGCGATCTCTCGGTAGGTCAACCCTTCAACATCTGCTAGCAAAAGCACTGCTCGAAACTCTTCGGGGAGCTCTTCGACGGCGCGCATCACGGAGCCCTCGAGGATCGCTTTTTCGGCCAAGCGCTCGGGCTCACGGTTTGGAGCCATCGTCGCGGCGCCCATCCAGCCGTCGGCCACGGGGTCTCCTTGACCAAGGGTCTTGAGCTGCGAGTCCAGCGTTTGTCTTCGGTACTTCGAGAAAAACACGTTGGTGAGCAGCCGCAGGAGCCACGCGCGGATGTTAGTCCCCGCTTCGTAGTGATCGAAGAATCGGTAGGCTTTGAGCACCGAGTCTTGCACCAGGTCGTCCGCGTCGGCTTGGCTTCGGGTCAGCCTCAGGGCGGTGCGATGGAGCGCGTCAAGATGTGGAAGGACTTCGCTCTCGAAGCGCTTTCGGCGGCCTGGATCAACGCGTAATTCAACCATCGGTGCAACGTCCCTAGAAGCTCTAAGCTACTTCAGCCCTGCACAACGTCTGTGCGGCCTCGTGGAGTAGCAAACCGCCAGACCGTGTGCACTATTCCTTCGTTCGTCGAGTGTCCTGATGTGCTTCGAGCTCGGCGACACGCTTTTCGAGCTTTCGGACCTCGTTGGTGAGCTTCTCGATCTGCGCCGCGGGCGAGACCGCCTCGACCACCTTGCGCGCGCGATCGTCCACGGCCGCGCTCCACTCGGCAAAACTGGCGCGCGACTGCTCGACGAGCTTCTCAAATTTTCCCGGCCCCTCGGCGACCTTCGCGGGCTCTGCGACGGGCTCGGGCACAACGACCGGCGCTGCGACCGTCGAAGCGGCCTCGACGGCCTCGCCGCTCGCCTCGTCTTTGCGGAGGATCTTACCCATGGGGCCTTCGCGCAAGAACTGGTTGATCCGCTCGCCGGACGTGTGGATCAGGTCCTTGAGGGCAGCCATCGGAAGCGAGCGCGACTGACGCTTCTCTTCTTCGTACAAGATCTGCGCGAGGGTCACGCTCGTCAGGTCTTCTTTGCTGTTGTTGTCGATGATCTTGACGTCTTCGCCATTGCGCAACAGCAGCGCGATCTGTGGCAACGTGACGTAGCGGCTCTCGACGGTGTCGTAGAGCTTTCGGTTCGAGTACCGCTTGATCATGCGAGGCGTGGCGCGTGCTTCGGTGGACTTGCCGCTCACGTCTGTGCTGTCTGAGGTGCTCACGGATTTGAACCTTTGGAGTGCTTGCGAGTTTTGTTAGAGGCTTGCCAACACGTGTATGCGTTGGCCCCTCGCGCAATGCCGTAGGTGATGGCACCGCATGGCGTCATGCGTCAAGACCAAGCGGCAATCTAGCGCTAGGCTCCATTGGTTTCGACGGGTATTTTCACGAGTCTTGTCATGTCCGACACGTCCCTCAGGATCGCTCAAGAGACGCATGAGACGATGGCTCGCTGGGCGTTTGCGATCGGCGCGATTTCAGACCACGGCATCCGCGTCAGAGTGCTGGCTGAGCGGCTCGCGTCCGTGCCACCCGACGCGCACGAGCCTCTCGAAGAAGCGCTGCTTGAGCGCGTGCTTGAGCGCACCGACAACGCAGCCGTGACGCTGCTCGCCTGGGTTGGCCTCCGCGCGGCAGAGCGTTGCCTCAAAGAAGCTGCATTTTCGCCACCCGAAATCGACTGGGGAGGGAGGCCACTCGCGCTGGGAGAGCGCAAGACCCTCGCGCGCACGGCCGACCGTCGACTGCTGGATCGTGCGCTGCGTGATCCCCATCCCGACGTGGTTCGCGAGGTCTTGCTCAACCCGCGGTTGCTCGAGCTTGATGTGACGCGCTTGTGTGCGACTCCTAGGATTTCTCCAGTGATCGTCGCGCGCGTTCTCACCTCTACGCGCTGGGTCTCTCGCGCCGCGGTGCTGCGCGCGACGGTTCTCAACCCAGCCTCCCCCGAAGAGCTCACGTCGCTCATTGTGGGCCTAGCCGACCTCGAGGACCTCCGCGCGGTCGAGGGCGACCGAAGGATTTCTCTCAAGACGCGCGATCGGGCTGCGAATATGCTGGCCCGATCGCAGACGCTTCGGTAACCGCGACCGCGACCGCGACCGTGGGGGTCACGCGCTGCGCGTCGCGAGAGACCCCACGAGCTCTGCGAGCGTCGCAAAGATCTTCTTGGGATGGTGCGCGCGTAGCTGCTCTTCGGGGTAGCTGTGTGCGACCGCCCAGACCCCCAGCGAAGCGGCGTGTGCGGCGTCTACACCGGCGAGAGAGTCTTCGATCACGAGGACCGCAGATCGCGGGACCTCCGGGGCGGTCGCGCGGAGCCATCCAAGCGCGAGGAGGTATCCTTCGGGGTCGGGCTTGCAGCGATGGACGTCCTCGGCGGCCACGATGTGCGCGACGCTCGCGCTCGCGTCGAGAAGCGAAAGTGCAAGCTCGATCTCGGCGCGAAGGGCACCCGACACGACCACCACGGGACCGCGCTGTGCGGCGGCGGCCAGCGCTTCGCGTGCTCCCGCGAAAAACGAGAGATCTGCGGCGGCTCGGGCCATGTAGACCGCCGCCTTGGTGCGAATGAGCGAGGCGATCGTGGCTTCGCGCAATGATCGCTCCGCGGAGGGCAGCAGGGCATCGAAGACCCCTCGATCGTCAAAGCCCAGAAGGGTCTCGTCGTATTGCCGCTGAGAGATCTCGATATTGTAGGCTGACAAAACTTCGTTGAAGCATGAAAAATGCAGGTGTTCGTCGTCTACGAGGACCCCATTGAAGTCGAAAAAAGTGGCCAACTGCTGCGCTCTGTCGGGCAAAATCACGGGGCACACTAGCAACAATGGCCGCTCGGTCTAGGCGGCTCACGTAGGGCACGTGAGCGAACAGAGAGCACATGAGCCTACAAGAAGGACATCTCACGCCAGCGGCCACTTCGACCGAAACAAGTGCGCTCAGGTGTGTGTTTCGTTGACGGTGTGAATTGCAGGCTTCTACGCTGGGGCCGCCATGTCCGCCCCACACGTCCTGGTGATCGACAACGACGCCGAATTTTCGCAAGAATTACAATCTGTTTTGCTTGAGCGAGGCTGCACTGTGTCCGTCGTCGAGGATGGACAGCTTGGGCTCGATGAAGCCCAGATTCACCGACCCGCGTTGATCATTCTTGCGATCGAGCTCCGCGGAATGAACGGCTTTGCGGTCTGCAATAAACTCAAAAAGCACCCGGAATTGCAGCACATTCCGCTTGTGGTCGTGGCGTCTTCGGCGGCGCAAGAGACGTTCGAGCAGCACTCAAAGCTCCGGACGCACGCGCAAGAATATTTGCATAAGCCCATCACGGTGGACGCGCTCCTGGAGAAGTGTTCGACCTACGTCACGCTGCCGGGCGCCGAGGGATTCTTTGAGTCTGAAAGCGACGCGATCAGCCTCGACGATTTGTCCCTCGACGAGTTTGAAGAGCACACGGTGATCGCGCCCATGCCGACCGCTCCGGTCGCTTTCTCAGCACCCGCGACGCCTCCAAAGCCACCTGCGGTTTCACCCGCAGGACCGCCGCCTCCACCGCCTCCGCCGCCTCCGGCTGCCGCGGTGTCTCAGCCCTCGGACGGGATGCTCGACGACCTGGACTCGTTTGCGGACGCGGCGTTTGACAGCATCATTCTCAACGACGGCGACAAGCCCCACGTCGACGCTTCTGCGGTCCTACCGCCCGTCGTAGCCGAAGAGCCCCCAGCGGTTGCCTCTGAGTCTCCTGAGCTGCCTCCGGTCAACGAGCCTGAGCCTGAGCCCGAGCCTGTCGTCTCTGCGCCTCCTGCGGAGCTCCCGCCGCTGGACGCGCGCGAGCTTGAAACGCCTGCCCCGCTCTCGGTTCACCCGCCCTCGGACGCGGCGAATATGGTTGAGCCAGAGCCCCAGGCAGATGTGCAATCTGCGAGAGAAATCGCAGGGTCTTTGCAGCCTCCCAGCGGCGATGACGCCTCTCCAGATGTCCAGGCCGAGGTCGCCTCCATGCGCGAAGAGCTCGCGACGATCCGAGGCTCGCTGGAGCGCGCGCTCCGAGAACGCGCGGAGAGTGCACAGCAAGTCGACGTGCTTGAGCGAGCGCTCGCTGAAGCGCAAGAGACCCGACAGCGGCTCGACCTCACGGTCGCCGAGCTCAGCGCGGCCCCGAAAGAGGACCGCTCCGCGGCGCTACAAGGCCAGCTCGACCAAGCGCTCGCGAGCGTCGAATCGCTGCAAAAAGAGCGAGAGAGTCTCGCTGCTCAGGCAAGCTCAGGCGCCGTGGATCTGCAGACGATCCAGCGGCTTCAGGCCGAGCTCGACGAGTCTCGCAGCAAGGCAGCCGTCGCGGCAGCAGCGCAAAATGTCTCACGCGCGAGCGTCGCACCGCCGAGTGGCAGCGGATCGACGCGCGAGTTCTTAGAACTCCGTGAGAATTTGCACCGCAAAGACAAAGAGATTCTGCAGCTCAAAGACGAGCTCAACGCGCGCGAACGATCGGCACTTGAGGCAAAAGAGAAGCTCTCTGCGCTGGGTCACGAGAAGGCCGATCTTGACGAAAAGCTTCTGAGCCGTGAGCGCGCGATCGCGGACGCCGAGGACCAGGTCGCGGCCTTGCAGACCGAGCTCGCCGCGGCGAGCGAAGTTCAGAGCGCCCTGAAGGCCGAGCGCGACGCTGCAGAGGCCAAAGCCCGTGCGCACCAGGCCTCGCTGGACCAAGCGGCTCAGTCTCTCTTGGCCAGCGAAAATGCTCTTAAAGCGCTTCAGTCTAAGCATGACAACGCGGCGACCGAGGCGACTCAGGCCGCCGAGGCCCAGGCCCAGGCGCTCAGCGCGCTGAAAGCGGCTCACGAGCAAGCGCTCGCGGACTTGGCGAGCAAGCACGCTGCAGAGGGCGAGTCGCAAGCAAAGACTCAGCGCGAGCAGCTCGAGCAGCTTGAGGGCAAGCACTCAGCCGAGGTGTTGCGGATCACTGCAGAGCTCGAACAAGCGAACACAGACCTGCAAAAATCCCAGCAAGACACCCTCGCCCAGCGCGACGCTCTGCGCGCGGAGTGTGACGCGTTGAAGACCGAGCGCGATGGGCTTGTTGCAGCGCGCGATGCGTTGGTGAGCGAGCGCGATGCCCAGAAATTGGCAGTGGAAGCGCTTGAAGGCTCCAAGCGAGAGCTTGAGCAACAAGCAGAGGCTGCGGGGGCTCGGTTGACGTCGCTCAAGAGCGCGATCACTGCGCTTGGGGCGTTGCTGTCGGACGCGTAGTGTCGGCGGAGGCGTGAGGGGGATTCAGGGTCGCCAAGCGTTGGTGGACCTCGCGCTGGGCGAAGTCAAAGGCGCGAGATCGTAGCGGGCGTGGGCACTGCAGAAACCCTTCGTAGTATCGGCGAGCACACTGTGTTTCTCCACGCAGTTGTGCGATATCGCCGAGGACTACGAGGGCGCGCGCGCAGTCTCGGCCTTGCTCACGCAGGCAACGAAGCGCGAACACACGGGCCTCGTCGGTCGCTCCTCGCGCGATGGACACCATGGCGCGCAAGAGGTCGTGCGCGTGCGAGTCTGCGGCGCTCTCTCCCTCGATGCGATCGAGCTGCTGTTGCGCTTGCGCGATGCGGCCAGACTGCAACAAGACGCGAAGATAGCCCGCGCGTGTTCGGACCGTCGGGTCACGGCGGACGGCGGCGCGCATGGCAGCGATCGCGTCGTCTTTTCGGCCTTGGATGGTGCGGATGGTCGCGATGGCCTCGAGCACTACCGGGGCGGTGTCAGACTGTGTGACGGCCTCACGCAAGAGCGTCTCGACCCGTTCGTCTTGGTGCTCTTCGAAGGCAAAGCTGGCACGCGCGAGGGGCAGAAAGAACGCGTTGTCCGCGAGCTCTCCGCGGACGCTCCGGCGCTCGATGTGATCGAGAAGCACCAGCGCTTGGGGGCGCTGTCCCATGGCCCAGAGTTGCCGGGCCTCGTTGACCGAAAAGAGCGCGACACAGGGGTCTAGCTGCCTCGCCGCGCGAAACGCATCGAGGGCTTGGTCTGATCGACCGACACGGGCCAGCGCGAGGCCCAAATTATGGCGAACCTCGGGGCTCTGTGGAGTGAGCTCTGCGGCGCGCTCGAGCCAAGAGAGGGCGCGTAAATCACCGGCAATTCCCAGGGTCGCGAGCATTCGCCCCGCGAGCGCTCGGCGGGTCAGCGGCTGTCCGTAGACGCCCTCTTGGGCTTGGCAGGTGCTCACGATCACCGGCGGCCGCCCCCCGAGGGTCATGTCCATGTCCCGCTGCGGGAGCTCTCGGCCAACGTACCGAACGTACATGTGCTGTCTGGCTGCGACCGCAGCGACCGGGAGCCCGATTCGCCACGCGAGGGACAGGTACAAATAAGTCAGCCCCTCACAGTAGCCGACGTGGGACTCGATCACGCGATGGACCAAATCGCGCTCGATGCGATTGTAGAGCCCTGACGGATCGAACTCGGCCGAAAATCCCTGCTCTTCGAACATGAACTTTCGCAGGCGCTCGAGCTTGCATGCGTCGTTGCACTGCGCGGGCAAGCGTGCGCGGAGGAGATCCGTGAGGTAGCTCACGCGCAACATTTCGCGCTGCTCGACGAGCTCGGGTTCACGCACGCGACCGAGCATGACGCTCAGCGCGGCGGGGTCGATTTGGGACTCGGGGCCGAGGAGCATGGCCTCGATCCGCGGCCATTCGGCCAGGGCTGTGACCGCAGGGGGCTGCCGCGCGGGGGGACAGAAGGGCTCGGGGCTGCACGTGGTCGCGGCGGCGGGTGGGGGCGCGGATTCGATCGCTGAGAGCACGACAGGCACGGGCGCGATGCCGCATTGCCAGAGGCAGAGCAGCGAGAGGGCGAGGCATCGGAGAGCGCGCAGACGATGCAAAACCGTGACTTTCGGGCGCAAAAGACTCGTACGAGGCGCTGCACTGCAACGCGCGACAGGCGTTGGAGTCTAAGACCTAGCAAAAAGTTCCGACACCACCGTCGGATCTCTCAAGTGCTGGGCGCTCGCGGGACGAGAGGACAGGCTGACACGCTCTGAGTCTACCGTCGCCACGGTGTTAGGGTCCTCGACACGATGAACGACCATGAGGCGTTTGAGCGATTGCTCAGGGTGGATTCACAGCAGCCAGTCGCCGCGGTGCTTCGGCTGCTTGTCGAGCTGGGTCTGTCAGTCTGTGGTGGCGACGAAGGCTCGCTCTTGCTCTTAGATCCATCTGCAGATTCGCTCGTGTTTGCTGCAGTGGTCGGGAGCGCTTCGAGCGAGCTCGTGGGCCAGTCTGTGCCTGTTGGCAGCGGGCTCACGGGGTTGGCCGCGGTGACCGGGCAGGTGCAGCTCGGCGCGCCTACCTTTGCGCTGGGTGGCGCGGCACGTGATGGCCACTCGCCGCGCTCGGTGATCGCAGCGCCCATGATGCTCGCAGAGCAGTGTGTCGGGGTGATCACGGCCGTCGCGTTCGATTCGGCCAAGCGATTCACCGAGGCGCATGTGAGGCTGTATGCGCAGCTGGCCACCGTGGGCGCGGTGCTGATCGGGCAGCAACGCGCCCTCGCGGTGACCGAGACCGCAGACCCCGAGACGCTCTCGGCGCAGCGCTCGATTGCCCAGTCGATTTCGAGATTGACCAGTCAAAAACCAGAGCAAATTGCGTCTCTCGCGGCCATGTTGCGCGCTCTCGAGGCTCTCTCTCTCGGAGACGCGAGGTGAGCGCTGACGAGCCTCTGTTGCTCCGAGCCCTGCGATCTGCGCCCGAGACGCTCGCGCTCGCCCCCCTCGAGCCCGTCACGGTGGCGGTGCTCGACTCGGGCATCGACGGCTCGCATGGGCTCTTGCGCGGGCGCGTCGTGCAGTCGTTTTCGGCTGTCATTTCGCAGGGACGCGCGGTCATGGAGCCCACAGATCCCGCGGCCAACAATGATCGCTATGGGCACGGGACGGCCGTCGCGAGCATCCTCGCGAAGCTCGCTCCCAACGCCAAGCTGGTTGATCTTCGCGTGTTGGGCGATCGCGCGTTGGGCACAAGCGCTGCGCTTGTCGCTGCCCTCAAGTTCGCCATCGAGCAGCGATTTAGCGTGATCAATCTCTCGGTGGCCGCCAGCAGCGAGCTCGCACAGTCGCTCCACCTGCTGTGCGAACGAGCGTATCGCCAGGGCCAGACGGTGGTCGCAGCGACCCGCAACATGCCCCTCGCAGACCACGGCTATCCGGCCGAGTTGTCGAGCGTAGTGAGCGTAGATTCTGTGGCGATTTCGGCACTGTATGCGGTTCACTATCGCAGGACTCACCCGATTGAGTATGCCGCTGCGGGAGCCAACATCGAGGTCGCTGCGGCGGGTGGAGGGCTGTCTACGGCGACCGGCAGCTCGTTTGCGGCGCCCACGGTGTCCGCGCTTTGTGCGCTGTGGCTCGGAGCGTTTCCGGGGCTCAGACCCTTCGAGATAAAGTCTCTGCTCAAGGCGTTTGCGCTAGTAGATCCTGTGTTCGATGACAGATTCTCTGCGCTGTAAAGCCGCCGTCAGCGAATGGAATGGGTCCAGTCGCGTTCTCTCATCGCACCTCCCACCTCGACGATGACTCCAGCAGACGTTCTCTCGCACCTTGAGCTCGGTGATCCGCAGCGTGAAGCCGCCGCGCGGGCGCTCATCGCGTTGCTGCAGAGCCTCGTCCGCATGCGACTCACGGAGCCCTCGAGTGGGCACAGTTTTGAGATCCAAGGGGCGGACCTTCGCGATGATTTAGTCGCCAAAATCGCTCTCAAAGTGATCGACCGCTCGCCCTTGCCCGTCGCCGGAAAATCCGACGGCGAGTGCCGCCGTTATCTCGCGACCATGCTCGTTCGCGCGCACATCGCTGAGTATCGCAAGCGCGCTCGCATCGATCTTCCGGGGGACGACAAGCTGCTGGCGACGCGCACCGCCGAGCCTTCGCATGACGAGAGCCCAAGCGATGACGCCCTCGCCTGGATCGCCGTCGCGCGCACGCTGCTCAACCGCTGCGTCGAGCACGCGGTGCAAGCGCGCCAAGCTCGGTTTCATGAGTCATTGCGGACGTCTTGGTCGCAGCTTGAGGCGATGGTGTTTGACCAGGTCTCGTTCGCCGACATCTTGTTGCGCGATGAGAATGCAGACGCCAACGTCGATCGCGCTCAGTTCGTGCGAGCACGCAATAAGCTGTTTAAGAACCACGAGCGGCTGCGCACTGCGCTGCGCGAGAGCAGCGACCGGATGCTCAAAGAGCAGCTCGTGTCCGAAGACGAGCACTCGCACCTCGGCAAAGCGTTGAGCCTGCTGTTTCGATGTCAGAACAGCCCCGCCTCGCGCATCGAACACTAAACGCTTCACCGCCCATCGCGCACGCTCCGCTACGTGCCCTCCCACTCAAGCGCGACATCGCCAGCGCCTGAGATCGCATCGAAGCTGCATTTTCTCAAGTGTTCTCTAACCCTCGAGCCCTCCCTATGTCTCACCCGATCGACGAAACGATGCGCCCTTTGGCTACGCTCCCGTGGATCGTGGCCACCGAGACGGCGCCCCCTACGGCGCCCTTCGAGGACACCTTCGAAGTGCTCGCGCTCGTCGATCCTTTGGCTCCTGCGCTTGCCCTGTCACGGTCGACCACACGCCCTGGGTTGCTCTGCATCGAGTCGCCAGACGAGACCCTCCGTAGCAACGCGCCCGCGCAGCGATCGGGCTCGTGTCACTATGTGTGGCTCGGACCGCAATCCCACATTCGCCTGCAAAATCACTGGATCTACACGACTACCGACCAGCTCGTGGTCCACCGCGTGACCGAGCCCGAGGTCGCCGCGCAAGAGCTCGGACCGGCGGGGCTTCACGCCCTCTTCGCCTCGCTCGCGCCGCTCGCTCACCACGAGTCTGCGGCAGAGCGCTCGCTCCGGACACTCTTTGGCGACACGCTGCTGGACGAGCAAGTGCTCGCACACGCGGTCACCCTCGCCGAGCGCGGAGGGCCGGTATTGGGCCACGCGGCGGCCGCCATGGTCGCCCGATTGCACTCTCCGACAGCGCCTCGCGAGGCGCTTGAGCGCCTTGATCTGGCGACATCCACTCCGCTCATTGGGAGGGTTTGGTCTGCGCTAGACACGCTCGACGCGGCCGCGCAGCAGGCTCTGAGGGTCGAAGCGCTTGCGTGTGTATCGAGCGCAACCAAGGCCCTGCACGCATGGATCGCGTCGAGCGAACAAGACCACCCGGCGACACGCGCGATGGCAAGACGCTGGCTTGTACAGCGCGAGCATCTCGCGTGCGTTCTGTACGCGCTTGGGCGCCAGGACAGCACACAAACGCTTGCAATTTCGCTCGCAGAACTCGACGCCCTCGCCCTCTCCGAGCTGAGCCGCTTCGCGAGCGAAGGCCCCTATGGTGAGAGCGACTTGCTCACCGCGGTGGCCTGGATCGATCCTGACGCGTGGTGGGCAGCGCTTGCGCTCTGAGTGAGCCAATCGCTACAAGCGAGTGATGGGTCTTCGCACGCTGGGTCGCTTGTTTGTGGGCAGTGCGCTCGGTGCGCTGGTCGGTCTTGTGGTCGCGCGGCGTTCGGCCGAGTCCGCACATCAGGTCTTTTCACTGCAGCGCGGACCCACGATGATGGCCCTCGGCATCGGCGCGGCGGGGGGCGCGATCGCGATGATGCTCTCGGCGCATGGGCACACCAAGGCGGGGCTCACGGTCGCGCTTGTTGCAGGACTTTTGCTCGCATTCGTTGTGTTGGTCATCCAGACCAACGCGGTCAACGCGTTCTAGTTTGTCTCTCGTGAGCGCTCGTGTTCGTACTCGCTCAGGCCCTCGAGGACTGTGTGCACGAGCGCGCGACGGCGTGCGTCGAGTTTGCGTTGTTTGTCCGAGTGCGCTGCGCGAAACCACGCATAGCCCATCGCGACACGTGCGCTGCGGAGCCGCTCGTCCCAGCGCAACGCGACGTAGCCACTCAGGGGCGCGAGGACCAAGACCGCCAGCGCGTAGAGAGCTCCCAGGCGCCACGCCGCCAAGAGCGATTCGAGCAGCCAGGCCAGCGAGAGAAAGAGCATTCCACCAAGCAATTTTACAGTCCCAAGGACATCTCGGTGGGGTGTCACTCGCGCCGCAACGACCCCCACCAATCGATAGGGGACCCACGAGAGCGCCGCCCCCACGAGCGCCAGCGGAGCGAAGAGAATCAGCCACAGGCTGCCCAGGATCGCGGCACGGACCGAGACGCTCTGGAGGGTCAACGCCCAGGGATCTTCGATGCCATGGGCTCTGAGCGCGGCGTCGTACGCGAGCACTTCGTCGGTGAGCGCATCCAGACGCACGGGGTCTTCGAGCTTCAGTCGGCGATAGGCGTTGAGGATCGCCGTGCGACGCTGGTCACGCTGCGCAAGCTCGACCACGTGCTCATCGAGCAGGGTCCAATCGGCGAGGCGGGTCATGGTCTCGAGCAGCGCATACGAAGGCGCCTGAGCGATGAGTGTGTCTAATCCGTCTGCGATTTGACTGGTTAAAGTCTCAACCGCTTGCACCGAGTCTTGTGCGTAGAGCTCTCGCAGCGGTCGTACATCAATGGGCACTCCCACACGGACGCACACGGCCGAACGAAAGATCTCGCGCTGGGCGTACTCGACGCCCACGGGGACGATCACCATGGACTCGCACGCGTCGTGCGCGGCGATCGCAGAGAGCGCGATCCGAGCGGCGCCGGTGCGCAGAGGTTTGCGCTCTGGGTCGGCGTGCGACACCCCCTCTGGAAACAACGCCAGGACGTGCTGTTGCGCGAGCACTTCGCGCGCCAACGCGAACGTAGCCTCGTTGCCATCGCGCATGTGCTCGCCCTCGCCTGCGTCTTGCTTGCGGTACACGGGCAGCGCGCCAAACGCGTTGAGCGTAAACCGCGCGAGGGGATTTTTGAACAGTGTGCTCTTCGCGAGAAACCGGGCAGGCACCCCCGTCGAGACGCGAATGAGAAGGGGATCGATCAGGCCATTGGGATGATTGGCGACCAAAATCGCACACGTTTTGCGAGGGAGGTGTTCGCCGCCGCGCAGCGTTCTCCACGGGTAGTAAAACCGTACCAGCCCCTCAAAGAGCGCGCGCACCCAGGCATGAATTGACAAAGCGAGAGAGAGTGTAGCGCTTCAACGCAGAGACTCACGCGCCCATCGCGTGAGGGTCACTAGGGGCAGCGCCACGCGCACCCACGGAGCATGAGCCCACCACACTGTGCGGCCGTTGAATTCGCCGCACAGATCGCAGCAGTCGACGTGGTGGGCTGGCAGCACGCTCCTGCGGTCGCGCCGGCCCCCGCGCACGCGCCAGGGACCGTGGACCATGCGCAGGTGCGAAAAGCGGCCAAGGAGGTCGAGCAGGTCGCCTGCGTCGCCTGTGCGCGGCAGTAGGTCGTGTTGGTCGCGTTCGCTGTGCGCGCGAGACAACACCCTGTGGCTCCGGCGTCGCGCACGTCCGTAGCAGCATCGGTGCCAGCATCCCCAGGATTGCAAGCCGCGCTCGCGGACCAATTGCAGGTCAGCCCGCCGTTGAGGCCTGTGCACCGCGAGCGAGTCGCGAGGGGTGAGCACTGAGGCTCATTGGCTGCAATCCGAGCGGTACAGCAGGTGATCCCCGAGTCCATCGAGCCAGCGTCTGGCGTGCCGGCGTCTGGAGTTGGGTTGCATGCGCTTGAGCGAGACCAACGGCAGACTCTTCCGTCGGCAAACGCGTTGCAGGACGAAGAGCCAAAGGCGGCCACGGTCGAGCACATGGTTTGATTGGCGGGGTTAACCGCGATGCAGCATCCAGTGCCCATCCCAGTGCCTCCATCGTGGCACATGGGGTCGGGCGACCACGCGCAGGTCATTCCGTCGTCGAGCATGTTGCATCGTGACGGTCCGAGCGGCTCAAGGTTGTCGCAGATCCCTTGGTTTGCGGTCGAAAAAGCACGGCAACACACGCGACGCCACGCCGCATCGTCCTCGGGAGTCGCTGAATCGTTCGTTGCGACTTGGTCCCCTCCGATATCGCCCTGTACGTCCACCGTCGCGTCCATGGCCTCGGTGTCACCGCTGGCCACGTCGCGAACAGAGCGATCGCCCGAGGCGTCGCGTGGAGCCTCGGGTGCGGCGCACGCGGCCCCCAAAGAGACGCACAACAGCAGCCCCAGAACACGTGTGGATTTCATGGATAAGCCATCCTCAATAAGCAGACCGTACACAGACAAATTAGGCTAGCACAGCCGCAGAATCCCAAGAATTATTCAGATCAACGGGTAAAGGATCGTCACGCCAAGGTGTGACGCTGTGCGATCGCGTGCGTCGATGCGGTCGCCACCATGAGCCCAGCGATTGCCCAGAGCGCCAGCCCAGGCAGAACGCGCTGATGCTCGAGGGCCTCACGACACGCCTCGACCAGCACCGTCGAGGGCAGCGCGCGCGCGACGGTCGCGAGCCATGAGGGCAGCGATTCGACCGAGAAAAACGCCCCGGAGAGCAACACGAGCGGTGTAGCCGAGGCTGCGATCCCGTCGCTCAGGATGTCTTCGTGTTGCACGATCGCGGCGAGCATCACACCGAGCCCGGCGAACACGCAGACTCCCAGCACCGCGACGCAGACCACGGCGAGCAGCGCACCCACGCTCAAGGGGCTCTTGACCAACACGTGAGCGACGCATGTGAGCGACAAGACCTGTCCAGTGGTGAGCAGCGCGCGGGCGCTTACCTGCGAGAGCACAAAGGTCGACCAGCGCAACCGCGAGAGCGTCAACCGCGTGAGCAGCCTTTGACGACGCATCCGCAGCATGGGCGGTCCCATGCCAAAGAGCCCCGAAAAGAGGACCGCAAACGCGATCACTCCGGGCAATAATCCCTGCGCATACGCGCCTTTTGCGAGGGTCCAGCGCTCGCTTCGGACGGTCATCGCGGACCACTGCGTCGTGAGCGCTTGGGCCAAAAGGGCGCTGCGTTGTCCGTAGACCAAGGTCACTCTGCGGCCAGAATCACAGCGAACCCAGAGCTCGGCGCGAGTCGTGCGCAGCGAAGACTCGGCGTGGGCGCGGTCTTCTAGTGTCCACGCGAGGCTGTCATGCAACACATTGAGCGCTTGGTGCACACGCGGATCGACGCAATCGGTGACGACTCTTCGTCGCTCAAACGGGTGACCTTCTGCGAAGACCAACGAGAGCGACAGCATCAAGAGCGCGGGGAGACCCAACAAGAACACGAGCGACGAGCGCACACGGACGCTCTCTGCCACACGCGCCCGAAACAGCACCCACCCCGCGCGCAGCTGCACAAGCATCTCGCGCGTCACGACACGACCTCGGACCGAGGCTCGTCGAGGCGACCATCCCGAGAGAGCGCCGCGCCGGCATAGTGAGCAAAGAGCCCGTGAAAATCACGAGATTTCACGTGATCGGGGAGCGACGCGACCGACGCGCGCGCGCTACCGCTGTGCACCAAACGGCCTTGCACCAGAACGAGCACGGTGTCGGCGATGCGCTCGGCCTCGGCGAGGTCGTGGGTGGCCATCACGACCGCGGCGCGAGCTCCAAGCGCTGCGATGCGCGTGAGCACCGTGCGGCGCGCCGTCGGGTCGAGGTGGTTGGTTGGCTCGTCGAGCAAAAGCAGCGAGGGCTCGAACGCGACGGCGGTCTCGAGCTGCAATCGACGCAGTTCGCCCCCCGAGAGCGTGCGCAACGGAGCGCGTTCGCGTGCAGAAATACCGGCGTTTGCGAGCATCTGGGTCGCACGCGCGGGCTCGCCGCCGAGGGTCGCAAACAGCGCCGCGTACTCGCGCACAGTCATCGCCTCAAACGCCCCTTCGTCTTGCAAGAGCACCCCGACACGCTCGCGCACGAGGCTCTTCGTCCAGGGCTGATCAAAGAGCGAGATGACGCCCTGATGGGGCGTGATGAGCCCGAGCAGGGCCGCGAAGAGCGTGGATTTTCCGGCGCCATTGGGACCCAGGAGCGCGGTGACACCCCGCGCTGGGACCGCCAACGTGAGCGCGTGCAGCACCGGCCGCTTGTCTCGCAAGACGGTGAGATTCTCGCACTGGATCGCGTACGCAGAAGCAGTCACCATGGCGATCTTCGCGATCGCGAACATGCAAGATCAGTCGTCATTGCGGGCGCTCGATCGTACACTTCAACCCGAGGAGACCAGAGCAACGATGAGCGGAGATTATCGCGACGAGGGAGCCGCAGCGCATGCAGCCAACGACAGCTTGCGCAGAGAAAACGCAGAGCTCGCGCAGAAGCTCGCCAGCGCAGAGCGCGCGCGGGCGCGAGAGCAGCAGGCTCACCAAGAGCAGCTTCGGCTGATCGCGCAGGGACAAATGCCTCCGCGTTCGGGGGCGAACCCCATGGTAGTCGTCTTCGTCGCGATGGGGATCGCGGTGCTGATGGCCGCGGGCATGAGCTTGTACTTGATGACAAGCAGGCCGCCGCCGCCGCCGGAGCCTGTTCAGGCACCGGCCGAGCTGCTGCCGAGCGTCCAACCGGTCCCACCGGTCCCACCGGTCGAGAGTGTGCCTGCGCAAGCACCGACAACCCCTTGATAATAATCAGTATTTTATAGGACAATCCGCAAGTGAAGCCCCATGGCATCTGCCCACGCGAGCAGGCTGTCGCGGCGGTCCAAGCGCGCTTGCACTCGACCGGGTTCGAAATGGACGCTGACGCCACCGAGGGGTCACGGCGCGCCGCGCTCTTGGTACGCTGTTGGATCGAGAAGCCTAGGTGACACGTTCGAGCGCGCCTCCCACGACCCAACGTGCCCGCAAAAAGCGCGCGACGCTGGCCAAGATCCACGCCGCCGCGTGGACGCTCTTCGCCGAGCGCGGCTACGAAGGCTGCACCACGCGCCTGGTCGCCGAGCGCGCCGGCGTCGCGGTGGGGACCCTGTTTGTGCACGTGAGAGACAAAGACGCGCTGCTCAGGTTGGTCTATGGGGCGCGGGTCGACAGCGCATTTGGCGAGGCTTTTCGCACGGTTCGTGACGAGGTCTCTGTGCTCGACCGGTTGGATCACGTGTTTGCGCCGCTGTTTTTGGCGTACTGCGAGCAGCCCGACCTCGCCTTTCGGTTTTTGCATCAGACGCTCACCCTTGAGGGCGCAGACGCCAAAGTACAGAGCGAGAGAGAGAGACAGTTCTGTGGCTCGCTCACCGCGTTGCTCACGCGGGCTAGCCTCGACGGGGACGCACGCGAAGACCTCGACAGCGCCACGTTTGCCGAGAACCTCTTTGCACTCTACCGCCACGTGGTCTTGCGGTGGCTTCGCAGCGACGACGCGCGCGATCCAGACATCGGCCGGCGCGCGCTGCGCCGAGTGTTTGCCGTCGCGTGGCAGGGAGCGCGGCCCCGCAAGAAGGCCCAGAGCACCATGGCACCAAGCAAAAACACTGCGCAACCGGTGTTTCCGTCACGCAAAAACTTGGCGCCCCCCAAGCTCCCGCAAGACCTCCGGCGCGCCATCTTGGACGACGACGAGCTGCCCACGCGGCGCAGGAGCCTCCCGCCCGATCGCAGCCGCTGAGACACCCGGCGACGTCGCCGGATTCACCCAGCGACGTCGCCGCTACGGTGCTGTCTCCATGGTGGCGAGCCGCTTGTAAGCCGCCACAAGCATCGCTGCCGCTTGTTCGACCTCGGCGCGCGTCGTCGATCGCCCAAGCGTCAACCGCACAGCGCCGAGCGCGAGGCCGCGCGGCAGGCCCATCGCGGTCAGCACGGACGAGGGCTCATGGTGACCCTCGTGACATGCGCTACCCGTCGAGGCCGCGAGGCCCGGGAGCGCGGCGAGGAGCGCATCGCCCAAGACCCGGTCAAAACACAGGTGAAGTGTGTTGGGCAGCGAAGCGACCCCTGCGCATGTGCGCGACGCATCGGGGCACGCGCTGAGCACCCGCGCGCTCAAGTGCTCGACCAGCTCCCGCTGTCTCTTGGACTCGTGCGCCATGTCTCGCTGAGCGACCTCACACGCCATGCCGAGGCCCACAATGGACGCGACGTTCTCGGTCCCCGGACGCACGCCGCCCTCGTGCCCTGCCCCTCGCAAGACGGGCTCGACGCGTGTCCCATGGCGTAGGTACAGCGCGCCGATGCCCTTGGGCGCGTAGACCTTGTGGCCCGCGATGCTCAGCAAATCCACTGGCAGTGTGCGCATGTCGAGCGGCACGCGTCCCACCGATTGTGCCGCGTCCGTGTGCATCGTCGCGCCCACCTCGCGCGCGCGCAAACCGAGCGCCTCGATGGGCTGCAGGGCGCCCGTCTCGTTGTTCGAGTGCATCGCGCTCACGAGCGTGGTGCCCGGCCCAATAAGCTCGTGCGCGAGGGTCAGGTCGACAACGCCCTCGCGTGTCACAGGGAGGGAGACCACGTCCCAGCCGCGCCGCGCGAGCTCGGCGCACACCCGCGAGGTGGCCGGATGCTCGATGCGCGTGATCACCACGCGGCCGGGGGTCGAGTGCTGCGAGCACGTCCCCACGAGCGCGAGGTTGCTCGCCTCGGTGCCTCCTGAGGTCCATACAATCTCGCTTGATTCACAGGACAAAAGCGACGCTACCTGCACGCGGGCCTTGGCGATCGCGTCGCGGGATGCGCGACCGTAGGCGTGCTGACTTGAGGGGTTGCCGAAGTGCTCACGGAGGTACGGGAGCATCGCATCGAGCACCTCGGGCAGCACCGGCGTGGTCGCGTTGTGATCGAAGTAGAGCGGTCGGTCGTGCGTTGTCATGGAGGGCCGCGAGCATTGATGCAAGCGCGCGCGAGTGCAAGCACCGCTCACACACGAGGCAGGCACAGGCTCACCCGGCGACGTCGCCGGATGCACGGGTTGAGCACCTCCCAGCGATCACATCCACGAGTACGTGCGCGTCAGCGACAGCCCTACTTCGACCGCGGTGAGCGAGCTCGACGTCGGAGCCAACGGAAAATGCGCCTGGATGCCACCAAAGAGCCCCAGCGCGTAGCTACCGCCCAAGGCCAACTCAAACGACACCCGCGCGAAGGGCGCGACGGTGCCGACGATGCCTCCGTTGGGCTCGAAGTGCGGCCCAAACATCACGCCAACGCTGAGGTTGGGGTTAAAAAAGTCCCCGATCATCGGGCCGAGATGGACCGTCGCAAACGGCCCTGCGCTGATCACCGTGGCGATCGAGCTCAGGTTGTTTGCAACAAAGAAGCTCATGCTCGCCGCGAGCCCCACGGACAAGGCCGGGACAAAGCGCACACCCAGGTGCGCAG
Source organism: Deltaproteobacteria bacterium (assembly GCA_030694465.1). GTDB lineage: Bacteria > Myxococcota_A > Polyangia > Polyangiales > JAUXYJ01. The sequence continues at coordinate 246,261 of JAUXYJ010000055.1, read as the reverse complement.
ACTCGACGACTCCGTGCGTGAGCGACGTGCCCGCGACGTTCGCGGTGTAGCCCAAGAAGTCGCGGATCTCGATGCCTGTACTGCCGCCGCCGCCCGCGTTTCGAGAGGTCGGCGCCACCGCGGGAGAGCTCATATGGGCCCACTGCGTCTGCGATTGCGCGAGGGCCTCTGCGCTCGTGATGAGGGACGCCAAGAAGACCATCGCCGCGCCAAGTCCACGTTTGCTCATGTTCGTTGTTCCGTGGTGGCGAGACACCTGTCCGCCCCCTTTCAGACGTTGTACATCGGCACACGCGGCAGTGCACGCAGACGTAGAGCACCCACCCGGTCAGTTACGGAGTGAAGTCCCGGCGACGTCGCCGGTTGCCAAGCTCCGCGCTCACCGAGCACTCGAAGACCCGAGAACACGCGCTCGCCTCTTGGGAGAGGTACAACACTCCCAAAGCGCCATGACCCAGCCCACGCCACGCGACGCACGCGCGCACGTCACCGTCACCCCGTCGAGCACCCGCACACGCTCCGGGACCTTCGGGGTTCTCACGATCACCGCGCCCGAGGTGCCCCCGAGAGAGACCGTCTTGTACCTCCACGGGTTTCCGGATCATCCGCTGAGTTGCATGGGATTTCTCACGCGAATTGCGCGCTCGGGGCGCCGTGTGGTCGCCCCATTTTTGCGCGGCTATGCGCCCAGCCCGATCGATGGACCGTTTACCCTCGAGCAGCTCGTCGACGACGCGGTCGCGCTGTTAGACACCCTCGCACCACGCGAGCGCGTCAGTGTCGTGGGCCACGACTGGGGCGCCGCGATCACCTACGGGCTCTGCGCGTTGCACCCCACAAGAGTGCGCCGCGCGGTGACCATGGCGGTCCCACATTCGCTGCAATTTCTCAGCGCGTTGCGTGACCCCTCGCAACGCAAGCGCAGCGCGTACATGGCCCTGTTTCAGCTCCCTTGGCTGCCCGAGGCGCTGCTTAGGCTCCCTCACGGGCTGCTCGTTCGCGCGCTCTGGAGGCGCTGGTCCCCGGGCTTCTCGCTCGACGCACAAGCACAACGCGCGCTGCTTCACACCCTCACGCAGAGCGGCGCTGCGCCCATTGAATTTTACCGCGCGATGACACGCCCCGTGGGTGCAGCGATCGCGAGGCTGCGCGGCCCCATGGCGGCCCCGATCACCGTGCCGGTGTTGCACCTCCAGGGCGCGCGAGACGGCTGCATCGCGCCCAGCGCATGCGTGGGACAAGAGCGATATTTTTCGGGAGAATTTGCTAGCGAAGTCGTCCCCTCGGTGGGGCACTTCTTGGCGCACGAGGCCCCTGAAGTGATCGCGACGCGGGTGATCTCGTGGCTCAATCAGGGCGAGTCACTTAAATAAGTACTCATTGAAGCTTGTGTGAGCGCGACGAGCTGTCTCTCGAGCGCTCTTGGGTCTGTTGTGGGCAGCTGACAGGTCCCTCGCTCGCAGACGTACGCCGTGGCGACACCGCGACGCAGCGTGCGTGAGTGTGCCCATGGGACCTGTGAGCCAAGCGCGGTCAAGCGCGCCTCGGTCCCGACCAACACGGCGCTTGAGGGCGACCACACGCGGCGCATCGCGGTGAGCAACGGCTGCGCGCTGGGAGCGTGTACGCCTTCACCGTCTGGAGTCACGATCACGACCTCAAGCGGGCGATCGAAGCGTGTCTCGATCGCGAGGAGCATCGCGTCGAGCGCCAGAGGCTGTTGTGCAATAGTCTGAGAAAATGCACGGATTGTGCGCTCAGACGCGTCACTTGCGCGGGTGTCCTCACGCAGCAGCGCCAGGCGCGACCACACCCCCGCGGCCACACTCGAGGGGCTCGGGACGGGTCCGTCGTAGCTTGAGCGCGTGCGCACCAACGGGGCCTCTTGGCTCTGCGCGGTGAGAAAATAGCCGCCGTGCGAAGGGTCGCCGTAGTCACGCTCGGTGCGCGCCATGAGCTCGGCGCTGAGGGTCAACCAGTGCGCGTCGCTGGTGAGCTCAAAGACGTCGAGAAACGCTGCGGCTAAGAAGATCGCGTCTTCGGCGAATGCGCGCCCGTGGGAGCGCCCCGCGACGATCAACCGGGGCGGGTAGCCGTCGCGCATCGCGCTGCGAAATAGCTCGGCACAACGCAGAGAAATCGCGCCGTAGCGAGGGTCCCCGAGGGCGATGGAGGCGCGGGCAAAGGCGGTGATCGTGAGCGCGTTCCAGCTGGTGATGAGCTTGTCGTCGCGCAGGGGGGGAGCACGCAGCGCGCGGGCCGTGAGGAGCTGCTGTCGTGCGCGCTCGAGCTGGGTCCGCGCCACGCTTGGATCGAGCCGCACAGCGCGCGCAAACGCGTCCAGCGATTGCCGCTGAGTCAGCACATTGCGGCCCTCGAAATTGCCCTGCTCGGTGACACCCCAGAAGCCCATCGCGAGCGGTGACAACGCGGGCCCCAGGATCGCCACGAGCTCGTCGCGGGTCCATGCGAAGTACAGGCCCTCTTCGCGGCGATCGCTGCCCGGGCGCACGGGGCTGTCTGCGTCGGTTCCTGAGTAAAATCCCCCGTCGGATGAGCCAAGCTCGCGCAGGGTCGCGTCGAGTGTGTCGCGTGCGGTCTGCGCAAATCGCGCGCCCTCGCCCTGCACTCCAAGACGCTGTGCGGCCTCGAGGTAGGTCACCGCGAGGAGGGCGTTGTCGTAGAGCATTTTTTCAAAGTGCGGGATGAGCCAGGTTTCGTCCGTGGCGTAGCGATGAAAGCCCCCAGAGAGCTGATCGTAGATCCCACCTGCGCGCATCGCGTCGAGCGTGTGCGTGGCCATTGCGAGCGCACGCGGGCCCATCGGCGCGGCCGCGCGTGACACACGAAGTAACATCCGCGTGGGAAAAGACGAGGGAAACTTGGGCGCTCCGAGCACCCCACCGTGCAGCGCGTCGTAGCGACGGTCGGCCATGGCGACGGCGTTGCGTAGCGCGCTCACCGTCGGCATGTCCCCGGCAGGGAGCGGTCGCTGCGCGTCGCGCACTCTTGCGACCATCGCGCGGGCGCGGTCGGCGACGTCGCCGGGTGAGCGCACATACGCGTCGTGGTTCTCGCGCAAGATCTCGGCAAACCCCATCCGAGAGCCTCGCGACCCCGCGCGCGGCGGAAAATACGTGCCTCCAAAGAAGGGCTGACCCTCCGGTGTGAGCCACACGGTCATGGGCCACCCACCACGGCCCGTTGTCATCTGCACGTAGGCCATAAACGCCTCGTCGACGTTAGGGAGCGCCTCGCGGTCTACCTTGATCGCGATGTAATTCGCGTTGATATATCCAGCGATTTCGAGGTCTTCGAAGCTCTCTTCTTCCATCACGTGGCACCAGTGACAGGTCGAGTAGCCCACGGACAAGAGCACCGGTCGACCCAGCGCACGCGCGCGCGCAAACGCCTCTTCGCCCCAAGGCCACCACTGCACCGGGTTGTGCGCGTGCTGCAAAAGATAGGTGCTCGCCTCAAGGATCAAGCGGTTGGTAAACCTCGGGCCGCCGTCTTCGCTCCGGTGCCTCGTGCGCGCGACGTAGTCGGGTCCACGCGCAGTGAGTCCCGCGCGCAGTCGCGCAGAGAGCACTGCGAGGTCTTCGGTCGGCACATCCCGGGGCACCGCGGCGGCGTCGCGCACCGAGGGACCCGAGCGCCCGCTTTGCTGCGGCGTTGGCGCACGACACGAAGTGACAACCGCGAGCAAAATCACAGCGATCGTGGGTGTCTTCATGCGCTGTGTGTGTTTCGTTTGGTGAGCGCTGCGCCGAGCGACAAGAGCACCGAGAAGGCGAGCCCGACCCACGGCGCGCTGAGCAAGACCGAGACAAACGCGAGCGAGGCGAGCCCGATCGCGATGCACGGCAGCCACGGGTGCAGCGGCGCGATGAAGGGCCGGTCGAGCGCGGGCTCGGACCTGCGCAATCGGATCACCGCGAGCATGCTCACGATGTACACAACCAGCGCGCCAAGGACGGACATGGTGATCAGCGCGTCGGTCTTGCGGGTGAGCGTCGCGGCGATCCCGACCGCGCACGAGGCCGCGATGGCGCGCACAGGGGTACGTCGTACGGGGTGCAATTTTGCTAGTGATTGTGGCAATATGCCATCGCGTGCGAGCGCAAAAATCTGCCGCGAGCACCCCATCACGATCCCGTGAAACGACGCGAGCAGACCGAGCAATCCCAGGTACACCATCAGGTGCGTCATGGGGTGTCCTGGAGAGAGCACGTGCGCGAGCGCGCGCGGCAAGGGCGAGTCGTCTGCGAGCAGCTCGCGCCAGGGCATCACGCCGGTCGTGCACAAGAGCGTCGCGAGCGCGAGCACGACCAATGTCGCGATCGCAGCCAAAAATCCACGCGGAATAGTCTTGCGAGGCTCGATCACTTCTTCGGCGCTCATCGCGGCGCCCTCGAGACCGAGGTAGAACCAGATCGCAAAAGGGAGCGCAGCAAACACGCCCCAAGGGCCCTCGGGCAAGCGCGGTGACGCGGTCCAGTTTGTCACCGAGACGTGTGGCGCGGTGAGCACAAAGAACAGCCCGAGCTCAAACGTCGCCAGCAGCGTGATCACCAGCTCAAGCATCGCCGCGAGCGCGATACCCCACGCGTTGATGAGCCCAAACAGGACAAACGCGCCCACCGCGATGAGGTCCACCGAGAGCGACGGCACACGAAAATGCACGTACGAGCCCACCGCGCGCGCGATGGCTGGCGGCGCAAAGACAAACTCAATGAGGGCCGAGGCGCCCGCGAGGTAAGCCCCCCACGGACCGAAGGCTCGGCGAGCAAATGTGCTGGGTCCGCCGCTGTGAGGGATCGCCGCTGCGAGCTCTGTGTAGCCAAAGATAAAGCACACGTAGAGCACGGTGACCGTGAGCGTCGCGACGATCATCCCGAGGGGGCCGCCGTGGGCGAGGCCGTAGTTCCAGCCGAAGTAATCACCCGAGATCACCATGCCCACGGCGATGCCCCACAGGTGCAGCGTGCGGAGCGTGCGTGGCATCGTGACCGCGGGCTTTGTCTCAGAGGGCTGTTGCAATGACATCGGTGGACTCTGCCCGCAGCATCGCACCTTGGGGTGCGTTTGAAGCGGCATTACCCTCGCAACGGCGCTTTGACCACGTCTGCGACCGCGTCACAAAACGCGCGCGAGGCGGCTTCGACCGCGTCCAGCGAGCCCGTGAGGTACGCCCCCGCGAAGTTGGTCTCGGTGGGAGGCCCAAAGAATTTTGTCATCTGCACCGAGGCCACTTTGAGCGCAGCATCAAGCCCCACCATGGCCTCGATGGGAGGCGCGATAAAATAGCCCAGCGGGTCGCCCACGGGCACATCGCTCTGCGCCGAGAGGTACCTCCCCACGCTGGCAATCACGGGCGCAAACACGCTCACGCCGGTCCCGTGGACCGCGTAGAAAGCGAAGAGCTTCTCGACCGCACTGCGGGCCGCTGCGAGCCCCTGCGTGACGCTCTCGGGGTCGTTGGAGGCGATCACCCCGAGGACCTCGCCGGACAGCGGTCCCGAGGCGTGCGCGCTGCCTGCGTAGAGCGATCGCGCGTAGATCACCTCGACGTCGGCCATCTTGGTCGCGTGGTCGAGGGCCGCGTAGAGCGTGTCGTCTTGGTCGCACGTGATGAGCCCGAGCGAGCGACGCTCAGAGCCCTCGGCGAGACCGAGAGACCTACACAACCGCGCGTCTGCGTTGGGCAGCGTACGGCATGACAGGACGCGACCTCGAAGGACTGAAAATACGCTCATCGACGCCCCCAGCCTAACCCAAGGGCCACGCCCCCTACGCCGGTTTCGAAACCGCGCCTGAGGATCTGCACGGTTTGTTCGGCGGCCTCGCTCGGTGCGATCCCGATGGGGCGCACGTTGGAGATGCAGTTCTTCTCGGCGTTGTCTTGGTCGAGCCTCGGCGCGATCGCGATGTACACGCTGAGCGAGTCCCCGGTTCCGAGCCCTGGGCGCTCGCCCACAAGCATCACCGTCGCGCGGGCGCCCACCAGAACACCGACCTCGTCGGCCACCCCGATACGCGCGTACTCTACGTAAAATCCCACGCCGATGCGCCATCCCTCGCGCTGAATGGCCTCGGTGATGGCCGCGAGCGTACGTGCTCCATTTTGAGTGATCGCGTTGGGTGAGAGCCCATCGCCGACGAGGATCTGCACATCGGGCCGCGTCTGCGCGTGGGTGCTCACGATGCTCCGTGAGAGGTCATCGAGGCGGCGGCCTTGGTTGGGATAGAGCAGGTACTCGCGCTTGTCGTGGCAGCGTGTCTTGAGCGCGATGAGGTTGTTCGCGACAGGCCACTCGGGCGCCACGTGGCTGTGAACAGCGTCACGCGCGTCGGCGTGACCTTCGCGCACACGAAGATACAAATCCGTGCGAAATCTCAGCCCAGAGTGCCCCACCGCGATCTGCGACGACGTGGCCTGGACGAGCCTCGGGAGCATCGCTTCGTACACGGGCTCGCGCACGCTGTGCACCGGTCGCGGAGAGGCCGTGCATGCGTGGCCTGCATCTCCGTCACACGCGAGGTCGCTGCTTGGCGCACGCGTCGGGGCGCTGTGGGCTTGCGCGTGAGCCTCGCGCACGGCGTCGGCGGCGAGGCGCTGTTGCACGGCACGGAGGATGGTCGCGATCGCTTCGTCGTCGAGCTTCATGCGGACCTCGGGGCACGAGTGGGCGAACCTTCAAAGAGCGATTCGCGTGTGGATTCTCTGCGTAGAAACACCGATGGGTCACCGGCGCGGTCGGTCATGTGGCCATCTCGCCAGAGGCCTACGCGCTCAAGCCAGGACTCGAACTCGGGCGCGGGTCTGAGCCCCAGCACCTCGCGGAGCGTCGCGTTGTTGTGAAACGACGTGGTCTCGTAGTTGAGCATCACGTCGTCGCCGGCGGGGATGCCCATGAGGTAATTCACCCCCGCGGTGGCGAGCAAGAGCTCAAGGTTCTCGAGGTCGTTTTGGTCGCACTCGGCGTGGTTGGTGTAGCAAGCGTCACAGCCCATCGAGAGCCCGCTGAGCTTTCCCATAAAGTGATCTTCGAGCCCTGCCCTGGTAATTTGCTTGGCGTCGTGGAGGTACTCGGGGCCGATAAAGCCTACGACCGAGTTGACGATGAAGGGCGCGTAGCGGCGTGCGAGCCCATACGCGCGGGCCTCCATGGTGACCTGGTCTGTGCCGTGGTGTGCGTTGGCCGAGAGGGCTGTGCCCTGCCCGGTCTCGAAGTACATCACGTTGGGTCCTTGTGCAGAGCCCAGCTCGCGGGTCATCGCGTAGGCCTCATCGAGCAGGGCGATGTTGACTCCGAAGTTCTTGTTCGCGCCCTCCGAGCCCGCGATGGACTGAAAGCAGAGGTCGAGCGGGGCACCCATGCGCAGGGCCTCCATCTGCACGGTGACATGCGAGAGGACACAGTTTTGCGTGGGAACCTGCAGGTGATTCATCAAGTCCCGCGTACGCTTTAAGATCTCGATGGTGCTCTCGACCGTCTCGGTCGAGGGGTTGATCCCGATGACCGCGTCGCCGTTGCCATACGACAGCCCCTCGAGCATCACGGCCAAGATCCCCTCGATCGCGTCGCGCGGGTGGTTGGGTTGCAACCGCGACGAGATGCGGCCTTCGAGGCCCAGGGTGTTGTTGCACCGCACGACCACGCGGATCTTTTTGGCCGCCGCGATCAGGTCCATGTTGGACATAAGCCTCGCGAGCGCGCCCACCATCTCGGGCGTTAATCCTGGCGAAATCGCTAACAAATCGCGCCCGCTGGTGTTGGCCGAGAGGATCCATTCGCGCACTTCGCCGAGGGACTTGTTGGCCATCCGTCGCCGCGCGCTCTTGTCACAGCTGTCTTGAAACAGCCGGGTGAGCTCGTCGATTTCGTACGGGACGCTGGGGCTCTCGTAGAGGTCGTCGAGGGTGAGCTCGGAGAGCACACGCTTGGCCGCGACGCGCTCGCGGTCGCTCTGTGCAGCCAAGCCCGCTTGCACGTCGCCCGAGCGAAGATCGCTGGATTTGCACAGGACCTCTTTGACCGATGCGAAGGTAAAGAACTGTCCGAACACACAGGCGCGAAGCGGGGATGCCATCAGTGAATGCTCGTGAGGGTAGCAAATTCTCGCGCGATTCGTGGGCTAGAGCAGCGGCTGTTCGAGCACCATGTCTCTCAACGCAGCGACCGCGCGCGGGACATGCTTGGCCGCGGGATAGACCAAGAACAGGTTGCCCGAGCGCACACACAGGCCAGGAAGCACGCGCACCAAGCGCCCCTCTTGCACGTCTTCGCGCGCAAAGAACTCAGGCAGCGGGCCCACGCCGGCCCCGTTGCGGAGCGCCGCCCGGATAAACACAAACTGGTCGCCGCCGATGCGCCCTTGGCTCAAAAACTCGTACTCGTTGTCTTGCTCATCGACGAGCATCATGGGGGTCTTCGCGCTGGGCCGAAACGAGACGTGGTCGTGCTCGCTGAGCTCAGCAAACGACCTCGGCGCGGGCTTGCGCGCGAGGTACGACGGCGCGGCGTAGAGCCCTGTCTTTGTCGAAGCGATCTTGCGTGCGACCACGCTCCCGTCACGCACTTTGTCCGTCGCACGCAAGGCCACGTCGACTCGGTCCGTCGCAAAGTCCACCAAGCGCGTGCTGAGATCGACCTCGACGCGGATCTTGGGATATCTCGCACAAAACCGGCTCACGAGGTTCGCGACGGACTCGGCCATGTCGGGCGCCGCGCTGAGCCTCAGGGTGCCCTCGACGCGGCCCACGCGCTGGTGCACGAGCTGCGTCGCTTGCGAGAGCGCGTCGACGTGCGGAGTGACCTCGTCAAAGAACCGCTGGCCCAGGTCCGTGAGCTTAAGCGCACGCGGAGAGCGCCGTACGAGCTGCGCGCCCAGCTCGGTCTCGAGCCTTGTCAGCGCGCGGCTGACGGTGGACTTGGGCACGCCGCGCTCGGCCGCCGCCGCGGTGAGCGAGCCTGCACGAAGCACGTGAACAAACAGCGAGACATCGTCGATGGTTGCGCTCATGCAACGAAGTGTTCGCAAATAGCCGGCTGGTGCGCAAGCGCAACATTGACTAGCCTCTGACTACGCTGTGGGTTGACCTTCGGGTGACAAACGAGCGCTCAACCACCGAAGAATTTTTCGAACATTTTCAATCACTTGGAGCTCATTCACCATGTCACGTAACGTTCGCATCGCCGCCACCGTGGCCCGCTATCTTCTCGGGCTGATCTTCTTTGTCTTCGGGCTCAATGGCTTTTTGCACTTCTTGCCGATGCCGCCGATGCCGGGCCCCGCAGGCGCGCTGATGGGCGCATTTGCGGCGACGGGCTACATGTTTCCGATGATCAAAGGCACTGAGGTCCTGGGCGGATTGCTGCTCTTGAGCAACCGCATGGTGCCCTTCGCGCTCGTGCTCTTGGCCCCGATCATTGTGAACATCCTCGCGTTTCACACGGTGCTTACGCCGCCCAACCCGATGGCGTTTATGCTCGTGGCCCTCGAGGCCTTCTTGGGCTGGGCTTACTTCAGCGCGTTTCGCCCGATGTTCACCACGCGCTCGTTGCCCTCGGCCGAGAGCGCATCAGACCCCGTCGACGCGACCCCGGCAAAAGCGTAGAAACCGCGCAACCGTCAAGCCGCTCATGTCATCCTAGAACGTCATGATGCGCCTCTCCCGAACCCGCTTTTCGCAGCCCTTGTGGGCATCGCTGCTCTTCGCCCCGATCGTGCTCGCGATGGGCTGTGGTCGCCCCTCGGGTATCCCCGAGGTGCCCGCGCAGGTCATCGGGAGCTGCACGTATCGCAACATGTTCTCGGGGCGCGATGAGTGCAAAGACTTTCTAGGCAGCGGCTGGACTGCAGCCACGGTGACGGCGGATTGCTCCCGCCGTGGGACCACGGCGAACATTGGCGTGGCCTGCGACGCGACCATGTCGCTCGGCCAGTGCATCATCAACGCAGGGCGGCCCGAGGTGAATCGATTGACGTTTCCGGGCACCGACGCGACCCAGTGTGGCTCGACGCAAAACGGCTGCGAATTCTGGGGCGGCGGTGTGTTTGTGCCAAACAATACGTGTGGTGGGTCGACCATGCCGCCCCCGAGCGCGCCCTCGACGTTGCCGATCTTTCAACAGCCCACGCAAGCGTGCGTCGCGCCCCGCGCCGGAGAGCCTGCGGGCACGAGCGCAGAGGGCCGCGTATGTACGTGGTCCGCGATCTCGGGTTGTACCGAGCAGGGCCGCAAGTTCGGACAATATGGCACCTGCGATCGCGTGCTGACTCAGCGCCCCTACTGGCCGGCCCGACCTGCGCCTGCACGCCGCGAGACGCCAGATCCTCGACTGCAAAACCCCACGTACGCGGCCGAGCTCGGCTGGGTCCGAAGCCAGATCGAGTCCTGTGCGTGTGTGTGCTGTCACTCGGATCAGCTCGCGCCCCGAGGTCCGTCCAACTGGTTCGTCGAGTCCGCCGGAAACTTCATGGACAGCTTTCACGACAGCGGGCTCGCGCTGGGCGCGGGCTGGATCGACTCGACCTCGTTTGGCGCGTATCCGCCCGCAGAGAACAACGGGTTTTCTCGCACGACCTCGGGGTTTCCGGCGACGGACCCCGCACGAATGGCGAGGTTTTTTGCTGACGAATTGCAAAACCGTGGGCGCACACGTGAGAGCTTCGCAGAGGCGGTTCCGTTTGGTGGCCCGATCTACACCCAGCAGATCTATCGACCCACCGCGTGCACACAGGGCGAAGGAGTCGCGCGGGACGGCACGGTCACCTGGACCGGCGGCAACGCTCGCTACGTGTATGTGCTCTCACCGACCTCGACCAACCCTGGCGTGCCACCGAACCTGGACACCCCCGCAGGCACGCAGTGGCGCGTCGATGTCCCCTTCGATGGCACCCCCATCGCGAGTGGAATTCGCTATGGCGTAGCCCCCATGGGCACCACGCAGCGCGTCCCTGCAGACACGGCCCCCATGCCCTTGGTCGCGGGACAACAGTACTATCTCTACGTGCTGCAAGACGTCGGGATCCCCGTCACACGCTGTCTGTTCACTGGCCAGTAAGAATTGCGCGTTGGATTGCCATTCGAGAGCGTCGTGACACGGTAGCTTGTGCGTTTGTAGACCCAACCAGCGGTTGGTAAGCACTGAGTGAACGCATGCCCCCTGACGCACCCCCTGACAATCCCTCTGCATTTTTGCAGCGCATTGCGGCCCTTGAGTCCGAACTTGCGCAATCGAGGGACCGCGCCGCGGCACAAGCGCGCGAGACCGCTGCGCTGCGAGAGCAAATGGAGCGCGAGCACCTGCGCAAGCTCCTGACTACGCAACAGCTTCGACATGCCCTGCGCGCGTCGGTGCCCCCAGTGCTCAGCGACGGGATTCACGCCCAGGGATTTTACATCGGCTCTGAGCAAAGCAGCGCCGCGACCATGGGCTATCACTGGATCGAGCCCGCAAAGACCTTCGCGATTTATCTCATCGATGTTGCGCTCCCCGGCACACGCAGCTGCGTGGTTGCGCTCACTCTGCGCAACGCGATCGCGCTCACGCAATGGTCTCCGGCGATCGGGCGCGACCCGTCTGCGGTGCTCGCTCGTTGGGACGAAGAGACCGCCCTGAGCAAGGTCGAGGACGGCTCTCTCTGGTATGGCGTCGTCGATCTCACTGCACGGACACTGCGGTGGATCTCTCACGGAGCGATCGACGCAAAGCTAAGCACCGAGCACACGGTGGGCTGGTTGGAGGGCTCTCGCGCCGAGAGTCAGCGCGCGCTCACGGCAAAGACCACGCTCTGGATTGGCAACCCCGCGGCCAGCTCGTTGCTTGCGTCTAAGCTCGAGCGCTTCAACTCGATGGAGGCAGAGAACCAGCCTGATTTCGAGTCTGTTTCTCAGGTATTTTCTGCGTTTCGGCCATCCTCCGAGAGCGTCGTGCAGACATGCGCGTTGGTCTCGCTGCGTCTTGTTGCGCAAGTCAACACGGGTGGTTTGGTCTCTGTGCCGCACCTTGGAGAGCACGAAGAAGCGCAGTGGCTCCAGTCTGTCTCGGCCCTCACCCACCCCACGCAAGAGGACATGAAGAGTCTCGCGGTGAGGCACACACGCCTCGCGCGACGACTCGAAAAAGTCAGCCGAATCAGCGACCTCTATCAGCGCGAGCTGCGAAGCAGCAAGGCGGCTTTTGAAGAAGCCAACTCAGACCTGCTCGAGTTTGCCGGTCGCGTCGCACACGATCTGAAGAACCCGCTGGCAGGCGTCATGGGCTTCGCCTCGATGCTGTGCGAAGAGTCGTTCTCGAACGACCCTTCCTTGGTGCGATCGACGTCCAACGACATCGTGTGGTCCGCGCAAAAGATGCTCGAGATTATCGACGCATTGCTCTTGCTCGCGCAGGCCCGCCGCGGCGCCGTGCAGTTTGACTCGGTCGATCTCGGGGCCGTGTTTGCGCAGGTCCAACAGCGCGTTGTACCGATCCAAACGCAGCTTGAGGGCACGCTTGAGGTGCCCGCTCAGTGGCCTCGCGCGTTGGGGTATGCGCCCTGGATCGAGGCTGCGCTCGTGAACCTCGTGACCAACGCGTTTCGCTACGGAGGGCGCCCGCCGCATGTCAAATTGAGCTGCGAAATCGCTGATCAAACGCTAGAGATCGTGATCAGCGACAACGGTCGCGGGCTCACTGAAGATCAGATCGCCCGGCTCTTTCAGCCCTTTGTACGACTCACGAGCACCGAGGGCGGTCACGGGCTAGGGCTCACCATTGTGCGCAGAGTGTGCGAACGAATGAACGGCTCAGTTCGTGTGCAATCCGTAGTCGGCGCGGGCGCGTCGTTTGTAGTCACTCTGCCATTTCACCGGCGATAGCGCGCGCGCTGCAACGAATCGCGACCTTCAAGTGCTTCCATCTTGGCGTTGATGCGTTATGGAACGGCCTATGAGTTGGTGCGTGCAATGTGAGCTCCTGGTGCGTGGCGACAACGCCATGTGCGAGCTGTGCGGTAGCGCGCTCCCACCCGATGAATCGCTGGTGGATGGGCGCTACAGGATCGTGAAGAAGCTCGGCGCCGGCGGGATGGGGGATGTCTACGTCGCGGACGATTTGGCGCTCCAAAGGCAGGTCGCGCTGAAGTTCTTGGGACACCATCTGTCCGGCATCGAAGAGCAGCGCCTGTTTCGTCGAGAGGCGGTCGCGCTCGCGGCACTCAAGAGCGAACACATCGCGCGCGTGTACGCGTTTGGTTTCGATCGCGGGCGGGCATTTTTTGCGATGGAGTTTGTCCATGGCACCTCTCTCGCTGCGGCGATTGGTGACGAGCACGATGCGCGAGGGTTGTCTGCCATCCGCGCGGTGAGCGTCGTGCGACAGATCGCCGACGGGCTCGCAGCGGTGCACGCGGCGGGGCTTGTCCACTGCGACATCAAGCCATCAAACATCGTGATCGAGCAGGGAAGTGGGCGCGCGGTGCTCGTGGACTTTGGCATCGCCACCACCGCGGGGAGCGCGCGCGATGAGAGCGGCACCTTTGTCGGAACACCCGCGTACATGGCGCCCGAGCAGATCCTGCACGACCGTCCCCTCACCGCGACGTGCGACGTCTACGCGCTCGCTTGTACGCTGTTTGAGACCCTCACCGGCAGCACACCCTACCGCGCGGACACCATCGCGCGGCTGATGGCGATGCACGTCGGAGATCCCATTCCGACCCTGAGTGACCGCAACCCAGCGCTCGCGCCACTCGACGCGCTCATGAAGCGCGCGCTTGCAAAAGAGCCCACGGATCGCTTTGCGAATGGGCGCAGCTTCGCGACCGCCCTCGAGACCGCGCACACGCACTTTGAGAAGCAGCCACTGAAGCCCGCGGAGGAGAGCATCACGTCGGCGTTTGTGCGGATCCTGATCGTGGACGACGAGGCCACGCTGGCGACCCTGGCGCGGCGCGCTGCCGAGTCGGCCTTTGGGGCGGCCGAGACCTACACGGACATCGCGCACTCGGCCGAAGACGCGCTCAACCGATGGGCCTCAGCGCCTGACCTGGTCATCTTGGATCTGCACCTTCCGGGGATGGACGGCGCAGAGCTGTTGGCGCAGCTGCGAGAGCGTCGGCGCGGCGCGCGCATGCGGGCGATGGTCTGGTCGGCCGACCCGTCAGAGCAAGCGGTGCGGCGGTGTCGGGCGCTCGGCGTCGAGCGCGTCCTTCGAAAACCCGTGGTATTTCGCTCGCTGGTCGACGAGATCCGTCAGCTCGCCACTTCGGCCGGATGGATCGCCGCGAGCCCCGGCATCGAGGCCCTGACGGTCCGCCGCGGCTAGCGCGCCCACACCCGGCGACGTCGCCGGATTGCCAGCAGACCGAAGCTAGCCCGGGGCTTGCCAGCGCTGTCCCCAGCCGTTGTACAGGTCGCGAAGGTATCGCTCCCAGGCCTCGGGGGAGCGATAGGCGGGGTAGGGCTCGGGACGAACAGGCCGCTCGCTGCTCCAGACGACGTCAAACTGGCGGTCGCGGCGAACACGACCGATGCGTGCGATTTTCCAGGCGTTTCCTGTCTCGCGGTCGATGGTAATCACGCCCTCTGGGGCCGCGATGCTCTGCCCGAGCATGCCCGCGCGCACGTCGGTGGGGTCCGAGCTCTCGACGCTCGAGACCGCCTGAGCCCACAAGTGCGTCCCAACCCACGCGGCTTGCATCGGGTCGGACAAGACCGCCGTGTCCACCGAGCGCCCCAAGACCCTCTGCAACCACGCACGATTCGAGGGGCCATCCAGAGATTGAAAGTAATTCCACGCAGCGTATTCACCTTCAAGCTGGACGTCGCCAAGCGCCCGGAGCTCCGGCTCCGCGATGCTGTACGACATGGTCGGGATGCGACGCTCTCCGGTGGCTCTTAGCGCGCGAAAAAACGCTAGGTTCGTGTCCCCGTTGATCGAGTTGAGGATCACGTCGGGCGAAGCGTCGCGGATCGCGGCCATCATCGACGACACATCTCGCGAGCCTAACGGCACAAACGATTCACCAACGAATTCAGCACCGATCGCGCGCAGTTGGTCTTTGATAATCTCGTGGGCTGAGCGCGGAAACACGTAGTCCGAGCCGACTAAAAAGAACTTGCGGCCCAGGTTTGCAAAGCACCACGCGACCGACGGGAGGATCTGCTGGTTTGGCACGGCGCCGAGATAGATCGCGCGATCGCTGCGCTCGATGCCTTCGTATTGAACCGGGTAGACCAAGAGCGATTTGGCCTGCTCGATCACAGGCAAAACCGCGCGACGACTCGCCGAGGTCCAGCAACCGAAGATCACATCGACGCGCTCAGACTCGATGAGCCTGCGGGCCTGACGAGCAAACACCGCGCCCGACGATTGACCATCTGCTTCGACGATTTCAACGTTGCGCCCTAAGAGACCACCCTTGGCGTTGAGCTGCTCAAGGCTCATGCGGGTGACCGCCGCGACAGGCCGCTCGCTGAGCGCCATCGTTCCGGTCAACGAGTGGAGGATGCCTACGCGGATCGACTGCCTTTTTACGCAGCGAGTGAGCATCGCTGCGGAAGCCACCGCGGCCCCTCCGGCCCCCAACCCCAGCAACCTACGTCGATTCAAAATGGACATTGGTTAAGCCACCTGGCGGTTGCTGCTGTTTGGCCCCACGCGCATGGCAAGCACCGTCACGTCATCGCGTTGTGTCCGCGCGCCCCGCAGAGCGATCACTTGCGCATCAAGTGTCTCAAGCTGCGCCGCGATCGACATCGATTGCAGCCCTGAGAGCAACGCAAAGAGCTTCGAGCGACCGAGGCCCTCGCCCGACTGCCCGATCGGCTCGTCCAACATCCCATCGGTCGAGAGATAGAGGGTGGTGATGTCTTCCTCGCTGAGCAGCACGTCGGTGATGGCGACCTCGCGCTTTCGCTCACCGTACCCTAAACCGCGGCGACGACCTGCTTTTTCGCTGATAGATCCATCGCTTCGTGCGTAAAAAATCTGGATCCCCGCGCCCGCAAATCGCACCGGCCCGTCGCGCGAGACCATCGCGAGACCGACATCAAGCCCCAGCGAAATCCCCGCCTCATTGGCTCGGCGAAACGTGCTCGTGAGCCTACGATCAAGCTCATGCAAGACCGCAGCGGGCCCTTGCGATCCGTGAGTGATCAACGCGAGCTGGCACATCGCCGAGGCAAACATCGCGGTGATCGCTGCGGGGACGCCGTGGCCCGTGCAATCGATGACCCCGGCGACGTAGCCGTCCTCACCCAGAGGCTCGACAAACGCGATGTCTCCGCCGACCTGATCGAGTGGACGCCAGATCAGCCCGCCAACTTCGGCGCGCTCGCCGGTAAACGAAGGCAACACGGTGGCCTGAATCTGTCGCGCGAGGGCCACGCCCTCTTCAATCCGTCGGCCTCGCACTTGGAGCTCTTCGTTGGCCTCTGCGAGGGCGCGCGTGCGCTCAGCGACCTGCCCTTCGAGGCCCTCTGTGTGCGCTCGGATTTCGTCCAACATCGCGTTAAAGACGCGCGCGAGGTGAGCGACCTCGTCGTGCCCTTGCGCGGACACTCCCTGTTCTCGGTTGCCCTGGCCGATGGCGACGACCTCGCGGGTCATGGTCTCGAGCGGAGAAGACAAGCGGCGGCCAAAGACCCACGCCGCGAGGAGAGACAACGCCGCAGCGAGCGCAGTGATGCCGATGCTCAGTAGCCGAAGGCGTTCGACGGGCGCGAACACCTCGTGGACATCAATCTTGCAGACCACGCCCCACCGCAACGACGGAACATAGCGCCATACCGCGAACACATCGACCCCACGATAGTCGCGTCGGAGGCCATCGCCGGAGCTGCCACGGAGCGCATCGATTGCCGCGCTATGCGAGGGAATTTGCAGACGAAACGCGGCGTTCGCGTGAGTCCTTGTCGGCGCAATGAGCATGGGAAGCGAGCCCACACGTCCGGCGTAGAGCACCTCGCCCGACGAGCCCAGCCCTGCGTGGTCTGCGCTCAATCGCGAGACCGCGTCGTTGTCAATCTGCACAACCAAAACACCCACGACCTGCCCGGTTGCCAAAATGGGCGCAGCCAACCAAGCACGAGGCTCTCGTCGATCCCCCTGGTCTGTGGCCAAGGCGAAGTCCGTAAACTCGGTCTGATACACCATCCGCGCGCGGTCGAAAGACTGGCCGAGTTCTGAGCGCGCGAGCAGCCCGCGTGAGAGCGATTGCCCTGCGAGGTTGCTGTCGCCAGAGGTAGCGAGCACCTGCCCGTTGGCGTCGACCAAGAGCGCCGATCCGCGGCCTAATAACCGCAGCTGCGAGGCCATCCCCAAGAGCAGCCCAGAGGCACGACGGCGGCGCTGGTCTTGGTCCTGCGCGCGCGTGAGCTCGTCCATCTGTTGCTGCAGCGCGGGCTCACGCACGATCGCGGCGAGCACACGGCGCTGCTGGTCGGTCCAGTCTTCGAGCTTGTTGACCTTGCGCTCGGCCACGGTGATGAGCCTTCGCTTGAGCTCTTGCACCAGCACGCGCTTGGCGGTCTCGTAAGAGACCCAACCGACGACCGCGGAGGGCACCAAAACACACAGCAAAAATCCAAGCGCGACCCGCACAACAAAGCGGTGTCTCAGCGGGATCATCGCGGTGGCGTTTGCGGTGGCGGCGGCGCGTTCCATGTGGCTCAGACCTGCACAGAGAGACTGAAGTACGTGTGCGCGTGGTGCTCGGACGAGGGCTCGAAGTGAAACGAGAGTGGCGCCGACGCGACGCGGGCCATGGAGAGCAGCCCTAGCCCCGCCCCAGACGAATCCTCGCTGCGCTCGGCCCGTAGCTGACGCTTGTACATCGCTTTGAGTGAGTCTTTGTCTGCGTTGACGACGCTTTGCAGCCGCGCACGGAGAGGCTCAACGTGCTCGCTGCGCACGAAGTTTCCAGCCGAGATCACGTAGCCATCGTGCTCACGAGCGATCGCCAGAATCCCGCGCTGGAGCAAGCCCCCGACTTCGGCAGGAAAGTACGATGTCGTGTAATTTTTCACGTTTTGTGCTTGCTCGATGTACACCGAGAACACGTCACTCACCGAGCCTTTGTCCGTCTCGTTCACCGTGAGATACGCGCGCAACGCCTTGCCAAACTCTTCAATCAACGAGTGCGAGAACGGCCCGTTAAAACACAGCAGCACGTTGGCGCGGGTCAATTGATCGCTCAGAGTCTGAAGCTGACCTGATTGCATGGGGGATGGGTCTCCTGGTGCGGTGGTCTTCAGTGGTCCAACACTATGCGTACGCATGCATCTCAAACGGCAGCGTGAGGTCTTCTTTAAACTCTTCGCCCAGCTCGCGCGCACGCTCGTCTTCAACGCGATGGCGCCACACGACGCAGACCGCCCCGCCCGCTTGATGCCCCTCTTCGAGACGATCAAACATGTCGATCACGCACTTCACACTGCTGGTGTTCATGTACGTCACGTCCATCTCGACCGTCAGCGGCGCGGTGTTTACTCGCGCGTCCAACCACTTCAAAAGCGGCCGATAAAACTCAAACGCGTTCTCGGGATAGGACTCACCCCAAATTCGCAGCGTCTGCGTGGGCTCGTCAAACTTGATCCCTGGCGATGTCGATGTTGCGGTCACGTCCATGCTTTTCTCCTGAGCGATCTCAGCCCCATCCCAACGCGTTGCTAGCCCATTTTGAGCGTAGCGTCTCGCTGCGTTCGCACTTGACTTCTAGTCAAACGATTTCGATTTTCGTCAGTGAATCTCGCGAGGTCACTAGGGCGCTGGGAGGTCCTCGGGATACGGTGCGAGGCAACATGGCACTTCCCCAGCAATTCAATGGACGGTTGCGTCTGCCCTTGGTGGGCGCACCGATGTTTATTGTCTCTCAGCCGCCCTTGGTGATCGCGCAGTGCAAGGCGGGCGTCATGGGCTCGTTTCCGTCGCTCAACGCGCGGCCTGCATCGCTCTTGGACGAGTGGCTCAGCGAAATCCGCGAGACCCTCGACGCGCACGATCGCGCAAACCCCGACGCGCTCTCGGCGCCCTTCGCGGTCAACCAGATTGTGCACAAGAGCAACGACCGCCTCGAGGCCGACGTCGCGATGTGCGTCAAGCACAAGGTACCCGTCGTGATCACCTCGCTCGGCGCGCGCGAGGACGTCTACCAAGCGATCCACTCGTATGGCGGCATCGTGCTGCACGACGTGATCAATTTGGTGCACGCACGCAAGGCCATTGAGAAGGGCGCAGACGGGCTCATCGCGGTCGCCGCGGGCGCGGGCGGGCACGCGGGGCTGCTGTCACCCTTCGCGCTCGTGCAAGAGATCCGTCAGTGGTTTAAGGGCCCTTTAGCGCTCGGGGGCGCGATCGCGAACGGCCGCAGCGCGCTCGCAGCGCGCGCGATGGGTGCCGATTTGGCCTACGTTGGCAGCGCGTTTATCGCGACGCAAGAGGCCCACGCGATCGAGAGCTACAAGCAGGGCATCGTGGACGGCACCGCCAGCGACATCGTGTACACCAATCTTTTCACTGGGGTTCATGGCAACTATCTCCGCGCGAGCATCGTGAACGCGGGCCTCGATCCGGACAATCTCCCCAAGAGCGACCCGAGCGCGATGAACTTTGGCTCAGGCGGGACCTCGCTCGCGAAGGCTTGGCGAGACATCTGGGGCTGCGGTCAAGGCATCGGCGTGTTGCATGACGTGCCCACTACGGCCGAGCTCGTCGCCCGCTGGACCACCGAGTACAACGATGCCCTCGCAGAGCTCAACGCCAGATAATTATACCAGCGAATTCACAGTACTTTCTACGCACGTTACCGCTAGCACTCTTCGGGATCCATGATCGACTACGACTCACACAAGTGGCACCGGCATCTGTTCGACGTGCGCGGCACCATGGTCCGCGAGATCATGCACCGCGTCGCGTTTACGACCGCGTGGGCCGTCCTTGTCGTCCTGCTCGAAGAGTATTTTCTCAGGCGGACGATCCCGGTCACGGTCCACTCGCTCGTAGGCACCGCGCTTGGGCTGTTGCTCGTGTTTCGCACCAACGCTTCGTACGATCGCTTTTGGGAGGGTCGCAAGCTCTGGGGCGGAATCGTCAACGAGACCCGCAACCTCGCGCGAATGTCCTCGGTCTTGCTCGCACGCCAAGATCCTGAAAAGCACGCCGAGCTCGTGCGCTGGACCATCGCGTGGGCCTACTGCACCATGCACTCCCTGCGCGGCCGACGTGACCTTGGGCCCATCGCCGAGCAGCTGCCGCAGGGCTCGGTCAAGCGCGCGCTCCAAGCACAACATGCCCCACTCTGGCTTGCGATCCGCATGTCACGCGTGATTGAGGACGCGCGGCGCGAGGGGCTGATCGACACGATCCAGCAGCAGGCCATGGACCACAACGTCCAGCTCTTGATTGACTACGTCGGCGCGTGCGAGCGCATCGTGAAGACACCGCTGCCGTTTGCCTACGTCGTACACCTCCGGCGCGCGCTGCTGCTCTACACGTTTACCCTGCCATTTGCCTTACTTCGTGACATGGGCAACGCCACCATCGCCGCGGTGTTCTTTGTGTCCTATGTGTTTTATGGCATCGAAGAGATCGGCGTTCAGATCGAAGATCCCTTCGGATACGACGACAATGATCTGCCGCTCGAGCGCATCTGCTCGACCATCGAGAACAACCTCAAGAGCACCATCGACGGCGAGGTGTTTCAGTGCGCACCCATCCCCACCGAGGGTGACGAGCTACCGCAGTCTGCCGTGTGATTTCACAGGCGATCGTTGAGCCGCTCGAGCAACCGGTCCATGGTCTGGGTCGTGCCGAGCGTGCCGCCGATGTCCTTGGTGCACTGTCGCTCAACGACGCACGCGCGCACGCTGTCTTCGATGAGCGTCTCGATGCCCTGGTGCCCTAGGTGCTCAAGCATCATGCCCACAGTGAGGGCCGCAGCGAAGGGATTGGCCAGGTTTTTTCCGGCCAAAGGAGGTGCGCTGCCGTGCACGGGCTCAAAGAGCGCGGGGCCTGGGCGGGTGGGGTTGAGGTTGGCGCTTGGGGCCATGCCGAGCCCTCCTTGCAGCGCGGCGCCGAGGTCTGTGACGATGTCACCGAAGAGGTTATTGGTCACAACGACCTGAATATTCTCAGGCTCTTGGATCATGTAGAGACACAATGCGTCGACGTACACGTGCCGCGCTTCGATCCCCGGATACTCAGCGGCGAGCTCAAAGAACGTGCGGTACCAGAGCTCGTGCGCGTGCTTCATCGCGTTGGATTTGTCGGCCATGTGCACGCGGGTCTTGCCCGTGCGTTTTGCAAACTCAAACGCCGCGCGGATGATCCGCTCGACACCTTTGCGTGTGTTGATGTCTTCGTTAATCGCGATCTCGTCGGGCGTACCGCGGCGGACTTGGCCACCGACGCCGACGTAGACACCCTCGGTGTTCTCGCGAAACACAGTAAAATCGATGTCTTTCGCGCGCTTGTGCTTGAGCGGACACAGGAGGTCGTCGAGGCACTTGACCGGTCGTACGTTGGCATACAGCTCAAGGCCGAAGCGAAAGCCAAACAAGATGTCCCGCGCGTGCTCAAGACCTGGCACACGCGGATCGCCCATCGCGCCGAGCAAAATCGCTCCGCAAGTGTCCCTGATTTCTTCGAACGTCTCTTTGGGGAGTGTGGTCTTGTCCCTGAGATATCGCTCGGCGCCGAGGTCGAGAGACCAGAGCGAGAGCGCCAAAGGACGCTTGCGATCAATGGCCTCGAGGAGCCTCACGGCCTCTCGAAGGACGTCTACACCAATGCCATCTCCCGGGATGACAGCCACGCGTTGGGTCTTGCTCATGATCAAAGATTCTCTGTGCTGTACTAACACCGATCGAGAGCACGAGCGCGCGTAGTCTGCAAGTGCGCAGCACGAAGGATGATCTTCGGTTGACAGCATCCCTAGTGCGGTGAAACGCTCTCACTCCTCATGCGCGTCATCGCTGCCGGCAGGACAGACGTCGGGCTCCAGCGCGAGCACAACGAAGACAGCTTCGTCTTGCTCGACCAACACAACTTATTCGTCGTGGCCGATGGCATGGGTGGCCATCGATCCGGCGATGTTGCGTCGAAGCTGGCTACCGACACCATCACCGAGTTTTTTAACACCACGGCCCGTGAAGACGCGACCTGGCCTTTTCACTACGATCCCACCCTCTCTGCAGAAGAAAACCGGCTCGTCACCGGCATTAAGATCGCAAACAAGAGCATCTACGAGCACGGCGTTCGCTCGCGAAACCATCAGGGCATGGGCACCACCGTGGTCGGGATGCTCTTCTCGAACAGCGCACGAAAAATCTACGTGGGACACGTCGGTGACTCACGCTGCTATCGCTTGCGGGACAGCGCGCTCTCGCCACTGACACAGGACCACTCGTTGCTCAACGATTGGCTGCGCGCGGTGCCCGAGCTTCCCCAAGAGCAGCGCAACGAGGTCCCGCGCAACGTGATCACGCGTGCGCTCGGGATGGGGGACAACGTGCAAGTGGACGTGAGCAACGACGAGACCACGGTGGGCGACCGCTATGTGCTCTGCTCGGATGGGCTCTCGACCATGGTGAGCGACGACGAGATCCTGAGCATTGTCTCCACCGCGACCACGCCAGACGACGCCGTTCAGCAGCTTGTGGACCTCGCCAACAAGCACGGCGGAGAAGACAACGTGACGGTGATCGTCGCGTTTGTTCTCGACGACGAATAACCCTCACCAAGCACTGTCAACGCCCAGCGGGGCTCTTTTAGAGCCCGCCGCCTGTGCCGCTGCCGCCGGTGGTGGTCGCGTTGGGGTCTGGCAAGCCTGTTCCCTCGCCGAGGCCTTCGCCGCCGGACGAGCCCTCCGAGCGCAACACAGGCTCACGCCCTGGGACCTTGACGCCCAGCACTGTGCCGTCTCCTCGGTCTGCGGCCTGAAGCCCGATCTCACCGTAGATGTGCGAGCGCGCCATGCCGCCCTCTTCGGTCCGCTCGATGAGCATAAATCCCCGGCCAATGACCGGTGACTGAAAGCCACATGCGCGCTTGTCTTCGCGCCAATTGAAGCGAAACAGGTTGCCCTGGGCCTGGCCCTCGAGGTGACCCAGCACGTGACACGATCCGCGCTCGTATTCGTAGTCGCCGATGACGGCGTCCCCGGTCTGCTGGAGGTTTACGTCGCCCATAAGCGTGGTGCGATAGAACCCAGAGAAGCTATCGCCGCTCGGCATGGGGCCCGCGCGAAGATTGACCTGGCGGCCCGTCATGGTGTCCTGGCCCACCCACTCAAACGCCGTCGTTTGCGGACGTGCACAATTTGTCGCGAGCGCACACAAGAGCGCAGCGGTCATCAACGGCAACCTGTTCACCTTGGGACATCCTCCGAGACTATGGGTAGTCATGCACCGAGCCAACACTGACTCGTGCGAATCGACGGCGCGATCGTACGCCATTCGCAGAGCACTATCGCGCAACAAAGTCCACACACACAACACGCGAATGGGAATGGCGCGTGTATGCTCCGCACCCCAACGCCGTGACCGCAGAGCAAACCGCCGACGAGAGCGTGATCGCAGAGCAAATTCAGCCACAAAACAACACGGACAGCGCTGCCGTGTCGGCCCCGCGAGTCTCACCGGGCCCACCATGGACCTGGGCCGCGATCGCGACGCTGGTGCCCACACTCGTCGCGGTGCTCTTGGCTGGCGATGGCGCAGGGTGGCTCGACAGTCCCGAGCTCGCGACCAGCGCGCAAGGCTTGGGGATCACACACCCGCCGGGCCACCCGCTGTGGGTGATCTTGGGGGCGCTCGCGTGTGGGCTCATTCCGGTCGGAAGTGCTGCGTTTCGGCTGACCATTCTCTCTGCAGCCCTCTTGGGACTCTTGGGCCGCGCGACCTATGAGCTGACCTTTAGGCTCAGCCGTGATCTGGGCGGCGGCGGCGTCTCGCCCCGTATACGCGCCACACTCGCGCTAAGCGCCTCACTCAGCGCCACGCTTGGGCCCACCGCGATGCGCCAAGCGACGCGGCCCGAGGTCTACGCGCTCGCTGCGCTCTTGGCGATCGCTCCGATCGCGTTGCTCACAGTGCGAGGGATTTCGCCCAGCGTTCGCGCGAGGCTCGCCTTCGGGATCGCGGCGCTGGGCCTCGCCAACCATCACTTTATCGCGATCACCGCGATGCCCGCGTTGGGCGCTACGTTCGTGCGACACGTCAAGCGCGTGGGACCGCGGCGCGCGGTGGTCCCGCTGAGCATCGCGCTCGTCTCAGCCCTCTCGCTTTATGCCCTGCTGCCCTTGCGTGCGCACGCGAGGGCGAGCCTCCCTCGGCCCCAAAACCTCGCTGAAATCCTCGAGGTCGCCTCCGCGCGCACCTTCGCAAAGAACACCGGAGCGGGCGTCCCCCAAGGCGCCGCCGAGCGCATCGCCGATGTGTTGGACACGCTCTCGCATGGGCTCACTCCGTTTGGGATCCTCGCGGGCCTGATGGGACTGTGGCTCGCGCGCCGCTCGCGATTGACCGCGCGGTTGCACGCCGGGCGGCTGGTGTGGGTGCTCGTTGTGGGCGTGATTGCGCGCGCTTGGCTGGGATTTACCCGAGATAATCCCGATGCCGCGGGCTACCTCTTACCTGCCAGCGTCGCGCTCGCTACGCTCTCTGCTGCTTTTACCGCCGGCTCGCTCAAGATCATCCGCGACGCCCCGGCGGCCCCGCAGGGCCCCTCGCGCACGATGCGCGTCGTGCTCATGGTGCTGTTGGTAGCGCTACCAACAACGCTGCCGCTGTGGCACCTGCCTGCGTCTTGGCTCGCCTCGCAAGAAGACCGCGCAAGCGCGCCCACGACGCTCTCTCTCTCGCCGCTCGCGAGCGCTCCTCCGCGCGCGGTGCTCTTGGCGCATGATCCGCAGACCATTTTTCGGCTTCGCTATGCGCAGATCGTCGAGGGCGAGCGGCCCGATGTGCTCGTGATCCCTGTGCCCTTGCTGGGCTATCCGGGCTTGGTCACCGAAATCTTGCGTCTGGACCCTGGCCTCGCGCCTGTGCTCACGCACTATTTGCTTAGGCCCGAGCGAGCGATCCGAGCGCAGGATTCTGTGGGATTGTCCACGCGAAGGCACGTCTTGGTCGAGCTCCACCTAGACAACCTCCGGGAGTACACGCCCTTTGTGATCCCCGCGGGACCGTTTGCGATTGTGCTTGAGGCGCCGAGCACGCTCGCGGACGTACGTGCAGGCGGCGCGAGACACTTTGCGCGCTTCGATCAGCTCGCAACACAGCTTGACCGCGAGGGTCTCGCGACCCAGCGCGTGCAAGAGACCCTGCTCTGGAGCGCCTATGTCGACGCGCTCTTTTTTGCGGCCCGCGGAGCACGCCCCGAGGCTCGCCGCGCGATCGAGCGTGCACAGGCGCGTGTGCCTCAAGCGAGGCAGCTCAGCGCGCTGCGCGAGGCGCTCGATCGAACACCGGGCGATGGCCCGATTGACGTCACGCCGTTCTTTGCTCAGCCGTAAACAGTGCGCGTTCTACCAGAGAATTTGCAGCACCGTTTGCGACGGGCTCACGGGTGGTTGCTGTCGACTTCGGTGACCATCAAGCGCGCGGGGTTGCTGCGCGATGCGTCGAAGGTCCCGACCCAGATGTCGTAGCGACCGGGCGCGGGGTGCGCGAAGTCGATGGTGGGCATCAAGGGGTTGGTCCAGTCGGCGTGGCCATGGTCATCGTTGCAGCGCCACTGGGTGTTGGGCTGGTTGATGAGCAAGGTCGCGTCGGCACCGTTGGTGGTCACAACGTAAAAGCGCAACATCGGAAAGTCCGTGCCTGCGGTAAACGTGAAGTGAAAGTCCGGGGCGCGGGTCACGAACGAGCGCGTGCAGGCAGCGCCACTCACTGCGTCAACGATGTTGAGCGAGGCCACGTCCACGGGGGTGCGACCGCCGCCTGCGCTAAGGGGAAAGGGCCAGGGATCCGGCGTAAATCCCGTGCGGAGCGCGCCACCGCCGAAGTTCGCGCGGGCGTTGAAGTTTAGCGTCGTCGTGGCTGCTTGCCACGCAGCGATCTGTGCCGCCGTGGCCGAAAACGCGACCGGTGTGGGCGTGGGCTCAGGCGTGGGCTCGGGCGTGGGGGTCGCTTCGGGCGTGGGGGTCGCTTCGGCCGTGCTGCCCGAGGTGGGCTCTGCTGCGGGCGGAGGAGGCGGAGGCGCTGCGGTCTGCGAGCCGCCGCAGGCGATCATCGAGGCGGCCAAAGTGGCCACGAGGCTCAGTGCAATGGAGGTGTGCTTCATGAGGTATCCCTTTCGGTGTGCGACAGGAGTGCTGTGTCGGTGTTGTCTGACAGCCACACTCATGCCGAGCGCGCGCAAGGTACACGGTCGGAAGGGCTCGGCGGAAGAAGACCCTGTGGTCATCTACAAAATCCGCTACGTGTGTGATTTTGCTCGCAATGCGACGAGTAAAAAGGGTGCCCCGACAAGCGCCGTGAGGGCGCCCACAGGGACCTCGGTCCCGAGCAGCGCGTACGCCCCTCGCGCGCCCGCGTCCGCGACGAGCACGAGCGAAGCGCCTACCAGAGCGCTCGCGGGCAAGAGCACGCGGTGGTCTCCGCCCACCCACGCGCGGGCGTAGTGCGGCGCCACCAGCCCCACAAAGGGCACGAGGCCGCACACACTCACGACCGCGCCCACCACGAGCGAGCCCACCGCGAAGAGCCAGAGCTCTGCGCGGCGCACTGAGAGCCCGAGCGACGCGGCGCTGTCTGCACCGAGGGACAACAGGTTCATGGATTTCGAGAGAATCATCAGGGCGATCCATCCGGGGATCGCAAAACCCGCGACCAGCGCGACCGTGCCCATGGACTCTTCGCCGATGGTCCCGAGCAAGAGCGACAGCGTGCGCTCGGCGCGACCACCGGGCAGCGCGCTGCGCAAGAGCGAGAGCATCGCGCTCGTCGCGGTGTTAAGCACGACCCCCGCCAAGAGCATCCCCCGGGCGTCCATGGAGCCGCCCAGACGCGCGAGGAGTACCACCGCGAGGGCAGCGCCTAGAGCCCCCACAAAGGCCCCCAATGGCAGCCAGAAGGGAGCGGTCGCGCCCACTAAGACAACCACGGTCGCGCCCAACGCTGCGCCCCCCGAGACGCCCAGCGCAAACGGGTCTCCCAGGGGGTTGCGCAAGAGCGCTTGAAAGGCACACCCAGCCGCCGCGAGGCTCGCGCCCGTGAGCGCTCCCAAGATCACCCTCGCCCCACGCGCTTGCATCACGGCGCGATGGACTGACGAGGCATCGCGCAGGGCGATGGACCAATCGAGTGAGGCCGCGCCCACGCGCAACGCGAAGCCAAAACACAGCACCGTGAGCAGCGCGAGGGCGGACAACCGCCACGGCCACTTGGCAGAGTGCGTCATCGCGCGCCGTCGTGTCCGCCGCGGTTGCGCTCGTACAAGATCCGTAGGCCATCGAGCGTGAGCCACACATCGACGGACTCGATGCGCTCGGACAAGGGCGCGATGAGCTGCGCGTAGCCCCCCGTCGCGATCACGCGGATGGGGTCAAAGCTCACCTCGCGCATGAGGCGTGTGACGAGCCCATCGACGAGGGCGGCGTGGCCGTAGACCAGCCCGCTCTGCATGGCGTGGACGGTGTTTTTGCCGAGGGTCTTGGGAGGGCAGGCGAGCTCGACGCGGGGCAGCTTGGCCGCACGCGTAAAGAGCGCCTCGGCGGCGACCTGGAGCCCCGGAGCGATGATTCCACCGAGGAATTCTCCTCGCGGACTGACCACGTCGAAGGTGGTCGCGGTGCCAAAGTCCACCACGATGCACGCAGACTGTAGGCGCTCAAACGCTGCGACCGCGTTGACGATTCGGTCCGGGCCCACGTCGCGCGGTGGCTCGTACAAAATGGGCATCCCGGTGCGCAACCCAGGGCCTACCACGACGGGCTCAATTTCGAAGTACGTGCGCAACATCCGCACGAAGGTCTCGCCCAGCGAAGGAACAGTGCTCGCTACGATCGCGGCGCTCACTTCGTCGCCCGCGAGTGACAAGCGCGACAAGAGGTTTTCGACCAGGACGCCGTACTCGTCGGCGGTCTTTGTGCGTACAGATTCAATGCGAAAATGCTTGATGAGCTGCGCGCCGCGGTAGATCCCAAAGACCGTGTTGGTGTTGCCGACGTCCATCGCTAAGAGCATTGCGCTGCGCCGAACATACTGCACTTTGCGCGAGAGATTGCGAGCGAACACGCGTGGCATCCATGCGAAGCTTGCGTGTGGGATACGCCACTGCCGAACCGATGGAGCATTTGCCGTGAGCACACAGATCCCGCGCCCCAAGTCCAAGCCGCCGAGCCCGTTTACCGTGAAAGACACGCGGTACTTTGACGACGCGATGGAGCAGTTTTGCGTTGCGCTCTTCGGGCCCGAAGACGAGCACCTGATCGCGATCCGTGACGGAAGCAAGAAGCTCGGGTTTCCGCCCATCGCGATCACGCCAATGGATGGGCAGATCTTGTCGACCCTCGTGCGCGCGACCCGCGCAAGACGTGCGGTCGAGATCGGGACCCTCGGTGGCTACTCGGCCCTGTGGATCGCCCGCGCGCTTGAGCCCGGCGCCCTGCTCGATTGCATGGAGCTCGACGTAGACCGCGCGCACTTCGCGCTCGAGCATCTCACCCGCGCGTGCCCACCGATCACCCTCGCGATGCACGTGGGCCCTGCCCTCGACCTCCTCGAGAACGTGCTCACCCCGGTGGACTTTGTCTTCGTCGACGCAGACAAAGAGAACTACCCGCGCTACCTCGAATGGGCAGCCAAAAACCTCACCACGGGTGGCATCGTCGCGTTCGATAACGCCTTCGCGTGGGGCCACCTGCGTGACCCCGACAAGGCCCCACGGCCGGCCGAAGTGCTCGCCATCCGCGAGACCCTCGAGAAGCTCGGGAGAGACACGCGGTTTAAAGCGTCCATGATCCCGACCAACGAGGGTCTGGCCGTGGGCGTGCGGCGGTGAGAGCCCGACCCGGCGACGTCGCCGGGTGCAACCGGGAGAATGCTCGGTGTGCTCTTGCCCCTCGTTTGCGGGCACACGTACAACGGCGCCGCGAGGCCACCGGGGGATCAGAGCGAGGACCTCTCCCCATCAAGTCACGCACTCCGGTGGGTCACTCTGCGCAAGTGCTCACAAGAACTCCCTGGATTCTTAAACGGATATCTCGCGCGAGCTTGTGAACCGGTTCGCAAACCGAGAAGATTCTGCGGCTGGCCGTGTACCCCATTTGCGCGGTCTCGACGCGCCCACACCGAGTACGCCCATTGCCTCGTGTGCATTGTGCCAAGAGGCACCAAGGAGTGACCCGATGCTTCGATTCGCTGACAATTGGCTGCTCGTTTCGCGATATGGGGTCCTCGCGCTGCTCACGGTCGCGGGCTGCGCGCCGGTCGACGAGGCCGATCCCACCGTGGGCACCTCGGTGCTCAATCTGCTGAGCTGCACCAGCGCACAAGGGTACGTGTCGGGTGTCCCGCGGACGATTTGTGTCGCGCGTGTCGACGGCAGGCCGGTCGAAGTGCACACCGCCGAGGCGTACCTTCGCATGCAATCCGCCGCACGTTCTGCAGGGGTCTCGATCTCGATCGTCAGCGGATTTCGCACGATGGCCGAGCAGCAAGAGCTCTATCGAAGATACCTCGCAGGCACCGGAAACCTCGCCGCGCGCCCCGGCTACTCCAACCACCAGAGCGGCCTCGCGCTGGATCTCAATACAAGCTCCGGTGGCGTGTATGCGTGGCTCACGAGCAACGGCGGTCGCTACGGTTTTATCCGCACGGTTCCGTCTGAGATTTGGCACTGGGAGTTTCGTGGCGCGGTGACATGTACCCCGCGCTGCGAAGACGGCGACACGCTCATCGACAGCGCGTGCCGACGCGGCGAATGTGGCTCGTACGGCGCGCGCTGTGTCAACGACACGATGGGTGTTCGGTGTGTGTTTGGCA
The DNA here is from genome assembly GCA_030694465.1 of Deltaproteobacteria bacterium. GTDB lineage: Bacteria > Myxococcota_A > Polyangia > Polyangiales > JAUXYJ01. Next base: position 216,275 of record JAUXYJ010000055.1, on the reverse strand, counting down.
CCTGTCCCGCGACCGGCGCTGCCTCGGTGTGCATCAACGAGCGCACGCTCGCGACGTGCCGCAACGGAGCCGCGACTCCTGCGGATTGCGGGGCATTTGCTGCGTATTGTTCGACCGCGGGGCGAGCGCGCACCGACGCGCACTGCGTCTCGATCTTCTGCGTCGACAACGCGCGCGATGTCCCCGAGGCACACAACGGCTGCTGGATCTCGGGCGGCAAGATGCTCCACTGCGACCGCAATGGACAGCCCACGACCAGCGACTGCCCAAGCGGGCAAGCGTGCAGCATGACCGGCGGCACAGCACACTGCGCGCCGAGGGTGTGTCCGACCACAGGCACGCCCACGATCTGCGTCGACGATCGCTACATCGCGCACTGCTACAACGGCGCCATCAGCCGCGCGGATGACTGCGGCGCGTTTGCGCACTATTGCTCGACCGCGGGGACCACCGCGCCCCGGTGTGTCTCTGTGTTTTGCGTAGCGAACGCGCGAGAGCGGCCAAGCGCACACGAGATTTGCCTTCCCGACGGGCGCCGCGCGAGCTGCACCGCGGTGGGCACGCTAAGCAACCTTCGAGCCTGCCCCGCGGGGCAAATCTGTGGCGACGTAGGGGGCTCGCCTCTGTGTGTCGCGGGGTCTCGAGACGCAGGCGCGGCCGACGCGAGCGCAAACGATGGTGGCGATGGTGGCGATGGTGGGGACGACGTCGAAGAGATCCCCCCCGAAGAAGAGCCGCCCGCAGAAGACCCAGACGCCGGAACCGATGCAGGGACCACTGAAGATTCGTCTGTGATTTCACAGAGAAACGACGCGATGGCAGATGGCAGTCGACCCGCTATCAGCGAGGCTGGCTGCGGTTGTCGCGTGAGCGCCATGCCTCAAGCACACACACGCACCAGTGCCCTGACAGCGGGGCTCGCGCTCGCATGCGTGGTCGCGCACCGAGATCGCTACCGCCGAGAGCGACAGCGAGCGCAGCGCGCCGCGAGTCCCAACGACGCTCTCCCGCCCAGGTAGAGACCCGGCGACGTCGCCGGGTACACCCCTCGCTCAGCTCCCCGCGACGGTCATCTCGGCGACCCTGAAGCTCGGGACCACGATCGAGCTCTTGGCGCGCGTTGATCAGTCCGAGAAGGCAGTGTCCCGTCTGGTCGCTTTGACAATCAGTTATCGCCCATGGTGCGATCAAGCGTTGCCAATTGGATCAACACGGTTTCTCAAGTTGAAACCCTGCCCGATGCCCGCTCGCAACACACGAAAGTAGGGGATTGATGAGAGGTATGCAGCCCATTGGTTTCGACGCTCGAAGAGGCGTCAAGTCAAGTCAAGTCAAGCTCGTCCAGCGATCGGTCTTTGGACGCTGCTGCTGATGGCGTGCTCGCCAGAGGGTGCTGTGGGTGTCCGAAGTGAGAACCTGCTAACCGAGCAGGGGGCTTCGATCGATGCGGTGAACACTGCGGTGGTTCGCGTTCGACTGCGGCAGGGACCGGCGGTGGGGCAGTGCTCGGGGACGCTGATTTCACCTCGCTTGGTGCTCACTGCAGCGCACTGCGTGACCGTGGAGACTCGCCTGGGTTCAAATGCGGTCCTGCTTGAGATCCTGAACGCTGGGGACCCCGAGACTTCGTTCAACGAGCCGCCCCGTTTAGCCGACCGGCGAGCCCTCGCACGACGATGTTGGGTGCATCCCCAGGCGATGCGCTCGCGCGAACCTGGACGCGTGGGAGAGTTTGTTCGCGGGTGCGGTGAGCTTGCAGACTTCGGATCACTCCAGCCCTATCACGACCTCGCAATTCTTGAATTGGACCGAAGCCTCTCGCGCGACGTGGCTGAAAATCCCACGGACGTGCAGCTCAATCCTATCGCGCCGATTCTCACAGGCCCATCAGGCCTGCCGTGGTCTCCGTCCGCGTGGCGTGGCGTGGCTGTTGAGTACGTTGGCTGGGGCCTAGCGAGCGCTAATCCGAACCTTCGGGTGATCAACAATCGGCGACGTGCAGAGGCCACTGTAGAGGGTGTCGAGCAGCTCGGCAGTCGTGGTGAGGTTCTGCGCTCGTACGATGTGATTTTCGGCAACCCGAGCCAACGCGGGACAACGGGTGACTCGGGAGGGGCCACGCTGGCCCGTATCGAGGGGCAACGGAGGCTTCTGGGCGTGCACTCGGTCGTGAGCAACGACGGTCGCACTCGCGATGCGACCCTTGAGAACGACGGCACTCCCACAAGCAACGGCGCCTTCGTGATGCAAATCGCAGATCCGTCCCGCAACGGCGATCCAAACGTTTTACTGGGTGCCCGCGACCGCATCAACCCCAGCTGCTGTGTCCGCGGAACGCAGGGCTGTGCAGTGGACGAAGAAGATCCCGATTGCGACGGAATCTCAACCAACGGAAACGGACGCGACAACTGTCCCGAGGTGCCCAATTTGAGCCAGCTTGACTCGGATGGGGACGGTATTGGCGACGCATGCGATCTCTGCGCGGGACTGCGAAGTCCAGACAACGAGAACAGCAACGAAGACGCCGAAATCTCACACGAACAGCGGCAGTTTGGCGACACTTGCGACCCCGTGCCCGTCCCGCGCTCGGATCGTGCGAACCGCTCTCAACAGCTCGGTTCGGCGACGCTCGGCACCAATGTCGCGTTGACCACCCGCGTTGTGGCAAGCGAAGGCACTGCGATCATCCCAGGGCATGCGCTCCCGGCTTATCGTTTCTGTCGGTGTGACAACGCAATAAACACGGCGATTTCGCGCAGAGCTTGCTCAATCAACGAAATATTTCGTTGTCGACTGGGCAATCCTATTGTCACCGGGCGTGACGAGTTCAACGCAAGCAAGTTGCTGACAGCTGGCTTTCCGTTGGTGGGTTGGAGCCAGATCCAAATGTGTCTCTCGGGGGGCGCATGTACGACTACGGACCCGACCGCGCCCAGCGGTGTGCGCGAGATTCCCGTGAGGCTCCGAATGGGCCCGCTCGTGCGAAATGGCTCACCTCGCAACGCACAAGTGTTTTGGAATCTCATCGCGGATGTGCGGCGATTTGTGCAGCCAATCCCCGATGCGCCTCCAACCTCCATTGATCCATTAGGCACGCTACGCGGGGTCTTTTGGACGCACATGGCGACGGTAGAATTTGATGATCCGGGGATTCGCGACGTTGAAAGCACACCCTTCTTGTATTCGCTTCGCAGCCACTACCTCTCTGGCACCTTTGTGCAATCGCCCTCGTTGATCTCTCGCGTGATCTTGCGAGATCTCATCTCGCCTCGGGTGTTTTGGCGTGTGCCTGAGCCCCTTTGTCCAGTGTGCGAAGGGACTTTTCCGCTGCCTAGACTTGCAGTCGATGCGACGCACATCGGAGTGCATCTCGCCACCGGAGACATCGATTTTTCGAGCCAGACCGACGCCTCTGTCGCGGCCCTCCTACGGGATTCGTCGCTTCGCTGGATCGCGCCGCAAGACTCTCCGGCACGCGCGACAACCGATGCCCCAGCGCTCGTTGCGATCCGTATCGAGGGCTCGTTCGAGCTCGCGGCACGTCTTGATGTGCGTGACGGACAGCTGACCCAACGCATCGATCCGTCGCAAGATTCGCTGCAGCGCGTGGCGCGAAGGTCTCCAACTCGCAGCCCCTCAGTCCGGGCGCTCTACACCACGGTGGCCGGTCTGCGAGGTGTGTACTTTGTGGGCAGCTCCAACGGTGAGCCCTCGACAGAGATCGTCGTGATCGATCCGGTCACGCTCCTCCGACGTGACCTCGCGCTTCATGGCAAAGCGCTGCCCACCCTCGTCGAAGCCGCGACGCTCAACACGGCCGAGGGCTCGATGCACGTGTTGGATCGCGAGACACCACGAACACCTTGGATCCGTTGGCTTGAGATTGATCTTCGCTCTGGCATGGTGCGCCAGATCGGTCGCTGGCTTGATCCTCACGCCAACCGCTGGAGCCTCGCCGCGGCTTGGGACGGCACCATGCTGGTCGCGCGCAGTCAAACCGGTCGAACTGCAACGACGCTTGTGCAACATATCGACCTGCAAAATCGCATGCGGATTCGTCATGCGTGGATCCGCCGTGGTGCGCTACGCGAGGACCTCGCGGTCGACAGCCAGGGCGTGTCACTGCTGCTGCAAACAGGCGATCAGCTCGAGAGCGAAGGGCTCCCTTTCGCAGACCCAGAGCCAGACCATGGAGGTGCATCATGTCGCTTCGACGACTAGCCCCCGCGCTCTGCATCGCGCTTGGATTTCTCGGTTGCGTGGGTTCGAATATCCAAGACGCTTCGATCGATGGGGCTTCCGGCGACGTCGCCGGGCCACGCGATGCACGCATTGACAGCGCCCGGAGCGACGTCGTGCGTCAAGACGCAGGTCGCGACGAAGCTGCCCTTGCCGCGCAATGCGCCGAGATCTCTGCGACGCCCGAACGCTGGCAACGACTGCCCTTCGCATGCGAATGCGACGCGCGCATGGCGCACTCCCCCGAACTTGCAGCGCCACCGATTCAATGGCGTGCGTGCACCGACCGCGCCGACTGCCTCGACATGGTCGATGACTGGCGCAACCCAAGGTCGTGGCACTTCACCTTCGAGTTTTTGGGGCACGAAATCGATGGCCAGCTCTGGATCGCGTATCGACGCGAGGGGCCCGCAAACACCCGCGACCTGATCGTCGTAAGCCACGTCGACGGTCCTCCTGTTGCAGCTTGGGAGGTCGCTCCATTTGCTCAGGAGGGTTGTTGGGCAAGCGACATCTCGTGGGGTGGATCGCATCTCGGCATGTCCATATGGCGTGCTCGCACTCAGGATCGATTGGTGCACTTTGTGTTGACCGGACCGCCGAGCAACGATCCCGTGTGGCGCGAGCGCGTGGTGGAGATGGACGAGCCCCGCTTTGAAAGAGCGTTGATCCCCTACTTTACCTACTGGAATCGCTCGGTGGCGACGACGCTAGGCACCAACGTCTATCGCAACAGCGCTGTCACAGGGCGCATGGAGTCGCTCGCCAGTGCGGCCGAGCTTCGTGGCGAAATCGCGGCGGTGCAGATCATCGAGAACCAGACCTGGTTCATGTTGACCGAGTTTAATCGCGCGACGGGCATGTACGACGACGACAGCTTGTGGGTGATCGAAAACAACCTCCCAGCGCGGCGCATGTATCATCCCACAGGCGAACGTCGCTTCGCTGGGTACAAAATCATGGGCGAACAGATTCTGCTGTTCGAACGCAGCCCCCTCGCAGGCGATCTACAGCAGCGCGAGTACGAGCATCTCAGCGTCGCGCAGCGCACCGTGGATCCCGCCGCCTGGGCTCCGCGTAACCTCTGGACCATGCCGCTAGGAGCCTTTGTGGACACCGGGCTTGATGTGCAATTTGGCGGTGGGTGGATCGCGTTTGCTTCGCGCATGCGGGATGGCTCAGCCGAGACACAACTCATTCTGCTTAGGCTCTCCGATGGTGCGCGCTTTGAGCCAGATCCGGGCGAGCGCGTCTACAATGTTGACTACGTCACAGCGGACGAGGTCGCCTATGCGCGCAGGGTGCGTGAACGCGTTCGTGTCCGGCGCCTGCGCATCCGTGGACTGGGCACTCCCATCCCGCCTACCTAGAGACCCGGCGACGTCGCCGGGTGCACCCCTTCGCTCAGCTCCCCGCGACGGTCATCTCGGCGACCCTGAAGCTCGGGACCACGATCGAGCTCTTAAAATCCAGGTCATCGCCCAGTAGATCGATGCTCTTGAGCAGCTTGTCGAAGTTAAGCGAGATGGTCACCTCGCTCACGGGGTAGGCCAGCTCGCCGTCCTCGATCCAGTAGCCCGAGGCGCCGCGCGAGAAGTCTCCGGTGACCGCGTTAAAGCCAAAGCCCATCATCTGCGTCACGTAGAGCCCGCGCTTGGTCTGCTTGATCACATCCGCCGCAGGGGTCTCGCCCGCTTTCACGACAAAGTTGCTCGTGCCCGCGCCCGTGCCGGTCATCCCCGCCGCCGAGCCCGTGGACTTGAGCCCGAGCTTGCGCGCCGAGTACGTGTCCAGCAGGTAGGTCTCGAGCTTGCCCGCGGTCACCACAGCGTTGCGCCGCGAGGGCAGCCCGTCGCCGTCAAAGGGCCGCGACCCAGGCCCGCTCGGGATCAGCGGATCATCCACAATCGTAAGCAATTCGCTCGCGACCTGTGTCCCCACGCGGTCGAGCAGGTAGCTCGATCGGCGATAGATAGAATCTCCCACGATGCAACCCGCAAAGTTGCCGATGAGCGACCGCGCCGCGTCGCGCTCAAAGACCACCGGGTAGCTCCCAGTCGGGATCTTTTTGGCGCCCAACATGCGCAGCGTGCGACGCGCGGCCTCGCGGCCCACGGCGACCTCGTCTTCGAGCAACGCGAGCTGCCGACGCGAGGTCCAGTAGCCGCTGGTGCGCTTTTTTCCGTCGGCGTCGTCGGCCACGGGGGACACGCTGAGCGAAGCGTACGAGCCGCGATAGCCCCCACGAAATCCCCCGCTCGTGGCCACCGCAAACGCGCCCGAAGCGCGCCCAAAGCTCGCCCCCTCGGAGTTGGTAATCCTCGGGTCGTACTCACGCGCCGCGCGCTCTGCACGCTGGCACCGCGCCACCGCTTCGGCCGCGCGAACGCCGTCGCACGCCGGGTCAAAGAGCGCCAAGTCCGGCACATCGATCGCGAGCTCGCTCGGGTCCGGCAGGCCCGCGTACGGGTCCTCTTGCGAGAGATCACACAGCTCAAGTGCATCCCGCACCACGCGCTCGATCCCCGCTGGGGTCATGTCGCTCGTGCCCGCCGTCGCGACGCGTTTGCCCTTGGCCGCGCGCACCGAGAGCGAGCGCGTGCCCGCTTCTTCGACCAGCTCGACCTCGTCCAAGCGCACCCGCACCGAGAGGTCTTGCCCTGCCCGCGCTACAACTTTGGCCTCGCTCGCGCCGCCCTTGGTGAGCCTGGCCAAGACGTCCTCGGCCAGGGTCAAGAGCTCTGCCACTGCGCTGCTGTTTTCGCTGCTTGTCATGCGTATTTTCTCTTCTCTTTTGGCAAAGGTCGCTCAGCGCGAGACGTCTGTTCCGCCGACGGTCATCCCCGAAATCTTGATCGTCGGGCAGGCCACACCCACGGGGACGGACTGGCCGTCTTTGCCGCAGGTCCAGATCCCGTCCGAGATCGCGAGGTCCGTGCCCAACATCGTGACCTTGCCCAGCGCGTCGGGGCCGTTGCCGATGAGATTCACGTCTTTCAGCGGCGCGGTGATCTTGCCGTCCTCGATGAGGTAGGCCTCGCTGATCGAGAAGACAAAATCACCCGACGCGATGTCCACCTGACCGCCGCCAAATTTTCTCGCAAACACGCCTTTTTTCACGCTCTTTACGATCTCTTCGGGGTCGTGTGGCCCGGCCAAGAGCATCGTCGTGGTCATCCGCGGCATGGGCACGCTGCGAAAGCTCTCGCGCCGCCCGTTGCCCGTCGGTGCGACACCAAAGTGCTTGGCGCTGTGCGCGTCGTGCATGTACCCGCGCAACACCCCCTTCTCGATCAGCGTCGCGCACGCCGGCACGTTGCCCTCGTCGTCCACGTTGACCGCCCCGCGGTTAAACGGAACATCGCCGTCGTCCACAATCGTGCACAGCTCGCTCGCCACCATCGAGCCCACGCGCCCTGAATAATTGCTCACGCCCTTGCGATTAAAATCGGCCTCAAGCCCATGGCCCACCGCCTCGTGCAAGAGCACGCCGCTGTCCCCCGGCGCGAGCACCACGTCCATCTCGCCCGCGGGAGCCTCGCGCGCATCGAGCATCGCGAGGGCCGAGCGCACCGCTTCTTGCGCGTGCTCCACAGGGCTCTTTCCGGGGTGCGAGAAGTACTCGAGCCCCATGCGGCCGCCGCCACCCGAAGAGCCCGACTGCCGCTTGCCGTTCTCTTCGGCGATCGCCCGCACGCCAAAGCGGATCATCGGCTGAATATCCCGTGCAAAAATCCCCACGCTCGTCGCCATCAGCACCTCGCGGTACGACTCGTTGAGCGAGGCCTCGACGCGGGTAATTCTGGGGTCCGCCGCCCGCGCCGCTCTGTCCGCTTGCAGCAAGAGCTCGCGCTTCTCAAAACCGCTCACGAGCAGCGAGGGAACCTTCACGTTGTACCGCGATGGCACCGAGCGCTCGGTCACGTCTTGTGGCGCCACGGGGTTGCCCGTCGCGATCTGCGCTGCGGTCTCAGCAGCCCTCACGAGCGCCTCCCAAGAGAGATCCTCGGTGTAGGCATAGCCCGCAGCGTCGCCCTTGCGGACGCGCACGCCCACGCCCAGCGAGACCCCACGCGAGGCGCTCTTCACGATGCCCTCGTCGAGCACCATCGAGCCGCCCACAGCAAACTCGGCGTACACATCCGCGGTGTCTCCGCCCTTGCTCAGCGCAGTCTCAAGCAGCTTGCGGCACCGGGCGCGGTCCAGCTCATAGGGCTCTCCGGGCGCAAACGGCGCGCGAAGCGAAACAGTGCTCTCTGTCATAAACCTTGGGGTCCTTTGCGGGTCATCAGGCGCTGCGACGCAGACAGGTCTGCTGCCTCGCGAAGTGTTGTGCACACTTCACACGACGGCAACGGTGCCTCGCGCACTTGCTGCTCAGACTTATCGCACATTGTGTCCCGCGACCGCGCCGCAACCCGCTCACACGGTGCGACCTCGACCAAGCAAAACCCTCGACGCCCACGGCAAAGGAAAATGAAGGCGCGCTCAGCGATGACAGTCTATGACCGTCGATCGCGAGTACATTCGACACTTGCTCAGGCCGTGAGTTGTCGGGTTACCATCCCGGACCATGCACAACCAAGACAAGGCGCTCCTCAAGTCTCTCGTAGCCGTCGCTTGGGCGGATGGCCGTTTCGCGGACGAAGAACGCGACATGCTCGACGCGTTGCTCAATGGCTTTGATGCCAGCGAGAGCGAAGCCAATGACATCCGCGAGTACGCAAAGACCCAGCGATCCATCGATGACATCCCCCTCTCTGAGATGTCCGCAGACGACCGCAAGCTCTTGCTCAACCACGCCGTCGTCCTGACCTTTATCGACGGAACCCAGAGCGACGACGAGAAAGCTCTCATCGATTCGCTCGGAAAAAAGCTGGATCTTCTCCCCGGCGACGCGCTCGAAATTGTCGAAGCAGCCACACGCCGCGCGCAGCGACTGCTCCAGTACCGCTGATCGCGACGCGCGATGGGATTGGGTTGCTGCCAGACCCGCGATACGCTCGCCCTCGGTGAACGCGCAAACAGACGCCACATTGGCTGCTCAAGACCCTGTCGCACGCTTGGATGCGCACTTGGCCACGTTGGGCTTGGCAGTGACAGATCTCACCGTGGACAGCAACGGGACGCTGACCACACTGGACGCTCCCTCAAGTGCGAAGTCACCCACTGTGGAGCGCAGCGCGTTTCCGATCGTGCGGGCCTCCGAAGTGCGAGCAGAACAGCCCGAGCTGTTCATCCACGCGCTCTTGGGCGAGGGCGGGATGGGTCGCGTACTGGCCGCTGAGCAGGTCGCTCTTCGGCGTGAGGTCGCGGTGAAGGTCCTGCGTGACACCCAGGACCCACGCGCCAATCGTGACCTCCTGCGCGAGGCCATCATCGCCGGGAGACTCGAGCATCCGAACATTGTCCCCGTCTATCTTCTGGGGACCTCGCCCGACGGCGCGCCGCTCTTTGTCATGCGACGCATCGAAGGCGTGCCGTGGAGCAAAGTGCTCACAGACCCAACGCAAGCGCCGCCCTTCTTTACAGGGCTCGACGAAGACCCGCTCGCGTTTCATTTGGGGATCTTGGGACGGGTGTGTGAGGCGACGCACTTCGCGCATTCGCGTGGAATTTTGCACAGAGATCTCAAACCCGACAACGTGATGCTTGGCACGTTTGGCGAGGTCTATGTGGTCGATTGGGGTCTCGCAGTCAGCCTCGTAGACGACCCGTTTCTTCCGCTCGCGCGGGACGCCACGACCCTCGTCGGGACGCCCCGCTACATGGCCCCCGAGATGACCGCGTGCAACCCGGTGGCGTTGTCCCCGCGGACCGACGTGTTTTTGTTGGGCGCGATCTTGTACGAGCTCATCACACAGCGCGCGCCCTTTGAAGGAGCCACCATCCACCAGTGCCTCGTTCGCAGTTTTGAGTGCAGCTTCGACGAGCTGCCCACAAGCACCGCCGAAGAGCTCCGTGCGATCGTGCACCAAGCCCTCGAACGCTCGCCAGACGCCAGACACACCACCGCAGACCAGCTTCGCCGCGCGCTGCAAGACTTCTTGCAGCACCGCACATCTCACGCGCTCGCCCATGAAGCGCACACACGCGAAGACACCGTCCATGCGCTCTTGCGAGACCCCTCGCGCGACGAAACCGCGCTGCAACAAGCGTTCACCGAGTGCCGCTTTGGATACCTCCAAGCCCTGCGCGCATGGAGCGAAAACCTCGCCGCCCAAGAGGGCCTCCAGCGCGCCCTAGAGCAAATGATCGCTCATCATTTGGCCTGCAAAAATCCTAAGAGCGCGAGCGCCTTGCTGACTCAACTCCCTCACCCGGTGCCGTCGCTTACCCTCCGCGTCGAGACCGCCCTGCGCGCTGAGCAAGAGTCTCTTAAGCGTCTTGAAGCGCTCGAGGGTTTTGCGCGCGATCAAGACCCCACACAGACCATGCGAACCCGGGGCATCCTGCTCTTGTCCATGGGCGTGTTCTATCTCGCGCTCTCGGTCGCGACGGGCGCCGCCGTGCGCGCCGGATGGATGCCGTTTGGCTACCGAGAAGCGATCGCGGCGATCACGTTTAACGCTGTGATTTCGGTGGCAGCTTCGGTGTACGTGTGGCGCACCCAGAGGCCCAACGCCGCCGTGCGTAGGCTGCTCTTGGTCGCCATGCTCATGGGCGTCGGCTTGGTCTCACACTGGGTCGTCTCGTGGATCTTGCACGTGCCCATCCACGTCGCCCTCACCCAGTTTCTCTGGTGGGTCTCTGGCGGGTGGATCATGGTGGGCCTGCTCTTTGACCGACGCGTGATCGCCACAGGGTTGTCGTTTGGCGCGGGCGCGATCGCCGTGATGCTCTGGCCAACCCTTGAGCTAGAGATCTTTGGTGTGACCGCCCTCTTGGCCTATGGCTCAGCGGCAATGAGCTGGTTTTTGCCTAGCCAAACGACGACGATGTCTTAATCACAGCGCGCGGGCTCGGGGCACGTTGAGCCGTTGCGACCAGGGGACTGATGGCACGTGGTGCCGGCCTGCGCGAAGTCGTTGCCGAGTTCTGGCGCCGTGTAGCTCACGAGCGTCCCGGTGTACCACGCGCGCACAATGGCCGCGGTGTTCTCAGGGAGGTTGGTGAAGGTCACGTGCGAGATCGCCTGCGCGGGCAACGGCGTGGAGAGATAGAGCGCGCCGTCGTCCTCGTTGTCGTTCCATGGGCAGGGAGCGCTGGTGCTGTCGTCACGGCCCGCGTACGCGATCGTGACAAAGTTGAACTTCGTACGGCTCCGCATCACGCGCTCACCCAAAAACACGCCCTTCCAGTCGCCCGCCGAGGGGTCGCTCGACGCCGCAGTGAGCGTGATGCGTCCCGCTTCGTTGCTCCCGTCGACAACAACCCCACCCTCGGTGTCCCAGCCCGCAGTGAGATTGCTACCCACTCCAAATGCTAGGGTATTTCCAGGCGCAATGGTCAGCACTGGCGCACCAGCGCCCTGCACGCGGAGGTCAATGTCGGGCGCGATCACGTAGCGCACACCCGGGTTGCGCCAGGTCCCCGAGGCCGTCACGATCGGGCCGATCCCCGAGATCAAAATCTCACTCTTCTCGTTGCGATCGTACGAGCCCGTCGGGAGCGTCCGCACCGCATCCGCCTGATAAAATACGACCGCTGCACCATGACTGGCCCCGCCCAAGACCTGCTCATGGACCTGCAGATCCACGCTGTCATCCGAGAACGAGCCTGCGTTCTCAACGCTCACGCCGTACGCACGACACGCACGCAGCGTCACGTGCTGCACGCTCAACCTCGCGCGATCGTTGTGAAGACACGCGGGCCGCTCGCCGGTCTCACGCCCGCCGTGCTCAAGGGTCGTAAAAGCCAAGCGCGACGTGCTCCGCGATTGCTCTTCAAAAGTCAATCCGTCCCAGTCACCAGGCTGTGGATCGATTTTGTCACTGCCAATACGAATGGGATGCTCGGCGTCGCCCACAGACACCAACGCGCCACCGCTCGAGACCACCATCGGCTGATCATGGCCCACCAACACCACCGTGCACGGAGCGAGCGTCAGCGTGACGTTGTCGCCAATGAGCGCCCCGTCGGGCAGCCGATGCGGTGAGCCCTCAAGCGACCAGGTCTCGTTGAGCGTGATGTCCCGGTTGTGCACGGTCCCAGCGCCCAACTGTGCGTTCGCAATGAGCGCGGGACAGCCAGTCGCAGGAGCGGGCGGAGTCGACCGAACAGAGCTCGCCGCGTTGCTGTTGGCCCCGGTCACTCCGGGGGTTGTAGGCACCGCAGGAGTCTCAGGCGTCGCGCTCGGGGTGCCACTGGGCTGCGCCTGCGCGGCGTTCGCGTTGGCCTCGGGCCTGCGCTTGCGGCACGCCGAAACGCTCGACACCGTCGCCAGCGCAATGAGCAAAATGTGTGTGTTTTTCATAGCCAAACGAGTCCTCATGCTGAAACCAATGGAGCCTGTGATGACCTATCCGAGCATCACCGCGCCACCGACGAGTGACATCCCGCCGTCGCACGAGAGCACGGTGCCCGTGATAAATCGCCCCGCAGACGATGCACAAAAGAGACAGAGGTTCGCGATGTCATCGCGGGTCCCAAAGGTACGCAAGGGCATCGCGTCCATCGCGCGCTGCCGAGAGTCCTCGTCGGGGGTCAACCGACGCATCCCCTCGGTGTCATCAATGGGCCCCGGCGAGATCGAGATCACGCGAACACCCAGCGGGCCCCACTCCAGGGCCAAGGTCTTGGTGATCATGTCTACGCCAGCTTTCGCAGCGCACACGTGCGACTGCAGCGGGTAGGCCACGGTGGCCTGCGGCGCTGAGATGTTCAGCACCACGGCGCCAGGCTTGCGGAGGTGCTCAAACGCCGCGCGCGCTGCATGAAAAGTCCCCAGCACGTCGATGTCCAGCACGGCTTTAAACCCACGTGAGCTCATCACCGCAGCGGGCGCCGGAAAGTTTCCTGCAGCGCCGCTCACAAGCACATCCAGCGGCCCGCGCGTCTGCGCGACCTCGGCCATGATCGCCGCCATCGCGTCGTAGTCGCGCACGTCTGCGCTGTGGGCGCTGGCGCTGCCGCCCGCCGCCACGATGCCCTCGACGGCCGCGTCGAGCTTCGATTGCGTGCGGCCGATCAGCGCGGTGTGTGCGCCCTGCGCGGCAAAGCGCTCGGCAATACGCAGGTTAATCCCAGATCCACCGCCGGTGACCACCACAGTCTGCCCGGCAAAGAGCCCCTCGCGAAATACGTCGTTCATCAGGGCGCGAAAGGTACACCCGAGCGCGTCGCAGAAGAAGGCAACCCCGCACGCAGTTAGACCGTGTCAGGAGACGGCGGCGCCCCATACCGCGGCGCCGGGGCACCGTAGATCGCCACCGGAGCACCCGCGTCTTGCACCGGCGCGCCCGCGTCATCGCTGGTCACCGGAGCGCCCGCGTCGCTGTCGACCCCGCCACCGGTCGCAGGACCTTCGCCGCCCGAGGCGACCTGCCCGCCCTGCGTCGCCGAGCCCCCGGCGTTGCCTGCAGCACAGCCCGCAGCGCCCGCCAGCGCGGTGACCCCAAAGATCGCCATCGCCGCGCGCGTCATGCGCCCAGTGGGCAGCGTAGGGGCCGCGCTTGCAGCCACCCTTGTCTCACAAAAAGGGCAGTTTTCTTCAGTGGCACGCACGTGACGACCACAACCAACACAGGGACTTAGGTGCTTCATTCGAGCTCGATCTCCATCCAACAAAAGGGTGCCTCGTGACTCTACGCCGACCCGCTCGGCACAGCGGTCAGCGTCGCAACATACGCTGCAACCAACCCCGCGTCGCCGTCACAGCGCGCGCAGGCTCCGCAGCAGCCGTAAGCTTCGTCGTCTCGACCGCGTGCGACACGCCCTCAGTGTACGCCCGCACGGCCTGCATGGGCTCAGACTTGGCCAGCTCGTCAAAGAGCCCAGTGCGCTCAAGCTGGCGATACACCACCCGCGCACACAGCGCCGCGAGCCTCGCCCGCGAGAAAGTCCGCCGCACGACCGCCTCGTCCGACGTCGCGATCGCTCGGTCGACCGCGTCAAGCTCTTCGCGGGTCTCACCGTCCATGTCACGCATCACGCGAGCCTCGGCCAACGCGCGTCGTGCGCCCGCAGGATCGTGGTTTTCGTAGGCCAAATACGCACGCAAGGCGCCAGTCTCGCTCGGCGGCACCCCTAGCGCAGTGAGCGTCGCCAAGAACCGACGGAGCTCTTCGTTGGCCTGCGGACGGTCGTCCCGCTGAAGATAACAAACGGCGCTCATCCCATGCGCCAATGCACGCGCGCTCTGGTCAAACGCCTCGGCTTGCTGCGCGGTCGCGTTGAGCCTCCCGCCCGAAATCTGTCGCAAGGTTGCCTGCAGATTTGCACGATTTAGTACGATTCGATCAATCGCGCTCGCGTCCTGCGAGGCGAGATCACACAGCTCGTTCGTCGCAAAAATGTACGAGCGCACGCCGTGTAAAAAAGACTCTGCGCCCGGGAGGGCCGCGCGCTCAGGGTTGGTCTTCCACGCTTCGTACAAAATGACCTCCGGCGGCACAGGAACAGCGAGCCGCGGGTGCAACTTGAGCACCACGAGCATGGTCATAAACAGCGCATGCTCTGTGTGATTGCTCATCTCACGCACCCACTGCGGCTGCGTCTGCCCCTGCAATCCCATCAGCGCAGGGAGCATGGGCCGCAGAGAATCCTCGCGATCTGAGCGCACGATCTCAGCGCCCGCGCCACGCAGCCGCAAGAGCGCAATCGCGAGCGAGGCCACATCCGACGCGCGAAGCGTAACCGTGGGAGCAGTCTGCGCGCCTGTCTCGGCACCCCGCGCCTCTGCCGCGAGGGCTCTCGCTCGCATCCCACGCGAGGTCCGCAGCAATTGCTCAAGCGCAGCGCGTGATTGCGCCACCGCGGGGTCCGTCTGCGCGCGCGTAAACGCCACCTTGCTCGCGACGTACAAGTGCACCGGGAGGCAGTCGATCTTCTCGCGAAGGATCTCTTCGTCACCCTTGTGCCGCTTGCAACTGAGCACACTCAGCGCACACACGAATGTCAGTGCCCCATACAATCGCGCGGCTCGAAGGTTCAAAGCGACAGAGAGTCTACCAAGGTTTTTGCACATTCGATTGCTTCCGAGACGAATTGCACGCGATGCTCTCGCCGTGTCTACGAAGCGCGCGTTTACCTTCTTTGTGATGGCCTCACTGGCCACTACCCCTGCCCTCGCGCAACGTCGCGGACAGCAGCCCCAAACATCCGGCCTCACGGGAGAAGCGGACCAGCATTTTACCGCCGGGATCCGCTTCGCCAGCATCGCAAACTATGTCGCCGCGGCCGTCGAATACCACCGCGCCTACGACCTCTCACACAACCCGCTTGTGCTCTTAAACCTCGCCGCGACCGAGCTTGAGCTCAACCACTTTCAAGAAGCAGCAGAGGCGCTCACGGGCTACGAACAAGGCGTCCCTGCTGCGACTCGCCCACAAGAACAGCCAGCATTTCAAGCGCTCTGGCAACGGATCCGACAGCGCTCGGGGGTCATCGAGGTGCAGTTCACGCACCCGGGCCTTCGCGTCGAGATCCAGGGTGCCCAGAGCTTTCGCGTGCTGCGCGAAGGAGAGGCCGCCAACAGCCGCATTTATGTCCCCGTCGGTCGCTACCGTGTGCTGCTCTCGGCACCCAATTTTCGCCCGCGAGAACAGCAGCTCGACATCGGGCCCGAGGAGGCGATTGACATCGGCCTGGCGCTCGATGCGGTGACCGTCGCGTTCACACTGCGCAGCAACGTCGAGGACGCCGAGGTGAGCGTCGACGGCACCGTCGTGGGTCGCACGCCCCTGCCGCCACAACACATTCCGCAAGGCCGCCACCGCATCGAAGTGAGACGCCCTGGCTACGAAGTGTTTCGCGCCGAGCCCGAATTCAACGACGGCAACGCCTCCCTTGATGTGCGCCTGCAGTGGCTCTCGACCATCGCCCCAGAGCTCGCCGCGCACGTTCTGCTCGTCAGCACACACAACAACCTCTCGGTCCTGCTCGACCAGCACCCCATCGACCCAAGCGGCGCCGACGCGGTCCCCCCAGGTCGCCACACGCTGCGCATCACGGGCCCAGACATCGAGCCCCACGAAGAGCAAATCGAGCTCCCCGCGGGCCGCCGCACAACCCTCACGCCCACGCTCACGCTCCGCCGCGAGCTCGCCCTCGCGCAGGCCAACTCGGCCAGCGCACGTCGCACCGTCGGATACATCGTCAGCGGACTGGGGGCAGCCACTATGATCGGCGGCGGAATCGCGCTCGGGCTCACCGCAAGCAGCGCCGCCGGCACCTACCAAACCCAGGCAAACTTCGAGCGCATCATCGAGGGCTGCGGCGAGCGCGTGGGCCAGCTCGGTTCGGTCATGGGCCCCCGCGAGCAGACCTTCGTGAGTTGCGTCAACCGTGCCACCTCCCCGCCCAGCAATTACAGCAGCACCGACGGCATCGCGAGCGACGCTTTCGCAAACGCCGCCCTGTCCAACGCCGCCACCACCCCCGTCATCGTCGCGAGCGTCGTGACCGGAGTGGGGCTCGTCGCGCTCGCCGCCGGGATCATCGTTGTCGCGACCGCTGGGGCGGCGCCCACGCCCTCGCGCACGGCGAGGCTCACCCCGCGCATTGCGCCCACGAGCAACGGTTTTGTGCTGCAATTTTAGCGACATATTGGCGAAGGTCTCGCCGTCGCGCTTGTGCCACTCGCAACCGAGCGTCCCGGGCACTCGCCGGCGTGTCGCGAGGCCACACCATCGCGCGGCTCGAAGCGCCAGAGCCACATAGACTCTACCAAGGTTTTCGCACATAAGATTGCATTCGTACCCCATACCGCGCGATGCTCCCGCCGGTGTCCATGAAGCGCGCGTTTACCTTCTTTGTGATGGCCTCACTGGCCGCTAGTCCCGCCCTCGCTCAACGTCGCACGCCGACGCCCCCAAGCTCAGGCCTCACGGGAGAAGCGGACCAGCATTTTACCGCGGGAATCCGCTTCGCGGGCGAGAGCAACTACGCAGGCGCCGCCGTCGAATTTCACCGCGCCTACGACCTCTCCCACAACGCGCTCGTGCTGTTCAACCTCGCGGCGGTCGAGCTCGAGCTGGGCCATTTTCAAGAAGCCAACGACGCCCTCGCGAGCTACGAGCGCGACGCTCCTCCCGCGGTGATCCAGTCACGACAGCCAGTGATTTTGCAGCTGAGACAGCGCATCGCGCAGCGCTCGGGCACCATCGAAGTCCAGCTCACGCACCCCGGCCTACGCGTCGAGATCGACGGCGCTCAGGGCTTTCGCGTGCTGCGTGAAGGCGACACCGTGCGCGCTCCTGTGCGCGTGCCCGTAGGTCGCTACCGCGTACAGCTCTCTGCACCCAATTTTCGCCCGCGTGAGCAACAACTCGATGTCGCCGGCGGAGAGTCTCAACGCATCACCAACGCACTCGAGGCGGTCCCCGTCGCGTTTACAATCCGCAGCAACATCGACGACGCCGAGGTGAGCATCGATGGCACCGTCGTGGGACGCACGCCCCTCGCTGCACAACAAGTTTCACAGGGACGCCACCGCATCGAAGTGAGCCGCCCTGGCTACGAAGTCTTTCGCGCAGACCCAGAGATCAGCGGCGTCAACACTGCGCTCGATGTGCGCTTGCAGTGGCTCCCGACCATGGCCGAAGACGTCGCTTCGCACGTGTCCATCGTCAGCACGCACGCCAGCCTCTCGGTCTTGCTCGACGGCCGCCCAATCGATCCCAGCGGCGCAGACGCCGTCCCCCCAGGACGCCACACGCTGCGCATCACCGGCCCCGACATCGAGCCCCACGAAGAGCAAATCGAGCTCCCCGCGGGTCGTCGCACGACCATGACCCCGACGCTCACGCTGCGCCGCGACCTCGCCCTCGCGCAGGCCGGCTCGTCCAGCACACGCCGCACGATCGGATACATCGTGGGCGGCGTCGGCGCAGCCACCATGCTCGGCGGCGGGATTTGGCTGGGACTCACTGTGCCTGAGGCATCGAGCGACTACCAACGGCAGGCACAATTCGAGCGCATCATCGAGGGCTGCGGCGAGCGCGTCGGTCAGCTCGTAATGCTCCGCACGCCAGAGGACGCCTTCGTCCGATGTGTCAACGCTAGGACCACCCCCCCCAGCAACTACACGGGCGCAGATGCCATCGGAACCGACGCGAGCACCAACATTGCGCTGTCCAACGAGTCCACCTCGACCCTCACCATCGCCGGGATCGTCACCGGCGTAGGCCTCGTGGCCCTGACCACCGGGATCATCCTCATCGCGACCGCGGGATCGCCTCCCCCTGCCCCGCCCTCACGCACCGCCCGCATGGCCCCGCGCTTTGTGCCCACGGGCAATGGGTTTGCGCTGCACTTCTAACAATTCGCTGCGTTTTCGCTGATCAATCGCACTGCCCACTGAGCACACTGCAGCGCCACGCGCGTGACTCGGTCGCCGCGATGCCTCGGTCGCTCCGCTGCGTGTCCCGCGCGATCGCCACCCACGCGCGCTCGCCCAAGACCGTGGCGCTCAGCTCGGGGCCGTTGTCTCCACTCGCCACGCTGCGCTCATCCGAGACCACCGTGAGCGCGTCGCGACCGACCCACCGAAGCTCGACCCGCTCGCTGTACCGTGCGTCACGCACTCTCGCCCGCACCAGCCTCACCTCGGCGACGTCGCCGACACGCGTCCACTCAGCGCTCGATACGTCGACCCACCGCGCGGAGAATGCGATAAACCCCTGCGAATTAAGCCACCGATTAACTCTGTCTCGCTTGTCATGAGGCAGCGGATCGTCCGTCACCGCGGTGCTCGCCGCGAACTGCCGCGAGGGCGCCAGATCCATCGCGGCGACCGCGGGCTCACCATGCACGCGCAGCGCCCATTGCGTCCCCGAGACACCACGCCCCCACAGGCCCTCAACGCACGCTAGCTGCCCCGTAGAGGGCAGCCAGCCCACACAGCCTGTGGGTTGTGCTCCCTCAAGCCTGAGCGCCGCAGGGAGGCTCACAGAGGGCACCGCGGCCTCGTGGGCTGCTGTCTCTGTGACCCACGCGTCGGTGACCTCGACGCGCGCCGCGTCGACCTGCGGGTGGACCGCTTGCGAGCGACAGGCCGCAGAGAGCCAAATACCCAGCCCAATCAACGTGTTGCGTCGCAGCATCGCCACAGCAGTCCCCCAACTGCAGTCACGACGCAAGCCCCTTCAGAGAGGTTTGCGCGGGCGATCAGGCCTGCGCAGAGACGTTGCCGACCGTCGCGGTGCGCTCGGTGGTCGTGGTCACTTCGGGGTCGCGATTGAACATCGCGCGATGTGCCAAGCGCTTGAGCAAAGGCGCGACGTCGTCACGAACGCGGCCGCTCAAGAGGTCTCCACCGAGCTCGATGTCGGCTTTGATCTGCGTGCGAAACTCTTCGCTCTTCACGGCGTCGACCGCGCGGGTGACCAAGCCAGGGACCTTGCTCAGGGTCGCCGCGATGGACGCCCTTGTGGCCTTGGCGCGCACAACCGTGCGCTGCACGGCCGTCTGTGTGATGTACGGCGCGATCTCGGCGACGAGGTCCGCGGCGGTGCCTGCGTAGCGATGCGCGGGCTTGTAGAGCGGGCTGTTAAACTTGCTCTTGGGGTTCGCTGCGAGATAACCGCGGACCTGCTCGAGGGTCACGTTGTTCTCGGTCAACGCGCGCTCAAACTCGGCCTCGGCCGCCGCACGACCCTTGAACATGTACATCTGTACACGCGAGTAGAAGTTGGTCGCGCCGTCGCCGCTGGTCTCGACCGCACAATAGATCGAGCCCGGAAACCTTGACGTAATCAACGACTGCACGCCGTCGCTTACGCCCGAGCTGGGCATGCAGCCAAAGGGCTTCACGCTCACGGTCACGTGCGCTTTATTGTGAACAGCGTTCACAATGAGCTTGCCGACTTCCATGTGGCCTTCGCCGCCGCGGAGATCGTTGTTGTAGTAGTCCTTGGCCACCTCGGCGACGAGCTCCATGTCCGGGAGCTTGTACCCGAAGAGCCCGAGCGGGACCGCGAAGGCCTGAAAGCCCAAACGCAGCCCGTGCTCTGCCAAGCGCATGATCGCGAGGCGCTTGCCCACGCCAAACTCTTCGTAGCCCTTGAGGCCGTACTGCCCGCTGTCAAACTCACGCAAGTGCGCGCGGACTCGGGTGTCTCGCGAGACCTCCCAAATGTTGTAGAGCAGCCAAGCTGTCGTGAGCTGAATGTCGTTCTCGGCGCCCTCGGACTCAAGAAAGCGCTGAAGGTAATAGTTGCCGTCACCCTCGGTGGTCATGGCCCAGAACTCGCCAATAATGCTGGTCTTTACGCGAGGACGGAGCTTGTCGACTTGCACCGCTTCGAACTCGCTGCGGGCCTTGTAGAGCGCCATGAAGATGTTGGTCTTCTCGTAGAGCGCCGTGTACAAAATCTGCTTCGCGCGCTCGGACGCGCGGTTGGTCGCGCCTACCTCGATCTCGTACGGGCGAATGCGATACGCGAGCGCGTTGAGCACGTCGCCACACACGACGGCCTTGATAATCCCGATGAAGAACTTGGGGTTCATCTCGAGACCGACGTCGTCGCCGGTCGCCTGCGACAGGCCACCCTGCTGCTGAAAGAGCATGACCCTGAAGCCATCAAAGCCTGCGTCGCGCAGGGCCTTGCGGTACTCGGTCACGTACATCCCGAAGCGACACGGACCACACGCGCCCGCCGTGAGAAACACGTATTTCTTCACGATCTCTTCGCTCGACATCCCTGTGCTATCGCGCAGGTCAATCAAGTGTTTGACCAGGCCGCCGACGGTAAAATACGTCGGGTTGCACTGCCCACGGTTGCCATACTCTTTGCCCGTCTGCAG
The DNA here is from genome assembly GCA_030694465.1 of Deltaproteobacteria bacterium. Classification (GTDB taxonomy): domain Bacteria; phylum Myxococcota_A; class Polyangia; order Polyangiales; genus JAUXYJ01. The sequence goes on along the minus strand of JAUXYJ010000055.1, from coordinate 195,128 downwards.
ACCCGCTTGGTCGCTCGTGCCGATCCACTCGACGCGGTAACCAAGGCCACGAAGCGCGCCCTCGACCAAGAAGTCCTGAGCTTGCGTAAGCCCAGTGATCAACAGCGTGACGCCGTCTTTCTCTTTCTTCTTCATCGTGGGGTTGAGCATGGTGTCTGCCCACTGCTTGCGCTCTTTGCGTACGCCAATGCGCTCACGCTCGGACTCTTCGAAGGCCTTGAGCTCGGCCTCGATCTCTGCGTCAAGCTCCGCGTTGCTCTGCATCGCGGGCTGCATGTCTTCTTTGGCCACCGTTGGATTTACCATCGGAAGGTGGCGCTTCACACGAACGTCGGATTCGATTGCCATGATTAATTGTCTCTCCTTCACGCAGTGGTCTGGCGGACGGTTACCATTTTGCCGTCGCCTGTTTTCTTCTTGAGCTGAATCAGTCCCGGAGCAGCCTCTGCAGGCCGCACCGGCGCGGTGTAAGCCGCGAGTCTCTTCGAGAGCGCCTCGAGCTGCGCTTCAAGCGCGGGGTCTTGCTGCGAGCGCTGTGCGAGCACCTCGCGCTTGCGCGCCAAGAGCTCAAAGCGCTTCTGGTCCACGGTGAACGCGAACTCAGACTTCTTGCGCGAGTTATCTTCGAGCGCCTCTTCGTGCAGCTTGAGCGAGTGCGCGTAGGTCTTGACGCGGATCTTGATGCTCCCGCTGGGCTTGTTCGCGTCCATGTCGTGCAGCGCCGCGTAAGGCGTGCCCGCAGTCGAAACGATGGCGTCCACGATGCCGTACGTCGGCGCGTCGTGACCGCACTTGAAGCTCGAGAGGTCCAAGAGCGCGATGTTGGGATGTCGCGCCGCGAACTTCACGGCCCAGACTTTTTGCGCCGAGTTCGCAGAGTAGTTCTCTGGCCACACGTCGTTGATGTCGAGCGGATGTTGCCCACGCTCGATCTCAGGGGCAAAGAAGCGCTTGAGGTACTCCATGTCGCGAGGCAGCGAGCGCACGCTCAAGATGGGATAGCCCAAGACCTGGAATTCTTCAGGGATTCCGTGGTTAAGACCGGGGTCCGAGTGGTAGGGCCGGCCCACCATCAAGATCGCGAGACGGTTCTCGTGCTCGACGGTCTCGAGGATCGCGCGGCCCTTGTCCTGCAGGTCCTTGTCGAACTCGGCGAAGCACGCCATCGCCTGACGATGCGCGTGGTCGTTCTCATCGCGCGTGATCCCAAGGCGCGCGCCCCAGGTCTCGAACATACGATCGCAGGTGAAGTTCATCTCGCTGAAACTCACCGCGGTGTCGATGTACTCGATGCCGCGCATCGCGAAGAAGTCTTGCTCTTTGGTAAAAGCAGCTTTCATCACTTCGGGCACGCCAGCCACGATGGGGCACGACGCGTTGTCCATCACGCCGTCGAGAAAGCTCGGCACGTGCGTCAAGATCGGAAAGAAAATGTACTTCAGCGGCTTCTCTTCACTGTGCTGATGAAACAGCAGATTGTGAATGTGCGCCTGACACACTTTCGAGGGAAAACACGGGTCAATCGAGCCGTACTTGCCACCCTCGACCCAGATCTCCTCCGTGGTGAACTCGCTCCACACGATGTTCTGCTTCGGGATCCCGAGCGACTCGAAGTACGCGCGAAAGTACGGCGCCGTCGAGTACATGTTCATCGCGCGCAGCATGCCGATGCGCGTACGACGAAGCTTCTCGCGGACCTCCATGCTTGAGCGCTTAAACGGCCGCTGCACCTTCACGCGCTTGGTGCCAAAGAAGCCTCGCTTGACCTCGTAGTCCTCGATCATCGAGCCGTCGGCCGGCATCGGCACGGGGACAAACCAGCTCGCGTACGCGCGCTTGCTCTCGTAGTCGACCACGTTCGGAAACTGCTTCGCGATCGCCTTGCGATCTGCCACGAGGTCCAACATCGCGGCCTCGCTCTCGACAGTGCCCTTCTCACACGAGAAGCCCGAGATATATCGAGCCTTGGTGCCATCAGGACGCTCGGCATCAATGAACGTGCGCTTGCACTCATTGGGACAGAAGTGACACACGGTCTCTTCGTCGTTCTTCGTGGTAAATTGCAGGTTAATCGCGGCATCGATCCCAATGAAGGTGCTCGTGCCTTTGCGCTTCACAACACGCAGGGTCTCAAACGCTGCGCCGATGGCGCCCGCTTCGCCCGTGTGCGGATGCACGTACACTTCGGCGCCGGGGACGCGCTCTTTGATGTAGTCCACCTGCGCTTTGACTGCGGCGAGGTTGTACTGCGTTCCGCCTTGCAAAACGAACTTGGTCCCGAGCGAGGCCAAGCGCGGGATCTGCACCACGTACTGCCAAATGTTCTTCGGCAGCACCTGCGCAAGGCCCGCCAAGAGCTCCTCTTTCGAGAAGCCCTCTTTCTGAAAGTTCACGCGGTCCGTGTCCAAAAACACAGCGCATCCGTAGCTAAACTTCGGCGCAAGCTCTGCGCCAAACGCCGTGTCCGCGTACTCGGTCACCTTGAGACCAAACTGGTCCGCCATCGCCTGCAACAACATCCCGTTGCCCGCGCTGCACGAGTTGCTCAAGCGAAAGTTCGCGATGTCGCCGTTCTTCATGAACAGCACTTTGATGTCCTGCCCGCCGATGTCGCAGATCACGTCTACGTCACCAAAGAACTTCACCGCAGACATCATGTGCGCCACGGTCTCGACCACGTTTACGTCTGCGCGCAAGGTCTCTTGCAGCACGTCCGCGGCGTAGCCTGTCGCACCAAAGCCAAGCACTTCGAGCTTGGCGTCCTGGCTCTCGACGTAGTCCCGCAGCTGCGCCAACAGCTCACGGGTGTCCACAATGGGGTTGCCCTTCGAGAGCTGATACGCCTTGCAGACAATCTCGCCCTCTTCGTTGACGAGCACCGCTTTCGAGCTCGTCGATCCGCCATCCAGACCGATCACCGCGCGCAGGGTCTGCCCGCGCTCAAGCGGCATCGGTTTGAACTTCGGGATGCTGTAGAGCGCACGAAACGCGTCGACCTCGCCGAGGTTCTTCACAAGCGGAGGGCCCGCGCTCTCGCCCAAACGCGCCTTGCGCCCGTTCGTCATGTACTCGACGAGCCCCGCCAAGCCCTCGTAGCGACCCACCTCCGCGGCCTCGCGCATGCCGTACACACACGCGCCAAACGCCGCGTAGTACTGTGCGTTCTCGGGGATAAAAATCAGCTCTTCGATCGGGATGTCTTTGGGGTAGGCATACCCACGCTCGTCCCAAGTCTGCGGGATGCGCTTGCGCCAGCACTCTTGCAAAAAGGGCAGGTACGTGTTGGGCCCGCCCAGCAAGATCACCTTGTGCTTGAGCGTCGATCCACGCGTAAGAACCGAGAGATTTTGCAGCACGATCGCGTCCGCGAGCGAGCACAAGATCTCTTCGCTCGGGATGCCGCTCTTCACAAGATTGACAATGTCCGTCTCGGCAAACACACCGCACTTGGCCGCGACGTGGTGCAGCTTGCTGTCGTCAAAGTGCAGCTGCGCGACGATCTCTTGCGCGAGCCCCACCTTGATCATGCACTTGTCAATCGTGGCGCCCGTGCCCGACGCACACTTGTCATTCATCGACGGAGTCCCGGTCTTGTCGCCGGTCTTCTCGTCGGTCTTAAAGATAATAATCTTGGCGTCTTGGCCGCCCAGCTCGATGACGCTGCCCACGTCTGGGTGCATCGTCTCGACCGCAAGGGTCACCGCGTTGACCTCTTGCACAAACTTGGCTTTGAGCGGCGCGCACAAAGGCGACGCCCCTGAGCCGGTCACAAACATCCGCCACTGATCGGTCGGGCTGTTCGGAAACGCCGCTTCGATCGCAAGCAAGAGCTCGTGCACCTTCTCAGGCTGCTTGGTCTGGTGACGCTGGTAGTCACTCCACAAAATCTCGCGCGTCACGGGGTCCAACGCGACGGCCTTTACCGTCGTCGATCCCACGTCCATGCCGATTACAACTGGCTCGGTTCGCTCGTTCACGCTTGTCACCACGCGATCCCTCCTGAGGGGCCTCTGGGTCGACACGCGACCCGCTTTCACTCGCACACAGAGCCCAGCAAAACGGCTGTAAACTCTGATCAAACCGCTCGATCGATGCGCTGACGGCACACGCCAGAGCTCTTCTCGCACAACAACCCAACGTGCTTATCACGCCACTGACTGACGAGTCAGTCAGAAGCGAATGGATAGCACAGTCTCCCCACGCGCAACCAATGCGCGTCCGTTCTGCGCACTTTGCGCCCTACCCCCGCGGCCCTCTTGCGCCCCCGTGCAATTTATGCGTGTCGCTTGTGTGCCAGCCCACGCTTGTTTGCGCCCACAATTTCAGGTCTAACAGCGCAGCATCACCCATGTCCCAACGTCCCGTGATCGACAAAGCCGAGCGCCGCGGCGATCTGCTCCGCGCAGCCAGCACCGTCTTCACGACCCGCGGCTACCACGACGCCAAAGTCGAGGACATCGCCGCACAAGCCGGCGTGGCCAAGGGCACTTTCTATCTCTACTTCAAAGACAAGCGCTCGGTCTTTGTCGAGCTCGTCGACTCACTCTTCGAGCGAATCTCCAAGGCGATCTTGCGCGTCGATGTAGCCCAAGACGTCCCTGAGCAGGTCAAACACAACGTGCGCGCCATCGTCGCCGCCCTCTTGGACGAGCCCGAGACCACCCAGCTCCTGCTCAGCCACGCCGCGGGGCTAGACTCAGAATTTCACGAGAGCCTCCGCGCGTTTGACTCGGGCGTCCGTTCGCTCTTGACCGAGAGCCTCAAAGATGGCCAGCAAGCCGGGATCGTCGCCGCAGGCAACCCCGCGCTCTACGCGGTCTTCGCGATCGGCGCCCTCAAAGAGGTCTTGGTCACGAGCGCCGCGAGCCAGCAGAGCGTCGACCGCGAGGGCATCGTACGAGCCCTCTACAGCTTTTTAGAGCAGGGCTTTCTGCGTCCCCATGCGACAGCACCCACAGTGTCTGCCCCGACGACTAAGCCCTCCCTCAAAAGCAAGAAGCGCTAACGATTTTACAGGGAAGACACCGCTGCAACCACGCACGCTTTTTTCTCTGCAGTGCACATCATGGTTCAAGCGCACAAACCGCGCAGCGTTTGTCGAAAGCCAATGATTGACCACATGGCCACGAATGGTTGAGACTCGATCTCGCACCTCAATGCGGAGAGTCACCGGCAGTCCCGACGACGGCGATTCCTTCGAGGCCCCTCGCTCGAATGAGTCTCAAAGCCGCACCGCGATCCTGAGCCCCTCGCAGGGCCTCGCGGCCGGCATCCACGAAGTGCAAAATGCGCTCTCGAGCGCCCTGTTCTCGGTCGACGTCGCCCGACGTACGCTGGATGTCTCGGAGCGTGGCCGCGCGCTGGACACCATCGAGCGCGCGATTGACCGCTCGCGCACGATGCTCTCTGCCCTCGCTGACCCCGTGCGACGCTTCGATGTGCAGGGCGCGACCCTACGGATGGCCGCCATCGCCGAAGAGCTCATCGCGCTGTTGCAGCCTCGATGCGCCGCGTTTGGCATCGAGCTCTTCGCCGAGCTCGACGGCGACCCGCGTGCATGGGGAGATCGCGCGCGTGTGGTGCAAATTCTCACCAATTTGGTGCTCAACGGGCTGGACGCCGTCCTCGCGCTGGACCCCCGCCCAGAGGGCCGTGGCCGCCTCGTGCTGAGCGCCCGCGAACGTGACGACGGAGCCTGCGAGTTTGTCCTCACCGACGACGGCGTCGGGATGACCGAAGACACGCTTCGCCGCTTGTTTGAGCCTGGATATACCTCGCACCCCGAGGCCCACGGGCGACGCAACAAAGGCACGGGCCTGGGTATGAGCGTCTCGAGAATCCTCGCACAAGCGATGGGCGGCGATCTCACCCTCGCGTCCGTCTACCAAGTCGGAACCGTGGCCACACTGCGCCTCCCACGTGGCGCGCACACCTCTGCTTCGGCCATGCTCGTCCCCGCGAGCGACGAGCTCGCGCGCAGCGAGCTCCCCATCGGGATGCACGTCCTGGTCGTCGACGACGAGCCCTCGATCCGCGAGCTCTTGGTCACCGCGTTCTCGCTTCGTGGTGCGACCGTGCACGCCGCGGCGGGCGGTGACGAGGCCCGTGAGCTCCTCGCGACGATCACGTTTGACGTCGCCCTCATCGACGAGACCCTGGGACGCCACGAGCGCGGGGCAGACCTCGTCACCGAGCTCGCATCGCTTCATCCCACACGCCCAGTCTTGCTCATGACCGGAGCCCCCTCGGTCGAGCACCTGCAGCCCGTGGTGTCTCGCTTTTTGCTGCGCAAGCCCTTCTCACTCGACGAGGCAGTGCGCGCAATTCTTGCGGCACGCGCGATGCTCACCCAACATCACGACGAGTAGCTCAGCTCAGGGGCGCGGGCTTTGGGGCGACACGCTCGCGCACATGCATCGGGAGCCCTCCACGGGGCCGAAGGGTGATCACCGGCTCGGGGTCCGGGGACTGTCCAATCGGGAGCTCAAGCTCAAACTTGCGCGCAAGCGTCGCGAGGACCAGCGTCGCTTCGACCAACGCAAACGTGTCACCGATGCACTTGCGCGGCCCGCCGCCGAACGGAAAGTACGCGAACGTCGGCCGATCTTTGTCGGCGCCCTCGGCGAAGCGCTCGGGATCGAAACCCTCTGGATCACGCCAAAAACCCGGGTGTCTATGGGTCACATACGGAGACACAAACGCCATAGAGTTCACCGGGAGCGTGTACTTGCCCACCGTCAGCGGTTGCTTAAGCCTGCGCGAGAGCAGCCACACGGGCGGCGAGATCCGCAGCGCTTCGGCGAGCACCATGCGGGTGTACGGGAGCTTGGGATAGTCCTCGGCGGTCACCGCGCGATCGCCCAAGACCGCGTCGAGCTCGGCGACCAGCTTGCGCCGCACGTGGGGCGTGCGAGAGAGCCAGGCAAACGTCCACGCGAGGAGATTTGCAGTCGTTTCGTGTCCAGCAGCGAACACCGTCGCGAGCTCGTCTTGCAGCTGTTGGTCTGTCATGCCCTCCCCGGTCTCTTCGTCGCGGGCCTCCATGAGCATCCTGAGAAAGTCGGCGCCTGGCGCGTTCATGTCTGCGCGCTTCTGCGTCACCGCGCGCTGAATCACCTGCTGCACGCGCGTCCCTGACGCCACAAATCGCTGGTTTCTCGCAGTCGGAACATACGGCGGCAGCACCCACGGCCGCACGATCCGCTCGTTGATGTCGTGCAGCAAGAACGTCACCGCGCGCCCCACATCCGCCGCGTCCGCGTCCACGTCAATCCCAAGCATCGTGTCACACACGATCCTGAGCGTGAGCCTCATCATGGCGTCCGCCACATCCACCGGCTCCCCCACCTTGCTCGCGAGGGTCCACTCCATCACCGTCTTGTCGGTCTGATCGACCATGCTCGCGCCCAGCGCAAAGATCCTCGTGCGGTGAAAAGCCGGCTGCGCGATCCGACGCTGACGCAACCAAAAGTCCCCGTCGCTGGTCAGCAAGCCGTTGCCCAACAGCAACCTCAGCTTCTCAAACCCAGGGGTGTCCTTGCTGATGTGCTTGGCGTGGTCGACCAAGAGCGACCGCACGTGCTCGGGATGAAACAGCATGTGCCCGCTCACCCCCGGAAACTCGACCTTCATCACGTCACCACAGGTCCTAAACCCTCGCGTGAGGGCAGCCAATGGCGCGCTACGCATCGCGTAGAGGTTCTTGAGCAACGGGACAGAGCCCGGCATCTGTGGTGCGGTCGTCGTCATGCCCGCGAGTATGGTGTCGTTGCGGCGCTCGTGGAGTGCGCAATCGCGCCAGAGTGTCAGGGCTCCACCGAGTCACAACAATTGCGCAGAGCCCCCAAAGACCACCCGCTACTCGCGCCCGTGCATCCAGCGCTTGAGCGGCCCAGCGAGGGCCAAGAGCACCAGGGCGGGGCCGATCGAGCTCACGATGAGAAACCCATAAATGGGCACGTGGCGGTGCTCAAGGATGCCTTCGAGCGAGCCGGCGAGGTAGTTCGCGATCGCCGACGAGAGGTTCCACAGGCCCATCGAGAGCGAGACGACGCGGAGCGGCGCCAGCTTGGTGATCATCGAGAGCCCAATGGGCGAGAGACACAGCTCACCGATGGTGTGAATCGAGTACACAGTCACCAGCCACCACGGCGACACCTTGATGCCCGGGCCCGCAAACGACTGCCCGACGTACATCACGACAAAGCCCAGCCCCAAGATAATCATCCCGATGGCCATCTTCGTGGGCGTAGACGTGCGAAACCGCTGGGTAGAATCCAGGCGAATCCACAGCTTCGAGAACAGCGGCCCGAGCGCCACGATCAGCAACGGGTTGATCGCCTGAAACTGCGCGGCCGGCAGCACATAGCGCCCGGTCTTGACCAGCTCAACAATCCCAGGCCCCGCGACGAGCCCCGCGGCGAGCACAAAGAGCCCCGCGATCGCCATCCAGAACCCGCGCGCGTGCGTCTGGTCCCGCGTCGCGTTGTAGATGTTGGCCGCGGCCGCCAAGATCACACCGATGATCACAACCATCGAAAACCAGCCCAAGTTCAGGTCCGTCTGGTTGTCCGCGAAGAGCGTAAAGGTCCCGCCGGCCTGCTCAAACCCCATCCAAAAGAAGATGTTAAACGCGCACAAGACGATGATCACCGTCAGCCGCTGCTTCTCTTCGATCGTCGTGTTGCGAAACAAGCGCGTGAAGAGCACCGTCGCGCCCGCAGCCACCACGGCGGCTTTGACCCACACCGGCGCGCCGGACCACACAGGCCCAAAAAAGCGCCACAGACCCAGCACCGCGGCGACCACGGCCGTGCCGCCCGCGACCCAGATCGCGACGTCGACGTAGTCCCGGGTGTTGAGCGTGTGCGATTGCGTCTGCGTGACCGTTCCCTCGCGAAACGCACCCGAGCCCACAGCGACTTCGCGAGTCTCTATGCGGTTGGGCGGCATGCCCTCGCCCTCGAGCAAGCGCTGCCAGACCGCGAACACGACGAGGCCAAACGCCATGCCCACGGCCGCGGCGCTAAACCCGACGTGCCAGCTCACCTTCTCGCCCAAGAAGCCGCACACGATCGGCGAGAAGAAAGCCCCGAGGTTGATCCCCATGTAAAAGATCGTGAAGCCACCGTCTCGGCGCGGGTCGTTCTCTTTGTACAGCCCTCCGACGATCGTCGAGATGTTGGGCTTAAAGAACCCGTTGCCAATAATCAGCAAGCCCAGCGCCGGAAACAACAGCGACTCAAACGCCATCGCCAGGTGACCCAACGCCATGAGCGCGCCACCGATGAGCACCGCCTTGCGCTTGCCCAGAATAGAGTCTGCCAACGCCCCGCCCAACAACGGCGTGAGGTACACGAGCCCCGTGTACATCGCATAGATCTCAAGCGCGTGCGCCCGGTCAAAATGCAGGTGCCGCGTCATGTACAGCACGAGCAGCGCGCGCATCCCGTAGTACGAAAAGCGCTCCCACGCCTCGGCCCCAAACAGCACATAGAGCCCCTTGGGGTGCTCGCCCGTGGGCGGCGGTGTGCTGGGATCCGTCGCGGCGTTCTCAGTGGTGATCGACATGGCGCGCGACGCTACCGCATTCGCACTGGGCTGAGCTACACGCGAGCGCGCTCAGCGCTCACACTTAGCGCGTGCGCGAGGGTCTGAGCCTGCTGTCCAAAACACCCGAATTTCCGCCCCGGAACCTCCGCCCTACGCGCCCGATGCTTCAACACCCGCGCCCGAAGCTCCGTTGCCCGGTTCTGAAGCTCGCCCCCGCGGTCCCCGAACCGCAAAACCCGCCCCCGAAGCTCAAATCCCGACCCGGAAGCTCCCCTGCCCGCCCCGGAAGCCCAAATCCCGACCCGGAAGCCCTCGCCCTACGATCCGGCGACGCTCCCAACGGATCCGGGCCCCTTACGACACGATCCGACCAGCAATCAACGGGGATCGCAGGGCTTGTCACCGAATTGGAGCGGTGCATCCGGGGCCACTGGCGACGCTCGCAACCCTGCACTTTCTCACCCCGTTGCGCTAGCGTCACGCTCCCATGCGTACGCACTGCGCCCTCGGCGCGACCCTCGCTCTGATCTTCTCACTCGCTGGCTGCACCGCCACACAACAGCTCCCCGCCGGGGTCACCGCGCGCGAGCCCGGCTGCGTCGTCGAGCTCTTGCGCACCGGAATCCCCGATCGCCCCGTCACACTCCTCGCTACCGTGCGCGCACGCTGCACCGGCGACATCGCCGCGGACACCGCACGCTGCGAGCGACTGCTCATGGACGAGGGCTGCCGCCGCGGCGCCCAGGTGCTCTGGCAGTTCTCGAGCACCCCCCTAGAGGGCATGGACGGCGTGACCCTCCAGGCCGCCGCAGGAACCTACCGCTAGCCCCTCCGCACACGCCCCCCCGCGCATCGCTAGTAAACGGGACCGCCGAAGAGATCTCCACCGCCGCCACTTGGGGCTGTGCCGCCATGCGTGCGACGGCCCGTCGAGCGACGGACTGTGCGCACCGTAGGCGGCGTAGCCGGTGCAGTGACCACTGCGGCCGTCGGAGGCGTCGGAGGCGTCGGCTGGGCTGCTACCACCGGCGTCGGGGGCGTGGGCGCTGCAACGGGCGTAGTGGGCGCTGTGGGCGTGGTGGGCTCGGCCACGGGAGGCGTGGGCGTGCCCGCGGCTGCGACGGTGGGTGTTGTGGGTTCGGGCACGGGCGCAGGCACCGTGGTGGGCGCTGCGGTGGGCGCTGTGGGCACCTCGGCGACCGGGAGCGGCGCGGGCGGGGTCGCCACGGTCTGCGTGACCTGCGGCAACGGAGGCTGTGCGGGCGTGACCGGGCGATTGGCGAAGATGTAACCACCCCCGAGCACAAGCACCAGCGCACAGAGCGACACTCCGGCGATCACGGGCGCGCGGCTCTTACGCTGCGGCTCAAGGGAGGGCATCGCGTGCACGCCGGTGGGCGCAGCGGCAAACGACGACACCATCGCGACGGGCTCTACGCCGTATCCATCGGGGCTTGGACCACGAACCGCGGGCAGTTGCTGCGTCGCCGCGCGAGGCCCCGCGACGGGCGCAAACATCGAAGGCGACGGTGGGGCTGCGGGCATCCCGTGCGACTCGTAGGTGGGCGCCACACCCACCGCGGTGGGCTCTTCGTCGAGGTCACTGAGGCCCTCAATGGCAGGCGCTTGGTTAAACCCGCTTGTGCTGGGCATGGGCGCCTGGCGTTGCGGCGCGCTGGGTGCGCTCATCGAGAACGCGGCCTTGAGATCTTTGGGCCGGATGATGGCCGAGGTCGGGATGTCTTCGTCGTCGTCGAGCAGGTCCGGGCCCGGATCAAACGTAGGCGGCGCGTGACGCGGTGTGGGCGCCATGACGGGGCTGCCCATGCCGACCATGGTGGCCTTGCGTGGGGGCCCCGCGGTGGGGGTCACGGGCGTCTGCGGCAGCCCAGCGGGCACCGCAAATTGCCCGGTGCCGCGGCGCTTGACTCCTGAGGGAGTCCCGCCGGTGTCTGCCACGGGTGGGGAGCCCGCGAGGACCTGCGCGCGATCTTTGGCGAGCTTGTCCCCCGAGACTTTTTGCAAATGAGCCGCGACGGCTTTGGTGCTCGCGGGGCCACCGAAGACTTTGCTCGCGCGCTCGAGGGCGTCGGCAAACTCTACGGCTGAAGCGAAGCGCTTGGTGGGGTCTCGCTCAAGCGCGCGGGCGACGACTGAGTCCAGAGCCGCGGGGACCGTGGGAGCGACATCGCGCAGTCGTGGGATGGGCTCGAAGAGCAGCTGATTGAGCACCTCGACGTCGCTGTCACCGTTGAAGAGCTTCTTCGCGGTGAGCATCTCCCACGTGATAATTCCCATGGCGAACACGTCAACACGGCGGTCGATCTCTGAGCGTTTGGTCTGCTCAGGGGCCATGTACGCGATCTTGCCCTTGAGCTGACCGTCGCGGGTGATGCTCAAGCGCGCGCTGGCTTTGGCGATCCCAAAGTCCACGAGCTTCACGGTGCCATCGACCGAGACCAAGATGTTCTGCGGCGACACGTCTCGGTGGACGAGCCCAAGGGCGCTGCCGTCGTCGTCGGTGAGCTCGTGCGCGGCGTGGAGCGCGGCGAGGGTCTCCATGGCGATCCGCACGCAGATATTGGGCGGGATCTTTTCGCCGGACTTTGCTGCGTGACGCAAGAACGCGAGGAGCCGATCGCCCTCGATGTACTCCATCACGATGTAGAGATGCTCGTCGTCCTCGACGTCGAGCGTCGCGACCACGTTGGGGTGACGAATGCGCGCAGCGAGCCGCGCTTCGTCCAAGAACATCTCGACAAACTCTTCTTCGGACTCGAGGTGTGGGTGCAGACGCTTGATCGCGACCAAGCGCTGAAAGCCCTTGGCGCCGGTCACGCGGCCCAAGAACACCGTCGCCATACCACCCGAGGCGATCTCACCTAGGATCTCATAGCGTCCCAAGCGCTCGGGACCGCCGCGTGCCATTGCTTCGTGTGCCACAGCTTAGAATCTCCCGTAGAATGAGCCGCCAGGCAACACTCCACTAAACGGAACAAACGCGACCGAGGGTGCCGCGGGGGCCTGCTCTGCAGAGGCTCCACCCCAGCGCGTAAAGATCGCTGTGATGGCCGTGACCGCCCCGAGGCCTGCCGTCACACCGATTAAAATATTGGTCCGAAGCTCGCGACCTTGGCCATCCACGAGCAATCGATTCGCGGTCTCGATGTCTCCTTGGGTCGCAGCCATACGATAAGCCGGCTCACCGGCCATGGTGTCCACACCAGACCACGCTAAGACACCGCCCGCGACCGCGGTGAGCCCGAGCGAGGTGAAGAACAGCGCTGGGTGAGCTCCGCGGCGGCTGGGCGGTGGCGTCACCGGATCCAACACGGGACCAGGCCCATTTGCGTCGCCAGTTCCCGTGCCACCCGCGCCGGTGCCCATCCCGGGGGGACGCTCGGGATCAGGGCCGTTGCCAGTGCCAGTCCCCGTGCCCGTACCCGTACCCGTACCCGAACCCGAACCTGTGCCCGTGCCCGTGCCCGTACCTGTACCCGTATTCGCGGGGGGAGTCACCACAGTGGTCACTGCGGGCTCTGCGCCGGGCGGCGTGAGCGTGACGTTCTCCGAGGTGCCCGCGGTGCCTGCGGCGATGCGGTGCGAGCGCGTGCGCTGGTTGCTCCAGTGCGCGACAATCTCGTGGGGGCCAGGCGCGAGAAAGAACTCTGTGCCGTTGAGCAAGACCCCGTCAGACTCGACCTCGCAGCCATCGCAGCTGACGTTGACTCGGAGCAACTGGGGACCGAGCTCGTTGGTCACCGAGTCTGCAAACGTTGTGTATCGAGGGTCCGAGCCATAGCGAGTCTGCATGCGAAGCGCCAGCGTGGCAGCGCGCGCGTCGTGATCCGGCGTGCGACAATCACGATGCGAACGGATCGCGTTGCCGAGGGCCTGCACGGCGGGCGCCAAACGGTCAGCAGTCTCGAAGAGATCCGCGGCTTGGGCGTGCTGATTTCCAGCGCGAAGTGCGTTGGCTCGATTGTACGCCATGCCGGCCTCGCGGCGCTGCTGCACGGTGGGCTCAGCCTGCGCCGTCGCGAGGCTCGCGCTCGCTGTGATCGCGAGCGCGAGCGCACATCCGGGGATCCACATACGCCACTGAAACCGATTCAATCGATGCCCACTCATGTACGCCTCAGCTCTGGTTCGACTCGCTCGCACACTGGGATCATAGCGCAAGATGCACGCTTGCGTCCCACTTGCATTGCGTCACATTCTCCGCCGCCCGCAAAGGACCCCCATGACTGTTGAAATCCAAACCATTCGGCCCGGCGAATCGATCAAAGACTTTCTCAACGTAGCGTTCGAGGTCTATCGCAACGAGCCGAACTACGTGTTCCCAATTGACCTCGAAGACCGGCTCAATCCCAAGAAAAACCCGTTTTTTCTGCATGCAGACGCGGCGTACTTTGTGGCGCGCAGGGGTGGCAAACTTGTCGGCCGCGTGACCGCGCAGATCGATCATGAGCACCAGACCCGCTACAACGACAAGGTAGGTTTTTTCGGCTTTTTAGACACCATCGACGACGAAGAGGTCGTCCGTGTGCTGCTCGAGACAGCCTCTGCGTGGCTCAAAGAGCGCGGGATGACCTCCATGCGTGGCCCCATGTCCCTGTCGATTAACGAAGAGATGGGCAACCTGATTGAGGGCTTTGACACGCCGCCCTCGCTCATGATGCCGCACCACTGGCCCTACCAAGGTGGGCTGATCGAGAAGGCCGGGCTCACCAAGATCAAAGACGTCTTCGCGTGGAACTACCTCGTCGGCGAAGTCCCCGCGCGTGCCCGCAGAGCGCACACCGAGATGCTCAAAGATCCTGCGCTCAAGATCCGCACGATTGACCTCTCGAACGCCGAGCGCGACATGCGCATCGTGATGGAGATCTTTAACGAAACCTGGGCGGACAACTGGGGCTTTGTCCCGATGACCGAGCCCGAACTGAAGAAAACCGTTGAAGACTTCAAGCTGATTCTTCGGCCCGAAATCGCGCTCATCGTCGAGATCAACGGCGAGCCCGCGGCCATCGCCATCGCGGTGCCCAACGTGCACGAGGCCATTCATGACCTGAAGGGCTCTCTGTTTCCGACGGGATTTATCAAGCTCTTGTGGCGCTTGAAGGTCAGCGGGACCAAGTCCGCACGGCTGATGCTGCTTGGGGTTCGCAAGAAGATCCGCGAGCAAAAGAAGTACATGCCCTTGTCCGTCGCGCTCTACACCGAGATGAACGACCGCGGCCAAAAGCTCGGCATGACCCACGGCGAGCTCAGCTGGACCCTCGAAGACAACGCGCCCGTCAACGTCGCGATCAAGGCCATGGGCGCCAAGATCTATAAGACCTACCGCGTGTACGAGCGGCCCATTGAGCAAGCCTCATCTGCGAGCTAATTCGCAGGCTATTTGTATAACTCCGTCGGCGATATCGCCGCTTCTAACGTCCGTCCGAGAGAGTGTAGACCATGAAGGTACTCGTCACTGGAGCCTCAGGATTTTTGGGCTCGCACGTCGCAGAGAAGCTCGTCGCGCGGGGCGACAGTGTGCGCTGTCTCGTGCGTCGCTCGTCGAAGATTGAGCTCCTTGAGAAGCTCGGCGTCGAGCTCGCGTACGGAGCGATCGACCAAGCCGACTCGTTGCCCAACGCTGTGCGCGACGTCGACGCGATTGTGCACTGCGCAGGGCTGGTCAAAGCGCGCAACGCCGAGGAGTTTGACGCGGTCAATCACGAGGGTTCGCGCGCGTTGGCGCAGGCCGCGATCGAGCACAACCCCGGTATTAAGCGCTTTGTCTTGGTCTCGAGCGCTGCGGTGATGGGCCCCTGCGATCCGGGGCAGCCGCACACGCAAGACACGCCGCCGGGGCCCATCACCGAGTACGGTCGCTCAAAGCTCCGCGGCGAAGAGGCCGTGCGAAATCTCAGAGATCGCTTGCCCATCACAGTGCTTCGTCCCCCGGCGATCTATGGCCCGCGCGACTCAGAAATGTTCGCGTTCTTTCAGATGGTCTCGTACGGCGTTGCCTTCAAAATGGGCGGCGGCTTTGACCAGATGGCCATTGTCTACGGCGAAGACTGCGCAGACGCGTGCATCGCTGCGATCGACGCCGAGGTCCAGTCGGGCAACGTGTACTTCGTCGATGACGGACACGCCCGCAGCTTTGATCAGATGGCCGATGACATCGCGCGCTCGCTGCAGGTCGAGACCTGGGGTCGGCCGGTTGTTCCGCTCGCGGTCCTTCGTCTGGCAGCCAAGGCGAGCGACGCCTACGCCAAGGCAGCCAACAAGGCGATGATGTTCACAAGCGACAAGGTCAACGAGCTGGCCATCAAGCACTTTATCTTCGACACCTCGGCCACGCGCCGTGACCTCGGCTGGGAGCCCAAGCACTTGTTCGCCGAGGGCACCAAGATCACCGCGCGCTGGTATCGCGAGAACAACTGGCTCTAGAGGGCGCGCCTGCGGTAGGTCAAGCGATAGCTCAGAGGGCGGGGCAGCCGTGGCGAGCTCACCGTCGCCTCGATCACCAGACGATCCCCAGTGACACGCAGGACCTCGCGGCGTTGCCCATCGGGCCGCTGCCCGACGCGGACCATGACCGGGCCAGTGACTCGCGTCGACAGGGTGATCGGTTCGCCGTGTGAATTGACTGCCGAAACGGCGATCCCATTGATGGGACTTCGCAGCGTCGGGCGCCCCGCGGAGGTATACTCAACCTGCCCTCCGACGACCCTGAGCGTGAGCGTCTGAGCGATCACGTTGCGCTCACTGAGGCGGCCCCGCGCGATGCCCTCGATGGGCCAACCCAGACCAGCCACAGTGCTCGCCACCGCGGCCTCGAGCGCTGCCCTCTCGGCGGCGCCCCCTGCGAACTCCCACACCGCGTTGAACGTCGACTCAGCCACTGGTGGCGGGACAGTCGCGGTACCCGGCGACGTCGCCGGAGGAGCGCTCTGCGCGTAGACGTTGGCCACAGACAGCGCGAGCGCGACGCCAAGCGCCACCGCGTAGGGGCTCTTGTTTGACTTCATCGGGTGCCTCTCTCTCGCCCACGATAGGCGCTCTGTTCTACCTCGCGGAGCCGCTCAAACCACTGGCGTACCCGCTGTCTCTGACCACGATCCATTGCGAGATTTACCAGCTCATGTGGGTCTTCTTGCAGGTCATACAGCTCGTGATCTTGGTCTTCAAACGCGGCGTCTTCGCTCACGCGCTTGTCCCACTCCCACGCTTGGCCAAACTGCGTAGTGCCCCCGCCCACGCCGTAGTAGCGCGCGTACTTAAAGCGCCCATCAAAGATCCCCCGGATGGCATAGCGCACGTGAATACAGCGCTCATACCAAGCCTGGTCTTGCGCGAAGAGCACATGCTCTTGCACCGCAGAGCCATCGCCGAGTGAAGTGAGCATGCTCTCGCCAGACATCCCTGTGCAGTCAGCTCCACCGAGATCGACCAGCGTTTTTGCTAGGTCTGCGTGCGTCGCGAGGGCTTGATTGCGGCTCCCCGCCTGGGTCACCCCAGGGATCTTCGCGTACATCGGGATGCGCATGATCTCTTCGTAGACGAAGGGGCCCTTGGAGCGCAGACCGTGTGAGCCGCACATGTCCCCGTGGTCGCTCGTAAAAAAGACCGCGGTGTTCTCTGCGGTGTCGCTCTTGTCGAGGGCGCTGAGGATGGTGCCGAGGCTCTCGTCCGCGAGCTTGTGCAGGGCCACGTAGTAGTCAAGCTGCCGGAGCCACGAGCGCTTGTCATCGCGCGGGATT
This sequence comes from Deltaproteobacteria bacterium, assembly GCA_030694465.1. GTDB lineage: Bacteria > Myxococcota_A > Polyangia > Polyangiales > JAUXYJ01. The sequence goes on along the minus strand of JAUXYJ010000055.1, from coordinate 177,819 downwards.
TCTCCCCAAAACGAGCGCTGCTGCTCGATCATCCACTCGCGTTGCACCGCGGGTTTGGTGTGCAAATCATCGGCGAAGTTGGCAGGGAGCTCAGAGAAATACTGGGGATAGTCCTGCTCAAACGCCGGGATCGGGTCGCCGTCTTTCCAGTTGGCGAAGCGGAGCATGTCTTTAAAACGGTTGACCTCTTCGGCGCGCTCACGTTGATAAAACGGCTGGTCTGCCGGGTACCACATCACGTCGTGCGGGTTGACCAAACCGACCACGAGACACCATGGCTGCGCGCTGTCCTGCGCGTTGTTGGTGAGCCACTGCGCGGCCTGCGCGGCGATCACTGGGTCGTATTGAACGCCCGTCCCTGCCCAGCCCATAAAGTGCTGATCGTTGCCCTCCCAGTCGCCAAATCCGTAGCGCTCCATGTCGGGATGAGGCCCGCGCGCGAGGTGCCATTTGCCCACGTAAGCTGTGCGATATCCCGCGCCGCGGAGCCTGTGCCCCAGCGTCTGGATGTTGGGATCGAGCTCATTGTGTGCAGGAAAAATCACGTTCTCTCGCACGCCATGCTCCGGGACGTACTGCCCGGTAAACAGCGTCGCGCGCGACGGCGAGCACGGCGAGCTGTGTGTGTAATACCGCGTGCACTCGACGCCCTCGCGGATCAGTCGTTCGCGATTGGGCAACGAGACATCCGCCGGAAGCCACGCGCGGCTGCGCTCTTGGTCCGACACAATGAGGACGATGTTGGGTCGAGTCTTGCTGGGCGCTGTCATCGTCGCGAGAGTCTACCGCGAGTGCTCGTTCGACGTGTCGGCTTCGGGCGATTGTGCGTCTTGATCCGCCTCGTCGGGCAGAGCCTTACAGGCCTCGATCACGTCCGCTACGCGCACGTCCGTGGGCGTCGCACGGACCGCAACGCGAGGGCTTCGGGGCATCGTGAGGAGCTGAATCACCAGCCAAAACAAGCCGATCGCCATCGCGGGGATGTAGACCTTGTGAAGGTCCGCGAGCGCGGCGGGGACCGCGAAGAGCGCGACAAAGCCCGCCACCACGGGGCCACAGCCGCTGAGATAGCGATCGGGCTCGGTGACCCACGCGCTCGCGCCCCCCTCGTGGGGCAGCGACTCGATGGGCGGAGACTCACGAAACACTGAAGAATCAGCGGGATTCCACGCGTTGCTAAGCTGAACCGTGATCCACAGCGGGGTGCTACTCGCGACGAGGCAGCGCAGCGGAGCCGAGGACTGGTCCGTGTCTGCGTAGGTGATTTTTGCGCCAAACGCGGGGTGTGATCGCTCTGCGATGGGCTCGGTCTCGTACACGAGCTTTCCCCACAGGGTCAGCGTTTGCCCAGCCGGAATGATCACGCGCCCACCGCTCTGTAGCCGCAGCACAAAGGCCTCGGTCGTCACTGGATACGGCGGAGATTTGCCCGTCTTGAGATCACGTGACCAACCGAGCGCGACCCGCGATCCGAAGCCCTCAAGGGGCTCAACAGCGCCCTGCAGAACCACCGCACCGGGACCGTAGGGAGGGCCGATTCTGTGGATTTTCTCCCACGCTCGATCGCGCGAGCGGCCCAGCCGCTCAAGCCCGAGGTGCACCCCGCTGAGCAAGATCGCGGGCACGAGCCGCGTCGCGAGGTCTGTCAGCGTAGGGTCAAGCATCGGCGTCCCAAAGCGCACTCGCTAGAAGGCCCGTGGGGGCGATCCAAAGCCCGCGGCACCCGCTGCGTCGCCAGCGCCGGGACCGTCGCCAAGGCATCGGATCCCGCGGCCCACCGTGCCCCGACAGCGCAGCCCGATCATGCCGTCTGCACCGCGCGCGGCGCGAAGGTCGGGGACCATGTCGAGCACCATCATGATGCGGCCGGCCTGCTCGTTCTTCGCTCGAAATTGATCGGTGAGCTGAAACCTCGTCAGGAGATTGATCCCCGTCTGCGCCATGTCCGCATGAAGCTCGACGCGCCCGCTGAGCGCGAGGTTGAGCTCTCGCGAGCGCGCACCGAGCCGCTCGATCGACGCGACGCCCTCGCGAATCGTGACGGTCCCCGCGAGGGTCCCTGCGTCAATCTGAGCAATGGTCACACCGCCAAAACCAGGGATTTGAAACTGCGCCACGTTGTCTCCGATGCGAAGTCCGGCGACCGAGAGCTGTGTGTTTCCGCTCGCGCGGTTGATGTAGCCATCGGGGACCGTGACATCGACATCGGCGTCCATGCGGCCTTGCACGGGCAAGCCAATGCCCTGCACCAAGGGCCCGATTTCGCCTGCGTTAATGGTCTTCGCGACGAGCTTGAGCTTGCGCAGCCCTGGCCGTGGCCCGTTGATCACAGCCTCGATGTGCGCTTCGACGGTGCCGCCCATGCCCTCGATCTCGATGTCCGCGTTGACTCGGCCAAAGATCAGCGAAAACAAGCTCGCTTTGACCACGACGCTGTCCATGCGCGCCGTAATCGGTCGCTGACCCGCCGCGGTGGGGAGCCACGTGACACGCACTCCGCGTGCGCGAAGCCCCGGAAAAAACGTCGGACCCAGGCTGTCGATCTCGACCTCCATGTTGCTCGGCGCGACGGTGCCCGCGCCCGTGGGCCGCGGCGCTTCGATCTGGTGAATCAAGAACTCTTTGAGCCGGTCGTACGGAAAGGTCCAGTAGACAAAGAGCACGAAGAAAGTGAGAAAAAACACAGGGTAACCTGCGTATCGCAGGACCTTGCGCGCGAGCTCTCGGACACGATCGTTCATGGCACCACCGCCGTGGGTTGACCTGCACCATAGGGCGAGCCGCTGGGCTGTGGCGAGCCGCTGGGAAACGGGTACGGCGCGTTGATGGGCACCGTGGTGGGCACCGCCGTCGGGGACACGGTCGGAGCCGCCGAGGGCATGGCGACAGGGGCCGCTGAGGGGACCGCAACGGCAGAAGTGGGCACGCCAGCGTCGGGGCCGGTTCCGCGCTCGCCCGGGCGCAAGATGCGGTCAAACGTTGTGATCACCATTTCGTCCACGTCGTACTGGTTGCTCTCGTTGAAGCGCTTGCGCATCCGCAGGGTCGTAATGGCCACAGGAAACGTCGCACCGTCGACCTCGTTCATAAACGAGACGAGGCCCTGCAGCGAGACCTGGCGGAGCCGAATCGAGACACTTCGCCGCTCAAATCGCCCGCCGTCTACACGTTGCATCGGACGATCGTTGGTCTCTGCCACGGTCACCTGCGCGGTCCGCGCGGCCTGCTCGACAAAGCCACCCAGCGCAGGCGCACGGGTCTCGTAGCGCCCAAGCACCTGTGCGCGCTGTTGCTGACGCAGGCGAATCCGAGGGCGCTCATTGCGGATGACTCGCAGCGCTTCGAGCGTCGCTTGCCGCTGTGTCTCTGCGTCATCGAGCACGCTCCGTGAGAGCAACCACAGCGCAAACAAGAGCCCGACACCGAGCACTGCGAGCAAGATCCCAAGCGAGCGTCGGTCCTTGGCGCTCATGCCCGCGATCGCTCCGCGGAATGAATCAATTGCTGCCATTGGAGCCTCCCTGCGAAGCGCTCGTTGTGGTGCCCGTCGTGCCGGTCGAGCCCGCCGTCGTGCCCCCGGCGCCCGCACGCCCGCCACGCCGCACTTGTCGACCTGGGCAGCGAAAATCCACGTCCAACGTGTACTGATGCCGCTCATCCCCTGGGTTGCGCTGCGTGCGCCCGGGTGTCACCGTCGGAAAGCACTCGTACTGCTTGAGCGCCTCGACGATCGAGTCACGGTCTTGCACGGTCGCAGCGATGCCCTGGATTTGCACGTGCTCGTCGTTGACCTCGAGCTGCATAATGTCGTGGTTGCGCGTGCCCTCGGGGATGCGCGTCGAGATCACTCCCACGACGTCAAAAGCGTCGGCCGGAGGCAGCGGATCTTGAATGGTCTCGTTGGCACCACGCGCACGCGCGATCGCTGTCTGTGGGTCCGTAATTCGCTCTTCAAACACGTCCGAGGTGACCAGAGCGAGGGCCGCGGTCAGCCGGTCACGATCGCTCCGGATCGCGTAATAGCGCGCAGCCGTTGCGCCCACCCACGTGAGCGCGATCGCCGCGGTCAACACGATGAGAAGCGGCGCACGCTCGCGCAGAATCTGTGCGTTTCCGGTGAGAACCAGCGAGCCTTTGCGAAGATCAATCCGTGGGCTCTTGCTCACTCCGCGCATCGCGAGCGCGAGCGCAGTCGGGACCAAGCGCACCTCTTCGGCGATCACGTTGGGCCCAAGCGTGAAGCTCCCTTGCGGCGGATACATCCGTACGCCTGTGGCATCGAGCCCCGTCGCGAGGCAGACCGCCTCGGCAAACAGGTGCCCTTCGTCTCCGAACACGTACGCGCTGACAACGCTCGCGCCGCCAGTACCGAGGTACGAAGCGAGGGTAAGCCGCACCGCACGATCGCGGATTTTGTCAGTGTTTTGACCGGTCAAAGTGCGCGCGAACTGCACGCGTCCGTTCGCAATCACGCACACGTCGGCGCGCGATTCGTAGGCATGCACCAAGAGCACAGGGTCCGGCGAGCTCATCTCGACAAACGCCGTCGACAGCTCCCCCAGCGCCATGGGCATCACGCCCACTTCGCGTGGCTCAAGGCCCGCGCTCTTCAGCGCCGCGATCACGGGCGCGAGCATGTCAATCGGTGCCGCGCACGCGAGCAAATCGTTGACCTCGCCGTCGCGCACGACCGTCGCGTCGATCACCGCGGACTCGACCTCAAAGGGCAAGCGCCCCTCGAGTTCTGCTGCAAAAATCTTGCTCCCACGACGCAAGAGCGCACGCGGAAGGGACATCGGCTGCATGGACACGTCCGTCCCGCCGATGGCTACGAAGACCCCGTCGGGCGCCTGTGGCAGCACCGCGCGAACGCTCTGCGCTGCGACGAGCAGACCCTCGACAGTGGGCTCGCGGACCACACGGTAGATCGCCTCGATTTCGAGCTTGCGATACTGCGCGCGGAGGCACACCACGCGCAGCTGTTCTTGGCCAATTTCGATCCCCAGGTACAGTGACATCTCAGTCCTCGCGCCAATACACGATGGTTCCGCCGCGGGCTTCTTGCACCTGCGGCGTTCCGTTGGGGCCCTGCACGAGGCCCCCTCCGGGGAGGTTTGGATTGGGTGCGGTCGGCGCAGTCGGTAGCACATCGCTGCCGCCCGCGGTGATCCGCAAATAGCTGCTGTCAATCGGTGGCTGCGTTCGCATGTCAATCACCGCATGGATCCTCGTGTACGCCATCCCTACACGCGACGCTGCGTACACACTAAACACCTTGGACTCGACTGTAATCGCACGCTCAAGGCCGCCCGCGTCGCGCACTTCAATCGGACGATCCCCTGCAAATGTCCTCATCATTTGCCCGAGCATCCCCTGCCCCTGCACCGTCTGAACGAACATCGTCGGCGAGCCAAAGATCGGCAAGCCCATCGACACGGTAAATCCCTGCACCATCGTGATGCCGGTGATAAACCTCCGCGCGGCCATCGCGTCCGTGCACGGGGCGCTCGACGCTCCAAACGCGCAGATCACCGCTAACAAGGTCTGCCCGTTTGCAGTGTTCACGTTGACCTGGCCGCTTCCCCACACGGTCAAATTGCGCCGCCGAGGGTTGGCAGGGTCTGGGTCCACGATCGCGTGCCACAGATCATCATCGCCAAGACCACGCACCATGCGGAGCTCTTCGACCGAGTCGTACGGAGCGTTTTTGCGGGGATACCCAGGCCGAAGCGCGTTGTAAAAGCCATCCTCGGGCCCGCCTGCGCTCGGTCCGCTCACGCTGTTGTTCAGGAGCTGCCCAATGTCAAACGATGTTTGGTCTTGGTCCGAGTAGTCCACGATCTCGCGCAGGAGCGTCGATCGATCAGTAAATTGCCCGTCGCTGTCACGCTGCGCGAACAGCGGCTCGTACGCCGGGTTGGACGTAAGGCCCACCAAGCGCGCGGCCTCGCGGCGAGCGACCTCGGCGCCACGCGAAGCGCCGTTGACGTTAATCTTAGAGTCCTCGTCGACGATCAGGATGGGCTCTGCGCCACGCAATCCACCGAGGTTTTTTGCAGTCGCGGCGTTCACGCCAAAGGTCTCGCTCAGCGCGCTGTTTCCCTCGCTGCGACGAAACGCCGCGAAGAGCGTGTCGACCTGCTCCCACACTGGGATCTGCCCCGGAGGACCGCCAAACATCGCCATCAACGGACCCAGCGTGGCCATCACCGCGCGGCGAATGGTGGGCTCGGAGAAGAGCAACAACCGCGCGAGGTTGATCCCGCTCTTGGCCTCGTAGTGCGCGATGAGCTGGTCGCGCGAGACCGACGCCGCCGAGTAGCTCACCTCGACGTCTTCGCGCAGCTGTTGGCCCATCACAAAGAGCAGCGCCACCGTCGTGAGCACCATCAGCAACGCCACACCACGCTCACTGCGCGCGCGCAACGCACGCGCACGCACGCGCCGCTTCGTACGCGCCACACGGAGCGGATTGGCTGACACTTCGCTCGGTGCGATCGGGCTCGTCGAGAGGGTCATCAGCGCCAGTCCAATCCCAGCCCAAACCGCAGCATGGACTGAATCATGACAGGGCACTCGGTGTCGTACGCGCGCTCGCGGCCGCCCTCGTCACGCAAGGTTAAGCCGATGCGCACGCGCTGGGGCAAGCGGCCAGGCTGACCCGTGGCGCTCATGGTGTTCCAAGACTCAGTCCACTGGTTGGTGGTCTCGTCGTAAAATTTTAGGTCAAATCGCGTCACGTCGAGCACGAGGGCGTCGAGCGTCCCGCCGCGCACCGGATCGTTGTCGATGCGCGAAGTCTCGCGGCGCAGCAGGTCGTACGTATTGGACCCACGGTGATCGACCACGCGATAACCGATCTCGGCCGCGTCGCCTTCGTGTGATCCACGCCGCAATCGCCGATGCGTAAACGTGGTCATCTCGAGCGTGTCCCCGCGCATGCCCTCACGCCCCACAAAGCCCGTCAGCACAACGTTGGCCGCCGGGGTCTGACCGTTGACGTGCGCTGAGACAAACGCACCGCGGAGATCTTGCGTGATTTTTTGCAGGGCGATCCGCGCTTGGTGGTCACGATCCATGCGCGCGTTGAGGCGGTCTCGCAGGCGCCCGGTCTGCGTAAATCCCGTGAGCAGCATCAGGCCCATCATCGCGAACACGCCCGTCGCGACGATGACCTCAAGCAGGGTCATGCCCACACGCGCACGAAGTCGCTTGCTGCGCGGCGCGCTCATCGGATGCCCTGCCCCGGCGTGCCGCCGCTGCCACCCAACAACCCGCCGGCGCCCTGCAACACGCTGTTGATCGCGTTGGCGGCGCCAGGAGGCAGGGCGGGACCGCTCTGCAGTGTTTGCCCGGGATTTGTCACGTATTGTACGAGCTCGAACGAAAACTCGCGAGAGCCTTCGTTCCACGCCACGCGCACCGAGACCTTGCGGATCGCGCCCTCAAGCAAGGGCTTGAGCGAGGGATAAATCCCAGAGAGCACTGCCGCCTGCGCACCACGCACATCGGGCGCCCCACCCGCACCGCCAGCGCCGCTCATGGCGCCTTGACCGACCTGCGGAGCGCCGTTGGCACCGAGCCCTCCGAGGGCTCCGGCGAGGGCAGCCAAGGGGCTCGCGCCTCCCGCGCCACCAGCGCCGCCAGCGCCGAACTGCGTGCCCTGCAGCGCCTGCGTCGCGGTCCCCATCAGCTGCGAGGTCGCGTCACGATTCACCTCCGGAGGATCGGGCAAAACGATCTTGTCAACGTGCGCTTCGCAGCGAAATTCGCCCACACAACAGCGCTCAGAGCTCATGTCCGGGGGGTCGTCCGGGCGCTCGTCCGTCTGCGGGAGCTGGTTGCGCCGGAGCCACGCCTCGAGCTCGGTCATCCGGCACTGGCCCGCCAACGTCGCCTGCGTAAGCATCCTCGCGTGGGCCACACGACGCGCAGCGATCACGTTGCTTCCGAACACCGTCGAGAGCCCCATCGCCAAGATCGCCACCGAGATCATGACCTCGAGCAGCGTAAAGCCAAACACGGTAACGCCTGAGACCCGGCGACGTCGCCGGGTAGGCACAAGGGTCTCTTCGGCGACAGGCTCGGCGCAGGTCGAGTCGCTCATTGCTGCGCCTCTCGCGGGGTCTGTTCGCGCATGTCCTGCTCTTGGTCTTCGCGCTCAAGCTGCTGCACGGGCTCGACCGCACGGTCGAAAATCTCACCGCGGCCCGTCATCGGATCGAGGACCACGGAGAAGATATCTCCCCTGTTATTTCTCAGGTGAATCACCGCACGCTCGGCGCGCCCGCCGGTAAAAAAGTACACCCTTCCGGGGCCCTCTTCGCGGGGCTCTTCGTCGTGCTCGCTGTAGAGCCGGACCAAGGTGATCCCCTCATCGAGGTCCCGTGGACGAAACCTCGCGCCCGACACCGCTTCAAACTCTGCACGCGGAGACCTCGGCCGCAGCGAGACCAGGGCCTCGCCCTGCTGCACGGCGGCTGCCTCGATGTCCGCGGCGCCCCCCGCGCGCATGGGGTCTCGCGGATCGAGCTGCATCGCGTCCTCGGTCTGCTCGATCGACAACCGCGATCCGCCCAACGTAAACGCTACGCGAGTGGTCTTTCCAGTGGTGAGCGCATGCACATACGCGAAGCGAAACGTGCTCGCCACGCGCATCGCGCTCGTGCGCAACCGCGCCCTCGGGAGCGCAGCGATCCCAAACATCCCGCCCCCCGCGAGCATCGCCATGATCCCAATCACGATCATGATCTCGATGAGCGTCATGCCCACGCGCGCACCCCCACGACGGCCCAGTACGCTTCGTTGCGCGGGCGATCGTGCGTGCTGTGTGCGGTGGCGTGAAGTGTTAATCATCGAGTGATTTTGCTGACCGATCGAGTGTGACTAGTTTGCGCGTACGGTGGCCGCGGTGGTGATGTCATCGCCGCTGCCGATGGTGCCATCGGGGCCGCCCGAGACCACGTCGAGCTCGTCTCCGTTGCACTGGATCACGAGGGGTTTGCTCCACTCGTCATTGATCTTGGCGCGCGTGTCCATCTCGCCCGCGCTGATGAGCGCTTGCGCGGTGGGGCAAGCGTCACGGTGCTCCATGTAGTACTGCTGCGCGACCATCCGGAGCGAGCGCGCGTTGGTCAGCGTCGTGCGGATCTGCGCCTTCTTTTGCTGCTGAAACGCGTACGTCACGCCGCCGCCGATCATCGCGATGATCGCGATCACGATCATGATCTCGATGAGGGTCAAGCCGGCGCGTGCGCGGGACATGAGCCTGCGCAGGGCACGGCGTGAGCGACGTGGGGTCTTGGAGGGGGTGACGTTGTTCATGAGAGGCAAACCTTTGGTGGGTCAATGGGTCGTGATGGACTAGTGTTGGACGAACGGCGGGCATGGTTGCTTCCGCGCGTGCGATACAATCGGTCACTCAATTTGCGTGGGATCGTTGAAGCTGCCGGTGGGACCCGCGCTGGATACATCCGCGGTCTCGGGGTTCTTTCGGCCCGGGCAGCGGATACGCAGCGGTCGGCCCCACGCATCGATCGGCACGCTGCGAAGATAGGGCGTCGCGCCCTCGGGCGGAGAGACCAAGACCTCGGGGCCACCAGGACAATGGCCCTCGTGGTCTGCGCGATAGGCTTCGACGGCGCGCAAGACCGTGGCGATGGTGGCACGCGTCGCGAACGCCGCGCGGCGCTCGGCCTGCACTCGGCCGAGCCACACGAGCAAGAGAAACAGCACAGTGACAGCCGCCGCAGGACGAGCGTACTTGCGAACCTGTCGCATGGCTCCTTCGCCTGGGGTTTCCCAGGGAAAAAGAATCCTCTCGTTGTTGCCTCGGCGTGCCATGGTGTGTTCGGACTGACCCTCACTGGACGAAATCGTTGAGCTGCATCAGCGGCATCAAGATCGAGAACGCGACCGCCGCCGCGGTGCCGCCCATCGCCGCGATCATGAGCGGCTCAAGCATCGACGTGAGCAGCGTCACACGCGCGTCGATAATCCCGTCGTAGTTGTCGCTCACCGCGACAAGCATGCTCTCTAGATCGCCGGTGCGCTCGCCGATCGCGATCATGTTGACCACGAGCTTAGGAAATTTGCCCGAGCGCTTGAGCGCATCGGCGATGTTTTCGCCCTCTTTGATCGAGCGGTTCGCGTCGGTCACTACGCCCTCAAGGACGCGGTTGCCGAGCACGTTCTTGACGATCTCCATCGCGGGTGGGAGCTGCACCCCAGAGGCGAGCAGCGTCGCGAGCGTGCGCGTAAACCGAGTGACCGCGACGAGCTTAATCAGCTCGCCAAAGAGCGGCAGGCGCAAGACGGTCTCGTCCCAGCGGTAGGCGCCTTCGGGCGTGCGTTTCCAGCGGTAGAACACCGCGGCGCCAACGACCATGAGCAACGCGATCAGCCACCAGTACGAGCCCAAAAAGCCCGACACTTTGATCAACAGGTCGGTGTACCAGGGCAGCGCTTTCTGAAAATCTTGAAAGATCGCTGCGACCTTGGGCACGACCACGACCATCAACAAGCTGATGATCATGCCGCCAAAGAAGGCCATAAAAGCAGGGTAAGCGAGCGCGCTTGTGATCTTGCCCTTGAGCTTGACCTCGGCCTCAATAAAGTCTGCGAGGCGCGCCAACACACCGTCCAGGTTGCCCGAGCTCTCGCCCGCCGCGATCATGTTGATGTACAGCGGCTCAAAGAACTGCGGGTGCTCTTCGAGCGCTTTGTGAAACGAGATGCCCTCACGCACTTTCGTTTCGACCTGCTCAAACGCAGCACGGAGCTCTGCATGATCGATCTGCTCAGTGATCGCGTTGAGCGCCTCGGGCAGCTGGATCCCGGCCTTGAGCAGCGTCGCGAGCTGCCGCGTCGCAACCGAGACATGCCGCGTCGCGCTCGACGCGAGCTTCTTGAGCACAGCCCCAATGGCCGCAAACGTAGGCGTCGAAGACACCCCTGAGAGCACCGAGAGCGCTGCCAATCCGCGCGCTTTCTTGGCACTCTTTGCGCTGCCGGGCGCGCTCGGCGGCAGACTGTGTCGAGATCTGCCGGCAGTGGCGTTGCTCGCGAGCGGGCGCGCGTCCTCGACGTAGATCCCTTTCTTGCGCAGGACCTGCCGGACAGCTTTTTCGCTCTCGGCGTCAATTGTTCCGCGGACGGAGCGCCCCTTCTCGTTGACTCCGCTGTACGCATAAACGGCCATCGTCAGTGCTCTTCTTGCGTCGCCGCAAGGACCTCCTCGATGGTCGTGGTGCCCTCAAGAACAATCCGCGCGCCGTCGTCACGCAGAGAGTCCATGCCCTCTTCGATCGCCGCCCGTCGGATCGTCACGCTGTCTGCGCTCTTCAGCGTGAGCCCGCGCACGGCATCACTCACAAGCAAGAGCTCATAGATCCCCGTGCGGCCCATAAAGCCCACACCCTGACACTTCGGACAACCCGCGGACTTAAACACCGGCACGGGCCGCCCCTCCGCGAGCTCTCGCAACAATGGCCCGGCTTTTGAGCCACCAAATGCACTCGATCCGTACCGAGTCTTCTCGCGCGTGAGCCTCTGGATCGCCCGCTGTCGATCAAGCCCAAGCCGCGCCCAGTCTTGTTCGGTCGCGTGTTTGCGCTCTTTGCAGTGCGGGCAGAGCACGCGCACCAGGCGCTGCGCCAACGCGGCCTGCAATGTTGACGCGATGTGAAAGCTCTCGATCCCCATTTCGGCCAAGCGTGGGAGCGCTCCGGCGGCATCGTTGGTGTGGATCGTTGAGAGCACAAGGTGGCCGGTGAGAGAGGCCTGCACCGCGATCTCGGCGGTCTCTTTGTCGCGGATCTCACCCACCATGATGACATCGGGATCTTGCCGCAAAAACGCACGCAGACACGCGCCGAAGGTCAGCCCAGCCTTGGTGTTGACCTGCATCTGCGAGATGCCTCGGAGGTCATACTCGATGGGATCTTCGGCGGTGAGAATGTTGAGATCCGGGCGGTTGATTCGGTTGAGACACGCGTAGAGCGTGGTGGTCTTGCCCGAACCCGTCGGCCCCGTCACCAGCACAATCCCATGCGGTTGCGCGATGAGCTCGTGAAGAATATCCAGTCGATCGGGCGCGAATCCCAGGTCGCGGAGATCGAGTTGGATCGACGACTTGTTAAGAATTCGCATGACGACGCGCTCGCCGCGGTCTTGCCCAATGGGGATGGTCGAGACACGAATGTCTACGTTTTTTCCGCCCATTTTAAAGCCATAGCGGCCGTCTTGCGGCAGGCGCTTCTCGGCAATGTTGAGCCCTGAGAGCACCTTGATGCGCGCAACAACTGCGGGCAAAAACCGCCGCGGGGTCGTCCGCACTTCGCGAAGATCTCCGTCCACGCGAAAGCGCACGGTGACCTGATTGTCATCGGGCTGCACATGAATGTCCGTCGCGCGGTCTTTGAGCGCCTCGACGAAGAGCGAGTTGACCCAGCGAATGATCTGCGCGTCGTCGTCGCTCTCGAGGATGTCTTGTCGAAGCTCTTCTTGCTCAACCGCGCCGCCGCCCTCGTCTTGAAGGTGACCGGCGCGCTCGATCTGCGTCTGTGTCCACGAGATCGCGTCGAGCAATTTAGTCGTAGGGATGACTACGGGCTCGAGCTCGCGTCGCAAGCGAAAACGCAGGCCATCGAGGCCCCATGTGTCGAGCGGATCGGCCACGCCGACGATCACCGTGTCGCCCTCGAGCGCCACCGGGAGCAGCTGATGCAGTCGCGCGAAGTTAAAATCAAACGCGCACTCAAGCAGGTACTCCCGCGGGATTTTCTCATGCGGAACGTCGAGCTGTACGCGCAGCCCAAAGCCATCGCCGAGCGCCTGCGCGATGGTCTCTTCGTCGCTCTTGCCCGCGCGCACGAGCGCTTCGGACAAGCGCGTGTCGCGGCCCTCGCTCTCGATGGACGCGATCACTTCATCAATCGCGTCCGGGTCAATCGACCCAGCGCGCTTGAGAACTTCTCCGACGAAACGCAGGTTTTGCTCCATTGCGGGTATTCCCTAAGCTCCGTAGTCAATCAGTTGGGTGCGGTCACAGCGGTCGCTGTGCTCGTCACGGGCGTCGGCGCAGTCTGCGTGGGAGCAACCGTCGCAGTCGGCTGTGGTGCATCCGGCGGACGGAGCGTCGGAGTGCCTAACGTAGGACCTCGCGACGAGGCTGGCGAATACGAGGGCAAATCGATGGGCGCGGAGGGGCCATGCAGAGGTGCCGCGCGCTCGAAGTTAATCGAATTGCGCTCGGTCTCTTCTCGCTGCGCACGGATCGATTGGCGGATCTCTTCGACCAGCCCGTTGGTGCGTGAGTAGTCCACCTCGGGCCGCACCTCGTTGTTCGAAGAGAGCACAAAGTAGCGATCGAGAAACTCTTGGCGCTCGCGCATTTTGCGTTCGAAAATCCTGCGCAAATCGCTCTGATCGCGGATCACGTACGGGGTCATGAAGAGCAGCAGGTTGCGTCGCTCGACACGCCGCGTCTCGGTGCGAAAGAGCGCACCGATCAAGGGCAGATCGCCAAGGATCGGGATGCGGGTGTTGCTACGGCGCACCGAGTTGCGGATGAGCCCACCGATCACGACGGTCTGTTGGTCTTGGACGACCACCTTGGTCTTGGCCGTTCGGCGGTTGATCGGGACGACACCCAGCGCGCCATCCGCGGCGCCTGCCTCTGAGATTTCTTCGTCAATCTCCAGGCGGATCTCGTTGCTGTCGTTGATGTGAGGCACCACGCGGATCTTGGTCCCGACGTCGCCACGAGGCGCGCTGAACCCGCCAAAGGCACCCAGGAGGCCGCCGAGCCCTGCGGCTCCTGCCGCTCCGGCTGCGGCACCTGCACCGCCTCCGACGTTGTTTTGCAGTGCGATGTTGGCGCCGACGTTGATGTCTGCGGTCTCGTTGTCGGTAGCGATAATGGACGGCGTCGCGAGGACGTCGGCGTCACCTGACTCGGCGAGGGCGCGGAGCACCACACCAAACGCGGGGATACCAAGCGTCACGCCCGGAATGGGTAGCTGCACGTTGGGGATCGAGGGGCCGCGCACACCGAGCGCGAGGCCCGTGAGCGAATCTTGATTCGGAAAGAACACGGACTGAGAAGCCTGAAATCCGCCAAGCGGAATGGTCGCTCCGGGGATTCCCAAGAAGTCATTGAGCGCGCCGCCCGCGTGAAACGAGACGCCGAACTGGTTGCTGTTGGTGACCTCAAGCTCCATGACCGCGGCCTCGATAAACACCTGCCGACGCGAGCGATCCAAGCGCTCAATCAAGCGTCTCACTTCGACGAAATCGCGCGAGGTGCTGGTGACCACGACCGAGTTCGTGCGCTTGTCGGCGGTGATACGAATCGAGCCCTCAAACACGCTCGTCGCGCCGCGCTGACCAGCCGCTTGGCCTGCTTGCCGACCGCCGGACACGATGTTATTAATCGTCCCGGCGAGCTCTTCAGAGTCCGCGTGCTGCACGGCGTACACGTGCATGTTTCCGGCTTCGGAGACACCGGGTCGGTCGATCACGCGGATGAGCTCAAGCACGCGCTGGTACATGCGCTCGGTCGCGACAATCACCACCGAGTTGCTGCGCTCTTCGGCGACCAATCGCGCCAACCGCACCTCGGACCCTGGTCGACCAGGCGCCACGGCAGGCGCACCGGTGGTGCCTAAGATCTCGTTGATGCGCTGGACTGCCTCGGCAGCGCTCGCATAGCGCAGCGCCTCGATCCAGATTTGCTCGCCCACTGAGGGCACATCGACCTCGGCGAGGATGGACATCATCCGCCGTAGATTGATCCCAGTGTCGGTGATCACGAGCGTGTTGGTCGCGGCGTAGGGCGTGATGTCTCCGTCGCGCGATTTGAAATGTCCGAGCAATTGTGCGGCGTCTTCGGCGGCCATGTTGCGCACGCGGTGGATGCGCGTAACAAAGCGGTCTTCGCCCGGGACGCTCTCGCCTGACGAATACAAGGGCAGCGGCGCAGTCGCCGCGCCAGCGCTCTCTTCGATCTTGAGGTAGCGCCCTGACGGGATCACGGTCATCCCGTTGGTCTGCAGCACGCTCAAAAACGCCTGGTACGCTTCGCCCGCGCTCACCTTGGTGGGCGAGTAAATCGTCGCTTTAATCGACCGCGCTTTGCCCGAGATAATAAACCTGCGGCCCGTGATGTTTCCGATCGCGCGCACGAGGTCGGGCAAGTCTGCGTCTTGCAGATTGAAGGTGATCCGCGCGCCCGCTGGGAGGGGCTGGTAGTCTAGGCCCGCGTCAAACTCGCGAAGCGAGCCTGGCGTGGTGGGCGGGGTCGTTCCGTCGGTAGGCGGGGTCGCCGTAGCCTGCGTAAACTGCGACAACGGCGGCAACGCGTTGTTGGGGCGGACGACTCCCGGGATCAGCGAGCGAGGCCTCGGCCTTGGCCTCGTCTGAGCGACCGAGAAGCTCGCGACAAAGGTCATCAGCGAGCAGAGCACAAGCGCGACGGCGGTTCGAAACTTCACGATCGATCCTTGCAAGCGCGGAGCTCAACGGCGCTCTCGATGAGAATTGGCAATGAAAACTGGATGCTCATGACGGTGTAATTTTCTGTAATTTTGCAGGGATTCGTCATTGCCGAATGTTGAAATCAATATTGACCGGGGCCCCATTGCGGAGCACCGACAGCTGCAGATGGTCTGCAGTGCGCAGACGCGCGTAGGCCTCGAGCGCCTTGTCGGGCGAGGCGATCTCGAGCCCGTTGATGCGCGTGAGAACATCGGAATTTTGCATACCGATGCGCCCCAGCAGGTTGTTCGGTCTCACGCCAAAGAGCGTGAGTCCGGCGATGCGGCCGCCCTCCATGTGGGGCATCACGCGCGTGGTTCGCATGAGCTCGGCCTGGTTTTCAAGAATGCGATCGACCGTGGCCCGACGGAGCGTAAACTGATTGGCGCCGTCTCTTGTGATGCCTGACTCGAGGATCTGTGAGAGAGAATCCCCGGGATCGGCGACCGCCGCCACCGCCGCGACCGGGGCCGCCACTGGGGCGGGCGGAGCGGGCGGCATCACCTGCGCGTAAAAGCAACGGGGGCCCGAGGTAGGGCGCAAAATCGCGTACGCGCCGTAGTCGGGCGCCCAGCCGATCGAGGCCACGGTCCGGCCATCCAGCTGATGCCCCAAACGGTAGGGCATCGTGGGCTGCCCAGTGCCCTGTGACACAAAGACAAACGACCACGTGGGATCATCGGATTCGACCGCGCCCATGACCTTCAGCTGGCCGCTGCAGGGCATGGGGGGGGTGGTCTCGTCTGCCTCGGGGCCCGCGTCGGGGGCCTCGACGATGGGAGGCGGGCAATTGAGGCAGCCCGCGTCCGCATCAAAGAGGTTGCGCCGGAGCATGATGTCCGTATCGCGCGACCTAAAGGTCAGCGGCGATCGCTCAGGCGAAGCGCTCGCTCCGATGCCTCCGCCAGGCCGAGTCAACACGCCCACGTTGGCCTTCAGCACGTTGGCGGCCAACACGTGGTTGACCATCGAGGCGCTAAAGAAGGCGCACGGCACGAGCCCCGCGAGCGTGACCGCCCACGGATGTCGTCGGAGCACCATCTCGACGAAGGTCCACGCCTTCTGCACGGTTCGTCCTGTATCCACAGCGGACATTGCTTGCGGCCTCCATGCCAACACCCCGAAACACACGGGGGCGGCTGTCTACCGCGGATTTGCGTAAGAATCACCCCTCGTTGTCAGTGACAAATTGTCCAACATCGCCACGCGTGTCCGACGCCATTGACAAACTGCCACTGCCACACGTGCGTGCAAAGCACAGGGCCGATTTCGCTTGCGTTGCTAGCGAATCTGCGCATGTACGGTGCGCATCCCTGAGCCCCCAGAGCTCACTGCGGTTCCGAGAGGTCAGCGGGGGGCGCTGACAAAGACGCACGTGCGGGACAAGCCACATCGGAGTCCACGGCGGCACTCGTTGTCTTGCGCGCAGGATTCACCCAGGTCCGAGGTTCCGCGGACCTCGACGGTGCCGGCGTCGCGCTGAGACTGGAGGGACATGGCGGTCAGGCTGCCGCAATTGCGGGGGGCCGCTTGGCCTGGGAGCGTCGGCACGATGTTGTGCGTGCGAGCCGTGACAATGGGCAACCGAAGCGGCTGCGTCGCGGTACCCGCGTGCCCTACCGACTCACCCGAGGTGTCAATCGCCTGAACATAGTACTCGATCGATGGCGGAAACACGTCTTCGCAAGGCACCTGCGCGCCATAGCCATTCTGCAGCCCCTGCTCACGGCCCATCGCGGTCATCCGAGTCTCGCGATACCGCGTAGCTCCCTGGCCGCGAAAGAACATCGAGACGTGATCCAGCGGCGCCGACGAGCGCACCTGCACAAAGATCGGGACGTCGTTGCGAGCAAGCTGCTCAGGGATGGGAAAGTGCATCAGCGCGCCAGCGCCTCGCTGTTGCATGGGGAGGTTGAAGCTGTTGGGCGCGGCCACGACCGTAGCGCCCGCGTCCGAGCCACCGCCGTCCATCGACGCGC
Source organism: Deltaproteobacteria bacterium (assembly GCA_030694465.1). Lineage (GTDB taxonomy): Bacteria > Myxococcota_A > Polyangia > Polyangiales > JAUXYJ01. The sequence continues at coordinate 160,303 of JAUXYJ010000055.1, read as the reverse complement.
TCGACGGCGACGCTGTGGTCGGCGGTCCGGCCTCGACAGACGCGTCGCTTGCAACGACGTCCGTGGCAGAGCCACCGCCACGTGGGCGACGCTGGGCGGTCGCGGGTTGAAGCAGCACAAAAGAAGCGGCCGCAGCCACAACCGACATGGAGGTAAAGAGCACTCGAACGCGCATGGGCAGCGGGATGCTTCCCCGGTTGGACACTGGACGTCAAGCACGCGTGTGCGCGAAGCGCTCCGAGCACCCTCGCTGAGAGTGACTCGTGACCTCGTCGCGGCTCAGTCTTGCGAGCGTATCCGAGCGCCGATCCAGGTGATGTCAAACGTGAGATTTTGCAGCAAAAACCCCTGCAGAGTCCCAGCCTCCGAGCGCTCGCTCCACTCCAATTTCGGGCGCACACAGCCCGAGTACTCCAGGGCGACGAGGACGAATTCTAAAGCGGCGATCTCGTACCAGTCCGCGAGAAAAGCCGGCACACCGCTCACGGTCCCCCGCACATGCTGGGCTCCCAGACGCTCGGTCGTCACCGGCCCAAAATCAAAGTACGTCGTCGCGAGCCTCGGAAGCGCCCAGGCGACCGCCGAGGGGACCAAGAGCCTCACAAAAGACCGGTAAATTCCAGCGAACGCGCGATGAGCTTGCCGTCGGCTGCCGTCATGCAGCGACGCCTCGAAGCTCACATTCGCGACCGCCGCCGCCGCCGCGTCCGCGAAGATCATGGGCATCACGTCGTACCAGCTCGTCGAGAGAAAAGGCTGGCTGTAATAGTCTCTTAGCCCCTCGCTTGGCAGCAGCGCCATCACCGCTTGCGTGCCCCCAGGCAGCTCACCATGACGTGCCAACGTGTCCAACCACGCGACGCCCTTGACCCGAAATGGGCTCTCGCCAGGCGCCGTAGGCACGTCGGACAGCCGCGGGGTTTCGATTCGTAAGCGAGGCAAATCAGAGGATGGCATGCGTGAATCATCAGAGCTGCGCAGGGCGCTTCGGACCTCAGGGTGGGTAGTGACAGCGCTGTCCACGCGCTCGGTCAACGGCACCCTAGGAGCCAAGCCACACACGCCTCCTTCACACAGTCTCGGCGAATGTTCAATCGTCCCCACGTTGTCAGCAAAAATAGATGCGAATGCGATTCAATATTTTACGCACTCAGCCTTGTGACTCACAGACAAGCCAGTGTCCTGTGCACGTCCATGGACGCTGCGCTAGCCTCTCAGCGCGTGCCTTCCATCCGCAATGCCCTGTCTGGTCACCGCGATGCCCTCTGACGGCTCCACACAACCGCTGCCGCTCTTTGTCTGCCGCAATTGCAGGCCCGCGGGCGAGGCGCGCACCGAGACGCACCCGGGCGCACGGATGGTCAGCGAAGTGACCCGCGCGCTGGTCTTGGCCTCGGCGCTCGACGCGATTGTGCTCTTGCCGATCCACTGCCTCAACCGATGCGATCACGGCTGTACAGCAGCGATTTTACCTGAAAACGGCCCACGCATCGTCCTTGACTCGCTCGAGCCAACCCAGGCCACTGCGCGAGCCATCGTCCGCTATGCGCTCGAAGTACACCGCGCCGGACACGAGGTCGCGCCCCCCGAGGGGCTGTCACTCTGCCCTGCGCGGGGGCCCTTGCCTCGCTGAGGGTGCGAGGTGTTTTGCCGCAACGGACCTCGCCACAGGCACATCCAAACCGCCATGACCCTACGCAGCGCGTTTGATGTCGAGGTGTTCTTTGATGGCGATTGCCCGCTGTGCGTGCGTGAAATCCGCATGTTGCAGCGCATGGATCGCAAGCGTCAGCGGATTCGATTTACCAACATCGCGGCCGCAGATTTTGACCCCGTCACGGTGGGGCTCAGCATGAAGGCCTTGATGGATCGCATCCACGGGAGACTCCCAGATGGCACGCTCATCGAGGGCGTCGAGGTCTTTCGGAGGCTCTACACCGCCGTTGGATTGGGGCCGCTCGTCGCGCTCACTCGGCTGCCGTTGGTCCGCACGGTGCTCGACTGGGGCTACAGAGTGTTTGCACGCGAGCGGCTACGGCTCACAGGACGCTGTGTCCCGAACGCCGACGGATTGTGCGAGACCCCAAGCCACAGTCGCTAGAGGGACTGATACAACACCGCGCATCCACGGCGTATACGGTCCACGAAATCTCTCGTGCACCCGACCACTCGCCCCAACGTGATGGCGCGATCTCAGCAACACCGACGATTCTTGCTCTATCGCGCGTTGTCCATCCGCGCATACGTGCCGTTCTTGCTCTACTTTTTGCAGGGCCGTGGGCTGTCGCTCGCCACGGTGTTCGACCTGCATGTCGTGTTTATTCTCGCGAGCGTCGTGCTCGAAGTCCCTGCAGGATTGCTTGCAGATCGTCGAGGACGTCGCTTCGCCATGGTGCTCGGCGGGCTCTTGATGACCACCGCGAGTGTGGTGTTTATTCTCGGTCGCTCGTTTGCTTGGTACAGCCTCGCGAACGCTCTGTGTGCGTTCTCGATGGCGCTCTCGACCGCCGCGGACTCTGTCTGGCTGTACGAGCAGGCCGAGACATCAGAGGCCTACACGCGCGCCGAAGGATACTCAAACGCCGCGAAGTCCACTGGAAATCTCCTGGCCATTCTCGTCGCTGGTGCCGTGTTCTCGCTCTCGCCCGCCGGCCCCTTTGTCCTCTCGGGCGCCCTCACGTTGCTCTCTTCTGTAGCCGCGTATGGCCTCGTGGACACCCACTCCGTCGCGCCCAACCGTGGAGTGCTCCACGCCCTGCGGAGCGCCACGCAGCTCGTGTCCGACAACGGACGGCTGCTGCTCGTGATGGCCTTCGGTGCGGTCACTTTTACGCTGTTGCAGCTGAGCCTGTTCGCCGACCCCGCCCACCTCCCGATGCATCTGGACACGCTCAACGCAGCCGAAATTGCGCTCGCCCTCGCAGCGCTTTCGTCTGCAAAAGAGCTGCTCACTGCGATCACGAGCGCCGCAACTGGCGCCCTGTTCTCGCGCGCTCGCGCGGCGGTCGTCGTGACCTCTGTGGCCCTCGGGACCGTCGCCGTATTTGTCCTGATGGGTCGCCAGAGCCACGCGACATGCTTGGTCGCGATGCTCTGTGTCGCGGCTCTCTTTGGCGTGTTTCAACCGCTTGAGCGCGCGCTCATGAACCGCGCGATCACAGACGATCAACCTCGCGCCACGCTCTTCTCGCTAGAGAGCGTCGGACGTCGGCTCACCTTCGCGTTTGCGAGCGCCCTGTTTGGCCGCGCCGCAGAGAGCGCTTCGCTGCATGGAGCCCTCCGCGCGACCGCTTTTCTCGCCACTTTTGCCTACATCATCTTGGCGATGGGCGCCGCAGGCTGGCTCTCTGTGTTGCGCCGCAAGCCCACCCAGAGCGACCCCCTCACGAGCTACCTGTAGCGCAGGGTTGTCAGCAAAAAATCAGCTAAAAATCAGGATCAACGCCGATCCCAGCCCCTGCATCGGATCCGCGAACGCGGCCCCTGTGAGCGACCCGTGACGTCCGCGTTGCGGGGTGCGACAGCACCCGAGGCGGCGACGTCGCCGGGTGCCCCGAAAGGGACTGCGCGTCGGGCAGCGGGGTTGGTTGCACCAGCGCAACGACGCTCTGTGAATGCTCGTTTCGTTGCGTGGAAGCAACGACGCTTGCGCGTCCGTCAGTTCGAGTTGCTGTCACCCGCGGCGCAACGGTCTGTACCGGCGACGTCGCCGGATCACGCCGCCCGAGCAAGCGGTTGCCCCAGGACGCAGCGAGAATCACTGAAAAAACACCGAGAGAGAGCAAGAGCCAGCGCCGCGAAGGTCGCTCGACTGTGGGATCACGTAGCGTGAGGAGCTTGGGCGTCGGTGACCTGCGACCTGTGCGAGCACGCGGGGTGTTGTGCAGCGGCCGGTCGGAGAGTCCGAGGCCCTCTTGACGCGCTTGCCAAGCCGCGAGCTCGCCCAAGAGCTCGGTCGCAGACGCCACGCGCGCGCTAGAATCGACGGTGAGAGCCCGAGACACGATGGCCTCAAGCGCGGGGTCGACCGAGGGGCAGCGTTTGCTCAAGGCAATGGGGGGCTCGGTTGCGATCGCGACGAGCATTCCCTGGTAGTTCTGAGACTCGTAGGGGAGCGCGCCAGCGAGCATTTCGTAGAGCATCACGCCGGTGGACCACAGATCCGAGCGCTCGTCGGTGCTGTGCCCGCGCGCTTGTTCTGGGGACATGTACGCAGGAGTCCCGATGAGCGCACCCGAGCGCGTCAGCTTGACCCGCTCGTGGTCACCCAAGATCTTCGCGACCCCAAAATCGAGCAGCTTCACCGAGCGCAAATCGTCGTCGCACAAGAACACGTTCTCGGGCTTGAGGTCACGATGAAGCACCCCCTCCCGGTGCGCGGCCTCGAGCGCGGAGAGCACCTCGCGCACGACCCTCACGGCGTCCAGCGGTGCCATGGGTCCGTCACTCGCGAGTCGATCGGCGAGGCTCACACCACGCAGGAGCTCCATGACCAAGAACGGAGCGCCCTCGTGCTCGGCAACGTCGGTGACGCGACAGATCCCAGGATGCGCGATCTTCGCCGCCGCGCGGGCCTCGTTGCGCAGCCGCAGGGCCGCGTGTTCGTCGCCCACAAGCGCGCTGTGGAGCACTTTGACCGCGACGTCCGTCTCGAGCCGACGATCTCGCGCGAGCCAGACGACCCCCATGCCGCCCTCACCGATTTTCTCGATGAGCTCGTACTTTTCAGCCAGCATTTGACCACGCGAAAGCACTATATGCGCTCCGCCGAGCGCGGCGCCTGCGGGGCAATTTTCACGACAGCAACCGCGAGCCTGAGGTGCTCTGCACGGGTCGAATCGTCGCTGAGAGCGACACGATCGCCACCATCATCGCGCGATAGACGGCGTGCAACGCGTCGACGTCAATCGGGTCACTTGCGTCGTCTTCTTCGGACGCGAGGACGCTGTCTAGCTGCTCGCGCAAGAAGCCCATCACGGCAGGCTGTTGCATCGCGACGATGTCATCGGTCTCGAGCGCTTCGACTGCGTTTTCGCGGCGAAGTGTCTCGTCGAGTTCGATCGATTGCTGTGCTCTTGTGATCGCGCTCGCGTCGAGCACACACACGCGATCACCAAACGCGCGATCAAAGGACTCGTGGACCATGACAGACAGAAAGCTCCCAAGCGCCTCGGCGGTCTCGTCACGGATGCCCTCAAACTGGGACGTGAGATACGTCGCGAGCGCGGGCTGCTTGCGGTCCATCCGCGCAAACGCTGCTTCGACGCGTGACTCGAGAGAGCCGCCCGAGCACAGCGCGTCCTCGGCCGAGCTCACGGCGTGCTCGGGGACCACCGCGTAGGTGGGAACTGTTGCCAATGCCGATCGTGGTGACCAACGCATGCCTGCTGCCCTCGCCGCTCGCCGCCTGCGCAAATCCGCAGACGAACCAAGCGCTCAACCGTCTTCGTCTTCGAGTTCCCATCGCTTCATCGCAGCGACGCCAACACCATGAGCACATCGCTCGCACAGCGGCGGCTCTTCACGCAAGAGCGTATCACCCCGCACAAAGAGCAAAAGCCCCCGGCCTGCGGGCTCGCCCTCAATCGTCACGCCACAGAGATCACACTCGTGCATGTCGTCGGCTCGCGGATTGATCAATTCGATGATCCACCGTAGCGCAAAGGGTCAACTAAATCTCAGTCAATGCGACGCTCTGGGTGTCTTACGCCGTGCGCGTCGTGACCGTGGTGGGGCCACGATAGATCAACCGAGAGACATCGTTTTCGCGCAACACGAGCTGCACCAACCCAGGGAGCTGGGGGGCGAGCCTGCGCCAGATCCAGCGCACCATGACCTCCGAGGTTGGGTTCTCAAGGCCCTCAATGTCGTTGAGATAGTGATGGTCCATGAGGTCCCGCAGGGGCTTCATGCTGCGGTCGATTTCGGCGAAGTCAAAGACCCAACCGGTCTCTTCGTTGAGCGTGCCCATCACGTGAATATCCAGGTAAAACGCTAACCCATAGAGATTGTGACAGGGATGATCGACGGGCGTCTTGGGGAGCCTCCGCGCGCTCTCAAAGCGAACGGTCTGAACTAGCTCGAAGCGGTCTTCAATCGCAGTGTCACTCATCGCGTGGGTCTCTCTGACAAAAGGGGGCGTGCGCTCTGTAAGTCTTGAGGAGCCGTGAGGTCTCCTCCAAGGATTTCATCGGGCTTTTAACAAACGCTCCAGCGCGTCGGGGTCCTTTTCGATCGCAGCCGTGAGCACACGCGCTCCGTCGCGCGTGACCAGCACGTCGTCTTCGATGCGGATCCCGATCCCACGTAGCGCCGCCGGCGCGCGATCGTCGCTCACGGGCACATAAATCCCGGGCTCGACGGTCAATACACACCCCGGTTCAAACTTGCGTGGCTCGCCATCGAGCCAGTCCATCCCGACGTCATGCACGTCCATCCCGAGCCAGTGCGAAGTGCCGTGCATGTAGTACCGCTTGTACGACTCGTCCGCGAGGCGCTCTTCGAGCGAACCTTCAAGCAGGCCCAGCGCGATCATCGACGCGGTCAGCGCCCGCACAGCGACTTGGTGAACCGACACCAACGACGCCCCCGGACGCACACTCGCGATGGCCTCACGCTGCGCGCTCAGCACGGCGTCGTAGAGCGCACGTTGCCCCTCAGAAAACGCCCCGTTGACAGGAAAAGTCCTCGTAACATCGCACGCATACCCGCCCACTTCGGCGCCCGCGTCGATGAGCAAGAGGTCTCCGTCACGCATCTCTCGGTCGTTGCGGATGTGATGCAAGACACACGCGTTGGGGCCGCTCGCGACGATGGGCTCGTACGCACAGCGCTCGGCTCCACGGCGACGAAAGGTCCCACGCAACGCAGCTTCGACCTCGAACTCAAACGCGCCAGGTTTGGCGACCTCCATCGCCCGCACAAAGCCCTCGGCGGTGATCGCTGCGCCACGCTCCATGTGCGCGATTTCGTCGTCACTTTTCTTCCATCGCAGCTCGTGCACGAGCGTGGAGGGCTCGACCATCTCGGTAGGCGCGGTGCGGCCGCGGCGCGCCCTGCGACGCGCCTCATGGAGCGCCCTGAGGACCACCTCGTCCATGGCGCGGTCACGCCCGATCGCGTAGTAAATTCGCTGTCGATCCATCAACAGCTCGTAGAGCGTTTCGCCCAGCGTCGCGACGTCTGCAGCGTGGTCTGCGCCGTAGTCCGCCAGCGCGCCCTCGACGCCAGCTCGCGGCCCATCCCAGATCTCACGCGCCGGATCTCGGGGTCGCACAAAGAGCACAAACCGATGCGAATCATGCTCGGAGTAGAGCGCCATCAACGCGCCAGGCTCTGCAAATCCGCTGAGATAATAGAGATCGCTGTCCGCCCGATACTCGTGCTCGACGTCGTTGTTGCGGATGTACGTCGGGGCCGAAGGCAACAACATGACCGAGCGTGGAGGCATCATTGCGCAGAGCGCTTCACGTCGCGAGGCATACATAGCCCGCAACCATAGCGCGCACCCATGCGCAGTGGCGATCGCGACGTCGAGAGACTCAGCCCGCAGCGCGACGCAAGTGAGCGATCACCTGCGGGTGCAGGCCCGGCGGAGCGATCACGATCCCATGCTCGATTGCCAGCGAATTGACAGCAAATCCGATCGCATCGCCGTGCTCATCGGTGGCGATTAGCCCGGCCGCGGTCGCGACGGCGAGCGGCGCACAGACATCCCACAGCTTGGGACCTCGCGCGCGATGGACGTACAAATCCGCACGGTCTTGCAGCAACCGCGCGACCTTTACGCCCACCGAGCCGCACGCCAACATCGGACCTGCGCCGAGCGCCAACGCGAGCGCCTCGACCGACGCGTCCCGATGCGAACGCGAGCCCACCACCCGCACAGGATCACTAGACTCACGCGCTGCGACGGACACAGTCACACCGTCACGGGTCATAAAGGCCCCCTGCGCGTGCGCTCCCCAGAGCGTGCAATTTTCCTCAGGGATCACCAAGACGCCGAGCACCGCGACGCCCTCGACGGCGAGCCCGATCATCACGCAGAACTCACCGTTGCGCGCGACAAACTCTTTGGTCCCGTCCAACGGGTCGACAAACCAGCAGCGCCCCTTGCGCGCGATCTCTTCTAAATTGGCTTCGTCACGGGTCTCTTCAGAGCACACCGCGTCGTCGGGAAACGCCTCGCGCAGAGCAGCCACAATCACCGCGTTGGCCTCGCGATCCGCCGCGGTCACCGGATCATTTTCTCTCTTAAAATCCACGTCAAACGCGGTCTTGTATACGCGCGACACCACCGCCGCGCCCAGCGCCGCGGCGCTCTTCGCGACCGCCAACTCCCGAACCCACTGTTGCGTTGTCATTGCCTCTGCGAGAGTGCCACACACTCGCGCCACATGGTCAGCGCCCGTTGCGAAGCGCAAATGCCCGTGTCAGAGCCACAGCGCCAGTAGCCTCTCTTCGAAGGTGCCCAATGTCGCGTAATTCAGAGACTTCTTGTGCACGGTCCACGCTCGGCGCAGTGTGCACGCTGACGTTGCTCGCGCTGGTCGCTCGTGGCGCAAACGGATCCATCGTTCGACCCGCTGGCAGGCCGCCCAAGCCGCCCCTTCAGACGCCCGCCCCACGCGCTCCTGTCGTGGTCGTACCGACCGATTGGCGTGTCGTAAACCAGCCTAACGTCGTCGAGACGCCTGCGGTACCAGCCGTCGCCGAGAGCGCCCAAGAGCCGGTCACGCTCGACGCGCTCGAGCGCCGAAGCGAACGCGCGATGTGCGATCGCTGGCTCACCGCGCAGACGCCCACGGCTCCCGCGGATTGGGCGCCGCGCGCGGACGCGACGTGTGCGATCCCGACAGTGCATCCTGCGGCCACCGCGGACGCAAGGAGGCTGCTCGACGCGTTTCGTTGGCTCTCAGGCGCGGCCCCCATCGCGATCGACCCAGCGAGCGCAGGCGCGGTCGACGCGTGTGCCGTCATGATGGACCGCGCCGATCGCCTGGATCACCATCCCGATCCCTCTTGGCCTTGCTACTCACCCGCGGGCGCGCAGGGCGCGTCGAGCTCGAATCTCACGCTGATTTCGCCGGGCTACGACGCGACGAGTGGCGTTGAGAGCTTTATCAACGAGCGCGTCGAGAGCCTTGGGCACCGTCGATGGTTGTTGTTTCCAAGGCTCGCGCCGACGGCCATCGGCTTGACCGCCCGGGCGATGTGCATCCACGCGCGGACCGCACAAGGCCCGAGCGCGCCGTCGCCTGAGGTGGTCGCGTATCCCAACCCTGGATTCGCACCGATTTCGAATTTTCGCACAGGAATCTGGAGCGTTCACGATGGCACGCGCGACGTCCGCGGGGCGACCGCGCGTGTCGTTGAAGAATCCACTGGGACAGAGCTCGCGATCACACAACGCGCGCTCGACGGGGGCTACGGTGGCGCTGCGATCACGTTCTCTCCCGCAGGATGGACGCCGCAAGTCGGCGTGGCGTACCGCGTGACGCTCTCGCTCGCGGCGACGCGCACACAAGCCGCGCAGACGGTCTCTTGGAGGACCCTCCCGACACGCTGTGGCGGCGGTCGCTCGGGCAGCGCGAGCGAGCCACGGGGCTGGCGACCTGCGAGCCCACTCGGTGCAACAGAGCTCGCACCAGAGGCGAGCATTCCGTCAGCAAGTGGTCTCTATGTCTCGTGGTCGACAGATGACCAAGGGAGCGTCACACGTACGTTGACCACGGTGGTCTCTCGCGAGGGACAGACGAGCTTTCGCGAAGAGCGCAGCGTGCGATTTCGCGCAGGCGGCGGGAGCACCAGCACCCGCCAGTGGACGGCACAACCCTACGAAACATCTCGTGCGCCCGCGCTCTTGATGGGTGGCGGGATGAGCATTCAGTGAGCGCATGACAACCGTGTTTAAGCTGTTTGAATAGGCGATTTGCAAGACATTCACCGCGCGTACCAGGGCACGCTCTGTCCCACCCAGGTCGCGTGTAAGCCCTCACACCCCAGGCGCGTTACTCATCACGCATGCCCGTGCCCTTGCTCGCTGATCCTCGCACCACACTGCTCATGGGGGCGCTCGCGCTCACCCACTGTGCAACCATTCGACCTGCGAATTTGCATACCGCAACACCAACCGCACCTCTCCCAGGCGAGCTCCCGACGGTGGTCGCGCTGCAGAGCAACCCCGAGGACACGCGATGGCAAGAGACCCGCGCTGATCCCATGGCCAGCGTGTCGGTGTTTCAGCGTGCAACGTCCGCGTGGAGCGTGCGCGCCAGCCAGCCCGTAGTGAGCAGGTTTTACCCTGCACAGGGGCTCGCGATCTCGGTTGATGCGCTGGGCGCAGCGTCCATCCTCGTGGACCAAACCGGCATGCTCGAAGGGCACGCTTGGCTCTTTGCGCAGCGCGGTCAACGCTTTGTCCTCGAGCATACGCGCACGGGATCTCTCGTGCGATGGCGCGATGAGACCGCCCTCGCCATGGCCCCGGCGACCGACGCACACGCGTCCCTCCGTCGCTACGGAGCGCACGGTTTTCTCGAGCCAATTCCCAATGATTTCATCGACGACGTGCCCCCTCGTGACCGCGCATCGCTGCATGGACTGGCACCCTCTTTGGCTTGGCGCTTTTCGGACAACCGCGACTCGGCCACACGCACCCAGGACTCCCATCGCGTGCGCTTGACCGGAGCCCTCGTCGCCTCGGGCTACGACACCTTCGGCGCACCGTGGGCCGTCACCGAGCACGACCACGGCGTCTGGCTCACTCGGGTTCTCGACGGACAATGGATCACGCAAGCCCTCTGCCCACCTAGCGAATCACCAGCGCAATCGCAGACAGATCGCACACGCACCTGCAGCTTCGAGGCGATCACTCCACACCGTGACCGCTTCTACGTCGCCCTCACGCACCGATGGACTCACCCGCGCCAACCCAGCGCGACAAGCACCACCCTCTACGAGGTCACCGCCGACGCCCTCGCGCCCATCGCGCACCTCCCAGACGCTGCACACCTAGCGCTCACCACGGACGACACCGGAACAGTGCACCTCGCGCTCGCGCTCAGGGATGCGAATTCGTCAGCTTTTTCGCTGGGCTATGCGCAGATTGCTCCGACCCCAGGGCTCAGCCCCATCGCGCACATTGCGCTCGAGCGACGCGCGCAGTCGGGTCGAATCGAGCAGCCACAGAGCGTCTTCGAGCTCATCGATCAGGGCTGGTATGCGCGGGGCCCGGTCGTGCGCGAAGGCCGCGTCCACACGGGCCCCGCGGGGGGACATCTTGTGCGACGGACCTCGGGGACCATGCTCTTTCGGGGTCGCGCACAGTTTCAAACAGCCTGCGCGTTTACAGGGTTTTCGGTCATCGTGACCAGCCCGGCCGGACCCGCGTTCACGCAGCGGTTCGAGCTCGCGATGCACACCCAGGCCCTCGTCCTCCGCGGAGGCCTCGCCCCCACGGGCAACGAACCCCTCGCAACGCTCTTGGCCTCGGCGTCGTTTAACGCACAAATCCCACACGATTATCAGGTCGAAGTGACCGAAGGGGACCTTGTCTTCTCGCTCGACGACGCCGTGATCGCGCGCCGCCCCGTGGCCTCTGCCTCGACCCTCTCGCTCGATCTCTTTGCCCCCAGCGACAGCGCTGCCCAAGTGCTTCACACAACCCGCCCGATGCCCGCTTCGTGCACCACGCTCGACCAAGCGCACGCCGCGATGGTCTGGTCGTCCATCGAAGCACGCTAGCGATTTTGCAGCACAGAGCACTATGTACTGTCACATAGGACTGGGGACACACGCGCGCCCGACACACCGCGTCCCGGACCCGCAGCACACCCCCTCGGCACACCACGTCGAGCCCGGTGCACACGGGCTCACGCAGCGGTTGTCACGGCAGGGCCACCCGAAGGGACAATCGCTCGCTTGCTCGCAGCCCGACCGGGTCTGCAGACAGCGATAGCCACTGCCACAGAGGGACCCCACGGGGCACAGCCCAGGGCACCTCCCGCCGCAGCCGTCGGACCCACCACACGCGCTCCCGGGAGGGCAGTACGGAGCACAGACCGAGCACGTGTTGCCGGGCCCACAGCCGCGGCCCACGGGGCACTCTCCGCGGCAGGTCCCGCCGCAGCCGTCGCGCTGCCCGCACCACGCGTTGGGCGGGCAATATGGCTCACAGACACACACGCGGTTCAGGCTGTCACAGCGCGCTCCGGTGGGGCACTGCCCTGCGCATCGACGACCGCAGCCGTCGCTTTGCCCGCACCACGCCGCGGCGCTGCACTGCCCCTGGCATTCGCACACCGCGAGGCCTCCGTACATGCTGCACTGCTGGCCCGCCGCGCAGCTCCCAGAGCAATACCCGCCGCAACCATTGGAGTCACCACAGCGGGCGCTCGAGGCACATCGCGGAGTACAGACGCATCGTGGGATTCCGCCTGCTCTTTCGCAGTGATTTCCGTCGCCGCAGGTGCCCAGGCACTGCCCGCCGCAGCCGTCGTCTGCGCCGCACGCAACGCCCTCACACCGCGCAACACATCGCGTCGGCCCAGCCTCAGGCGCCGCCGAAGCGTCTACCGCAGCGTCTGCTCCGCCACCGTCACAGTTTCGCGTGCAAAATCCCTCGCAACCGTTAGGCACTCCGCAGGGGGCATTGGGTGCACAGTGGGGCGCGCACACACAGACGCCTCCGCTCGAGCGCATCTGCCCCACTGGACACGGGTCCGGACCTGGGCCAGGCGGGCAGATCTCAGGCCCACACAGCCCGTCCACGCACACGTGGTTCGTCGGACATTGGACCTCGACGCACGGATCGTAGGTGCACACGCCCTCCACGCAGGTGTGCCCTGGATCGCAGGTGATCCCGTCACAGGGATCCGGCGGGCGGCACAGCGCCGCGCACATTTGCCCAGCAGGACACGGGTCGTCGCAGCGTGGCGGCGACACACAGAGTCCCCCGGTACAAAACGACCCTGTCGGGCAATCTACCCCGAGACAATCACCACAAACGCACGTCGCGTTGCACTGCCCGTTGACGCATGACTGCCCCGGAGGACAACGGATCCCCGAGCAGCGATTGACCTCTGGAATGCACACGTGCAGCAAACGCGCAGGCGCTTCGCAGCTCGCCAGAGGCCGCGCTCCGTCGACAGCGGCCCCCCCGTCGTGCTCCCACGGCGGGCGCTCGGTCGCGGCGGTCGGGTCGCGCACAAACCCCTGCTCGCCCGCAAACAGCGGCCCATCCATGCTCGCCGGGCCCGCGTCCGCCCGCTGAGGAGCGCCGATCCGCGGAGGGCTGCACCCGACCCAAAGCGCGCACAACACACCCATTCCCCACATCGCCAGTGCTCTCATGGTCCGTCCTCGCTTGGGCGCTTGGCCCAGTCCATCCACCACGCGAACCAGAGCGACCCCGCCCCGCTTTCGCCCAAAAAACAACCAGAGGTCACTCTACATGACGCGCCGCAACAATTCTAGTGGCAGAGTGATTTTATGGTTTTACTAGAAAATGTGATCTGGCCTTAGACCTTGCCCCCGCGCGCGCCGTGGCCCTACAAAGCGCGTGATGTTTGTCGCTAATCCGCGCGAGTCTGAGCTGCGAATTTCCCCAGGAACTTGTCTGCGCTTCTACCGTGGCGACGTTATTTTACGTGACGGCCCCACGGGGCTTCTCTGGCCATGGACCCCCGCGTCGAGAGCACCCGAGGATCTCCCCCTGGGCACCCTGAATGGCAGCCCAGTCTGGGCCCGCAACGAGCCCACGCTTGAGCCCGGCGCCCACCGAGTCTCGCTGCGCGCGCTCGCCATGCAGCTCGACGAAGCCCACTACGCGGCGGCCTCGCTCGCTGCGCAGCTGCTGCATTTTGAGCAGAGCTATCGCCACTGCCCGCGGTGCGCGCTCGCGCTTGTCCGTGTGCCCACCGGGAGACAACGCCACTGCGAGGCGTGCAGCGACGACTGGTATCCACGCATTGCACCGTGCGCGATTGTGTTGGTGAGCGACGGCGATCGGCTGCTCATGACCCGCCAAGCCAAGTACCCCGTGGGGATGTTTGGGATCGTGGCGGGCTTTGTCGAGGCAGGCGAATCGCTCGAAGAGTGCGCGCGGCGTGAGGTCTTTGAAGAGACAAGAATCTCGGTCAAAAATCTGCGCTATGTGGGCTCGCAGCACTGGCCATTTCCGCAACAGCTGATGGCTGGGTTCTTTGCCGAGTACGACCACGGCGAGCTCAAGGTCGACCACGAAGAGCTCGAGGACGCTCAGTGGTTTACGCTTCAACAGCTCCCACCGTTGCCGCCCAAACCCAGCATCGCGCGGCGCATGATCGAAGACTATGTCACTCAGCGCGCGTAGCGAGCCACCACGTTGGGCAGCAGGTACTCGTTCACCATCTCATCGAGCCCCATCGTGGGCGCCCAGCCCCAGTCCTTGCGAGCCGCTTGGTCATCGAGCTGCTCGGGCCAGCTGTCCACAATGCGCTGACGCGCGGCGCTGACGTCAAACGACAGAGCCGCGGGCGGCAGGGCTTTTTGCAGCAATTTTGAGAACTCAACCGGCGTCGGGTTGCACGCGGTCACGTTGTACACCCGTTGTGTGAGGGTCTCAGGCGCGGCCTTCTCGAGCATCAAGAGCGCGCGCACCGCGTCGGGCATCGCCATGAACGGAACCCGCGTGTCACCGCGCACAAAGCACGCATAGGGTTTGCCCTGCGCAGCGGCATGAAGATACTCGGGGAGGTAGTCACTGGTGCCACCCGTCGGCAGCGTAAACGCTGAAATAATCCCGGGATATCGGATGCTCCGAAAGTCTACCCCCGGCGGGTTTGCCTCAGTCGAGAGCTGTCGATAGCGCTCAGAGAAGTAGCAACCCAGCTGCTCGCCGTAGCGCTTGTTGAGCCCGTACATGGTCGTGGGCTCGCTGGCTTGGGTCTCGTTGGCTGCGCCGAGGGCGGATTTTGCTTCGAGCGACGCGACACCATACGCAGCGATCGAGCTGGGAAAAAGCACTTTAACGCGACGATCAACCCGTGCTGAATGTGCCATCGCAAAGGTCAGCGCCTGGATCAACCCGTCGACGTTGACAGACTGCGCGCGCTCGGGATTTTTCTCCGACGCGGTCGAGAGCAGGGCCGCGAGGTGAAAGACCGAGTCAACGCGTGCGCTGGGATTTACCTGCTCGAACGTCGTGCGCTGTGTGACATCGCCCACGATCACTTGTGCGCACTTGCTCGCAATCGAGGCATCGGGCTCGCGCAAATCGATCGCGATCACGTCGCGAGAGCCTTCTTCAACCAGGCGCGCAATCAAGGCATGGCCCAGCTCGCCGTTGGCGCCCGTCACTAGCGCGGTCATTCGTCCAGACACCGTCAATGTGCTCCTTGCTCTTGTCTTGCGAGGACCAAAGTCATCGCGAGGCGCAGTGGAGCATGCACACCATGCATCGTCACCTCCGAAGAGCATTCACTGCAATTTCAGCGGTCGATCGTGACGCAGGCCGTCATCGCATCGCGCGCGATCCTGAAGCTCGTGTGACGCGTCGCTTCGCGCGAACCTCCGCTGCAAACCCATCGCCCATCGACCGATCAGCGTGCATCTCGCAGCGCAGTGTGACAAAGGCTTCTTGCTCGCGACGCTCGGGTCGGTGTAGCACCAAGCGATTTTTGTGACGCTTCGCGCCGCGCGATGAATCCACGCGGTCAGAAGGTCGTCAGACCGCAACCCAGTGCATTCTGTTGTATCGACGGCGAGCCTCTCTCGCGAGTCGATCGCCCTTCAGGGCGTCTCACATCACTTTGACTGACTACCTAACATCTCATGGACGAACGCTCTGCCCGCACTTCTCCCTCTTTTGCACGACGCGCTGCTCACGTTGCGGCAGCACTCGCGCTCGCAGTGACCGCGCCTAAGCTCTACGCCCAAGCGCGGTTGATCGCGGTCGTGGATCTTCAGCGTGCCGCAGCCGAGACCAACGAGGGCCGCAATGTGCTCGGGGCGCTCAAGGTGCAGGTCGATCGACGCCAGGCCGAGCTCGCGCCTCGCGCCGAGAAGATTTCGAACCTCAAAAAGCGCCTAGAGACGCCCGGGCGAACCCCTCCCGCGACGCTCCAGCGGCTCTACCAACAGTACGTCGCGCAGGTCCAAGAATTTCAGGGACTGAGCCAGCGATACACTGAAGAATTGCAGACGCAACAGCAGCAGGCCGTCCAGGTGATTCTCACCAAAATGACCCCCGTGATGCGCGAGCTTGCGCAGACGCAGGGCTATCAGATCATCGTTGACGCGACCGCTGTGCACTACGTCCCGATGCAGCTCAACCTCACCGACCACGCGATCGAGCTCTACAACCGGCAGAACCCTGCGGTGTTGACCAACCCTGACGCGGGGGTCGCGCCCGGAGCGACGCTCACAGGGCCCAACGCAGGGGTCAACCTCAACGCGGCCACACAGAGCCAGAACACCACCGCGATTCAGCAGACGGGCGCCACGCCTCCGGCGGCCACACCCCCGCCCGCGAACACCGGGGCTCCGGGCCTCACGGGCGTCTTCTACCGGCGCGACGCGGGTCGCTGATTTCGCAGCCGGTTCGCTGGGTGTGTGAAGGCTCGCGAGAGCCGCGACAGCGCGGCGCTGGGGCGCCAAAGGGGGTTAGGGCGTCGCGGGGACGGCTACAACGCCCTGGAGCATCACGCGATCGAAGAACGTGACGAGCTCACCGTAGGCTCGGACCCGGTTTTCGCGGCGACCCACGCCGTGACCTTCGTTTTCAAATCGCAGGTACTCCACGACGCGCCCTCGCTCGCGCAACGCGGCCACGATTTGCTCTGCTTCGTGCACAGGGACGCGCGGGTCGTTGGCACCGTGGATCACCATCAACGGCGTGACAATTTGTGACACGCGGTGGATGGGTGAGACCCGATCGAGCAGCTCGCCATCGCGGGCGAGAGATCCGTACTCGGCCTCGCGAAGTGCGCGACGATACGGGGCCGTTCGCTCGAGAAACGTGCGAAAATTCGCGATCCCGACGATGTCACACGCGGCCGCCCAGAGCGTCGGGTAGAGCGTAATCGCGGCCAAGGTCATGTAGCCACCATACGAGCCACCCATGACCGAAATCCGCGCTGGGTCGACGCCCGGCTGCGTTCGCAACCAAGCCTGTACAGCGGCCAAGTCACGGACCGAGTCTTCGCGAAGCGCGGCGTCGTCCATGTGCGAATAGCGCTTTCCGAAGCCCGTTGAGCCACGCACGTTGGGCTCGACG
Source organism: Deltaproteobacteria bacterium (assembly GCA_030694465.1). Lineage (GTDB taxonomy): Bacteria > Myxococcota_A > Polyangia > Polyangiales > JAUXYJ01. The sequence continues at coordinate 143,046 of JAUXYJ010000055.1, read as the reverse complement.
ACCATGTACCCGTGACCCACGAGAAACTGCATCACGGGGTTAAACCAAAGCGCGCTCTGAGACTCGGGCCCGCCATGGACGTTGACAATCACCGGCGCGCGGACGCCCTCGGCGAGCCCTCGGGGTCGGTAGACAATCACGGGGACTTCGGTCTCATCAAAGCTACGAATCCGAGTGATTTCGCCGTCCACGAGGCGACTCGGATCGACCCCACGTTGGTCACTCGCGGTCACACGCGAGGCCGTATTCGCGCGAAGGTCCACACGGTACACCTCGTCCGAGAGGCTCCCGCGCGAGAGCGAGAGCGCCATGGAGCGACCATCGCCCGCAAACGCAAGCTGCGTGACCCAGCCCCGCTCAATGGGAGGCCGCGCCAGCTCTCGCACACGGGCAGGATTGCGCACGTCATAGAGCCGAAGCTCCGAGCGACCATCCACGTTAAACACCAACGCCGCGGTGTTGCGATCTGGCGACAACTCAAACATCTCGACGTCGTGCTGCTCGTTGGTCACAAACTGCGGAGGGCCTCCGGTGAGCGAGACCAACGCGAGATTGACGAACTCACGGTCCTTGTCGCACAGGACCCAGACACCGCGATTTGCGCTGGCAAAACGTGCGTTTTGAAAGCGAACATCTCCGGTGTGGGGGGTGATATTTCGGGGCGCTCCGCTGCGCACATCTGCCACAAGGACGTCGTTGTCAAAGTTCGATCGCTCGTGGGTGAGCAAGATCTGTCGCGCGCCAGGCCCGATGTCTTGGACCTCGTTGTGACCCTCGGCGTCAAAGAGCTTTCGCGCGGGTTGCGAGCCATCGACCAAGCGAATGTACGGATCGAAGTTGGTCCCATCGCGCTCGTTCGACGTAAAGACCACCCAGCGACCGTCGTCGCTGACGCCTCCGAACATGTTCTTGACGCGACGATTGGTGGTGAGCTCAACCGGCGCAGTGGTGGGCGCGCGGAGATCAATGCGAAGGATCTGAAGGTTCTCATCGCCGCCATAATCCCTGCCAATCAACGCGTAGCGTCCCCCCGGGACGAGCTTGACGAAGTGCACGCGATCATCCACCGAGGCGAGCCGCTGCCACTGGGCCTCGGGCACACTCGCGGCGCCCACGGTCACCAAGTAGGGCTGCAGTACCCCTGGCGCATCACTCAAGAACGCGATCGTTCGGCCATCCGCAGAGACCGAGGGGCGCGAGGATCGGTGCAAATTCAGCAGCTGATCCATCGTAGGCCCTTCGGTGGGCCGCCACGCGGTCGGACCCAGCGAGGGCAGCACCGCCACCGTCGCAGCGTCTCGCGATGCGTCCGAAATGGCCGCATCGTCGGTCGGCGCGACCGCTGTGAGAGTCTGAACCGTGGGCTGTGATCGCGACGGATCACTCGCACAATTCGCAGTACCTAGCCCTAGGGTCAGCACGAGAGCGACCGGTTGTTTGCGCACGAAATTCATGAGGGCCAGGGTTCTACCAGCGCGCGCGCCTTAGGCACACTGGCTACGGACACGTAGGTGCGCGGCCGCTCCATCGCGCCGCCGGCGTGGCCGCAGCCCGGGCGCACAATCCGCTGCGCATCGCATCGGTCCCCACGCCAACAAGCAGCGCAGGGGCTGACGCAAATCGCGACCGCGCAACACGCGCAGCGGTCTCATCGAGGGCCGCGAGCGGTGTCACCCGTGCAAACTCGGTGTCGTCGGACCAAGCCCGCCCGCTCGCCTGTGAGCCCCCATCGCGCGTGCGCCATCGCGCCACCACTGCCACGCGCGCAGCGACCGACGCGCGATCAAAGCACGGGTCGTCTACCGCCCGTCGACGCGTGGCCTCAAGCGAGGCGATCACCGCGGACAGGTCGGCCCCCTCGGCGACCGGCGCAATGGCCATCCAGACGGGCGCTCGCTTGTCGTCAAACTGCGTCACGGTGACCCCTGAAGCTTCTCTCGCAGAGCACTGCGAATACATCGCGCCAAGCAGCGCATCGGCCGCCCCTTCGAGCCCCTGCGAAGCGAGGCGCACCGCCAACACGACGTAGGAGCCTCCATCGATCGAGCTGACAAATTGCTGGCTATTTGCAGCCACTACCGGGGGCGCCGACACAGACTCTGGGGTCGCCGCGCTCCTGGCGACACGCTCAAAAGCGAGCGCGGTCCAGCGTCGCGCGTCGGCTTCGACCACGGCGCCACTCAGCGTGACAGACATCGCACCCGAACGAAGCATCACCCTCGCGAGCTCTACGCTGGTTGAATCATCAGCAAATTCATTGACGGATGGCTCAAGTGCGGTGAGCAAGTCTCGCGGTGTAGCCGGCAGCGACTCACCCCGGAGCGTGCTGAGCGCGGCGTGCTGCCCGGCGCGAGACGCGCTCGCGAGGGACGAGCCCGGGCCAGACCAGCGTGAGCTCAAATAGGTCGACAGCGACCGCGGCGCGCTCTGAAGCAGAGGCTCGCGGACAAGCTCGCCAAGGCGACGCAGCAGGGCCTCGGCGTGTGGCGCCCGTACGTCTGCTGCGATCACCCAGCGATCGTGGCCGACATCGACGCGTACATCGGCTCCTAACCTCTCGATTTCTCTACGAAATTCAGCTTCGGGACTGCGCCGAGTCCCGACGGTTTCAAGTGCGATCGCGAAGCGCAGGCGGTCCTGCAGCGAGCACGCAACCCGCGCAGCCAAGGGCCTCGCATCGCGCAACACCACACGCACATGCACAAGCTCACTCAACGGGCGCGTATGGAGCTGAACACGGAGCCCATTGGCGAGCACCCAGCTCGTCCAAGGGGTGTCATCTACCTGCAGATCTGCAGGAGAAACCTCGGGCTGCACGAGATTCACCGCGGCGACCTCTGCGGCCGGCGTGGCCTCGACGCGCTCGCTCGACACCGACGCCGGGCTCGCCGCACGAGGCACGTCCACAGCGGCGCGCGCAGCGGACTGCGAGGCGCTGTGGACACAACTTTGAGCTGCAAAAATACAGACCAAAGGCCAATGAACGGCGCGGCTCATGGCGTCGCTCCTGCGCTGTCCGGTCGGGACACCCAGCCCTGCGCGACACGCTGAAGATCGCGAAGCACTACGGACTCATAGCGATCGTCCTCGAGCAAAAACTGCTCGCCGTTATGCCAATTTCGCTCGAATCGAGCGGCCAGCGCGGCCCACTGCGCGTTGTCCTCTCGCTCCTCGGACCACCGACGCAACGCGGCCTCGCGCGCACGCTCAAGGTCTGCGCCGGTCACGCCCTCGGTGGCGACTCGCTGCAAGAGCGACTCGACAAGGGTCCACGGCGCAGCGCGCTGAGCGCGCGAAGGAGCGGCCCAACCCACGGAGATGTGAAGCTGAGAATGTCCTGAAAAATCGGTTGTGATTCGTGCGTCGATGTCCAACGAATCTGCCGACATCGACGCGCGCACAAGCTGAGCTCGCAAGAGTGAGTTGCGTCCATGGACCAGGGTCCAGAGCAAGAGCTCTTCTGCGTAGCGATCGGGCGTGCGAGCGCGCCCCACGGCCAGCGCGCGCTGCCACCGTTCGGGACCTTGCCCAACGCGCTGCCAGCCTGTGTTTTCGCGCACCGATGTGCCTTCACTCGCGCGAGGAGGCTCCTGGGGCGCTCGTGCACGCAGCGGCGCAAACCACCGGCGTGCGCTGGCGAGGAGCTCTGCGGGTGGGCGCGAGCTCACCACACACACAGCAGCCCGATGGGGAGCCATGAGCCACTGGTGAAGCGACCTGATGGCTGGCGCAAATTCACTGTGAATATCCATGCGCGAGGCCTCTCGCCAAAGCAGCGCTTCTCGCTGCTCATAGGGCGCGTGGCTCACCACCACGAGGTCGCCTTCGAGAAACCGGGCCGACGTGTGCACGCCTCGTGTCGCTGCCCAATGCGCTGTCGGCGAGTCTCGTGTGAGCTCGGACACCCATGGATCCAACACCTCGGGTGCAACACGGCCCTGAGGATTGGGCACGGCGACGGCGACCGTGACGCCGTCCAATGCGTCGCTTCGGCACACAAGCAAGCGCAATTGATTTGGCAAAACACTGGCTAAACATCGCGGAGCCTCGATGGGCGCCTGAGATGGACTAGCCTGCGCCCAACACCACGATGGCGCGGCCACCGTGAGGGGTGCGACCAGAACCGCAAGCAAAGCCTGCAGGGTTTTCTGCGAATTCACAGAGCACGTGGTAGCCTTCTCTCACGTCATGTCGCAAGGCGGCGACTCGAGGTCTGGCTCACCCTACGATGCTGATTCGCTGCGCACGCTGCGTTTAGACGAAGGTACCGCCCTTCGCGACGAACTCTTTGAGAGTCTGCGCGATGAGCGCCGCGCCGCGCTCGCCGTGATCGCGGGCACCGATGTCGGCGCACGGTATCGCCTGCAAGGATCCACGCGCGTTGGACGCGATCCCGCTGCGGACATCACGCTCTTGGACGCAGGCGTGTCATGGCATCATTGTCTATTCGAAGACCGAGGCGGCGCGTGGGCGGTCGTGGATCTAGGCTCGACCAACGGGGTCTTGGTCAACGGTCGCAAGGTCGCGACGGCGATCCTCGCGGCCAACGACCGCATCGCGGTAGGCCGCTCGCTCCTGCGATTTGAGCAGCGCGATGCCGTAGAGCAGGCCTACGACGAGCAGCTTGAGCGCTTGATCAATGTGGACGATCTCACCGGGCTCTTGCTGCGCAGGCGATTTGACCGCGAGCTGGCCGCGATGGTCGAGGTCGCGCGGAGCCAGAGCTCGATGTTGGGTCTGCTGGTGATGGACCTTGATGGCGTCAAGCTGATCAACGACTCGAACGGACACGAGTTTGGGGCAGCGGTCATCGCGACCGCCGGACGCTGCATCGGCGAGGTCATCGGAGAGCTGGGAATCGCCTCGCGATTCGGTGGCGACGAGTATTGCGCTGCCCTGCCAAACCACAGCGCTCAGGACGCGATGGCCGTCGCAGAGGCCGTGCACCAAGCGATCAATCGCGCACGATTTGAGCACAATGGTATCGTCTTGACGCCTGGGATCTCGATCGGTGTGGCGTGTTTTCCGGACGACGCGTCGACCGCGGCGACGCTCTTTCAACGGGCAGATCAGGCGATGTATCGAGCCAAAAACGGCGGACGAAATCGTGTCAGTCGCTGAGCAAAACCATGGCCCTCTGGATCTCTTTCTCGTTGCCGAGCACACCACACGCTAGCCCGCTGTCGCCGCTTGCTTCGCTTGAGCCGCGCTGCCCCGCACGAGGGGTCCAACGACCCATCCTAATTCATTGAAATCAATACCGTTTTTCACTACCGGGACCTCGCTATGATCAGTGTCCAATGCCCCAGCTGCAGCGTCTCGTTCGACATGGACGAACGCCGCATTCCTTCGAACGGGATGCGGGCGCGGTGCCCCCAGTGCACTACGACCTTTCATCTCCGCCCCAACGGGGTCGTCACAGCCGAGGCGGCGGCCGACCTGCCCGCGAGCAAGAATCTCTTCGCGCTCGATGACCTCCCCGCAGGGATCCCGGCGGACTCCATGCTCTTGCCTGTCGCGCAGAAAACGACGGATCTCGACGATCCCTTCGGCGGCATCTCGCTCCCTTCTCCCGTCGGCGGCGTCTCGCTTCCTTCTCCCGCCGGCGGCATCTCGCGCCCCGCTGCCGCGAGCGGCATCGCGCCCCCTGCGCTGAGAGGCTCCGTGGACCTTCCCAGCGCCAGCGGCTCGGCCGGGCTCCCGTCCATGAGCGCGCTCGGCCTCCCCGCCTCGCAGTCAGCCGTTGCACGCGCGCCAGGCACCCACAAGCCGGTCTCGCTTCGCCCCCCTGCTCCGAGCCCTCCGCTTGGGTCGCTCGATCTGGACCTAGACGCTCCGATGCCTCCAATGCGTCCGAGTGAGCCGTCGTTTTTGGCTACACCACGGGCACCCTCGGCCTTCAATTTCGAGGCGATTACCCCGCCCCTTGAGCCCGTATCTTCGCCACCACTTCAAGAGCTCGACCACGCGCTGCCGCCGCTCGTTGCGCCGACGCCTGCCGCTGCGATCGCCGCCACGCCTCCCAAGGCGCTCCCGCTCGACCCGCTTCCACCGCTCGCACCGACGCCCACCGCGCCCAAATCTGCACCCGCTGCGCCGGCTGCATCTGAGCCCAACCGCCCAAAGGCCGGCGGTTTTGGAGAGCTGGACCTCGAGCTCGGCCCCAAGGCACGCAAGAGCAACCCGGGCCCTGGACCCGCAGGCCGCGGGGGCTCGGCCGCGACACTTGACGATCACTATGATCTCCCACTCCCTCCACCTCCCGAGCCCGGACCCGTCCGCCGAGGAGGGCTCGGATTCGGTGAGATCGAGCTCGCCGGTGCACCATCCGCCGTAGACGAGGGCGAGTTCGACGCGATCCCCACCGAGAATTCGTCCGACGGATCGCCCACGATCGACACCGAAATGCCCGTTCAGCGGGCCGCGATGTCGATCTCACTCGCGGACCCTCGCGCTCCGCGGATCGCGCCCGTGCGCCCCCCGCCGCCCAAGGGGCTCATGATCGGCGCAGGCGTCTCAGCAGCGATTTTGCTGAGCGGTGCCGCCCTGTCGTTTACCAGCGCGGGCGCATTTGGGAGCAAGCTCATCGACGAGCAGCTCCACGGGAGCGAGCGACGCGCTGCCGCTGCGCAAGCGATTCAATCAGCAAAAACGCTGATGTCCGACGATACGTATGGCTCCATGCGGCGCGCGCTTCGCTCCCTCGACGACCAGCTCCAGCGCACGCCCAACGACCCGTCGCTCATCGCCTACGACACCTTCGCCCAGTACTTCGCCCTCGCGCGATTTGGCAACGACGCGAGCATCGCGGGCCGAGCGCGCACACTCTATGAGCGAATTGCACAGCTCCCAGCCGGCACCGAGTATGTGACCGCGGCTCGCGCTGCGCGAGAGCTCGCTCAAGGCCACGCAGATCGTATGCGACCCGTTCGCAACAGCGATCCGGCGATTTTAGACTTGGCCATCATGGGCGCGCTCGATGGGACCGATACGCACGTTGCGCTCGACGCTGCGCGCGCCGCGTCTCAGTCGCGGAGCAGCGTCCGCACACGATTTCTATTGGCCCGCGCGCTGTACCTCTCGGATGACCGCCCCACCGCGCTCACCCAAGCCGAGGCGCTCGCCCGCGAGGCGCCCAGGCACGCCGGCGCACGCCTGCTCGCAGCGCGGATTCTGTCAGCGAGCCCCGAACGAATTGACCGTGCGATTTCGCTTGCCAATGAGGTCAGCGCGCTGGGCACAGTCGCCTCGATCGATGAGCGCGTCGAGGCCTCGGTCTTGGTGGGGGACATCGAGTTCGCACGCGATCGCGTGACCAGCGCCAAAGAAGCCTTTGATCGCGCCCTTGAGCTCGACCCTAGAGCCCCCGCCGCGCTCACGGGCTCGGCCAGAGTGCTCTTTCGCCAGCGCAGTTTTGCAGAGTCCCTCGCGCGCTACAACGCCGCCGCGACCGCCGATCCGACGGACCTTGATGCAGCGCTCGGGGTCACCATGGCCTCGCTCGCGATGGGTCGGCACGCAGAGGTGCTCCCGCGGATGGCGCAGCTCGCCGAAGCGCAGCCCAACGAGTCGAGAGTACGTTTGTGGTGGGCCAAGGCACTTCTCGCCGGCAACGACCGCCCTGCCGGAGAGCGAGAGCTCCGTGAAGCCATTCGGTTAGACGACACGATGCTCGAGGCCTACACGACCCTGGCGACGTTGCTCGCGAGCAGCGGTCGCCCACAGGAGGGCGAGCAGGTGCTTGAGCGAGCACGAGGGCGCGTCTCGGACCAGGCGGCGATCCACCGCGCGCTGGGCGAATCGAGGCTGCAGCGAGGCGATTTTGCAGGCGCTGAGTCTGAGCTCACGCTCGCCCTTGGGCGACGCTCGGATGATCTCCGCACGAGATACCTCCGCGCTCAAGTGCGTCGAAGACTTCGACAGTTTGACGAGGCCCTCGCAGACATTGAGGCCATCGGACGCGCCGATGCAGACTACCCTGGGCTCTTGTTAGAGCGCGGAATCATTCTCGAAACTCGCGGAGACGTGCAGGGCGCTGTCGCGATTTTTCGTACCGCTCTTGCGCGCGAACCTCAGAGCGCCGAGCTCGCGGTTCACCTGGGTGCAGCGCTGTTGGCCGCGGGCGCGTTCGCCGAGGCCGAGCAGCAGGTGAGCCCAGTGATCGATCGCAACCCCAACATGGCCGAAGCGTACTTCGTCCTGGGGCGCGCGCGATTGAGCCAGAACAACCTCCCCGACGCGGTACGCCTGCTTGAGCGAAGCACCGAGCTAGACGCCACCCGCGCGGATTTTCGCGCGTTCGCGGGCGAAGCGAACCTCCTTCGTGGCCAGCTCGCGCGAGCGCTTGAGCATGCGACCCAAGCCACAGAGATTGACCCCACCTATCCAAGGGGATTTTGGCTTCTGGGTGAGGTCAACGTGCGGCAACAGCGAGGGCAAGACGCGCTCATCGCCGCGCGCCGCGCGCTCGAGCTTGATCCGGGCTTTGCCGACGCCATGGTGACCTATGCCGAGGCGGACGCGCTGCTCGGGCAGCCCGCCGCTGCGATTGAGCTCTACCGCCGCGCGATGGCGCTCGCGCCCCGACCTGAGTGGCGTGTTCGCTATGGACGGCTCTTGGCAGACGCAGGACGTGACCGCGACGCGATGGACGAATTCGATCGCGCGGCACAAATCGGAGACAACCTCCCGGCACCGCCGGCGTGGCTCATCGAAGCGCATCGCCTCGGCGGTGAGGTGTCCAACCGGATGGGCAACCGGGACAACGCGCGGCGACACTTTCGGAGGTTCATTGAGCTGGCTCCCGCGGGGACCGCCGGGACTGAGAATGCACAGCGAGCCCTCGCGACCCTTGGCAGCTAGCCCTCCGACGCTCCGCACGCTGCTCGCTTCGATGGGCGTCGCGATCGCGTTGACTAGCCTCATCGTCGCGGGTGGAATCCTGCGGCTGCGGCGAGTCGCACGCGGGCAGCGCCAAGTGGTGATTGAATCGCGGTCACACCGGCTCGTGCTTGAGCGCTTGTTTATCGCGCGCCCTCACGCGGACGGGGGCGTTTTGCTCGGCTGGAGCGTTCGATGTGCTGGCGCCGAGCTCTTGGCGGATCGGGGTCCGCTGCCGCAAATCGTGCGCGTGCACACCGCAACAGGCGACGAGCGCTGGACCCTTGAGCGAGCGGGACACCCTCCCTCGGTTGTTTTAGAAGCGAATTGTGGGCTCCAAGCGGAGGCACAGAATTCTTTACAAGCGCGATAGTTCCTGCAAATTCACTCGCGAAAGATCAAACTGATCGCGGCAGAGCGTGAGCATAATAGCAAGTCATGCGCCATCGGTGGTTGACGTGCGAACCGTTGTGGATAGGTTCGCGCCCGCTCCACAGACAACATCGCGAAATGGTTGTGGTCCTCAGCATCGGTTCCCACTACAGATGCTGAGATCGACCACAGATTTCGGTGATCACTTGGCTCGGACGTGGCTTGGCCCTCGCAACCACGGCGATCAAACTCTGGCCTTAGGCTCGCGCCGATACTAGGGGACGATTTCAAAGGAGCTCGCTGAGTCAAATCAGGGAGCTTACAGCCAACTCACTGAGGCGTTCGCTGGTCCGCACGGTCACATCTGTGGATGTGCTCTGGTCCGCGGACTGCGGAGTCCAAATCGCAAACACCCAGTAATTTTTCTCGCACATTGCATGGAGGTATCTCGTCATGGGTAAGGTCATCGGTATCGACCTCGGAACAACCAACAGCGTGGTCTCAATCATGGAGGGCGCAAAGCCCTCGGATGTCACGGTGGTGGTTAACGAAGAAGGCTCGCGCATTACACCGTCCGTCGTTGGATGGGACGAAAAGGGAGAGGTCTTCATCGGCCAGCCTGCAAAGCGTCAGGCCGTCATGAATCCTGAGGGCACAGTCTTCTCGGCAAAGCGCTTCATTGGGCGCAAGTTCGAAGAGATCGGCGACGAGGGCAGTCGCGTTCCGTACCGCATTGAGCGCGCCTCCAACGGCGACGCGATCTTCTCGGTCCACGGCAAGAAGCTCTCTCCTCCCGAGGTGAGCGCCAAAGTGCTGCAGAAGCTCAAGAAGGCCGCAGAAGACTATCTGGGCGAGCCCGTCACAGACGCCGTCATCACGGTCCCGGCGTACTTCAACGATTCGCAGCGCCAAGCCACCAAGGACGCGGGCAAAATCGCAGGACTTAATGTCCGCCGCATCATCAATGAGCCCACCGCAGCGGCGCTCGCTTACGGCCTCGACAAGAAGTCCGATGAGCTCATCGCGGTGTACGACTTTGGTGGCGGCACGTTTGACATCTCGATCCTCGAGGTGAGCCAAAACATCGTCGAAGTGAAGAGCACCAATGGCGACACGCACCTAGGCGGCGACGACATTGACATCGCGATCATGGACTATCTCATGGCCGAGTTTCGCCAAGAGACCGGCGTGGACGTCTCGAAAGACCGCAACGCGGTACAGCGACTCCGCGAAGCCTCTGAGAAGGCCAAGATTGAGCTCTCGTCCGCCGTCGAGACCACGGTCAACCTGCCGTACCTCACGGCCGATCAGACCGGCCCCAAGCACATGAACGTCAAGCTCTCGCGCGCCAAGCTTGAGCAGATGATCGAGCCCTTGGTCGCGCGCTCCCTTGAGGCATGCAAGCGAGCCCTCGCGGACGCAGGCAAGCGCCCCGCAGACATCAACGAGGTCGTGCTCGTCGGTGGATCGACGCGTGTCCCGCTGGTCTACAAGAAGGTCAAAGAGTACTTTGGTCGTGAGCCCAACAAGAGCGTAAATCCCGACGAAGTCGTCGCGATTGGCGCAGCCGTTCAGGGCGCGATTCTCAGCGGCGACGTCAAAGACCTGCTGCTCTTGGACGTGACACCGCTCTCGCTGGGCGTTGAGACCCGCGGATCGATCATGACCGCGCTGATCGCACGCAACACCACCATTCCCACACAAAAGAGCGAAGTGTTCTCGACGGCCAGCGACAGCCAACCACAGGTCGAGATCAACGTGCTCCAGGGCGAGCGCCCCATGGCCAAGGACAACAAGAGCCTGGGCAAGTTTGTGCTCGATGGGATCCCCCCTGCGCCGCAGGGAGTGCCCAAAATCCGAGTCACTTTTGACATCGACGCCAACGGGATTCTCACGGTCACCGCCAAAGATGAGGCCACTGGCAAAGACCAGAAGGTGACCATCCAGGCTGGATCGGGACTGTCAAAGGACGAGATCGACAAGGCCATCCGTGACGCGCAAGCGCACGAAGACGAAGACAAGCGTCGCCGCGAAGAAGCAGAGTCACGCAACAAGGCCGACTCGCTGGCATACCAAGCCGAGAAGCTCCTCAAAGACGCCGCTGAGAAGATCTCGGCCACGGACAAGAGCGCACTCGAAGAGCAGATCAAAGTCGTTCGAGCAGCCATTGAGAAGGCCGACCTCGCTGCGATCGAAGAGAGCTCGAAGAAGCTCGAGGCCGAGATGCAGCGCATCGCGATGGAGCTCTACAAGAACACCGAGGGCGCTCCCGACGCGAGCACCGCGGGAGCTCCTGCTGCGGGCGGCGCAGAGCCGGCAGCAGCCTCGGGCAAGGGCGAGGTCATCGACGCCGAGTTCGAAGAGAGCAAGTAGCACCCCGCGAGCCTTTCGCCGGGCGCGGCTTCTCCGTCGCCGCCCGCGCATGAAGGTCAGTCCCAGGGACCGCTGCAAACGTTCAGCAAAATCTCCGGCGATTCGCCAGATGTAGGTCACCCGCGCAGGGCCTCGCCAAGCGTGGGTCTCACTATGTCACCAGAGCACGCGGTTTCATTGCGTCACACCACGGCGGCGACTACGCTGCGGGTCTTCATCTTCATGAATCACGCGCTGTCTCAACCCTCTACGCAGCTCCTTGGCGATCGCTGGGAGCTACTTTCTCCCATTGGCGAAGGCGCGATGGGCGAAGTCTGGCGCGGACGCCACACCCAATTGGGTCACTTTGTCGCGATCAAGCTGATGAAAGCCGAAGCGTCCCAAGATCCAAATCTTGTGGGGCGCTTTCGCCGTGAAGCCCGGATCGCCGCGCAGCTTCGGAGCAAGCACATCGTCCGCGTCGAAGACTTCGGAGCGGCCGCAGACGGACGACCCTTTCTCGTGATGGAGCTGGTGGACGGTCGCTCGCTGGGCTCGATCCAAGAAGAGCAGCCCGTGTTCGATCGCTTCGCGGTGGCGCGGATCGTTCAGCACATCGCGAGCGCGTGTGACATGGCGCACGCGGCAGGGATCGTTCACCGCGATCTCAAGCCCGACAACTGCATGGTGGTCCAAGATGACGGGCTCCCATTGGTCAAAGTGCTCGACTTTGGCGTGGCCAAAATCACCGACAACGTCTTCGTCACTCAGAGCGGTGTGGTCACTGGCTCCCATGCCCTCCTGGGCACGCCCGTCTACATGTCCCCCGAACAAGCGCGCGGCGCGCCCGACATCGACGGCCGCAGCGACCTCTGGTCCCTCGGGATCATCGCATACGAGCTCCTAACAGGCCGAATTCCCTATGAATTAGGGACACTTGCGCAGGTTTTGTTTGCGGTACTCGCGGGCACCATTCCGCCCCCCTCGACCTTCAACCCCACGCTCGGACCGGCCCTTGACGTGTGGATGGCCCGCGCGCTCGAGCGCGACCGCAGCCTGCGCTTTCAGAGCGGCAAAGAGCTCGCAGCCGCGCTGCATCAAGCGCTCGGAATCGCAGGTCTTACCCCCGGCGCAGGGCCCGTCGCTTCCGCTCCCGTTGCAAGCATCCACCACGTGCCTGTTCGTTCGCCCTTGCAGACCAACAGCCTCGGCGACGCGCGCACCTCGGCGATGCCCGCGGTGCCTGTTCATCTGCCAGCCGCCGCACCTGCCTCGGCGCACGCCCTCACGTGGAGCGGCGCAGGCGGCGGTGCGCCCTTGGTGTACGCCCCAGTGATCGCGCCGACGAGCGCTCCCACGCACGAGTTCGCGCCTTCGCACTCGCTCGCTCCCAGCGCACACACCCACAGCATCGCGTCACCGTCGGTCGCCATGGCGACGCCGATGAGTCATCCCGCACATCGCGTGGCCCACCCCGCGATGACCACTCGGATGATCGACCCAAAGCCCACCGCCAAAGGGGTGCACTGGATGGGCTTGATATTTTTGTTTGTGGGCCTCGGCGCAGCGATCGCGCTTGGGGCCGTCGTCCGCGGGCGCCGACATACAGACCCACCCAGCGTGCCGCCAAGCACGACCATCCCAGCGGTCTCACTGACGCCTCCCGTGGCGCTCACTGCACCTCCACCACCGCGGCCCGAAGTGGCCCCCGCAGTGGCCCCCGCAGTGGCCCCCGCAACGCCCCCTGCTCAGCCCGTGGCGCCACGCACACATGGGCTCGCTGCGACTCCGGCCCCCGCGCTTCAGCGGCTCCGGGTGACTAGACCCAGCGCGACCTCGACCCAGTCGCCCGAGCTTCCCCCAGCGTCCGCCCCTGGCCCGTCAACCTTGACAGCTCCGTCAGCTCCGTCGGCCCCGCCGACCCCTGCAACACATCCCCCCGAACCGTCGTTTCAACAGCTATGAGCCTGATGCGTTTGACTGGCACAACGGAGACGCGGCGTCCTCGCATGGCGAGCAAACAGCGCAGCCTTCGAGTGATTTTTTTGTCTGCAATTTTGCTGACAGTATCCACTGAGACGCTCGCAGAGAACAACGTCGAGCTCCCCCCACCTTCGACCTCGGTGATCGCTCGCTTTGACGAAGGCCGACAGGCCTACGAGCAAGCGAACTACCCTCGCGCCGTCGAGCTCTTTAGGGCCGTGCTCGCAGAGTCGTTCTCGCCCAACGCGCGGCTCTACCTCGCGAGGTCGTTGAGGCAGTCCGGCGACTTGTCCCAAGCCTTCAACGAGTACATGGACGCCGCGCTCGAAGCCGAACGCGCAGCCGTCAACGCCGAACGCTACCAGGCCACGCGCCGGGCCGCGCTCGAAGAGTCTCGGCCACTGCTCACCCGCGTCGGCTTGATCGATGCGCGAATTGGCCCCGCCTCTGCCAACGTCACCCTCAATGGGGTGCTCGTGACCAGCGCACGCAGGGCTCACCCCATCGCGCATGCCCCCGGCGCTGTCGTGCTTGAAGCGAGCGCCCCCGAGATGGCCTCGCAGCGCGTCGAGCTCAACGTCCAAGCAGGGCAGCTCACACGCGTCACCGTCACGCTTGTGAGCGGCTCGGTCAACGGCTCGGTCCAGATGTCGATGCCCTCCACGCCCAACGTCTCCTCGGCCCCGACACAGTACCAAGCGAGCGACTGGGGAATTCGAGGCACTACTCCCCTCGCGCCTCCTCCCGCACGCACAGCTTCGGGCCTTGTGCCCGCTGGCATTGTGGTTGGACTCGTCGGCGTCAGTGCGGCCGTCGCCGGCGGCGTCTTGGGTGCCCTCAACGGCGACGCTCACGCGCGCCTTGTCGCAGACTGTGCGAGCTCCCAAGCGCCCGACCCCTGCGACTCGGACACGCAAATCCAAACGAGGGTACAGGCAGGGCGTGCGATGCAGACTGCGACGATTGTCACCCTTGCAGCCGGTGGAGCGCTTGCGCTCGTGGGCACCGTCTTGACCTTGGCCGGGATCGCTCAAAACGAGCCCGTGCGGACGTCTGCAGGGCTCGCGAACCGCGCCGTTGTCCGATGGCAGCCGATCGCATGGGCGACCCCTTCACAGGCCCTGCTGGGCGTCCAGGGGAGCTTCTGATGCGAGGCTCTTCAAGCGGCCTCTTCGTGCTCTCACTGGTGGTCTTTGCAGGCTGCTACGACTGGGACCGGTTCTCTCGTCCTCGCGACGGGTCGATCGAGACCGACGCTGGCGAGCCCCGTGACGTGGGACAAAACACGGACACGGGCACCAGCGTCACGGGCACCATGGGAGAGGTCCTCGGTGACTTTTCATGTGCGCGCCCCGTGCTGCACATCCCCGTCACAGAGCCCAGATATGCTCGTATCGAGCGCTTCTCGATCGTGAACAACGAGCTCCGACCTTGTAGACCGCTTCCGGTCTGGGGGATCACGGGCAACAGCATCGTGCGCGCTGTCGCGGTGGCTGGCGATCAGGTGCTCGCTGCGACCGAGAGCGGCGCGTGCTTTTTGACCGTCCAAGACGGGCGCGTTCAGGGGCAGTTTCGCGAATTGTTGGGCCCCAATGTCAACATCCTAGGGGCCATGCCCTGGACCCAAAACGGCGTGTCCTCGTTTGCTGTCTCGCTGCTGGACAGAATGGGCACCAACACCCTCAGCAGTGTATATCGCTGGAATTCTGTAGCGTGGGTAGAGGTCATACTACCCACGATGTTTCGAGCCAACTTTGGACCGCGTGCGCTCGCCACGGACCCCACGGACAGCAGCCTCGTATACGCCGGGATCGTACAGAACCAGTTTCTGCTGAGCGCGCGAACCGACGGATCCGCGGTGAGCGTTGTCGCGAGCGCGAACGAGTTTCCGCCGTTCAACTTCATTCACCTCGGTCATCCGCTGAATGGACAGCCGAACATCGTCGTGACACCGCAGTCTGGCTCCAACGTCACCTCGATTATGAACTCGACCCAGATCCGCCCGTCGGTGTGCGCTTGTCCCCAAATGCTCTACGCCGTTGCGCACCCAGACCAACAGAATCCCCCCTTTGTGATCTGCTCAACCGCCACTGGCACTCAGGTGACCCGCAGCGGCTGTGCGCCCCTGGTCACGCTCCCCGGGGTCGTCCGTGCTCCCGCGATTCTCCTTAGCGCCCGATGAGCCACGCGCGAGCGCTCTTCGCGCGGACGCCCGAGTTCGCTCCTCGCGTACGCTGGGTTGAACACGGACGTGCGCGAGGTTGGCTGTGCGAACCAGCCCCGGGACACAGCCCTTGCGTTGTCTGCCCGAGCCTCAACGGCGTTCGAATTCGCAGGCGATCACGAAATTCGGAGCCCACCCCAATCGCGCGCTTTTCGATGCACAGCGAGGGATCTTCGGTCACCCTCGTTGATTCACGATCGATGGCGCACACCACACGCTTCGCGCTCGAATCGACACGAATCCGGGCGATTCATCCTGCAGTCTGTGCGGTCAACGGTCGCTGGTTTGCCGCGTGGCTTCGAGAAGATCTCGGTCGCGTCTCGATCGAGGTCGCGACGCTTCACAAGGGTCGTGTCGAGCGCCGACGGGTCGCCGAGGTGTGGACCTCACTCGACCCTGTCGAGCTCGCCCTCGCCGCGCCACAGATCGCATCCCGACCCAACGGCGGAGTGTGGCTCGCCTGGAGAGAATCACGTGGAAATTTACCCGCGATTTATCTCCGCGCGCTGGACCCTCTCGGGCGACACGACGGCCCCGAGCACCGGCTCAGCACGCGCGGTGTCGCAGCCGCAAACACCCGCTTCGCGCTCGCCTCGAATCACCGCGGCGGGTGGGCATGTCTCTTCGCAGAACCCCGTGAGAATTTGCAGACCGTCTGCCTCGCCTGGGGCTGAGTTCTTACTCGCGCTCGTCTGCGATCGCGCGAGAGATCACACGCGCGACCGCTTCGGTCACTCTGTACTCGGCGAGATCATAGGCCGCGACCCAGCACGCCTCGCTCGCGTCGTCGCCTGCGCAGAGCGTCCCGCCCAGGACCGAGCACTCGTAGTCAAGCACCACGAAGTGATGTGATTCATCAATGATTTCAATCACTTCGAGCAATCGCTGGACGCCCACCGAGAGGCCGCATTCTTCCAAGATTTCTCGCGCGAGCGCGGCCGACAGGCTCTCGCCTCGCTGGACCTTGCCGCCGGGCAGCGTCCATTGCCCCTCCATGGGCGAGCGCTTGCGACGAATGAGAACGATGTAGGGACCGTCCGCGCGGTGCTCGACCACGACCGCGCCCACGGCGACCCGGGGATGTTTCTCTTCGAGGCTCATGGCTGCCGTGATTCTCCGCGCAATCGGGGGTTCTCGTAGACCGACACGATGGGGACCCCGTCGTGGGTGACAACGTGCGCCAAGCGAGCTTGACCAAACGCCGTCCAAATCTGCCCATCGACCTCCATCATGTGCAGCTCGTGATGGACGATCGCGAAGTCCGCAGGCCCGACCTCCCACACCACGCGAATGTCCGGCCGAAGCCTGCGATCGCTCTGCATCATTTCCCAGGACGGCCACGCGGTATCGTGAATAAACACCGAGCCATTGGGCGGCACGCGCTCGTTGAAAAAGCTCACGAGGCTGCCGGTCGTGAAGCCCCAGAACTGACGGTTCATTCCGCGGTCTGCCGAGCCTGGAGTGCCCCCCGCGAGGGGCGTATACGCGGTGAGTCCGAAGGGGTGCGAGTGCTGTGTCTGCACCGCGGCGGGGAGCAACACCAGCAGCCAAGCCGGCCACCATTTCGACACCCGCGGCATCCGTACGCGAAGTGTCTTTTCTGAAGCTCGCACGAAGTACTCAAAGCCCGCGCCCGCGAAGAGACACAGAAACGGGTAGGCCGTAAACCAGTGTTTTGTGCCGCCAAAAATGGGCGTGTTGGTCTTGAGCCAGAGCGCGAGGATCGCGTAGCCAGCGCCTAAGAACAGCACATCGAGCCCGAGCGGGTCGTCGCCGTCGCGTCGCACATGCTGCTGATGAAGTGCGCGAAGCGCTCCCACGGGAGGGACAAACCACGCGAGCGCGGCGCTCTGCCGAAGCAGCGCGGGGACGCGTGAGATCAAGCCCACAGTGAACAGCACCAACGTGATCGCGGGGACGGTGTACGCGATCATCACGTACGGAAAACTCCTGGGAAATGGCGGGCGAAAGTAGTTATGTCCGAAGAACTCCATGTTGTAATACGGGTGGTTCCAGTGAAAGCTTAAGTACTCGCCGAGGCGCCCGGGGCGCCCTCCCTCAGCGGACAAAAAGTCGAACCACATCCAAGGCCACAGCGCGACAAAGGTCACCACGCCCAGCGTGAGCATCGAGAGCACCGCGACTGGGGCCGAGAACCCGCCGAGCTTCGCGCTCGATCCGACGTGTCGCCCGCGCACGACAAACCAGTGAATCAAGAAGACCACTGGGAGCATGAAGCAGTTGAACTTCACGTTGAGCGCGCAGCCCCACGCGATCCCAGTCAGCACGGCCCACAGCATCGATCCCTCGATCGAACGCCAGTAGCAATAGACCACGAGCGTCCACCAGAACATCACGGGTACATCGAAGCAGTCTAAGTGTGCGTGATAAAAATACCGCGGCATCAGGGCCAACGCGAGCGCAGCGAACAAGCCCGCACGTCGCGAATAAGCGCGCGAGCCCATGATGTACGCGAGCCACAGCATGGCGCCGCCCATCACCATGCCCGGAAACCTCATCGCGGTTCCGGCCTCTGCGAACACGTGATGCTTGACGTAGAGGTACTTCCACGAGAGCGCGAACAGGCTCTTCATCAACGCGGGGTGTTCGTGGTTGGCCTGCCAAAATGCATCGACACTCTGCCGCGTGATCGCCTCGCGCCAATTGCTCGAGAGCACGTCAAACCAGCGCGCGTACGACCGCGCGGCGTCAAAGTAAAAACCCTCGTCGCGCGCGTATCCCAGTGATTTCGCCGTCCAAATGAGCAACAGCACGTACACCGCGCAGAGCAAGAAGCCCAAGCCATGGTCTCGCAAATCCGGGATCACGCGCTCGCCCCACGCAAACGCCGGCCAGCGCGATTTCGCCGCGCCCTTGCCCACGGTCTCGACGGTCTCGACGGTCTCGACCGACTCGACCGAAGGGACTTCTTCTGCGGTCTCGCTCGGAGGCTCTTGCGGGCTCTCTGGCTCAGGCTCGGGGCTCCCGCCACCGGTGGCTGGATCGCTCAACGCGAGGGGCACTTCGGCCGCAGGTTCAGGACTGGATTGGGCGGAAGCGAGCTCGCCCGAAGGCTCCGTTGTGTCAGCGATTTCGCTCGCAGAATCGTCACGCTCGTGGCTCATCGCGCGTCTCCTGTAAAGCAGTAATGAGCTGCACGTGCGGAGGGCATGCTCGCCTCAAAGCTGACCTCTTGGCGGGTCCCTCGAAGCGCCCGTGTGTCAAAACGAAAGAGGCGCCAGCCGTCGCCATCGTGATGCACTGCGCGCCCTACTTCTCGCCCCGCGACTCGCACGGTCAGCGTCACATCGCAGCCAATTTCACCGTGGTCGCCGCCACGCTCGGCTTGGTAGGCGATCCCGTGATAGCCGTAAATTTCCTCGCCGATCGGAACATTCTGATAGACCGTGCGCATCGGCACGTCGACCACAGGGTGCGACCAAATGCAGCGCCGTCCGCGGTGGCTCATGTCCTCGAGCACGATGCGCGAGACGTTGTTCCAGCCCTCGCCACACTGAAAACGCTCGGGTCCAGCGAGGGGGCCTTGGTGCAACCCGCCCCCCGTCACCGGAACCCCAAGCGCGAGCGGACACTCGCGTGGACCCGACGATTCGACCCTAAAAACGCGCGCTTCGTGCAGCTGATCGTAGAAGTCAAAGAGCGCGAGCGCGGGCCGTGGGTTGCGCAATACCCTCACTGTGACTGCGCCAAATCGTTGCGACTGCTCTTCGCGCCAACCGGCAAAGTCCGGGTGTTCTCCGCCGCGAATGGTCGCCACCAGGGCTCGCGTGTAGGTGCTCGCGTCTGCGCGTGCGGCATCCCGAAGGGGGATGAGATCACCGAAGTGCCATCGCGCGAGCGGGTCGGTCCAGACGGGCGCGCTGGCCACGAGGTCCCGCGCACCTTTGTGCGACGCGATCCACGCGTGAGCGCTCTGCCAATCGTTGGGCTTTGGCGCTCCACGGACGATCGCCACATGGGCGACTAGCTCCCAAAGCGCGACCAACGGAACCAACACAAACGCCCAGCGAAAATACTTATGAAATGGCGTCTTGCCACCACTCATTGAGCCCTCGCTCATCCCGGCTTCGTCGCTCATCCTCTGCGTGTCCTGCCCCCCAACACAGCTCCGCTCGCACACGCGCCGGAATGTTTGGGGCGCGCGAACATAGCCCAACCCGCGCACAACCGTAGCGAATGCCTACAAACTCATCTGCTTGCGGCAGTTATGATACAAATCAGATCATGAATCGTCGCTTTCTTAGGGGCTCTCTTCTTCGCGCTTGCCCTGCTCTATTGGGCCTCGTCGCGGTCGCGCTCATCGGCTGCCCCGCGCCCTCGCAGAGTGACGCCGCAGTCGAAGAGTTCGAGATCCCAGCCGATCGCGTCGTTGTCGACACTCGGCCTGTCGGTCCCGACGGGCAGCCCCCAAGCGACGTGTCAGACATCGACGCGACGCTCGCGAGAGATGGCTCCGCCGTGGGCGACGGGGCCACGCGCGATGGGGCCGATGGCGCCACCGTGCCACCTCGCGACGTCGTCGAAGACACGACCGCGACCATGGGCTTGGACGTCACCGTGCCCGACGCGTCGTTTGGCGTGCAGCCCTGTAGCTTGGCCGCGACGCCGGTGGCCTTTGGCGCAGGCGGACGCGGCAGCAGGCCCGTCTATGTTCGCAGCAATTTTACAGGATTTCAGGCCTCTGCGACGGTCTTGCGCGAGGGCGCAGACAACGTCTGGTTGCAGCGTGTTGATCGCGACGGCGCCCCAGTACTGGTGGGCAACATCACAGGACGCGCGGTGGGGCGTGCCGTGCGTGGGGGGAGCTTCGCGCAAGACTCGATGTTCTACTCGGTCGTCTGGGCTGAGACTGTCGCGGGCGTAGATTCTATTGGGTTTCGCCGTATGCAATCGAACTTCCTCGAGGTCGGCGGGAGCGAGCAGGTGCTCGCCACCGGGCCCTCGCTGCAGCAGCCCGAGATCGTCCAGACCCCCGCGGGATTGCTGGTGATCTGGCGCGCGATCGAGTCTGGCCGAGGGATCCTTCGTGGGGTCAGCTTGACCTCCGTCTCCGTCGGCACAGTCACAGACATCACAGGGCCCACGGACAACGTCGGCGAGTTTCGGCTCGTGGGCTCGGTCGACGCGGATGTCTATGCCGTAGCTTGGCGCAACGCGGCCACCCCTTCGATCCAGGTCACGCCCTTGAGGAGCACAGGAGCGGCCGCGATGGCCCCCCTCTCGGTCGCCACCGGCGCGGACCTTGGGCCCTCGGTAGACGCCACCCTCGAGGACGACGGCGATGTCTGGGTGTCGTTCGCGCGGCCTGCAGATTCAGCAGCGGTTCGCTTTCGAAGGATCACGCTTGCGGCCGGAGATGGCACCTCGGCCGAGCTCTCTGTCCCCTCGACCATGGGCGCCCAAGACGTCGCGGTCGCGCTGGACACTCCCGGGATCGTCCTCGCATGGCGCGCACCCACGCGCACCCCAGCGAGCATCGACCTCGCGCGCATCGACGCCGCTGGCACCGTGCGAGACACCTCTCGCGTTGTGCCCTCTGGACCCGGTGGTCGCCCCGGGATCGCGGCTGGCGGGGGCGGTTATGGCCTCGGCTGGACCGACGACGCCGCGTCTGGCGCGATCACACGGATCGCAGCCGTCCACTGCCGCTAGTCACTCACACCGCGGACACTATGCAACCAAGGCACACGCTATGAAAACCTTTCATGGCAGGTCATGTAAGCCCTGCACCAGAATCGTTGAAGCGGAGTCATCTTGCGCAACCACTGTCCATAGGCATGGTTCGTGCATTCTCCGTCCTAAGGCGTGGTGTATTTGCGCTGCGTCTCTCCCTCTTCGAAAGGTTGCCTCCTGATGTCGACGTCGCCCAACGATCGTCCTGCACTTTTGACGACTCGGCTACCGATCGCCATGGTCGCGCTCCTTGCGGGCTGCACTTCTGTGCTCCCAGAGAGCGGAGATGGCAGCAGCAGCGACGCAGCAGCCGAAGCGACCCCCAGCGCTGCGCCGGCTGTCGCGACCCCGAGCGAATCGACGGAGACGCCCCTTCAGGCGCCGCTGCCCCCCGCGTGCCTCGATGGCGACGCCGACGAATTCGGTCCCAATTGCCCACGAGGCAACGACTGCGACGACTCAAACGCCGCGATCACCGACCAGTGCTACCGCTGCGAGACGCCCAACACGGGCTGTGCGTGCAGCGAAGACGGCGCGATCGAGAGCTGCAACGTCGCGACGGACGGGCGCTCTGTGGCCAGCGACGGGGTCTGTCACAGCGGCACTCGCTTGTGTACTGGCGGGCGGTGGCAGCGCTGCCTTCCCAACGCGTTCTCGACCCGCACCATTGTGTCCCCCACCACATGCGGCTCAGCGTGCAGCCCTGAGTGCCGTGTCACAAGCATCTGTCCCACAACACCCGCAGAGCTCGCCGGACGCGGGACAGGGGTGATTATCTCGAACCAGCCGGTGCCTGGGTTCTGCCCTGGCGGCGGCAACGGTGGCATTCAGCTCCCAGGAGGCGCCCCTCCTCCACCAGTCTGTGTGGTCCCCACCTGCGGCGGAAGCTGCTGTGTCGCTGGCGAGACTTGTTATACCTACCAAGAGACTCCCGCGTACGACCCCGCGATTTGCACGGGCCCTGGGATGAGCGCGCCTCCTCCCATTCGCTGGAGCGCGTGTGGTGCGACCTGCACAGCGGGCCAGACTCACTGTGGTCAAGCCCCTGCGGACTCGTGCTGCGCGGCCTCTGAACAGTGTATCAACAGCCGGTGTGTGCCTCGCATCGCAGCGTGCGTGCGCCACTCGGATTGTCCCGCAGGCTATTACTGCGACACCACGGTGAGCCAGTGTCTGCCCAACTCGTCGGGGCGATGCAACTGCGAGCGTGACCTCCAACAGCAGTCGTGCATTGGCGCCATCCGCAGCACGGGCGGCCGTGTCGTCAACGACATCTTTCGCACGCGGACCGGTGGCGACGCCCGCACGTTGCGCATGGCGCGGTACATCGGCGGCATTGAGAGCAACCCAACGGGCTGCCCAGTGGGCCGAATCAACTACCAAGCGGGCGGTCCCTACGCTTGCACCACTTGCACACCCACCATCTGCGACGCGTGGGCATGCTTTGGGGGTCCCCGTACGGTCGCGAACATTGGCACGTTTGCAGACAACCTCGACTGGCTCTTTACACAGCATGTGCGCTTGAATCCCTCAGGGGGAGGCGTGAGCGATGGGCAGCCTCTGCCTGGCCAAAACCTCCGCGATTGGGGATATGATCCGGTCGAGGGTCGCAAGTACGATCTCGGCGCGCCGGCCAACCGCGTGGTGCTGTTTCCGATCACTGACCACACGAGCGACTCGTGCCTTGAGCCGTTTGAGTACACGGTCTGGCTGAGCGACAACCCCAACGCGACGACCATCGCGTCACCCACCGCGCCCAACCCGAGCCAGTGGAACCTCGCGGTGCTCACCGAGACGTTTACCCAGGGCTGGACCCGCAACCCCAACTCACAGGGCAATCCTGCGGATGTGTCGGACCTTAACACCACCGCGTTTGGCGACGCTGTCGCGGACGCGATGACCACGGTGTGGTCTCTCCCCTGCGGATACTCGTTTCGCTACGCGTCGATTGTCGCTGGAAACTCAGGCAATCCCACCGCAGCTTGTCGCTTTCACAGCTTTGACGACGAGCTTGACGCGATCGCGGGGCTCACAGTCAACGGAGACGCTCTGCAGATCTACCACGAGCTTCCCTTTGGCACCGGCGCAGGTCCAGACGGGCTCAACTTCTCGACCGTTTTGCGCACCGCGGACGTCTACTTTCTCTTCGACACCACAGGCTCGATGGGTGGAGAGCTGACGAACCTCCGCAGCGCCATGACCACCGGCACGTTCATCCCAGGCTGCCCGGGCGGCGTGATTGGTGCGATCAAGTGTGTCATCCCGGATAGCTGGTTTGGCGTGGGTCGCCACGATGACATGCCGGTCAGCCCCTATGGGAGCTCTGGCTCGGGGGACGTCGCCTACCAAAACCTGTTGGACCTCGGCGACAACCCTGCGGCGGCGCAGACTGCCGTCAACACGCTCGGGTTGCACTACGGCAACGACTGGCCCGAGTCCCAGACCGTGGCGCTCTGGGCGACGGTCACTGGCCGTGGGCTCCAGGGCTACTTCGGAACCCGGACGGGCTGCCCAGCGGGTCGCTTCGGCTACCCCTGCTTTCGAAACGGCAGCATCCCGATCGTGATGCTCTTTACGGACGCGGCCTTTCACAACGGCGTGGGCAACACCAACGCCTACGCAAACAACGTGCTCTTCGCAGGCGGCTCGAACACGGGGACCCTTGGGACCCAGCGCACGCCCCGCTTTGACGAAATGATCGACGAGATGAACGATCGCGGCGTGAAGGTCATCACCGTGGAGTCCAGCGGGCGCTACGCACCTGCCATGGCGGACTTCAACGCGCTGGCGGCGGGCACAGGCTCCCTCGTCGGCGGTGGCGCCAACGCTGTGTACTCCATCAATGCGAATGGCACCGGCCTCGGTCCGGCGGTCGTCCAGGCGGTGGTGGACCTTGCAAACTACGCACGTATGGATGTGACGGCGCGCGCCGAGGACAACCCTGCGACGCCCGTCGACGAGCGTTGTTTTGTGCGCAGCCCCGTGGGCGCAGCCATCGGGACGATTCGACTGTCGAATCCTGCCGCTGGCGAAGTCGCGCCCTACGCCGCTGGGCGTTGCGTGGATCCCCCGACGGCGATCGGTGGCCAGCCTGTGGTGGCCCGGCAGTGCCTCCCGGGCACACAGGTCAACTTTCGCGCGGACTTCTTGAACAACTGCGTGACGGCGACCGCGGTTCAGCAGGTGTTTACGTTTGAGATTGTGGTGCGTGGCAACGGCTCGTACGAGCTGGGCCGCGTCCCGGTCACGATTGTGGTCCCTCCCTCGGCCTTTCCGCCCAGCGGGACCTTCACCTACGACGTGGACGCCAACGTCGTGTGTGGTGCCGGTCGTCAACCCCTCTGGAACCAAATCCAGTTCGCTGCCGACACCCCCGCAGGGACCTCTATCGAGGTCGACGCGTACACCGCGCTCACGCCCGCTGGGCTCGCAGCAGCACCCGCGGTGCGCGTCGGTGTAGCTCCTCCTGCGACCTCCCCCATGGATCTCCGCTCGGCGTTGACCATCGCGGGTCAGCCCACACGTAATCCTCACCTCCGCGTGCGCTTTACGCTCAACTCGAACGCAGCGCGCAGCGCGACCCCGGTGCTCCGTGGCTATCGCGTGCTCTTCGACTGCATCGACGGCACCTAAACTACACATTCGCCTGTCGAAGCCGCCGTGCACTAGCCTACACTTGGGGCGAGGCAAGCATGGCGAGCGTACAATCAGGGTTGGATCGTTTGGCAGCAGGGGATCCGTCCGCGGTGGACCGTGTCCGCGGTCGGCGTGTGGGCTTGGTCGCGCATCCGGCAAGCGTCACTCGGTCGCTCATCCACGCGAAAGACGTACTGGTAGCCGCAGGCGCGAAGGTCGTCGCGCTCTTTGGCCCCGAGCATGGGTACGGCGGTGAGGCGCAAGACATGATCGGTGTCGAGAACGCGATCGATCCCAGCACGGGAGCTGCGGTTCACTCGCTCTATGGGGACAACTTCGAGTCCCTCACGCCACGGGCTGAGTGGCTCGACACGCTCGACGCGCTCGTGGTCGATCTTCAAGATGTCGGGAGCCGGTACTACACGTTTGTCTGGACGGCGGTGCTCTGCGCGCGGGTGTGCTCTGCGCGTGGGATTGAGCTGATCGTCCTGGATCGCCCCAACCCGCTGGGCGGGACGCTCATTGAGGGCCCTCCGCAGCTTGACTCGTTGTTTTCCTTCGTGGGTCTGCGTGCGGTCCCGGTTCGTCACGGCCTGACCCTCGGAGAGGCCGTGCTCGCCGCGGCACGCGACGAGTCCCTCACAGGTGTCTCGGTCATCCGGATGAGTCACTGGGAGCGCGAGATGCTCTTTCGCGACACGACGCTGCCTTGGGTGGCTCCGTCCCCCAACATGCCCACGACAGACACCGCAGACGTCTATCCTGGTGGTTGTCTTATCGAAGGGACCAACCTCTCTGAAGGCCGAGGGACCACGCGACCTTTTGAGCTCTTTGGCGCTCCCTGGGTCGATGGCCAAGCGCTCGCACACGCAATGCACCGTGACGGAGGCGCAGGATTTATAGCGCGCCCCACGACCTTCTGCCCGACGTTTCACAAGTGGACGAATCAGGTCTGCGGCGGGGTGCAAGTCCACGTCACGGATCGGGGACTGTTTCGGCCTTATCGTGTGTATTTGGCTGCGCTTCGTGCGTTAGCAGCACACGAGCGGTTCAGTTGGCGTCGCGAACGTTATGAGTTTGTGAGCGATTCACCAGCGATTGATCTGCTCACTGGCGACGCGAGCGTACGCATGGCGCTTGAAGCTGCGGCGAGCATTGAAGAGATCGTTGCGATGGGTCAGCCACGCATGGCGCGGTGGGACCCAAAATCGAACTGGATTTACTGAAGTACTTATCGAAGTAACTTTAGGCGACGACCTTGCGTCGCTTGAGCTCTCGCAACGCAGTGAGCGTCTGAGCGCGGTCCATCCCAGAGACGTCACACATGTCGTCGACAGACATGGTGCCATCGATCATCGAGAGCAAAAAAGCGCTGCGCGGGTCGAGGGACAGGGAGCACTGTTCGGCGGGGGTTAGCAGCACGCGCAGGATCGTCTGCAATCCACCGAGCTCCGTGAGCGGATCAACGGGTGGTGCGGACGGTCGATACTCGATGGGCTTGGAGAGCGTCGCGACACGCTTCGCTGCAAGATCAACAGATAATTTGTCTGCAACACGCGCATCGCCAGAGGCGCGCAAGAGCTCAATCAGGTCTTGGGCCTCGGTCAGCGAATTGGCCGCGATCAGCGCGCGCGCGCGTTGAATGCGCTCAAGGCGGCGGCGCTCGTGCTCCATCGCGGCAGAGGTTGTGCTCGCGACCGCGATGCGCTGAATGGGGACCACGATGGGTCTGGGCTGGACGGCCTCGGGCGGAGGCGGCTGAGAGCGCTCGGGCGGGGGGTACCACTCCTCGGGGATCTGCTGTTTTGCAAAGTGTGCGAGAGGCGGAACGATCGAAGCGGGCTGCAGCTCAAGCTCGCCCCCCGCGGAGTCGTCCTGGGACTCATCGACATCGTCCCATTCGATCTGCGCTTCTTCGCCAAAATGGAGCTCAGGGCGTTCGCTGCTGACGGACTGAGCGGCTGCGCCGTCTTCGTTCGAGGCGATGTCGAACGGGGCCGAAAAATCGAGGCTCTCATCGAACGACGCGTTGAGATCGACCGGGAGCATCGGGGGCTTGGGCGGTGTCAACGTACCCAGCGGGAGGCTCCGAACCTTGTTCACCACAGAGACTCGGTCAGCGGTAGGCGGGGCCTCGGCCCCTTGCGGGAGGCGCGTCATGACAGAGGGCTCTTTGGTGCCAAAGAGGTCACCAAAGCCATCGTCAGACCGCTTGCGCGTGAGCGTCTCCAAGAGATCAACAGTCGACTGTTGTTCTGGAGCCGGCTCGGGCACGACGCTCTTCAGGTTTTTGGAATCTCGCTTGGTCATTGACTCTGGAGTTCCTTAGCGGTGCTCGCTGCGGTCACAATCCACAAAGGTACCTCGCCTACGGGCTTAGCGCAGCCCGGGATGCACCGATCACATTCGAGCGACAACACCTTTGAACATTCGCAGCGTCCTCGAGAGACTGTCGGCGTGCTCTTTGAGCTGCTGTTGGTCTTTCGCGAGGATGGCCTGCCGTGCTCGATCCACGACGCCGCGGGCGCGAGTGAGCGCGTCCCGTCCGAAATCGCTCTGTCCCACGACTCGCTCGACGGGCGCAAAGAGCTGCTCAATTTCGATAATAATTTGCTCGGTCTCTTGCTTTCGCGCTTCGAACTCTTCGCCGACTTTGCGGTCGACCGCGTGGCGCCGACCTTCGTCAATCATCGAGCGAATTTCGTCTTTCGTGAGCCCCGAGGTGGCCGCCACGATGATGGTCTGGTCGCGCTGAGTCTCGAGGTCCTTCGCGGTGACCGAGACGATCCCGTCCGCGTTGATCTCGAAGGTCACATCGATTTCGACGGATCCCGCGTTGGCTTTGCGCAAGCCGTCCAAGATGAACTCTCCGAGGAGCTCATTGTCCTGAGCGCGCTCATTTTCGCCCTGCATCACCAGGATTTTGACGGCCGTCTGGTTGTCGCGCGAGGTCGTAAACGTCCTCGTACGCGAGGTCGGGACGGTGGTGTTCTGCGGGATCAACGGCTCAAACATTCCTCCCGCGACCATCACGCCCAGCGTGTGGGGCGTGACGTCCAGGAGGATCATCTTGTTGCCACGCTCAACGAGCGCGGCGCCCTGAATCGCTGCCCCTAGCGCGACGACTTCGTCAGGGTGGACACCCTTGCTCGGCTCGCGGCCAAAGAGCTGTGCCACCGCCCGCTCGACGGAGGGCACGCGGGTCATCCCGCCCACGAGCACGACGTCTTCGATTTCTTCTTTGCCGATGCCCGCGTCGTCGAGCGTTTCGCTCACGATGTCGATCGTGCGTTGGACCAAATCCGCGGTCAATCGCTCGAAATCCGCGCGCGTCATGACCCGCTGAAGGTGCAGCGCTTCGTTGCGGCCCGACGTAATAATAAACGGCAGATTGACCTCGGTCTCGCGCTGACCCGAGAGCTCGATCTTGGCCTTCTCAGCGGCGTCTTTGAGCCTCTGCAGCGCCATGCGATCTGAGCGCAGATCGATGCCGTGTTCGGCCGAGAAGCCCTCGACCAGCCAATCGATCACGCGATTGTCCCAGTCTTCGCCCCCCAGAAAGGTGTCACCCGCTGTCGAGATCACCTTGAAGACGCCGTCTGAGCTCATCTCAAGGACAGAGATATCGAAGGTACCTCCGCCGAGGTCATAGACCGCGATTTGCTTGTCAAAACGCCGGCCAAATCCATACGCGAGCGCCGCAGCGGTGGGCTCATTGATGATTCGGATGACGTCGAGGCCCGCGATCGTTCCGGCGTCTTTGGTCGCTTGTCGCTGGTTGTCGTTGAAGTACGCCGGGACGGTAATTACCGCTTTTTGTACCTCTTGGCCGACGTACTCTTCGGCGATCGCCTTCATTTCGGCCAAGACCATGGCCGAGATCTCAGGCACCGCGTACGAGCGATCCCGCAGCTCGATGCGCACGTCGCCGTGGGGGCCCTCGACGACGCGGTACGGCGTGGTCTTAACGATCTGCCGGACCTGCTCGCTGTTCCATTTGCGGCCGATGAATCGCTTGGCGGCGTAGACGGTAAACTCGGCGTTCGTGATCGATTGTCGCTTGGCGAGGTGCCCCACGAGTCGCTTCTTGGACTCGGTCATCGCGATCATCGAGGGAGTGGTCTTGTAGCCCTGCCTGTTGGGCAAAACAGTAGGTACGCCGTTTTGCACGACCGCGACACACGAGTTGGTGGTGCCTAGGTCAATCCCGATCACGTACTCCATGAATGCCTCGTTGCTCCCAGGGTCGCTCGACAGACCGTGTTGCGTGAAAGCCCCCGAAGGCTCAGCTCTCGCGAGCTAACCGGCAAACTTCGTAACGTTGTTGCCATACGAACCAGCGCATGAATGTCAGCAGGGAAAAGCCCACGACATAGAGGACTCAACCTCTCTTTGACATCACTCCCAGCCATACCGATGGCATGAGACAAAAGATGAACGGACATTCGATCGTTATCGTAACCGAGTAAGCAACAGTTTGACAGTCTGAGATGACGGAGACAGCTTTGCAGCGCTCTCTGCGGCGCCACGAGCGCTCGCTCGCTTGCCGCCTGCTTCGAAGATCTCAGCGAGCACCACCCACCCATCGGGCGACGCAGGGGAGAGCGCGATGGCTAAGCGTGCGGCTTCCATTGCGCCGGGCAAATCGCGGCCGATCTTGAGCAGGGTGTGGGCCAACCTCAGCTGCGCCTCAAGATGATTGGGCATTGCGCGGGTGACTCGCGCCCACAACGCCGCCGCGCGCTCGGTCTGGCCCTCGGTCTCGGCCTTGCGCGCAGCCACACAATTTTGTGGAACCAGCTGAGCCAAGGCGCTCTGTTCGAGTGCGCGGACCTTGACGGCGAGCGGCTCGCTGAGCTCTGCGATGGGGATCATTTGAATGGTGTTAAACGCCCCAAGCGCTTCGTGGGTGCGAAGCAGCATCTCTGCACGCGCGATGAGCTCCTGAAACCTCGCGAGCGCCTGGACCTCGGGGCGCTGGGCAAGCTGACGATGCAGCGACTCGAGCGACTGGCGCGACTCAGGGGGCGCAACGCTGGGCGGGGTGAGCGCTGCGAAGTTGCCTGAGAGCGTGCGTGTCCCGGCCAACTTGCGTGCCATGGCCTCGCGCGCGGCGCGGAGATCGTCGGAGCTTGCGGTCGGCTTGGGAGGAGGCAACGGAGCGCTCGACGGGCCGCTCAGCGCGCTCGAGGAGCCCGCAGCAGCGCTGTGTGCAATCGACGAGGGCGCGGTGCTCTGCGACGCCGCGGGAGCCCCGGAAGTTACCGAGTGGGACAGGATCGATCGCTCTCGGGATGGGAGCTTCTCGGGGATCGTTGGCTTGGTCTCGGGCGTCACGGCTGCTGGGGGTGACGATGCCTCAGCGCTCCCGTAGCTCGTGAGCGAACGGTTGGGGTCAAGGCCAAGACTTGTGTCGTATTCAGCGCGCTGGCGTTTATTCGAGAGCACATCGTAGGCGCGGGTGAGCTCCCGAAAAATGTGCTCGAGTTGTTCTGCGTAGGGTCCCGCGAGGCGGCCGAAATAAGCGTCCGGGTGAAACCTTTTCGAGAGCGCGAAGTACGCGTCACGGATGGACCGACGGTCCGCGTCACTTGCCACACCGAGGAGCTCGTAGAACGTCGTCCCCGCAAGACGAAGGGCCATCCCGTCGATGGTGGCTCGCTCCGCAGCTGTGAGTTCTGAAGCGTTCGCCATACGTGTCATTGACTCTACCACTTGCTTTGCAGGCTTCGGGCGGACTTCAATTACAGCTGCTGACTTTTCAGCGCACCAAGTACTCGAGAAGTGCCTTCTGCGCGTGCAGTCGGTTCTCGGCCTCGTCCCACACCGCTGCGTCAGGTCCATCGAGGTAAATCTCATGGATTTCTTCGCCGCGATGCGCCGGAAGGCAGTGCAAGACCATCACGTCCGGGGCGCTCACCGAGAGCAGCTCTGGGGTGATGCAGTAGCCCGCAAACGCAGCGGCACGTTTGGCGCTCTCAGCCTCTTGGCCCATGCTCGCCCACACATCGGTGATCACCACGTCGGCGTCGCGCACGGCTTGCTGTGGGTCTCGGACGAGCTTGATCCGGACGTTGTCCATCGGGCGCGAAGGCTCGTAGCCCTCGGGGACCGCCAGGGTAAGCTCGAGGTCCAACAGCGCGCAGGCCTCGATCCAGCTGTTCGCGACGTTGTTTCCGTCGCCGACCCAGGCGTACTTGAGCCCGCTAAGCTTGCCCTTGCGCTGAAGAACGGTCTGCAAATCTGCCAGGATTTGACAAGGATGCCCGCCGTCGGTGAGCGCGTTGATCACCGGCACTGTGGCGTGCTTTGCGAGCGCTTCCATGGTCGCGTCGGCGAAGGTCCGCAGGACAATCGCGTGGACATAGCGCGAGAGCACGCGGGCGGTGTCTTCGATCGGTTCGCCTCGGCCCATTTGTGTGTCGCGCGCGTTGAGCACAACCGGATGCGCGCCGAGCTCAAAGACACCCACTTCGAACGACACACGTGTGCGCGTCGAGGGCTTCTCGAAGATCAAAGCGACGCTCTTGCCTTCGAGCGGACGCGAGAGTTTTTCGCCGCGAATACGCTCTTGTTTGAGCGCCTCTGCGCGGTGCACGACCGCGAGGATGCCTTCGGCGCCGAGGTCGTTGAGGGTGAGCAAATCGCGCTTAGACTTCATGGCAGGGCTTTCATCGAGACGGCGAGGACATCGTTGAGTGCGGAGAGACCTTCATCAAGTTCGTCACGCGAGACCACCAGCGGCGGGGCGAAGCGAATGACCGAGGTCCCTGCGGTAGAGACCAAGACGCCCTTGGCGCGCAGGGCGTCCATGACGGTGCGAACGTCGACGTGTTTGGCGAGCTCGATTCCACACAGAAGCCCGCGGCCACGCGCAGCGACCGCGACCTCGGGGTGCTTGGCGACGAGGGCTGAGAGGCCCGCCAAGAGATGCTCGCCCATGGCGACTACGTGGGCCATGAGGGGGCTGTTTTCGAGCGCATCGAAGACGGCGAGTGCCGCCGCGGACGCGAGCGCGTTGCCGCCAAAAGTGGTGCCGTGCGTCCCCGGCGAGAGCGCCTTAGAGACTCGCTCGGTGACCAAAAACGCGCCCATGGGCACACCACCAGCGATCCCCTTCGCGGCGCACACGATGTCTGGTTGCACACCTTCGTGGTGCCACGCGAAGAACTTGCCGGTGCGACCGATGCCGGTCTGGATCTCGTCAAAGACCAGCAAAGCGCCTACGCGATCGCAGAGGTCACGCAGCCCTTGCAGATAGCCTGGAGGTGCTGGGAGCACACCGCCCTCGCCTTGGACAGGCTCGACAAAGACCGCCGCGGTCTGGTCGTTGACCCTTCGGTTCATCGCGTCGAGGTCACCGTAGGGGACGTGCGAGACGTGCGCGATGGGCGCGTCAAAGCCCTCCCAATACTTAGGTTGTCCGGTGAGCGAGACCGCGCCCATCGTGCGCCCATGAAACGAGTTGTGCGTGGCGACGAGGCCCAATCGCGTGGGATTTTGCTGAGCAAAATGAAACCGTCGCGAGAGCTTCATCGCGCCCTCGATCGCCTCGGTCCCTGAGTTCGTGAAGAACACGCGGTCCATCTTGCCCAGCGCGCAGAGCTTGGCGGCGGCGCGGACGTTGGGCTCGTTGTAAAAGTAATTCGCCGTGTGAATCAGCTTGCCGGCCTGCGCTGCGATCGCCTGGACCAACGCGGGATGAGCGTGCCCCAGCGCGCTCACTGCGATCCCGGCATACAGATCCAGGTAGGCGCGCCCTTCGGTGTCCCACACTCTGCACCCCTCGCCCCGCTCAAGAACCACGGCCGGCTGCCGGTAGGTCTCGAGCAAATGTGCACGTGCATCCGCCAGAAGTCTCTCGGTTTGATCGCTCATTGTCGCCCGTGATGTACCACTGCGACCCCCCCTCGGCGATCGCGAATTGTCCCACACGGTGGGGTCTGCTTCGAGCGCGCCACGCCACGTGCACCCGGACGACATCAGGGGGGCCGAGATCGCAGTGCTGATCGTTGGGAGGCAGATGAGCGAGTGAGCTCACTCTTACTGGGACCTCCGCAGATCACGAATACCGTGTGAATTCGATCGCCGATTGCGACTTGGCTCCCAACGGGGCGCATGCGGGCAACGGGCACAACGGATCGAAGAGCGAAATGGCGACGGGTTGCGTGGCGGGCGCCCTGGGCCGCAGCGACGTGCGCGGGGTTCATTGGGCGATGGATACAGTGCGATCGTCACACAGCCTCAGCACGACAATGTCCCCGCCCGCCCGGTTTGCCTCACCGCGGGGAGCGCTAAAAGTGCTACCGACCCCCTTAGGTCCCTCGATGGCGCTCCCCACTCGATCTCGCTCTTGGCGTCCCGTGAGGCCCCTGCGGGCGCTCGTGTGGGTCGCCGCCTTTGGGGTCTCGCTGGGGTCGCGTAGGGTCCTCGCGCAGGGCACCCGTTGCCAATCGATGGCGACGCCCCGCACCTTCGAAGTCCCTCTCGCGCGGGGAGAGCGCGTGCGGTCCCTGTGGCTCGCCGGAGTGTCCTCCGAGGGGCTCTGGCTAGGGGTCCATGTGCAGTCACGTCGGGGCGAGCGGGCGCTGATTCGCTCGTCTGCGCAAGAGGACACTCACTGGCACGTAATTGCAAACGACCAACCCATTCGCTGGGGATCACTCGCCCTCGCAGGCAATCGCGAGTACGCATGGTTGGCCACCGCCAGCGCGCGTGCATTGAGCGTCTACGCTGTGACAGGCGCCGCGGGCACTGAGCCCCTGCGCACTCCAACGGCCCGATGGGAAAGGCCTCGTGGGGCCGTCACGACCCCGTGGCTCAGCGCGCTGGGGACTCGCTTGGCCATAGGCTATCGCGGCGCGCGGAGCACGTGGCTCGCGACCGTCGACGTCGAGAACCCAGCGGGTGCTCCGCAGTGGGTCACGCTGGCTCGCGGAGCCCTGGGCGATGGGCGGGTCGAGGGGCTCGTCCCTGACGTGGGCGCGCCCTGGGTGGTGCTCAGCCGCGCGAGGCGGACGATCTCGCTGGCGAGGGTGCAGAGCGATCAGAGCGTAGTGCACGCGCGGAGCGTCGCGTGCATGGCGGGCGCGAGGCTCGTACGTGTCGCAGTGGATGCGATGGGCGCGGTGGGGCTCTTTCAGCGTCGGGCGCGGGGGATCCGCGGGGCGGGTGGGCTGTCGCAGTACTGCGTCGCGCGCGTCGAGGCCGCGGGGCAGAGTCACTCGGCGGTGAGTTTTCCGGTGCGAAGTGGTGAGGTGTTGGTCGTGGGTCGCGCGCGAGACGCGGTGCTGCAGCTCTCGCGACCGCTGATTGTGCGGGCCATCGCGCGGCCGGCTGCGCTGGGCTCGCGCGAGGACTACCCCGACGTGCCCCGACGGGCGGTCTCGCTTGGCCTAGGCGAAGGTCGCAGCGCGGTGCTCAGCGAGCACGCACAGGGGAGGCTTGTGCTCTCGATCGCGCAGTGTACGCAGAGCGCCGCGCGCTAAATATCCTGCAAAACATGCCGCAAAAGCGCGGGTGTGATGTCCGTAAGCGAGCGCATCGTGCGGACGAGCTCGACCGAGCCACGCCCCCAGGCGAGCGCTGGGACCGAGGCCATGGTGTGCCCTCGCGTGGAGAGATCTTCGAGGTTTCCGTGGTCCGAGACGAGGAGAATGGTATCGCGTGTGGGGTCAAACTCTTCAGTAAGCGCTTCAATAAGTCGCTCGGTCCGTGAGACCTCGCGGTGTGCGAAATAGGTGTCTTGGGAGTGGCCTGCTTTGTCTGTCAGAAACAGCTCAAAGAGCGCGAGGCTCACTTCGCGCGCCCCTCGAACCAGCGCGCGCGCCGCGTCGCGCATGGTGATGGGCGCGACCGAGATCCCCATCCCAAGGAGCACTTCGTGCGTGAGGTCAAAGCTCGCGGCTCGGCCGGCCTCGAGGTCCCCGAGCGTGTAGAGCGTTCCTCCCCCCGCGAGCGCTGCGCAGGTGCACGCGCCACGGTGGATCTTCTGGGACCAGTCGGCGCTCGCCAGCGCGCGCTCTTCGGTAAACGCATTGAGATACGCGCTGGATTGCCCGGCTCTGCGCACCGCCGCGAGCACCGAGTGCTCGGCCAAGATCGGTCGCACGCGGTGATCGGGAAACGCAAACAGGTGCTCTCCGATGGCCTCGGCGACGTTGACACCCGTGAGAATCGTCGCGGTGCCCGACGCGCTCTGCGGCAGCCCCGGCACACCCAACGAGGCGTCGAGGGGCTGCAGAGACCAGCCAGCAACGGGCGAGTCTACGTGACCGCCGAGGGGAGCCAAGACCGAGCGCGCGACGGCAGTAAAGGGGTTGTGAGCGCCGCGCGTACCCAACCCGATGCCATCGACAAAGAGCAATAGCGTCGCGCCGCGGGCAGGGATTTCACTCACGAAAGTGATACTGACTGAGCGCTCAATGCCACGTGACCCCGCCGTCGTCCGACGCGAGGCGGACCGCACGCACGAGGCGACCTTGACCAAGACCGAGCACCGCGACGCGAGTGCCAAACGCCGAGATCGCGTGAATGGCCAACGAATAGCCTGGTGATTGGGGTGTGTTGGGGGACTCCGCGGTGGGCGACGTGGGGGGCTCTTGGGTCGCGAGAAGCGAACCTCCGGTCCACCGATCGCGGGCGTAGATAAACGCGCGAATCGACCCAGGCGTTCGCTGGATCGAGAGCACACCTTGGTGGACCAAGACTGCAGCATCGATCGAGCGCGTCGCGGTCAACTGCGGCAATGGAAACGGCAGCAGCTGAGGCTCACGCGAGGTCTCATCCCGGAGCACCATCGCGCCGACGCGTCCCACGAGATCGACAAGCAATAACGCACGCGATCCGCTGCACGAAAAGTCAAGGCGACCTGTCGATCGCGCGCCTACGCGCTGAGTGGGCATGTCGCTAGCGTCCACGCGGCCATTGTGGACTCGGTAAAATACGATCCAGTCGTCCGAGAGCACGACAAAGTGAGCGGTGCTGCCAGACACACAGGATCGGACCTCAGGGCGCACGAGCGGGCGAGTCTCGCTGAGGAGCGTCGTGCGGCGGACCGGCTGCGAGAGCAGCACCGAGGGCGCTGTGGGGTCCGGCGCGAGCGTGTGATCCCACTGCTCGACGAACACTCCTCGCGCGCCATGCCGCAGCACAAACGCCGTCACGCCCTCAGGAGCGGCGGTCTGCGGCGCGCTCGCGAGAGGGTCTGCTGCGCGAGTCGCTGGGGTCGCTGGGGGGCTCTGCAACGGGAGCAACGCGATGCCCGCGAGGGCTTCGCTGTGAGTCTCGGGGCGGCTGCGCTCGACCCACTGCGCGGTCGCGGTGGGCGTCGACCACAGGCGCATCTGGCCCGTGCTGATCGCGGCAAACCAACGGGATTCGCCGGACCGAACAGACTGCCACTGGTCGATCCGAAAGCGCCCATCGCGGAGCGGCTCGGGGAGCGCGACGGGCTGCGGGCGCGCCACATCGAGCGTGAGCAGGTCGTCTGCTTCGTCGGTTGCAAAGAGGGTCGCGTCGCGCCCTGCGAGGACGCGCAGGGGGGCTCCGGGGCCCAGCACGACGTCGGTGACACGTTGCTCACGAAAGAGCAGCGCGTGCGCTCGCCGATCGGTCGCGTCTTGATACAGAAGCCAATCGGGCGCCGCAAACGTGAGGCCATCGGCGGTCCGTGGGAGCGCCTGTCCGACGGGCGTAACGGTCAGAACAGGGGACCTTAAATCATTGAATTCATTGGGTAATTGAGAAGTCCATGCGACCTCTGCGCCGGCGCTCGCGGCCAGAATCGCGATGGACATGTCAGCCAGCGCCGTGCCGAGCGAGCCGTTGTCCGCGACGGTGATCGCGTCGTCGGACGAGCGCGCAAGCGTCGTGAGAAATCGAAGGGCGGTCACGCTGTGGGGATAAGCGCGTGTGCCCTCGCTCGACCCTGCAAGCTGTTGGGCCAGTCGCTGCGCGATCGGGACGCAGTTGCGGGGCCATCCGGGCGTCTGCTGGGTCTGGGTGACCATCAGGCTCAACCGGCGGTTGATCACGGCGGCCCAGAGGCGCGAGTCATCGCCGGCGGGGCGGGGCCAGAGCAGTCGATCGGCGTCTTGTCCCACCACACAACGGAGCACTCGGCGCGCGCCATGGGCGAGCGGCGCGTCGCGCTCGACGATGCTCTGTTCGCGCTTGGCAAACAAGTGACGTCCCGTCAGCCCAAGTCCAAGAAGAACAAAGAATGCGACGGTTCCACGCGACGGCCTGACGGTTAACAGAGCCACGGGCGGCACGGTATCACTCGCGCGTAGAGCATGCCCGTGTTGATCACTCCGACCGCGACGAAGTTCGGCAGCTAGCGCCAGCTAGCGCCCTGGTCGCTCGACTGAAAAATCCGAAGCCCCTCGGCAGACGACGCCGCCAACGTCAGGTCTTCGCCTGCACGGTAGAGCCCAAGCCCCTCGGCCATCGCGTGCGGCGTGGTCAAAGCGAGGTCACTCACGACGCGCTCTGCGTCCCAGACGCCGCTCTGGATGTCCGCGACCGTGACCGCGATGACGGCCCCTGCGGCGCGCGCACGGACGAGCCTGTTGGCGATGCGCACGACACGCACGGGCCAATCGCCATGGATCACCGAGCGGCCGCTGACCGAGCGCGTGTGATACGAGGGCATGGTGGTGGTTTGGTGCAATTCTGGGGGCTGGATCGCGCGGCAGCGGTCGTCGTCACAGAGGAGCACGGGGCTCGTGGAGCCGTGCTCGAGGGCCTGCGCGAGCGCGTCGGACTCGGTGCAATCGAGGTGGATACTGCTGCCCATCGCGACGCCTGGGGGTGCGTGGACGCGGATGCGTTCGCTTAGGCGCTCGGGGGTGACCTCGGCGACGATCCATTCGCGCGGCGACGCGACGAAGAGCCACGCGTTGCCGTCGGGGCGCGCGCAGAAAGCCAGGCCTGGGCGCGCGGTAGAGACCAAGATCTCTCCGAGAGAGACCATGGGTGCGCGGCTTGAGTCATCGCCGGCGGCAGAGACCGAGACGCGCATTCGTCGGTCATTTCGCTGAGTAAACGCGATCGCTGCGCCGCGACCGAGGGGCGCGACCGCGACCTGTTCGTCGTGGTTGCGGGTGGCGCCACGGAGGGGGTCGCTGGCGCGCGCGGTGAGCTCTGGCAAGACATTGGCGACGGTAAAAGATGCCCACGCGTGACCCAGCGTGTGGCGCGCGAGCACGGCGCCGTTCCATGGTGTCCATTGTCCAAGCCAGAACGCGCCGCTGCGTGGAGCGATGAACCCATCGAGCGAGACATGGAGACCGTCGATGGGCTGATCGACCGCCGCGATTCGAAACGCTGCGGGGTTTTCGCCTGGGCGAATCCAGCGCAAATCGGTCAATTGGTCGCTCGTGCGGCCCGTGCGGGTGTCAATCCGAAAGAAGCCCTGGGGTCGAAGCTCGTACGCGTGGGTGTGGGTGTCTGCGATCGTGCGCGTGGTCCACTGCTCGTCACGGAGCGACACCTCGATGAGCCCGGGCAACGGCGCGCCTGCGAGAAATCTCTGGCCATCTCCTAGCGGAATCGGCTCGACGGAGGGCGCCGCGACGAGCACGCCGTGGGACAACGGGATGCTCGCGGGGGCTACGGGATCGGTGGGTTGCGCCGCCTGAAGCGAGCGAATCGAGAGATCTGTGGTGACTCGCAGGAGCGCCTCACCGAGCTGGGACATGTCGAGCGAGGGGTCGCCGCTGCGGACGCGCCACGCGAGTCCCACGCGATCGATCTCGGCGAGGAGATTTCGACTGGACATTTGCAGCCCAGTCACGGTTTCGTCGGGGCGCTTGGCGTAGTCAATTTCGGACGCGTGGAGGGCCAGCGAGCGCGCGATAGGGACACAGCGATCGAGCCATGAGAGCCCCAGGTCTGCCGGGGTCTGCATCGCGAGCGTGCGCAGTCGCACGCGCGTTTGTGTGGGAGAACGCAGCACTTCGAGCGCGTCGTCGCCAAGCGAGCAGCGCAGCAGCGCAGAGGCTCTCGCGCGCTCACTGCTGTACGCGCGGCGCGCGACGTGGGCTCGCCAGCGCTCAGCGCCCCAGAGCGTGATCCCCAAGGCCGCGAGGCCAAGAAGCAATCCTGCGCTTGATCCCTGTGTTTTCTTCACTCGCACGTCGACGGTTTGCAACGTTAGCATTGCCCAGACGTCGTGTGGGCGCTCTCCGCGGGCGCGATTGCAAAGGAGCCAACGTGGTAAAAAAATCGACGAAGCGTGCGAGCAAAACAACGGACACTGGGCAGGGCAAGACGCTGCCGTTGCTGCCCATTCGGTGGCAGCTCGCGACAGGCTCAGAGACGGTGGGGCTGTGGGCCGACGAGCACGTTTGGACCGGAAATTCTCGCGGTGAAGTGCTGTGTCTCGCACGCGCCACGGGCGAAGTGCTCAAGGCGTTGAAGCTCCCCGGCGAGTGCGTCGCGGTGGTGTCGGACGAGCACTGGAAGTACGCGGGCTGTGCCGACGGAAACGTCTACGATCTCACTGGCAGTGTGCCCCGCGTGGCCTTCCAGCTTGGCAGCGGGCAGGTGTACTGGCTTGAGGTCTTTCAGGGCTCGCTCGCAGCTTCAAATCGTGACGGAACGGTCACGTTAATCGGTGTTGACGGCGCGATCCAGTGGCAGGTCAAAGACAGCAAGGCGGTCGACGGCTGGGTGCTGCGCGTAGACAGCGACGGGCTGTTTCACGGCAGCCACGCGGGAATGCGGCGCTACGATTGGGCTGGAAAACGCCAGTGGAGCGCAAACCCCGGTGATGTCCGTTATGGCTGTCTTGACGGAGAGCACGTGCTGGTGACCGCGGGCTGCATGGTGCGCTATGGAAAGACCGAACTGGCGTTGTTGTCTCGCGAGACTGGCCAGCTGATGTGGTCGACCGTGCCCAAGACGCCACACGGCGAAGCGGTCTCGACGGGGGCCGAGGCGTGCGGCGTCGAGCTTCGCGCAGACGGCACGCGGAGATACTACATCGGCACACAAGACTGGCTCTTTTGCTTTGATGTCACGGGGCAGATGCTGTGGCGCGCGCCGACAGGCTGCGCCCAGATTTGCAACCTGCAGGTGGTCGACGAGGAGCTCTTTTTTGCGACTTCTAGTGGGCAGATCGTGTGCATGTCGTTGCGAGACGAGGACCTCGCGCGGTGCGAGCGAGGCGAGTGGGAGACGCCTGTCGCGATGAAGCAAAAGCGTGTGAAAGCCAAGTCTACGAAGGTAGAGCGCACACGCGACGCTTCGGGCGGGGTCGTGCTTGAGTGCGTCAAGCAGGGATCCAGGCTGCGGATGCGAGTGATCTCGGAGGGCTATCGCGACGACTGGTTTTGTCAGTTTCCGAGTGATTTACGAGAAGAAGGCGCGCGGTACGTGGTCGATCAGGTGCGCGTCGCGACGCAGGGTGGGTTTTACCGAGCGCTTGGGGACATTCGTCGCTTGGACTCTTAGCGCTCGGGCGCACCCGTGCAGCGCAAAACCCGCGCGAACCCGTGCTACACCGCACGTCGCGGACATCCATGGAAGAACACAGCACCGACTGGCTTCGCGCGAGCGCAGCGACCGATTTGGCTCAGACAGAGACCCCCATCGCGAGTGATTTTAAGCTCCATCGGCGCTTTGATCGCGCCGCGCGGCTGCTTACCGAGCGGGGCCTTGAGCGCCTCGCCGACGCGCACGTCATGGTGGTCGGCTGCGGTGGCGTGGGCTCGTTTGCAGCCGAATCACTGGCCCGGAGCGGCGTTGGGCACATCTCGCTCGTAGACTTTGACCTCGTGTGTGTGACCAACACCAACCGGCAGCTGCACGCGATGCGTGGGCAGATCGGCAAGGCCAAGGTCGAGGTGATGGCAGAGCGCCTGCGCTTAGTGCATCCGCAGGGAAGAATCGATGCGCGGGTCGCGTTTTACAGCGCGGACGAAGCGGACGCGTTGCTTGTGCCCAAGCCCGATTTTGTGATCGACGCGATCGACAATTTGACGGCCAAAGCTCACCTCATCGCGCGGTGTCTCGAAGAGAAAATCCCCGTGGTGGCCTGCATGGGTGCGGCCGCGCGGATGGACCCCACGCGTGTGCAAATTGACGACCTGGCGCGCACACACCATGACCCGATGGCCAGCGCGTTTCGCGGAATTCTCAGAGAAAAATATGGTCTACGCATGGATCGTCGCGAGAGCGTGGGCGTCCTCGCCGTGTTCTCGGACGAGCACCCCATCGCCCCGAGTCCCATTTCGTACGACGCCGAAGAGGGGTTTCACTGCGTGTGTCCTCAATCGGACAACGACAAGCACACGTGCGAGAAGCGCTCACGCATTGATGGGAGCGTCTCGTGGGTGACGGGCACGTTTGGGTTGGTCGCTGCTTCGGTCGCGGTGCGGAGCCTGCTCGGTCAGCCGGTGATCGCGACACGCTCGGGTGCGCGGAGAGCGTAGAGAAATCATGAGCAAACGCCTCGCGTGGTCCTTGCGATTAATTGCGGCGGTTGCGTGTGGAGTGCTCATCGCGCTGACGCTCAGAAAGTACGTTGGGTGGAGCTCCCCGCCGCCCAAATTTGATCTCGCGCGGGTGCCGTGGGTGGGGCCTCGTGTGGGGCACAAAGAGGTTGAACTCTTGTGGCCACGCGCGCTGTGGGCCCTGGTTTTTGTCCCATATTTCGCGCTTGTGTCGTCTGCGTCGCTCGCGGACTTGCCCACGCTCCAGCGCTGGATGGGTGTCGTCACGCGCTCGGTGATGGTCGTCGCGCTCGCGGTGGCGTTTGCGCGTCCGACCTCCACCACGTTTACGCAAAAAGTCGCCACGCTCGTGGTCGTAGACGTGAGTGAGAGCGTCTCGGACGAGGCCCTCGAGGACTTTCGTGTCGCCACCGAGACCCTGCTCCGACAGCGCGCCGACAACCCCGTGCGCTTGATCACGTTTGCGCAGAGACCGCGCGTGCTTGAGCTGCCCGAGCGGCTGGGCGCGACGGAGCGGTTGCCGCCGTTTGCGAGACACCTAGCACCTCCACGTGGGGCCCAGCCCGGGGCGCGGGATGCTGGCGTCGCGGAGCTTCAGCCTGCGGATCGGCCCGGGGCTGCGACAGACATCGCGGCGGCGCTGTCGCTGGCGTATGGGCTGTTTCCGGCAGGGTATTTGCGGCGTGTTTTGCTCTTGAGTGATGGCGTTCAGACCGACGGTGACGCGCTCGCCGAGGTCGCACGTGCGCAACGATTCAACGTGCGCGTGCACAGCGTGCCGTCTCGCCGCGGGGCGCCGCCCGAGATCGCAGTGCGTGAGCTGCGGCTGCCTGATCGCATCCGAGTCAACGAGCCCTTCGAGCTCCGCGCCATGGTGTTTGCCTCACGTCCCTCGCGCGTGACCTTCGCGCTGCAGCAGGGCGAGGCGCCCAATGGCGAGGAGCCCAGCAAGACCGTGGAGCTCCCGCGAGGCGAGTCCGAGGTGCGGTTTCGCTCGATCGTGCGAGTGCCCGGAGACGTGTCGTACGCGCTCACCGCGCAGCCCGGCCCTGGCGTGGGCGACCGCTTTCGAGAGAACAACCGCTATGTCACGACGGCGGTCGTGCCGGGTCGCCCGTCGGTGCTCTACGTCGAGGGCGATCCCGGGCGCGCGCAGTACCTCCGAGACGCGCTCTCAAGCGGAGATTTCGAGGTCGAAGTGCGTCCAGGGACCGCGGTGCCTTCGAGCGTGCGCGAGCTAGAGCGCTTTGACTTTGTCGTGCTCAGCGACACGGACGCAGCAAGCGTGAGCGCGGGCTCGCAGCAGGCGATTTCGCAGTACGTTCGCTCTCTGGGCGGCGGCTTCTTGATGGCTGGTGGGCCGCGATCGTTTGGTCTCGGCGGCTGGGGCGGGACCGAAATCGAGCGTCTGTTGCCCGTCCGAATGGACGGCGAGCGGCGCCACGATCAGCCCTCGATCGCGCTCTCGCTGGTGATCGATCGTTCGGGCTCGATGCAGGGCACGCCGCTTGAGATGGCCAAGCAAGCCGCGCGACGTACGGCCGAGGTGCTCGGTCCAGACGATCAGCTCGAGGTCATCGGGTTTGACACCGAAGCCATCACGGTGGTGCGCATGCAGAGCGCGCGCAATCGTGTCCGAATTGCGAATGATATCGCGAGGTTACGACCAGGTGGCGGGACTGCGATTTTTCCGGCGCTCGATCGCGCGTACCGCGATTTGCAGGTCACACGCGCGGTGACCAAGCACGTGATCTTGCTCAGTGACGGACAAGCCCCCACCGACGGAATCCGCGAGCTCGTGCAGGCCATGGTCGCGGACGGCATCACGGTGAGCGCGATCGGGCTCGGCTCGGGAGTCGACCGCACGTTGCTCGAAAACATCGGCCGCATCTGGGGCGGCGGACGCACGTACGTGACCAACGACCCGAGCAATCTTCCGCAGCTTTTTTTGCGCGAGACACAACAAGTCCAGCGCAACTCGGTGATCGAAGAGCCCGTGCAACCGCGCATTGAGACGCAAGCGAGCTTTCTCAGGGGCATCGAGGGCGCGTCGATGCCCTTGCTTTTAGCCTATGTGTCCACGCGGATGAAGCCTGCCCCCGCGCAGCTCATTCTTGCCACCGACGACGACCAGGCCGAGCCGCTACTCGC
The DNA here is from genome assembly GCA_030694465.1 of Deltaproteobacteria bacterium. Lineage (GTDB taxonomy): Bacteria > Myxococcota_A > Polyangia > Polyangiales > JAUXYJ01. The sequence continues at coordinate 99,294 of JAUXYJ010000055.1, read as the reverse complement.
GCGCTGGCGCGTGGGGCTCGGGTGGTCGCTTGCGTGGACCAGTGACGTGAAAAATCGCTGGGCATTCGAGTGGATCCGCTGGCCACGTTGGCGCGAGTTTTGGTCTCAGCTCGTGCGTGAGCACATGCGCCAGCGGCGGCGCAACGAGCTCGGTCTACACGCCGAAATCGTCGCTGGGCGCGTGCGTGTCGCGGTGGATGCCATCACGCAGGATGACCGGTTTGACAACGGAATGGAGAGCACGCTTACGATCCGTGGTCCGCAGCCCAACGGGACCTCGCAGCAGCTGCCGCTGAGAGCGGTCGCGCCGGGTCGCTACGAAGCGGATTTTCCGCTCGATCGCTACGGTGCGTTTGCGTTGACTGCGGTGCATCGCCGCGACGGGCGCGTGGTCGCCGAGAGCCACGGGCGCATCAACAATCCGTACCCTCGCGAGTACGCCGCGCTTGAGCCAGATCGCGAGACGCTGGCACAGCTTGCGACCGCGACCGGGGCACGATTGGACCCGACACCGGCGCAGGTGTTTGACCCCCAGGGCGAGCGAATTCTCGAGAGTCAGCCGCTGTGGCGATTTCCGATTTTTGCAGGGATCGCAGTGTTTTTACTGGATCTCTTGCTTCGGCGCGTGCGCCTCTTGGACCGAGGATTTAAGCGCGGCTGGAAGCGCTAACGATCACTGCTGCGCGACCAAGATCGCGATGCGTGAGAGCCCTGCGGTGCGCAGGGCGTCCATCACTTCAACAACCCGCGCGTGGGGCACCGCGCTGTCTGCCGCGATCCGAACGTGCGTATCTGGCGTCGTCTGCCCGATCATCGCTGCGCGCGCTTGCAGCTCTGGCAGAGACACCTGGGCACCGTCAAACTGCAGGGCTCCGTCACGCGCGATGGTCACCAGGACGGGCGAGACCCGCACCGGGTGCGCTGGCAGCGCGTGCGTGGCGACGGCCGAGACCTCCACGGGCGCTGCACTGCGACCCGTCAAGAACGCGACCGCGCCCGCGACGGTGACCGCGGTGATCAGGCCCGCAAGCAGCGCGATCAAGGGCACTTTGGACTGTAATTTTGCAGGCTGTGGGAGTCCACTGAGCGCTGCCTTGAGCGCTGCGTTTTCGCGACGCAGCGTCTCGTTTTCGTGGGCGATGGCCTCTCGCTCATCTCGATAAGTTCCGGACATCGGCTCGTGGCTCCTACGGATTGGCTTCGGTGTGCGATCTTCGCGCCCGTGCAGGATATTGCGCTCGACCCGAGGCCCGAAGCAAACGAGACCCTCGTGATTTTGCACGAGTGCGAGACCGCGGTCGTGGTGCACAAGCCACCCTGGTTGCTCGTCCATTCGTCTGCGTGGGCGGGGCCACGAGAGCGCACACTGATGGACCTTGTGCGCGATCAATTGCCTGCGAATTTGCACCCTGTTCATCGCTTGGATCGACAGTGCTCGGGGGTGCTCTTGCTCGCACGTGGGGGCGAAAACGCGCGCGCTTGGCAGTCCGCGATGCAGTCCGAGCGCTCTGAAAAATGGTACCTCGCGCTGGTGCGTGGAGGCCTCCGCGAGGGCCGCGTGGTCGAGCACGCGCTGCGAGACGAAGACGGCGTCGCGCGCGAGGCGCGGAGCGAAGTGCGGCCCATTTGCTGGGCGGAGGGCGAGGCGCGGAGCTCGCTGGTCGCGGTTCGGATTTTCACCGGGCGACAGCACCAGGTCCGCCGACATTTGAAGCACCTGTCGCATCCCATGCTGGGCGACGCAAACTACGGAAAACAGCCGCTGAATCGCTGGTTTCGCGAGCACTATGGGCTCACACGGATGGCCCTCCACGCGCACGCGCTCGCTGCAACCTGCGACGATGGAGCGCAGGTACGAGTGCGCGCCGCGATGCCCCAAGACCTCGCGGCGGTGTGTGACCGATTGTATCCCGAGCGGTGGCGCGACGCGCTTCGAGAGGCGTTTGCCGACACCGTGTTTGCCACGATGGACGGCTGAGCCCGGAGGCTACAGGGGGATGTTGCCGTGCTTTTTGCGGGGCAGCGTCTCGCGCTTGTCTTTGAGCAGTTCGAGCGCTGTAGAGATCCGCTTGCGAGTGGTCCGCGGGTGAATTACCTCGTCGATAAAGCCCAGCTCTGCGGCTTTAAACGGGTTAGCGAAGCGCTTGCGGTAGTCATCGACGAACGCGGCTTTTGTCGCGACCGGGTCTGCGGACTGCTCGATCTCGCGGCGGTGGATGATGTTGACGGCGCCATCGGGACCCATGACGGCGATCTCGGCGGTGGGCCACGCGAGGTTCATGTCCGCGCGGATGTGTTTAGAGGCCATGACGTCGTACGCGCCGCCGTACGCTTTGCGGGTGATCACGGTGATTTTGGGCACTGTAGCCTCGGCGTACGCGTAGAGGAGCTTGGCGCCGTGGGTGATGATTCCGCCGTACTCTTGCGCGGTGCCAGGCAAGAAACCGGGCACGTCGACGAAGGTCACCAAGGGGATGTTGAAGCAGTCGCAGAAGCGGACAAAGCGGGCGGCTTTGACGCTGGCGTTAATGTCTAGGCAGCCGGCAAGCACGGCGGGCTGGTTGGCGACGATCCCGACGGAGCGGCCATCGATGCGAGCAAACGCGCACACGATGTTCATCGCGTACTGCGCGTGGACTTCGAGCATCTCGCCCTTGTCCACCACGGCTTTGAGCACGTCTTTGATGTCGTAGGGCTTGTTGCTCTCCATCGGGACGAGCGTGTCGAGGCTGACCTCTTCGCGATCAAAGGGATCGTCGGACCGGACGACCGGAGGATCTTCGGTGTTATTCGACGGGAGATATCCAAGCAGTTCACGGAGGCTGTGGATCGCTGAGGCTTCGTCCGGCGCGGTGAAGTGCGCGACCCCTGAGCGCGACGCGTGGGTCAGTGCGCCGCCGAGGTCTTCTTTGGTGACCTCTTCGTGCGTGACGGTTTTGATCACGTCGGGGCCCGTGATGAACATGTAGCTCGTGTTCTCGACCATCAGGATGAAGTCTGTGATCGACGGCGAGTACACAGCCCCGCCGGCGCACGGTCCCATGATCGCGCTGATCTGGGGGATGACGCCGCTCGCGAGGGTATTGCGCAAGAAAATGTCGGCATACCCGGCGAGAGACTCGACGCCCTCTTGGATGCGCGCGCCGCCTGAGTCATTGAGGCCGATGACGGGAGCGCCGACCTTCATGGCGAGGTCCATGACCTTGCAGATTTTTGATGCAAATGCGCCCGAGAGAGATCCGCCGAAGACGGTAAAATCTTGCGCGAAGACGAACACTTTGCGTCCGTCGACTTTGCCGTAGCCCGTGACCACGCCATCGCCAGGGATTCGTTGATCTTCCATGCCGAAGTCGTGACAGCGGTGGGTCACGAGGCGGTCGAGTTCGACGAATGAGCCAGGGTCCAAAAACAGGTCAATGCGCTGGCGAGCAGTGAGTTTTCCTGAGGAATTTTGGCGGGCGATTCGATCTTTGCCTCCACCTTCGATCGCACGCTGTTCGAGTTGGGCCAACTGTTGGAGCACGTCTTCGCGGGTCGTCATGACTGACTGAGCGCGTACCACGACTGAGCCACCGCGTTGAAGCGCTCACGCATTGTGCGGGCACACCGGGCTGCTGTTTGGCGCGATCGCGTCGGTCTCGAGAGCCCTCGGGCCATGAGGTTTGTGCCAACGATGAATCTGCAAATGTTCTGAGAAACACCACATCTTTTCGCGTTTGCGCGCTAGACTCTGAGTCCGTTTGTAAAGCGGACGCGCGGATCCACTGTCCGCACGCTCTTTATCTTTTGCCTTCTTGTGCCCCACAGAGATCCAACATCTATGGCCACCATGCTCCGTAGTCTTGTTTTGGGCGCGCTTGTCTTGATGACAGGCTGCGTGACCGCCGCGAATGACCTGCCCGACGCGAGGCCCAGGGACGGTGGCGGCACCGACGCTCGCGCGGATGTGGGATGCCCTGCGGGCCAACTTCGCTGTGGCGCAGAGTGCGTGGATCCCCAGACAAGCGGCACGCACTGTGGCTCTTGCAACAACTCCTGTCCGGCTGGGCAGAGCTGCCAAACGGGCATGTGCAGAGCGGGCACGACGATGTGCCCTGCAGGGCAAGAAAACTGCGGAGGAGCGTGCACGGACGTGCAATCCAACGTGGCCAACTGTGGCGGCTGCGGACGCATGTGCGCTGCGGGACAGACCTGCAGCATGGGCGCGTGCATGGGCACCGCGATGTGCCCTCCGGGCCAGGCGATGTGCGGCGCGGCGTGCGCGACGCTCGAGGTAGACCCGATGAACTGTGGCGCCTGTGGCATGGCGTGCGCTGCGGGCGAGAGCTGCATGATGGGCCGCTGTGCGCGTAGCCGTCCCACCTGTCCGATGGGACAGATGGATTGCGATCCAGCGGGTGCGACGCCGACGTGTGTAGACACGGCGACCAACATGATGAACTGCGGCGCGTGTGGGACCGCATGTGGCGCTGGGCAGACCTGCACGGCGGGCACGTGCGTGTGCGCAGCGGGCCAGTCGCTTTGCGGAAGATTGTGTGCAAATTTGCAGACAGATCTCGCAAACTGTGGCGCCTGTGGGACCGCGTGTCCCGCGGGCCAGGGGTGCACCGCGGGTGCGTGTGGCTGCGCGGCGGGGCAGCGGCTCTGCAGCGGGACGTGTATTAACACGCAGTCGGACAACGCCAACTGCGGGATGTGCGGCAACGCGTGTCCGATGGGACAGAGCTGCAGCATGGGCTCTTGCGTGTGCGGCGCTGGCCAGATGAACTGCGGCGGAATGTGTGTCAATACGCAGACCGATCGCACTAACTGTGGCGCATGCGGGACCGCGTGTCCCATGGGGCAGGTGTGCAGCCTGGGTCGCTGCGCGTGCTCGGTCGGGCAGACCTTGTGCGGCGTCGGCGCGGCGGCGATGTGCGTGGACACCGCGACGAACAGCGCGAACTGTGGCCGCTGCTCCAACCCGTGCGCGGCGGGCTCGAGCTGCGTGGGGGGAGTGTGTCGCGGCATGCCTCCGGCGAACGACACGCGCGCGGGCGCAACGGTGATTGACCTGACAAATCCCAGTCAGACACTGATGGCGAATACGACCGAGGCGCGCAACGACACGACGAGCTCGTGCGGGTGCACCAGCGGCAACGATGTGTTCTTTGCGTTTACGCTGACCGAGCCTGAGGTTGTGTATGCAGACACGCTCGGGGCGAGCTTTGACACGTCGTTGTTCTTTCAGACGAGCACAGGGGGCAGCGTGACGGCGGCCACAGGTTCGGTCGTCTGCAACGACGATGCGGCGTCTGCGTCGCTGTGCTCGAGCGTGTCTGGGCTGCAGTCCATGATCGCGGCGAGGCTCCCGGCGGGCAGCTACAATCTTGTCCTCTCGGGCTGCGGCGCGGGTACGGCCGCGATTAAGTTTCAGCATCTCCCAGCGGGCGCCGGAACCAACGTACGGGTAACGCCCACGAGCAGCGTGCAGACCACGACCGGCTCCACCCCTGGCGCGGGGACTGTGAACAGCACGTGCTGCTCGTCGGGCGGCGAGAACTCGATCTGGTGGCTGAGCTGTCCCAACACCGCTGCGGCGTCGTTTTATGGCTCGACGTGCAACCCGAGCACGGGCGTCAACCGCGCGAACTACAACAGCTCGTTGTCACAATACAGCGCACTGCGCGCGGGCCCTGCGGTCCAGGTCTGCAACGATGACGTGGGATTTGTCTGCGCAAATGGCTCAACCGTCACCTCGACGATTCCCGCGACAGCGGCCAACCAGGTGGGTCTCAACGCGCTGATCATCGATGGCTGCACAGCCACCGGGACCTACTCGGTCGACTACATCCTCGGCACGTGCGCGAGCGGGCTTCGCTGTGGCGCGAGCTGCATCAACGACCAGACCGACAACAACCACTGCGGCGGCTGTGATCGTCGCTGCGCCGCGGGGAGCACATGTCGCGCAGGGGTGTGCAGCGCCGCACCGGCCAACGATCTTCCGGCGATGGCCACGCCCATCAACATGAGCGTTGTGCAGTCGATCTTCACGGTGGACACGACCGCGGCGGTCAACAACGTCACCGGCAGCTGCAGCTGCACCACAGGCAACGACGTGTTTTATTCGTTTACGATCCCTGCGGGGCAGTCCGAGATTGTCTACGCGGACACGGTGGGCTCGATGTTTGACACCTCGCTGTTTGTGCAGACCACAGCAGGGGTCAACGTGACCAACGCCAACCTCCCCGCGAACGGCGTAGCGTGCAACGACGACAGCGGCCTTGCGGGGTGCAGCACGGGGCTGCAATCGCAGATCATGCTGCGTCTTGACGCGGGCAGCTATTACTTGGTGCTCTCGGGATGTGGCCGCGGCATGGCGACGGTGCGCTTTCAGCACTTGCCCACGGGCAACGGCGCGCTGGCACACCTGTCGGGCTCTGCGACGCCCGCTGGGACGACGGGCGGCACCGGGCGCTTGACGAGCTCGTGTGGCTCTGGAGGCCCCGAGAACAGCTACTACTGGCACACCTGCGCGGCCGCTACGGGCGGGAGCTTCTCGGCGAGCACCTGTTCGCGCGCAAGCTGGGACACCTCGCTCGCGCAAGCGAGCGGCAATCGCACGGTGACTCCGGTCGCGTGCAACGACGACGCGTGCGGTCTGCAGTCAACGCTGACCACCACGATCCCCGCTGGGGCTGGGATTCACACGGTGACTGTGGATGGCTTTAGCAGCAGCTCGTCGGGCACGTACACCGTGGCGATTACGCGTCCCTAACGGGATCGATTCGCTCGAGCCGACCTCGCACGAAGTGAGCGCGTCGGGTGGCAACCCGTGCAGCGAGCGCTTGGTCGTGAGTGACGACCACCACGATGCGACCGAGGGCGCGAGAGGCTTCGATGGCGTTGGCTACGCGCTCCGTCGAGGCCTGGTCGAGACCTGTCGTGGGCTCGTCAAAGAGCAAGAGCGAGGGGCGGTGCACTGTGGCACGTGCAAGTGCCAATCGCTGCAATTGCCCACGCGAAAGTGTGCGCGCAGGGCGATCGATGAAGCTGTTGAGCCCATACTGTTCGCACACCTGAGCGATCGCATCGGGCACGCGCGCGACGCGATACAACCGCGCGAAGAGCTCAAGGGACTCTCGGCCCGTGAGGTCGGGATAGACCAGGGCGTCGTGGGCGACGAGCCCGATGGCGGGGCGCACGCGGGCGCGGTCGTCTGGGAGCTCAAGGTTGTCGTACAAGACCCGGCCTGCGGCGGGCTTGATGAGGGTCGCGAGGACGGACAAGAGCGTGGATTTTCCTGCGCCATTGGGGCCCTCGAGGGTCGTGACCGTGCCACGATCAAACGTGACGGACACCCCTGAGAGCGCGCGCGTGGCGCCATAGGTGACCGCGAGACGATCGACTTTTACCTGAGCAAACGCGTTTGCGAGGCTCAGTGTGTGGCTCCGCCGTGGGTCACCGCCGGGGCTGTCGCCAAGAGCTCTTCGCGTTGCTCGCGCAGGTGCCAAGGCAGGGACGCATAGACGTCCTCGAAGATCGATTCGCGCTGGGGTTGGTGCCCTTGCTCGACCACTGCGATCGCGGCTTTGATCTCGTCGTCGAGCTGCGCGGCGAGCACCTCGTGGGCGCCCTCGGTGAGCAGCCCACGTGCGCTCATCACCCGACGCATGCGATCGAGCGGGTCGCGTTCGCGCCACTGTTGCACTTCGGCTTCATCGCGATAGCGCGAGGGGTCGTCGCTCGAGGAGTGCGCGCCGATGCGGTAGGTGACCGACTCGATGAACGTGGGTCCCTCCCCTCGTCGTGCGCGCGCTGCGGCCTCTCGGATGGCCCAATACACAGCACAGACGTCATTACCGTCGACTCTCACGCCGGGCATGCCGTAAGCGATCGCTTTGCTTGCGAACGTTGGCGCGGCGGTCTGGGCCTTCGACGGGACGCTGATCGCCCAGTGATTGTTCTGGCAAATGATCACGCACGGGACCTTGAAGACCGCGGCGAAATTCATCGCGTTGTGAAAATCTGCTTGGCTGGTGGCGCCGTCGCCAAGAAAGCCAACTGCGATCTGTGGCTTTTTTTGCAGCTTCATTGCCCACGCGACGCCGACCGCTTGCGGCACCTGCGGGCCGATGCAGCTGGACCAAGACACTTGGTTGACCGCGCGCCCCGAGTAGTGCGAGGGCATCTGGCGCCCCTTGTTGACGTCACACGAGTTGCCATAGCACTGCGCGATGTATGTGCTCAGATCGAAGCCTCGCACGAGCATCGCGGCGCCCTCACGCAGAGCTGGAAAAATCCAGTCATCCGCTTCGAGTGCGAGCCCCGTCGCGATCGGCGTAGCCTCTTGGCCTTTGACCTCGCCGTAGAAGCCAATGCGACCCTGGCGCTGGATGACCAACATGCGCTCATCGAGCACACGGAGGCGCAGCACTTCGCGATACATGCGCTCTAGGAGCGCGTCACTGAAGTGGGCTGCGTACGCAGGGTCGAGCGTCGCGTCGTCTTGGATCACGCGAAATAGACCGAACATGGGGTCTTGTGCAGAGGCCAGTACCTTGGTCATGGGCGGCGCAGTTCTACGAATCGATCGTCGAGGTTGAGAAGCAAAATGGGCAAGCGCGACGCGAGTCTGCGCGCAGGATCAATCACCGCGCAAGCGCGATTGAAGGGTGGTGATGGCCCACCCGGCGGTCTCGCGGACGGTCTCGCTTGGATCGCTCGCGTGCGAGCGTTCGAGCGCGGGGAGGTCGTCCGCGGTGCCCGCGTTTGCGAGGGCGATCGCGACGTTGCGGGCGAGCCCCTCACGGCCCGCGCGATACACCGGCGAGCCTACAACCAGCGCATCGAACGCGAGATCATCGAGCGCCAAGAGCGAGCGCAGCGTGTGCGTCTGCCAGCGGGGGTCGAGCCCAAAGCGCTCGCTCTGCGGACCCGGCGGCGTCGCCGTGGCGTTGAATGGGCAGACCTGTTGGCAGACATCGCAGCCAAAAATCCAGTCTTCCATGCCACTGCGCAGGTGCACCTCAATGGGGCCTTTGTGCTCGATCGTGAGGTACGAGACGCACTTGCGCGCGTCGAGCACGAAGGGGCGCTCGAAGGCTTGCGTGGGACACGCTTCAAGGCAGCGCACGCAGCTGCCACAGCGAGTCTCGATGGGCTCATCGGGCGTGAGTTCGAGCTCGGTGACTACGGTCCCGAGCAACACAAACGAGCCCAGACCGGGCGCGATAATGCAGCCATTTTTGCCGACAAATCCCACGCCTGCGCGCTGCGCCCACGCTCGCTCAAGCACCGGCGCGGTGTCCACCATCGGGCGCGCTCGGACGCCGTAGGTCTCGCGGATAAACGCTGCGAGCTTGCGCACCTTGCGCCGCAAGAAGTTGTGATAGTCCGCCCCCCTCGCATAGCGCGCGATGTGGGGACCCACAGAGTCTTCTTCGGTCGCCGTGTCTTGCGCCGAGTCCTTGCGGCGGTAGTCCATGGCGCACACGATGATGCTTCGCGCGCCCCGGAGAATCTCAGGCGAATCGAGTGTTCGTCGCGCCTCACGGTTGTCCGCGAGCCACGCCATCGACCCGTGCATCTCAGCGTCGACGAACGCTTCGTAGTGACCAAACGCTTGGTCGAGCGGCACCGCCTCTGCGACACCTACGCGAGAGAACCCCAGCGTGATCGCGCGAGCACGAATGGACTGCGTGGGGTCTTGTGTGCTGGCGTGTGTCATTGGAGCAGTCGGATGATGTGGGCGTAAAATTTCACAGCGTGAGGCGTGTCCGACGGGGTGCCGGTCGTACAATTGTGCGGTATTGTTGAGTCTGTTGGGCGGTGTCTTTGGGTCTGGTCATAACTTTGACCGAATGATCCAAAGGGCCTCACACTCTTAAACAACCGGACGTTGTTCGAGTTCGCTTTGGGTTGAGCGCGACACAAACCTCTTGGGTGGCTTAGGTGCATTGGAGATGGGCCGTCGATGACCGATAACGACGACAGCGGGGAGTGGACATCGAGAACGATCGTCCAGCGTGCAGATGCACAGCGCCCCCTCACGTCAAACACCGACTGCTTGGTGATTATCTACACTTCTGACACCTCAAGTCTTGGCAAGCGCTTTGTGCTTGATGCCGATACGCCGCCGCTGGGTGTGGGTCGCGGGACAGACAACGTGATCATTTTGCCCGCCGAAGGGGTCTCGCGAAAGCACGCGAGGTTTGAGTCGCGCGGGTCGGCTTGGTGGGTGGTGGATCTTGAGTCGACCAATGGCACGTACGCCAACGATGTCCAAGTGACCGAGCAGCGGTTGCTCCGCGGGGATTTGGTCAAGGTCGGCGACACGATCTTTAAGTTTCTCTCGGGGAGCGACGTCGAGGCTGCCTACCACGAAGAGATCTACCGGTTGACCATCGTGGATGGGCTCACGCAGGCCTACAACCGGCGGTACTTGTTTGAGTCTCTGGATCGAGAGATCTCGCGCTCACGACGGTATGACCGGCCGCTGGGCTTGATCATGTTTGACATCGATCACTTCTCGAAGGTGAACAACACGTTTGGGCACCTCGCGGGTGACTATGTGCTGCGAGAGATCTCAAACTTGGTGCGCGCGCGCATTCGACGCGATGAGATCTTTGCGCGTTACGGCGGTGAAGAGTTTGGGATTGTTCTGCCTGAGACGGCCGCCGAGGGGTCGCTACTTGTAGCCGAGAGCTTGCGAGAGATTATCTCGAGCCACCCGTTTGTCTTTGAGCGAGAGACCATCGCGGTGACGGCCTCGTTTGGGGTGGCTTCGCTCGATGAGAAGATTGTCTCGCCGGAGAGCTTTATCCAGCGTGCGGACGAGTTTCTCTTTGCGGCCAAGCGCGGCGGTCGAAACCGCGTGGTGCATTGCTGACCGCGTTGCGTCCCGGTGTCCAAATTGGGCTTGGGTTTGCGGTTTGTTTGCTCACGGCGACGGCAGCGAACGCGCACCCCTACGGGCTGTCTTCGACCAACCGGCTGATCGCGATCGAGCCTCATGCGCGAGCGCTTCGAGTCGCGTTTGTCTTGGATTTTGCAGAGCTTCCGACGACGCAAGAGCTTCGAGAGCTCGACGCAGACCACGACGGACAGGTGACCGAGCGCGAGCGTGAGACGTACCTGGACGGGCTCATGGCGCGGATGATCGCGAATTGGCGGCTTCGGCTCGATGGGCAGGCGCTCACTGCCGTTGTGCGCTCACGATCGCTGGAGGTCGCCGAGGGCGAGGCGCGACTGCACACCCTGCGGGTGACGGCCGAAGTGACCGTTCAGCTGCACAGTGCTGCAAATTCGCTCACAGATCACCATCTGGATGTGAGCGATCTTAGCTACAGCGATCGGCCGGGCTGGCGCGAGATCCGGGTCGAGTCAGGCTTCGCATTCGACGTCCAAGCGCTTCACTCTGGGGACGCGGGCACGGCGCTATCGCGTGACGGGCGGACGCTCTTACGGATGAACGAGGGGCACTTTGTCTTGCGCGCTCGAGCGGCCACCGCGGCGGCGCGTGGGCACAGCGGGGAGGTCCCTCGGGGCGCGCGCGCGGCGCCTGTCCGCTGGATCCTTGCGGGTCTGGCGTGCCTTGTGGGGCTCCTCGCGTGGGCCCGCGCGCGGCGTCCCTCCAACTGAGCCCTCGTCGGGGCTTTATGCGGCGATCGAGAGCCCTTGCTCTTCGAGGAGCTTCTCGAGTCGTGTGCGGATCTTGTGCTTCTTGCTGTAGACGGTCTTGACAGAGATCCCCATTTCGTCAGCGATTTCCTCGGCGGATCGGCTCTCGACGAAATACAGAAGGACGAATGTGCGGTCTTTGTGAGAGAAGCTCGAGAGCAAGCGCTCGACCGTTGCGCACGTCTCGCGTTGGGCTGTTTGCTCGAAGGGATCGGGGCTCTCGCTGGCACGATCCGAGGCAAACGAGAGCGCCTCGTGCGCGGGCTGACGCGCAACTGAGCGCAGGTAGTCCCAGGCACAGTTGATGGCCAACATGCCGATCCAGGTCCCGAGCTTGTTGCCCCGCTCTGGCTTAAACATCCGGAGCTTATGCTGGTTGTTCGCCATGAGCATTCCGTAGAAATTCCCATGAATCTCGCGGAGGTCTTCGTTGTTGATCACCGACACAAATCGGTTGGTGACCTTCATGATGCAGCGCCACACGAGCCGGTCAAAACGGCGCACAAACTCTTGCCACGCGGAGCTGTCGTTGACGAGCAAGAGGTCCAACAGGGCGAGGTCACTCACGGTGGAGAGTGTCGAGGTGCTGTTGAGGCAAGGTGTTGGCTGCATGGCTGCTCCGCGAGAAAAGCGACGAGGTAGTGTGAAGTTCACGCGCACTGGGAGTGGCGACGGGAGATTCACTACGCAGCCGCCGTACCAACGAAGTCCGATCCAACAGAGCAGGGTGCAAAACACCACAATCGCTGCAATTGTTGCGATTTTGAGCACGCGCCCGGGAGCGTGGCGTCAATGGCCGTTCACAGCGATGGCCGGTCGACCGGCTGGCGGAGTGGTCAGCCCTCCGCGGGAGTGTTGCCCGGTGTTCGCACCCCTTAGGTGGCCTGAGAGAGGGGCCCGAGAGCGTCAGCGGGGTTTGCGCTTGCGGAGCACGAGCGCTGAGAGCGCGACCGCTACGAGGTAGAGCGCAGACGTTGGGACTGAGGCTGGTCTGACGGAGGGCACCGAGCAGCCTCCAAGGACTCTTCCGCCGTCGTTGGAGGGCGCTAAGCCGCCGTAGGGGACCGGGTTGCAGACGAGGTCAGGGCGCCGTGTCGCGCCGGGAGGATCGCATTGTGGGCGACGCTCGGTCGCGAGCAGCGGGTAGATGTCACAGAGCCCCGCGGTGTCGTCTTCGGTGGGGGTGTTGCGCCGCTCGCCGGTGCCTGCCGTGGGAAACATGACGGCTCGCTCGAACTCACTGTGGCCCATACCGAGCGCGTGGCCCATCTCGTGGGTGAGGATCGTTCCGAGATCTGCGGTGCCCGGCGTGGGATCGCCGGTGCCAAAGACCATCCCGTCTGGGTTGATTTCGGAGCGAAGATTAAACTCGATGTCTGCGTCGAGGATCGCGCCTGTGGCGGTGTCAAAGCTCACGATGGTGATCGCGATGGTGTTGCTTCGATGAAGCGCGTCGCTCCGCCACTCGGAGTTAAACCAGAGAGCGTTCGCGTTGGAGCCCGTGCGATTGAGCCCCGAACGGACCCGCGTCGGCTCAATGATTCGCAGCTCAAACGCAGGCGGATCCATGAGATCACCAGGACACTGGACGCCGGCCCAACGCAGGGTCGCCGCGGTGGCCTCCATTGAGAAGGTCTCGAGGGACAACTCTGCGGGGAGGTCTTCGATCGACGGCGACATGCCACTGCAGCCCGAGCACCACATCAGCTGCTCGCCGTTCGAAGAGCACTCACCGATCACGGAGGCGCGGCGAGTGGTCAAGCGGCACCACGCGTCAGCGCTTGAGCTCATTGCCGTGAGGCCCAACAAGAGCGCCGCTTGCGCGAGCACACGTGCCCTCATCGCGAGCCCCGCTGGAGAAGCAATCGGAGCTGATCCAACGTCAACCCTGCGCGAGAAAACCCAGTCAACGCGCGAGGTGTTGACTCGGTGATCATCCCGAGCGGGGCGGGCCTTACGAGCGCTGGAGCTGTGGGCCCGCTGGGAGCCACCGGGCTTGTAGCCACCACCGGAAGGATCGAAGCGGTCAAGTGTGTGAGGTAGTAATGGCCATGGTTGCGACCGTCCGCGCGGGTAAGAAAGACCACCACGCGGTCACCCGAGTGAAGCGACGGAACCCCGGGAATTACCTGACCGATGTTGCCCACGGTGCCTCCGGGTGTGCGCAGCACCATGGGCATGTTGGTGGTCTGCGCGCCCTTGATCCACTGCTGCACGCTCAGCTCGACATCGGTCACGATCAGGCCGTGATCCCACGCGCTGTGGGTGCGAAGCACGAGCACCTCTGCGACGACGTCGGACTGCGCCGCGAGGGCTTCGACCGTAATCGGCACGACGGTGGTTGCGGTCGCAACGGTTGCGGTCACAACGATTGACATCGCAAGGGTTGCCGCGGCGGCGAGCGTTCGCAGGGACTTCACAGGGGCCTGAGTTTGCCAGAACCCGCGCAGTTGGCGAACGCTCAGTCGACTTCTTCGTCACCCGGCGGCTCGGGCGCTGCGGGCGCTGCGGGCGCTGTGGAAGGGCCCTCTTGCGCCGTCGCGGGACGAGCCCGGAGCTCGATCACGCGATCGGGGAGCACGGTCCATCGCGTGGGGCGATCTTCGAGATAGGCCACCGCCCTGAGACCGCGGATCGTGCCGCTCACCATCCACTGCAATGCGAGCGGTAGATTAAAGGTCTGCGAGGATGGCAGGGTGTTGAGCACCACGCGGAGCAGGCCGCCGTCCCGCAGCTCGACCTGCGACACGTTGTCTCGGGACCGCAGCTGCTGCAGCGCGGTGCGATCCAGGACTGAGCCTGCGGGAAGCTGCAACTCTATCACGACGCGATGGAGCGCGGCGCTGGAGGGGTTTGTGACGGCGAGCTCGAGCGCGGCGTTTTCTGCGGTGTAGCCCACGTCACCGCTGATCGACAGCGCGACGGGAGTGTCTTGCCGCGAGGCGACGTCTTGGTCGTAGACGGCCTCCCAGCGAGCGAAGAGCGTCGCGGTCGCGGGCGTCGCGCTCACGCGAATGTGCTGTGTTGATCCAGCGCGAACATTGGGCATTGGGACACTCGCCGAGCCATTGCGAAGCTCCGCTGCGACGCGTGTGCCATTGACGTTGAGCTGAATGGATTCGACAGAATCGAGACCAAACACTGCGAATGCGGCGTCTGCGAGGAGCCAAAACACCGTCTCACCGCCGGCTCGCATTGCGAGGTGACCGCGCAATGCGAGCCCTGTGGCCAGCCGACGCGAGAGGGCGGTGTCTCCGAGCTGCTGAGCAGCGATGGCCATGGCCGCGGTGCCCGCGAGCACCTCGCTCATGTCTCCGCGTCCCTCGCCCGCGGCGACCAGAGCGCCACGCGCGCCCTGATCTACGATGGAGGCCTTGGCGCGCTCAAAGAACTGGCGACCACGGACGTCACGCGCGTCGGCCAAGAGCAGTGCGGCAGCGGCGCGTGCGAGCAAGGTAGGTTGCTGAGAAAACGACTCCCCTGCCGTGCGAAGACTCACCCGCATCTGCTCGATGGTCTGCGCGACGATGTCACGGTCGCCCGAGCCTGTGGAGGGCGCACCGGTAGCGAGCGCCGCGAGTGCCGCGGCTTCGGCACGAAGAAGCCCCGCAGCGCTGTCTAGGTCAGCGATGGGGGTTCTGAGACGTCGGATGGCGTTGCGAGCGCGCGCGAGCGCCGCTTGGGTCTGTCGGTCGTCTTCGCTGGCGGCCGCCCACACGACGAGGGCACACGCGGTCGAGAGGAGCGGCGACGAGGTGTGGAGAAACTCGGTCGGTGTCCTAACCGCGCCGTTGGATTGTTGAGCCGCGAGCAGCTGGTCTTGGAGCGCGTGAGGTACCTCGCGACCGGCGAGCGTGTAAGACCACGCGATGAGCGCCGGGTCGACTCGGCGGGTGCGATCAAGCTCGGGATCATCGGCGAGACCCGCGGCCGAAGAGAGCACGAGGCGAGCGCTGACTGCGCGTGCATTGGCTGGAATTTCGCTCACAAGATCGAGCGAACCGACCCCCGAGGCCATGCTGTCATTGCGCACACCGAGCCCGCCGACGTCTGCGAGCAGCGAGGCCGACGCGTGACGCAGCGCTTGGCCGGCGCTGTCGTGCACTTGGAGGTCCAGCGTGCCGAGGCCCACCGTCGCTGCACGGATCTGGACTCGCACCTCGGAGCTCTCACCGGGAGCGAGGGTCAGCGAGGCCGGAGACGAGGCCTGCACAGAGCCCGTGGTGCTCACGTGGGTGCTCAGTTGCTGGGGAAAATCCGAGAGGCTCGTGACGGTCGCGAGGACCTCAAGGGGCTCGCCCATGCGCAGCCGCGGGAGGGTGGATCGCAGCTCGTCGATGCGAGGGGCGATCGGGAGTGAGATAAGGATGGGCGTTCCGGCAGTAAACGCGCGGCGCGCAAAGGTCAGGGTCCCGTCAGGTGCGTAGGCATAGACGACCGCGGCCCACGTGCGGGGCTCGTCGTCGACGTGGATGGGCACCTCGCTCACGGCGTTGAGCGCGGCGACTTCGTGCACGATCGCCGGAGCACTATACGCAGGGCGCAAGATCGCGAGAGCAAACGGATCTACTGCAAATCGTCTCGGAATCGCGGTCCACACGGGCGCGCTCGGGGTGCTCTCGCGGTCTGATCCAGACTCGTCGTCGCCGCCATCGATGTCGACCTCGAGGTCAAAGACCGAGGACAGCCGCGCGATGGTTGCGCGACCGAGCTCGACACCGCGGAGTCGCGCGACGAGCCCGTCTTCGTCTACGGCGCGTGCGTACGCGCCGCCTGAGGGCAACACGCGCGCGAAGGGGTCCGCGATGTCGTCCGCGGTCCCCATGCGCTCATCGGGGCCTGCGCTGACAAGCTCGTAGCCGGGGACGGGCGAGAGAAACCCAAACCGTGCTCGCCCGCGCACGGGACGCAGCGCAAAACGGTTGCCCCAGCCATCGATGAGGTCCGTGGCGGACAACTCTTGGCGGTTGCCATTTTCGTCTTCGAGGTCTTCTGAGCCTGCCTCAAGGCGAGTGAGCCACACCGTCGGGTCGCCGCGCCACGACCAGCGCAGATCGAGCGCATGTTGGTTAACGAATTGCCGCAGCGCGACGAGGGACGAGAACATCCGACGGCGCGTGATTCGCTTGGCGACGTTGTCGAAGGTAAACGCGGTGTCGAGCCTCCGAAGGTCGTCGATGGTGAGGGCGCCGCCGCCGAGATTGCGGGCACCGCCGCTGGTGTCTTCGCCGCTCCCATTGACGATGGCGTCGAAGATTTCGCGGTTGAATTCCCAACGATTTCCGATGCGTTGCGCGACGTCAGCGCGCTGCCCTCGGACGTGAGAGGCCACGTAGGTCTCGATGCTCCGAAAGATGAGGGCCAAGCGACCTTCGACAAACCGCGCCGCGGACCGGACCGGATCCCTGAGGATCCCGTGCGCCGCGGGGCTCTCGGGGGCAGGCAGCTCCACCAAGCGGTTGTTTCGCAAGAGCGAGGGGACGCTCTGATCGCGCGGTGTTCGAGCCGCGACGGCGCCCGCGATGAGCGCCTCGGTCGCGCTCGCAAAATCAACCCGAAGATCGCCAAGACCCGCGTTGCGATCTTCGCGGTCGAGCATGGTGTAGAGCGCCTCGGATTGTTCGCTGGGCATCACGGCGACGGTGGCCGCGAGGCCCTCTGCGCTCCCGGCCTCAACGCGAATCGAGCGGCCATTTGCCTGAGAAATCTGGAGCGGCGCGCGTTGTCCGTTGTAGCTCCAGAGCGCGGCCGTTCCGCCGAGGATGGGGACGCCACGAGGACCGAACAAGGGACGCGCTCGGACCAAAAGCAGGCCGGTTGCGCCCGCGGGGACGCGCAAGACGGCCTCGTTTGCTCCCGCCGCCGCGATCGTCGCGGTGATCGGAAAGCTATTGCCTCCATCAACCGCCAACAACGCGATCTGAACGGGCGTGCGAGCCACCGACGCAGCGCGCTGGAGCTGCACGTGGAGCTCTTGGCCTGGGTGCGCCAACGCGCCTTCGCGCACGCGGACACGCAGCGTCGCGTCTGGCTCGATCGGGACGCATCCGCTGGTGTGACCGACGACACCGCCCAGGGCAAAGGTCATCGAGAACTCAGTCGACGTCGATCCACCGCAGGAGTCTTCGTGCGGGCCGGCCTCGCCCTCTTCGCCGTCAGCGTTTGGGTTGGGCCGGGCTGCGACACGCGGGGCGCGCGCGATCGGCAGAACGTTTACATCGAGAACGGCCACGCCGTTCGCGTCGGTAGTGCCACGGACGGTGCCCATCCGTCGCCCCTGGAGTTGCACCTCGACCCCTGCGCCCGCGGGTGCGCCCTCGACGCCCACGACGCGCGCATACACGCGGCCACCGAGGCCCTCTGTGAGCGCCTGGCCTTCGACCGAAGCCGCACCAAAGAAGCCTGCGCGTGCGATGCGTAGTGCCGCGACCGCGTTGCCGGCGCCCAATCCGGCGCGGACCGCTGAGACGTTGATGGACACGTCGCGGAGCGCGGCGTTGTTGGCGATCTCTGGGGCGACGAACTCAAAGTGCGCTCGTCCGCGCGTGTCTGTGAGCACCGCGGGCTGCTCGCTGACGCCTCGAACGCGTGGAATAAACGGAGATTGTACGCGGGCTTGCGACACGGGCCGACCATCTGCCGTGCGCACGCTCACTTCGACGTGTACTCGGCTGCTCGGCGCAGCGATGCCTTGGGCAACCGCGGCGCGGACTACGATCGGCGACAGCGTCGGGAGGCTCGCGCTGAGGGCCTGTTGCGCCGTCGCGCTGTCGTGTTCGGAGCGATGTTCAGCGCTCAGTCGGTACGTGCCAATCTCAGTGATTTTGCTCTCGAATACGCCGCGATAGATCCCGCGAGCGTCGGTCGTGAGCGTGAGCCGTGTAGCGGCAGGGCGACCGCGCGGGTCGAGCAGCGAGAGCGTCACGCTCGCGTTCGCGATCGGTAGCCCAGTCACACGCGAACGAACCTGCCCCCAGCCATGGACGCTGTCGTTGACTTGGTAGCTCGTTCGCGCGGTGAGAAGTGATATTTCTCTGGAAGAATCCACGCGAACAGCGAGCTCAAACTGGCGACGAATGTTGCTCTGCGAGATGGTCTCGAACACCACTTGAAACTGATTGGGCGCGTCGTCCGGGATCACGAGCGAGGCCTCGACGCGACCGAGCGCGTCCGCGGTGAGCTCTGCGACGGCGCGCGAACGCTCAAGCGAAGACAACACCCGCACGCGCGCTCCGGCCGCGATGCGTAGGTCAGAGAGCCCTGTGACCTCGTGGGCCGCGAGCTGCCAGCGCAAGGTCGCGCCGCGCGCACCGTGTGTGGGCCCATCGATGCTCATCTCGAGGCCCGTGACACCGCCTGCGCGCACAACGCGGCGCACGAAGGTCTGCCCCGGAGCATCCGTCGAGACGATCGCCGCCGTGCACGCGGTGATGAGCGCAAGGGACCAATGTGCAGTGAATTTACTAGTCATTTTGCTCATCACTCCACCTCCTCCGGGTCGACCGTCGGGGCAGGATTCTCTTCGGGTCCAGCGTTGCGCTCACTGGGAGAGCGCGCATCGGGGCGCGAGGGTTGTGGTCCGTCGTCGGGAATCACGATGCTTCGAGGCGCAACCACGAGCACTGGTGCGTCGAGCTCGGGGCCGCCGTACGCACCGAGCCCGAGCCCCATCAAGGTGCCGCTGACGCTCCAACGGAGGCTCAACGGGAGGCGCACGAAGCCTCCGGGGGGCAGCGGACGCAAGCGCAGCGCGAGCGTCCGACCGGTGAGCACGGGAGGCGCAGCGAGCCGACGGGTCAGCTCGTCACGCGCGGTCTGGTCAAGCTCGGCTCCTGCAGGAATATCGACCTCAAGGAGCGCAGAGCTCAGCACGCGTGGGCTGCGATTTTGCGTGCGAATCACGAACGCAGAGCTTGCGTCCCGTGCGCCCACTTCGCCGTCAATCGAGACGGCGAGCGTGCCTCTTGGCATGGGCTGAACGGACCACGGGCGACCGTATCGGGCCTCGGCCTGTGCGACCAGCACGGTGTGTTCGGGCACCTCGACGACGATCTGGTGACGTCCGGGCATCGAGAGCTGGCGCGCCATCAAGACCGCGACGCCCTGGACCAGCGGGAGGTCAAACGGTTGACCATCCACCAAGACATGCACGGACTGGGGCGCCGCGTTGTCGGGCGGCAGCTGAGTGATCTTGTGCGCGAGCAACATGGCCAAGGCGCGAGCGCTTGCGGGCCAGCCGCTGAGGGTCGAGGTTCGCCGCGCGAGCGCAGAGAACACGCGAAATGCCTTGGGCCGATCGCCTTCAGCGAGCCACGCTACACCGAGCGACGCGAGCGCCTCGAGGGCGCGACCGTTGCTGATGGGCTCGGTGACAAACAGGCTCGATGAGGCTTCGTGGGCGTAGAGCAGCTCGGCGCCAGCGCCAAAGCCGTCTTCTTCGCCACGTTGTGCGCGCCGCAAGAACTCAGCGACGCGGGCGTTGTGTGCGGGCCCTGTCAGCGCGAGCGCCGCAGCAGCGCGCGCATAGATCGCAGGCTCAGACTCGGACGCGGTCTCGTTCTCGACGATCAGACGCGCGCTGTCGATGCAGGCTTGCAACATGGGGCGCAGCGCGGTGCGGCGGCTTGTGTCGGAAAACGCTCCGGCGAGCCCCACCAAGGTCTGAATCGACGGCTCGGTCCCGTTGAATGCGTTGCTGGTGTTCATGTCGCGGGATCTGCGTGTCCGAGCAGCGCGTGCGATGG
This sequence comes from Deltaproteobacteria bacterium, assembly GCA_030694465.1. Classification (GTDB taxonomy): domain Bacteria; phylum Myxococcota_A; class Polyangia; order Polyangiales; genus JAUXYJ01. The sequence goes on along the minus strand of JAUXYJ010000055.1, from coordinate 78,889 downwards.
CTTCTTGCCTCGTTGTGAGTTGCTCAAACCAGCCACGTAGGCTGCGATCGGTGATGTCCGTGTTGGACCAAAGCGCTGAGATTCTCCGCGCGATGTCGCCTGGATCGCCGCTCCGGCGCCTCATCGATTGCGCCAGCGCGAGCATCTCGCGGTTGTCCCGGAGCTCCGCGGTCGTGGGTGACCGGTTGAGCATCGCCAGCAACCACGCGGCCCACGACGGCTCGGATGCGACCCAGCCGACGGGGTCGCCAAAGAGGGACTCGGCGCGCGCCACGCGCAAGACTCCGAGGTCTCTAAACGAGGCATCCGCGGGGACATTGAGCGTGAGCGAGACCCTGCCATCGGCGAGGTTTTCGACCGCGGTTCGCACAGGACGCGCAGGCGCGAGCACATCCATCACACGCGTGATGCTGTCGAGCGCGGCGCCCGTTCGCGCGTCGACTACGCTCACCAAGACGTTGCCTCTGCCGGGCGCGCTGGGCACGACGTCGGTAATAATCTCTCTTGACTCGCCACCAGGGATCTCGATTTCGGCGCCCTGACCGCCACGCAATTGCAGCCCACCTTCGGCGCCGATGACCGCGCGGAGCCGCATGGCCTGCGCGCTGCGATTTTGCACGCGAATTGGAAGCCTAATCTCATCGTTGACGACAGCAAACGGAGGCACCGGTGCATCGATGATGATGTCTTGGTCGACGCGCGCTTCGACCTGTGCGCTTGCGGTCCAGCCGTCTCGGGTCCACGCGATCGCCTCGATTCGGTAGGTCGTCAGTGCGTCGGCCAGCGTAAAGTCCAACACCGTCGTCCCAGTCGGGCTGATGGGGCGCTCGGCCATCACAAACAGCGTGGCCGGAAACCGTTCACGCACCAGCTCTGCGAGCATCCCATTGCGACGCAACACCGCGCCCGAGACCATGGGACCACGCGAGTTGTAGCTGCGACCCATGCGCCCCGAACCCGAGCCATAGCCCTGGCCTGAGCCCGTCCCGCTGCCATGACCGATGGTGCCAAAACGCCCTAGCCCAATGGTCCCCTCACCACGACCGCCGCCCCCCATGCCGTAGCCAGAAACGCCCATCGAATCGGCCATCTCGGGTGCTGCCATGCGCGCGGCCACGACGGACTCGCTGCTGCTCGCGGAGGTCACGTCGCCCACTTGCTCTTCGCTCGCTGCCTCTGCGAGGCGCCCGTAGGCTGCGACAATACGTGATAAAACACTCAGTCCTGGGTCAAGCACGGCGAGGGACGCGAGCAGCGAATCTTCACCACTTGCGATCGCGTAGGGCGTGCCCTGTGGCACGACCCGCTCAAACGGGTTCTTGACATCGTCCGCGGTACCGACCGCGCGATCGGGGCCGGGCGAGACAAGCTCCCACCCGGACAAGCGCGAATGGATCGCGAGGGTCTCTGAGCCTGGCTGCACGCGACGGAGGGTGAAGGTCCCGCCCCATGGGTCGCGCAACATTCCGGGATTTTCGCCTGCGATTCGCGACATCCAACGATCGACTGGCTCGGTGCGAGCGCTGCGCGAGCTCTCTGCGAACTGCGCGAGCGAGCCAAGCAACTGGACCAATTTGCGACGCGCGACACGGCGCGCGACGTTGTGAAACACAAACGAGCGATCCGACGCCGAGAGCATCGCGACGGTCATCTCGCCGCCACCGAGCGTCCGCGTGTTCTCTTCAGAGAGCGTCTCGCGCGCCAGCAAATGATGGATCACTGCGGGGTCGAAATCGCGTCCATTCGCCGCGATCACGCCGCGCTGTTCACGGTCGCCGGTCGCCTGCTCTACGGCCTGCTCGATCTGCGTCATGGTCTCGCCGATCCCTCGGCGGATCAGCTCATCGCGACCGACAAACGGGTCGCGCAGGTCGCCCTCGCGCTCACTGTTCTCACTGCCGGTGTCGTCCTGTGCTTGATCTGGAGCCACGAGCGGAGCTGCTCGCTGGGGCTCTTCGTCTACGTTGACAAGCGCCGCCATGGCGCTTCGGATGAGCCGATCTGCGTCGGGAGTCGACGGGTCTGCGACGGCCTCTTCGATCGCGCCGCCGAGCCAGCGCAGATGCCACGGCTGCTCTCCGGCGTGCATGGTGAGATCGCGCGCGACGACCGCGACGAAGCCGCCCTGGACTCCGGCGGGGGTCGTCACGGTCAGATGCCCTGGGTCACGCACGTGATAGACAGGTCGGTCCAGCGCGAGGCTAAGATTAAAGCTCGATGCAGGGCGTACCAAGACCGCGTCCATCGCGCCGGTCTCTTCGCTCACGCCCTCGCCGCCCACGGGCCGCGCGCGCACCATGAGCGGCCCCATGTACCCGCTCGGGAGCGTGAAACTGACTCGATTTTCGCTCGGCGATGCGATCGTGCTGAGCAACACGGTGCGATTCGATCTCGTCGAGCCGCTGAGCAGCTCGACCGCGACAGAGCGTGTCCGCGCGGTCGGCGAGCGCTCAATCGCGACCTCCAGCCGCGCGCCCATTTGAACAGCGGGCGTGAGCACTCGCGGGACAACCAGCGCCTTGGTGTGGGCGCGGACGCACAGCCTCGCGGCGAGCGGGATCGCGCTCTCGACGGTGATGTCAAAGCTCGTCGCGACGTGACCTTCGCAGGGGCCTTCGGTGTGCATCGCTGCAGAATTGCGTGGCAATCGCGCGGGGACCGCGAGGATCCCGTGGCGGTCGACGGTGCCACGAAAGCGCCCCCCTGCGATCGCTGGGCCCTCTACGGTGACCGTGGTCGACGCTGGAGCCGCGACCCCTCGGGGATCGCGAATCGAAAGAAAAATAGACTGAGGCACCTCTGGAACGAGCGCCCCGTTTGCGATCTCGGCGTCGACCTCAAAGGGCACGCGCGCAATGGTGAGCGTCGTCCGAGCGTTGATCGTCCCGTGCGCTGGGTGCACTGCGCGCAGAACGATCACAACCGAAGACACTGGCTGCGTGAGGTACTCGGGCGCGTTAAACGCGATCTCGGCCACGCCGTCTCGATCGGTCACATAGCTCCCGAGCGAGCGGTTGTTGATCGAGATCTCCACCTGCGCGTGGCTCACGGGGGTGCCAGACGGCGTCGTGATGCTCGCCCGCCCCGTCACGCGCGCGCCGGGATTCACCACGCGCTCTGAGAGCACGAGGTTCGCGAAGACTCGCTCTACGGTGCGCCGGCCGATCTGTACGGTGGTCTCAACGCGCTCACCTTGGACCACCGCGACGATGGGCACTTGGCCATGGGGTGCGCTCGTGGGGATCGTGACCGTCGTGTGACTTACGCCTCCGTCGGAGGTGACAACCCGTGACTGCCCAAGCCGCGCGGTGCCCCGCTCGCCTCCAACGCTCCACTCGACCGATTGGCCTGCCAAGGGCGCTCCGCTCATCGCGTCGAGCACACGAAGCCAACCATGAATCGTCTCTCCGGGCTCGTACAGCTGCCGATCGGTCAAGAGATCACGCCGCGTGGCATCGAGCAGCCTTACATTGTAAGTCCAGCTGCGCTCGGTCCGCCCTTCTTGCGCGACGATCTCGATCCGACGCACTCGCGGAGTCACCGCGAGCGAGAACCTCCCAGACGCCTCGGCGCGCCCTTCGCCGAGCGGCTGTGCTTGCCGCACACTGTGCTCGTCGAGCTCGTACACGGTCAGCCGAGCCCCAGGCAACGCGCGCAGCGTCGCCAATCCTCGCACCTCGAACACCGCGCCGCGGAGCATCAGCGGGCGGCCCCGCACCGTCTGCAACAAGCCATGGAGCTCAAGCTCTAGCCCCGTGCGTCGGTTCACCCCGCCGACGGGCGCGCGCGTAGGGACGCCGTCTGCGCCCTCAGGGGCCTCTGCGTCGTCATCGGAGTTGTCAGGGGTGGGAGTAGGGCGCCGACGTTGCGCGTCGGCCTCAGGCGAGACGCTGGCCCCCACCAGCGCTACCAACGTAACCAGTGACCAGGACGCGCCGGGGCGCGCGCGCAAACGAGTCTTCATGCAGCTCTGCCTTGTGTGATCAATGGAGCGCTCACGAGAGCGCTGTGTGTAGTGCCGAGAAGCTGTCCATCTGCGGACACACTCGCGGCAGCAACAATGACCGCGTTATACCTACGAAAACACACTCTGTGTGAGCATCTCGTTTGAGCACGCACACAAAGGGGACCAGCGCGATCAGACGCGCTTGGATTGCAAAAGTTCCCTCACCCTTGGCGGCAATGCGCTGAGAGGCCCTCGGAGCTGTACCTCAGTGGGTGATCACGACGTTGCCGCGCAGCACGGTCCCCTGCCCCGCAGAGAGCGTGAGATTGCCCGGCGCGGCCTGCCAATACATCGTGTTGCGCGAGGCCCCCGCGTTGTCGGTCGCAGTATCCGAAATCGGGTCCACGCCGCCAAACGGCGCACAGTCCATCTGCATCGGCGTCGTGCATGGGGACTGTTGTTCTCGTGTGTGCCAGAGCCCGAGATAGTGTCCCACCTCGTGCGTGAGCGTGTTGCTCAGCAGGTCACGCGCGCCGCCGCCATTGAGCGTGCTGTCCCAGCCAATCACGACCCCCGAGTGTCTTGTGCCCTGCACCCCTGTGGGCCCGACGATGTCTCCGGCTACACCGATGGCGCCGCTGAGGCCCGCCGCAGACGCGATCGAGCGTGAGAAAAATACGCTGACCTCGTCCGCGCGCTCGCTGCTTCGGCGCTCAAACATCTCGTCAATCTCTTCGCGTGAGTCAATCACCGAGAACCTCGCGGCGTCCGCGCCCGAGAGGTCGCTGTAACCGCTGATCGTGAGCGCGATCCCTACCGCTTGGTATGCGCGAGTCATTCCGACCACCGCGTCGCGCAAGCGAGCGTTGGTCGGGGCGGTCGCGGCGGTCACAGCGACACCCGGCGCGAAGTAAAATCGCACGCGCAGATTGCCCGTCGCGGGGAGCCTGGCGCCAGGCGCGCGCTTGACCCGCAGCACGATCTCACTTCGCCGAGTTCGCACCGACGTCATGGGGTCCCGGTCGTTGTAGAGCCCCGCGAAGTAGCGATAACGACCCGGCAAAATCGCTAACCGATCGCTCGAAGGTGCCAACACCGTGTTGATCTGCAATTGCGCGAGGAGCTCGCGAATGGGCTGGTCTCGCACGATGGTCCACGCGTTGCCGTCGATCCACGCGACCCCATCGGGTGCGACCAAGCGCGGGATGCTCGCGATGAGCTCTCGGCCTTCGAGATCGCGCACCCAGAGCGCAAACGAGACAGCGTCCGCTGGGAGCACAAACGCTCTCTCGAGGGGTCGATCGACACTCATGGTGTCCGTCGGGATCGAGAACTCATCGACTCTCGGCGAGGTCACCGGCTCGGCGCCACACGCGCGGATGCCGGTGGTCAACAAGCAGCGTGTCCCCGTGGCGCACGTCGCGTCCGTCGCGCAGAGACCTTGGCACGCGCCCGCGGTGCACAGGTTCGACGAGCAGTCTCGGTTGACTGTGCATTGATCACCGTCTTCGCCCGTGCCTGGGTCGACGAGGCCGCAGAGCGATCGCGCAGGCAAATCACTGGGGCGATCGACGACGCATCGCTCACCGGGCTCGCACTCGCTCTCGACCCGACACGCGAGGGTACAGACGTGGCCGACGTCGGGCCCCGCGGCACAGAGCAGCCCCGATTCGCACTCGGAGTCTTGTGTGCACACCACCCCGCGACCTCCCCGTGGCGGCGGCGGAACGACCACATCGCTGCTCATCACGACACGATCCTGAGAGGCATCGACGCCGCTGTCTCCGGCGTCTTCGGCCGAGACACGCGCCGCACAGCCCACCGACCAGAGCGCGACAACACAGAGCCACTCGCGAGAAAGCATTGAGAGAGGGTAGCAAGCTTACGAGGGCGCTACGATGGGCCCTATGATCAAGTTGCGCACGGGCGACGTCGCGCCTGACGGACCGCTGGTACTGGGCACGCAAGGGACGACCCTTCACGCACACCGCCGAGGCCGCGTGATGCTCGTGACCTTCTTGCGACACTTGCGCTGACTCGCGTGCATGGCGCACCTCGGGCAGGTGCAAGAAGCCCTCGAAACGCTGACCCAACGCGACATCGCGGTGCTCGCGATCTGCTTTGGGTCTCCGCACGAGGCGCGCGAGTACCGTGAGCACTATGCGCTCCCGTTGGACCTCGCGAGCGACAGCACGAGGTCGCTCTACCATGCGTATGGGCTGGGCCAGGGACGCACGCGCGATGTCTTGCGGCCGCGCGCGATCTTGACCCACGCGCGCTTGCTCTTGCGAGGCTTTCGCGCGAGCGAGACATCACCCAAGCAAGACATCTATCAGCTTGGGGGGGATTTCGTGATCGATCGCGAGGGCCGGATCGCCCACGCTTACGCGAGCGTCGCCGGAGATGATCGCGCGCCAGTGCCCGCGTTGGTCAGCTCGGCGATTCGCGTTTTGTAAGCAAAATCACTGAGCCAAACGAAGATCGATCAGCCCGGAGGCGAGATCGCTGCGAGGTCGAGACCGCCCGGAAACGCGTAGCTTGTGTACGAGCCCACGCCGTAGATCTTGATGCCGAAGCGATCTTCGCGTGTCGCACCAGCGAGGGTGTGAGGCCCACCGTTGACGCGCAAGAAGTAGGTGACGAGCCCTGCGCCGGTGGGCACTGGCGTGCCTGTAATCGGCGCGCCATCGAGCGTAATCATCGCGGCCGGGGCAGCGGTCACGTTGATGTAGTTCGAGCGGTAGGTGCTGGGGATCAGCACGTTGTAGTTCGCGCGGTATTGGTCGGTTGGGACCTCGAGCACCATGGCGGGATCGCCGTTGCACTCGGCCGAGTTCGGGACCGTCCCCGCTGCAGAGATTTGGCACGCGGTGGAGGCGCCCAGTCCGCGCATGTACTGCACGACGCTGATCGCTTCGCTGCCTCGGACCTGAAACGCGTCACGCGCTTCGAAGGTGCAGTACTCGCCCTGGTTGAGCATGCGGTTGCATGGGGCGGGGGTCGGGATCCCGTCGAAGGTCAGCATGACACCGTCGCGCTGCGCGATGACGCGGACCAAGTGCGCCGTGTCCGTGGGGCGAAACCGGAAGGGCGTCACTGCGTAGGTGCGACCCCAGGACGTCGTGGGAAATAGCTGCTCTTCCATGTGATCGCACGCGGGCGTCATGGTGTTCGGGATGAGCGCGCACTCGTGCCCTGAGTACACCGCGACGGGCTCTGCGGCGTCGATGATCGAGCCGGTGAGATCCGCGCCGTTGGTGCCGCTCACGAGCTGAAGCGCTTCGCCGCGCTCGAGCTCAAACGTGTACTCGCCGATGGGCAACATGCGCGCGCGGCTCATGGGATCGTAGATCGGTGCACGTGTGCGTACGCGGACCATGTTGGTGCCTTCGCGCTGCGCGCCGACGATGGTGACAAAGCCCCCCAGCGTGGTCGCGCCGCTCGCGAGGTTGGTGTGTGCGGCGACGATGTACTGACGACCGAGCACGTTCTGCGGGAGCAAGAGCGAGGCGTCGTTGGTAAACGAGAAGTCGTCTTGAACGCGCATGTTTCCCGTGGCGTATTCGAGGGGATTAAACTGATAGGCCGCGACGGGCCCCGTGGACGTGAGCTTAAACGCGCCCCCTGGAGCGCGCGCGCTTCGGCCGTTGCAGGTCGTGTTGCCCAGCACAGTCGTGCAGAACTCTGCGCTGTTCTGCGAGAGCGTGTTGACCCAGGGCAACCGAAACACTTCGACCTGCCCTGCGCTCACGACCCGCTCGGTCGGCATGCGCAGCGCGCCTCCCTCGATGCGCACGTTTACGTCGTAAGTCTGCGGATTGGCCACCACGACGGCGAAGTAAAACCGCGTGCTGAGCTGGCTGTTAACCGTGATCGTGGGCCAGTATTCGCAGCCCAAATAGCTCGCGCCCAGGTCCGAACAGCGCCCTACGCAGCGACCGCCCACGCAGGCCTCGCCGCCCGCGACGTTGCAGCTCGCGCCGTCGATCCAGCCAGAGCCATCGGCGGCGCAGGTCTGGATGGTATTGGGCTCGCCGACTTTGCACTGCGTAAGTCCCGGTCGGCACACGCCGCAACCGACGCCCGTGATGCAGCTTCGGCCCATCGCGCTGCAGTCCACCGTGCGCAAAAATCCGCCACGCCCGTTGCACTCACGTGCCTGTTGCGAGCCCGGAACACACTGCCACTCACCGTTGCCGCACATCGAGTTTCCGCCCTCGGTGTTGGTCCCGCCGTCACGAAACAGGGGTGGAGGGGGCTCGCTACAGCCTGCCAAAAACGCCAATGCCATCAGCGCACAAGAGAGTCGTCCAAGCGTCATGACCTAAAAGGGACCACAGATGGCCCCTTGCTGCAACGAAGCGACCAGCTTCTGGTGCAACTCATGACAGCGAAATCACACCCCATTGTGCCGATGAATCACGCGCGCCCCCTGCGCACGCTTCAGCCGCCGACGCCGACGGGGCGAAAGTTGACGCCGTTAAAGCGAAACGTCGCGCTAAACGCGTCCTGCATGCGCGGGTCGTTGATGCACATGCGGCCCATGATCCGCGTGCCGTCGCCGTCCACGCAGCCAGTGATTTGGGGCGGCATCGTGAGGTTGCCTGGCGTCGCGATCACCTGCTCGAGGCCATCGCCGTCAAGGTCGATGTCCGCGCGGCTGGGTCCCACGTTGATCGAGATGTTCACAAACGGAATCCTCACCGAATAGCCGCCGATCATCGCTTCAAGAAGCGTGCTGCGCGTTGGGCCGGGGCGGCCGCCCGTCGTAAGAAGCTCGAAGAAATTCGGGATTGTCGACAGGTCCCTGAGGGGCACAGCCCCGCACAACACACCACGGTCAATGGCCGAAATGCGCCCGCCCGCGTTCATCAATTGCCCGGTAATTCTTGAGCGACGGACGCGAAACGCGAAGTTCATTCCCATGACGGGGCTCGGGAGATTGAGCTCGATGTCCTCAGGGCCACCGCGGATGGCGCTCATCACGATTTGGCTCTGATAGTTGGCGTTGGGCAGGCCCATCATGTTGAGCGCAGAGCGGGCGATCCGCTGGGGATTTCCGGGGTCACGGTTGTTGAGCCGGTCCATGTCGCCATCGACCCCTTGGGTAAACCCAACGCGCACGTCGTTGTCGTTGACCCCCAGCGGATCGTCGAGGCCCGCGAACGTAAACTGCAACAGCACATTGCCGTTCGAGATCCCGTTGTTAATCGCCGTGTTAATCACGCCGAGCGAGTCTCCGAGCGCCGCGCCAAACGCGTTGTCCGGTCGTCCATCGCCGCTAAAATCACAGCCAATCGAGCTGCTCACGCCGTTAAAAAAGAACGCGTCCATCACCAAGCCCTGCTCGACCTGGCAGTCGGGCGCGCAGCCGTCCCAGCGGGTGGTGTTTCCGTCATCGCAGCGCTCGCCGGGGTCAACCCGACCATTGCCGCAGAGCAAGAGCGATCGGCAGTCCGCAGCGCAGCCCGGCGTGCCGTCACAGACCTCGCCACGGACTGTGTCGACGATCATGTTTCCGCATCGCTCATCGCTCAGACAATCGCTTCGGCATCCGTCGCCCGAGCGGTTGTTTCCGTCGTCACAGACCTCGCCGGGGTCTCTACGTCCATCTCCGCAGCGCGCCTCGTAGCGGCACGTCGACGAGCATCCGTCACCGTTGACGTTGTTGCCATCGTCGCAGCTCTCGCCAGGATCCAGAATGCTGTCGCCACATCGCGGCACGCGGGTGTCGGGCACTACGCGATCGGTCGCGACGTCCACCACATCCATCGGGTCAATCATCTCGTCGCGGTCGACCACGTCGAGATTCGTAATGACGTCTGGTCGCTGCGCATCGGGCTGACATACGCCCCCGTCGCACGCGCCATCGAGACGTGGCTCGGAAAGATTGGTTCGGCCGCACGCTGCCGCCAACGAGGCAATAAGGGTGAGTGGGATTAGTCTCTGCATCATCGCAAACCTCTTCGTGGGGGTTCTACCACCCTCCCAGCCCCCTGGGGCGATCAGCCCGCGCAATGGTCGACGCAAACGACCCTCGTGAAGTACGCAAGACAGGGCATACTCCCCGCCGTTTCGCGTCCTCACATGACCTAATTCTGCGCACACTTTCTGCTCACAGCGCGTGTGCCCATCGGGTGAACCCATGACTGTGCCCTTGGCCTCGCTGAACCTCGGATTTCGGCAGAATTTTCTTCGCTACGACGAGCTCACCGCGCAACTTCACGCATGGTGCGAGGCCTACCCCACGATCGCGCGGTTGCGCACCCTAGGACAGAGCGTCGAGGGTCGCGAACTCTGGCTCCTCGAGCTCGGCGAAGAGCCCGATCGCGCGCGGCCCAGCGTCTGGGTCGACGCCAACATGCACGCGACAGAGCTCAGCGGGAGCTCGGTCGCTCTCGCGATCGCCGAGGATTTTATCAGGCTCCACGTCGACCCCGCGTCCGTGTCAGAGTCCCTGCCCCACGCGCTGCGCGAGCGCCTGCGCGGGCTGCGAGTGTTTGTGCTCCCGCGCGTGTGCCCCGATGGCGCAGAGGCGGTGCTCACAACGGGGCAGTACGTGCGGTCTAACGTCCGCGATCGCAGACCTCATTTTCACCGCCCACACTGGGTGCCACAAGACCTCGACGGCGATGGCCTCGCGCTCTTGATGCGGCGACTTGATCCCAGCGGAGAGTTTGTCGAATCCGGCGACGTCGCCGGGCTCATGCTGCCACGCACGCTCGAAGACACTGGGCCGTTTTACAAAGTGTTTCCCGAGGGCTTGATCGAAGACTGGGACGGCGAGACCGTGCCAGACCCGTACTTTCTCGGTGACAATGACACCGATTTGAACCGCAATTTTCCTTGGCATTGGGAGCCCGAGCCCGGACAAGAGGGCGCTGGCCGCTATCCCACAAGCGAGCCCGAGTCCCGGGCCATCGTCGCGTTCGTCACCGAGCACCCCACGATCTTTGCGTGGCTCAATTTGCATACCTTTGGTGGGGTCTACATCCGCCCCCACGGCATGCTCGACGACAACAAAATGAACCCCAGTGACCTGGCGCTCTTTCGCCAAGTCGCCGAGTGGGGCGAGCAGCACGGGGGCTATCCCACGGTCTCGGGCTTCGCTGAGTTTACCTACGTCCCCGACAAGCCCCTGCACGGCGCCCTCGCGGACTATGCCTACCACCAGCGCGGAGCGGTCTCGCTCGTGTGCGAACTCTGGGACCTCTTCGCCCAGCTTGGCTTCGCGCGCCGCAAGCCCTTCGTCGAGCACTACACCCATCTCTCGCGTGACGAAATGCAGGCCCTCGGACGTTGGGACCGCACGCACAACCACAGCCGAATCGTGCGCCCGTGGGTCGCGGTCCACCACCCGCAGCTCGGGCCCGTCGAGGTCGGAGGTGTCGACAGTCGCGTCGGGATGAGCAACCCGCCGCTTGAGCAATTGCCTCTCGTTTGCGAGCGTCAGAGCGCGTTCTTCGCGCGCCTAGCGGCGACCGCCCCGAGCGTCGAGTTAGATACTCCAAAGATCACATCCATTGCACCAGGACTGCGGCAGATCGAAGTGACGGTGCGCAACACAGGGTACCTCCCAACGTACATTCTAGACTCCTCACGCCCGCTCCCGTGGAACGAGCCCCTCGTCGCAGAGCTCTTGGGACACGAGGGCTGCACGCTCGTCGATTCGCGCACAGCCAAGCAGCCTGTCGGGCACCTTGAGGGCTGGGGGCGCGGGCTCTACAGCGGCGCATTTGCGCTGTTTTTTCAGCGATCCAGCGGCAGCGTCTCAGAGAAGACCCTCCGATGGATTGTCCAAGGCGAGGGCCCCGTGACCGTGCGCGTCGCGAGCTGTCGCGTCGGAGAGAGCTCGCGTCACATCGCGCTATGACCTCGCGTTGGACCATGAGCGCTGTCGCTGCGCTCCTCGCGGCGTGCTCGAGCAGCACCACACGGACCCGGCCTGTCACGCTCGTGTCAGTCAATTCTCAGGTCGATCGAACACTTGCGGCCGCGCAGCGGGATGCGCTCGACGGCAGCGACGAGGCCTTGGCGCGCGCGCGGCAGTCACTCACGTCGTTGTTGCAAACACAGCCCACCGACCCCCTCGCGCCGCTGACTCAGACGCTCTTGGTGCGGGTGCTCGTCGCGAGCGATCGTGTCGACGAGGCCCGAAGGGTCTTGGTCATGCCGGTCGAATCCTCGGACCCCACCGTCGCGATTCAGCGTGAATATTTGCGAGGATTACTCGATGTTCGCGGAGCACTTCGGACGTCCAACACGGGCGACCATCGGGCGCTCATGCGTGCGGCGCAGTCGCGTTTGATGGGCATGCTTGGCTCGCGACCTGACCCCGCAGAGACCGTGGAGCTCGCGTGCGCCGTGGCCGAGTGCGCGCCCTCCATCGAGGCGCCTAGCGAGGCGATCCGTACGCTTACGCGCGCCCTCGCGTCGGTCGAGCGCGCAGAGAACCACGGAGTCCCTTGGATCCGAACGGGCCTGCGCTGCGAAGACTCGGCGCTTCGCCAGCGTTTGGTGTTGGCCACAGGCAACCGCGTCACCGATCTGCACGCGCTCACCGACGCGATCGATCAGTCCGTCGCGGGCTCTTCGCTCCGACGGATCCTCGCCGAGCGGCTGCTCTTGCTCGCGCGCGAGCGCAACGAGGTCGCGAGATATCTCGCTTGGTTTGCGGATCTTCCGGACGACCGCGCCGCAGAGCGGGCGCAGAGCGAGGCGCGCAGTACCGTCGCGATCCTCGGGATCCTGGCGCCCCTCAGTGGCCCTCGCGCGGTCCTTGGGACCAGCATCATCCGAGGTGCGCAGCGGGTCGTTGCGCAGTACCGCGAGGTGCGACTCGCGATCGAAGACGAGGGCGAAACCCCGGACCAGAGCGCTCCAGCGCTCGAACGACTGTATCAACGCGGCGCGCGCGCGGTGGTGGGCCCTACGCGCGAAGACTTCGCCGCTGCGGCCGCCATTCGTGCACAGAGCCTGGGCGTGAGCCTGTACCTGCTTGCAGCGCCGCCTGGGGTTGAGCAGACCGGCGCGGCCGTGCGCCTCGCGACACCGACCACCCTCGCGCGCGCGGAGGCTCTCGCCCAGACGCTCTTGCAGTTGCCCCATGGCCCCCGCGCGCAAGTGGCGGCCTCGCGCGAGAACGATCTGTTGGCCGAGGGCATCGACGACGCGCTGCTGCAACGCGGCGTAGCGGTGCGAAGGGTCACGCTCGATGGGATGACTCTTCCCAGTGATTTTCGCAATGAAATCGCCGTCATTGCGGGCGATCTTGGCCGCGAAATGCGCTCAGCGGTCGCGCACCGGAGCGTGCAGATGCGAAACCTTGTCGTGGACGCACGCGCCGCGATGGCAGCAACGCAAGACGCTCCCAGTGACACACGCACCCAGGGCACCTGGGTCGGCACGCAAGCCGGCCCAGGGCTCGCGGCCATGGTCCAAGCGTACTGCGCGCAAAACGGCGAGGCCCCGAGCGAGCTCGCGCTCCTCGCGCACGACGCCACCCTTCGCGCGATGCAAGACCTCCACCGCGTGCAACTGAGACCGATTGAGCCCGCGCTCTCGCCCACGCTCGCGCTCACAGTGGGCACCGTGCGGTTGGGCGCCGTGGCAGCTACGGCGCTGCCTGCCGCCGCTTGGCCATGTCCGTCGCAGAGCGCAAGGTCAGCCTCCCCCTAAGGGCGCCGCGCAGGCATGCAGGACCGCGTCCATGACGAGCGGACGCAGCGTACGGATGCCCTGGTTTTCTCTTGTCGGATGCACGCGATTGGTGACGAGCGCGACGGCGACCTCGGCGTCTGGATCACACCAGAGCATGGTCCCCGTAAAGCCGAGATGCCCAAAGGTCCGCGCGCTCGCGCGTGTGCCCGCGCTCGAGCCCTGCGCGCTCTTGCCGTCCCACCCGAGGCGATGCGACCCGCCGGGGCGCGCAGCGATCATGGACTCAACACGCACAGCCGAAAGCCACGCGCGCTCGCGATTCGCCAGCGCGTCCAGCGTCGCGACACCCACATCGCACAGCGTCTGCGCCGTGCCAAACAGCCCTGCGTGGCCACAGACGCCGCCGAGCGCGAAGGCGTTCTCGTCGTGAACTTGGCCATGGACCACGCGATCACGCCACGCGCACGCTTCGGTCGGCGCACACGCGAGAGCCCACGGAGCGCTGTGGCCTTCGATCACTGGGCGGTAGACCAGCGCGTCGGAGGAGAGCCCAAGGGGAGCGATAATTTCATGCAAAATGACTTGTGAAAGTGACTCTTTCGCGAGCGCTTCGAGGGCCATTCCCACGGTGATGTAGCCCAGGTCGCTGTAGCAGACTTGTCCTCCCCAGGGCTCGCCGGGGGTCTGCAACAGCGTCTCAAGGCACACGCTTCGCGCAGACTCGGTGCCGGCTTCGATCGCTTTGACCTTGGCAAACAGCGGCTTCCACGCAGCGAGATTCGCGCGATGGGAGAGCAGCGCGTCGACGGTCGCCTCGCCATAGCGCGTGCGGTTGCTCTCGATCCAGAGCGCGCGCGCAGGCTCGGTGAGGGCGAAGCGCTCGCGGTCGGCCACGCGCACAAACGCAAGGGCGACGATCGCTTTGGTCACGCTCGCGAGGTCGTACAGTGTCGCTTCGGTCACGCGCGGCGCGTCGGGATCGTAGCTCTGGTGACCAAGGGCGAAGTTCGCGCGATGCCAGTGATTTTGCTTGCGAAATGCCACGCTAAGCTGCGCCCCTGGGGTCACTCGGTCCCGGAGCGCGCGGCGGATGTGCGCGAGCGCGTGCTCAAACGTCCGCTCGGGGTTCATCGCGCTTGGCCTGCGCTTACAAACCCATCAAGCCAGCCCTCGAGACCCTCGAGACCTTCGACGACCTCGAGGGCCCGCGCGACGTGCTCGGGCACAAACTGCTCTTGCACTGCGCGGGCGATCCATTGCTGCAGACCGTTCCAAAAACCCTCACGTTCGACGAGGACTGTTCGCTTTTCATGAAGCCCGATTTGGCGTTCGGTGAGCGCCTCAAAGAGCTCATCGAGCGTGCCGTAGCCTCCCGGAAGCGCCACAAACGCATCGCTCGCAGCAAACATCACCTCTTTGCGCTCGTGCATCGACTCGACCATTCGCAGCTCGCTCAGGCCACGGTGCGTGAGCTCTCGCTTGTCCAAGCTGTGCGGGATGACCCCAAAGACCTCCCCTCCACGCGCCATCGCAGCGTCCGCCAGCGCGCCCATCATCCCGACCGACGCGCCTCCGTAAACCACCCGAATGTTTCGCGCGGCGAGCAGCTCGCCGACCGCCTGCGCCATCGCGAAATACTCGGGATTTACACGCTGAGAGCTCCCACAAAACACACACACCGACGCGACGAATTCACGAGGTCTTGAGCCGTTCATGTCGCATTGAATAGTCGCAACGAGCGTGGATGCAAAGCGCCAGTCGCGTCAGGCGCCGGTCACGACGTGCACGTTGCCGGTGACAATCTCGACCATGCACGCCGCCGCGGGCATCGGGAGTGGGCGCATGCGAAGCTGGACCACCGAGGTGGGCAACGCGATGTCTCCGGCCGCGCGGTAGATCAGCCGCCGAGTGCGTGTGATATCCGTGGAAGAATCCACGGTAAATGCCCGCACGTTGGTGCCCGCAAACGAGAGATCAAACGTCGCGGCGAACGTGCGACACGCCGGCACGGTCGCAAAATCATTGCGCCGAAGCCCAAGCTCAAGCGCGACCCCGACCAAGCGCCCCCCGCTCGGAAAACTCCGAGTCCCGCCCGTCACAGGGGCCGTGTTCGAGAACAAATGGTTCATCTGTGCAGGCTCAAAGAGCGGCACGCTGGTCGTCACCGTGGGGCGCGTCGCCGGGCAAGCACAGACAGTGCTCTGCGGGGTCAGCAAGGGCGCGACCTCGCTCAGCACGTTCTCTGCGATCGTCAGCGTGTAGGGCCCACTGTTGGCTTGGTAACCGTCCACCACGACAACCATCCGGTCGCCCTGCATGAGCGACATGGACGTCGACGCGCGCGAGCCCACAGAGAAGCAACTTGCCGGGTCCGTGTTGTCATCGTTGCAGCCGAGGAGTTCGCCAATTGCCTGGCAATTTCCACGGTAAAGAGAGACTACCGTGTCAAATTGTGGAGGACACATCGCGCCCCCCTCTGTCGGGACCTCGGTCACCGCCGTGACAATGGCGCCCGTCGCGCCGCGCACTTGGTAGTCATAGTAGACCTCGGGAGCGCCGCGGCTGTTCGCGTTGCACGACGCAGGAGGATCTCGAAGCGCATGCGCAGGGCCTGTGTTGCCACGGATGATGGTGGACCCGCCGATGAGGGTGCCGTTCATGGGGTCAAGCAAAGAGACACAGGTGGGCTGCGGGGGGCCCGCGTCGGCGACGTCGCTGGGTGGCACGACCACATCGATGACGGCACGATCTTCGGTGGACCCATCCGCAGGGGGAGGCATGAGCCTGGAGATATCAAACGCACATCCGCTGCAAATACACAGACTGAAAGAGAGCCACGTGCCACGAAGAGGGCTCACAGCGTGCCTCCAATGAGCAGCGTAACGCCTTCGCTCGAGGGCAACACCGTGGCGCTCCGCACGCGAGGATGGAGCGCAAACATCGCCCTACGATCGGCCCGCACGGGAGACGCCGGAGCGCTGTTTGGCTGGGACAAATCCACGGCGATCGCGACTCCAGATCCCACCGCCAGCGCGATCGACGAGAAGAGCATCGTGTTGGTCAACGTCGCGCGGAGCTGCACATCGTTGACGACGAAGTTTGTGCACCACGGCGCGTTGGGGTTGACCACGTGGGCGAGGTCTCCGCAGTCTCGGCGACTTGACTCGTAAAATCCCTGAGCAAACACGTAGAGCGCCGCGGCGACTCCGGCGCTCGCCACCGCCAGTGAGCCCAACACAATCCCGACCGTACGCGCGGTGTGTGGGCGCTCGGCGGGGGCCCGCACCTCTCGCACGATGACCCGCTCGGTCACGACCGGAGGCGCCAATCCCGGATCGCGGGGCGTAGCGCGCTCTCGCTCAATGTCTGCGTCGGTGCGCAACACGCGCAACCGCGCCTCGACCTCGGGGCGCTCGGGGCTGTTGGGGAGCTGCACAATAAAGCGCTCGTAGGCATCGATCGCCTGCTGGGGAATTTGCAGTCGATCGTACGTGAGTCCGAGATTGTACAGCAGCAGTGGGCGTGCAGAGAGCGTGTAGGCCTCTTCGAAGCGCGCCGCTGCGGTCCCATAGTCGCCGAGCGTAAATGCGTTGCTGCCCTCTTGAAAGAGCTCCTGCGCGCGTCGAGTCGCCTCGCGGGTGCCGGGCCTAAGATTCGCGTTTGCGCCCGCCGGCTGCGCGAGCGCGTCGACAGAAGCAAACGTGCACGCCGAAGCGAAGACAAAGCCGAGCGCCAGCGCGCGGCGCATCGCTTCGTGGCGAGCGAATACACGGGACACAAGTGAACACGGGACGGGTCGAATCATCTGCACAATCGCAGGGGAGTATACCCCCTTGTGGGCTGAAAATACCCACCCGTGTTTGGCGAGCGGGCTACTTCGTGGGCTGCCTTCTAAGCGCCACGCGGTCTCGCAAGGACGCCGCGACGGCCGGCGAGAGAAACTCATCCACCGCGCCACCGAACGAAGCGACCTCTTTGACCAAGCTCGAGCTCACAAACATGTGTGCGGGATCGCTCAGCAAAAATACAGTGTCAATCGACGGAGCGAGCCGACGGTTCATCAGGGTCATGTTGGACTCGTACGCGAGGTCTTCTCCGTTGCGCAGGCCACGGATGATCGCGATCGCGCCTTGGGCCTTTGTGTAGTCCACGAGCAGACCTTCGATCGTGTCGACCACGAGCCCCGGTGAATCGACGCTCGTGCGCACCATGTCCATCCGCTCCTGGAGCGAGAACCAAGGCTGCTTGCGCTCGTTGTGTGCGACCGCGACGATGAGCCGATCAAAGAGCGTGAGCGCGCGGCGGATGATGTCAACGTGGCCCAACGTCAGAGGGTCAAAGGTGCCGGGGTATACCGCGATGCGTGTCATGTGCTCGCCTCCGTGAGTGCAAAATCGAAGAAAAAAACCAGGGTTGTATCGCCATAGCGCTTCTCGTACGGCGCCTGCTCAAAGCGCGCGAGCAGCTCACTCGGCCACGCGATGAGGTCCTGCGTCGCGCGCTCGATCACCACGGTTGCGCCCTCGCAGAGCCACCCGCGTTGTACGAGCGCGGTGAGCACCGAGAGCTCTAAGCCTTGGCGATAAGGTGGGTCCACGAGCACGAGATCAAAGGGAGCTCCCAGCGCATCAGGGCCGCGATGAAGCACCCGCAGCACGTCGTCTCTGAGCACTCGCGCGGACTGGGCCAATCCGCAGGCGTCCACATTGCGCGCGATCGCGACGAGGGCCTGTGCGTTGGACTCTACGAGCACCGCGCTTGTGGCCCCACGGGAGAGCGCCTCGAGGGCGAGCGCGCCGGTCCCTGCGAACAGGTCTAAAACGCGATCGGCCTGCGAATTCGCAAGTACGTTAAACAGAGCCTCGCGGACCTTGTCACTCGTAGGCCGCGTGCTGTCCCCAGCAGGTGCGACCAATGTGCGTCCGCGACAACGACCCGAGATAACGCGCACGGGATCAGAACGTCGCGTGGAGGACTGCGCCCTGGGTCGTGGGGCTAAGCACGGGTGCGATCGTCCATGCGCCGCGAGCAGGTGCACGTCGACGCGATGCTTGCGTCCCTGCGGCTGCAGGGGGCGGCGTCGAGCCGGTCGAATCGGTGATCACCAAGACGGCGCCGATGGCCACAAGCCCTGCGCCGATGCCCAAAAAGAGGGCCTCGTTCAAGAGCAGCGAGCCGCTTTGCCCACACACTGCCTGCGCCGACATAAACTCTGCAGAGCCTGTGCCCACTTCGCGGTTTGGATTGTTTGCATACACAAGGTTGGTCGTCCTTCCGCTGCTCACTTCGCGGCAGACCGCATCGCCACCCGCCATGGGCATCCCACGGACGCCGATGTCGTTGTAGTTGCGAACGTTGAGCGTAGCGGGGTCGCTCGAGCGCATCCCCTGCATCTCGATGGCGCTGGCATCCGCGGCGATCGAGCCCGAGAGCCCAAGCCACTGCACACCCATCACGGCGCCTACAACGCCGAGCACCACGCCCGCGCCCATGGCACCAAAACCGATGTAGCGACGGATCGGAAGCGGCGCCGATGGGGGGCCCACAACGGGCGGAGGCGTGATCACGTTGCCGTTGCCATTGCCCGTGCCCGTGGTGGCCTGGGCGGGCAGCAGGACCGTGACCATCTGGGTCGTTGCGCCAGACCAGCGATCTTGGTCCACGGCTTGTGCGCGTGGGAGCTCGGTCTGTTGCGGCTGAGAGATGGTGCCGTTGTCATAGACCAACACCTCGAGGCGCACGGGGGCGGTCGAGCGACGAGGGCCCGCGCGACGGACGGCGCCGTAGACAAAGCGGGTGGAGTGAATGTGGTCTGCGACCTGGCGGAGACACTCAATCGGAACGGAGTCATCGCAACCAAACGCTGCGACGAGCTGCTCGAGGTTGGGGGACTCTGCGGGGACTTCGTAGCCCTGCTGGGTGACCGAGCGACGGAGGCTCGAGGTCGCCATCGCGGCGGCTTCGTCCTCGCCATCGGGGGCGCGAAGCCCGAGCACTGGCATAGCTCCCCGCGTGCTCTGTGCAAACGACACCGAGGTCGCCAACGCGACGGTAAGAAACACTCCCGTGCCCAGCCACAGCGCCTGCACTCGAGAACGTCCAATTGCCTTGCTACTCACGTCCATCACTCCTTACCAAAGCTCGGAAAGCTCGCGCACCATGGACTCAATAACCAAACCATCGGCGCGACTAACCCGTGCAGTGTATGTGTCTTCGGCCCGTCGTTGAAGGCGAAACAACGCGCGGACACCCGAGAAGCGCTCGGACTCATCGCAGCGTGCTTTCACAATGGGGCTGGGCGCGTTAGAGCAGAGCCGTGTCGAACTGGACGATGGCGCGCGTGCTCGATTGGATGCGGCAAGATTTTGTAGCGCGAGGTCTGCCCTCGGCGCGGCTCGACGCCGAGGTGCTCTTGGCGAGCGTGCTCAAGCTCCGTCGTGTGGATCTTTACGTGCGTTTTGACCAGCCGTTGACACCCGCCGAGCTCGCGCTCGTGCGCGGCGCGGTCGAGCGTCGTCGCGCGTTTGAGCCCGTCGCGTACATCGTCGGTCAGCGCGAGTTCTACGGCCGCACGATGACCGTCTCACCCGCGGTGCTGGTCCCACGACCCGAGACCGAGGTGCTCATCGAGCTTGCCCTCGGCGCGCTCCAGCCCACCTCCAACGACACGCCGCGCGAGACTCCGTACGCGGTCCTCGATGTAGGTACGGGCTCGGGTGCGATCGCGATCACGCTGGCTGCCGAGCGCCCGGACGTGATCCTCGACGCGGTGGATCTCTCGGCCGAGGCGATCGCCATCGCGCGAGCCAACGCCGCAACACACAACGTCAGCGAGCGCGTGCGCTTTGTGTTGGGCAGCCTTTACGAGCCCCTTGGCGCAGCCCGCTACGACCTCATTGTGAGCAATCCGCCCTACATTCCGACGGCCGACATCGAGACCCTCATGCCCGATGTGCGCGCGCATGAGCCACACCTTGCCCTCGACGGTGGCGTCTCGGGGCTAGACCTCATTGAAATCTTGCTCTCGCAAGCGCGCGATCACCTCGTCCCGGGCGGGACGCTGTTGATCGAGTTTGGCCTGGGCCAAGGGCCAGCGATCGCAAAGCTCGCAAGCGACGCGGGCCTGCGCGACGTGACGCTTCACGACGACTACACCCACCGCCAGCGCGTCCTGAGCGCACGCGCGCCGGCTTAAGACGCAACCCACGCACGCGATGCAAGGGGTGCAGCGCGGGTGCAGGTTCTGCGTTTCTAGAGGGCGTACAAGACGCATTCGGCAGGGATTTCGCAGTATTTTAGCGCACGGCATTGTCTGTGCTTGCGCGTGCGGTCGTGCTCACCTCGCCCTCGCCGACAACCCACTCACGCGACGCCTCCCACCAGTCGTTGCGGATGTGCGCGCACTGTATGAGCGAGCCGGTGGACCCGCGCTGTGCGCCCTATTGTTGCGACGGTTGTGCGGCGATCGCGGCGCTGCTCAGGGACGATCAGCTGGGTCGCTACTACGATCTACGGACCGAGCCCGTCGCGCCTGTGCGCGCGGTCGAGAGCCCTCGTGATCTCGCGTGGCTCGAAGCGTTTGAAGCGCAGCTGGTAGCCAGCCCTGGGACCTCTCGGATCGTCCTCGATTTGCAGGGGATCCAGTGCACTGCCTGCGTCTGGCTCCTCGAAGAGCTCTTTCGTCGCGAGGCACACGCCAAGCGCATTGAGATCAACGTGGGTGTGGGCCGCGTGTCGCTGCTCGTGGGGTCGGGGTTTGCGCTGCGTGACTATGTCACTCGGTGCGCACGATTGGGCTACCGATTCGCGGCACCGTCGACAAAGAACGTCGCTAAAAATGCAGAGCGATCGTCGCTTGTTGCGCGACTCGGGGTGTGCGCCGCCCTCGCGATGAACGCGATGATCTTCGCGCTCCCGCTCTATCTTGGGCTCAGCGAAGGGCCCACATGGCAGGCCTTTCGGTGGATCGCTTGGGGACTGAGCACGGCGAGCGTCCTCGTCGGCGGGAGTGTGTTCTTTCGCTCGGCGATCGCTGCCATTCGGTGTGGTGTTTTGCACCTTGATGTCCCGATCGCCCTCGGGATCGCGGCGGCCTACACGGGCTCGACGTTGCACCATCTGAGCGGTCACGACGGCTCGTCGTACTTTGACACGGTCGCGATTTTCATCGCGCTGATGCTCTTTGGGCGTTGGCTGCAAGAGCGCGCGGTTCATCGCAATCGCGCCATGTTGTTGCGTGACGATGGCGTCGAGCGCATGCCCGCGCGACGGATCCAGGGCGAGCGCACCGAAATGATTCGGTGTGGCGAAATCCAGTTCGAAGACGAGCTACTGGTCGCCCCCGGCGAGCCTGTCCCCGTCGACGCGCGCTTGCTCGAAGACTCTGCGAGCCTCTCGCTCGACTGGATCCAAGGCGAGAGCGAGCCGCGTGCGTACACGCGAGACGAGCTCGTCCCCGCGGGGGCTTTTAACGCAGGAGACGTCGCGGTCCGAGTGCGTTCTCAGAGCGATTTTGCTCACTCTCCGCTGCAAGCGCTCTTGCAAACCGGGCGCGCAGAAGACCAAGGTCGCGCGACCGCGTGGTGGCAACGGCTCGCACGTGGGTACGTCGCGGGTGTCTTGCTCGCGGCCACGGTGACGCTGGCGTGGTGGTGGCATGTCGCGGGGCTCACGCGCGCGCTCGAGATCGCGACCGCGGTGCTCGTGGTGACGTGTCCGTGTGCGTTTGGGCTCGCGGCCCCGCTCGCGTACGAGATCACGCAGTCGAGCCTCCGGCGCGCGGGCTTGTTTGTCCGCAGCGCGGGCTTTCTCGATCGCTCGGTCGCCATCAAGCGCATCGTGTTTGACAAGACCGGCACGATCACCACCGGCACGCTCTCTCTTGCAAACCCCACGGTGCTCGCGACGCTCTCGGCCCCCGACCGCGCGGTGCTCGAAGACATGGTCTCGCGCACGAGCCACCCACGCGCGATGGCCGTGCGCGACGCGCTCACCCGAGAAACGCGAAATACCCTGCGATTTAACCAGGATACTGCCGTTCACGAGCAAGCGGGCAAGGGTCTCATTGCGCGCACACCCAGCGGCGACGAGTACCTCTTGGGGGCGAGCGCGTGGGTGCAGACCAAGGCCCAGAGCGCGCTCACGGCCTCTCCCGAGGCGCTCGTGTTTGCGCGCAACGGGCAGGTGCTGTGTGAGCTCGCGACCGAAGAGACCTTGCGTCCTGATGCACAGCACGAGCTGCGCGCGCTCGCGGACCAGGGCTACGAGCTCTGGCTCTTGAGCGGCGACGCAACCAGTCGCGTGACACGCACGGCTTGCGCGCTAGGCGCAACAAGTGACGTCGACGCGCAGGACCCACGCGCGCTGCGCATCGGCGTTGTGGGCGACTGCAGCCCCGAGGACAAAGCGCGCTGGCTCGCAGCACACGACCACCAAGACACGCTCTTCATCGGCGATGGGGTGAACGACGCGCTCGCTGCGACGCAGGTTTTCTGCGCCGGAACGCCCACCATCGATCGCCCCTTCATGGCCGCGCGCACTGATTTTTACTTCACGACGGCGGGGCTGAGGCCCATTCGTTTTGCCCTCGAGAGCGGTCGCGCGTTGGCCAAGACGCACCGCCGCAATCTCACAGCGGCGTTGGCCTACAACCTGCTGGTGCTCGCGCTTGCCACGAGCGGCCGGATGTCACCGCTGCTCTGCGCGATCGTGATGCCCACAAGCACTCTTCTCTTTTTGCTCGCCACTTGGTTGCAGCTTCGCCCCGGAGGCCACGCATGGACGTAGTCATTTTGCAGGCCTTTGTCAGCCTGATGATCGTCGTGAGCATGCTGTTGCTGTTCGCATACACCCTGCGAAAACGCACAGCAGATCACTCCGACCGCCTCGCACTTCTCCCTCTCCAGGACGAGCCCATTGGCGCGTCCATTGTCATCCCAACGGCCGTCTCGACTCCCACGACGGAGCACACTTCATGAGCGCAGAAAAAGTCATTCATCCACCTGGCGGGACCGACGAGGTCAAGACCGAACAGGTCACCTACGACGACGACATTGTCCGAAATTTCGTCTGGGCTTCGACGGGCTGGGGCGTCATCGGCATGCTCGTCGGTGTCATCATCGCCCTGCAATTGGCCTGGGCTCCGGCGAACTTTGCGTCGTGGGCGACCTTTGGCCGCTTGCGACCGTTGCACACCAACGCGGTGATCTTCGCGTTCGTGGGCAACATGATGTTCGCGGGGATTTACTACTCGACGCAGCGGTTGACCCGCGCGCGGCTCGCTTCGGACATGCTCTCCAAGATCCACTTTTGGGGCTGGCAAGCGATCATTGTGAGCGCGGTCGTGACGCTCCCGTTGGGCATCACGACGTCCAAAGAGTACGCCGAGCTCGAGTGGCCGATTGACATCGCGATCACGCTGATTTGGGTGGTGTTTGCGGCCAACTTTTTTCTCACGCTCGCGCGACGTCGCGAGAAGCATCTCTACGTCGCCCTGTGGTTTTACATCGCGACGATCATCACGATCGCGCTGCTTCACATTGTAAATTCGCTGGCGATTCCGATTAGTCTCTTCAAGAGCTACTCGTTGTTTGGCGGGGCGCAGGACGCGCTCGTGCAGTGGTGGTACGGGCACAACGCGGTCGCGTTCTTCCTGACGACCCCGGTGCTCGGGATCATGTACTACTTCGTCCCGAAGGCGGCCGAGCGGCCGGTGTACTCCTACCGGCTCTCGATCATTCACTTCTGGGCCCTGGTGTTTATGTACATCTGGGCGGGGCCGCATCACCTGCTGTTTACCGCGCTGCCTGACTGGGCGCAGACCATCGGGATGATCTTCTCGCTCACGCTGTGGGCGCCCTCGTGGGGCGGAATGATCAACGGCTTGCTCACCCTCCGTGGCGCGTGGGGCAAGCTCCGCACAGACCCTGTGCTCAAGTTTTTTGCAGCCGGGATCACGTTCTACGGCATGGCCACGTTCGAAGGTCCGCTGCTCTCGATCAAGGCCGTCTCGGGCTTGGCGCACTACACCGACTGGATCGTTGGGCACGTGCACTCGGGCGCCCTCGGATGGAACGGCTTCATGGCCGCCGGGATGTTCTACTGGCTGATTCCCAGGCTCTACGGCCGCAAAGAGCTGCACTCGACCAAGGCCGCGGACGCACACTTCTACATGGGCACGTTTGGCATCTTGCTCTACGTGATCTCGATGTGGGTCAGCGGCGTGACCCAAGGGCTCATGTGGCGCGCGCTCACCTCCAACGGCGCGCTGCAATACCCGAATTTTCTCGAGACCGTCATCGCGATCAAGCTCATGTACTGGGCGCGACTCACGGGCGGGACGCTCTATCTCGTCGGCATGTGCGTGATGCTCTGGAACCTCGCGATGACCGCGCGCGCCGGTGCCGCGGTCCACACCACCGTCGAGGTGACCTACGTCGAGCACCACGCACCCGAAGTGCACTGGAGCCAAGTGGTCTTTGGCATGCCCGTCTTGGTGACCGTGGTCGTCATGGGGCTGCTCGGGACGCTCGCCTTCGTCGACGGAATGGCCGGTGTTTTTACAGTCAGCATGGCATTTGGGATCGCGGTGGTTGCTGCGCTCTTGATGCAAGTCTCGCGTGGCGCTGGCGGCGCGAGCTGGCACCGAATGCTCGAGGGACGCCCCCTGGTCTTCACCGCGTTTACAACCCTTGGGGTGCTCATTGGCGGCGTCGTCGAGATCGTGCCGATGGTGCTCACCAAGCCCACCGACCCGCGCGTCACCAGCGCCCCTGCGCCGCTGCGACCGCTCGAGCTCGCGGGCCGAGACATCTACGTCAGCGAGGGCTGCTACACGTGTCACTCGCAAATGATCCGCCCATTTCGCTGGGAAACTCAGCGCTACGGCGACCGCTCGACCATCATGGACTCGGTCTGGGATCACCCGTTTCAGTGGGGCTCGAAGCGCACCGGTCCTGACCTCGCGCGCGTCGGCGGCAAGTATCCCAACCTCTGGCACTACCGCCACATGCTCAACCCTCGGGCCATCGCGTCCGAGTCCAACATGCCGGCCTACGGCCACCTCGCGCGCAACACGGTGAACTTCGCCAACATCGCCAGCTCGATGCGGGCGCTGCGCACGGTGGGCGTCCCCTACCAGCAGGCGCAGATTGATCGCGCACAGAGCGATGCAAATTTGCAAGCCAACGCGATCGTCGCGGATCTCCGCGAGCAGGGCGCCGAGGCAGCACCGACCTCAGAGCTCGTCGCGCTGATCGCGTATCTCCAGCGCCTCGGCGTGGCCAACCCAGGCCCCCTCGCCCCTGCTGCGCCGCAGGCCGCCTCCCCCACCCCTGCGACCCCCTGAGAGAGAGACAGAGTCATGTTCGCAGTCATGTTTCACAAGAGCGCGCTGCTGGTGTTTCCGCTGATGGGTCTCGCGATTTTCGTGGGGATTTTTGCAGCGGCTTTCATTCGCACCGTGCGCCGCAGCGCCAAGAGTTTCGACGCGATCGCGGCCATGCCATTGGTCGACGCGCCGAGGGTTCAGCCGTCACAAGATTCGCAAGGAGTCTCGTCATGAGCATCCAGAGTGCTCCACACACGCACACCGAAGCGCCGCACACCCTCCAGACAGGCATCGGCGTAGACACCCCGCAAGACACAGTCGTTCATGCCGTCGATGGCATCGAAGAGTATGACAATCGCCTGCCCAATTGGTGGTTGTTTACCTTCTACGCCGCGATCGCGTTTGGCGTCGTCTACTACTTTCACTACCAAATGCTCGGCGGCGAGACCTCGATCGCAGCGTACGAGCGCGAGATGCAGCCCGTCTGGGCGGCCGAGGCCGCGAGACTGCGCGCAGCGGGCGCTGTCACCCCGGCGATGCTGCAAGCGCTCTCGCGAGACCAACGCATCGTGGCCGAAGGGCAGAGCCTTTACACGAGCAATTGTGTGAGCTGCCACAGCGCAACGGGCGGCGGTGGCATCGGCGCTAACCTCACGGATTCATTCTGGATTCACGGAGGCCGAGCCGATCAGATCTATCGCACCGTCACCAGCGGCGTCACCAACAAGGGCATGCCCGCGTGGGGCGCACAGCTGGGCGTCGAGCGCACTCAAGCGGTCGTCGCGTACGTGCTCACGCTGCGCAACACCAACGCCCCCGGCGGACGCTCGGCGCAAGGCACACGAGAAGAATAAGAGCAGAACGCATATGGCACGAAAGCTTCCCATTCTTGAGACCTCTGGCGCGATCCGCAATGATGGCTCGCGACGTGTCATTCACCCCGCAGACGTCTCGGGAAGGTTTCACACCGCACGCAAAGCGCTCTTTTATTTGCTGGTGATTGTGATGCTCGCGCTGCCGTGGATTCGCATCCGCGGCAACCCCGCGATGCTGTTAGACATCCCCGCGCGGAGGTTCTTTTTCTTCGGCACAAGCTTCAACGCACAAGACACCTACCTGCTGTTCTTTTTGCTCATCGCGATGGCCTGGTCCCTCGTGATGGTCACGACCCTCGCGGGCCGCGCGTGGTGTGGCTGGACGTGCCCGCAGACCGTGTTTCTCGAAGGGCTGTTTAGGCCCATCGAGCGGCTGATCTTGGGCAACGCCAACAAGCGCATCGCACAGGACCAGGCCGAGCTCAGCGTGACAACGGTGGCCAAAAAAGCGGTCGTTCATGCGCTCTGGGTCGCGAGCAGCGCGCTCGTCGCGCACGCGGTCGTGAGCTTCTTCGTCGCGCCTCGGACCCTCGCGAGCCTCATCGCGCACGGGCCCGCCGCCGCACCGGTGACCTTCTTGTGGAGCGTCGCCCTCACCGCAGGGATCTATTTTAACTTCGCGTGGTTTCGCGAGCAGACGTGCTTGATCGTGTGCCCCTATGGCCGACTGCAGTCCGCGCTGGTCGACAAAGACTCGCTCATCGTAGGCTATGACACCGCCCGCGGCGAGCCCCGCGGAAAGGCAGTTGCTCGCGAAAAATCCAGTGAATCTGGCGACTGCGTCGACTGCAAACGCTGCGTCGTGGTGTGCCCGACCGGGATTGACATCCGCAACGGCCCACAGCTCGATTGCATCGGCTGCACCGCGTGCATCGACGCGTGCGACGAGGTCATGGACAAGCTCGAGCGCCCACGTGGACTCGTCCGCTATGACTCGCTCAACGGGCTCGAGGGCGCGCCTCGCAAGATCTTTCGGACGCGCGTCGCGGTCTATCTCACGGTGGGCGCTGTGATCGCGGTGCTCGGGATCCTGGTGATTCGCAAGCGAACGGACTTTGTCGCCAACGTCCTGCGCGTCCAGGGAGCCCCCTACACGCTCGAGGGCACCGTCGTTCGCAACGCGTTTAATCTGCACTTGGTCAACAAGCGCAGCGACCGCAGCACCTTTGTCGTCGAGCCCATTTCAGACACGCATGTGCGCTTTGTGATCCCGCTCACGCGGATTGCGCTCGCCCCGTTCGAAGACGCGCATGCGCCGGTGTTTGTCGAGTCGCAGCGTGGACAACCGCGCGGTGATTTCACTGCGCGATTGCGTGTCCGACGTGAGGGCGCGCCCCCGAGTGAGACGCTCGAGCTGACACTCCCCTGCCTCGCCCCCTTACGCTGACCGATCGGTCAGGATGCCGCGCGTTTGGGTGGGAGCGCGAGCATCAAGGCCACATAGATCAGCGCCGAGCCAAAGAAGCCCACAAACCACGCGGCGTCGTAGAGCGAGTCCCAGGTGTTGCGCGCCAGGGTCGCGCCGCCGGCACGCGCTAACGCACGCGAAAATCCCTGAAGCGAGGGCAGCACGCCCAGCACCAGCGCGATCAATGCGCGAGGGTTAAACCCGCCCTGGTAGCGATAGACTCCGTTGGCGCGATAGAGATCATCGAGCTGAAGAATTCCACGTCGAATGACAAAGTAGTCCGCGATGAGGATGCCCCCGATGGGGCCCAGCAGCGCGGAGTAACCGATGAGCCACGTAAACGTGTAGCTCGCCGAGGTCGCCAAGAGCTTCCAGGGCATCATCAGGATCCCGGTGACCGCGGTAAACAAGCCCCCCGCGCGATACGAGATCTTGCCCGGCGCGAGGTTGGCGAAGTCATTGGCAGGGCCCACGACGTTGGCCGCGATGTTCGTGCTGAGCGTCGCGACCGAGAGCGCAAGGGTGCTCACGACGACCGCGACGGGCGAGCCCAACCGCCCGACGAGGTCCGTAGGGTTCCAGATCGCGCGGCCGAAGAGCAAGATGGTCGCGCCCGTGACGGCGACACCCACGAACGCGAGCAAGACCATGGTCGCGGGCAGCCCAATGGCTTGACCGAGCATCTGTTCGCGCTGGTTTTTTGCATACCGAGTAAAATCCGGGATGTTAATCGCGAGCGTCGCCCAGAAGCCCACCATCGCCGTGAGGTTGGGCCAGAAGAGCGCCCAGAATGACCCCGGCCTCCGTGGCTGTGTGGCCTCTAACATCGCGCCCAGCC
Source organism: Deltaproteobacteria bacterium (assembly GCA_030694465.1). Classification (GTDB taxonomy): domain Bacteria; phylum Myxococcota_A; class Polyangia; order Polyangiales; genus JAUXYJ01. Next base: position 49,834 of record JAUXYJ010000055.1, on the reverse strand, counting down.
CAGGGGTCTTAACGATGGCCCAGCCCAACAGCGCGAGACACGACAAGATTAAAAACGGCGCAGCCCAGGTCTCTAAGAACTTGATGCTCTCGGTGCCGCGCCAGACAAAATACACGTTGACGCACCAAAAGATCCCGAAGCCCACAAAGTGCCCAGCCACCGTGTGGTCCGGCGCCGTGCCCCCCGTGAGCGCCAAAAAGAGCGCGTAGAGCGCAGAGCCACCGAGCCACGTCTGGATCCCAAACCACCCACACGCCACGATCGCGCGGGCAATCGCGGCGATGTTGGCACCCCACACGCCAAAGCTCGCGCGCGCAAATACCGGGAAGGGAATGCCGTATTTCGTCCCCGCGTGCGCGTTGAGCAAGATGGGTAACAGCACGATCGCGTTGCCCAAAAAGACCAACAGACACGCCTGCCACCAGTTCATCCCCTGGTCGATCATGCCCCCCGCGATGGTGTAGCTCGGAACGCACACGACCATGCCCACCCACAGGGCCGCGAAGTGCATCCACCCCCAGGTGCGCTTGTCCAAGGGCACCGGCGCAAGATCTTCGTTGTACAGCCGCGCGTCGTGCTGCGTGTGGGTTGCCTCGCTCATGGCGCGGGAGTGTCTCACCGCGGCACGCAACCCGTCACTCAATCACGCGCGCAAGGCCCCCAGCGGCCCCGCCTAGCGCCGACGACGGCGCGACCGAGCGGCGATGCCCACAGCGGCCCCAACGAGCCACAGCGAGGCCGCGCCGCCTGCGCCACGTGAGCCACGTGAGCCACCTGTGCCCGCAGTCCGACATGCGCACGCGCCATCGCCACGAAAGGTCCCTTCGAGGCGAGTGTCCGCCGCGACGTCCATCGCTGCGTCGGTCGCTTCGCTCACGTCGCTTGCAGAATCAGGCACCGATTGCACGTCCGGCGTAGAGTCCACCGCGACGACGTCTTCGACCATGACCACGTCGGCCTCGGAGACATCAACGCCTGCGTCAAGTCTTACCACCGGCAGGCCCACCGTGACCGCCATGCCCTGAGGTCCGACGCGCGTCCCGACCGCAGGAGCCACCGAGATTGCGAGCCTCGCACCAGGGACTTCGCTCATCGGGGTGTACACCCAGCGGCCCATTGCGTCTGCCATCACGCGCGCGACCTCGACCCCGTTGAAGTACACCACGACGGTGCTGTTGGGTGCCGCGGTTCCAGAGATCATCGGCTGCCGTGTGTCCACGGTGGAGCCATTGATGGGACGTGTGATTTCAGGCGAAATCACCACGTCAAACGTGCGCGTCGCGCTGGGTGTAGGCGTCATCATGGCCGCTGCGACCTCGGTGGCCACGACGCGGTTTTCACCGAGCGGGAGGCTCGTCGGAGGGACCAAAGTCCACTGGCCCATCGCGTCGGTCATGGTGCGGCCGAGCTCGACCCCGTTGACCGTGATCACCACGCTCACGTTGGGGGCTCCGGTGCCTCGGAGGGGCGCCATGCGATCGACAATCACAGCGTTTTCGCTGGGAGAATCTACAGTTGGCACTTGCTCGATCACAAACGAATTCGAGGCCCCGCGTGCGCCCACGACCCCGCCCATCACCGTCGCGCCCAGCACCTGATGCGAGCCAAGCGCGAGGTCCATGCTGAGCATCAACGTCCAAGTGCCCATCGCGTTGGCCGTCGCGCGACCCACTTCAACCCCGTCGACAAACACCGCGACCAAGGCGTTGGGCGCCGCGGTCCCCGAGAGCACAGGGCGCCGATTCGAGATGCGTGAGGCGTCCCGCGGCGTGACCACGACGACGGCGACGCCTACCACGAACGTGTGTGAATTTCCTCGGTCAAACACGGCAGTCCCCTCGCGCCACGCGGCATCGACGGTGTGCATCCCGAGAGCCAGGTCCGTCGTGGGCGTGTAGCTCCATGCGCCTGTCGCGTTGGTCATCGCGGTGCCGACCTGAACTCCGTCGATAAAGACCACCACGGTCCCGTTGGCGAGCGCCGTGCCCGTGATCGCGGGACGCAGGTTGGTGGTGCTGCTCGTGTCCGGCGGGTTGATCACCACCGGCGGCGCCACGACTACAAAATTGCGTGCAGGCGAGAACGGCGACAGTGTTGTCCCTGAAAGCACAACGGCCGCAGTCGCGACACGTGGCCCTGGAGTCAGGCTCATCGGCGCGGTGAGCGTCCAGACGCCCGAAGCGTCGGCGGTCGCGCGACCGATCTCGACGCCATCCACCCGTACCGAGACCACGCTGCCTGGCGGCGCGGTGCCCGTGAGCGTTGGCGCGAGCCTCGTGCGCTCGGCCTCGGTCGGCGTCGTGAGGGTCACGAGCACTGCCACACAGCGTCCATTCATCGCGCCAGTGGTCTGGCAAAAGGGAGCAGTCGGCAGCGGACAATCGGTCGCCTGCGTCGCCGTGGCGCAGTTGCGACAGCGCTGTGTGGCCGAATCGCAAATCGGCATCGAGCCGCTGCAATCCAGGTTCGATCGGCACTCGACGCATGTGCGAGTCACCGTGTCACAGATGTTCGTCGAGCCCGTGCACTGCGAGTCGAGCAAGCATCGGACGCAAGAGCCCGAGACGGTGTCGCAGACGGGCCTCGCGCCGCTGCACGAGGCGCTGGTGAGGCACTCGGCGCACCTGCCCGCGAGCGAGCAAAGTGGGCGCGGCATGGGACACTGGGGCGAGGCCATCCCGAGGGGCGTGCAGCCCTGGCAATTGCCCGTGGGGACATCGCATACGAGGGCTCCGCAGCGGGTGTTGTCCGCGGCCGTGCAAGCCACGCAGGTGCCCACCGTGGGCGCGGTGCTGAGAACCGCGCACAGCGGCGCGCCTGCGTTGGTGCAGTGCGCACCGGCAGGGAGCATGGGATCGAGAGGGCTGCTGTCGAGGGCGTTGGGCAGGCAGTCGTTGTCTGCGTCGGCGTCACACTGGTCCACGACGCCGTCGCCATCAGAGTCCACCAACGCGCCATCGGTCATGACGAACGCGGGCAGCAAGTGCCGCGACGAGAGACCGCCCGTTGAGCCAGTAAATCCCGCGCGAAAGCTCGCGCCCAACCGTGCCGCGAGGTTGACCGTGCTGGTCAAGAGCGCCACCCCTGGGCGCGTGCTGTTGCGGCTCGCAAAGACCTCTAGGCGGTTGCTCGCCGCGGTGTACTCGACCCACACGTTGAAGGCCCCTGCGACCGGGCTTGTGGTTGTAAGCAGCGGACGCATATCGACTGCGCCACCGACGTGCGTCGCGGGGTCGCCGTCGAAGGTCAGACCGATGTGCGGAAACGCGGGGTCTCCTGAGTTTGTAAATGTATCAAACTCGACGACGACGCTCGGAGTGAGTCCGCCGTAGCCAATGCCTTGTCCAGAAGTCCCGATCGCGCCTGCGCCGCCGGTGGCCGAGGTCATGACAAAGGCGAGGCCGTCGGCGCCGCTGTTCATCGCGCTGGAGATATCCACACGAAAGTACACACGTAGGTTTTGCGATGGGGCAAACGTGCTCGTCGAAAGCAAGCTCCCCCGCTGCGTGGTTCGGTCCGGGGTGATCTCGAGCCCCTGTGCCGAGAGGCTGGCGCTCCCGTTGGCCTGAAACCCGGGGACAGAGGTCCCTCCCGTGTAACAAATATCAAGCGCGTGGGCGTTCGTCGCAGCGAGCCCAAGCGCAAGGGTCATCGCCACCCCCGACAAGCTCACAAAGTGATGGAATTTAGTGACGTAGGACATCCGAACATGTTCGCACGATTTCGGTCGATCGCGATACTCCCGCCCTACGGCACGCAGCAGTGCTTGGCGCTTGCGCCGCTGATCGTGATGCAGCGATACGCGCCGCTGCAGTCTGCGCCCGAATCGCAAGATCGTCTGAGATCACAGCAGCTTCGTCGGCCGTTGGTGCACTCCATCCCCGAGGCGCAGCGCAGCGTGCACGAGCACTGGCCAAAGTCTTGACCGATCAAGCGCTCGCAGCCGTTAAACGCAGCGCCATCACAGTTGGCGAAGTTTCCGCTGCATGCGACGACTTGGCACGCGCCTGCGTTGCACACCGCTGCGCTGACATTGGACAGCCCCGCGCAGCTCTGTCCGCACCCACCACAGTGGGCCATGTTGCGTGCGAGATCGACGCAATTGCCACCACACAGGCTCGTCCCTGCAGGGCATCCAGGGGCGTCTTCGGGGACGCTCCCGTCTACTTCGGGCACGTCGTCGCCGGCCTCGCGCAAGAGGACATCAGGGGCATCCATGGATGCGTCGGCCAAGAACCCGACGCCAGCCTCAGAGCGCTCTTCGAGGGGCACCTCGGGAGTGACGCACACGCCGCCGGCTTCGCAGGTGAGCCCACGTTCTTCGCAGCGCAGCGACAGGGTGCATTCGGCCGCGCTCACCGTCGTGCACTCGCGCGATGGCGCGGCGCACTCGACGGGCAAGTACATTCGGATGACCTGCTGTTGATGGGGTGCGAATCGAAATCGCCGGACACCCGAGAGGGCGATGGACACGCCTTGGTCCGTGACTCCGAGCGCTTCGACGCGGACCTCGACGGCTCCATCGCGCGCGCTTCCCGCCGCCGGAATCACTGCAAAACTCCCAGCACTTCCGCTTGTTCGGTCCAAGGGCATCCGAAACATCCGCGCCGTCGACTGCATCCACGGCGTGCCCGGCACACGAACAAACACCCGTGCCTCGAGCCGATCGACCGGGGCGTTGGTCCCCACCACGACCTCGACCCCCGTGGCCCTCGCGAGGCACCCATGCGCGACCGACGCGAACCCGACAACCCCAAGAACATGTAGCGCGCGAAGGGTCGACAACGGAGGTCCCTTAATCAGCAAATGGCTACCCATTGCGAGGCACAGCGTGAGCTCAGAGTGCGCGAACCTGTGGGCTCCGCTTGAGGTATCGCCCTGCGCCGCGCTCGACGCGGAGCTCGCCGTCCTTGAACTGTAGCCGTCCCTGCACGACGGTGTGTGTGACGCGGCCCTTGATCTCGAAGCCCTCGAAAATACTGCGGTCGACGTTGTGTCGATGCGTGCTCGCGGAGATGGTCGAGGTGCCTGTTGGGTCGTACACTACGATGTCTGCGTCGGCGCCCACAGTGATTGAGCCTTTGCGTGGGTAAAGCCCAAAGATTTTTGCGGGCTGCGTCGAGCACACGTCCACGAACTGCTGGGGCGTAATCCGGCCCGAGGCGACCCCGTAGGTCCACATCAGGGCCATGCGATTCTCGATCCCTGCGGCGCCGTTGGGGATCTTTCGGAAGTCACTTTTGCCAGCGATTTTCTGGTCACTTTGACGAAACGGGCAGTGGTCCGTGGCGACGGTCTGGATGGCGCCGTTGGCGAGCGCGCTCCAGAGATATTCTTGGTGACCTGTGGGGCGAATGGGCGGAGACATCACGTACGCAGCGCCCTCGAAATCGGGCTTGTCGTACACGCTGTCTTCGAGCAACAGGTACTGCGGGCAGGTCTCGACGAGCACGCGCTGGCCTTCGTGGCGCGCACGGTAGACCGCGTCCATGGACTCTTTGCACGTGAGATGGACGATGTAGACCGGGTCTGCTTCGTGGGGGTGGGCCATGTGCCCATTGCGTGCATCGGACGCGGCCCGCGCGAGCTGGATCACACGGTTGGTCGCCTCGCCCTCGAGATAGGCGGGGCGGGACGCTGCGTGCCATTTAGGCTCTGTGTGACCGCGCTCAAAGAGCCGCGTCTGGAGGGCTACGACGGCGTCGCCGTGCTCACAATGCGAGGTGACAAGGGCGCCCAAATCATGGGCCGTATCGAGCACCTGGATCAGCTCGACGTCGTCGACGCCGATGGCGCCGCGGTAGGCCATGAAGATCTTAAAACTCTGGATCCCGTCCTCGTGAAACACGTGAGACATCTCGCGCTTGACCTGCTCAGAGAACCAGGTCACCGCCATGTGAAACCCGTAGTCCGCGACGGACTTTTTGGCGTTGTTCATCCAGAAGTCTCGTGCGTCCAAGAGGCTCTGGTTGCGGTTGGGGATGATGAAATCCAAGATCGTGGTCGTGCCGCCCGCGACGCCCGCCGCGGTGCCCGTAAAAAAGTCATCAGCGCTCACGGTGCCCATGAAGGGGAGCTCCATGTGGGTGTGCGCGTCGATGCCGCCGGGAAACACGTATTGACCGCTTGCGTCGACGACTTCGGTCCCTGAGGGGACCTCGAGGTCACGGCCGATCGCGACGATTTTTCCGTCGTCGCAAAAGACATCCGCGACGAATTGATCGACCGCAGTAATTACCGTTCCGTTCTTGATGACGATGCCCATGTACGACCTCCAACAAAGCGCTTGAAATTCACGCTTGGCGCATAGATTACACAACTCCGTGCATGGCTCCGAATGCACTTGTCGAAAAGTAGCCGAACCGTCTCGGGTCGTGTTCTGAGTGGGCCCTCGGAGGTTCTGTTGGACATCAAGAAAGTCATCGCAAAATTGCCCACGGGCTACTTGGACGAAGTCATCACCATGAACGGTGAGGGGCTGCGTTCGGAGATTATCAGGGCAGAGACTGCCATTCGTGAGGTCATGAAGGAGCAGGCCGCAGACGAAAAGCTTCAGGGCGCCAAAGAGCTCGTGAAGGACTTCGTGGGCGGATACAACGACGCCAAAAAGGCTCAGCGCGCCAAGATCGAGTACCTGCTGCACATGCTCGAAGAGCGCGGCGAGCTCGGCATTGGCCTCAGCGAAGACGAAGACTTTGGCTCAAAAAAGCCTGCGAAAAAGTCTCGCGCAGCCTGAAGATCTAGCTTAGCTCGCCTCGCGCACGCCACCGCGTCGCGCACGTGGCGAGCGAAAGCCCTTCACAATCGCTGCTTCAATTGGTGGTAAGTACACGCGCGAGGACATCGCGAAATGCTCACCGCCAAAAAGCACCTGCTCGTCGCCGACGACGAAGCCAATCTGCGCAAACTGATCGCTGCGCAGCTCACGCAAGACGGCTACGAAGTTCACACCGTGAGCGACGGCCGCGAGGCCATCGCGGCGCTCAAAGAGCAACACTTTGACGCCGCGATCACGGACCTTCGGATGCCCCACGTGGACGGCATGGCTTTTCTGCGACATGTGCAAGAGCACTACGTCGACCTCCCGGTGATCATGTTGACCGCGCATGGCTCGGTCGAGACCGCTGTAGAGGCAATGCACGCCGGAGCGTTTGATTTTCTGACCAAGCCCTTCGACCGCGCAGAGATGCAACAGGTCGTCGGCAAGGCGGTCCGCACGGTCGAGCAGCGTGTACGTGACGTCGCGATTGAGCCCGATGAGCGCGGCCGCTATCGCATCATCGGCGAGAGTGAGCGCATGCTCGCGATCTACCAGATCCTTGAGAAGGTCGCGGACACTCCTGCGACGGTGCTGATCACTGGGGAGAGCGGCACGGGCAAAGAGCTCATCGCGAAGGCCCTCCACGAGAACAGCTCACGGCGCAACAAGTCCTTTGTGCGAGTCAACTGTGGTGCGATCCCGAGAGACCTCATGGAGGCCGAGCTCTTTGGCTACGAGCGAGGCGCTTTCACGGGCGCGGTCACGTCGAAGCCGGGTCGCTTTGAGCTCGCCCATGAGGGCACGCTGTTTCTCGATGAAATCAGCGAAATTCCTGTTGAAATGCAGGTAAAGCTCCTTCGCGCGGTGCAAGAAGGCGAGATCGATCGCGTGGGCGGAGTCAAGCCCATCTCCATCGATGTGCGACTGGTGACGGCGACCAATCGAGAGCTCAAGAGCGAGATCCAAGCGGGTCGATTTCGCGAAGATCTGTACTATCGACTCAACGTCGTCCCGATTCATTTGCCGCCGCTGCGTGAGCGCCGGAGTGACATCCCGCTTCTCGCGCAACACTTTATGCGCAAGCAAGCCACGCGGCTGAAGCGTGTCGGTGTTGAGCTGTCTGCAGAGGCGATCGAGGCGATGGTCAACTATGCGTGGCCGGGCAACATCCGCGAGCTCGAGAACGTGGTCGAACGGACAGTGCTTCTCACCGATGGGCCCACCATTCGAGCGCGTGATTTGCCTAGCGAACTGCAACACGCAGGCGGTCCCCACGAGAGCCCCAGCGCAGAGGACAGCGAGTCGGACGACGAGAGCGATGGCACGCCGGGCGGACTCAAAGAGCAAGTGCGCGAAGCCGCCGCGCGGCTTGAGCGAGAGCTGATCGTACGCGCGCTGGCACAGACCGGCGGAAACGTGACGCAGGCCGCGCGATTGCTCAAGATTTCGCGCAAGAGCCTCCAGATCAAGATGAAAGAGTTTGGCCTCCGAGAGCCGGCTTAACCTTCGGATCGTATCGAGCTCTTCGGGGTGCTGGCCTGAGCGCGCACGAGAGGTCCGCACACAGACCCAAATGAGCCTCAGAACTGACGTTCTGTCGGACGATTGACATCGGTCCCGCGAAAACCCCGGTGCGATCTCGTGTCGGCGACGTTAGAAACCCACAACGCGCGGCGAGGTGATGCTATGGTGAGAGCCCTCAGCACCCCAGCCCATCGGTCTTGCATGAGCGCTGTTCTGCAAGACAACTTCTCCCTCATGGGGCGCTGCGAGAGCAACGGATACACGAGCCATGGTGGCAGGCGAAGCGAAAGCCCACAACCGATACAGAGTCATCGAGCGGCTCGAATCCGGCGGAATGGCAGAGGTCTTTCGAGGCGAAGCCGAGAGCCTCGCGGGATTTAAGAAAGCCGTCGCGATCAAGCGCGTGCTCCCGCACCTTGCCGCGAACGACAAGTTCATTCGCATGTTCTTGGACGAGGCGCGGCTCTGCGCGCGTCTTAACCACGCGAACATCGTGCAGGTCTTCGATATCGGTCACGTCGAGAACACCTACTTCATCGTGATGGAGTTTGTGGATGGCGTGAACCTCAAGGCCATCGTCGATCACCTTCGTAACCGCAACCAGGGGCTCTCGATCCCCATCGCGATCTTTATTGCGATGCAAATTTGCAATGGATTGCAGTACGCACACGACGTCGCCGACGGGGACGGCGTCTCGCTCAACATCGTTCACCGAGACATGTCTCCGCCCAACGTGTTGGTGTCCAAACGTGGCGAAGTAAAGATCGTAGACTTCGGTCTCGCCAAGGCCACCACCCAGCTCGAGAAGTCCGAGCAGGGCATGGTCAAAGGCAAGTTCAGCTATCTCGCGCCCGAGACCGCGCTTGGCGAACACGTCGACCACCAAGCAGACATCTTCGCCGTCGGGATCATGCTGTGGGAGCTCATCGCCAACAAGCGCTTGTTTCTGGGAGACACCGACTGGGCGACCGTGCGGCAAGTGCAGCAGGCCGTGATCCCGTCGCTCGTCGCAGAGAACCCAGACGTCACCGCGGACCTCGAAGAGGTCATCCGTAAGGCGCTCGCGAAGAACAAAGCCGAGCGCTACCAGTCCGCCGAAGCGCTCGCGCAGGACCTCGCAGAATACCTTGCAAAACACCGCATGGCGGTCAACAGCTTCGACCTCGCGCGGATCACCAAAGAGGCCATCGAAGAGCGACGGCTGCTCAAGATCAAAGAGAAGCGCCCCGAGCAAGACCTCATCGATAAGCTCATCGCCGAGGAGCTCAACCGGTTTACGTCCCTGGACGAAGCCGAAGGGGACGACGGGGAGGGCTCTCGCCCGATCAACCTCAGTGATGTCTCGCATGGGTCTAAACCGCTCGATCCTGGCGGCTTTGTCGACACGAGCGACTGGGCCTCGGGCATGTTCGATGGCGAAGACTTCGATCCGCAGAGCCTCTCGCAAGAGGGCCCGATCGCGGACCTGGCGTCACAGCTCGAAGGGGATGATCTCTCGCCGCTGGCGCCCCCCTCCGAGGCCCCAGAGGCCATCCAAGAGCCCGCGAAGCTCGCGAGCAAAGAGGCTCCCAAGGGGGAGCCTGCGGACAAGCCCGCCGAGAAGACCAAGCCTGCAAAACAAGCGAGCGAAGAGCCCACAAAGCAAGCGAGCCCGCCGGCTGAGACCGCGGTCGCCGCGGACCTCGCGACCGTCGCAGCCACGGACGCAAAGCCCGCAGGCAAGTCCAACAGCGGCCTGATGGCCACCGTGGCGATCTTTGCGCTGCTCGCGGTGGGCGCCGGGCTGTACTTTGCCGGTGTGATTGGCCACTGATCTGCACGCGCCATGAAGCTCCGCGCGGCGCTGTCTGCCTACTTCGACAGAGCACGACAAGGTCTCGGGTGGCGGCATGGCGTGATCGCGCTCGTGTGCGCGCTCGTGCTTGCGCTCCCCCTCGCCCACGAGCGCTTGCCCATGGTCGATCTGCCGCAACATCTCGCGCAGAACGCGATCGCGGCGCACAACACCGACTCTCGCTTTGGCACGAGCGCGTACTATCAGCTCACCGGGCATTTCTTGCCCTATTTGGGCTACCGAACGCTGCACATCGCGATCGAGCGCCTCGTCCACGATGACCTCCTCGCCGGGCGCATCGCCCTCGCGCCTGCGCTCTTGCTCGCGCTGCTCGCGCTGCTCGCGATCGCTCGGCTGACTTCGCGCGCCTCGTGGGTCGCGATCGCCGGCGCGACGCTGCTCGTCGACGCCAATTTTCTGTGGGGCTTTGCGCCCTACACGATGGCCCACGCGATGATGCTTACGCAGCTCGCGACGGTGCTCGCGTGGATCCATTCGACGAGCAAAAATACAGCATCCTTGCGATGGAGCGTGGGATATCCGGTGCTGACCTCGCTGCTCGGGGTCGCGATGTTCTTCACGCACATTCAGCCTACGATTCTGGCGCTTATCACGCTGACGGTGCTCGCGCTGTGGGCGCACCGCAGGCGGCTCTGGTCGGCGCGCCACGTGATCACCCTGGGGGCGACGCTGCTCCCGGCAGCGACACTCTCGGTCACGTATCTCGTCGCGGGTGGGTGGCTCTCGGGGCAGCGACTCGAGGACGAGTTTCGCATCCATCCACCGACGGTCTGGCACCATCCGCTTGATGTTTTACGGTGGATTCCGCTCTCGTCAGGCTTGGTGGTCACCGGGATTTTTCCGCTCGTGTGTTTTGCAATCGTCGCGCTGGGCGTGATGCTCGGCGCGCGCGCGACTCGGCACGAGCGCACGCCCTCGCAGCCCTCGCTCGCGGATGCACCGCGTGTATTGGTGCTGACCTGGGTCTCGCTCGCCCTCGCTCTCCCGGCAGAGTTTCGCGGGCAGAGCATCGCGCCCAGGCTCACTCCGCTCGTGCTCTTGGGGCTGCTCTTGCTGCCCCGAATGCGCGCGTCCGTACGCGACAACGCGCACCCACGATGGACACGTGGGCTGCAGCTCTCGCAAGGGATCATCGCGTTCGGAGCGCTGAGTTCGCTTGTGTACTCACACGTGATGTTCGTGCGATTTGACCAGCAGACCCACGGGATCGCGACGCTCGTGCGCATGCTCCCGCCTCGCGCGCGTGTGGCCTCGCTCGTGTATGACCCGCACCTGGAGGGCTTTCGATTGCCTGTGCTCTTGCACGCGAGCGCGTATGGGCTGGTCGCCCGTGGGGGCATGAGCTCGATGGGCTTTACGCGCACGGGTGTGACCTATCGGCCCGAGGTCCCGCGACAGACGCTCACGGTGCGCGAGCTCTGGGCACCGTACGTCTTGGGCACGCAGCTCAATCTGCACACCCACGGGGCGTACTACGACGCGGTCTTTGTGGTCCGTGGCGCGCGCTATCGCGGGACGCCTTTTGGGCCCGGCAGCGATGCCCACGTGCGAGCCTTTCGCGTGGCTGCAGAGGGCCGCTTTGAGCTCTGGCGCGTCGAGCACTTGCGCACGCCTTAGGGCCCATGCTCGGGTACAAGAGACGCGCGCAGATGGCCCACAAAGACGTCCAAGAGGGCGCGGCCATTGGGCTGAGAAAACGCAGCGATTTTTCTGCTCTGAGCGAGCCCCACGGACATCGCCCTGAGCCGTTCGTTGCGTGTGACCACAGAGCCGGGGACATGCCCCGGTGCGAACATGTCTGAGGGCCACACGGGGACGCAGACGCGCTCGCCTTCGCTCAGTGTGGCATCGCGGAGATACACCACGCGGAGCTGGTGGGTGGGCGCCGCGCGGACCAACACTCGGATCGGATGAAACGCGTAGTCATCGAGCAAGATCACCATGGGGCGGCCGGCAGCTTCTTGGTGACACGCGTTGAGCACCGCGGTGGTCAACGACCGGGGTCCGGCGACGACTTTGTAGCCTCGGTATCCACCGCCAGAGTGCGCCGAGAAGTAGCCGTGATCAACGTCTCCGCCGTGCCAGAAATACCGAGCGATTCTGAGATTAGGCCCGAGCGCAAAGTAGAGCGTGAGCGCAGACACTAGGGCGATCCCCTCGCGCGCGCGGAGGGTGACTGCGGTCGTCGCGAGAAGCAGCGCGGCGGGCGCCAGGATGACAAAGAGGTAGCGCTCTGAGTCAATCGTCGCGAGCCACCAATCGCGTGCTGGCGCGAGCACCCACGGAAACAACAGCACGCTGAGCGTGAGATACATCGGTGCAAAGCGCGTGAGCGCGCCAAGCACACCCGTCAGCGCGCGACGCGAGTGCACACGCAAGAGCCACGCGATGCACGCACAAAGGACCAGCACCACGAGCACGCGCGAGGGGAGCACACCAAGAGATGCATGCGCGTTATCTCCTGCATAATCCCTCACCGTTTGCTCTCCCGAGAGACCGTCCATGAGCGAGCGGGCGAGGTTGCGCGTCCGCTCTGAGAGGTCTCGCAGACGATCGGTGCGTTGGCTCTGCCCGACCACGGCGAACGCGTTGACCGCGATGGGTGCGGCGTGGGCGAGCATGGCCGCAAGCGCGAGCCAAGGGCCCGGCGTTCGCAGCGCGCGCCGCCCGTCGGAGTGCACAAAGAGCCAGAGGCCACACACCGCCGAGGGCACGAGCGCGAAGGGAGAAAAGTGCAGACCGAAGACTAAAATCTGCCCCGCGAGGACAAGCGCAAGAGTCTGCTTTTGCTTGTGTTTTTGCAGGTCAATATCATGCAGAGCGTAGAGCCACGCGAGCGGCCCGAGCACCGCGAGCATCAGCGAAATCGGATAGGGCACCACGACCGAGCGCGACCAGCACACGGTCCACGGGTGGAGCAACAACGGCGCGCACAGCGCCAGCCCAAGCGCACGCAACCGCATGCGGCTACAGAGGGCAAACACGCACGCAGCGCCGACGAGAACGCAGAGGCCCAGAGCGCCCCGCGCGGCGCCGAGGCTGACCCCAAAGAGCCCAAAGGACAGCCCGATGATCCGCGCAAAGAGCGTGGTGACAAAGCGCGCTTCGACGGGCAATTGAATGGGCATTCCGCGGGTCAGTCGATACCCGAGGTTCATCCAGTTGCCCTCGTCCCCAGAGCCCGAGGGCACGTCGTTGACCGCGTACCAATAGGCGACCGCGGCGAGGGTGAGCAGCGCGAGCATCCCGCCCCACAGCGCGGCGCGATGGGCGCGGTCGTGAGACACGGGCTGTGTGTCGTCAGTGCTCACAGAGGGCGCAGCGCTCACCCGGTCGTGCGACCGGTGCGAATCCAGGTATTGAAGAAAGTCGCGCTCTTGTCCCAGCCGTCGCGCAGCTGCTTCTCGGTGGTGGACTCGATCATGCCACCGAGGCCAAAGACCTTGGCCTCTGCGATGATTTCGGCGACGCGTGTGACCTTGTTTTCGCCTGCGGGCTCGAGGGTCACGGTGCCCTCGTTGCGGAGCTTGTCTGCGAGCGTGCTGGGGGTCATTTTCCAGCGCCAACGCTTGCTGCTCTTCTCGAACGTGCCCTCTTCGGTGTACGAAAAATTCGAGCCCATGAGCTTGGCGATCGGGCCGGGGAGATCGACCTTTGGGGTCCCGCGGACTTTGCGAATGATCTGGCTGTCAGTCTCGCGGTGCTCAACGATATCGAACTGCGAAAAACCAAGGTGCTTGCGAAAGAGCTCCTCGTTGAAGGTCTTGTCAAAGAAGAGCTTCCAGAAGGTCTCGGCGTTGCACTCGATGGTGTGACGAACGGTAAACGTAGTCATGGTCGAAGGGGCCTCTCGCGCGGGGTTTTGCGGTTACAGATGGTTCTCGGCGATGTAGCGCGACGTAAACTCGGCCGCGCGTGCGTAGGTGTCTTGCATGCTCTTGGAGACAAAGCCCTCGGCCACCCCTCCGACGCCAAAGATCTTGACCTCGATGTTCATTTCGATCACGCGGCGAACGGATTTTTCACTGGTTTTTTCCAAGCGAAAATCTCCCTCTGAGCGGATCTTGTCTGCGAGTGTCCCTGGCGTCACCTTGAAGTGATAGAGGTTTTTGGCGCGGTCGAGCACGCCCTCTTCGACGTAGGCAAACGCCCCTCCCAAGAGCTTCTTGATCGGCGCGGGGGCCTCTTGATTGGGCGTCACGCGCACCTTGCGGAGGGTCTTCTCGCCGTCCTGCCGGCTCTCAACAAGCTGGTACGCCGGAAACTTCAGGTACTCGAGATAGAGCTTGCGATTAAACTCTTCGTCGAGAAAACAGCGCTCCCAAAAGGTCTCTGCGCTCGTCCGAAACTCGTGCGAAATCGTGACTCTCATGGCTCCTTGGGGCGTCGTCGAGACGCCGCGCGACCCTAGCACATGCGCCCCCGCTCACAGCATAGCTCGTTCAGAGACCGCGCAGGGTTGTGTCCCGCAGGCCCTCCAGCTCCTGTCCCCCCCCCCCGGAGACACCAGGGCTGTCACTGCGTGCGAACGCAAAGCGCTACGCGACCGAGCCGCTCACGATTGGAGGGATCCAGGGAGGATCCATCGATGGCAATGCGCACTCGGGCCGCGCGCTAGCGCTGGTTGGGGTCTACGCGACGATCGCGCGCCCAGCCTGCCTCGTCGCTGCCATGAGCGCCTTCGCTCCCCTCGGACGAAACTGCGAGGCGAGTCTCTGCGATCCCGACGCCCATCATGAAGCGCTGGACGGCGCGGGCGCGGCGCTCTCCCAATGCGAGGTTGTACTCGGAGGTGCCACGGGGATCGGCACGCCCGATCAGCACGTAGCGTGTCGTGCGCTCGGCCGCGAGACAATCTCCGGTCTGTCGCAGCGGGGGTTGATCGGACGCTGGGATCGTCGCGTCGTCGAAGCCAAAGTGAATCACTGGAAACACGCACGCGCCGGGCCCATCCGGCCGCGCCGTGACGCTCCCCGGAGTCTCGGCGACGCAGCGCCCTGAGACACACATTTGCCCCGTGGCGCACGCCCGCTCTTCGGTGCACTCGGCGACCACTGGGGGCGCCTCGCAGCGGTTGCCTACGCAGCGCTGCCCGCCCGAGCAGTCCGTGTCTGCGCGACACTGTTGACACCGACTGTTGACGCACACCTCGCGGCGCGACGCGCAGGCGTTGTCTCCTGTGCAGCTGGGATACTGCGGAGTGCAACCGATCAATCCCACTACAGCCACCAAGCCCGCACAGAGCGTGGCCCACCAAGAGCGTTTGTTGCTCACCATTTTTTTCAATCCTCGCATGGGTCTCTCAAGGCACCTGAGCAACGGCTGTTCCATGCGTGGTTGGCTGGGTAAAATTCACGTAGACACGACCTCTTCAGAGGCTCTGTGGTCCACATCGTAGGGTTGTGAGACGTTCGTTTGTGACACGCGTATCAGTTCGACACAGTCACGGTGTGCGCTACTCGCTCGCTGTCCCCTGCGCGTAGCGTTCGAGCTTGCGATAGAGCGTCGCTCGCTCAATGCCTAGGATTTTTGCAGCCGCGGTCTTGTTGCCCGCCACCGTGTCGAGCACACGCAAGATGTACCTCCGCTCGACCTCGTCCAAGGGCACCAGCTCCGAAGGATCGTCCCCGGCGACGAGGACATGCCTGCTGCGATAGCTCCGGATTTTTTCAGGGAGATCTTCGACAGCGAGCTCTTCAAAGCGCGTGAGCGCGACCGCGCGTTCGATGCAGTTCTGAAGCTCACGCACGTTGCCCGGCCACGCATAGGCAAGCAGTCGCTCTGCCGCTTGCGGGGCCAAGCCCTGGACCTTCTTGCCCGATCGCGCTGCAAATATGCTGATAAAATGCTGTGCGAGCACAAGCACATCCCCACCCCGCGACCGCAGCGGCGGGAGATGGATGTGGATCACATTCAGGCGATAGTACAAATCCTCGCGAAACGTGCGGTCTTCGACCACGCTCTCGAGATCCCGATGCGTCGCCGCGACAACACGCGCGTCGAACGAAATCTCAGCCGAAGCGCCAACCGGACGCACACAGCGCTCTTGCAGCGCGCGCAGCAATTTGGGCTGCACCGAGAGAGACATGTCACCGATTTCATCGAGAAAGAGCGTGCCCGCGTCGGCTTGCTTGAGCAGCCCAGTGCGCGCCTGCCTCGCGTCGGTAAACGCTCCCTTCGCGTGGCCAAACAGCTCGCTCTCCATGAGCGACTCGGGGACCGCCGAGCAATTGAGCGCGACAAAGGGCCCCGCGCGGCGCTTGCCTCGGTTGTGCAGCGCACGAGCAACGAGCTCTTTGCCCGTCCCGCTCTCACCCGTGATTAACACCGAGGCGTCACTGTCGGCGACCCGCTCAATCAGCGAATACACTTGCGCCATCGCGGGGCTCGCGCCCAGCAAATCTTCAAACTGATGCGACGCGGTGACTGCCTTTCGGAGCTGCTTGACCTCTTCGCGCAGCGAGTGCGTCTGCACCGCGCGATGCAAGCTCAGCGCGAGCGACTCGATCTCAAATGGCTTGGTCACAAAGTCGTACGCGCCCACACGGATCGCAGCGACCGCGCTCTCTAAGCTGCCAAACGCGGTGATCAAGATGACAGGGACATCGGGGCGATTGGTCGCCACGCGCTCGCACAGCTCAATCCCCGACATCCCACGCATGTTGATGTCCGTGACGACCACATCAAACGACTCGCGAGACAATCGATCGAGGGCGGCCTCGGCGCTGTTCTCGGTGCACACGACAAAGCCCCGCAGCTCAAGCCGCTCGGCAAGCACTTCGCACGTGTTGCCGTCGTCATCGACCAAAAGCACTCGACCTTTCACGCTTTGACTCCTGTCGGGAGATACACAGCGAACTGCGTGCCAACGCCCTCGGCGCTCTCCACCGTGATCCACCCACCGTGCTCACGCACCAGTCCGTACGCGACCGAGAGCCCGAGCCCTGTCCCAATCCCCACGGGCTTGGTCGTAAAAAACGGCTCAAAGACCCGATCGAGCACCTCGGCACCGATCCCCTCGCCCTCGTCTTGGATCACAACCCGAGCACACGCCACCGCGTCACCGCCCTCGGTCGGCTTCGCCACGACCTGGTCTACGCGCACGGTGAGAGTCCCGCCTGTGGGCATCGCGTCGATCCCGTTCACGATGAGGTTGGTCAGCACCTGCTGCAGCTGCCCCTCGTCGACCGAGACCATCGCGGCGTCGCTGCCCAGCACCGTCTCAATGGCCACCTGCTTCTTTTGCGCGAGCGGAGCCAACAACGAGGCCGCCTCTCGCACAATCGGCCGAAGATCGCAGCGCCTGGGCTGTGGGTCGCGACGTCGTGCAAAATCGAGGAGCTGCCGGATGATCACCGTCATGCGGTCTGCCTGCTCGGCCACGATCTTGACCTTGTCGAGGATCTTGTCGCCCTTGACCTCGCCGGCCAAAATCATCTGCGCGCGCTGCGAGATCACGTTGAGCGGAGTGCCGAGTTCGTGTGCGATTCCGGCCGCCAAACGCCCCACAGTCGCCAAGCGGTCCGCGTGCTCTAGCCGCTGCTCAATGCTCCTGCGCGCGGCCTCGGCGCTCTCAAGCTGCTCACACATCGCGTTGAGCTCGGTCGCTAGCTCGCCCAGCTCGTCTTGGCTCTCAAGCGAGATCCTCGCGCTCAGATCGCCGCTGCCCACACGCCTCGCGTGCAAGACCAACCTGCGCACCGGCCTCCCGACAAACACCACGCTCAACGGGATCACCAAGAGCCCCCCAAGCAGCGCCGCCACCAGCGCCGCCACGACCGAGTTGCGGATGGTTGTGCGAACAAATTGCTGGTCTTGTTGACGCGACTCGACCATCTCGATCGCGCCAACGTCGCCCCGTCCAAGCTCGACCCAGACGTAGGTAAACAAGTGGTCCTCGCCGCCCGGTCCCGGCCCCACCCAGGCCACCTCGCGATGCGAGCGCCACAGCTGCGAGAGCGCGTGCGCCGGTGCCGCGGGCGCCATCGCTCCCGTTGCCATGGGACGCACAAATCGAATCTCAATCTCGGGCTCGCGTAGGTTCATCTCGTCGAGGAGCGCACGCGCCGCCGGGAGCCCCGCCCGCCCGATGGCCTCGGTCATCGCGAAGCTCAGCGCGCGTCCGAGCAAAATGTGATCGCGGCGCCCCTCGCGGTCGAGCAACGCCGACACGCGAAGCGCACGATGCCAGGTGTGCGCCCCAAGCACCGCCAACATCACCAAGAGCATCGCAAACGTAAGCCGCCGCGCCAATCGCATGGAGTTCTCTGACTTCTGCGAGCGCAAGGCTCGCTGCACGCGCTCAGTCCCCCGAATGCAACAGACAGGCTGACCGATCGGTCAACCGCGTGAAGCTAGCGCCCCCGGGCCACGATCACTTCGTCGATCTTGCGATCGAGCTCTGCAAAATCAAAGGGCTTGTCCATCGCGGCGTCGGCACCGTACAGCGGCGAGGTGAGAGCGTTGAGCCCTTCGCCAATGGCCGTCAGGACGATGATCCCGGTGTGCGCCAGGCTGTCGTCGTCACGCACGCGCTTGGCGACTTCCCACCCCGAGAGCCCAGGCATCATCACGTCAAGGATCATCAGCGTGGGCTTGTGCTCACGGGCCAGCGCGAGGGCGTCTGTGCCGTTTTGCGCTTCGAGCAACGTGCACTTTCGCCCACGAAGATGCTGCACCAAAATGGCCAAGAGCTCCACGTCGTCATCGGCCACAAGAATCGTCAATTTGTCGCTCGCCATCACAGTCACTCACTCTCTTGTCCAGGGGCCCGCGGCGTACCGTCAGACCTCTTGGCGACAGTGCCCCAAGCTGCCTCAGAACGCTAGGGGTTCTGCATCGCATGGGTGGTCTTCTACAGCGCACCGACGTCGCGCTGTCGAACCCAGCCTTGGGACCCCGTGCTGGCACGCACGCGCACAAACGTAGCTTCTTCGCCGAGGAGCTCGACGCGCTCGCCCTCACGCAGCGCCTCGGTGCCCAGCGCATCGTCCGCGCCGTGATCCAACAACCGAACGCCATCGCGCAAGACCACGCCTGTGTGCGCGACCGTCCCCTGACAGACCACCACTGCGAGCGCAGCGCACGTCGCGAGGGCGCTCAAGGCGGCGACCGAGATCCCGGCGATTCGCTGGGATTCTCCACGCCGACGCGCAAACCAAAGGGCGGCCAGCATCGCGAGTTGTGCCATGATCGCGGTCCCAACAGCGACGTCGAGCGGAGCCGACTCTGCGATCACCACGCGCCACGGCCGCGCCGCTTCGGCGACTGCGCGCCCTGTCCGCTCAGCGTCTCGGTGAGCCATACGCAACCGCGTCGCGCGGAGGTTGTGTTGCGCTTGTCCGTCCAAGAGGCTCCTGCGGGTCACCTGCTCAAAGCGCCAGATGGCCTCGCCATAGCGCCCCGCGAGCGAATACACCGTGCCCAATTGATAGAGCACGTCGTTGCCGTCAAACCCTGCCGCGACGAGCTCTTCGAGGCTGCGCGCGGCCGCCTGGTGATCGCCTCGGGCGCTCGCCTGCTGCGCACGCTGCGCGAGCTCTGCGGCGGGGACCGCGCCTGCGACCGAGGCGCTCAACAACAGCGAGAGCGCGAGCCCCCAGCACGACAGCGTGTGTCTCATCGCAGGGCCTCGTCCAGCCGCGCGAGCCACGCGCCAACGCGCGCAAAGAGGGCGAGATCATCGCTCGAATGGGCTGCAGATTCACCCGCGAATCGCGACGCGCTCAGGGCCTCACGGAGGCGCTCGAGTTCGTCACGCAGGGGCGCCCGCGTCTCGTCGGGCACGTCGTCTCCGAGGGCACGCTCTGCACGTGTGAGCGCCCGCGATGCGAGCCCAAAGGCCTCGTCGCGCTGCGAAGAAACAAGCGTATTTGCGCGCGAAAAGAGCAGCAAAAAGTCGTTGTCATCTTCGACACGCTCGCGCGATTTGCGCTCGGTCCAGCGGCGCCTGGCTCGCATGGCGCTGAGCCCAGCGAGCGCCAGCGTCATCGGCGCGATCGAGAGCGACCAGGCCCAGGGCCCGCGCGAGAGCAGGCTGCGGTACGGACGCAGCGCGAGCGCCCCAAGCAGCGGCTTGAGCCTGCGCAGGGGGTCCTCTTCGGCGGCGTTCTGCGCGTCTTGGACCAGTGTTTCTCCACGCGCAACGAGGCTCGGGAGGGTCACCCGTGCGACGTCGTAGCGCTCGGCGCGGGGGTCCCAGTACGGGAGCCGAAGCTCTCCGAGGGACACCGTGCCCGCGCGCTCTGGGACGATCAAGAGCTCTACGGTGCGCTCGACCTCGACGCGACCTGCGCCCACGGGCCGAAGCGTCGTGCGCCCATCGCTGAGTCGCACACGGACACCATCGCGCTGGGTATCCACCAAGAACCGCGCGGCGGCGAGAGAGCCATCACTCACCGCGCGCACCGTGATGGTCACGGTCTCGCCCGTGCGGCACTGCGGTCGATCCGCGGTGGCCTCGAGTGTCACGGGGCCGATGGTCCCGGCGACGTAGCCCTCGGGGCGCCCCGCGGCCGGGGGCTCACGCACGTCGAGCTCAAGCGCGGGCGTGCGAGACTCGGCGCGCTGCACGCTGCGAAACATCCCGCCGGACATCACCGTGATGTGCCCCACGGTGGCACCAAACCGCGCGGTCCCGGTCTGCGTCGCGAAGAGCGAGAACTTACGCACGAGCCCGATGGACATAAATCGTCCATTCACGGTCTGGGTAAACCAGCGCTGCGCGCACTCGCGGGTGGGCAAGAAAGCCGCTTCGTTCCAGAATCCAGGGAAGGTGGGCTCTTCGGTGAGGTCACAGCTGGCCTCGGCGCTCGAAGCGTAAGCCCACGCGCGATAGGTCACCTGCTCGCCGAGGTAGACCCTTGGGCGGTCGACCCCGACGCGAAAAAAACCCACCATGTCGTAGAAAGCACCGGACAGGTCACCGCTCGGCGGTGCGTCCGGATCGACTGGAATTTCTGTAGCAGAATCACCCGCACCACCGTCCGGAGTGTCTTCGCCACCGAAGACTTGTCCCGGGGGCGCGTTGCCCACAATCAGCGTGACCGGCGCGGCCTGCGCGATCACCCGTTGCGTGCGCGAGTCCACCGCGCGACCACCCGAGATCACATAGCGCCCAGGACGCATGCCACGCACGAGGTACTCATTCGCAGTGTCGACTTGCATGCCAAATCCGCTGCCCCACATCGCAGGAACCTGCGGCGGCGAGCCCTCGGACAAGAGCTGCAGTTGTCCAAAATTCAGCGGCATGATTTGCACGGCGCTCTGGTCACGGAGCTGCACCGTGTAGCGCACGCTCACGACCTCGCCCACGCCCGCCGTGGTCGTGTCGAGTGACACGGTCAACCGAACGATCGCGTGCGCGGGTGAAACCCAGAGCATCGCCGCGACACACGCTGCCGCGCTCACAGACCCGGACCCTCGCTGCCACGTGCTCATCGGTCGTCGTCTACTCCGCGCGGAACAACTCCGCGGCGGCGCATCATTTCTTGCTGCAAACTACGCGACGAACGATCGAGTTGATCCAAGGGCGCCATGGTCCTCGGTGCGCTCGCGTCCGACTCTCCTTGGGGCGAGGCGTCGGGCTGCTCGCCGCCACCGCCGTCGCTGTTGCTCGATGCGTCGGGGCTCGCGCCGCCGCCGTCGTTGCTCGCGTCGCCTTGATTGCCGCCGTCGCCGGGGCCCTGGCCGCCGCCATCGCCGCCGCCGTCTGGGCGATCGTTGTTGCCGCCATCACCGCCGCCGTCGCGCGGAGGCGACCCGTCGGGTTGCGAGGCGTCCTGGCCGCCGTCGGGGCCCGCGTCGGGAGGGTTGCGGTCTTGCTCGCGGAGTCTCCGCGCGAGCTCGAGGTTCCACGCTGCGTCAGTCCAGCCGGGTCGCAGTCGCAGGGCGTCTTTGTACGCGTCGATCGCGTGATCCCACTGTCGCGTGGAGAAGAGCGTGTTGGCCAGATCGTACCAAGCGCGCGCGCGCAAGAACGCGTCGACCTCTTCGGCCGCGCTGGTCGTCCCGCCCCTGAGGGCCACACGAAATGCCTCCTGCGCTTGGTCTACGCCGGACGGCGCGCTCGCGTCTGGGGCGAGCAGCGGGAGCCCCGAATCACTGGGAATCGCCACACGAAATCGCGCAAGTCCGCGGTCCAAGTGCACGCCCGCGTTGCGCGGACCCGCGCCCGGAGCGCTCTCATACTCGGTGAGCGCCTCGCCAAATCGTCCGCTGCGATAGTGCGTATTGCCACGCTCGACGCTGGGCTCGGGCACTTCGCGCGCAGACCATGCCCACACGGTCGCGCCCAAGAGCCCCGCTGCACACACTCCCAGCAGCCACCATGGGCGCTGCCGAGAGATCGCTGCTGTGTTATCTTTGCCAGTCTTTTTGCGGCGCTTTGCGCGCACTGGGGGTTGCGTGCTCATCACAGCACCCCCTTGGTGCGCTTCGCTTTGCGCTTGCGCACCTTGGCCGGGAGCGCTTTGGCGCGCAGCGGTGCGAGCCGCTCGGGCACCAAGGTCGAGGCCAAAACCAGCAGCACAAATGCAGGCAAAACAAACCAGCCCGCGAGCTCGTCGTAGACAGTCTGCTGCGACGCGGCGATCTCGGCGCGACGAAGCCCGCTGATGGCGCGACGAAGCTGCTCGATGCCGACTTCGCCCGTGCGTGGACGGATGTACTGGCCGTGGCCCGCTTCGACGACGCCACGGAGCTGGGTTTCCATTTCGGGAGAGAACCTCGTGGTCTTCACTTCGCCGCGTGAATCGCGCTCGAATCCCACCATCCGGCCCTCGGGCGAGAACTGCGGGATGGGCTCGGGCACTGTGCTTCCGATGGCCACGACGTAGGTCGCGATGCCGTCGGTCTGTGCCGCGCGAGCTGCCGCGATGGGGTCTCCGTCGAGGTCCTCGCCGTCGGTCAAGACCAAGATCACTTTGGACCGACGCGCTGCCAACGGGTCACGGGTAAACATCTCGTGCGCCGCAGTAATCGCGCGGCCAATCGATGTGCCGCCTACCGGAAAGCTCCACGGCTCGACGTCGCGATAGAACCTCTGCGCGCTCTCGTGATCGCTCGTGAGCGGGTACTCCATGGTGGTGCCCGCGAAGACCACGACGCCGACGCGGTCGCCTGGCTCTTCTTCCATCAAGCGTCGGAGCTCGCTCTTGGCGCGGTTGATTCTCGAGGGCTGCACGTCGCGTGCGAGCATGGATTTGGACACATCGAGGCACACCACGATGTCAATCCCGCGGCGCGAGAGCACCTCGGTCTTCGCCCTGCCCTGAGGCCGCGCGAGCGCGAGACCTCCGAGCAATAGCGCAAGGATCGCGAGGACTCCACGGGCCGCGCGAAAGCCCGCGGGCGAGCCATCTCGGAGCGCACGCACCAAGCCCTCGTCACCGAACCGCGCGAGCGCGCGTCGGCGAGCCCAGGCACCGTAGAGCAACGCCGTAGCGCTCATCGCCACAAGCAGCAGCGTGATCCAGATCCATTCGCTTGCAGCCCACCTCACGGAAACCTCCGCAACACCGTCGACGCCAACAGCAGCTCGAGCGCGAGCGCGAGCACTGCGGGGAGCACAAGGTACGGATAGAGCTCGGTGTGTCGCACACCCGCGTCGGCGATCCGAGAGCGCTCAAGTCGGTCTAAAATCGTGTGAAAAGCCTGGTCCAGCGCGGCTCGGTCGTTGGCCCGAAAGAACTGCCCTTCGCTCGTCGTAGAGATTCTCTGCAAGAGCGCCGGGTCCATCGGAAACCGGGCCATTTGCACCACGGGGCGGCCAAAAAAGTCCTGCCCAGTCGTGATCGGCGCCTCGTCGCTCTGGCCTACGAGCACGGTGTAAACTTTCACCTGCAGCGCTTGTGCAAAGCGCGCTGCGTGGTCGGGGTCTAAGTGCCCTGCGTTGTTGGACCCGTCGGTCAAGAGCACGACGACTTTGCTCCGCGCATCCGAGCGTCGGAGGTAGTTGAGCGCCGCGCCGAGGCCATCGCCGATGGCGGTCCCCGCGTGGCTCTCTTCGGACAACACGCCGATCTCCATGGAGGCGACGGTCTGTCTCAGCGCTTGATAGTCCAGCGTCGGTGCCATCGCCGGAAACGCCTCGCGGCCAAAGACCACAAACCCGATGCGATCACTTCGGCGACGCGTGATGAAATTATCAATCACTTCTTTGGCCGCTTGCAGCCGCGTCGGCAAGAGATCCTGCGCGCGCATCGAGCCCGACATGTCCATCACGAGCACGATGTCGATGCCCGAGAGCTCGAGGGTCTCGGGGGCGTCTACGCGCTGGGGTCGCGTGGTCGCTGCGCCTAGCAGAACCAAGGCGCACACGCGGAGAGCGCTGGGGAGCTCGGCCACACGCACTTTGATTCCGCGGGGCAATTTGGCGAGCTCTCGGCCGCGGGAGACCAGCACGCGTGGGGCATTTGCGCCGGGGCCGCCGCCGCGACGACCCAGCAAGATCCAGCCTGCGACAAACGCGCCCACCAAGACCACGTAGCCCAAGAGCATCCAGGGATGGGCCAACGTGAGCACCCAGCGGCGCGAGAGCACCGCCCAGACGTAGCCCACGGTGAGCGCGCCCAAGAGCGCGAGAGACCACAGCGTCGTGCGCCAGAGCGTGCGGAGTGAGTCACTCATGCGCGCTTCTCCGGGTGCTCGACGGTGGACTCTTCAGAGGACTTTTCGCTGGTTTTTTCTTCGCCATGTGCGCTCTCACGCTTGCGCTTCTTCGCAGCCTCGAGCTCTTCGTCAGCCAGGGCGCGCTGCCCCATCGGCGAGGAGCGACGCACGATCAGGTAGGCCTGCTCGAGCACCTGCTCGCTGTCTTCGTGACCCGGAATGTATCGCGCGAACTTCACCAGATCGCACTCACGCAAGAGGTGCTCAACCTCGGTGGTCGTGACCCCTGCGACGGGCACACGTTTGATCCGCGAGAGCACCTCGTGGGTGGTCATTTCGAGCGCGTCGAAGCCACGAAGCGCGCCGATGTAGCGACGCACGATGTCTGAGAGCTGCTGGTAGTATTCTTTGATATTTCCCCGAGAGAGCAGGTCGCTCTTGCCCAGCACATCGAGGCCCTCGATGGCCAAGATCCACGGCGGCGTGGGGGGCGGAGGTGGGGGCACAACCTTGGGTCGCGAGCGCATCAACGCGCTCACTCCGAGCGTCGCGAGCGCTACGACAAACGCGCCATCGATCCCCAGCATCACCGTGCGCCAGCGCGTGCTGAGAGCGCTGACGGGCTCTGGTGGCGTGAGGTCTTTGGGCTGCGGGTGCGGCGTGTTTCCGAAGGGATCGCCCACACGAAATCGCACCGTAGGGGTGCACACGCGGAGCACATCGGTCGCGGCGGTCAAGCGCGCGAGCTGCGGCCCAATGACAATCTCGCCGGACTTAAACGCCTGCACCGCGACAGAGACCTCGCCGTACACAAGCCCCGCGGGGCCAGAGCGCGCGCGACGGTCTCGGTCGGGCTGCGTACGCGCGTACTCGAGCTCGTTGGACGGCTGAGCAAACGCTGCAGGATCTGGCTCGAACTCCACGCGATCGCTCGACGCGGCATACAACCGGTACGTGATGATCACTCGGTCGCCGAGGCTCGGCCGCGTGGGAGTCACGCGCGTCTCGATCCGGACGACGTGTCCGTTCGGGAGCTCGTCGGACTCGCACAGACCGTCGGTACCCGGCGACGTCGCCGGGGCGCTCGCGTCAGCGCTGCCCACGGCAACGACCGCCGCGTCTGAGACCTCTTGCGGCGCCGTAGCGTCCAAAAAAAACCCAGAGTCATCCTGTGATTGTGCATACAGCGTGTTGGCACACAGCGTAAGCACGAGGCCCGCGATCCACGGAGAGCGCGCGCTCATGCTGCCCTCGCTCGTGCCGCGCGGCGTCTAAAAAACTCGCTCAGTGGCTTGATGTACGGCGTGGCCGTCGAGACCGAGATGGACTCGAGTCCGAGACGCTTGAAGAGCCCCTCCCGCGCAGCACGCTGCTTGGCGGCCTCGCGTCTGAAGGTCTCGCGCACGCGGCGGTTCGAGGTGTCTACGGAGACAAGCTGGCCGGTCTCGAGGTCTTCCATGTAGGCGATTCCCACGTCGACGAGCTCTTCTTCGCGTGGATCTGAGATGACGATGGGGACGAGGTCGTGTCGCGCTGCGGCGATGCGCAGCGAGTGCTCGTAGCTCTCGGCCTGAACGAAGTCCGAGAGCACAAACACCGCGGCCCGGCGGCGCGAGATCCCACCCGCTACGTCGAGCACACGCGCGAGATCTGTACCGCGCCCTTCGGGCTGAAAGCTCAGGGTCTCGGCGACCACGCGCATCACGTGACGGGGGCCTTTTTTGGGTGGCACCACGCGCTCGACGTCGTCGGTAAAGAGCAACAAGCCTACGCGGTCGTTGTTCTTGATGGCGCTGAAGGCGATCACCGCGGCGATCTCGGCGACGACGTCACTCTTGGTGGCGACGCGCGTGCCAAAGCGCTGCGACGCGCTGGCGTCTACGGCCAAAAGCACAGTCATTTCGCGCTCTTCGCGGAAGACCTTCACGTACGGGTCGCCTGTGCGCGCGGTGACGTTCCAGTCGATGAAGCGCACGTCGTCACCGGGTTGGTATGCGCGCACTTCGTCAAACGCGAGACCGCGGCCTTTGAAGACCGAGTGATAGTTTCCGACGAGCTGCTCGTTGGCGAGCCGCGAGGTGTGAATCTCGATGCGCCTGAGCTTCTTCAGTAGCTCTTTTGAGATCATCTAAGACTGCCTCCGTCCGCCCAATTTGCTCACGGAACCTCGACTGCCTCGAAGATCTTCGCCACCACCTGGTCGCTGGTAATCTCTTCGGCCTCGGCCTCGTATGTGAGCACCACGCGGTGGCGCAGCACATCGGGACCGACGTTCTTGACGTCCTCGGGCGTGACGTAGCCACGGCGCTGCAAAAAAGCACGGGCGCGGGCCGCTTGGTTAAGCGCGATGCTCGCCCGAGGGCTCACGCCGTACTTGATCAACGGGCTGAGATTTTTCAGGCCAATCTTCTCGGGCTCGCGCGTCGCAAACACGATCGAGACGATGTAGTCTTTCACTTTGTCGTCGACGTAGATCTGCGGAATAACATCCCGCGCGCTCCGCAGTTGCTCAGGGGTCACGACCTGCTGGATCTCGACGCGGTTGCCCGACGTCTGCCTGTCCATAATCAATCGCTCTTCTTCGCGCGTGGGGTAGCCCACCTTCACGTTGAGCATAAATCGATCGACCTGCGCCTCGGGCAAGGGATAAGTGCCCTCTTGCTCGATGGGGTTCTGCGTGGCCATCACGATGAAAGGGTCAGGCAATTTGTAGGTCTGATCGCCGATGGTCACCTGGCGCTCTTGCATGGCCTCGAGCAGCGCAGACTGGACCTTGGCGGGCGCACGGTTGATCTCGTCCGCGAGCACGAGGTTGGCAAATACGGGGCCTTTTTTGGCCACAAACTCGCCGCTCTGCGGGCGATAGATCACCGTGCCAATGACGTCCGAGGGGAGCAAGTCGGGCGTAAACTGCACCCGCGAAAACGCTGCCTGCATCGCGTCGCAGAGCGTGCGAACGGTGAGCGTCTTTGCGAGCCCAGGGACGCCCTCGAGCAGCACGTGGCCGCCCGTCAAGAGCCCAATGAGCAAGCGATCGACCATGAGCGACTGCCCCACGATCACTTTGCCCACCTCGGTCATGAGCGGCTCAACAAACGCGCTCTCTTGTTGCACTAGATCGTTGATCGCTTTGCTGTACATCTCGCTGAACCTCTACGTTGTCTTGATCGCTCGCGGACGGTGGCCTCGAGTGCCTTGTCGCGCATGGGGTCGCGTGAGCGAGACCGGTGCGCACGCGCATTCCTGATGCGGGCGTGTACCGCACACCGCGCGGGCCGATCAACCCGGCGTGCACAAACCCCATTCCCAAACGACCTTGAACAAACGCGCGCACGCCGCCTCGACGCGCATAAAAGAGGCCCTGGCCCTCACAAACAGTGTCCGTGAGAGCCAGAGCCGTCGGTCTTGGTACTGATATGGAGCGGTTCGATTCGCGCTAATGAACCCGCTGGGCAAACCCAGGTGGGGTCCGGTGTTCGCTGTTTTAGGCTTCCCGGTGAAGTCTCCGGGCCTGCACACCGCAGCAAAGATTTGGACCCCGATTCATTCGAACAGGGGTGCATATGAATGGCGAGCCGTGGTCGCGTCCTGCAGAGCAAAACGTACGCTCACTCTACCCGCGTTCGGACCCCGCGCAAGTCTCTTCAAGACCACGCGCGGTTCACAGCGACCTAGGGAGCCTCGGCAGGCTCAGCGAGCGAGGGCGCTTCGTGGGTCTCGACGTTGTCTTCGTGTGAGTCTTGGCTGCCCCGAGCGCGTTCGCTCTGGGCCACGCGCTCAAGCAACGCGTCGACCCGCTCGGTGATGTGCACGATCTCGCGCTGAACATCCTGCGCGCGGGGTGGCCATTGACCGTATCTCGCGCGCTCGCCCGGCTCTGCATAATCGGTCCAGCGTGCGCTCCCCTCGCGCGCATCGCGCACATCCAGGTGCACAAAAACACTGTGGGGATAATAGCCCACGCCCACCAGAGGCAGCGTGCGAAGCACATCGCGCAGACGCTCACGAGGCACGCTCACCACGCGAAAATCCAGCGCGCGTGCGTGTGCATGCCGACTGCCAGCGTGCACATCGCGTGACGGGCGAAACCCGCTGACGATCTCAATCGGGTGACCTGCAAATCGCTGCGAGACCTCGGCCACGAGAGAGACTAGGCGCGGGTGCACGACGCGCACTCCGTCGGCGCTCTCGACGCGCACATCGCGGGTGTGCACATCACGATCGAGCACGATCGCGCGACAACGCAGGCGCTCGGCGACCTGCCCGCGCGCGCGCCTCGCTCCACGCGAGGGAGCGGCACGTTGCGCTGTGTTTTCGCTGCTCGATGGCGACGGCGTCTCGGGCTCTTGGCCCCTGGGGCATGTGCGCGTGGCCGCTGCTGTGTTGCGCTCTTGACGCACGCGGCGAGCCTCGGGCTCGGTCGCGAGCGGAGCCCACGAGGCGACAGGCGCGGCGCGCACAATCGCAGCACGGACCGGGACGATCAGCTCGGGCGCGAGAGCTCCGGCTGGGTGAGGTCTTGGGGACGCCAGGACGCTGAGCGCGGCGAGGGCTTCGCTTCGGACGCGGCCGCGGCAGTCGAGCAGGGGACCTCGCCAGAGGGTGTTGGTGTGCGAGCGCCTGAGCTCCACCACGGGCCCCACACACGGGGGCACCACGCGCACCGTGCGCTCACTGCGTGTGGGTCGCGCGGCGACAGGGGCTCGCGCAGGCCGCTCGGAGGGAGCCACGCGCACGCTTGGCGACGGAGTGGCTTGCCGCGCTTCTGGAGGCCTTGGGGTGCCTCTTGTGGGCGGCTGTGCTGGCGCTGGCTGCGCGATGGGCGCCACGGTCGGCGCTGTCGGCACTGACGGTGCTGGCGGCGCCACCGCGTGACGCGCGGGGCGTGGGGCTGGGCGGGCCACAGCGCTTGCCGACTGTGCGATTGCGCTTGGGAGCCCACAAGTCATCACGACAGCGAGGGCTACGCACGCAACGGAGTGAGTGCTCATGCACTAGGTCGTTGCCACAAGCTGCGCGGGGTAGGCAAGTTCATGACAAGGACGGCCGAGCCAGCCGTGTGCAGTACGGGACTGAGCCCCCGCTCAGGCGATTACTCTTCGGAAGAAGCGGACTTAGCGGACTTCTCGAGATTGCGAAGTTCGCCCTTGAATGAGCGCCCTGCTCCGGTCGCGCGGTAAGTCGCGAGCGAGCGATCGCCCTTCTTCTCGACGAGCCCGAGCTTGCGAAGATACGCAATCGGAAACGCGAGGTCACCCGTCGAGGTGTCCCCAATGGACTCTGCAATGTCTCGTGCTTTGACCCAGCCATCGGTCTTCTTGAGCGCGGTCAAGACACCCTGACGGAGCGCCTCGAGGTCGTTGCCCTTACGGCGCTTCATCCGGCGGGGGCCAGCTGCTTTGGCCTTTGCGGGGGCTGCTTTGCCCTTCGCGACTGGGGTGGCCTTGGCGCTCTTTGCGGGAGAGCGGTCGTTGCTACGGCCGCGTTTGTCGGCAATCCCTGCCAACTGCTCGACCGAGAGTTTGGAGATCTGACGGATGACCTTATCCGCGAGCTCTTCGGCGAGTGCGCGGATGACCTTGTGCAGTTCTGAGCTATTTGACACTGATATTCTCCTGATGAAGCCCCCACTGCCTCGGTTCACCCTGGTGAGCGTTGCGGCCCACGAAGAAGTCCCAAACTTGGCAGCGCGGACCTTAGCTAACTTTATTGAGAATACCAACACTCATTACAAACGATTACAAACTACGCTCAAACCAACCTCTGCGGATTGTCCTTCGCAGTCGTGACCTATAGTCAAAAATTCTAAGATAGATCACTCGCTGCTGCGGGAGGGCGCGAGTCCGAGATCAATTCCGAACTCAGCCTTGAGTCTCTCGGCCTGAAAGTGGGTTCGCAGCGGGACGATCAGCTCATCGAGCGCTCCCGAGATCACGCGATCGAGCTTGTAGAGTGTGAGTCCGATACGGTGATCGGTCACCCGGTTCTGCGGAAAGTTATACGTCCGGACTTTCTCTGCGCGCTCGGCCCCTCCCACCATGGACTTTCGCTCGGCGCTCGTCGCCGCGTGGCGCTTGTTGTACTCAAGCTCGTAGAGCCTACTGCGCAGGACCTTCATCGCGCGGGCTCGGTTTTTATGCTGTGAGCGCTCGTCTTGGCACTTCACGATCAGGCCAGTCGGGATGTGCAAGAACTGCACTGCAGAGTTGGTGGTGTTAACCCCTTGGCCGCCGGGCCCTCCCGAAGCTGCGACGGACTCTCGGATGTCCTTGGGATCAATCTGAATGTCGACATCGTCGACTTCGGGCAGCACCGCGACGGTCGCGGTGCTCGTGTGCACGCGGCCTTGGGCTTCGGTCTGCGGCACGCGCTGGACGCGATGGACACCGCCCTCAAAGCGCAGGGTACTGTAGACAGAATTTCCGCTGATTTCGGCGATGACCTCACGCACACCGCCCACGGAGCTCTCGGACATCGAGATGAGCTCCATCTTCCATCCGCGCGAGTCTGCAAAGCGCGAGTACATACGAAATAGATCTTGTGCGAAGAGCGTCGCTTCGTCACCGCCCTCGCCGCCACGGATCTCAAGGATGGTGTTGCGTGCGTCGTGCGGATCCGCGGGCAGAAGCAAGAGCGTGAGCGACTGCTCAAGCTCCGCGAGTTGACTCTCAAGCTCTGGGATCTCTTCTTCGACCATCGCTCGGAGCTCTGGATCCGCGAGCGCCTCGCGGTCTTCGGCGAGGTGCTTCTCTAAGCTCACGAAGCGTTCAAAGCCGGTCACGATTCCTTCGAGATCCGCGCGCTCGATCATGAGCTTGCGATAGCGAGTCATGTCCGAGATCGCGTCGGGCTCGCACAACAGGCGATCTAGTTCGTTGGCTCTCGCGACCAGCGACTCAAGCTTGTCTTTTGGAAGCACCATTACTCACTCTCATCTCGCAACCGGACTCTGAACAACGGACGGTGCCAAACACACCGCCCACTTCGGGGCTGCAGGTAGCACACCTGCGCGCGAGCCCAAAGACTCAGTGCGCGCTGCACACTCGCTTCAACACCCCACCGAAGGGGCGCGTTCGAAACGGCGGGGGGCCTGCATATTCTGCGCGCAAGACCTTCGCTCGCGACGAGGTTCTATGCCACGAGCTTGCCCGCAACACAAAGCGCAACCTCGCGCACATTGCGAAGTGGAATGTCCGCGTCACTTGCGCGAACATCCGCGGCCATGAGTGACAGCAAGACTCCCCAAACGGTAACAGTCATGGATCCAACCTTCGGTGTCGCCGTGACATCCTCGGTGTTTCCCCCCTCGAACGACTACGCCGTCGTGGTTGGGATCGACTTTGATGTGACGGGTGACCATGCCTTCGCAGAGGCCCTTCGCCTCGCCGAGGACCGCACAAACACCGTCGTCCATGCGGTGTATGTCCTGAGCGCGAACCTCGGCTCGCGACGGCAAGCGGTCATCGAGAAGCGCAACGAAGCACTCGAGAACGTCCCTGAGCTGCTTCGCACCCATGTCACCAATCGCTTTGGCACCCTGGCCAACGCCCTCGGTGAGCGTCTTGTTCTGCACGTGCGCGTCGGGACACCGGCAGAAGCGATCCATCAGTTGGCGATCGACGTCGACGCGGAGCTCATCATTGTGGGCACGCACGGTCGCACGGGCTTGCGCAAGCTCGCGCTGGGCTCGGTCGCGCAGACCCTCGCGCAAAACGCACATTGTCCGGTGCTCGTCGCGCGCCCCAAAGACTACTCGGGAGACGAAAAGACGGCCAAACCCCTGCCGCTCTGTGACGACTGCGCGACAGCCCGTACCGAATCCAATGGCGAGAAGCTCTGGTGCGATTGGCACGCCCGCCCGCACATCCGCGCGCACGTGTACGGCTATCAAGAGTTCTTTGCGGCCGGACGAGACCCCGGGATCACAGGCGGCTGAGCGCGCGCGATCCTTAGGGGCAAATTCGCTGAGCGCACGCGCTGGGGAGGCTTGCGCATCTGGGCACGTGGTGGTACATCGCCGATCCCTTTTCAGAGGGCAGACGTACACGCATCGGGTCGGCCAGCGCGCGAAGACCCGAAGGCAGAGCCGTCTGCGACACCCCGAAGGATCTCCCATGAAGAAGCTCATTCACCCCGAATATCCCTACAGCACCATCTCCTGCGCCTGCGGCAACACCGCGATCACGCGCACAACGCGCGGAGATTTCTCGGTCGACGTCTGCGGAGCCTGCCACCCGTTTTACACCGGCAAGCAGAAGGTCATGGACGCCGCTGGACGCGTCGATCGCTTTAACAAGCGCTTCGAGAAGATCGGCGCGAAGAAGGTCTGATTTCGCAGGGGGGACTCTGGGGGGACTGGTGGGGCTCGCTGCGCATTGCGTGCGCGCTGGGCATCGCTGCGGTATAGACCGCATGCAAATCCTATGAGTGCAGAGCTAAAAAGCAAGGTCGGCGGCCAAGCCGTTCTCGAAGGCGTCATGATGCGGTCGCCGCGGTGCTTCGCCGTCGTCGTGCGAAGACAGAGCGGCGCCCTGGTCGTCCGGGAGCAACCGTGGAAAGCAGTTTGGACCAGCAAAATCGCTAAGGTTCCGTTCTTGCGTGGCGCGGCGACGCTGGTCGAGTCCATGTCCAACGGCTATCAAGCCCTCTCGTTTTCGGCCGAGCAAATGGAAGAAGACCTCGCCGCAGAGGCCGCCGCAGTGAGCACCGACGGAGCAGCCTCGGCCGACAGCGCCGAGCGCGAGGCCGTCTCCCACACAGACGCAGCGCTCAACGACGGCAGCGAGCAAGAGAGCACCACGCCCGTACGCAAAGAGAGCTCTGCGAGCGCGCTCGCGGGGCGCATGGCCACGGTCTTCGCGGTGCTGCTCTTTATCGCGTTGCCTCAGGTGATGGCGTGGCTCGTGGGCCGACTCTTTGGCCCAGGGCTGGGGCTGCAAGACTTCGCGTTTCACGCGATTACGGGCGCGTTTAAGCTCTTGCTGGTGGTGGGCTATATGCTCGCCATTCGCCGCGTCCCCGAGGTGCGAAGGGTCTTTCAGTATCACGGGGCCGAGCACAAGGCGATCGCGACCTTCGAGGGCGGCGACCCGCTCGAGGTCTCGTTTGCGCGCGGCTACTCCACACGGCATGCCCGCTGCGGGACGACCTTTATCATGGTCGTCGTGATGGTCAGCGTGCTCGCGTACGCAGCGATTTTGCCGCCCCTGCTCAAGGGCTTTGACGGCGTGCAAGCGCAGGTGATGGCCGTACTGCTCAAGGTGCTGATGCTGCCCTTGATCGCGGGCGTCGCATACGAGCTGCAGCGCATCGGCGCGCGGTTTACCGACAACCCCATCGCCAAGATCTTCTTGGGCCCAGGCTACCTCGTCCAGGGCATCACCACGATCGAGCCCACCGACGACCAGCTCGAGGTCGCCCTCGCGTCACTCCGCGTCACCCTCGCACGCGAGGCCGCCGAGCAAGCCGGAGCGAGCTCGCCCGTGACCAAGCCCATCGTGCGTCGGTACGCATCGTTTGAGCAATTTACCTCGCAGTTCGCGATCGCCGGCTTCAAGGGCTGAGCTGAACTCGCACACCCGGCGACGTCGCCGGGTCAGTCACAGCCACCCCAGAGCGTGGGCAGCGTCACCCGATGGGTGCCTCCATCCAACGCGATCCAGGGGGACTCCCCCTGCAGGTACGCGCATCCATCGCGGTGCGGTCGAGCCGGCACGAGCGCATCGAGGTTGGGCTCGATTCTCACCACTCCAAACCCTGTGATCGTTGTGCGAAAGCGCCCTGCGCGGTCGGTCATCACGCGCGCATCCCCGATACGCAACACGATCGGCTGCGCACGCCAACGCATACTCGGCGCGATCACGCTCCCCTCGATCACGGTGCGCGGGGCAAGCGCTGGCGACTCGGCGCTCTGCAGGTTGATCAGGTCAAAGCCACGCATGGCGTCCGCGCTCTGGACCACGAGCCACCGCGGAGCCTCCGCAGGGACGAAGTGAACCGACACCGCAGACCCCACGTGCGAGCGCCACTGCAGCGCGAGCGTGGCCCTGTCGTACGCGCGCAAGACACCATGCGTCGACCAGGTGATCCACCAGCGATCGGCGATCAGACCGGCGGCGAGTTCTCCGGGCAAATTCACTTGCACAGTGCGCTGCGTCTGCGTGTCTAAAGTTGTGCGCAGGGTCACTTCGTCGTCGCTCGGGTGCGTGTCCCGAGTCTCGGCCGCCGTGTTGGGAAAGCGCTCGTATGCGTTGTAGCTCCATCGCGATCCATCTTGCTGAAGCGAGCGGTCCTGATGCGGAGCGAGCGCGACCGCGGGCCCCGCTTGGCCCGTGGGCCCGTCGATCAAGACCGCAGTCATCCCACTGCTAACGATCAGCGTCGAGCCCGTACGCGTGAGCTCGCAGGGATCCCACTGGCGAGGCTGGCCACGGTCTAACGAGCGTGTCCATTGGACGTCGCCATTGCGAGTATCCAGCAGCGAAATCACACAGGTTTGTGAGACCTGGTCCCCTGCGTCTTGGACCAGCAGCGCACAGTCACCGACGAGCTCTACGGACCGCACGGCCCCAGCCACCGCGAGAGCTCGCTCCCAACGCGCGTCTCCGCTGGCGGGGTCTACGGCACTGACAAACGCGGCGCGTCGACGCTGCCCCGTCCACACAATCCCCTGCGCGTTGTGGGCGTGTGCCCAGATCCACTCTGCGCCTGGGAGCTCCCAAAGCACCCGAGAAGACACCGCGTCGAGCATGCGCAACTGGCTGGCCGAGCTGCGCATCAAGACCCTCCCGCCGAAGGGCCGCACCGAATCGCCATACACCGTCGTGGGCGGAGGCACTCTCGCGATGCGCCGGGAGCTCCCCGTCGCGACATCGATTCGCAAGATCTCGGATTGACCCAAAACGCCAAAATCCGTGCCCTCTTCCATGCGATAGCGCTGCTCTGAGCGCTCAGGAGCGTGCGTCAGGGCGACGGTCCACTGAGCGCGCACCTCCAGCCCCGAGGGCGCGCGCGTGAGCGCTGTGGGGGTCTCCCAGCGACACTGGGCGCGAGGCAGCGTGGGGACGTCTGGGCTCACATCGCGGGCCACATCGTGGGACGCGTCGTGGGGGATCAGGCGCACTCGAGGTGGGTGCTGCGGCGCGACCCATCGCGCGGAGCAGGCCGAGAGCGCACACAGCCACAGCGCAGAGCGTCGGTTCATCGCGCGCAGAACGCAGGACGGGCTGAGTGACATTCCGCGACGGGTTGGGAAGAAATCCGGCGACGTCGCCGCATCAATCTCGCCCCAAGACAGAAGTGCTCCAATCTCGGCGCTGATCTTGTGTCTCACGACCTCGGGCCGTGTCGTCCCGATGGGTGTTTGTCCATGAGCGCTGTCGATGATTCAGAAGACTCTGCCAAACGCGGCGCGCTAGCGATCGTAGGGCTCACCATTGCCGAGAAGTTCTTGCTCGAGCGGCTCCTCGGGATGGGCGGGATGGGCGCGGTCTATGCGGCGACCAACACCTGGACCGGGCGCCGCGTCGCGGTCAAAATGCTGCTCAAAACGCTGAGCAACCCTGACGCGGTCGCGAGGCTCCAGCAAGAGGCGCGTGCGGCCACGAGCGTGCGGCACCCCCACATTCTCGATGTGCTGGACATGTGCCGTGACGAAGAAGGCAATTTTCTCATCGTCACCGAGCTGCTCGCGGGAGAGTCGCTTGAGGCGATGATCACCAAGCGGGGCTGCATGGACACCTACCGCGCGGTGCAATTGCTGGTGCCGATCGCAGCTGCGCTGGCAGCCGCGCACAAGAAGGGCGTGGTCCACCGAGACCTCAAGCCCGACAACATTTTCTTGCACTCCGAAGGCGGCCAAATCATCCCCAAGGTGATCGACTTTGGGATCTCGAAGATCCTCGACAACACCGACGCGCGAACGCGAACTCAGACCGGCGCGATCTTCGGCACCGTCGATTACATGTCCCCCGAGCAGGCCAAGGGCGAGGCGGTCGATGCGCAGACCGACGTCTGGTCGCTCGGCGTGGTGCTGTACCGAATGCTCACCGCGAAGTTTCCGTTTGATGCGCCCACAGTGAGCGCGATTTTGATCAAGATCGCGACCGAGCGCGCGGCGCCCGTTCGGTCTTTGCAGCCCAGCGTTGCGCCTGCGATCGCGGCCGTCGTAGACCGCATGCTCGAGCCCAGCCGCAGCGCACGCTACCCGAGCTTCGAGGACGTACTGCGAGACCTCCTCGCCTGGGCTGACACGCAACAGAGCCCCCCGCTGTCGCAGACGTACCGAGCGATTTTGGGCGTCAATCCCCAGCAAAATCTCTCCCCTGTGGGCAACGCGTCGAGCACTCCGCGTGCGCAGACCGATGACTTCAGCGATTCGCCCACGGTGGTTGATGACGCCAACGGGCCGATGGTGCAGGGGTCGCCCACGAACATGCAGTGGCAGCGCAAGTCCGACGAAGACCTCGTAGACACCACCAAGATCCACAAGACACCACGCGTCGCCTTGGCCCTCGGCGCCGCAGTGTTTGCGCTGAGTGCGATCGGTGGGGTTGGTTATCTCGCGACACATCGCGCTCCCACCGTGCCGCTCCACGCTGCAAACCAGAGACCTCCGGTGCCCGCTCCTGCGGTAGCGCCGAGCACGATCGCGACGGTGATCCACACGCAACTTCCAGCGGCGCCGAGTGTTACCCCTGACGCGGGTCCAGCGGTTGCTACCTCGGCGCGCACCTCGCCTCGTCCCGCGCGGACGCCTGAGTCCAGCCCGCCGCCGAGTACACGCCCGCACTCGGGTCACACGGCCATCCCAGTGCGACGCGAGTACGAGTGATCCTCGTATCGGGTGCGGCCTGTTGACTGTCAGCCCCCGGGGGTTGCATAGCCTCTGCGCCGTGAGCAGATCGTTGCTTGAGGGTTGGTGATCGATGGTTGATTTCGTGAGCAAAAATACTGTGAATTATCTCATGGCGGCCGTCTCGTTCGCGCTGTCGACCGTGCTCGTCGCGACCCCTGTATTTGCACAAAGCTCACCCGACCATGTGGCCCAAGCGCGTACGCTCTTTGAGCACGGCGTGCAGCTGATTGACGAGCGTCGCTTCGCCGAGGCGATCACTTCGCTTGAAGAATCGCAGCGACTGCGGCCCTCGCCCGCGGTGACCTACAACCTCGGGCTCGCGCTCCGTGGCGTGGGTCGCGTGCAAGACGCGATCGCGGCGTTTGAGCGCTACCTCGCGCAGCCCTCGCGCAGCGCGACTCCCACCGAGCTTGAGCAAGTGCGTGGGATCGTGACGCAGCTTCGCGCAGCGATTGTCCAGCTCGATCTGCGGACGATCCCGTCGACGAGCGTAGTGCGTCTTGATGGCCAGGCGCCTGTGAGTCTCACCGGCCCGGTGACGCTTGATCCGGGGCCGCACACGCTCGAGATCTCGGCGCCCACCTACCTCAGCACGACGCGCACGCTACAGCTCGCCGCGGGCTCGCGCACGACGCTCGAGGTGACGCTTGAGCCAACGCCCTCGGTGGCCACGCTGGTCGTTGAGCCCACCGTTGCGACGGCGACGGTATGGATCGATGGCCGTGACGTGGGACAAGGCACGGTGACGCAGACCGTCAGCGCGGGAGAGCACACGATCCGTGTGGGATGCGCCGTCTGCGAGACCGCGCGGCGCACGGTGCGTCTTGAGCGAGGGCAGCAGCTTCGCATTGGGATGGACGTGACAAGACGGCCTAGTGGGGTCGCGCCGTGGGTGATCGGTGTGGGTATCGCTGCGGGCGTTGTGGTGGCAGGCGCGGCGATCGCGCTGGGGGTCTTTGCCGCGAGCAACGGGCCCTTGGTGGGCGAATACACAGGGCAACAAGCTGGCAGCTGGGGGATGAGCCACAGGCTCCCCAAGAGGACACGATGAGCCAACGATGGCGCGATTGGGTAGGGATGGCCGCCGTGAGTGTGGCCTTGGCGAGCGTTGGGACGGCGTGCACACCTCGGCAGGTGACGCAGCTGGTGTTTCGCGTCGAGGCCGATGACAACGGGGCGGGCTGGCTCGACTCGGTGGTGCTGCGGGTGCGGGATCTACGCATGCCTCAGTCGCGACAGATTGAGCTGCCGATGCGGCTGGGCGTAGCGAGCTTTCCGGTGGAGTGGGGGCTGCTTGCGACGGATCGGGACCGAGGCGCGGCCATCGAGGTGATCGCCGAGGGGCGCGTCGGAAGCGCGGTGGTCTCGCAGCAGCGCGCCCTCGTGAGCTTTGTCGATCAGCGCGTTGTGCGAATTGATCTCTATCTTGCGCGCGAATGCAACGCAGCGCGCGTTGAGATCTGTCGCACTCAGGTCCCTGGCATCGAGTTTACGTGCGGCCGAAGGGGGCTGTGCGAGGATCCACGGCGCACCATGGGGACCGCGCTCGATCGAGATGCAGACACAAGCGTGTCTCTCGGCGATGCCACAGCGCCCGACGTCGTGGTCCCTGCGATCGACGCGGGAATCGATGCAACGGATGCATCAACGGACACAGCCGACGCGAGCCCAACGATGGATGCAATCGATGCAACCGATGCAACCGATGCAACCGTGGCGATGGAGGGGTCCCTCGAAGCCGGTCGCGATAGCGCTGCAGACACGGCGAGCGATGGGACGCCGGATGCTCCGTGCAACGATCAGGTGGTCATCAATGAGGTTCGGACCAACGTCGGCGTGGCCCAGGCGTTCGAGTACATTGAGCTCTACAATCCAAGCAGTTGCGCTGTGAATTTGCTGGGCTGGCGACTGTACGCGTCGCTCCCGATGCTTACCCTTGCGGTGCTTCTCCTCGATGCCTCACACACGATCCCCGCGGGTGGATTCTTACTGATCGCACACGAAAGCTCTTCGGATGTGACGACCCCGCACCGGTATCCAGGCCCCTTCGGATTGCTTGGAGACGACCTTGGAGGGCTGCGATTGGAGAGGCCTTCGATGGCGGTGGCCGACCGCGTGGCTTGGTCAGACTCTATGAGTGTGGAGCCTCCGGCGAACTTCTACGAGGGCCGCGGGATCTCGTTTGTCTCACCAGGCACCGGGGTGTTCTCGCGGCGGCCCAATGGCAGAGATACGAACGATAACCGCGCGGATTTTGTGATGAGCGTGGGTTCACCGGGCCTCGCGAACCCCTAGAGCACACACCCGGCGACGTCGCCGGGTGGGCACGAATGGGGGCGTCGAAGGTGCTCATCGCGGGCCCCTTGTGCGCAGAGGTTGCCCAGTGCGCAGCGATGGCGCAGTGCAAAACATCAGGGATCATGCGCTTGGCAACCAGCGCCATTGCGCGCAACGCTCAGCGCCATGAGCACAATTTCTCTTCGGGCGATGTGGACCACGGCGATGGCTCTCGCGGCGCTCTCGGTTGGGTGTGCGGACCTGCCCATGGGCAACCCGGACGGGGGTCGCAGGGACGCCGGCCGTGACACGGGAACGGGGCAAGACGGCGCGCCAACGCCGGTGCCTCCGCCCGCGCCGCCGGGGCTCATGTGCGACGTCGCGGCGACCTATGTGTACGCGGTCGATGGCGACAACCAGCTCCTGCAGTTTGATCCCGCGGCGAGGAGATTTACGCTCATTGGGCGGCTGAGTTGTCCTACGCAGGCGCCTGGCGCGACGCCGTTCTCGATGGGGGTCTCGCGCGATGCGACGGCGTGGATTTTGTACAGCTCGGGCGAGCTCTTTCGGGTCAATACGGCCAACGCGGCGTGCAGCGCGACGAGCTATCGCGCAGGGCAAATGGGTTTTCGGCTCTTTGGGATGGGCTATTCGTCGAGCACCGCGGGCGGCACCGACGAGCAGCTGCACATCGCGGGCGACAGTCGTGGCCCGTCGGGAGGCGGCACACCGCTGCTGGGCACACTCAATGTGAGCACCATGAGTGTCGCGCAGACGAGCACCACGGCGCTGCCGGGGTGGCCCGAGCTTACGGGGACGGGCAACGCAGAGCTGTGGGGATTTTTTCCGCAGGGGACGCCGTCGGTGCGGCAGATCGATAAGCGCAGCGGAGCGACCACACGGAGCATCCCGGTGACTGGGCTCGACGCGCGCAGCACGCGTGCGTGGGCCTTTGCCTTTTGGGGCGGGCGCTTCTACGTCTTTGTCCTCGCGGGATCGCAAACGAGCACGGACGTGTGGCAGGTCGACCCGCGAGACAACAGCGCCACGCGCATCCTGCAGAACACCGGGTACACCATCGTGGGCGCTGGCGTGTCGACCTGCGCGCCCATCATGATTCCGGGCTGAATTGCGGCACCGCGCGGGCCATCCGGCGACGTCGCCGGGTGTGACCGTGTTACGCTTCGAACCCGCCCTGGCCTACTTCGTCTTGGCTCTCGTCCCAGAGATTGACGGGGCTCTTTGCAGCGCTTCCGGGTGGAGGGACGGGCCCGATGGTGATCTGCGCCCCCTCGAGACCGATGGCCGCGGCGCCGTCGAGCTCTACGTCCACGCGCACCGCGGGATCGCTGCCAGGGAGCGCAAAGTTTTGCACGGTGGACAAGCGAAGGTCTCGCACGAGGCTCTGCAGCCGCCACACGACGCGCAAAACGGGGCGCCCACCGAAGGGCCACTGGGCTTCGAACAAGCGGTGCACGGTGACCCCTAGCGGCTGCTGGCCCTGCACGTGAAACACGAGCGTAACGCGCACGCCACCGGGCGCATCGGGCTCGACCCAGAGGTCCAGCGGAGCACCCCGTGCCCCCTCCAAGCGCTGCGAAACTTCGACCGGAACGTTCTCCATGCCCTCAACCGCTCGATGCCGCGCTCAACGCGCCGCAGGCCGTCGTGCAGGCGCAGCAGCGGGCCTCGCAGCGGGTCGTGCGCGACGTCCGGCGTCCACTGCGGCTTCGGGGGCTGCGTCCGCTGCGGCGTCTTGGACCATCACGTCCATGGGGGGCTCGGGCTCGACCGCTTCAACGGGCGGTGGGAGCGGTTCGCTGGGCATGGACGGAGGCGAAGAGCTCCCCGGAACCGCCGTCACAGGCGGCGGCATCGACGCACGGTTTAGAAACTCGGCAGAGAACATGTTGGGCTCGGCCGGGGGAGCTTGCCCACCACACGCCGCGAGCATCGCACTTGCTGCCACTGAGACCATCCACTGCTTCAACATTGTCATCGCTCGACCTCGCTGAGGACCACCGCTACCACAGACCGCCGTGTCGAATCCACGGCAAGTCTCACGCGCTCGGGGCGCAGGGTAACGAACTTCGCGCGTGGCTCCCACCGCAATGTGCTCGTTGCACACACTGTCCTACCGAACACGCGCGACAACGCGCAAGTCGTGCAGATTCGGCGCTACAATCACACGCACTATGCTTCGACGACATTGGCTCCACGTGATGCTCGCGCCGGTTGCACTCTCTTGCGCGCAGGGCGAAGACCCCACAATGCGACGTGACAGCGGAGTGCGCACGGACGCACGGACCGATGTCACCGACGCTGCGCCAGACACCGGGGTCGCGCCCGATGGGGGCACCGCGGACGTCGTCGAGACCGACGCGACAGCGTGCCGCACCAACGACGACTGCGTCGCTGCGGATCTCTGTACCAACGCGCGGCGCTGCACGGGCGGCCGCTGTGTGATCGTGGGCGGCGCGATGGACTGCGATGACAGCGTGGCATGCACTGACGACCGCTGTGACGCGATGGCTGGGCGATGTACGCACGTGCCCAACGATATGCGCTGCCCGGGCGGGCAGTTTTGCATCGAGGGCAGCGGTTGCCTCGCAGAGGTCCCCTGCGAGGTCGGCGACTCGACGTGCCAGCGGCTCAACAGCAACGCGTGCATGGGGACCTGGTCGTGCGAAGCGGCGCGACGTCGCTGTATCCGCAGCGCCCCTCCGTCCTGCGACGACATGAACGCCTGCACCACGGACACGTGCACCCCCACCGGGTCTTCGTACGCGTGCAACTCGGCGCCGATGTTTGACCTGATGACCAACCCGATGCACTGCGGCGGCTGCAACATGGCGTGCCCCACGCGCGCCAACGCCGACGCGGCGTGCGCGATGGGCGCGTGCGCGTGGACCTGCCAGATGGGCGCGGTGGACTCAAACGGCGATCTCAACGCCGCGCGCGACGCGATGAGCAACGGCTGCGAGTGCCGCGGAGGCGGAGGCACCGATGTGCCCGACCTCATGTTCGTAGACTCCAACTGCGACGGAATCGACGGGGATATTAACAGGGCGATCTTTGTCTCGGCCACCGGCGGCGCAGACGGCAACCCTGGCACG
The DNA here is from genome assembly GCA_030694465.1 of Deltaproteobacteria bacterium. GTDB lineage: Bacteria > Myxococcota_A > Polyangia > Polyangiales > JAUXYJ01. The sequence continues at coordinate 6,836 of JAUXYJ010000055.1, read as the reverse complement.
ATGACGCAGCCCATGGCGACCGTGCAGGCAGCGATCGCGCGTGCTGCGATGAGCATGCCGGTCAAGGACGTGTACATCGCGTCGGGGACCTACACCGGCGCGGTCGTGTTGGCCAACGGCGTGAGCCTCTACGGCGGCTACGACAGCACGCGCATGCCCTGGGGCCGCGGGATGATGTTTACCACCACGCTCAACAGCGGGAGCAACACCGCGGTCGTGGGCCAAGGGCTCACCATGCCGCTCACGATGCAGCGGCTCACGGTGCAAGCGAGCGCGGGGTCCGCAGCGGGCGAGAGCAGCTACGGCGTGCGCCTCGCGAACAACGCGGGCACGGTGACGATCGAGGGCTGCACGGTGATCGCCGGCAACGGGGCGAATGGCAGCAATGGGAGCAGCGGGAGCATGGGGGCAACAGGGTCGTTGGGGATCAGCGCGTCTGGAGGGAGCAGTGGCTCTGGCGGCCCCTCAGCGTGCGCCCCAGGTGGCACGGGCGGCGTGGGTCCAGACGGTACAAGCAACGGAACCAACGGAGCCAACGGAACGCGCGCAGCCGGGGGCGCTTCACCGGGCACCGGAGGAAGCGGCGGGAGTCGCGGTGGTGGATGCGGAAGCTCAAATGCCGGAAGCGGTACTCCCGGCTCTGCTGGGTTAGCAGGAATCAACGGTATCAATGGTACAAGCGCCGCACTTCTTGGTTCATTCTCAACCGCGGCTCAATACTCACCCAATAACGGAAGCTCTGGCACCTCTGGGACCGCGGGAGGAGGCGGAGGGGGCGGTGGGGGCGGTGGGGGTGATTCGCACATCTGTTTTGGCTGTTGCAATGATCGCGGCGGTGGCGGCGGCGGTGGCGGTGGCGCGGGCTGCGGAGGCACTGCCGGAACTCCAGCAACCGGCGCGGGTGGCTCGTTTGCCATTGTGGCGACGAACTCAGCCATCGTTGTGGACCGCTCTGAGCTTCGTGCTGGACGCGGCGGCAACGGCGGCAACGGCGGCAATGGTGGCCTTGGGGGTGCGGGCGGATCTGCTGGCAACGGCGCCTCAGGTAGCCGCTCGAACGCGGGGAATGGTGCGGTAGGCGGCGCAGGTGGTGCAGGCGGTTCTGCGGGAAGCGGCTCTGGTGGCGGAGGGGGGCCTTCGATCTGTATCGTTTACCTGGGCCCCGCTCCTTCGCAGTCAATGACCAGCTGCACTCGTGGTGGTGGCGGAATGGGTGGATCGGGGGGCACAAACGCCGCGCTCGGAACGGCCCCCGTCGGACCGATGGGTCTGTCGGAAGATACGCGAGCCGGGAGCTAGCGCCTCGTTACCAGCCAGCGATTGCGAGCCCAAGAGCTCGGCCCGTTGTGGGATCGATGTAGCTACTCGCGCGAGTCACCGCAGCTCCGTTGGCCGACAACGTATAGACAGCAAAGCCCGAACCCATGGGTTGACGCACACCCACCAATAGGCGCCTCTCTGCAAATGGGTCGCGAGCACCCAGCAGCGCGAGCGAGCTCCCAACATCCTCGCTCGCGTTTGAATCAATGGTCCATGCAGGCGCTGCGGTGAGGCCTCCTGCGCTGCTGAGGAAGCTAAGTACCTGACCGCTGAAGCCTCCCGCGACCATGGTGCGATTGGAAAGCACAACCACATCGTCCCTCGCGTCGCCATCAAGATCTTGGACCGCAATTGCGGTTGGACCACTGCCTTCACCGGTCCATGCTCTGCGTGACGTGCCCGTCGCGCCAAGGCCTGACGGACTGCCTAGATAGACATCAAGCGTTCCGCCAGGCCGGATCGCGCCGGTGTCGGCCCCCAACGAGCCAACAAAGACGTCCGCAAAACCGTCGCCGTTGTAGTCGCCTCGAGCAAGCGTTATCCCAAAGAACACGTCGGTTCGATCCGACGTGACTCGACGTTGTGGAGTCGTCGAAACGCCGCTGGCGCTCCCCAAATACAGCTCCGCATAGCCGGGGACCGGGGGCATCCGAAGCACTCCACCTGGCGACGAGATCATGAGATCCGCGAAACCATCCGCGTTGACGTCGCCCACCACCCGCATCCCAAACCCTGCGAGATCGTCGGATGCGCGTCCGCCGATCCGAACCGAAGGCGCCGCTGCGACACCGTCAGGCCCCCCAGGATACACCGTCACTTCGCCCGACAATCGCATGCCACCGGCATCCCTGGTGGGAGCCGACACCACCAAGTCCGAGTAGCCATCGCCGTTGAGATCGCCCCCATCGAGTAGGGTGCCGAAGCCCGCCGAGTCGCTGGGGCCGTCCAGGGTGCGCTGTAGCCGCAACAGAGGCATCCCTCCACCCAAGTAGACAGAGACGCGACCGCGAAGCCCCAAGCCCAGCGCGCCAAAGTAAGACTCGGTGACCGCGATGTCTGCAAACCCATCGCCGTTGACGTCGCCAATCGAGTTCACGCGGTCTCCAAACCCTCCCCCCGCGAGCCCCGCGGAGAGGCTCTGTGTGGGTGCCCTGGGGCTCTCTAGCACTCCGTTAAAGACCTGGACGCTGCCCACAAGGCAGTCCATCGCGCAGGCGTTGTTCCCGCCCGCGGGATCGCCCACCACCACATCGCCCACGCCATCCCCGTTGAGATCGGGGAGGCTCCCCCAGCTCGATTGGACCCCGCCGGGGGCGCTCTGTGTCGGGATCCACATCCACCACAGGGGGCTCGTGCGCGTGCTTCGGCGGCCCCGCAGCGTCCCCCGCAGTCGCCAAAAGACCACCCCCGGAGGGAGCGCCGTGGGCACGGTCCACTCGGTCACGCCGTCGCCCTCTGCGAGCAGCCGCGCGCACACCCGGTCGCTGCACACTTCGACGTGGGCCCCATCGAGATCGCTAGGCAAAACCCAGCGCAATCGCGGAGTACGCGAAGACACTCGCGCGGTGCTCAGCGGCGCGATCGCCCGCGCGACCCGCAGCTCGCACACGCTCTCGACACGCTCAAACCCTGCCGCGCAACCGAGGCCGCACACACCCGCGTTGCACACCGCGACCTCGTCGCCCGTCGCTGCCGGGCACGCTCGCGCACACGCACCACAGTGAGCCGGGTCGCGCTGCAGGTCGACACAGCGCCCAGTGCACACGCTGCCGCCGTCGCTGCACGCTGCATCCGCGGCCGAATCTCCAGCGTCCCCGCTGTCCCCCGCGTCCATCGCGTCGGGGACCCCAGCCTCTGCGCCGCTCGCGTCGGGCTCGATCACTGCGCCGTCCGCATAGCACCGCGCACCGTTGCTCCCGCGCTCACACACCGGAACGCACTGCTCCAAAAACGCGACCCACTCTTCGTTCGGGCGACACGCGGGCCGCGCCGGAGGGCACCCCATCGAGGTCACCGCCAAGCACACGCCGAGCCCCCACGTTGCTGTCTTCATCTTCGCTTGCTTCTCCCAAATCCCAGTGACTGACACACGCCCGGCCATCGCAACACGAGCCCGCGCTCTATCACGATTTGCGCAGCGTCGGTTGTGCCCCAGCGGGCTGAGAGAGACTCAAATCGGCCCCGTCGCCAAGCGCGCGCTTGGCCTTGCGCGATCTTCATCGTCCGCGCACTGCACCCCAGAAGTATCTATTCAGCCCAAGGGTTCAACTTGCAGATACCTTCGGAAATAAGCCGACATTGTTAGAATTAAATCTATTCACTCATGGCCCAATGCTACGAGGTTCGTGCACCTGAGATGGCAGACTCGATTCATCTGCAGCGCTTGCTGGCACTCCTCACCCAAGAAGGCGTGGTGCACGGATCGAGCCTCCCCACAGCCCTTGCGCTCAGCCAGCCGAGCGTATCGCGCGTCGTTCGCGAAGCCGGTGATCGTGTGGTTCGCTTCGGAGGCGCACGCGCAACACGCTACGCAGCGACCCGCGTGATCCATGCTCGGGGGCATACGCTCGGGCACCGCTGGCCTCTCTTTCTGGTGCGCCCCGACGGCGCGATCGACGAAGCAGGGGAGCTCCTTGCGCTTGCCCGCGATCGGTGGTGGATCGAGACCGCTGACAGCGCGTCTTGGCTTCGATCCCAGGAGCCTTCGATTGGGCTTCCTTGGCCGCTTCAGGGGCTTAGACCCGAGGGATTTTTGGGCCGTAGCTATGCGCGGCGACAGGGCACAGCGTCGGTCCCTAGCGACACGCGTCAGTGGAGCGACGAGGACGTCCTGGCAACCCTTCTGACCGATGCAGCGTACGATCCACCAGGGCATTGGCTCGTAGGCTTGCGCGCACGAGATGGCTTCGAAGCAGCGCGCGAGAGCGCAGAGCGACCCAAGATTCAACGCCGAGACCTCGTCGCATACGATCGCTTGGCACAAAGCGCGCTCGCGGGCGAAATTGCAGCGAGTTCTGCAGGTGGAGAGCAGCCCAAGTTTACGACCACAGTGCAAGACGGCCCCTCGGCAACGCGGCATCTCTTGGTTAAATTTGCGCCGCGAGACAACCCTGCAGGTCAACGATGGGCAGAGCTTCTGTGCTGTGAGGCGATCGCGGCGCAGGTGCTTCGCCGAGCCGGCATCGCCACCTGCGAATCGGAGTTTAGTCAGTCCGAGAACTACGCGTTTTTGGAGGTCACTCGGTTTGACCGACATGGCGCGTTGGGCAGAAGCGGCGTGGCCTCGCTCGCTGCCCTCCATGGCATCACGGGGCTGCGCCCTACAGTCCCCTGGAGCGTCGCGGGAGCAGTCTTGCATGACGAAGGTCTTGTCTCGCCAGACGTGACCCACGCGCTGCGATTGATCGAGCAATTTGGGCACTGCATTCAGAACACGGACATGCACGCGGGCAACGTGAGCTTCGAGTACAGCCTGCGTGACCGACTCACGCTTGCGCCCGTGTACGACATGCTCCCCATGGGGTACGCGCCCACTTCGCTGGGCTCGTTGCGGATGCCTACGTTGGCACTCGCCGCGCCCCCTTTGCGCGACGCGGTCTGGGCTCAAGCGATCGCGCTGGGACAACAGTTCTGGGAGCTCGCGGCCCACCACCCACAGCTCTCTCCCGCGCTGCGAGCCCAGGCCGAGACCAACGCACTCACCCTCACCATCCTCGCCCGCGGCTGACCCTCTGCACACCCTCTCGCTGCCCCGTCGCGCCCTGTGCTACGTCACGCGCGGTGTCCCAAGCCCCACGGCGACAGTCCTGGGCCGGAGGCGCCCGCAAGCGCCCCTGCCGTTATGACCCAGCGCCCGCCTCTGCCCTGCTCACGCTCGCGCTCAGGGCCCACCGTCGCGGCGAGTGGCCCGAGGCCCTGGCCCTGTACGTGCGCGCCCTCGAAGACCCTCCGGTGTCACTCGACGCCGCGCTGAATCTTGGCTCGCTCGCTGCGCACTTGGGCCACCGCGCCCTCGCCCAGCGCGCTCTCGCCCTCGCCCTCCCGCTCGCCCTCGCCGATGCGCGCGCCCTCCGCGATCTCGCGATCGCGCACGCGACCCTCGGAGAGCTCGGGACCGCCCGCGCCCTGCTCTCGCACTGTGTAGCGCTCCCAGACGCTCCCGAGGGCGCACGCTTGGCGCTCATCCGGGTTTGCCTCGCCCTCGGAGACTCAGCCCTCGCGATCCCCCACAGCCGCGAAGCCGTCGCGCGCAACCCAGACTCGGTCGACGCGTGGCTCGCGCTTCACCGCGCGGTCTTCGACGACCGAGCGCTCTCTCCGGCGATCGAGAGCGCCGCCCGCGCGCTTGCGCTCGCACCCGAAGACCCCCGCGTACAGCGCTGCCTCGCGCACGCGACGGCGCTGCAATTTCACGCTCCACGCGATCTCTCTGACCAGGACGACGCGCTGCAATTTTGCATACAAAATCGCGAAATACACACCCGCGCGTTTGCGTCCAAGCACCACGCGATCGCGCACGCCCGAGACGCACGCGTGCTCGATGGACCCATCGTGGAGCTCGGCGTACGACACGGCGTCAGCACACGGGTGCTCGCGCAAGCGCAGGGCGCCCAAGTGCACGCGTTTGACAGCTTCGAGGGCCTCCCCGCTGCATGGAACTCTCTGCCCCTCGGAGCCTTCACCACCCGGGGCCATCTGCCGAGTGTTCCGCCCAATGTCACGCTCTACGTCGGCTGGTTTGAGCAGACATTGCCCACGTATTGTGCGCACGAAGAGAGCTCACCGAGCATGATCCACGTGGACTCGGACGTGTACGAGAGCGCGCGCTGTGCTCTCTCACACTTGGGCCCGCGCGTGCGCCCAGGGTGCGTGTTGCTCTTCGACGAGTACCTCGGCAACGCGGGCTGGCGCGACGAAGAGCACCGCGCGCTCACCGAGGCCATCGTGAGGTTTCACTGGTCCATCACGTGGCTCTCGCTCAGCTGGCTCACAGGGCAAGCGGCCCTGCGGGTGACAGCCGTGGGGGACACGTGAGCGAGCGCAACGCGTGTCATGAAGAGGCTCAGCGTGCGCACAGAGCAACCTCGTAGAGGGTCGGGTTGCCTTGGGACACGCTTTCAATGTGCAACCGGTGTGCGAAAGGGCAACGGGTGCGTGAGAGCGCGCAGTGGGCCCCACGCGCGATGGACACGGCTCATTGAGCTCTGGCGACGCTCGCACGCGCGTATGCACACGGCGCATACGGCAACGGGCCCAGTGAGATCCGTGTGCGAAAGAGCAGGGCTGCGTGAAGAGCGCAGTGGGACGCAGTCACGTGCGCGGTGTAGTTAGCGACGGGCCCAGTGAGATCCGTGTGCGAAAGAGCAGGGTTGCGTGAGAGAGCCCACTGGGCCGCAGCGACGTGCGCGGTGCAGTGGGCCCTCGCGCGGGTGACTCTGCTCACTGGGCTCTGGCGACGCTCGCACGCGCGTATGCACACGGCGCATACGGCAACGGGCCCAGTGAGATCCGTGTGC
>JAUXYJ010000052.1 GCA_030694465.1 Deltaproteobacteria bacterium | reverse complement strand
GCGAACACGTTGGGCCGGTCGACTCGGTGGGTGCGTGTGCAGTGCGTTGCGATGGGTGTGAGCATCACAGCCGGTGCTGAGATCGAGGCCCGTTTGCGCGCGCTGCGTGACCAACGTGAGCGCTTGCGTCGCGAGCGAATTGCCACGGCGCGCAAGCGAAAGGTGGGTGCGTGAGCCGCTCTCTTGTCCAGTCTCCGACCGCTCAGCGTCCGCTCTCGCGCCGCTCTCGGACCGCTCTTGCCACCGCTCTCTTGCGGCGTTAATTCTGACCATGAACAAACCCCGCACTGCATTGCATTCCGACAGCTCAAACGACCAGGGGACCGAGCGCGCTGAGGCGTTTCCGCCTGTGTACCCGTTGTTTGCCGATCATGATCCGCCGCTGCCGTTGGGGATCATTGATTACCTCGTGGTTCAGCGCGTGCTTGATGACAGCGCGGTACGACCTGGCGCAGACAAGCGCACGCGATACAAGGTGTGGCCCGAGCGCTTTGACCCGCTTTCCACCGACGAAATCACCATCGCCGAGCACTGCGGTGGAGGTATGTACGACGTGCGTGCGGTGGGCGCGAAGGGGCGCACGGTCGCGGGTTGCAGACTCGAGCTCGAGGGCGCTCCGAGAGAGTTTGTCGCGGTCGCTCAGGGCGCGCAGTCCACGGGCGCAGAGAGCTACGGTTCGCCGGTTCAGCAGGCCGCGCCAGGGGTGATCTCGGTGCGTGGGCTTGACCCGAATGTGCAAGCGCTACTCGCGATGATGCAGGCCAATAACGAGCGCGCAGAGAAGCAGCTCGAGGCCCAACGGCTCGCGGTGCGCGAAGAGGCTCAGCGAGCTCGCGAAGACGCGCGTGCGATGAACGAGACCATGGTGCGGATGGTCGAGGCGACGGTGAAGGGGGCGGCGCCTCCGGTTCCGCAGGATGCGCAGATGATGGGCCGCTGGATTGATCGACTAGAGCGCGATCGCGAACGCGAAATCGAGCGCTTTGAGAAGCGACTGCGCAAAGAAGAGCGGGCGGATTCAGAGGGTGGCGGGTTCTCGGTTGAGCGCGTGGTGGAGAGTGTCCCGGCGCTGTTGAGCGCGATGCCCGCGTTTCAGGCGAAGCTCGCGGAGCTGGTGCAGCCGATGCTCAAAGAGAGCGCGAAGGAGATCGTGAGTGGCGTGCTCAACGAGCTCGCGAAGACGGGAGGCACGGGGTGAGTCACCGTCGTACGCGTCGCGGCCCCTGAGAGAGCGCCCACACCAAGAGCCCACCCACCGTGACAGCCCCTATGCCGACCCCAATGGCGACTGGCGTAGACACCGCGGGCGAGCTCGGCGGAGTCGTTGTGATGGCCTGCGGGCGTGAAGCCTCGAGCTCGCGTCCAGGTAGCTCAATCGGTGGCGGTGGCGGCTCGACGGCGTCGGGCAACGACGGCGGTGCGGATGATTGTTGCGGCTCGACGGCATCGGGCAACGACGGCGGCGGCTCCGTGCCCACGAGCCTTTCGGCTACCGGCGCAATTGACGCACCCTGGTTAAGTCGGGCGAAGCCGAGCTGCAGCGAAGGTACGACGCCTGGGGCGAGCGTGACCACCTCAGCGGGCCGTTGGTAGCCTGGAGGGGCCGGAACTGTAATCGCAGGCGGGCGGTTTAGCGTCTCTTCGCCGTCCAGCAAGAATGGCAGCGGAAGTGGCGGCGGAAGCGTCTCGGCGACTGCCAACCAATCGCGCGGAATCACGCCAGTTAGGAACGCAAAGAACTCCGTGGCGAGGGACAAGAAGAGCGCACCAACGCCGCCTGAGGCTGCGCCTGCAATTGAGTTCACCATGGCGCTGCTACCGCGCATTCCTGAGACAAATTCGTTGCGCGACCGCAACAGCTCGCGTTCGCTCTTCTGGTTTGCTAAGTCCTGCACGACCTCAAAGAAGGCCTCGACCGCACGCGGGTCTGTACCAGGGTGAATAAGCCCGGCCGTGCCACCCCAGTCGCGCGCGAGCTTGCGGTTGTAGGCTTCGATATTGGCACGGCAGCGCACGACGAATTCCCAAGGATCGGCAGCGATTGTAGCTGCAAAATCCTTGAGCGAGCGAACGTTGTCCAGCCACGCGCTTCGCTGCGTCCAGAGCGCTGGGCCGGACTCGTACTCGAACTGAAAATCGTTGGCGTCGTAGCCGAGCAGTGACCAGGGTCTTCGACCGCGCCAGGCGTAGCGACCACGCATGTTTGCAGGCTGTCGTGCGATCCATTGTTGCGCGTGCTCGAACGTTCCGCGCTCGATCACAGCGCGCGTGAGTACATCGACGACCACGCTCTGGTCTGCGTCGAGCTCGCGAGACCCTACAATGCGGGCGGTGGCCTGAGACAGCGCCGGATCAAGCCACGCTCGCGCAACGGGGCGAAACGCATCCAGTCCGCCAATCACTGTGTTTACTCGTAGCAACGCGTCAGGGTTGTAGCTGACGCGAGACTGTACAAGCGGGTGCGATTTTCCTCGGTACCGCACGTCAACGAGCGTGGGCAGGTCCAGCGCTGAGTGTGCGAAGATCAAGGACTGCAACGCCTCTTGGATCGCAGTTGTGAAAGCGGTGGGCTCGCTCCGGACGCTCTCGAACCACGTCGCATCAGCGTCATCCGCGCCAAAGCGGCTCTCGATCGCCGCGAGCTGCTGCGCGGCGCGTTGAGCCCAGGCTACTGCGAGTCGCTCGTCAACCCATTGCAGCCACTTGACCTCATTTCCCTCGCGTAAGGGCTTGAGCTGAAATTGAGCAGCGTTTGTGCTCGTCTGGTTAGCAAAGGGTCGCCCCTTTGCCCCAGCAGGCCGCGTGCGTGCGATCGCATACATTTCGCAAGGATGCCCCGCGTGTTTGCCCTGGCGAAAGCTATGCAGCATTGCTTTCGCCAGCACTCGCAGTCGCGCAATGTCGCGCAATGACCCGCTGGATCATCGCTGACACTGTGCCTCCGCCCGCTCGCATCGCCTTGCTCGATCAGCTCGCAGCCGAGGGTGCGCGAGACAGCTCGGTGATTGCCTTGGCCGAGCTCGTGCCTCGTGGGCTCTCTGCAACCCAGCTCGCAGAGTCATTGCTCGCGCTGATGCACCGGAACATCCCTTATCGCGCAGACCCCGCAGGGCAAGAGGTGTTTCAGAGTGTGCGCGAGACCCTCGCCGAGGGCGGCGACTGCGAAGACCTGGCGGCGCTCTTTGTCTCGATTGCAACGGTGCTCGGGCTGCGCGCGCGATTGGTCTGGCTACACCAGCAGATCCACGGCGCGATGCTCAACCATGTCTATCCGCAGGTGTTGCTTGAGGGCGCATGGGTAGATGCAGATCCGAGCGTTGCGGGTGCGCGGTTGGGCGAGTCGCCCGCGAGCGCAGTGGCGCGGTTGAGAGGCGTTAGGACGACGGGATAGCGCGGATGCCTGCGACGCGGGCCGCAGTGACATCTATCGCATGGCGGAAGGTCGGACTGGGCACTATGCAACTTTCCAGTCCGCAGCTTAATGCGTCGATAGCAGTTTCCGGACCGCCAACCATGGTGGTTTCGAACGGCATCAGCTCGGCAGTTGCTTCGGGTCCCATTTGGGCTGCTACAAAAGCGTGCCCCGGCACGACAACGATGAATGCACGAATTCCAATGCTCTCTAAGACCGAAGCGAAGAGAAGCGTTCCATCAATGCAGTTGGCCGAACGCATGGCGATCGATTCCGCTGGCCGACGAATGCGTTGCCAGCCGTCAAAGTAGCTCGAAGAGATGTTTGTGTACTGTAGACCTTGAGCTCGAAGCTCATAGAAAATGGCGCTTAATGCGTCAAATACCACATCATAAGGCGTCACTGAGCGCGTCCAAGTGACAGTCCTACCAGCAGTCGCATCACCACTGAAAAGGACCAAAGAATAAAAGCCGCTCTCTGGCGCGACCATCGAACCTCGCGCACCGGTGCGCTGCCCGCGCGCGATCGATGTGGTTGCTGTGCCGCCGCGATTGATCCAATCGAGAAATTGAGCCGCAGTAAAGCCATACACATCCAAAGCCCCGTCACCGCCGGTGACGCTTCCGAGGCTCCAGGTGATTGTTTCCCCACGGCGAAGGTAGAAAATCTCGGCGGTATATCCCGAACGCGCAATTGGAGAGGTCCGATCGTACGCCGGTCGTGAATAGGCTCCTGATCCTCCGAAGCCACCAGGAAAAACGCTGCGACGTTCGATCGCGGGGCGAAGTGAAAGCACCGTTGGATCATTGGGCGTGACGAACACGCTAGCGAGTTGCGCCATATCTGTGAGTGGAGCCACCCGACCCCACAACACCCCGTTGGCGGGTGTTGCAGTAAACGACCGCATCGCGCGTGAAATCTCGCTGGTGTCAGGTAGGCGAGCGTAGACCTCGATCGTTCCTGGTTGCTCTGCACGAAGAGCGCGGATCGAGGCGTTAAACGCAGGCGTCACGCATACCTCGCCCTGGCTGCGCGCGTTGACGGTGATCGATTGCATTCGTGGCTCTGCCAAACCCGGTACCCGCAGTTCGATGTCAACGCGCTGTGCGCTTGCTCCACTGTTGACGACGGTCGCGCAGGCAAGCTCAAGTTTTAGCGCGTGCGCGACCGGAGGACGCGCCCCCATAAGGTGAGTGACGTAGGTTGGAAGCCAGCTGTCTAGACTGCTCGCCCACCTCCAAATTCCTGGAAATGTCCATGTGACGGCGATGCTGCCTCCTGCCATTGAGCAACCTCCGCTGACACACTGTCGTCCCCCCGTGCACGCGACGCCACAGGACCCGCAATTTTGGCCGTCACTTTGTAAGTTCACGCAGCTGCTTCCGCACGATGCTTGTCCAGCAGGGCAGCTCGGCCGACACGTGCCACTCGCGCATTGTTCGCTGGCCGAACAGCTCCGCCCACAGGCCCCACAGTTGGCCGGGTCTGATCGCAGGTTGCGGCACGTTCCCCCGCAACTTTCTGAACCAATCCCGCAGCTGGTCTCGCATCGTCCCACTTGGCAGACGGCGTCGCCACTGCACGCATTGCCGCATTGGCCGCAGTGGTTGCGATCGACCTGAGTGTTTACACACGCGCTCCCACACATGGTGCCCATGCAAGGCCCGGCGTCCGCCATCGGGAGGCCAGTGCACACGCACGCGCCCCACCGAGCGCCGGTGTCCTCGCACGCTTGCGCGCCGCTCCGACCATCGCTGCACACACAGCTCTGCGTCGCGCCCGCGGTGCACGATCTGCCGGGATTTTCACTCGGTCCGCACGCCGCAATGAACGCGAATAGACTAATCCACCACCCAAGCCACACTGCTCGATTCATCCCAATTCCTCCATGACTCGACTGTCAGTCAAAAGACTACACTAAGCCGTGGAGAATTAGCGTCAGCGCTGATTTTTCTTATTGCATTGCTTTCGCTAGCCCGAGCCCACGGATCACCGTTGAGGCATGTCCTGTGCTCCCTGTGCTGAAAGCGGTGCGACGTGCGGTGGTGATTGCGCTGCCCACGTCGGGCCACGGCCCACAACGTTTGGCGCTGCATCGCGCCTGTTTACCGCACCGGGCCTGCGCGGTGGCCTTGCGTCGCGCGCTGCGGTTCGCCCTGCGGGTGACGCTGCGTCAGACGAGGCCGCTAGGCTTGCTGCCGAGCGTGAAGCCGATCAACGGCGACGCGAATTTGAAGCAGGCATTGGCTTTGGTACGACCGGACTAAGGACGGTTGAAGACTCAATCGCGCGCGAGCAGCGGCGTGTACAACTCGTGGATGAAGCGCGTACTCGGGAGCGTCTCGCGCAAATCGCCGCTGATCGTGACATCGAGCTTGCGCGCCTCCGTGGGACAGCGACTGACCCCGTGATGCTTGATGGTCGCGCGCCGCTCACTCAGCGCGACATTGATTTGCATAACAGTCGCAGAGCGACGTCGCCGGGTGCACCTGAGTTTAGCGTGCTTGGACTGGCTTCGACGCAGGGCCAGGTGGTCAACGCCTCGCCCGTAGCTGCACAGCCCGCCGGCGTGATGGGCTGGATTCGCGAGAACCCGGTTGTCGTCGGCATTGGTGTTCTGGGTGTTGCAGCGGCCGCGTTCTACGCGTTGCAGACCAAGTCGAAGGGCAAGCGCCGTCGATGAGCAACACGACTCCGACCACTCGCCCATCGTTTCAGAGCGGCGAATACCTCGCACTCTGGTGGAACCGCAACACGCCCAACGGCCGCTTGATTTGCGCCACGGGCGGCGGTCACTTTGTTCGCAAGCTGCAGACCGTCTTGCTCGAAGCTGGCTACAACGACAAGCTCAGCTCGTTGCGTCCTGACGTGGTGATCGAGCGCTCGGCGATCGCGCGTGAGCTCGGGCTCAACGGAGACGCAACGCGACGCTCACTGGCCGTCGATGGCGCATGGGGCACCAACACGCAGTTCGCGCTGTACTGGGCCGCCAAAGCCAACGGCGCGATGGCCGAGGTCATGAGCTCTCTGCGCAACGACTTCGCACGTCGCGCGCTCTCGCCCAACTCGCTTCGCTACGCCGCGATCATCGCGTATCACCCCACGGCGCGTTGGGATGACGTCGAGATCTCTTTGCTCACCGTGCCGCCTGCGTTTGGGCAGCGAATTGCCGCGCCCAATTACGACGCTGCGTTGCGGTGTTGGGACCCGCAGACGGGCTCTGCACCTGCGGATC
>JAUXYJ010000003.1 GCA_030694465.1 Deltaproteobacteria bacterium | reverse complement strand
CTCTGGAGGCGTGAGAAAAACCTCGCGATCAATCCGTTGAGGCGCATGACGGCTGCTGCCTTTGTGCCCGGCTTTGCGTCCCGGAGGCTTTGGCAAAGCGAGCTGCGCGTCCTTGGATTGCTGCGCCCATTTGCCGCCCCGACGCGTGCGGTGCCCGCGTTTCCAGCTGTCGATCACCTCGGTCCCGCTGCTTGATTTTCTCCTGCAGTTTTTCGAGCTCGACTTCGCGTTCGGCCAGCAGGCGCTCAAGCTCGGCAATGCGCTCCTCGGGGCACTTCTGCGAGTGGGGCTCCTGGAAATTCCCTTGGCAATCACTTGCGTGCATTGCGCTAAACAGTCACAAATAACGTGTATTTTCAATGAGTTAGTCAACTGCGTAGCTCTCATTCCAATGGACTTTTTGCGCTATCTCTCGCGCGAAGGCGAAGCACGCTCCACGGTTCGATTACTGATGCCGGTACACCGGGTCCAGATCCTCTGGTTGCCGTTCGTAGCGATTCGACCACTCGAGTTGCCACAACTCGCGAAGCATCCGTGCGATGCGAACGAAGGCATCCGCGAGGTGCTGCGCTGCGCCCAGCGCGACGTCGGGAACCTCCGTCGCGATCGCCTCTTGTGCAAGGGGAACAAGCACCCGCTGCTGAAGCATGAATACCGCGCCCCAACACGGGCTGATCCGTCGGCTTGGACGTTGCGAATAATCCGTGGGCAGCGTGGCGCTGCAACGCGGGATGATGTCGTTGGTGAGGGCATCGAACTGGATGCGGAGCATTCCGAACAGCGCGTTGCCCATTGCAGTGTTTCCACGGAGAAACGACGCTTCGCTCAATCGTGAGCGTGTGGAGTGCGTCGTCGCGCCTTCGCGGACCTGCGTGAGTCCCTCGAACGGCGAGACGATGCCCGAGCCCCCGCCGCGTGGGTTCACTTCGGGTCGTACGCGTCTTGGACGAAGCGCACCGAGGCACCGACGCAGCGCGGCCTCGCGTTCGACGTTGCCGAACATGCAGCCATCGACATCGTCTGCGAGCACGCCGTGACGCACCAATCGAAGCGCGCTATCCCACCGGTCAAACGACGGAACCTCCGGCGCTACGTAGCCGCGCACGTCCACGCCTTCGCTCACCACCTGACCAGAGTCGCTCAGTCGGTAGCGATGCTCCGACCGCCAACCGTGCACTGCGTGGCTAAACGCGTCGTACGCCTGCGTCCGCTCGCGCAACGCGAGCAGCGCCTGTCCGCGACCGGTGTGAACCGCGGCGAGCACATCTGCGGTCGCTTCACGCTTCGCGGTCTCCCGCCATCGCTCGTACCACGCGAGGGCACCGCGCGGTTCGCCTCGATCGCGCATCGCTTGGCCGACCGCGAGCATCGCGGACCACACATGCGTCCTTTCGCCGCGCGCATACGCGCCCTCGACGCGCTGCGCCGCACCCGACACATCCCCGACCTGCACGAAGATGAACACCGCGCGTTCGAGGGCCGCGTCCGTCGTTCGCTCAGCGGCGACGCGAAGGCACGTCTGCGCCTGCTCAGTCCCCAGCAACGCGCAGCGAAACTCCTCGCTCGCGCGCTGCGCATGTCCTGCCAACGCAAACGTCGAGATCCCCAAAACCACCCGCACCATCACGTGCCAACGCATCTCGTTGTCCCTTCGCGAGCATCACCCGTTAGAGGCTTCGACGCGACCGCGAATGCAAGCCTCGCGACGTCGATACCACCCTCGCGCACGAGCGCGGACGGCTCTACGCTGGCTCATCGCGACGAGCATGAGACAACCGCCACCGCTCGGCCGAGGCGCTTGGGGCCCTCCAACGCAGGTCCGTCGAGCACGCATCCCCTTCAGGGACAATGAGGGCACGCACGCACTGCTCTTCGATCGCATCTTGGTGCTCGAGGTAGAGCTTTCCGATCGCCTGCGTCTGCGTCCAAAACGAGGACGAGGCGGGAGGGCAACAGACGCAACTGCGAGGCAAATTACTGCGCTTCTCGCTGCGGACCGTGCGCGACGAGCATGGCCATCGCGGCACTCGTCGCGGGCAGCCAGCGCTTGATCGCATCGCACGCTCACTGGGTCGTACGTGCCGACGTTCGCAGCAGCATTGGGCGAGTCCATAGAGCGGACAATCGAGATAGCGCCCGAGCGTGAAGAGAAGGTGACAGCTCGACAAAAAACCACGCGCAACGTCGTTCCATCCTGTGATTTGAGAGGTGAAATGCGATCGCATGCGAGCAGAATCGTGCGCAGAACAGCGCGCTCAAAGGCGGCCGAAATGTCCGCAACCATGGTTTCGACCACGCGAAGGCACATCGGCTCATCGCTTCGCGCATGGCGGACGGCTACAGCGATGACCGGCAAGGCGTCGCGAAGAAAAGTACCAAGGGACTCGACGTCGTCGAGTGAGAGCATGGTCGGCATGGGGCGTCCGAGGTGAGGTTGATGTGCAAATTGCCTGCTGCCACGGCTCTGCCCCACTTGTCTCGCCCCTTCTCGTTGGCAGTCATCAGCTCACCTCGGAGCTCCCGCGCGAGCCCGCTCATCACGCCAAGCGTCACAATCGTGATCACTGTCAGAAGCGGGTGTTCGATCTTGTGAAGCGCTCGCGGATCCTTCTGTGCTCCGCGCTCATGTTCAAAGGACTTGCGGGAGTTCTCGGTTCTCATTGCGCATCCTAGGAGCGTATTTCCCACGCAGAATCAGTGGCCCTCTGATGCGCTAGACCTGTCTCATGGGACCGCTGGTGCGCCTATGCGCCGACTGCGCGGAGCGGGCGCAAGCGGCTCACTGGGACCGCCAGCACCATCGCCAACGCGACACCCAACGTGTGGGCGAAGAGCGTGTGCATCATGCCGCCCGTTGCGTGGCACGCGACGGTGACCCCGGCCTGCGCCGCGAGAGCTCCTGCCCCGCAGGTTGCGATCAACGACGCGGTCTTGCGTGTGGGGTTCGAGAGCACGCACGTGACGCCCGCGACAGCGCCAAAGAGCAGCTCAACGGAGGCACAACTGCGCAAAGCCGCCACCGAGAACGGACCTGCTGGCACGTCGCCGAACACCGACAGCACCAGGGACAACGCAACGGTCGTGCCCGCGACCGACGCTGCATGTCGGGTCATGGCGAGCCTCAACGCAACGATCGCTAAAGCCCATAGAACCAAGGGAAGCGTGACTCTGTGGCCATGCAGCACGTGACCGCCGAAGAGCGCTGCCGTCGCGATCGCGATCACCGCCGCAGGCAACCCTGCGAGTGCGCGCTTTGCGATGCCACCCTGCGCGTGAAACACGGCCGCGCGAACCTGCGCGGTAAGCGCTGGCGAGACCGGCGTCACGCCTTCGAGGAGTGTGAGTTGAGCCTGTGCCTCGATGCACTCGCGCTTCATGGAAGCAACGATTTCGGCACACGATTCGCAGGACGATACGTGGGCGATCGCAGCAGAAGAGCCGGCGCTCCACAGCACATCGATGCACTCTTCTTCAGACAAATGTGCGTGAGTCATTGCGCAACACCTGCTCTTTCGATGACCTCGATCAATTCGCTCCGAAGCGTCGCATACGCCCGAAACGCGCGAACTCTCACCGCGCCCTCGTGCACGTCGCGGCCTTCTACGGTCGTCAGAATCCCTGCGATTTCGCTAAAAGTCATGCCCTCGAATCGGTGCAGCAACACGACGGTACGCTGTGCTTCGGGCAGCGACTCGAGCGCGCGCCGAACGCGCCGTCGCAGCTCGAACGTTTCGGCAGAAGCGCTATCTCTTGGCTCCTCGAGGGGCGTGAGTGTGTCGAGCGACGTCTCGCCCTGCGCGCGCGAACGGTACTGCCGTCGCAGTTCATCGATGCTCACACGGGTCGCGAGTGTGTAAATCCACGGTCGAAATGGCTGTGCAGAATCGAAGTTCTCCCTCCCATGATGAAGCTTGAGGAAGGTCGTTTGCAGCAGGTCGTCACAGATCGCGCTGTTGTTAAACGAGCGACTGAAGAACGCACGAATGCGCGCGGCGTACCGTCGAAAGAGTGTGTCAAACGCTGCTGCGTCACCACCCGCGTAGCGCGCCATCAGGGATTCGTCTGACTCTTCAGGCATCTGTGCCGATCGTGGACGAGAACTGGGCCGCCATTCAACTGTGATGCGCGCGCAGTCTGAAGGATTACGGGACGCGTCGAACGAAATCACGCCCGCCGCCGCTGTGGCATCCGGCACACGCGGTCGATGCTGGCGCTACGTCTCCCATGCCCGCAGGGCCTGCCATTCCGCCGGTCGGAAGCCTCATGAAGTACCAACCAGCAGCTCCGGCTGCGTCAGTGCGTCGCACGTCCAAGAAGCGTGCGGCCTCCATGCCCGCCCCGTCGAAAACGATCTTGACCGCGGCCGACCCGACGGGCCACGCGCCCGAGCCTGTGCGAGCGCCGTCAAGCACGCTGTTGACACAGATTATATTGCTTCCGTGCGGCGAGTCTTCGATCGCTGGGCGAGCCATGGGATCGCAGCGCCAGGTGCGGTACGCGTCGGTCGCGAGCCATGCGGCGTAGCCCGAAACGTCGGCGGGAAGCATCGCGGACGGGCCAGCATCCGCGCTGCCGCTGTCCTGCATGCCAGCGTCACCCGTAACCGGAGGCGGGGAGCAGGCAGTCAGAGCAAGTGCGCCGACGATGACGGCGGCTTCGAGGACGGCAGAAAAGCTCTTCTTCATGGCGTAAGAATCTCCAGCAAAATGAAAGCAGTGACGTGATTTGGAACGAGTTGTTGGTGACTACGCATCAACACGAGCGGCGCAATGTAGCGCAGCCTTTCTCTATTCGACGGGGAGATCCGAAACGTTACAGCGAGTCAAAGACGCAGCTTGTTTCGCTGCGTTCGTCGTCGATATTGTCCCGTCATGATGCTGTACCTCGTCGATCGCGAGACCGCCCGCAGGCTCGACTCTCCGTCGGTCGTCGTCGACATCCTCTGCGCAGATCGCCCCAACGAGCAGCGTCTGTTCTCGCTCGACCGCATCGACCGCGACCTGTTCACCGTGATGGAGCGCGCGGGCCTCGCGGAGCCCGTGATCGATCTGCGCAGCGAGACCGCTCGCGAGGTGCGCGGCGATGGCAACCAGATCGTGCGTGTCCTCGGCGAGGATGTCGTGACGTTTGTGCGCGACTGGCTCGTTCCACTGGACGTTCGCGCGCTTCGTCGAACGATCGGCAAAGCGCCCGTGGTCAACGAGTCCGGCGAGGTGATCCCGAAACCGTGGCAAGACGAGCTGCTTCGCACGCTGGCCACGCTGTCCGCGTGGCTCGAGACAGCGTGGCGAAGCGGAGACGTCATGCTGCTCGTGCGCCCTGCCTGACGTGCGTCGGGGAGACGGCGGGGACGGTGTTCAATCGTTCAAGAACTCAGGCGTCCTCATGGGTGCTTGATCGCGCGTGAGCCAGCGTTCGCTCGGTGATTCGCTGCACTCTGTGAGTTCTTGAACTTTTGAACACCGTCCCCGTGACGATTCGCTCGGCAGGCACCATCGCCGTTTCGACCGTCGCACGGCGACGAGAAGCGTTCAGCGCGCGGGGTGAATGGCATCGCAGCGAACGGTTGCGCGAACGAAGCGGTCGGATCTTCGAGCGATGATCGTTCCAGATGCGTAGTCGCCGGACTCGTGCGCACGCAGGTCCCAACGAGCCGCAGCCAACACTGCGCTTGCCACGACCGAGGGGATAGCCCCTCCAACCCCGTTCAGTCGCGCACGCATCCGCGGACTGTGGCTCGTTCACTCGTCGCCTCGTCGCCGTCGTCTGCCCGTTGCTCCCGGGCCGCACTCCTCGCGCCCCGCGCGCCACCGTGCGATCGCCGCTGTTTTTGCAGGGGATACGGAGTTGGCTCCGGGATGGGTCTCTTGTAGTGGTCCTCGAGGAGCTCCTTCTGAGCCTCGTGGTCGTCGAAGACCTCCAAGCAAATCATCCAAACAAGCCGGCTGATCCGCGGAGCATCGCCGTCGACACCCGCGTCCTTGCGCATGATGTTTTGGAGGGTCGTGCCGATCGCCATGAACGAGTCTTGCACGAGCGACGATCGGCCGGGGAAGGTGTCGCGCCTTGCTCTGCCCACGCTGCCTTGCCGGTGATATACCTCTCCGCATGCTGACGCAGAACGAGCTTGGAGCGGCGCTCGGGGAGCTTCGTGAGCTCGTCGGACTCTCGACCGACGAGTGCAGCGCTCGCATTGGCGTCGCAGCCCAGGACCTCCAACGGGTCGAACAAGGGCACTTAGACATGTCGGTGATCGAGCAGCTCGCTCAGCTCTACGGGCTCGACGTGGACGACCTTTCGGACGGCGCCTTCCGAGCCTCGGAGGACACACGGGGCGCGACTGTATTTCTTCTCCAAGGCGCGTATCAGGAGTTCGACGCCGGTGACATCGCGACCCTGTCGCGGGCTATTCTCGCCGCCAGGTACATGACATCTCTTGGCGGCTCGGAAGGGGCTGCGCTGCTGCGAACCCGGCTCGAGCTTGTGCCCACGCCCGCAGCTGGACCATGGCGAGCGGATGCCGCACGGCAGGGGTACCTCCTCGCGCGCGAGGTACGGCGCAAGCTCGCACTCGAGGGTGAGCCTCTCGCGGACATCGGCGAATTGCTCGAGGAACGCCTTGGCATCGCCGTCGTCGTGGAGTCCTTGAAGAGCCCACACTTGCGCGCAGCGTCGATCGTCGACGCCGGTCGTGCAGCCGCCGCCGCCGTGCTGGGCGCCGCGGATCCAGAGCGTGAGGCCAATCCGGCCCTTGCCCGGGTCTACCTCGCGCACGAGCTCTGCCACATCCTGTTCGATCCCGCCGCACCGGGGATGGTTCGACTCGCGCTCGATGATCGCCTCGACACGCGACGGTCTAGGGGTCGCGGAAGCTTTGGCTCCAGCCAAGACGCCCTTCTCGAGAGCCGGGCCAAAGGGTTCGCCGCAGAGTTTCTGTTGCCGCACCAGGGACTCGTTCAGCTCCTAGGCACGCCGGCAGACACGTGTGTTCTTGCCGAAGCCCGCACCATGATCCAAAGGGCACGGGAGCACTTCGGAACTCCGCAGGAAATCGCAGCAAACCACCTCGAGAATCTTGGATTCGTGAGCAAGGATCTCCGTCTCGAGCTTGGACGGCTGCCGGCGCCGCCAGCTCCGGCGACGCGACTCCCTGGCATGTCCAAGCCCCCCATCCGTCTTGAACGGCTGTCGGCCCATGGCCTGACCATGACGAAGAATGCTGTGCTGGAGGCGCGCAACATGGCCGCGCAGGTCGTCTCGGAAATCGGAAGTGACGTGCTTGGGTCTGCGCTCGCGGCGGTCGGCCGCAATCGGCCGCTCGAGGCCACGGATAAGCTCGTCGACCTCTTCGACGGCCTCCTCGCCTCAGGCCAGCTCAAAGCCGCCAGCCGTATTCTCGAAGAGCTGGACCCCTCGAAGTTTCCGCCTGGAGTGCTCACCGGCGTGCTTGCGGTCACGTTGCCCGCGAAAACCGAACTGGGCGAGGCGCGCACGAAGTACTTCGATCGGGTTCGGGTGGCGCTCGCCGCAACGTGGCAGCTCCCCCAAGATCGGATCGAAGCCATCGAGAAACGCCTGCGATGACTGTGACGCTGCGCGGCTTGGACGTCGACCCCGTCGAGCAGGCGGCCGTGACGGTGATGATGGGCGCGGTGGGGGCCCATGTCGGCCTCTACTACCTCGCGGACGATGACGGAACGCGGCGACACATTCACCTCGCTTTTCACTATCAGCTCCTCGACGAAGTCCGCCCACCACCGGACGCGGTGTGGGTTTCGCCAAAGCTCCGTCCCGATGAGCTTTCCGACGTCGCGACGGCAGCGCGACTGGTCGCGAGGCGCCATCGAGACGGGCGGGTTCCCTATGCGCTGGCGAAGCGTGACGCGCAGCTCACCGACGAAGGGCTGGCGCTTGGCACGAGCGTAGGTCTCACATGCGCGACCTTCGTCCTCGTCCTGTTCGAGCGCGCCCACATCGCACTGATGGACGAATCGACCTGGGAATCGGGGCGCACGGAGGCTCGTATTGCGCAAGACCAGGCCGCACAGCGCAAGCTCGTGGACTACCTAGAAAAGCGGGACGGAGCGCACGCGAAGAAGGTCGCGGCAGAGGTCGGCTGCACACGGTTTCGAGGAGAAGAGGTTGCGGCCGCTTCGGGCCTGCCAGACCATCCCGTGCCGTTTGCGGTCGCCGAGCTCGCCGGTAAGCAAGTCCTGACCGATCTCCAACCCGCGTGATTGATAAATGCGGCGCGGTCTCATCTGCCCTGTCCCAAAAAGCGTACCCCCTGCAACACCCCCGATCACCCGTGCTCACTCCGCGCTGGCATGCCGCAGCGCACAGGGTCCGCGTGACCGCACGCAACGGGCGTGCTGTGTCTCGCGTGGCCCCCTCGGTTCACGGGTCGTCCGCGTCGACCGAGCCCTCGTGCGCATCAAAGTCGCGCGCGTCCTCGGTGGGTTCGTCGATCACGTCGCGATCGGCGCCGTTCGCAGTGCCATCGATGCCTCCGTCGCGCGGTGGTCTCGCGGTGTCCGCGCTCGCATCGCTGACGTCGGCGCGCGCGTCGACGGCGGGCGGATCGTTGATGCACGAGAACCGGGAGCACACACTTGCGAGCGTCTCGTACTGAAATCGCGCGAGAAAGCACGGCGCTGCCCCGGTGTTTTCGAAACGCACCGTCGTGAGCGCGCGTTGAAGCGTGGCCTCGTTGCTCGAAACGAAGTTGCGGGTCGGGCTGCGGACAGTCGATTCGAACGCCGACCAGCTCGCGCCTGACGCGAGGGGCATGCGCAGTTCGCTGCGCACATCGCCGAGCAATCGCAGCGATCCGCCAGGATCGCAGCGGAGCAAACCGACAACCCTCGCGCCGTCCGCGGGCTCCGATGTTCTCACGGTGATCGTCGCGATCGTCCCTCCCGCGATCGCCAGCGCGCGTTCGGCGGGATGGATGGAGGGCGCCGTCGTGAGCATCCCGCGGTCGACGACGGCGGGACATGCTGCGCCGGGGCAGAGCCCCTCAAAGTCCGGCGCGTCCGTGTCCACTGCCGCGGGTTCGAAGGCCGCGCACACCGACGATCCGCTGCACGGAACACGGAACCCATTGCACACCGGACCGACGCTGAAGCACGACCCCGTCGCGAGCAGCAGCACCCATGGCCAACGTCTCGCGTGTTGTTTGTGTGTGCTCACAGCACACCTCCCAACTCGATGGCTGAGGTCACGTTGGCGAGGGCGGGATCCGCGAAGGAGCCTCCTGCGCCGTTCCACGGGAGGTACGCGGCTGTGCAGCGCGCGCCTAGGTAGATGTGCGATCCAGCGAGAAACCACCCGAGGAGCCCAGATCCGCCGACACGCACCGACGCCACGAGCTGTCCGACGTTGGCAAGGGACGCATCTCCGAGCGTCGCGCCCGCTTCGGCGACGAGCTCTGCACGCACCGAGTCACCACGCTGTCGCTGTCGAGTCCCGACACCAAACACGACGCCCAAGTCGACGAGGTTGTAGTGAATCGCTCCGCGGGGAGTGCGCGCGGTCGTCCCGCTGTGTAGCCACCCGAGCCTCGCGCCAACCACGAGAAGCTCCCGCCACCGCACGGTCGTGCGCGCGACGATCGCGGTGCCCGGCGCGATCCCTTCGTACCCAAACAGCCGCAGCGACTCCGCATACCTCGACGGAAAGAACACCGCGACCCCCACCTCTCCGCTCACCCGAACGCGCTCGCGAATCGACGCGACCGGCACTGGCTGCGCGTCGCTGCTTCGCGGGGCGACGAGCACCACCGCACCCACCATCAAGATCGCCCCAGCACATCGCATCGACCCCTCCGCCATCACGATCGTTGACCGTAGCACGCCCGCCTCACCGCCACCATGCCGCCCGCGTCGCGCGCATCGCACCGCGCCCACTGATGCAATCGCCGCTGTTTTCGCAGGAGATCCTGCGTTGGACTCATGGGTCGCGGCTGCTGCCATTGCAGACTGTCTGCGCTTCGCCGCGTGCAGCCGCGCCGTGCTCACGGGATCTGAATGTATCTCGCTGGCCCCGGTCTACGACCGCTCTCATCGAGGGTGCTCGTGCCCCACGCGAGGACCGAGCCCATCACCGTCCGCCCGAAGAAACCACCACTTGCGTCGACGGCCACCGCGCTCTCGACTCCCGGAACGCGCACTGGAACAGTGCTCAACCACGGCACCGAATGCAGCCCGAGCGGTGCCAACGCCCCCGTCCCCCAGCAGTGGACCGTGCGATCGCTCAGGACCGCACACATCGACGAGCCGCCGCCGCCGATCGCGGTCGCGTTGGTGATCCCGTGCACGGCCGTTGGCAGCGCGAGCGTCCTGCCGAAGTCACACACGCCAGTGCCTAATTGACCATTGCCGCTTGTGCCCCAGCACTGCACCACGCCGCTGCGAAGCAAGACGCAGGTTGCTGAACCGAGCACGACCACGTCGATCGCGTCGGACACCGCTGCGATGGGAGCAAACTGTCCGATGGTCTCGCGCCCACTCGCGCCGGGCGCCGGGGTCGCGCTGTGGGAGATGCATTGCAACGACCGATCGCTGAGCACCGCACAGGAGTGAGTCTCGCCAATTGCGATGTCCACCACGCCGCGAAGCGTCGAGACGGATTCTCGCGGATCGACGGGGCCCCAGCAGCGTGCTGACCGGTCCCGCAAGATCGCGCACGACCCTGCCGACCCCACGCGCACTTCGACTGCATTGGAGACGCCTTCGACGAGGACCGGCGTGGGACTCATCCGGATGTTCGATCCGAGCTCGCGGTAGCCTCCGCTGCCCCAGCAGAATACGGACCCGTCTGTGACGACGGCGCACGAGTGAAACGTCGCCACGTCGACGTCGATCACTTGTGACAACGACGGAACCAACGTTGGTGTCGGAACTGGTACAGCGCTCGCAAATCCCGTGTAGTTCGCGTCACCCCAGCAATACAGCGCGCCGTTCTGCAAGAGCGCGCATCGTGCGTTCTGCCCCGTGGCGATCTTCACTGTTGTGCCCATTTGGTCGGGCAACACTTGGGTCCCAGAGTCGTAGGACGGAAAGCACATCGGTCCGCCTGCAGGTGGACGATCGCCGCGCACGTCTTCGCGGCAGGGGCCGCCATCGCAGCTTGAGTCGCCGCCACCACACGCAATCGCCCCGCCGACGATGCTCACCCACAACGCAATGAGCATCAGGGAACGCATCGCGCCGCCATTCCGAACGACTCGCACGTCCTGAACCCGATTTGCGAGCAGTCCACGCGTGACGTCCCGCCCGGCCCGCAGAACACGAGCGTCTGTCCCTCGCACCGATCGGCCTCTCGCATGGTGCACTGGCCGTTCGTGTAGTCGCACGGCGCCACATCTGCATTGCCCGCGCATCGGCCGAAGTACGGCGATTGCGCGCAGTCCACGGTCCGTTCGCGTGCATCACCAACGTCGCCGACACACTCGACGCGTGTGGATCCGCGACACCTGCTGCCCGGGGTCGTGCACTCCGCGCCAGAGCCCCGACAGTAGGGGTTGCCTGTGGGGCGCTCGCGGCACGTCGCGCCTGGATCGAGCCGCGCGCATTCCTGCGCGACGTTCCACTGGTCGAATGAGCACGTGATGACGCGTTCGCCCGTGCCGCAGCGTCCCCAGCCGCTGCACGACGTGAAGATCGGGTACCGGCATTCCACCGCAGAACGAATGCTGTTGAGCCCGCACACCTCGCCCGCCGAAGCACAATCGTCGACAATGAACTCGCCGTCTGTGCACGCGATCGCTTCGTCCCCAGCGCATCGCCAAGTTTGCCCGTTGCACTCAGACGGATCGCGTCCGAGCCACATGCATCGCTGCACGTCCGCGCACGTCTGCGCAGTGAGCACGCATTGATACTGCCGCTCGAGCGAGCGAATCCGATACGGACGCCACCACGAGTCTACCGGCTGCGGCGCAAACATCGCGTCCATGTGTTCGGCCACAACCTCACTCGTCGACGCTGTCCGGTTGCTGCCACACGAAGTCCACAGCACAAATGCTTCGAGAAGCTGCTGCCGACTTGGCTCAATCCGTCGCTGCGCCCCGTCTGAACCCGCGTCGCTCGCAGTCGCCGGCGCACTGCACGCACTTGCTGTCCACAACGCCATCACTGTGGCCGATTCGAGCAAAAGCCTTGTAGCGCCACTGGCAGACTCCCCCAGTACTTTCATCACTCAAACATACGATGACTCGCGCACAGCCAGCAAGCCCGCGTTGTGCTTGTTGACGCGCGCCCGGGATGCGACGACATCCCCTGGGGCGCCTCGACCCGGTCCCAGAGATGTCAGCACATCCATTGGACGCGCGCTGGGGGCGCTTTGGCGATGTCGTCACATCCCTCAGCGTCCCAAACGGCGACGCACGGGATGTCGTGACATCCCAAAACGCTCAAAACCGCGACGCAGGGGATGTCGTCGCATCCCTCAGCGTCCCAAACCGCGACTCAGGGGATGTGCGCACATCCCTCCCGCCGCATCAGTTCGCATTGAGGCCATAGGCACGGGACCCGAGCTTTGCCTTGAAGCCGGCCTCGAGGGCCACGACCTCCTCTCTCGGCGTCGAGCCCGAGAGCGTCTGGAGGATCGAGAACTGGAGGTGGTCTTTGAAGTCGCGCCGCTCCTTGCACGCCTTCTTCAAGACCACGTTGCCCCCGTGGACCGTGTCCGCGTACGCCTTCCAGCGTCCCCAGATGCCGTCCTTGCCATAGGCCGAGCCGATGTAGAACTTGCCGGTTTGCTGGTCGAGGATGCAGTACACCCCCGCGACGGCCGACAGGCGCCGGTGCCACTCCCTGTTGCCCGTCGGGCTGTCGAGGATGGACTTGAGGTCCGCGTACGGGAGCACAACCTCGGCGTAGCTCGGCCAGTCCATGACGAAGCCGTGGGGCAGAACCTCGTCGACCTCTTTGTCCTTGAACCACTGGTGCCAGGCCAGCCGCCCATCCCCCCAGTCGATCACCAGCCGGTCTTCTAGGTCCTCGAACCCCGGCTCCTTGACGAGCTCGTACACGAACCCTCCAGCGCGCGTGAACTCGATGTAGGGGTAGCCGGCTGGGGGCGTGAACACCTCCACGGCGTGACCCTTGATGACGCGGTAGACCCCGACGAAGATGGCCCGGCCGTACTCCGCGCCAATGAACGACACGATCCTCTCACACCGCCCACGCTGGAAAATGTCCCTGGACTGCGTGCTCTGGTACCACTCGAAAAACCCCCGCCGCCGCAGGAGTCGAACATCCATCCGCTTATCCTGATGGCGTACGAGCTTCGTCTTCTCGAAGGACCGCAGACCGCGCTGTGACAGCAATTCACTCAGATAAAGCATGGCGGCTCTCCATAGGGGTGGCTCCGGGAGGCTAGGCCATCCCACGCAGGTCCGTCGAGCACGCATCCGCGGACTGCGGCCCGTGGCTCCCGGGACGCGCGCGACGCACCGCGCGCCATCGATGCGATCGCCAATGATTTTACAGGGGATCCTGCGTCGGACTCATGGGTCGCGGCTGCTGCTCGGGGCGGCGGGGCGAAGATCACCGAGGGAGATCCGTCGCGAATAGACCGTAGCCACGGGAGCCTCCGCGTTCGAAGATCCCTCTGTGCATGGCCCTCTTCGCGTCTCACTCTCGCTCATCGCGCTCGTCTTTCTGTCGTGTGCGCGGCAG
>JAUXYJ010000033.1 GCA_030694465.1 Deltaproteobacteria bacterium | reverse complement strand
CGCCGTCTGGTCCGCGACTACGAGGCCCGGATCGACGTCTCGCAGGCCATGATCCTCGTCGCCATGGGCGGAAACCTGCTACGCCGGACCACCCACCCGTGAGTTTCCAAACGGACTCTTAGCTGTACACGGGATTGCAGGATGAAGGCGCTGGAGCTGTGGGGAGGCCACGAGTGCACCGTCAACCGCGTGCACCAATCGCACTACGATCAGACCCGCCGTTCAGGCCACGAATACAGGCTGAGCGACCTGGACCTCTTTGCTGAGTTGGGGCTAAAGGCGCTCAGATATCCTGTACTTTGGGAGCGTGTGGCTCCGGACGATCCAAGCCGCTGTGACTGGAGTTGGACCGACCAGCGCCTGACGCACATCCGCGCCCTTAATATGCGGCCGATTGTCGGGCTGCTCCATCATGGTTCCGGGCCCCGATATACCAATCTGCTCGACGGGGATTTTTCCCGCCACTTCGCGGCATATGCGCGGATGGCCGCTGAGCGGTATCCCTGGGTGGATGACTGGACCCCGATCAACGAACCGCTGACGACGGCGCGATTCACCGCGCTCTACGGCCATTGGTATCCGCATGTGCAGACCGAATCGGCATTCTGGACAGCGTTGCTCAACCAGATCGACGCCACACGACTCGCCATGCGCGAAATCCGGTCGATCAATCCACACGCACGCCTGATCCAGACTGAAGATCTAGGGCGCACATACGCCTCGGCGCCCGTCGCCCACCAGGCCCAATTCGACAACGCTCGACGCTGGATGACTTGGGATCTGCTCTGCGGGCGGGTGGTGGAGGGACACGAGCTGTTTAGCCGGCTTGATCGTTTCGGCTTGAAAGATCGATTGCTGGCGATCGCCGACGACCCGTGCCCGCCAGGCATCGTCGGTGTGAACCATTATCTCACGAGTGATCGTTTTCTCGATCACCGGATCGAGGCCTATCCGCCGCACCGGCGCGGCGGAAACCGGTTCATGGCCTTCGCCGATATTGAGGCTGTGCGGGTTGTCCTCCCGGCTCCGGGCGGGCTTGAGGGCGCCTTGGAAGAAGCGTGGTCGCGTTATGGGCTGCCGCTTGCGGTCACCGAAAGCCACAACGGCTGCACGCGCGAGGAACAGGTTCGCTGGTTGCGGGAAGCATGGGAAATTGCTGGGCGCCTTCGTCGTCGCGGTGTCGACCTGCGAGGCGTGACCGCTTGGGCGCTGCTTGGATCTTTCGACTGGGACAGCCTACTGACCCGCGAGGCCGGTCATTACGAGCCAGGCGCATTCGACGTCTCCGGCAGTGAACCTCGCCCCACCGCTCTGGCTGCCGAGATCCGGCGACTGGCCCTCAGGCGCGGCCGCGGGCATCCCGCCGCCGAAGGCCCGGGCTGGTGGCGGCGCGATATCCGCCTGGAGTTTCGCCCCGTTTTGCGCACCCTGGAGACGCCAGAACCTCGATCCGAGTGGCGCGCCGGACGCGGGGCCGGCCGACCACTGTTGATCCTCGGCGCGACCGGCGCCCTGGGGCGTGCGTTTGCACGCGGCTGCGAACATCGCGGCCTCACATACCGGCTGATGAACCGCCGCGAGCTGACGCTTGAGAACGAGACCTCAATTGTCAAGGCGATCAGGAGTAGCGCCGCCTGGGGAGTGGTCAACGCCGCCGGATGGGTGCGCGTGGACGACGCCCAAGCCAATCCCGAGGCGTGCCGAGCCGCCAACACGATCGGAGCGGTCAGCCTCGCTAGGATTTGCGCGGAGCAGGGGCTCTCCAACGTCTTCTTCTCGAGTGACCTCGTGTTCGATGGACAGCAAGGCCGACCCTACGTCGAGACAGATCCTCCCTCCCCCATCAATGTTTATGGGGCCGCCAAGGCTGAGGCGGAGCGCGCGATTCTCGCCCTGGGCCTGCCGTCACTGATCGTGCGAACCGCTGCATTCTTCTCTGCTCACGACCCGCATAATTTCGCGAGCCAAATGCTACGCGCGCTCTATGCCGGCAAGATCTTTGAAGTTGCATCCGACGTGCGGGTTTCTCCCACCTATGTTCCCGACCTGGTCGATGCCACACTCGATCTGCTCATCGACGGGGAAAGCGGCCTGCGCCATCTGGCAAATAGAGGGGTGGCGAGCTGGGCCGAGTTCGCAGCAGAATTGGCTGGGAGCGTTGGATTACCTGACGATCTCGTGCGACCGCGTCCGGCGTCGCATTTCGGATGGGCTGCACCACGTCCACCTTTCACTGCACTGGGCACCCAGCGCGGACAAATCCTGCCCGGTCTGGACAATGCGATCGGCCGATACACTGCCCTAATCCGCAATGCCGACGCCCTAGGCGCGGAGGTTGGTATCGAACACTTGGCGTTCTCAGCGATCGCCCCGACGTGAGCCCCTTGCCGGAGACGCGCGGCAGCCAGCGTCTGTGGTCGCCAGCGCGGTGAACGAAAAGACGGCCCCGCCGTGGCGCGGCGGGGCCGTTGCAGAAGCGCTATTCGGGGGGTGCGTTGCGCGCTTCGACTTCAACCTACCGGTGAACCAGAGCGGTCTCATTCACATTTGGGCCGCATAGGTGATCGTAGGGCGCACGGCGGCGGCGCTTTGGTGGGTCATGCTGCAGCGTCGCTGCCGCCTCGCACAACGGCGCCGGAGCCGCGCCATGCTCGAGGCTGCGGCGTGCGGAAATCAGCCACCTTTTCCATCTGTTGTCGATTGAGCAAATTTAATCTTCCGCCGCGCAACTCAAGCATTTTCTCGCGCCTCAATTGCTGAAGCACCCGATTTACATGCACGATGCTTAAGCCGGTCGCGTCAGCCAGCATCTCCTGAGTAAGCGGCAGCGCCAGGCTGTTCTCGGTCGCGAGGCCGACCGTCTCCAGACGATGACGCAATTCCAGGAGCGTATGGCACAGTCTTTCGTACGCCGTTTGTCGCCCGAGACGGACGATCTGATCCAGCAGATAGGCCTCGTTCACCGCGGCCGCCGTCGCCATAGCCTCTCTGAGATCGCTCCAGCATTGGTCTGGCGAATGCAACGCCCTCGATAGCGGCGTTGCGTCGAGGCTTCGCACGTCAGTAAGAGCGATCGTCATGGCGGAGTTCATCGGCGTCGCTCGTCGATCGAGCCCGATGGCGTCACCCGGCATCAAGAAGGACAGGATCTGCCGCCGCCCATCCGACAGCCAGCGAACCCGCGCCGCCCAGCCAGACACCAGGAAGCGGGGCCGTTGAGCGGTCACGCCTTCGCCATGGAATTCACTCCCGGCAGAATGCAATTCGAGCCCACCGAGACTGCGCACCAGAGCCCAACTGATAGCGCCGAGATCGCCGAAATTCTCAAGGCGGGCCAGCACAACCTCATTGTACGAGTGGCGAGAAATGCCTGTCCCTATGACGCTACGCATTGCTACACCGTCCCTTCACCGCTCGCATGCCGTGTATTGTCCCAATGGGAGACCCGGCGCTTTGGTTGCTCTATCTGAAGGCCGACATACAGCGTTGAAAGCCGCTGAAGCACGACGGGCTGCCACTTCCGGTCGGGAAGCTACAAGTCGCTTGGTGCGTTCTGAACACTCTGAACGGAAAGCGAGTTCGACGCGGCATGAGAGCGGCGTCACGGCCGTCCAGCGCAATCGATTTGGCGATTGTCGATATCAATTTAAACGGGAATACGTCTTTCGGCTAGTGACCGAGATGGAGGCGCGCGCTCGCCGCACCAGCATTTGATGTTGCTGTGATGAGCGGACGCGAAGACCACAAGCCGTACACACGCGCTGACATGAAGGGCCGCTTGATCTGGTGATTCTGTCGGCTGCTGTCGCATGGCCTTGACGACCACGCGACAGGCCATGGCCTAGCGCGGAGCGCCGCCAGAACCGCCCGGCCCCGACGACCCGGGGCCGGTCGGCGCACCGGTTGAACCAGCGCCAACGGATCCAGCGGCGGCGGCCTCCGTCGTCGTACTGCCTGAAGCGGCGCCCACTGTGTCTGACGGGGTTGCGGCCGATCCTGAAATCACGCCCGTCGAGCCAGTCATTCCACTGGCGCCAGCAGCGCCCGTGTCCGTCGCAATGTCAGTCACCACCACGACCGGGGTCGTCTGCAGTTTGGCCGACATCCGCACCGCCCTGGCGAGTGGGTGGATTTTCGGCCGCTTCCTCTACCGACACGGGGGCGTCGGCTGGCGGCTTTCGGCTCTCTTCTGGCGCGTCAGCGGCGCCCGCATGCTCAACCATCAATCGGCTCCTCTTTTGTGCCGAAGACTTGAGGCGCGTCGCCGTTCCCCGGCCGAGCGGCGCCATGAGCGCGGATTATTAAACTCAATAGTCGAGCTCAGATATACATTTGATAATCGATGTTAGAAGAAAACTATCTCCTCGGAACTTAAACTACTGCCGCGCCTTCTGCCCGTGAGA
This sequence comes from Deltaproteobacteria bacterium, assembly GCA_030694465.1. Classification (GTDB taxonomy): domain Bacteria; phylum Myxococcota_A; class Polyangia; order Polyangiales; genus JAUXYJ01. The sequence continues at coordinate 4,628 of JAUXYJ010000033.1, read as the reverse complement.
AGCAGGAGCGGCGCCTATGAACAGCATCATCTACATCATTGGTCTGGTGGTGGTGGTCCTCGCAGTCCTCTCGTTCCTAGGTTTGCATTGAAAGCTGCGGGAGATCCGAAATGTCTGAGATATATGCACAATCTGACGGCGGCGGCGCTGCGGACCCTCCAACCGACTCAGTGCGCGAAAAGCTGTCTGCAGGGGCGCAGGCCGTCAAGGAAGAAGCTGCGCACTTCAGTCAGGCCGCCCGCGACAAGATCCAGGACAAATCTGAGGGTGGCAAGCAGGCGGCGATGACCGCGCTAAACGCATTCGCTGAAGCAATCCGCACGGCGGGCGACCAACTCAGCCAACGAGATCAAAAGACAGCAGCGCTCCTCGCCAGCCAGACCGCGGAAGGTTTGGATAAACTGTCGCGAGGCCTCGCCAGCACCCGGCCGGAGGATTTGCTCCACTCAGTGCGCGATATCGGTCGCAGCAACCCGGCGGCCTTTATGGTCGGCTCAGTGCTCTGCGGGCTCGCGCTGGGTCGCTTGGCGCGGAGTTCGTCCCAGCATGCAGCGCCGGCGCCCGCGCCGACCAGCGAGGCCTTCACGAGCCAAACAGATGCCGTCGACGAGACGCTCAGCGAATCCTACGTAGGGGCTGGCCTGGACGGCTCCGGCGACGGGTCGCTCGTGTCAGGTGAGCAACCGCAGGTACGAGAGCCTTGGGCCGAGGTCAACGCCGTTGGAGGGTCCTCGGCAGCGCCATTCGACGATGGCCAGGCAGACGCGGAGAACGATCGTGGCTGACTCTGAATCCCGCTCAATTCCTCAACTGCTTGGCGACTTCACGAGCGATCTCACCGCACTGGTGCGCAAGGAGGCTGAGCTCGTAAGGTCGGAATTCTCGGAGAAGGTTCACGATGTAGCCAAGGCTGGCGGTGAGATGGCCGCCGGCGCCATCTGCCTGTTGGCCGCACTGCTGATCCTGTTGCAGGCCCTGGTCATTGCCCTTGCCAAATACATGGACCCGGCCCTCGCCTCACTGTTGGTGGGCGTGGTCGTGGCGTTAGCGGGGCTCTTTTTACTGCGAACCGGCGGGAAAACGGCCAAGCCATCCAATCTCGCCCCGGACCGTAGCCTTCGCCAGATGGAGAAGGACACCCAACTCGCCAAGGAGCAGGTGAAATGACCCGTACATCCGCGGAGATCGAGCGGGAAGTCGAGGCGACCCGCGAAGACCTCGACCGCACGCTCGATGCGCTGAAGGACAAGATGAGCGCCGGCCAGCTCATCGACGAGTTTAGCCATTATTTCAAAGGCTCCAGCGCATCGGATATGTTCAGCACCCTTGGCGCCCAAGTGCGCCAGAATCCGATGGCGCTCGCTATGGTCGGCGCAGGTCTCGCCTGGCTGATGTCCGGCAAGGGGTCCAGTCCGCAGGTTTCGGCGCACCCTGCGTATATGTCGAGCTCGACGCCTAGCTCGGGTTCTGGCACGGAACTCGGGGGCGCCGACAAGGCGTCAGCCATCGCCGGTCAGGCCTTCGACAAGCTCAATGAGGTGAAGGACCGTGTCGCGACCGTCGCCGAGCAGGCTGTGCAACAAGTGCGCGGCGCGGCCGGGCACGCGAAGCATGGGGTGCAGAACCTGGGCGCCCGCACCGGTCAGGCTGGCCAGACCCTCAATCGCGGTCTCATGGACCTCGTGGAGCGCGAACCGCTTCTGGCAGGCGCCATGGGCATAGCCGCTGGCCTCGCGGTCGGCGCCGTTCTGCCCTCCACGCCCGTGGAGGATAGGGCGTTCGGAGGATTGCGCGACAAGGTGGTCGACAAAGGCGCAAGAGCTGGAGAGCATCTCCTCGACGACGCGAAGCATGGCGCGGCCGCGGCGCTGCAGGGCGTACGGGAAGAAGCCGAACGCCAAGGCCTCGTTGGCGCGGGCGAGGCCGGATCGATCATCGATAAGGCGTCGAGCGTGTTGAAAGCAGGCTTTGACGCCGGCCGCGACGAATTGAAAGACCGCGCAAATTAGCGCCCGCTCTCCAGTCCGCCGTTCAACGAGATGACCGTTCTTACAAGGCGAGGAGTAGTTGATGCCTGACAGATCGACCGCAAGTCACAACCCGCCAGGAGCGTCTGCAACGCCCCGGCGTGGTGTTCCGCCTCTTGTCTGGATCGTCATAGGACTTCTCGCGGCGTGGATCGCCTGGACATTCATTGCTCGGGGAGAAACCCACGTCACGCCTCAGGGTGGGACGATGCCGCAACCGCGGCCGGAGCAAGCCTACATGCCGCCCGCGCCGGCGAATGGAACCGCCCCAGCAACGAAAGGGGGTCTCATGAACACACCACTGGACAAGGGTGAATCAGGCGTCGCTCCTCAGGCAACGACGCGATGACCGTCATGGAGCCGCGGAGCTGAGCGAGCGCCGAGAAGACGGTGCACCCAGGTTTGAAACTGGACCATCGGACGGGATCAAGCAGCCGCTTCCAAGACGGCCGCGGAGAAGCCTCTCACGTAGCAGTCGTTTCGCCAGAATCCCCGAAGGCGTCCGCAACGCCGCACAGGAGCGCATCCACTGGCCTTATGCCCCAAGCCGGAACAACCTCACCTACACTGCCGCCGCCGCAGCCGGACGGCCTGAACCCGGCGCTCGCGCGTAACATCGAAGCTTTGCGCGAGCGACGACGCCGCGATCAAGAGCAGGCTGGGCTTCAAACCAAATTGGCTGGGGCGGTGACCGCCTTTACCGGCAGCATGACCTTCGTCTACGTCCATCTTGTCATCCTCTTCGGCTGGATCGGCGTGAACGCAGGCTTCGTGCATGCCCTCCCACGCTTTGATCCCACGTTCGTGATCTTGGCGACCGCCGCGTCCGTGGAGGCTATCTTCCTTTCAACGTTCGTATTGATCAGCCAGAACCGCGCCGCTGAAGCCGCCGATCGCCGCGCTGACCTCGACCTGCAGATTAACCTGCTGAGCGAACATGAAGTCACGCGGTTGATTACGCTTACCGCAGAGATCGCCAAGAAGCTCGGCGTAGGCGATCGCTTGGATCCTGCGCTCAAGGAACTCCAACGTGATGTCGCTCCCGAAGCTGTCCTCGATGAGCTGGAAGATGGTCAAGAACGTTGAACCGTCGCTTAAGACGACGCTGCAGATGGATTAGGTCAAAAAAAGTTCCGCAGGGTCACGCAAGGACGTTCCGCCACCAGCGCTCGGTGCTCCACTTCAAGCCAAATCTGTCGATTCCGCCGGGCAACGCGCGACGATTGATGTCAGCCCTCAGAACGGGAGACCACTTGCCAGCGGACTGCGCCCACGACCATTCAGTCTGGCCACCGACCAGGCTCTCGCCGGTCCGCAGGGGACGTACAGCGACGCCTTCGAAACAGTAAAATTAGCAGAGGTCATATTTCCCGATGCTCGAAGACGCCGTTTCCACGCACCGAGCAGCGATGACGCGTAGCACGCTGCACTAAATCAACGGGTCTATGCTCGAGCGCGACAAGGCCTAAGGGAGCAGCACGCAAGTGCCCGTGGTGCGACGTCCTTCCAGGTCGGCATGCGCTTGGCGCACATCGGCGAAAGCGTATCTGCGGGGCGCCTCAAGGCGCACCTTGCCACCGGCGACGACGTCGAAGAACTCGGCGGCTCGCATATTGAGATCCTCCCGCGTGGCGGTGTAGGTCCGCAACGTCGGACGCGACACCGACAGGGACTTGTGATGCAGCAATTGGATGTCGAACGGCTCCACCGGGCCAGACGCTGCGCCGTAGCTGATGATCACGCCCTTCGGCGCAAGACAATCAAGGGACCGGAGGAACACGTCACGGCCGACCGCGTCGTAAACAACGTTGACACCCTCGCCTCCTGTCACCTCAGAGGTGCGGGCTGCGAAATCCTCAGTTCGGTAGTTGATCACCGCATCACAGCCATGGCCCCGAGCGACCGCCATCTTCTCTTGCGAGCCCACCGTACCGATTACGAATGCTCCCAGCGCCTTGGCCCATGGACAGAGGATCGCCCCCATACCACCGGCCGCGGCGTGCACCAGCACCCGGGTTCCCGCCCTCACGACGTACAGTTCCTTAAGGAGATATTGTGCGGTCAGGCCGCGCGCGAGTGTTGCGGCCGCAAATTCAGCGGAGATCCCTGCTGGTAGCTTCACCACGCGTTCGGCGGCGACCAGGCGCACAACCTGATATGCGCCAGGTTGAAGGTAAGTAACGCTGTCTCCGACCGAGAGGCCCGCTACGTCAACACCCACGGCGTCGATCGTTCCAGCTCCCTGGCCCCGAGCGTAGCTGGAAAGTGAACCTCGCTGTGCGGCCCTGACTGATCTCGCCGTTGATAGATATCCGCGAAGTTCAGACCAATCGCGACCTGGCGCACGCGCACTTGGCCCGGCCCAGGCTCGCCCACCTCGACGCTTTCAAGCTCAAGCACATCAGGTTCGCCCTGACGATACATTCTCGCGGCTAGGGTCTGCATTCCATCAGTCCTTCGCTGCTCAGAGGCTGTTTGGAAAAGGCGTGAGCGGTGATTCCGCTTCATCGTGGTCTGTGATTCAAGCTCGGGATGTGGACCGAGCAGAGCCGTGGCCGGATGGCCAAGATCGCGAAGAAGACCAAGCGATATCCATCTGAT
>JAUXYJ010000032.1 GCA_030694465.1 Deltaproteobacteria bacterium | reverse complement strand
CCGCCGTAGCCGCCACCGCCGCTGCTGCCACCGCCACCGCCACCGCTGCTGCCGCCGCGGCTCGCACCGCCACCGCCGCCGCCGTAGCTTCCGCTGCCGCCGCCGTCACCAGACTCACCTTCGCCGCCGCCACCGCCGCGGCGACCGAGCAAGATGATGTTGGTCGCAGAGATCTCGGTGACCGAGCGCTTGACGCCGTCTTTGTCATCGTAGGAGCGGTTCTCGATGCGCCCCTCGACGTAGACCTGTGAGCCCTTCGAGAGAAACTTCGACAGGGCCTCGCCGCGCTTTCCCCAGAGCACAATGTTGTGCCAGTGGGTCACGTCTTTTCGCTCGCCTGACTCGGTCTGATACGACTCCGTCGTCGCGATCCTAAACTTCAGTACAGCGCGATTGCTCTGGGTAAAACGCAACTCCGGGTCCGCACCCAGATTGCCGATGAGCATCGCCCGGTTCATTCCGTCCGCCATAGGTCTTCCTCGTAACACTCTCGGTATGAGCCATCGCCTCCCGGCGTGCGTCCGACCATCACCATTGAGTTCGCCGCAGAGCTCGTACCGTCCGTAGATCCCCACCACGGTAGAACCTGGCTAGACACTAGGCAACTAAGCTGCAGACATATCCTGTCACACGCTCTGCCGCATGATTTCGAGGACAACAGCCCGCACATCCGCGACGCGAGGGACCTCGGGGTACATCCCTTCGTAGTGCGCAAACGGGTCCAACAGCGCCGTGCGGATCCCCGCGCGCTGGGCACCTACGATGTCCGTCGCGACGGTGTCACCGAGATGCAAAGCGTTCTCTTTGCGCACGCCGAATCGCTCAAGCGCGAGGGCAAAGATGGCAGGGTCGGGCTTCTCGACGCCCACGAGCGCAGAGTCAATCACCGCGTCAAAGCACTCACTGAGCGCTAGAGCCTCGAACAATGGGCTGAGTTTTCCCTCGCTGTTCGAGACAATGCACACAGGCACCTTCGCCGCGCGGAGCGCACAGAGGCTCTCACGAAGACCCTCAGGGACACTCCGCCAGAGGTTCAGCCGGTCGTGCTCTTGCCACAGCGCACGCACACATCGCGCGCTGTCTTGCGCCGGGATCCCAGCGCGCTCAATCATCGTGCGGACCATCACGCTCCACCCCGCGTGCGCCGAAAACCCCGGGACCGCCGCGAGGGCCGTGCCGTCCGAGAGTGCGCGCTTGGCCTCTCCCTCGGCGCGCCGTAAAGTCTCGATATCACAGACAAATCCCTCGCCCAACAGCACCTCGGACACCACCGCGTGGTCGAGAAAGATCACCGTGTTTCCGGCGTCGAGACAGAGCAGCGAGACATTGGCGACCAGAGAGGGTGCAATCATCGTGGCGATCGCCTATCACAGCGCGCCGCCGTTGCCAGCCCGGTCGCGGTCGTCCACCATGCGACAGGATTGATTGCTGCCGTGCGCGCCTTGTTTGCTCACTCCAAAACACGCCTTGCGCTGCTGTGTTCTCTCACGCTCGGCGCGCCATGGACCGCATGCGCACGACCGCCCACGCAGACGCTCACCGAGCGAATCGCCGGCGTCCCTAGGGTGCGTCACTTCGCGTCTGCCACAGCGTACGAGGCGTTCTTGCGTGCAGAAATCCTCGCCAACCGTGGGCAGTACGCCGACGCCGCGAGGCAGCTTGAGCTCGCGACCTTCGCCGACGAGACCGACGGGTGGCTCCTCGCTCGACGCGCAGAGATGTTGCTCCGCGCGGGTGATACCCAGGACGCGCTCGAGGGCGCGCAAGACTGTGTGCGGAGGTTCCCTGCGCAGGCCGCGTGCTGGCTTGTGCAAGGCGAAGTGCTGCAGCGGCTCGCCCGGACTGCCGAAGCGAGCGAGAGCTTTACCCGCGCCCTCGCGGTCGCCAGCGAAGACCCCGAGGTCCGCGCCGCCGTCGCCATCGCGCAAGGGAGCGACCGAGTCACCGCCGCTCGCGCCCTCGAAGACGCACCCCTGGCGCGCCCCGGAGACCGCACCCTCGCGCAGCGTGCCCTGCTTGACTACGCCCGAGACACCCGCCCGACCCTCGCAGTCACCCGAAGAACAAGAGCCCATGATGCCCTCGTTCGAGGTGCATTTTCGCAGGCAGATTCGCTCTTGACCCCGTTGCTTCTTACCCAGCGCGCTACACTCGAAGATCGCCTCGCGCTCATCTCTGCCCGCGTCGGAGATGGTCGCCCTGCAGACGCGATCGCGCTCGTCGCGGGGCTCGAGCTCGGTCACGCACAAGCAGGAGTCTCGCGCACCGAGCTCGCCCAGCGATGGCTCGACGTAGCCCAGCCCGCGCGCGCGCTCGAGCTCGCTCGGGAGTCTCTCGCAGAGGGACACGACGATGGCCGGACGCTCAGAGTGCTTGGAGAATCGCTGATCGAATCGGACTCCCGTGCGGTCTCAGAGGGGTTGCTCGCGCTGGCCCGTGTCCGAGTGGACGACGGCGAGTTTGTCTCTGCGCAGACGGTCGCTGCGCGCGCCCTTGTGCGGCGCGCACAGCCCGCGTGGGCCGCTCAGGTCTTGACGCAGGCCATCGCGAGGCTCTCAGGTGATGCCCATCGCGCGGTCGATCGCGATCGGCTGCGGGTCGCGCTCGCGTCGCAGCACTGGGCCGCTGGGCAGCGCGTGCAAGCGCAGACCCTGCTCGCCATCGTCGAGACCCCCATCGGACGACAACAGCGAGGAATTTTGCTTGCAAGTCATGATCCGCCCGCGACGGTCCTGCGCGACCTACGTGAGCGCAGCGGCGTGCTCGCTGACGATGCCCTCGCAGACGCGATCGTGGTGCTCGTGTGCCTCGCGCGCGATGGCCACTGTGAGCAAGCCGAGCTCACACGTCGGCTCGCAGGCGCTCTCCGTGGCGCACAAGAGTCCGCGATGACCCTGCGTGCGCGGGCGCTGAGCAGCCAGGATTCACACGAGCGCGAAGCGCTCTTGCGGCACGCGTGGACGCGCGACCCGCTGAGCCCGTGGGCAGCGATTTTGCAGACGTTTCGAGGGTGAGAGTGCGCTCTTGGTGGTGCCTCTAGACGTGCTAGAGTGAACTGTTGGCGTGGACCCGCAGTGGAGCGGGCCGTGACCACAGACAAGAGAGTGCAGACCATGAAGGTCGAGAAGATCACCGTGCCCGCGTTGCGTGCACGTAAGGCAACGCGTGGCCGGGGCGAGCGGATCGCGATGGTGACCGCATACGACGCCACGTTCGCGCGGATGGTAGACCAGGCCGGCGTTGACGCGATCTTGGTAGGAGATTCGCTGGGAATGGTCGTGCAGGGACAGCACTCAACCCTGTCGGTCACCCTCGACGAAATGATCTATCACTGCCGTGCTGTTATGCGCGGGACCCGCAACGCACACGTCGTGGGTGACATGCCCTTCATGAGCTACCAGCGCTCGCACGACCACGCGCTCGAGTCCGCAGGGCGCTTGATGAAAGAGGGCATGGTCGAGTCGGTCAAGCTCGAGGGTGGGCGTGAGGTCGCCGAGACGATCTACCGCATGGTCCGCATGGGAATCCCCGTGGTAGCCCACGTGGGCCTGTTGCCGCAGCGCATGCACGCGATGGGGGGCTTTAAGGTCCAAGGGCGCAACAACGAGGACGCCGAGAGCATCGTCGAGGACGCCATCGCGGTGGCTCAGGCGGGCGCTTTCTTGGTGGTGGTCGAGGGCGTTCCGGCTGATTTGGGCGCTAAAATCACACGCTCGATCGAGGTCCCAACCATCGGCATTGGCGCAGGGATCGACTGCGATGGGCAGGTGCTCGTGAGCTACGACTTGCTCGGGCTCAACGACACGATGCGGCCCAAATTTGTAAAGACCTACGAGACGCTCTTTGGGCGCGGCGTGGACGCGACCAAGAGCTACGTGGACGAGGTGCGCGCGGGGACTTTTCCGGGGCTTGAGCACTCGTTTGCAGCGAAAAAGATCGCCGATTCGGGCGCCGCGCAGGGCGAGCGCCGTGAGACCGATGGGGCGAGTGACGCCGAGGTTCCGCTGACGGAGGCGCACGCGTATGGACCCACACACTGAGCCCAGCGCAGTCGAGGTCATCCGTGATCCCAGGGATTTTCAAGCGCGATTGATCCGCGCGAGACACGCTGGTCAGCGGGTCGCGTTTGTCCCCACGATGGGCGCGCTTCACGAGGGCCACCTGACCTTGGCACGCGAGGGCCGCGCGCGCGTGGGCCCCGAGGGGCTCGTCGCCATCTCGATCTTCGTCAACCCCACACAGTTCGGCCCCAACGAGGACCTGTCCAAGTATCCACGCGAGCTCTCGCGCGACCTGGTCTTGTGTGCCAGCGCCGGAGTCGACGTTGTCTTCGCGCCCGACACTGCAGCGATGTACCCCGAAGGCGAGCAGACACGCGTCACAGTGTCCTCGCTCACAGCGCCACTCTGTGGGGTATTTAGGCCGGGACACTTCGAGGGCGTCACCACCATCGTGAGCAAGCTCTTCGCGCTGAGCGGCCCGTGCGTCGCGCTCTTTGGTCGCAAAGACTACCAACAGTGGCGCGTGATCGAGCGCATGACGCGGGACCTGCTCTTGCCCGTCGAGGTCGTCGGAGTGCCCACGGTGCGCGAGGCAAATGGGCTGGCGCTGTCCTCTCGCAATCGCTATTTGTCCGACGACGAGCGCGCACGAGCGGCTGAGATTCCGCGCGCTCTTGGCTACGCGGTGCGCGAGTGGGAGTCGGGCGCGCGGGACGCTGCGCGCATTCGCGACGAGGTCGACACGCGGTTGCGCGCGATCGCGACGAGCGTGGATTACATCGAGGTGCGCGACGCTGACACGCTCGAGCATTATCGCGACGAGAGCACTCGTGCGGTGTTGGCGATCGCTGTGCGTGTAGGCACGACACGTCTCATCGATAATGTAGTCTTGGGCGAAGAATCGGCCCCAGTGTAAGGGCGAGAAAACTAGGAATCCTTGACGAAACGCTCAGCAAAGAGTTTATCGTTTCGATCGTGAATTCTCACTCTGCGCAGTACGACTTGTTTCTTGATGCATGTGACCAGATGCATCGACGGCGTGACCGCATCGCCAAGCCCCTGCTTGAGCAACAGCTGCAAGCGCATGTTGGGCCTGACTTACCTAACGAATTGTTGCTCGCGCACATTGTGGCCGACGCGCTCTTGCGCAGACTCGACCGCAACCTCGTCGAGTCCAAAAACATTTATCTTGAGCAGTTTGGCATTCCTCAGATTGAGCTCTTTGCAGCGCTCACGCGCGCGGTGCCTTTGGTGAGCGCGAGCCACGAGATCGCCAACCATCACCTCGCCGATGCGCTGAGGCAGCGTACGCAAGGGTCGCTCTTCGAGATTGGCATTGGTCGCGGGACGCAGGTGCTCGCGCTGATCGATCAGCTCGCGAGTGACCGCGGCGCGCTGCGCAAGTTGCGTGTGGTCGCGCTTGATCCCGATGCAAATAACCTAACGTTTAGCGAGAGCATTCTCCCCGCAGCGGCGCAACGCGCGGGGCTTGAGCTTGAGCTCATCTCGTACCGAGGGTTGATCGAAGACCTCAGCCCGCAGGCCTGGCACAAGCTCGCGCAAGAGCTTGGCGAGCGCCCCGTAGCCAACGCTGCGTTTACGTTGCATCACACGATGCATGGCGTAAACGACACCGACTATCGCACGCGCTTGCTCACCCAAATGCGCGAGTCTATTCGGCCCGCGGTGTTCACGCTCATCGAGCCTCACGCGCAGCACGATGCAGACCGCGTGAGCCGACGCTTTGACGAATGTTGGCAGCATTTTGGCGCAGTCTTTGAGCTCATTGATCGCAGCGACGTGAGCCGCGAAGAGCGCTTTGTGATCAAAGAGACGTTCTTTGGTCGAGAGATCCGAGACATTTTTGGGACGAGCGACATGTTTCGCAGCGAGCGTCACGAGCGCTGCGAGCGGTGGCTCTTTAGGCTCACGCGCGCGGGCTACACGCCGTTCGAAGCGAGCACGCCCGTGCCGGTCCGCTTGCCTGATTATTGTTCGGCAAGCGCGACAGAGGGCATGGTACGAATCGGTCTCGACGAGCTGCCCATTGTGGCGTGCTTCGCGTTTGCTGGCGTTGACCACGCATGAGCCTAGTGAAGACGGAGATCCCAGGTCAGTGAGTGACAATCCGACTGATGAAATGCAGGTTCACGGAACCCTGCTCATGGGTTTTGCCCAAGCGTGCATGAACCTCAACATCGTAGCGGGCGCTAACGCACAGCGGTTGATCGCAGAGCTCGAGATGGGCAAGTGGTACCCGTTTAGTCAGCTCCGCGCGATCGAAGACGTGGTGATGCGCTCGTACCAAAACAGCGGCCCTATCTTGGTCAAAGTTGGCATGGTGATGATGCACAACTGGTATCAGTATGGGCCGGGTCGCTCTGTGCTGAAGGGTGGTGCGTCGTTCTTGCACTATCAGACGGGTTCGGGCGGCTATCAGAGTGTGGTCCAAGGTGCGCCCGAGATCATCGGAACTTTTGACATCGAGTTTTACGATCGCCGCCGCGGTCGCGCGGTGATTCACAGCACGACGCCCTTTAGCAAAGACCTTGAGCGCGGCGTTCTTATCGGGGGAATGTCTGCACCTGGTGATCTGGACTACGTCGACGTCACCGCTGGCGAAGACTCGTCTTTTTTGCATTGTGAGTTTCACTGATGATGCAGCGATCAACGGTTGAGAACGGTGGTCCAACGTGTCGATGACGCTTGAAGAAGTGCTCGCTCAAAACGACGCAGAGCTGCTCGCGAAGCTTCCTTCTGCGGAGCTGGCTCGCTTGTTTTGGCGCTACAAAGGCCTGCAAAAATCAGTCGAGCGGGACAACTCGTTTTGGTCCAGCACCAACGACAATCTCAAACAAGCTTACGAGAAGCTCGACGAACAAGAGCGTGAGCTCGCTCGGACCTACGCCATCATTCAGGACGACCTCAGCGTCGCGCAGAACGTACAGCGCGCGCTGTTGCCCAGAATGCTCGGTGAGATGAGCGAAGAGCTAGAGCTCGCGGTCTATCACAAGCAGCTCACAGAGGTCGGCGGTGACTACTACGACTTCTTCAGACTCCCCAACAATCGCTACGCGATCGGTGTGTTTGACATCTCGGGTCACGGTGTCTCCGCTGCGTTGATCACTGCCTTTTTGAAAGCGCAGTTCATGCAGGTGATGGAGCACTTTGATAGCCCACAGGGGATCGTCGAGTGGGTCAACCGCACCTCGTTTGACTTCCTGCGTGAGGTCCGCAAGTACGCGACGGTCAATCTCGTGAGCTTCGAGCCCGATGGCTTTCGCTACGTGAGCGGCGGTGGCTACGGCATGTTGCTTCACAACAACGAGACCCACCTCTTCGAGAAGAAGAACCACTTTCTCGGTCTGCGTCTCAAGCCCTACCGCGAGTTCTCTCTGCCGTTTTCGCAGGGAGATTTGCTAGTGCTCTACACGGACGGCATGGTCGAAGCGCAGAACGCCGCAGGCGTCGACTACTCAGTCCGTCGGTTGAACAACCTGATCATTGAGCACCGCGACGCGCCGGTCCAAGAGATCGTTGATCGCTGTGTCGCGGACTACGAGTCGTTTCGCCACAAAGACTTCGATGACATCACCCTGTTGGTGATGCGAAAGAAGGGCAATCCGTGAGCGAAATCACAGCAAGCACTACGGAGCCAGCGGCCACAGAGCCGTGCTCGACCATCGATTTTCATCTGCGCTTGGGGCCGCTGGCCTCTGCCAAGGGTGACGTCGCGGCCGTGCTCGGTGAGTCAGTCTTAGCGCTCCTCGCGATGTTCTATCCAAGCAATATCGCGAAGAAAGCAAACATCGTGGTCACCGAGCTTGTGACCAATGTGTTTGAGAACATTCTCGATCCTGACTCTGCCTTTACCCTGGCGCTGCACATCTCACCCGAGACACTGCTGATCAAAGTGAGCAACCAAGTAAACGCCGAAGTCATTGAGAAATTGCAGACGAAAGTCGCATTGCTCGCTTCGGTCACAGATGCAAAAAAACTTATGGTGCAGACCATTCGAGAGCGCCGACCACACAGACTCAAGGGTGGCCTCGGGCTGATTCGCCTCGTCGCTGAGAACCGCTTCGCGCTCTCGGTTTCACACACAGAAAGCGGAATGATCACGGTGTCCGCGCGCTACACGATCGAGAGGTCGCCATGAAGATTCTTACGTACGGCGAGATCATGGACGGCGGGGCCAGCGTCTTTCACTCCGTTGCAAAGCTCGATGGCTCGACACTGTTGGTGTCGTTCGAGGGCGTGATCCGAATCGATAACCCCTATCGGTTCTTGTCAGGCTATCTCGACGAGCTTGGCAAGCTCTTGCCCACCCACGCTATTGCCCAAACCGTGATTGATTTCGCAGAGTTGCGCTTCTGCAACTCAAACGGATTCTACATCATTATGGACCTCGTCGAGTGCGTCTACGCCAACGTCGAGGGCACGATCACCGTGCGCCGCGTGCGCGACGACGACTGGCAGCAAGAGACACTCCCGATCTTGCTCAACCTCGAAGAAGAAGCGATCTCAACGCGCACCCACTTCGAAGAAGTCCGCGGGCTCTAAACCGCCGATCGCAGCCCTGCGATCCGTCAGCGCGAACCGGTCCCTGTCGCAGCCGCACCCAAGAGCGTACGTCGCAGACGAGCAAACTCAGGGGTGAGCGCAAAGTCCACCATGGCCGAGCGCAGATCGCTCTCGGACGACAGCGTCTCGACGCCTGGGTGATGCGCCAGTGTGCTTGCAGACTCGAGCAAATCACCACACAAGAGCAGCCCGGCGCGCACACTCGCGACGCCTGCTGCGCGTGCCCACAGCGAGAGCTCTGCGCCGTCGCAGGGCTCGATGAGCTGCAACAGCTTCTGTCGCGCAGAGTCCGTCGCGAACTTCTGCCGGAGGGCCGCTTCGATGGGGCCTTCGATGGTCAACGCTTGGTTGCGCGCGATGGATCGCGCGGCGACAAACATGCTCTGGAGCGCGTCGAGTGAGGGCAACACGACACGCAAGAAGTGCTCTGGGCGGTAGAGCGCGATGTGCCTCCCGGCGAGCGCGGCGAGGGCGCTCGGTGAGAAGTTTTCGCGGGTCAACGGCGCGCCGAGAGACGCGGCCCAGGGCTCGGTCGACATACACTGAAGCAGCTGAGTCTGCGCGCTGCGAAAGTACAACGTGGGCATCGAAGCCACGTCGAATGCTGCCGCGGCGTGCAGCATCCATTGGTGCAATGGGCGCGTGGTGCGCAACACAGAGGCCGCGCTGGTCATGGGATCGACACGCTCGCGCTCGGAGAGTCCAAGGGCCGTCGGAGAGACCGAGATGGCCTGGTGAATCGGCCCGCACAAGAGCGAAAACAGCCGGCTGATAGGGGCGTTGCGCGGCGGGTCGGGCAAGAGCGCGTTGAGCCACGCGGATTCGTCCAGATGACCCCGCGGGATAATCGGAGCGGGAGGTGGATTCGCCGCAAGAAAAGCACGCACTACGCCCGGGGTGGTCTCGCCTGCACGGAGAAAAAGTGCCTGCGCTGTGAGGCGCGTCGCGTCGAGGTCTGGGCCGTGGTTCTGTGACTCGAACCGGGCAAAGAGCTCGAAGTCCGAGAGGGACTTGCTCGCCGGCTCGTTGCGCACGGGCGTGGGCGCCGCGGCGGACTCGACCGAGGCCCGTGGCGCGATCCCATCCAGGGTCGGGGATGAGTCGGCGTGGACCCGCGTAGGGGGCATGGAGGGGCTTGAGGAGGGCGCCGGAGGCACGGAGGGGAGGGGAGGCTGCACGGCAGCGAGCACGGGCTCGGGCGCCACCACCGCAGGCCGAGGGGCCGTCGCGCCGAGGTTCATGCTGGTGAGGTAGCTCTCGACGTCTGAGGTCCCGAGCTCGAGCTCGATGGACAGCTGATCGACGGGTGTTGGTTGAGGCGCGGTAGGGGTCCGCCCTTGGATCGCAGACAGCGTGGTCGGCGCAACCAAAGTCTGCACAGCGGACTGATCGAGCACCTCTTCGAGCGCGCGCAGGGCGACCCCTGCGTTAAGAAATCGCTGCTCATGCTTTCGTTGGACGCACCTGTCAAACCACGTGTCAAACGCGGGTGAAATGGGAATTTGCAGACCAAGTTCGGCCGCACGCTTGGACGCCGGAGGGATCGGGTCGACGATCATCTCGAAGATGACCGAGCTGATCGAGGCCGTGTCTGAGTTGCCGCTCTTCCAAAAAATCTTGCCGGTGAGCACATAGAACGCGATGAGGCCGAGGGACCACACGTCCGTCGCAGGCGCGATGCGCGCGCCGTGCTCAAGCTGCTCGGGAGCCATCCAATACGGTGAGCCAATCACCTGCGAATTTGCAGCCGCAGTGCGTGCCTCTTGGACCCATTTAGAGATGCCAAAATCGAGGACCTTGAGCGTAAAGGGAACATCGAGCCGACGCGCGACCGCGAGAAAAATGTTCTCTGGTTTGAGGTCACGATGAATAAGCCCTGCGGTGTGCGCGAGCTCCAGTGGGTGGCGCAGCTGGCGGATGACCGCGAGCGCCTCGGGGCCCGTCAGTGCCCCCTGCTTCACAATGCGATCGTCCAGCGTTTGTCCACGCAAGAGCTCCATCGCAAGAAAGGGCACGCTGGTGTCCGTGTCGATCCCCGCGGACACGACCTCGACGATGTGATCGCTGTCGATCAACGCCGAGACATAGGCCTCTTGCTCAAAGCGCTCGCGATGCTTGGGCTCGGTGACGAGCGTCGGTTGCATCACTTTGAGCGCACGTTGTCTGCGGGTGCTGAGCTGTTCGACGAGATAGACGACGCCCATTCCGCCCTCTGCCAAGCGCCCAAGCACGCGAAACTGTCGTGCAAAAATGGCTCCGGTTTGCAGCTCCGGCGGAGTGTTCATCGGGGAGAACTCTACGCTCTTGCAACCTGAGTAGACAACTGACTACGAAGAACAGCGTTCGAGAGCACAATCTGCCTGCGAAAACACAAGAGATTACTCGCCCTGCATGAGCCCCGTAATGCTCCCATCCGAGTGCACTACGACCCGCCGCGCGGCGGGCTCGCGAGGCAGGCCAGGCATCGTGAGGATCTCTCCGGTGAGCGCGATGAGATAGCCCGCACCCGCGCTCATTCGGACCTCGCGCACGGTGATCACAAAGCGTCTTGGACGACCCACGCGTGTGGCATCGTCGCTGAGCGACAAGTGGGTTTTGGCCATGCAAATGGGCAACAGGCCCCCGCCTAGCGCGATGGCGGACGCGATGTCTTTGGCTGCGCTCGCGGTAAAGACCACGTCGTCTGCGCCGTACACGGTGCGGGCGATCGCGCGGATCTTGTTCTCGACCGAGTCTGTGAGCTCATAGACAAACTTGGGCTGCGGAGGTGCGGTGTCCGTCGCGTCGACTACCGAGCGCACTTTGTCTGCGAGCTCTAGCGAGCCCTCGCCGCCGCGGCCGAAGCCCTCGCATACGGCGACCTCGACCCCTTGGGCGCGGCCAAACGAACGCAAAAGCTCAAGCTCGTCGTCGTTGTCATTCGGAAACCGGTTGACCGAGACCACCACCGGGAGGCCAAAAAATCGCGCCGTCTCCAGGTGCTTCTCAAGGTGCTCGAAGCCTCCACGGAGCGCCTCTGCGTTGGGCGCAGCGGCGTCTGCCACTTTGACTCCTCCGTGCATTTTAAGAGCCCGAAGTGTGACTACCAGCACGAGCGCCCGAGGCCACAGCCCCGACGAGCGCATCTTGATGTTCAAAAACTTCTCTGCGCCGAGGTCAAAGCCAAAGCCCGCCTCTGTGATCACCATGTCGCCGTACGAGAGCGCCATGCGCGTGGCCAAGACCGAGTTGCACCCATGCGCGATGTTGGCAAACGGACCGCCGTGCACAATCGCGGGGCCGCCTTCGCGGGTCTGCACGAGGTTGGGCATCAGCGCGTCACGCAAGAGCGCCACCATCGAGGGCGCCGCGAACACGTCGCTCGCGCGAATGGCCGTGCCATCTGGGCGCGTGGCCACGATGATCCGCGCGAGGCGCGCCTCGAGGTCGTTGGGGCTCTCGGCGAGGCACAAGATCGCCATGACCTCGCTCGCCGCGGTGATGTCAAACGAGGTCTCACGGGGGACGCCGTGGGCTTTGCCTCCGAGGCCGACGATGACATTTCGCAAAAATCGATCGTTCATGTCCATCGTTCGGCGCCAACGAACGGTGCGTCCATCGATCGCGACCGGGCTCTGAAAGTGCACGGCGTTGTCGACCAGCGCGCTCAGGAGGTTATGCGCGCTCGAAATCGCGTGGATATCTCCAGTGAAATGCAGGTTGATGTCTGCCGCGGGCTCGAGCGACGCGAGGCCCCCACCGGTGCCTCCGCCCTTGACGCCAAACACAGGCCCGAGCGAGGGCTCACGCAACGCCGCGATCGCACGCACACCGCGCTGTCGGAGGCCCATCGCGAGGGCAATGGATGTCGTGGTCTTGCCCTCTCCAGCGGGCGTTGGATTGATCGCAGAGACCAACACCAAGCGACCCTGGTTAGGGCCATGACCGAGCGCGTGCAAATCGATTTTAGCGCGGTCGCGTCCCCACAAAAGCACATCGTGACGTGGGATCCCGGCCTCGTCGGCGACGTCGTGAATGGGGCGGAGTGACAGAGGTGTGTTCGCGTTGCTCACAGTGGGCGAAAGCGTACACCGAGTTGCGCGCTCAACGTGGGCGCTGATGTTCGAGCACTGCAAGGTTTTCGCCAGTGCAGCGAAACGCGCGGCCGAAGCCCAAAATCAACGTAGCGCTCAGCGGCGTGAGCTCGACAAACGAGAAATCCGAGAGGCCCAAGAGCATGTCCGTAATCGCGTATTTCGCTCGCCATTGCGCGGTGACACCTCGGAGTTCGGCCTCGTCGCGCGAGATAAACTTGGCGTCGCACTGGATCATCGCGCGGGTGATGGCGTGATTGCTGTGCGGATCGCTCGGCGAGGGGTCACGGTGAATGAGCAGCGAACACCGCGGCGCAGCGCGCAGCGCGGGCGTATGTGAACTGAGTTCACTTACGCAGAGATACAGCCTCAAGGGCGACCAGGTGCAGGTGTAAGTGACCAGCGAAACGGCAGGCGAACCGGCATCGAGTACGGCGAGGCTCGCGGCAAGTGACTGATCAAAGAGCTCGCGGAGCGTGTCGTGCTCTGTAGCGGGATTGGTCATAGCGATGGGGGACTTTGTCGCACAGAATCTCGCAAATGCTACCCCGAGCGCGCGGGCTCACGCTGGTGCTCGACCACGACCGGTCCTATCGATCATACTCCCCGGCCGCTCGCGCCGTAGAGCTGCCCAGCCAACCCAAGGACTAGGTAGCTCTGAACCAAGCGAGCTCTCCACGATATGGCAGCGGCTCTTGAGGCCAACCACAGCGCCCTTGGCGGTGCCCATGCTGCCCCCAAACGAAAGCATTGCACGATGTCCACAACACACACCGATTCTCTGTTTGAGACGCTGCTCAAAGAGCGCATTTTGGTGCTCGACGGTGCGATGGGCACCATGATCCAGCGCTACAAATTGTCCGAGGGAGACTTTCGCGGAAAGCGCTTCGCGGCCCACGGCAAAGACCTCGGCGGCAACAACGACCTCTTGGTCTTAACCCGCCCCGATGTGATCCAGTCGATCCACGAAGAGTACCTCGCCGCAGGGGCCGACCTCATCGAGACCAATACCTTCAATGCGAACGCGTTTTCGCAGGCGGACTATGATCTCTCAGGGCTCGCGTATGAGCTTAACGTCGAGGCCGCGCGGGTCGCTCGACGAGCGACCGAGAAGTACAGCGCGCTCACGCCCAACAAGCCGCGATTGGTCGCAGGCGCCATCGGCCCGCTGAGCATCACGCTGTCGATTTCGCCCGACGCAAATGACCCATCCGCGCGGCGCGCGACCTTCGAAGCTGTGGCCGAAGCGTACCGCGAGCAAGTGCGCGCGTTGATGGACGGCGGCGTCGACGTGCTCTTGCCCGAGACCGTGTTTGACACGCTCAATCTCAAGGCCTGCATCCTCGCGATCGAAGAGGTCTTTGTTGAGCGCAACAAGCGCCTGCCCGTGATGCTCAGCGTGACCGCGACCGACCGCAGCGGACGCACGCTCTCGGGGCAGACCATGGAGGCCTTTTGGGCCAGCGTAAAGCACGCGCGACCAGTGACCGTAGGGCTCAATTGTGCGCTGGGCGCCCAAGAAATGCGGCCGTTTTTGGCCGAGCTTGCCGGCGCCGCGAACACGCTCTTGAGTGTGTATCCCAACGCGGGTCTGCCCAACGCGTTTGGCGGCTTTGACGAGCTGCCCGAAGACACTGCGCGCATGGTCGCGGGCTTTGCACGCGAGGGTCTCGCCAACGTCGTGGGAGGCTGCTGCGGCACCACGCCCGATCACATCCGCGCGATCGCAGAGGCGGTCGAGCACATCACGCCCGTGCGACAAGCCGTGCGCGGCCCTGAGCTCACACAGATTTCGGGGCTTGAGCCCTACACGTTTAGGCCCGAGGTGAGCTTCACGATCGTGGGCGAGCGCACCAACGTCGCGGGCTCGAAGAAGTTCGCGGAGCTGGTCGCGCGAGGGGACTTCGCGGCGACGATGGCCGTCGCGCTGGATCAAGTGCGAGGCGGCGCAAACGTGCTCGACGTCAACATGGACGAGGGCATGTTGGACGGCGTCGCGGCGATGCGCACGTTCTTGAACTATCTCGCAACGGAGCCTGAAATCGCACGGATCCCGATCATGGTGGACTCGTCCAAGTGGTCGGTGATCGAGGCCGGATTGCAGTGCATTCAGGGCAAGGGGATCGTGAACTCGATCTCACTCAAAGAGGGCGAAGAAGACTTCTTAGAGAAAGCTCACAAGATCCGTCGCTACGGCGCCGCGGTCGTTGTGATGGCGTTTGACGAGCAGGGGCAGGCCGAGACCGTCGCGCGCAAGGTCGAGATTTGTCAGCGTGCGTACAAGCTGTTGGTCGAGCAGGTCGGGTTTCCGCCCGAGGACATTATTTTTGATCCCAACGTCCTCGCGGTGGCGACAGGGCTCGAAGAGCACAACGGGTTTGCCAAGAACTTCATCGAGGCCGCGGCCATCTTGCGGCGCACCTGCCCAGGGGTTCACATCTCGGGCGGCGTGTCGAATTTGAGCTTCTCGTTTCGCGGAAACAACGCGGTCCGCGAGGCGATGCACGCGGCTTTTCTCTATCACGCGATCAGCGCGGGGATGGACATGGGGATCGTCAACGCGGGGCAGCTCGCGGTGTATCAAGACATCCCGAAAGAGCTCTTAGAGCGCATCGAAGATGTCCTCTTTGATCGCCGGCCTGACGCCACCGAGCGGCTGACCGACTACGCCGCGACGGTCAAAGGCGAGGGCACCAAGCGAGGGCAAGACCTCGCGTGGCGAGAGTGCTCGATCGAAGAGCGATTGGCCCACGCGTTGGTCAAAGGCGTGACGGATTTTATCGAGCAAGACACCGAAGAAGCCCTGCAAAAATACAAGCGACCGCTGCTTGTCATCGAGGGCCCGCTCATGGACGGGATGCGCACGGTCGGCGATCTCTTCGGCGCCGGAAAAATGTTCTTGCCCCAGGTGGTCAAGAGCGCGCGTGTGATGAAGCGCTCGGTCGCGTACCTGACCCCGTTGATGGAGGCCGAGAAGGCCGCCGCGGGCACAAGCCGCTCGAATGGTCGCGTGCTGCTCGCGACGGTCAAGGGCGACGTCCATGACATCGGCAAGAACATCGTGGGCGTGGTCTTGGCATGCAATGACTACGAAGTGATTGACCTCGGCGTGATGGTCGCGACTGACAAAATCCTCGACGAAGCGCTCGCGCGTGGGGTGGACATCGTGGGTCTCTCGGGGCTCATTACGCCCTCGCTCGACGTGATGGTCGACGCAGCGCGCGAGATGAAACGCCGCGGGATGATCCTGCCCTTGATGATCGGTGGCGCGACTACTTCGAGACAGCACACGGCGGTCAAGATCGCGACCGAGTACGAACACCCCGTGGTGCACGTGCTCGACGCCTCGCGCGCGGTGGGCGTGGTGTCGTCGTTGCTGTCCAAGGACACGAAGCGCGAAGAATTTCTCGCACGCAACGTCGAAGACCAAGAGCAATTGCGTAGGATTTTTGCTAGCAGAAAGACCAAGGCGCTCGTCCCGATCGAGACCGCCATTGGGCAGGGCAGCCGTGTGGTCTTTCGCAAAGAAGACCTCGCCAAGCCCGCGTTTGTGGGCACACGCGTGGTCGAGCCCTCGCTCGAAGAGCTCGTCCCGTTGATTGATTGGACCTTCTTTTTTACCGCGTGGGAGCTGCGTGGTCGCTATCCCGAGGTGCTCAGTGACCCCGAGCAGGGCGAGACCGCGCGCGAGCTCTTCGAGGCCGCGAAGAACATCCTGGCGCGCATTGTGCGTGAGAAAAAGCTGCAAGCGCGTGGTGTCTACGGGTTCTGGCCTTCGCAGCGCGTGGGCGAAGACATCGTGGTCTACACCGACGAGACCCGGAGCGTGGAGCGGACTCGCTTCGCCATGCTGCGACAGCAGAGCGTGCGCGGAGACGAGAGCGCGTTTCGGTCGCTCGCGGACTATATCGCGCCTGCAGGGCAGGGCCTCCAGGACTACCTCGGTGGCTTCGCGGTCACGACGGGATTGGGCTGCGATGAGCTCGTACGCGAGTACGAACTGCAGCACGATGACTACAGCGCGATCATTGTAAAATCACTGGCCGATCGCTTGGCCGAGGCCTTCGCCGAGTGGCTCCATCGCGAGGCGCGCAAGCAGTGGGGCTACGGCGCCAACGAGGACCTCTCAGTGCAAGAGCTCGTCGCAGAAAAGTATCGCGGCATTCGCCCCGCGTTTGGCTACCCCGCGTGCCCAGACCACCGCCCCAAAGGAGCCTTGTTCTCGCTGCTCGATGGGCAATCGCTAGGGATTTCGCTCACCGAGAGCTTCGCCATGAGCCCCGCTGCGAGCGTCTCGGGGCTGTACTTTGCCCACCCCGACGCGAAGTATTTTATGGTCGGCCGTCTGGGGCGCGATCAGGTCGAAGACTACGCAAAACGCACGGGCGTGAGCCTCGAAGAGACCGAGCGCTGGCTCGGGCCTAACCTCGGGTACTAAGCCCCTTCGATCTGCGCGTTTTCGGGGCGTCCCGTTGTGTCACTGCGTACGGTCAGCTAGCTTGTTGCTCGCCGCAAGAGTTGTGGCGCGCACACGAGGGACCGAACGAGAATGACCGAAGGCGCTCAAGAAGCGGATGAGTTTGATGCGCTGATTGGTCAGACAATCGCACACAAGTTCAAGCTGCTGCGGCTCCTCGGGGCGGGAGGCATGGGCGCGGTCTTTGAAGCCGAAGACACGCTGATGCGTCGGCGCGTGGCGCTCAAGATCATGCGCCCAGAGGTCGCGCGACGGCAGGAGCTTGTGCAGCGATTTGTGCGAGAAGCGCGCGCTGCCAACGCGATCCAGCACCGCAACATCGTGAAGATCTATGACCTCGCACGCGATGAAGAGAGCGGGACGTTTTACATCGTTCAAGAGCTGCTCTCGGGGGAGGGCTTGTCGACGCGCTTGGAGCGAGCCGGCAAGCTCACGCCCGCGGAGGTCATGGGGATCATGGGGCCCGTGCTCGACGCCCTCCACGCAGCGCACGAGCACGGGATCATTCATCGCGACATCAAGCCCGATAACGTCTTTCTCCACCGCGGCGAGGACGGAACCACGGTCCCAAAGCTCATCGATTTTGGCATCTCGAAGATCGCTGAGGCCGAAGAAGGCCTCGCTAAAACCCAGACCGGGACCGCGCTCGGGACGCCGTACTACATGTCCCCCGAGCAGGTCCGCGGGGACTCGAAGATCGACGCGCGTGCGGACGTGTGGAGCGCTGCGATCATGCTCTTTGAGCTGCTCACTGGGACCAAGCCCTTCTTCGCAGACAACTACAATATTCTCATCCTGAAGATCATGACCGAGCGCGCGCCCCTGGTGCACGAGGTCGAGCCCACGCTCAACGCAGAGATCAGCCGGGTGCTCGCCGAGGCCCTCGCGCCCGACCGTGATCACAGGATTTCGTCAGCCAGAACACTGCGAATTCGCTTCGAAGAAGCTGTGACCCACGAGTCCGAAGGGCGCGACAGCTTCGCCGTACCGTTGCGCTCATTGAGCGATCGCCCGCTTGATTCTACGCAACCAGATCCTCGGGGGGCACACCGTGAATTTCTCACGCAGGCCGCGCGCCCCTCGGCGGTCTCCCCCGTGGCTGATCTCGCGATGCATGAGCTTGTCCATTCGCAGACCCTGTTGCCCGCGGTGAGTGCCGATCGCGCGTCCGTATCGCCCCCCCGCGGGCTGCGCTGGGCTGCGGCTGGCGTCGCGCTCGTGCTCGTCGGTGTGGGCGCGTTTGCCCTGCGCTCGAACGCGACTCCGGTGGCCTCACAGACACACCCTGCAGCCCCTGCAGCGGCCGTGACACACGCAGAGCCACTCCCCACGCTGTTGCCTCGCCCAGCGCCCCTTGTACCTCCTGCGCGGGTTGAGACGCCCGCGCCGCTGGCCGTGGTCACAGCGCCTCCGATCGCACCCTCTCGTGGGGATCGCCGTGGCGGTCGTCGCGGAGCCCCGGAGGTTGTCCCACTGCAAGCCCCCAGCGGGCCCACCGCGCCAGCGACCGCAGTGGTCGCTGCGGTCACTCCTCCGGCGGCTCCTTCTGTCGAGGCGCCGCGTCCAGCGCCCACACCAGCGCCAGCACCCACGCCCGTCGCTGAGCCTGCCGCTGCGGCGACGACGCCAGAAGCGCAGCCCACGCCTCGCAATGGTGGACCTCGGGGATTTCGCTTCATTTCAACGTACCCGCATTGAGCTTGCCAGGGGCGCACTGTGCCGGGATTGTTGCGGGCCTACCATGTGAGCGCACATGGCTCACACAAGGAGACTCTGACCTGTGAATCGTCCCATCGCACGCGGCGCATGCCTTCTCGCACTCTTGCTCTTGCCGCAGACAGCGTTGTCTCAGCGCACACCTCAGGCCACCGCTCCTGTGGTGGCTCCGGTAATTTCACCTGAAGAAATGCAGGCTCGCACAACATTTGAACGCGGGATCGAGGCGCTCAACGATTCACAATTTGCGACCGCAGCGAGCGCGTTCGAAGAGTCGTTTCGGCTCAACCCAGTGCCGGTGGTGCTCTTCAATTTGGCCTTCGCGTACCGAGGGCTTGGGCGCCACCTCGACGCGGTCTCGACGCTCGACCGATTTCTCGCAAACCCAGGAAATACCCCCGAAGAACGCCAACAAGACGCGCGCACTGAGCAGGCACGGCTGCGCGCGAGCATCGTGCGTTTGACCGTGCGATGCGCTCCGGAGGATTGCCTTGTGCGGGTCGACGGCCACGAGCCCTCGCGCGAAAACGGCGCGATGTTGCTTGATCCTGGGCGCCACGGGATTGATGTGAGCCGCGAGGGCTATCGACCGCAGCACCTCGAGATGAACTTTGAGTCGGGTGCTCAGACCGCGCTGCCGATCACGCTCGCGATCATTGATGACGCGGGGCGACTGCGCATCGAGCCCTCGGTCCTTGAGGCCTCTGTGAGCATCGATGGACGCATGCGCGGCGTGGGAATTGTCGAACAAAGAGTCAACATGGGCATGCACCATATCGAGGTCAGCGCGCCTGGGCATGTCACGCTTCGGCGCGATGTGAGGGTCGGCGGGACGGGCCTGGTGCGTGTTGAGGCGGTGATGCAACGGACGCGATCGAACCCGTGGGTGTGGCTCGGGCCTGTGATCGGCGGGGTGTCTGCCGCGGCGGTCGGGCTCGCGATCTGGGGTGTCGCGGACGCGACCCGTGGCGAAATCGGCCCGATGCCGACCAACTGTCTTAACTGCGCCACGACCTCGATGAGGACGCCATGACTTCACACGCGCAAGGCAAGGGATCACTGAGCATGCATAAGAAAAATGGCTGGAAATTCGCTGCGATTTGCACTCTCTCGGCCGTCTCTCTCACCGCGTGTCCGCCCCGTCAGCGCACGGCCATCGTGGTCTGGGTCGGCACCGACTATCCCATCGCGCAGCTTGACAGCATCACCGTGACGGGGCTCGTGCTTCGCCCGGGCGGTGCCAGCGAGAGGTGGCTTGATGCGACCTATGGCGCGCGTGACCTCACCGGTGCAGCGCGGACGTTTCCGGCCTCGCTTGTCTTTGATCCGCTCGGGGCGGTGACCTCGCTGGACGTGACACTCACTGTGCGAGGGACCATGGCGAGCGGACTCAGTCCCTTCGAGACGCGGGCGCGCGCGACGTTTTCGCCAGGGGCTTGGCGTCAACTTGAGCTGTTTATTCCCTATCAATGTACGCGTCCCGAGGTGATCGCGCAGTGCACCGCGATGGGCGAACGCTTCACCTGTGGTAGCGCTGATCCGGCCGCGCCGTGTGTGCTGGTCGAACGCACCGCGCTGAGCACCTACGAGCCCGACGCCGGCGCTCCAGTGTTTGACGCGGGGCCCACGCCCATGGACGCAGGGATGGACGCAGGGATGGACGCTGAGGCGGGCATGGACGCGAGCGCTCCGGACGTCCTCAGCGAGGACTCAGGGCCTCCTCCTGTGTTTAACGAGATTTCACCAGTGTTTCCGCGCACGAATAGTCGCTACACGGGCAGCGCAGTGCGTCTCGCGGTGCGGCCCGACAGGAGCTGCACCAGCGCGCAATTGCTCCGCGTCGAGGTGTGTGCTGCTGCGAACCTGATGCCCACCAATGAGTGCAGCAGCCCGATCATCGCAAATCAGGTCCTCACACCCGCGACGTGCACCAATGTGCAGACCGCGACGTTGCCGAGCGTGGGGAGCGCTGGCATGTACTATTGGCGTACCCGTTTGGTGCAAAATACCTCGCCAAGTGCGGTCGTGGGGCCTGCACATTCATGGCGCAGAGTCGTGATTGATCGCGCTGGGACAAGCGCGACGAGCCGTCTCGGGACCCTCCCTGATTTTGACGGCGATGGCGTCGGCGATTTGGTCACGAGCACCCGTGGGAGCGACCCGCGGCTTTACCTTATGCGAGGCGCGATCACGCCGCGCGTGTTCACTGAAATGGCCGCTCCCATGGGCAGCCTTGGGGGTTATGGGCTCGCCCTTCATTTTCTCGCGGACGAAGGAAATGACGGCTTCTTTGATCTTCTCGTGAGCGACGTGGGCAGCGGCCCGTCCGCGCCCTCAAGCGTCCATCGGTACCAGTGGGACCGCGCGAGCAACGCCTTGCGCGTGCACTCTGGGGGCCCCCTGCTCGGACCTGCCGGAGCCGGCATGGTGAACAATTTTGGCGAGCGCTTGGCCTCGGGTGACTTCAACAACGATGGCTTCGTCGATGTGCTGGTTGGCGCCGAAGAGAGCGTGTTTCTCTTTGCGGGCAGCATCGGCGGCTTGCCCACTATGGGAACACTTATCCCTAAGCCCATGGGGTCCGAGGAGCGCTTTGGCGCGACGATCGCCGCGGGCTGCGACATCAACGGCGACGGCTTTGACGACGCGATCATCGGCGCACCAGGCAACGAGGCAGTGATCGGCGAAATTTATGTGTACCTAGGCAGCTCGTCTGGCCTCTCGGCGGTGCCCACGCTGATTAGGCCAAGCCCAACCTCGCTGATGGTCGCGCAAGGGGGCTTCGGGGCCTTGGTGACCTGCGATGGGGACTACAACGCAGATGGCTTCGCAGACGTGCTCGTGCACTCTTCTGATGGCAACAACATGGGGACTGGCGACGGTGCCGTGACGGTGCTGTTGGGCTCGGCCACGGGGCTGGTGACCGCGTCTGCCCCGGTGCAGCTTGGCCCAGCACGTACGGCGGCCAGCCTCGGGGCATCGTTGGTGCCGCTTCACCGACTGGGCATGTCAGGGCGTGACGCGATGATGGTTGGCGAACCTGGGTTCATGGAGGGGTTCATCAAGATCTTTGGGCTCAACGCGTCGACGCTGACGCTGGGGGCCACGCTGGAGTCGTCTTCGTCCATGATGACCGGCACCTTTGGCCTCGCGATGACGAACCTCGGTCCGCTGCCAACGCTCTCGGGGCAGGTGGTCGCGGTGGGTGATACTGGCTACCTCTCAGGCTCTGGGCGGATCCTGTTGCTGAGCGTGGTGGGCACTCCGCCAATGATCACCTCCGTCGGTGATATGAGCCCCACAATGCTCCAATCGGGGGCGTCCTTTGGCCAAGTCATCGCGCGCTAAGCCATAAGTCACCGTGATGGGAGCGCCGAGATCCATCGAGATTTCTGATGCTTCTACAACACGGACCCAACGCACCGGGGCGACGCGCGCGAGGTAAAATCCCGATCATCCTGTGAATTCGCAGCGATTGTAGCGATGCGTCCCTCAGGTGTGTGGGCCACAGCTGCGGGCGTTTGAAGCAACGAGCGTCCGAGTTACATTGACGTGGTGACGAAGTCGGGCAAATTGCCGCTTGCAATGACTAACACCCCCGGCAAGACCTTCGATCCATTCGGCGCCCGAGACACGCTCACCCTTGAGGGTGAGTCGCTCGGAATCTACAAGCTGAGCAAGCTCGAGCAGGACGGCATCGCGCCGAAGCTCAAGACCTTGCCCTACTCGATCCGCATTTTGCTCGAAGCTGTCTTGCGCAACTGCGACGGCTTCACCGTCACCGAAGAAGACGTCCGCCGCATCGCCAACTGGAACGCGGCCGAGCCCGAGCAGGTCGAGCTGCCGTTTAAGCCGGCGCGCGTGATTCTTCAGGATTTTACCGGAGTTCCGGTGTGTGTAGACATCGCGGCGATGCGGTCCGCGGTGGCTCGTATGGGCGGCGATCCCAAGAAGATCAACCCGCTGGTCCCCGTCGATTTGGTCATTGATCACTCGGTGCAGATTGACGACTTCGGCCGCCCTGAGTCCCTTGGTCTCAACGCGCGGCTTGAGTTCAAGCGCAACCAAGAGCGCTACGAGTTCTTGAAGTGGGCGCAAAAATCCGTGGATAACTTTCGCGCGGTCCCTCCCGCGACGGGCATCGTCCACCAAGTCAACCTCGAGTTTCTCGCCGAGGGCGTGATGCTCGGCACCGACGAAAAAGGCAAGATCGCCTACCCCGATACGCTCGTCGGTACGGACTCGCACACCACCATGATCAACGGCCTCGGCGTGCTCGGCTGGGGCGTCGGCGGGATCGAAGCCGAAGCCGCCATGTTGGGCCAGCCCATGTACATGGTCACCCCCAAGGTCGTGGGCATGAAGCTCTCGGGCAAGCTCCGCGAGGGAGTCACCGCGACCGATCTCGTTCTCACCGTCACCGAGATCCTGCGCAGCAAGGGCGTGGTCGACAAGTTTGTCGAGTTCTACGGCCCCGCGCTGAGCACCTTGCCGCTCGCAGATCGCGCCACGATCGCGAACATGGCGCCCGAGTACGGCGCCACGATGGGCTTCTTTCCGGTGGACGAGATCACGGTGGCGTACATGCGCCGCACGGGCCGCACCAAGGCCGCCGCGCGCGTCGAAGCGTACTGCAAGGCCCAGGGCCTCTGGCGCGACGAGAACAGCCCCGACCCGGTCTACACAAGCACCGTCGAGTTTGACCTCTCAACGGTTGAGCCCTCGCTCGCAGGGCCCAAGCGCCCACAAGACCGCATCGCGCTCTCAAACATGAAGACCGCGTGGCAAAAAGGTCTGCGCGCATCGGTCAAAGACCGCGGGTTTGCGCTCAGTGAGACACAGCTCGCGAGCAAGGCCACGGTCTCGAACGCGGACGGATCTACCAGTGAAATCACTCACGGCGCGGTGGTTATCGCCGCCATCACGTCGTGCACGAACACGTCCAATCCCTCGGTGATGATGGCCGCAGGGCTCGTCGCACAAAAAGCCCTCGCCAAGGGGCTCAATGTGAAGCCCTGGGTCAAGACCTCGCTTGCACCAGGCTCCAAGGTCGTCACCGAGTACCTCCGCGAGAGCGGGCTCTTGGCCTCGCTCGAGGCGCTCAAGTTTCACGTCGTGGGCTACGGCTGCACCACGTGCATCGGCAATAGTGGACCGCTCCCCGAAGAGGTCTCAAAGGCCATCGTCGCGGGCAACCTTGTGGCGTCGTCGGTGTTGTCTGGCAACCGAAACTTTGAGGGCCGAATCAACCCCCACGTGAAGGCAAACTACCTCGCGTCGCCGCCCTTGGTGGTCGCGTACGCGATCGCGGGCACGACGGACATTGACCTCACGACGGACGCGCTGGGCACAGGCAGCGACGGTAAGCCCGTGTTTCTTAAAGACATTTGGCCCTCGCAAGAAGAGGTCGCCAACGTCGTCGAGAAGAGCATCACCCCGGCGATGTTCGAGCGCTCGTACGGCGACGTCTTTCAGGGCTCGGACGAGTGGAACGCGATCAAGGCCGACGCCGTCGAGCTCTACACGTTTGACGAATCGAGCACGTACATCCAAGAGCCGCCGTTCTTCATGGGCTTGACCCAAGAGCCCGCGCCGCTGACCACCATCGCCAACGCGCGCGTGCTCGCGCTGCTCGGTGACTCGGTCACGACCGACCACATCTCGCCCGCGGGCGACATCGCCAAAGACTCTCCCGCAGGCGCGTACCTCGAAGCGCGCGGCGTGAGCAAAGTCGACTTTAACTCGTACGGCGCACGGCGCGGCAACGACCGCGTGATGGTCCGCGGGACCTTCGCTAACATCCGCCTCAAGAACCTCTTGCTCGACGGCGTCGAGGGCGGCATGAGCGTGCATCTGCCAAGCAAAACGCAGGGCGCGATCTTCGACGTAGCCGAGCGCTACAAGAGCGAAAACACCGCGCTCATCGTGCTCGCGGGCAAAGAGTATGGCACCGGGTCGTCGCGTGACTGGGCCGCCAAGGGCACGCTCTTGCTCGGCGTGCGCGCGGTGATCGCAGAGAGCTTCGAGCGCATTCATCGCGCCAACCTCGTAGGCATGGGCGTGCTGCCCTTGGTGTACGCCGATGGCAAGACCGCAGAGTCGCTCGGGCTCAACGGCCGCGAGAGCTTTGACATCCCGGTGAGCGACGCGATCGAGTCGCGTCAGCGTGTCACGGTGACGGCGACGCGCGAAGATGGCACCAAGGTCGTGTTTGACACGATCACACGCTTGGACACCCCGGTGGACGTTCTGTACTACAAAAACGGTGGTATTTTGCAGACCGTTCTTCGCAACCTCGCCCGCTCATAGCCTCTGGCGCGAGTCTCTCGGGGGCACGAATCGCCGCGTGTGAGCGTCGCTAGGCGCTCGCGACGGGGAGCGTGTATGCGCGCGTGACGGCCTCGCGAAGATCGCGATCTACGTGCAAATCAAGCTGCGGAAACGGGATCTCGATCTTCGCTTCACGCAGCGCTTGCCAGATCGCCTCGCGGAGCTTGGACCGACCCAACGCGATGCCCCACGCGTCCTCGGTCCACACGCTGATGTTGTAGTCGATGGACGACGTTCCGAACTCTACAAGTAAAATCACAGGGTCTTTCTCGCTTGAGCGCCACGGTAGCTCTCGCGCGACCTTCTCCAGGACCGCGCGCACGACGTTAAGATCGCTCGCGTACGAGACCCCTACGCTCACGCGAAGCCTGGCAAATCGCTCGTGAAGCGTGTAGTTCGTCACAGGCGCCTGCACGAGCAAGCTGTTGGGCACGATGATCTCGTAATCGTCGATGGTCTGCACGATGGTCGATCGCACACCGATTTCGCGCACACGCGCCATGATGCCGGTGATCTCAATGATGTCTCCCTCGCGCACCGTGCGCTCGACGAAGAGGATGAGCCCTGAGACAAAGTTCTCGGCGACTTTTTGCAGCGCGATGCCCACTCCGACGGCGAGCACGGCGCTCGCTGCGAAGAGGGTGCTGACGTCGATGCCGGTGACCTGTAGCGCCGCCGCGATCGCGAAGACACGCAGCAAAACACCGAGGATTCGTGCAGACGTAGACTTCCACCGCGGCTCGTTGGGGCCCTGTCCTAGGCGCTTCTCAGCGCGCTTGGTGAGCTGCCGCGCGAGGTAGAAGCCACCGACGAGTACGACAATGCCTGTCGCGAGAGAGAGCAGCGTGATGGGCTTGCCGCTGATCGTGACCGAGTACGAGGCGATGTCGAACATAGGGATCTCTGGAGTGAGTCAGGAGCGCTCGGGGTGAGCTTTGAGATAAGACACGTGGGGCAACTCAGCGGCTCCACGGGTTCACACGCGAGAACGTATCGCAGAAGCCGGGGGCGTGAAGTCATGGCTTGCGCTTGGGCTGACAGCCTTCTGGCGCTTTGCGAGCATGAGCGTATCCGTGTGGCAAAACGCTATGATTTCGCGCGTGCAAGAGTCCCCTGGCTCCGTCTCGTGTCGCTCTTTGATCTCAGCGACTCATTGATTCGGTATGTCTCAGTGGGGATCTTGGTGCTGCTCGTTGTGACGGGGATGCTCTTCTTGCGGTGATCACGAGCCGCAGCACCGGTACAACCTTGGCACACATCTCTGCACGAAACAGCGGGATGGCCATCTCGTCGGTGGTCGAGATCGTCGCCGCGATCCTCGCGATCGGGATTGTTCGTGGGCTCAGCGCGCGGCTCGCAGAGTGGTTTCGGCGCGTCGGGCACAACCCCGTCGAGAGCCTCACGGCGGCCGGGATTGTGATCGACGCGAGTGACGCAGCGCCCGCGGTCTAGGCACCCTCCGTGGGCTAGCGAGCGGGCTGAGTGACCGTCGCGCCGTCGAGGTTGACAGCGGTCTGCGCAAAGATTCTGCCGTTGAGCGTCGCGCCTGTGCGCAGAGTGACCGCGGTGCGGGTCAAGATCACGCCCTCGCAGTGCGCGGTCGTGCCGATCGAGACGCTCCCTGCGACCTGCCAGAAGACGTTTTGCGGGACGGCGCCGCCGGAGAGGACCACGCGCACGCCATTGGCGATCGTGAGGTTCTGGGCGATCTGAAAGATCCAGACATCGGTGGCTGAGCCATTGAGCGTGACGTTGGTTGGGATCAACAGCCCCGTGCCCCAAGCATAGACGGCAGGGCGCAGGGTCATGCCGCCGATGTTGCCCGCGCCGAGCTCGGTCACGTTGGCTGCGCGGCCCGCTGCGTCGGTAAACGCTGTCTCCATGTCGCTCACCGCCGCGGTGAGGTTCGCGGGTGTGGGCGCTGCGTAGTCCGATGCGTAGGCGCGGCCTGTGAGCTGCGGCGACGTTGAGAACTCATTGGTCCGGTCCGCGGTGAGCGAAAACCCAGTGAGATAGGTCGCCGCTGCGGGGCTCACCCCGATGTCGCCGGTGATCGCCGACTGCGGCACGTTCGAGATCCCCGTCTTGGCCAGGATGACAAAGTTGCCTGCGCTGTGGAGATTGACTGCGCTTCCGGGCACCGACGGAGGGACATCCCGCACGGGTGCTGCGTCACGCGCATCGGGTCCAGGATCCATCGCGTCACCCCCCTCGGTGTCCACGCTCGAATCCGAACGGGGCATCCCTCCGGGGCTACACGCGCTCGTGGCAAAGAGCACTCCGACAAGGGCAGTGCAAAATGAGTTCTTTAGGCTGATCATAAGGTTCGGTTGTGTCCGCAGCGCGACAGCGCCACGAGTCTCCACCAAGGGCACAATGCACAGGCCGAACCACCGGGCCCCACCCTGTGAACCAGCAAAGAATCAGCCACAATTCAGTACGCGCGCGGGGAGTTGCGTGCTCGGATTCGATCAATATGATTGAGTCGATCAGTCATATTGATGGCGTGCGATGAGCAGATCGGGAGGCCCCTCAGGCTGACCGCTGAGGCTGCCGCTTGGCCCGCGGGTGAGCGCTGCGCTCAGTCCACGGAGCTGGGCGTGCTCTTGGCTGGCACAGGGGCCTCTATCGGGAGAATGCGCACATCGAGGGTGGGCGTCTCGACCAAGTGCACGGTCATCGAAGCGAAGGCGACGCGTCCCTCGGTCGCATCAAACTGCTCGAGGATCTTGTCAAACAAGCGGTCTTTCATCCCGCGGCGACCTTTGACCTCGACGATGTAGCGCACGGTAAACTCCACCCAATTGTCGTTGGCGATAAGGGTCACCATGGGGTCAATGCGGGCGTTCTCGATACTGAACTGCCTCACGACTTCTGCCCAACGCCCTTTGGCTTGCTTATTAAACTCGTGAGTCTCTTCTTCGACAATTCCTTCAAGAATCTGCCGTGCGCGCTTGTAGTCCGAGCCATATTTCACGGGCACTTTGATCTCGTCCCACAAGAACGGAAAGTCCCTTGAGTAGTTAAACACTGGCTCTTTGAAGACAAAGCTGTTGGCAACTCGCACGATGCGGCCGTTGTACAGGTCCCCGTCGACCCAGCCGCCGAGCTCCATGAGCGTGGTGCGCAAGAGCCCAACGTCGATCACGTCGCCCTTGATGCCGCCGACCTGTACACGGTCTCCGACGCCGTAGAAGCCGCCCGCTGCGATCGCGATCCAGCCCGCGAAGCTGGCGATCACCTCTTGCAGCGCAAACGCGACGCCGGCCGAACCTGCGCCGAGCGCGACGGTGAGCCCAGAGCTCTTTCCGCCAAATTCGGACACGATCGCCGCGAGGACAATCACGTACGAAATAAACGTGACGCCCTTCTGCGCCCGGTAGCGGATGTTGTTGTCGTCAATCTGTCGCTTGATGGTCTTTTTGACCACCGAGGACAGCACCAAGACGATGGTGACGACCAAGATAAAGCTGCCAATTTTGCGGGCAACGTCGGACTTTATGATTTGTAAAAATAGATCCATGGGCAGGCACCAGTTCTGTTTAAGTCGAGCTCATCACACTGCGATGAATGATGGCCGGAGGAGCAATCCCGGCTTCACGAAACGCTTCGAGAACACGAAAGTGAACATCCGTCTCGAAGGGCTTCTCATAGCGAACATCAAAGACATACGGCCGGGCTTTGAGTGCGACCGCGACGAAGTCATGAAGGATCACCTGCTTTGCCAACACCGGCACGGGTCGATCGAGAAAGACATAGGGGCTCGTGAGGCAAGCTTCTTTAATAATCTCGGCTGCACGCCGCGCGTCTTGGTCAATTCCGATAAAGAAATCCATGGCGACTTGCATCTCAAGCTCGCCGTAGTTTCCGCTTGAGGTCACGTCCGTGAGGATCTTGTTGTTGGGCACGGTCACGATGTTGTGGTCGAGCGTGTTGATCTGCACACTGCGCAGGCCGATCTTGATCACGTCGCCGTACTCGCCCGCGTACGCCACTCGGTCGCCCACCTGAAACGGCCGATCAAACATGATGGTGATCCCCGCGATAAACGCCGCGACCAGGTCTCTCATCGCGAAACCAATGGCAAACGCGAGCGCGCCGCCGATCACCGTGAGCGCGGTGGGGTCCAGCCGAATGCTGAAGCCCATGCAGATCGCCGTCGTCGCAATATAGACTGCAAATCGTGTGGCAGACTCGACCTTCTGGATCGTCGGTCGATAGGTCGCAAACTCGCTTGATGCCCGCGCCGCGACGTCCTCGATCACGCGCAGCACCACCATCGAGCCGAGCACAATCACGATCGAGATCAGCACGCCGCCGAGGCGCACAAAGCCGACGAGCTTTCCAAAATCTGCGGCGTCTTGAGCCCACGCGGTGGCGGGGAGGGCGAGGACGATGAGGGCCAAGAGCGCTGCGCTGCGCGATCGTGCCGTGGATGTTGTGGTGATCACCATGGGTGCTCCTGAGAACCTCACGAAGACATCGGTAGCAAGTACCGCCTCTGAAGAAAGCGCGTGATGGCTCTAAACCAGCCCCAGGTCACGCGGTATCGATCGCCAATTTGTCTAAAGAACCCATGGTTGAGTCCGAAGCGCAGCGCGTCGTCAATGTGCGTAGTAGACAACAAAGTCGAGCGCGCGATGTCATCGGGATGTGCGATTTCGAGCTGCAAAACTGCACGCAGAACAAACAGACTCTGATCCGGAAGGCTCTCAAGCGCCTTGGTGTCTGGCGCCCTGAAAGGCTTGACGCTCACGTCGCCATCTGTCGAGACTCCGATCGATCGGCGCCACATGTGCAACGCGACCCCGGGGTTGCCATTGGCGTAATCCCACAAGAGCCTAAAGTACCCAAGGCGCGCGCGATCGCGGGCCTCTGCGCGGTCGGTCTCGTCTGAGTCTTTGGGCAAATTCTCTAGCAAAAGATCGACGCCGTACTGCACTTCAGCCTGCGTAGAGCGCTCTTCGAGCAGCTCTGCGATGGTCTCTTCGGACCACGGGCTCAGCATGATGACGTCGTCGAACATGGGGCGCGCGCCGCGTGACTGAAGCAAGAACCTCCAGACAATCTCGTCCATCGCGAGCACCCACACGGTGTCCTTTGCGTTGGCCCGTGCGACCGCAATCAGCCGATCAAAGTCTTTAAGACCCCCCATCATCGGCCGCACAATTCGCTGCACATCGTCGATGAGCACTGCGGACACTCCCGCGGGATGCAACAGCGTCTCAATGTCGGTCTCTTCGGTGACCGCGTCGGCGCCCTTGGCGTGCGCATACGCGCTGAGCAAGCTCGCCATGCCACAGGTCTCGGCCCGCACCATCCGCGTGTTGGCAGAGTCCTTTGCGAGCCAATCGAGCGAGTGGCTCTTGCCCATCCCACGCTCACCTACGAGCGCGATGACGGCGCCTTCTCCCTTGGCGATGCGCGCACGGAGCTTTGTCAGGGCCTCGTCGTGCTCGGTCGCCACGCGCTGCGCAGAGCGGACCTCGGGCCCAAGGCTGTCAAACTGCGCTTGCGCGAGCATCGAGTAGGTGAGCTCAGGGCGCTCTTCGGCGATGCGGTCGAGGCCGCGACGAAAGAAGTACGCGAGGACACGACGCGTGAGATCAAAGCGACCCACGAACGCTCGTACAAAGCGCGAGATCCCAGTGCCAAAGAGATAGACGCCGCCGACGAGCGCTGCAGGGATGCTCAGCGCGCCGGTCTGGTTGGCGCTCACCCAGCGGTGCAGAAGCTTCTTCTTGCGCACCGCAGTGACTCGCTGAAAAATCTCGGGGCGCCACCAATGAATGATCAGCGCGATGAGCGGAATCGCTGCAAACCAGCAGAGAAAAAACGCCCAGCGATAGATCGTTCCCTCGCCGACGAGGAGGTTGGTGCAGCGCAAAAAGAGCGCGACGCTCACCACCGAGCGGCTCACCAAGCGCAGGGACCGAAGGCGCAGCGCGTGGTGTGGATCGTCGTGCGCGAGCGTGCGTCGCGTCTCGTCAAACGCTGCAAATGCGTTGACGAATGAGACCGCGACGTTGCCACCGAGCGTCCACATAGCGATGGCCGCGAGGAGCTGAACCTCGAGCGTGTTCTGCGTGTCCAACGGCAGCATCCAGTGCAGCAGCAACGCGAGCACAAACCACTCAAGCGGCTTGTGAATTTGCTGCAAGAGCTGCAGCCCAGCGTCGGTCCCGCTCGATCCATACGTGCGGCTCTTGCGGCGTTCTCTTTGGACGCTCTCGCGCCACCGCGCGAGCAGCCCTGTCGAGGCTCTGCGCAGCCACAGAAAGCCAAACACCGTCAGCACCCACTGAAACCCCACGACGCTCAGCGCGAGCGCTGATCGCCCCTGTGCCGAAGTGTCCCCTCGATCGCCACGAATCCAGCGCATCCCTTCGTGGCTGTGATAGCGCAACACAAGGGTCACTTGGCGCAGCTCTGCGAGCGCCTGATTGAGCCCCGAGGGGCCAAACCCTGTGATGTCCGCGCGCTGTGTGGACGAGAGCATGCCCAGCAGCGTCAACCGATCGGCGTTGAGCGTACGGGCGTTTTCGTACAGCTGCCGCGCGCGTCGCTGCCTCAGAGCCTGCTCGCTGCGGCGCAAGACGGCGTTGGCCTCGATGAGCGCAGCCCGCTGCGCAGTCACCTCGGTGAGGTCTAGCTCGAGCGTGAGATTTTCGAGTCGATCGTCAGGGATCCGCGGCACATCGCTGTGATCGCTGGACGTCATGACCAGCGCGCTGGCCAGGTCTGTACGCGTCGATCGCAGCGCCGTGCGCACCTCGTTGTAGAGCGAGTCCGCTTGCTCGACCGTGCGCTCGGGGTCGCCGCTGAGCTCTCGCACTTGCCGCCGCAAACGCAGCGTTACGTCTGCGCGGGCTTCGAGCGCTGTGCGCTGTCTTGCCAAGCTCGTCTCAAACGCCGCCTGTGCGCTTGAGAGCGCAAACAGCCGGGCTCTCTCTTCGGCCACCAAGCGGTCTGCCTCATTGCGTGCCCGCGAGGCGGACTCGATGGCTTGTTGGCGCGCGAGGTCGGCCTCACGCTGCCTCCGCTGGGCTTCTTGCAGGGCGGTCTGCTGCGACGAGCTGCGACGCGCCAGGTGAGCCTGCACGACGCGCTCTCGCTGCGCTCGGGGCAGCTCGTAGAAGGCCAGCCGCGCCTGATCGAGCGCCGCACGCGCTTGGTAGCGCGCGCTCTCTTGTGGCACGGCGGGGACCTCTTGGCCTGAAGCGTCGGCGTCGTCAGGCGGGCTTGACGCGTCGAGATCGCTAGAGATTGACCGATCAAACGCGGCGATGCGCGAGAGCCGTTGGATCTCTACTGCGATCGCCTCGTCGTCACTGAGGTCCACGTCAAACAGGGACTGCGGCGTCGCGTCGAGCGCGAGCTGCCCGGCCATGAGCGCGCGAACCTGGGCCGCGCGGTCGCGCAACGCGCTCACACCCGGCGACGTCGCCGGGGTGACCGGAGATACATCCAGAGGGCTCGCATCCGGAGGCGTCTGCGCAGCGGTTGCGTCACTTGCTGCGTTGGCGTCGCGCTGTGCGTGCGCGTTGGATGCCAACAGCACAACCAGCAGCGCGGCCCGTGAGGCTAGTGTGCGCAGGTGCCTGCCACGATCCAAACGTGGCCCCATTCTGTCGTCGAACATTGAGATATTGCCGCACAGAGTACACCCTGCCCAGGGGGTCACTGCTTGCATTCGGAGACGGCCGAAGTCGGCGCCGAGTGTCGCGAATTGGCTAACTATTTCACGAGCGATTAGAGTGTCCACCCAAATGGCGAATGCGCACGGGTGCGGGTGTTTTCCGACGGGACAAGTGTACCCAGGGCTGATGGGATTGCGCGGAGGCGGCTCGGCCCCGGTGATCGGTTTGGCCAATGATTTACCTATCGATCGCATGCTGAGCGAGTGTCCGCTCGCGTTGATCGACACCGAGACCACGGGCAAAGATCCGCAGCGCGGCGACCGCATCGTCGAGGTCGCAGTCGTTCACGTCGACAAAGGCGTGGTCACCAACCGCTTCTCGCTCATCGTGGATCCCACCATCCCGATCCCGTTTGAAGCGAGCAACGTGCACGGCATCACAGACAAAGACGTGAAGGGAAAACCCCGCTTCGAGATGGTCGCGCGCGAGATTCTCACGTGGCTCCAAGGGCGCATCCCCGTGGCTTACAACGCGAGCTTCGACCGCACGTTTATCTACGCCGAGATGCGCCGCGCGGGGATCTCTCCGTCGATCAAGACCGACGCGGTACCCGCGATGCGCACCAACGTCGAGTGGGTCGATCCGCTCGTGTGGGCCCGCATCGCGCAGCCCGAAGCCAAGGGATTTAAGCTAGGCGTCGTGGCCGCCCGCATGGGCATTGATTTGGTCAACGCGCACCGAGCGACTGACGACGCCGAGGCCGCCGGGATGGTCCTGCTTCACATCCTCAAGACGCAGAGCAATCCCACGTATCGAGACGCGATTCGCCAGCAAAAAGAGACGGTCGCAGGCTGGGGCAACCGCTTCGGTGGCGGCCGCCGTTGAGCCCTCGCTGAGCTCAGCGCTCGTCTGCGCCAATGTCAAACGCGCCGCCGCGTGGGCGCGCTTCACGGTCCATGTCATCAGGGACATCGCTCGCGAGGCTCATCCCGCGGTTAATGGCCATGCTGGCCCCCGCCGCGAGATGAAAATCCCCACGGGCGGCGTTGACGAAGAGCGCGCTCTCCATGGGCGAGGCGAGCACGAGGTTGTTCGCGGCCATCACGCCTCCTGCGGTGCCATCTCGAAAGTTAAGTGCGCGATCCAAGATGTTGTTTTGGTAGCGGACGTTCATGGCCATACGACGCACGTCGGGTGTGAAGCCGTTGCCCCAGAGGGTGTTGTTTACGATGCGGCCATCGCGCGCGTAGATCACGGTGATTCCCGCGTCTTCGCAGCGGTAGATCACGTTGTTTCGCACAACGCCGGCGACGTGCTCCCAGGGCTGACCGCTCCACGCCATGGGGCTCCCAAAGCCGCCAAAGCTGATCCCAATAAAGCTGTCGTGCAGCACGTTGCGCTCGATCACAGTCTCGCTTGAGCCGCTCTTAAACTGAATCGCCGTGCCCGATGTGCCGCCCGCTCGTGCCCGAATGTCGTAGATCTCGTTGTCGCGCACGGTCCACTGGGGGCACGCATTGCAATCGACACCTTGGATATTGTTGCCAATCCAACGTCGCGAGAAGTGAATGCTGTTGCCCTCGATCAGCACGCGCGGCGCCTGGTAGCCCTTGATGGGGCTGAGCTGCGAGTTGGCATCGGTGCCGTTAAACGTGTCGACGATCTCGCAGTCGCTTACCACGATGTCACCGCTCGGCGCGTCGATCTTGACCCCGTGGTATTGCCCCCCCGTGATGATCAACCCGCGAATCTGAACAAAGCTCGCGCCCGACAAGAAGAAGGCCTCTTCGTTGTTCGCGCCGTCGATGGTCACGGTCCCTCGGCCGTTCTGCGAGCGAATCACCGCGGGCGCAGCGGCGGTCCCCGAGCGCGCCATCCCCAGCGAAATCCGCTGCGAAAGCACATAGCGACCCGGCGCAATACACACGACACGCCCGGGTCCCAAGCGCTGCGCGGCTGCGATGAGCTCGGCTGCAGTACGCACGACCTCGGTGCACATGGCAGCGGGCGCGTCACTCGCCGCATCGGTCGGCGCAATCGCATCCGGCGACGTCGCCGCATCGGTCGGTGCAATCGCATCCGGCGACGTCGCCGTGTCCTCGGCGACCGCGTCAAGGCTGGGCTCTTGTGCGTCTTCAGGGGCAGCGCTCGTCTCTCTCGTCGCGGCGTCGTTGCGCGCTGGAGAGTCCTCGACGGTGGCGTCCTGTGCGGGCGTGGGCCCGGTGCTGCAGGCCGTAAGAGCAAGCGTAAGAGCGAATTTAGACAGTGTTTTCACAGGGATAATTACTCCATGCCACGAACTGCGGGCGGCTCCAACGGGGGAGTCATCGCCGCGCCCGGATCCAGCGAAGGGCTCATCGTGACGGACTCACGTAACACAAGCCGCGCGTGGAGTGGCTCGGTTTGACATCGCCAGAGATGACACGCAGAGGCTTGTCCGCGGACCTCATAGCGCCGCGATTGGACACGCAGCGCGCTCTCCAACGCGGCGCCCGCGGCGCTGTGTGCGAGGGCTGCTGGGAGCCCTTCGACCTCTTCGCTCGTCACCGTGACGTCGGTCACTCGGATTTGCGACGCACGGGCGAGCCGCTCAACACGCTCTCGCAGGTCCTCGTCACTGAGGCGAAGGCCCGTGCGCGCGGGGCCACTCTCAGCGATCGCGAGACGAAAGAGCCGCAATTTCTCTGCACATTGCATCCCGGACACCAAGGACACGATGCCAAGTATCAGCAAGAGTGCTCCCACCCATGCGGCCAACAGCGTGCGACGTTGCGTGATCACTGGGTCTGCCTCGTCTGGACATTTCAACATACAATGTCGCCCTTCAATCACTGCATCGCGCAGAGAGCCCACCATGACTTCGCCACTCTCCACCTTGCTTGAACGTCTGATCCGTTGCCGAGACCAAGGCGATGACCCTTCGCTCATTTTGCACGAGCAGGTCTTGCTTGAGCGACTTGATGGCGTGGTCCTTCGTGGACGCAACGAGGTGATCGAGGCGGTGTCCTCGCGAGAGTCGGGCGCGAGACTCACCGTCCTGATGCACGCAGAAGACTGTGTCCACGTGTCTCTCTCTGCCAGTGATTTGCCTGGTGAAATTCGATTTTTGCTCCGCGGTGCGATGCGCGATGGGCTCTTGGTCGCCCTCGTGATGGAGGTCTAACGGGATGAGCGCTCGACGCGTTTGCGCGATGTTTTTGACGTGCGTGCTGGGCGCTTCGGCTTGCAGAGCGCCAGCGACCGCTGTGGTCATCTCGTTTGACACCGACGCGCCGCTCGCGAGGGTCGAGCGAATCCTAGCGACCGCGCGGTGGGCTGATTTGCCCAGGACGGACGCGTTTGTGGTCTATCCCAATGGGCGGATCACCGGCGCGCTGCAGCGGCCGCTCTCGTACACGATGCTCCCGCAGAGCGCGGCGAGCGAGGCCCAGCGCGCGAGCGCGACGACGACTGTGCTGATCCAATTGAGACCGGCCGCCGCGGGAGAGCCCGCGATCGAGCTGCGTCGCGCGGTGCGTTTTGTGTTTCAGCCAGGACAAACGCTGCAAGCCCGCGTGTTTTTGCCGCTGGCATGCCTAAGCTCTGCAAGCGGCTGCCAGCGCCAAGACGTCCCTTGCACCGTCGCGACGCTCTGCGAAGAGAGCGGCCGAACGTGCGGCGACGACGCGCGCTGCGTGACCGCGGATGTCCCTACGTCGTTGTTTGACAGCGACGGCGGCACCGGACGCGATGCCACAGCGCAAGACACGGCGACGTCGCCGGATGTCACGGTCGACGTGCCCGGCGACGTCGCCGCTTTTGCTGACGCGCTTTGCACACGCAACTGCGCTGGCCGTGTCTGTGGCGAAGATGGCTGTGGAGGCCAGTGTGGATCTTGCCCTTCCTACGCCAACGCGACCTCTTCTTGCAGCTCAGGCGGCGAACGGTGTCTTCTCAGCTGCAATGCGGGATTTGCCAGCTGTGACAGCGACGAGGCCAACGGCTGTGAGACCTCTCTCAACACGGCGGCTCACTGCGGACGCTGTGGCAACGCATGCAACGGCGCGACCCCTGTGTGCAGCGCCGGAGTCTGCATGGGAGCGTGCAGCGGCGGGCAGACCCTCTGTGGAGGTGGATGCGTGTCACTGGCGAGTGACCGCAACCACTGCGGCGCATGCAACAATGGCTGCAGTCTCGCCAACGCAAACACCGTGTGCAACGCAGGCAATTGTCGCGTCGCGTCGTGCAATGCGGGCTTTGGCGACTGCGATGGCAACGAGGCCAACGGCTGCGAGACATCGCTCGGGACAAACGCTCACTGCGCGGCCTGCGGCGACGCGTGCAATGGCGCTACGCCTACCTGCAGCGGCGGGCGATGCGTCGCCACGCCGTGTGGTGCTGGGCAGACGCGCTGCAGCGGCAGCTGTGTCTCGACCGACAGTGACGTGAACCACTGCGGTGGGTGCGATCGCGCGTGCAGTTTGCCCAACGCGGCGCCCACCTGCAGCGGCGGCAATTGCGCAATCATGGGCTGCAATCTAGGCTTTGGAGACTGCGACGGAGTCGCCGCAAATGGCTGCGAAGCCTCGCTCAACACCACCAACCACTGTGGCAGGTGCGCACGTCGCTGCGGAGCCGGATCGAATTGTGTTGGGGGCTTGTGTGTGTGCCCTGGAGCCTTGTCCAATTGCGGTGGATCCTGTGTCGATTTGACGAACAATGCAGACAACTGCGGTACCTGCGGACTCGCGTGCGCAGTGGGCCAGGGCTGTTGTGCTGGGATGTGCCAGGCAGGGATCGGGGACATCTGCGGTGCAGAGTCGTGCTTCAACCGAGGGATTCGTGAGTGTGGCGGGCCCGAAGGGACCTGTGTCGCTCTCGGCTCGATGATGGGCAACGTCCCAGGGCTGGCGTGTCAGCAGGGCGGCGCGTGGGGCACCTGTACGTTCGGCGGGACGTGTGCGCTTCCATGAGCGAGACGCCCAAGGTTACCCTGCGATTTGACAGCGGAACGCTCGTCCTCGATGGGCTCAACGCGGAGTGCGCGCCCGAGCTCGTTCCGCCGTTTACGGTGTTTGACGAGCGCATCAAGCGGTATCGCGCGCCGGGCTATCGCTATCGCGAAGTGCTCACCCATCTCGTGCGACGATCGCGTGAATCGCAGCTCACGCTCGTCGACGAAGCGCGCAAGTACGACACGCTTACGGTCGAGCATCGCACCGCGCGCACACCGTTTGAGCACCAACGCGAGGCCATCGCCCGCTGGAAAGCCAATGGCCACCGCGGCGTGGTGGTGCTCCCTACGGGCTCGGGCAAGACCTTCGTCGCCGAGCTCGCGATCGCGTTGCTCCAGCGCTCTGCGCTCATCGTCGCGCCAACGATCGATCTGATGAGCCAGTGGTACGACGTCTTGCACACGGCGTTTGCCACCGAAATTGGCCTCCTCGGTGGCGGCTACCACCAGATCTTGCCCATCACGGTGAGCACGTACGACTCTGCCTATATCCACATGGATCACTACGGCGCGCGCTTTGGGCTCGTGGTGTTCGACGAGATCCATCACCTGCCGTCTCCCACGTATCTCAACGCCGCCGAGTCCATGATCGCGCCCTATCGTTTGGGCCTCACCGCGACGCCCGATCGCTCAGACGGACGCGAGCATCTGCTCGACGACCGCGTCGGCCCGGTGGTGTTTACCCGCGGAATCCGCGACCTCGCCGGGTCCCATCTCGCGGACTACGACGTCGTGACTCTCTCGGCCAAGCTCACCGAAGAAGAGGCATTTCGCTATCAAGACAACCGCGAGACCTATCGACAGTTCATCCGAGACTCGGGAATCGACATGTCGAAGCCCGACGGATGGTCGCGATTTATCATGATGTCTTCGCGCTCCCGCGAAGGGCGCCGCGCGTTCTTGGCGTATCGCGAACAGCGACAAGCTGCGATCACGCCCGCGAGCAAGCTCGATGTCCTTGAGGGGCTGTTGCGACAACACTGCAACGACCGCGCGATTATTTTTACCAACGACAACGACACGGTCTATCGCATTGCGCGTGATTTTTTGCTGCCCGCGATCACGCATCAGACAGACCTCAAGGAGCGCAAAGAGATCCTCGAGGCGTTTAACAAAGGGACCTATCCCGCGGTGGTCACCTCACGTGTTCTCAACGAAGGGGTCAACGTGCCCGAGGCGAGCGTGGCCATCGTGCTCTCGGGGACAGGCAGCGTCCGCGAGCACGTGCAACGACTGGGACGCATCTTGCGTCGGGGCGAAAACAAGCGCGCGATCTTGTACGAAGTGATCACCGAGAACACCGTCGAAGAGCGCACAAGTGACCGCCGAAGAGAGCACGACGCCTACCGCCAGTGAGTCACCGCGGGCGACCTGATCGTTCGCGTTTGTTCTGAAAATTTACCCGCAACATGAGAGTATTCGCCCAATGCGTAACGCCAAAATTCTCGGGACGCTCGGTCCCGCAAGCGCCAACGAACAGATGCTCTCGTCGCTCTTTCGCGCGGGGCTCGACGCCGTACGGCTGAACTTCTCGCACGGCACCGCGGACCAGCATCGCGCCAATGCCCTGCTCGTCCGCTCGGTCGCCGCGAGCCTGGGTCGCACCGTGGCCATCTTGGGAGACCTCTGTGGTCCCAAGATCCGCTGCGGGACGTTCGCAAACGGGCCCATTACCCTGGTCGAAGGCGCACGGTTTACGCTCACCCACGACAAGATCGAGGGCTCACAGACCCGCGTGAGC
Source organism: Deltaproteobacteria bacterium (assembly GCA_030694465.1). Classification (GTDB taxonomy): domain Bacteria; phylum Myxococcota_A; class Polyangia; order Polyangiales; genus JAUXYJ01. The sequence goes on along the minus strand of JAUXYJ010000032.1, from coordinate 24,007 downwards.
ATGTCCTATCCGCTGGCCAATGATCTGCGCGTGGGGGACGTGCTCTTGCTCGATGACGGGCTGATCAAGCTCCGCGTCGAGTCGGTGCTCGCGCCCGAGATCACCACCGTCGTCGAGGTGGGCGGTGAGCTCTCGGACAAGAAGGGGATTAACATCCCCGGAGTGGCGCTGTCGGTGCCCTCGCTCACGCCCAAAGACGAGCAAGACATCGCGCTTGGGATCGAGATCGGCGTGGATTTTTTCGCCATGTCCTTTGTACGCAACGCCGACGACGTGCGTCGCTGCAAGAGCCTCGCGGGCACGATCCCGGTGATCGCCAAGCTCGAGAAGCCCGAAGCTGTCGACGCGCTCGACGAGATCATCGAGGCCTCGGACGGCGTGATGGTCGCGCGCGGTGACATGGGCGTCGAGATGGGCAGCGAGAAGGTCCCGCTGGTCCAAAAGCGCACGATCAAGATGGTTAACGCGGCGGGCAAGCTGGTGATCACCGCGACGCAGATGCTCGACTCGATGATCCGCAACCCGCGACCGACGCGTGCCGAAGCCGCAGACATCGCCAACGCGGTGCTCGATGGGACCGACGTACTGATGCTCTCGGGCGAGATGGCGAGCGGCAAATACCCGCTCGAATCTGTGCAGACGATGGACACGATCATCCGCGAGATCGAAGGCAGCGAGCTGTTCAAAGAGCGCCCTGAGCCGAGCTCTTTTGGCGACGCCTGGGCGTTTCACAACGTCAACGCGCGGGCCGCTGCGCTCGCCTCACGCTCGATCTCGCTCAAGGCCATCGTGGTCGCGACGCGTGATGGATTTACTGCAAATGTGCTCGCAGATTATCGTCCTCACGCGCCCATCTTGGCCATCACGCCGTCACGCGCGATCGCCTCGCGGCTCTCGATGCAGTGGGGCGTCAAGCCAGTCATTGCAAACATCGAGGGCAGGTCTCAGAGTGAGATCTTGTGCTTCGCCGACGACCTCGCGCGTTTGCACGCGGGCGCAGTGGCAGGGGACGCGATCGCGGTGCTTGTGGGCTCGCAATCGGGCGAAGGTCGCCTGCTCGTGCTGCGTCACGTGAAGTGAACGGTGATTCAGCGCGATGAGCGACGACAAGACCGAAGAGGCCTCGCCGAGACGTCTTGAACAAGCACGCGAGAAAGGCCAGGTCGCCCAGTCGCGTGACGCGGTGGCGCTCGCAGCGCTGGTGGCTGGGCTTGGCGCGCTGAGCAGCGTGAGTGGTTCAATCGACGAGTCTTTTCGCAGAGCGATGTCACTGGCGGTCCGTGCGGCGGCGAGCCCCGAGAGCCCGCGGGTAGGGGCCGCGTTGCAGAGCGCGTTTGAGTCGACCGTGCGTGTGAGCGCGAGCGTGTTGGGCGCTGCGTGCGTGGGCGCTGCCGTGGTGGGCGCGCTCATGACGGGATTTTTGTTCTCACCCAGCGCGGGGTTGCCCTCTCTGGATCGGTTAGATCCGAGCGCGGCCCTGGGCAAGTATGCCAAGCTAAGTACGTACGTAGAGCCAGCGATTTCGCTGCTCAAAGGGCTCTTGGCCGTGGCGCTTGGGCTCGACGCAGCGCGCGCGATGGTGGGGCTGTGGGCGCGGGCTTCGGGGGGCAGCGTCACGCTCAACGCTGCGTTAATGAACGCAACATTGCGCGGGGTCGTCACGAGAATGCTCGCCTTGGTCGCGGCCTTCGCAGTGCTCGATGTGCTCTATCGCAAGTGGAAGCACGGCCAAGAGCTTCGCATGTCCAAAGACGAGGTCAAACGTGAGCACAAAGAGTCTGACGGAAACGCAGAGACCAAACACGAGCGCGATCGGTTGCACAAAGAGCTCGCGCAAGAAGCCACAATGGCTGAAGTACGGAGGGCGCAGTTCGTGGTGACAAATCCCACACATTATGCGGCGGCGATGGCCTGGGACGCCGAGCTCATGGACGCACCGCGCCTGGTGGCCAAGGGCGAGGGAGACCTCGCCCAGCGCATGATCGCCGAGGCTCATCGCGCGGGGGTCCCGGTGCTGCGCTCTCCGCCTCTCGCGCGCGCGCTGCATGAGCTCGAGCCCGGCGAGGACATCCCCGAGGTGCTCTTCGATGCGGTCGCCGCGGTGGTGCGACACTTGACCTCGGGCGCTGAGCCTGAGGCGTTCGTAGACCCCGATGAGTGAGCGTGATTGGCTGGGATTTACCTAGCCAATAGGTCTTCGATAAACCGCGTCGAGACGTCACCCTTCTGAAACTCTTCAGAGTCCAGGATGCGCTTGTGGAGCTCGATGTTCACCTTGATCCCCTCGCAGATAAACTCGTCGAGGGCTCGTCGCATGCGCGCGATCGCTTGCTTGCGCGTCGGTGCGTGCGCGATCACTTTGGCCAACATCGAGTCGTAGTTGGGGGGGACGCGCCAGCCGCCATAGACACCCGAGTCGACACGGATGCCCATGCCTCCCGGCGGGTGATACTCAGTGATTTTGCCCGGCGATGGCGCAAACGTCTTAGGGTCTTCTGCGTTGATACGGCACTCGATGGCGTGCCCTCGCGCGATCACTTGCGATTGCTGCATGAGCAATTTGGCTCCGCCGGCGATGAGGATTTGCTCGGCGACGAGGTCCATGCCCATGACCATCTCGGTCACGGGGTGCTCGACCTGCACGCGCGTGTTCATCTCCATGAAGTAGAGCTCACCGCGCTCGTCCATCAAGAACTCGACGGTGCCCAGCGACGAGTAATTGGTCTCACGGACAGCCCGTGTGAGCAGCGTAATCATCTGCTCACGGGTCTCTGCCAAGAGCGACGGGGAGGGCGCCTCTTCGATGACCTTTTGGTGTCTCCGCTGGATCGAGCACTCGCGTTCGCCCGCGATAATCACGTTGCCGTGACGGTCCGCGACGATCTGAAACTCGATGTGTTTGGGCTTCTCGACAAAGCGCTCAAGGTACACGTCGGGGTTCTTAAAGCCCGCGAGGGCCTCTTCGCGCGCGGTGTGATACGCGGACGTGATCGAGGCCTCATCTCGCACGATCTTCATGCCGCGGCCGCCGCCGCCGCCTGAGGCCTTGATGATCACCGGAAACCCGATGCGATTGGCTTCGCTCACCGCGTGTTCGGCCGACGTGAGAACGCCGGTGCCGGGCAACATCGGCAGCCCAAATCGCGCAGCGTTTGTGCGTGCAGTGACCTTGTCGCCCCACGCGCGCATGGCGTCTGGCGGCGGGCCGATCCAGCGCAACTTGCACTTCTGGACTACTTCGGCAAACTCGGCGTTCTCAGAGAGAAACCCGTAGCCAGGGTGCACCGCGTCTGCGCCGGTGATCTCTGCTGCCGCGATGATTGCAGGAATATGCAGGTAACTCTCACGCGGATTGGCCGGACCAATGCACACCGCTTCGTCGGCAAAGCGCACGTGAAGTGCCTCGGCGTCGACCTCTGAGTGCACGGCCACCGTGCGCAACCCCAGCTCTTTGCATGCGCGAATGATTCGCAGGGCAATCTCGCCACGATTGGCGATGAGAACCTTTTTGAACATCTCAGCCGCCCACGCGAATCTTAAAGAGCTTCTCGCCAAACTCTACGGGCTTGCCATTCTCGATAAGAATCTCAGCGATGGTGCCATCGAGCTCGGCTTCGATCTCGTTCATGAGCTTCATGGCCTCGACGATGCAGAGCACTTGGCCCTTTTTGACCGTGCTGCCCACTTCGACGAACGAACGCGCGGTCGGCGCTGCCGCGCGATAGAAAGTGCCAACCAGCGGCGAGGTGACCACGGTGAGGTTCTGGTCGATCACGGGCGCAGGCGGGGGCATCGAGGGCCGCGACACGTTGTCCACGTAGCCCGGAGGCGCATCGCCAAACTCACGCCCTCCTGTCGCCATCGGAAAAGCACCGGCCATCATCGGGCCTGTGCTGTGTCCCGTCGCCGCACGCTCGAGAACAATGGTCTGCTCTCCGTGACGTACTTCGATCTTGGTGAGGTCGTAGCGCCGGAGGGCGCGCATGAGCGACTTGAGCTGCTCGAGATCAATCTCCATAGCCGCGCGGTATACACCGGCAGAGCTAGAGATTTCACCGTCAAATCCCATGCAAATCGTTGGTGCGCCGCGTCGTGACTCGCTCTGCGCGCACCGCGTTAGGGGCTACGCACTCTGGCGCTGTGCAGCGAGTGTCAGCATTCGTGCAAGCTGAATCACCGCGAGGCGATAGCTGTCCGCGCCAAAGCCTTCAATGCGCCCCACGCACGCCGCGCCGGTAATACTCCGGTGTCTAAACTCTTCGCGCGCGCTGGTGTTGCTCAGGTGCACTTCGATCGTGGGGAGCGCAATGGCCGAGATCGCGTCACGGAGCGCGACCGAGGTGTGCGTGAGCCCGCCCGGGTTAATCACGACGCCCGCGTGCCGGGCGACCGCTTGATGCAGCCAATCAATGAGCACGCCTTCGTGATTGCTCTGCGCACAGTGCAGCGCAAACCCGTGGGTCGCAGCGGTCTGTGTGAGCTCTTGATCGATCGCCGCGAGGGTCTGTGTCCCGTAGATCGCAGGTTCGCGCGTGCCCAAGAGGTTGAGATTGGGGCCGTGCAAGACCAGGATAGAGCGCCGCGGATCGTGAGAGTCCACGAGGATTATTCCAGGGCGCTGAGCAACTTAGGCGAGGCGAGACGCAGTAAGAATCGGCCCTTGCCGTAGTTGCCATCGGGGCCCATCGCGAGGCCCAAAAAGTAGTCTCGGTTGAGAATCCTCACGATAATCGTGAGCTTCTCTGCCTGAATGGCCAGCTCTTGTGCGCCTCCGGCTTCGACCGCTTCGACCGCGTGCATCAGGCCCTTCAAGAGCACTGAGAGCTCCATGCCGATCACTTCGATCCCAACCTCGGAGCCCTCGCGAACATAGCTGTCCACGGCAATGCCGTCGAAGCCCATCAAGAGAGCGGCCTGACCGCCCTCGGTGTTCTCGACAACATCTCGCAGCGCTTCTTTGAACATGATTGGCCGCGATGGTGCCAACACCGATCCAAGAGGGTCAAGGATTCGACGCACTCCGCGCCATCGTGAGTGCACTTCGGTGATAGAGCCTCCGCGCCCGCGTGCCCGCTCACACTCGCCTCGAACACCTCGGCCTATGGGTCCTCGCCGCCGCGCTCTATGCCTGGATTTCTCCAGACGGGTTGCTCTACTGGGACTCGTTTGGCTACGTCTCACAATGTGCGCAAGGTCAGGTCGGGGGCCTCATGCTAGGGCGCCCACTGTTTGTGCTTCTGGGACACACCATCGCGCGAATCACTGGTCTTTTCTCAGTCGATCTCGCGCACCTCGAGCCCACCCTGCGCGCGGTTTGCACGCTCACTGCGGCCCTCAGCGCACCGCTCACTGCCGCCCTGGCGCTGTCCCTAGGGACCTCTCGCGCGGCCTCGCGCTGGGCCGGGCTCGTCGTCGCAGCCTCGCCCGCGATCGCGCACGCCGCCGGAGCAGTGCTCACCGATGGCCCCGCCCTCAGCGCGACCCTCGCCGCCCTCTGCGTGGCTCAGCGCGCACAGCACGCACGTCACTGGCTCTTCGCAGGAGCGCTCTTCGCGCTCAGCGTAGGTCTGCGCGAACCCTCGATCTCCTTTGGCTCAGTCCTCGTCGCGATCGCGTGCGCTCAGGAGCGCACCACGAGAGTGCGCGCGCTATTGCTCATTTCGCTAGGTTTTTTGCTGCTCGCCGTCCCGACCCTCGCGTGGTGCTGGGGGCAGCCAGGCTGGCGCGAGAGCGTCCTCGCGTGGCGCGTCGCCATGGCCCGCGAGCGGCTCGAGCCACGCAGCCTGTTGCGCGATGGCGCGATTTATCTCGGCTGGCTCTTCGCGCTGGGCCCCGTCGCGCTCTTCGCTGCCCTGCGCGGTTGGAGTCAGTTTCGCGCGCTCTTGGGCTCGTGGCGAGAGGCTCGATTTTGGGTGTGCACGCTCTCGCTTGCGCAATTGATTCTATTAGCGTTTTACCAAGATATTTCTTTCTCTCCTCGGTATCTTATGGCCGCGTTTCCAGGGGCGATCGCCCTCGTCGCTGGGCTCGTGCTCGCGCAGGTGCGCACGCGCGCTGTCACGGTCGCGTGGGTCGCCGCAGTGCTCGCGCCCGCGCTCATTGCGGGGCCCGTACTGCGTCGCCGCGAGGCACCCTTGCGGTCCGTGATTGACAGCGTCCCGGCGCGCCTGGCCCACGTGGCGACGGACACCGTGATTGTCACGGGCCAAGCCTGCCCAGCGGTACAACTCAGACGAACCATCGAGAGAATTCGCCTGCAAAATCACAGTGAATTGCAGCCACGATGGGTGACCGTGTGCCCCGGGTGGTCTTGGCCCAACGATCTCTCACAAGCGCTCGCTGCGCACTGCACCGCGGGGCGACCCGTGCTGGTAGATCTCCGCCCACAAAGCTACGTCGGAGAGAGACAGCAGCGCGCCCTCGCGACGCTCACCCAGTGGGCCGAGCGCGTACGCTCAGACCCGCGCGAAGTGTGCCACGCGCGCACCACACGGTGGTAGGTTAGCGAAGTACAATCCGTGGAGAATCGCTGCTCGATTGCGCATGCACGTACCCGACGACGCACGCGTACGAGAGCCCCGCTTCGTCGCGGAGCGCGGTGACGAGGGCCTGGCTCTCTTCGGCAGGGACGCTCACGAGCAGCCCGCCCGAGGTCTGCGCATCCGAGGCGAGCCACATGAGCGCAGGGTCGACGCCCTCGGACACGCTGAGGTCGTCGCCGACGTGGTCACGGTTGGCGCGGGTTCCGCCGGGCAAAACGCCGTCGCGGGCGAGCTCGTAGGCGCCTGGGAGCGCGCGAATGTTTGCCGCAATGAGCTCTGCGGTGACCCCTTCGCTCGCGCGGATCATCTCGAGCAGGTGCCCCGCGAGGCCATACCCGGTGACATCGGTCGCGGCGTGCACCGTGGTCTTTCGCGTACGAATGATCTCCGCAGCGCGCGCGTTGAGCGTGGTCATCGAGCGCACCATCTCACGCGCATGTTCGTGGGATTCTGCTAGCAAATCGCGCTTGAGCGCGGTCGACAAGATCCCAGTCCCGAGCCCCTTGGTGAGCACCAACGCGTCGCCTGCACGCGCGCCGCCCTTGCGCCACACCTTGTCGGGATGGACCGTGCCCACCACCGCGAGGCCATACTTGGGCTCGGCGTCATCGATGGTGTGACCGCCCGCGATCACGATGCCGGCTTGCGCCGCGATCTCTGCGCCGCCCAGCAAAATCTCACCCAAAATGCTCATCGGCAGCGTCTTGCTCGGAAACGCCGCGATGTTAAGCGCCACCAACGGGATCGCCCCCATCGCGTAGATGTCACTGAGCGCGTTGCACGCCGCGATGCGCCCAAAGTCCCGTGGGTCATCCACGATGGGCGTAAAAAAGTCTGTCGTCACCACGATCGCCATGTCGTCGCTCATGCGCACGACCGCGGCGTCGTCAGGGCTCTCGAGCCCAACGATCACAGCGTGAGAAGCGGGAATGGGGAGTGCGCGCAAAACTTGCGCGAGGTCCGATGCTCGGACTTTGCAAGCTCAGCCAGCGCCGTGAGAGAGCTTGGTGAGTCGGACCTGATCTTCACCTGACATACGTTTCTTAAGGCATACACCAACTAGGGCACAACTTGGTTGGCTCCAATGCGAGCGCAGAGTGAATCACGGCGGTACGCTGTGCGTTGCAGCGCTACATCACGGCACATCCGTGGGTGTCGCACTGATCACAAAGATGAGGGTCCTTCGATGAACACACGATTTGCAGCGGCGATGATTGCAGTGCTGGCCACCTCGATGGTGGGCGACCAAGCCCTGGCGCAGCGACGCGGGCGACGCCCTCCGGTGCGACCGCCCGTGGTGCAGCCCGTTGTTGAGGCTCCGCGGGTGATCCCGCTCCCGGTGCTCGAGGTCTACAGTATGTTTCAGCGGCAGCGCGTGTGGCTCTTTACTCCTCCCGCTGGGACGACCGCGTTTGGCCTCGGCGGCGCCACTGGCGACCGTGTCTGGGCGCTCTTGCCCAGCTGTCGCGCCCCCAACCCGGACGACCCGCGCGACCCGTGCCCCGTGGGCCGCGTGACCATCGAGGTCGCGACGGGCACAGGCCAGGTCAGCACGTTGGGGCCCACCGACGTGGTGAGCGCACCCAACTCGCGTCGCGTTCAGGGCTTTGTCATCCCCGCGACGGTTGAGATTGTGCGGATCAAGTTGCTTCGCAATGACGGCACCGTTCGCTACGAAGCCGTAGTGCATCGCAACGGTCTGGCCAACCTCCCTGCGCCCGAGGGACAGCCCGCAGGAGAGCGCTTTCGCTTTGACCTTACACGCTATCCAGCATCGTAAAATACCTGATATTTTGCAGTACATTGTCTAGTTGTTCTCAACGATTCATTCGCGCGCAAGACAGAGCAAGCTATGCTCTCGCGCCCGATGACCTATCGTGATCCCAACGCCGCGCGGACCCCTCTTCACGCGCTCTATCTTCGCGCCTCGGTGGGCGCAGCGGACTCGCTCTCGGGGCTCGCGATCGCTCCGAGAATCCCTCAGAAAAAACTCATGGGCGCGCTCACTTATGCGCCCCACGCGCAGGGCGAGAACCCGCTGGCCATCGTCGATGACACGGTGATGGGCTCGGGCAAAGCGGGCATGTTGCTCACCGATCGCGCGGCGTATTTCTCTGAGTCACGTGCGCGCGTGCCCATCGAGGCCATCGTGCAAGTCCCTGTATTTTCGCACGGGATGGGCGCTCCGGGGATGCTCCACACCTCGCTCGGATCGCTGATGTTGCCCAAGCTCTTAGAAGAGTGCACCCGCGCGATGAACCGCGTGCTGCGAGCGGTCGCTTTTTATAACCGTGGCGCGGATCGCCTGCAATTTTACCCAGGACCCGTGCGTGGTCCCGTGGGTGAGCTCGCGGCGCAGGTGCTCGAGCACGAGCTGATCGCGCTCGTCCCGATGGTCCCGTCCAAGGCCATGCACGCGTCGTCTAACGTCGGGCCCGCGTGGATGAACGGTGATTTTGACGAGCAATTGGTCGCGTATTTCGAAGAATCAGGCACAGGCACGGGCGAGCGCTTCATCGCGTTTACCGACCGACGCGTGGTCGCACACAACGACATGGATCCGATCGAGATCCCGTACGACAGCGTGCTCGATGCGACGCTCCAGACCGGCATGCTCACCAACACGATCGTGGTGCAAACGAGCTTCGGTCCACGCAAGCTGGCGACCCTCGCGAACGCCGAGTGCTCACGGAGAATGACCGATTTTTTGCTGCATTTGCGCGCAATTCCGCAAGGTCAGCGCTGTGCCTGGCCAGCGCCAGCCCCTAACGAGAGCGATCCCGCTGCGGCCCTCGCGACGTTGCACGGATTGACTCAGCCCGACCTGCGCGTGGCGACGATGTTTGAGCTGATCCATGCGGCCGTCTTGCAGGGCGGCATGCCCATCGACGCGGCCAAAGACATGGTCCAACGGGTGCTTCGGTTGCAGCGCGCACTGCGCGGAGGTCATGGGATTTCTCACGGATATCTTCGTACGCCCTTGGGTGGTGGAGACCTCGAGGCCGTGCTCTCCACGGTGTTTACCGCGCCGTCGAGCAGGCAGCTGCTCAACGCACAGACGCTGCGGCTCGAGTACGACATGCGCAAAGCGGGGAGCGCAGCGGGCACGATCGCTTCGAATGTGATCGGGCTCACGCTGCTCGCGGTGGTCGGTGTGGGCTGGGTCTCGGGAGGCTCAAACAGCGTGCAGCACGTGGTGGTCACGGTGACCGATGCGCCCGGAGGCGCTGCGTTTAAGCTCACCGATCGCAATGACGTCCCCGTGGGCAAAGACAACGCCAAGATCGCCGGGGGGCTGCTTGAGTCCATCGCGCAGCTCGCCGCACCACTACTCTTGCGAAGGATTCTCTACGGGTGGAACGCGCCCGCCCACGCGCTCTTGCAAGAGAGCAACGCCACCGTCGAAGCGCGCGCACGTGCGCTGATCGCGACCGTAGACCTGGCGCCTTTCGTGGCCGAATAGCTTGAGTTCTTTGCAAAATCGCGCTGATCTCAAAAGAGTGTGTTGACATTGACCCAGGCGGTTGGCATACCTCGCCGCCGTTGCGCGAGGATGGCGGAATTGGCAGACGCACTAGCTTGAGGTGCTAGCGGTTAACAGCCGTGGGGGTTCAAGTCCCCCTCTTCGCACTAAAGGGCTCGGAATCGAAAGACTCCGGGCCCTTTGCCTTTTCTCCGCTCGCTAAGAATCGCGCGGGAGCGTGCGCTTTGTGTGAGAAAGCACGCGCGATGAGGCCAATCGCCCACCGTGATGATTCACTCTTCGCGGTTGTTTGGCTCCATCGTGCGAGCTGTCTTGTTGTCCCTCACCGTGTCGACCGTGGGCTGTGGTGCGCAGGTGGCTGCGCAGAGCGATGCGAGCGTAGATGCGAGCGCAGATGTGAGCGCAGATGCGAGCGCAGATGCGAGCGCAGAGGCGAGCGCAGATGCCAGCGCAGATGCGAGCGCAGATGCCAGCGCAGACACGGGGAGTGACAGCGGTCCACAGACCTGTGGCGACCTGCAGCCTCCGTTGACCGTGCCCACCCAATGCCGAGCGACAACGATCCTCGGAACGTCTGACAATATCCAGAGATCACGCACTTCTGGGGACACCTGGTTTGCCCTCCGAGGGCTCACGACTGGGGCCAACACTGCCCGTCCTGTGTGCGCGCTGGACTCCTGGCACGACGGCGGCGATGTCACCGTGGGCTTTGCGCCCCCGCGCGGGGGCATCTGGCGGGTTCGAGCGCACGGGGTGGGCTTGCACACGCTCGAGGTGCGCCGCGGCTGTGCAGCGGCCAATGCGCGTGAGTGCAGGGCTTTTACGGGCTACACGGGCGCCAACGTGGATGTGCCCCTCGAGACGCTCGTGTACGCGCAGCGCGGCGAGCGCTTTGAGATCGCGCTCGATGGCTGCCCTGAGGGACAGACGTGCCAATTTGACCTCCGCGCAGAGCGCATCGGCGCGCTGCGGTGTGTGGGAGACCAGTTGACGCTCTGCCCTGCACAAACACAGTGCCAAATCGATTTGTGTGACGATGAGCGTGTGCGCTGTGTGCCCACGCCCACCGACGCCGAGGCGATGAATCTTCGCTTCGAGCGCGACGCGGCCGATTCTCGCGTGTTGTTCTCGGGGACCCTTGCGGGCCTGCCTCCGCGCAGCGCGGACATCACAACGGCGCTCTTTGGCGAGTCCCTCAACGCGATGGGGCAGCCGCTCTCGACTCCGACCTACGTCGGCACGCTGGTCTATCGCGACAATCGATTCGCGGTGCTGCTGCGTGCTGACCTCGTCGCGCGCGCCGAGCGCATGAGATTTTGGCTCGGGATCCGCAGCCCGACGCCAATCCAAATGACGCCCGAGGAGCGCGCGCGTACGGGCTTTGAGGTCGCCATTACTCCGTGGGTTCGAGGTGCCGAAGGCAGCGCGTGCAGCCCCAATGATCTCCGACGGATGTGCGCAGCGCAGAGCTACTGCGACACCTCTGCGGGGCGCGTTGAGGGGGTCTGTGTGCGCTCGCTGGGGCTTGCCATCACGACGCTGCGCGCGTTTAAGTCGACGGGCGAGCGCAGCGTTCGGGTCGCGCTGACGGCCACACAGACCACGGCGATGATCACACAGGTTCGGCTTGAGCTCATCGACGCCATGGGGGCTGTGATGGGCGCGCCTCTTGTGCGCTCACTTGATCAAACTGTGGGTGATTTTGCTAGCGGACGAGTGTCCGGGACCGCGGTGTTTACCAACGTTGACGCGACGCTCTTCGTTCGCGCGACCCATGCGCGCGTGGTGGTCGTCGCGAGTGACGCGAGCGTGAGTGTCAGCGTGCTCACTCCGCTCGTAGAGGTCCGCCTGGTGGACGCAGGAGAGAGCTGCGCGAGCGTGGACGTCAAGTGCGGCGAAGGGACGCTCTGTGACGCTACGATCAAGACCTGCGTTGTTCGCGATGCGACGCGCGTGTGTGAGCTCGACGGGTCGTGGCCTGTGTGGGCTCCGCCCTCGTCAGGGCTGCACACGCTGCGCGGGGTCCATCACAGCTGGGGAGGCTCTACGAGCTGTGGCGCGAGCCGCACGAACCACGCCATTCAAGCTGAGTTTGTCGCGCCGACGACAGGGCGCTACCGCTTCGAGACCACGGGAATCAACGGCTACGACGTGCGCACGACCTGCACGATGGGCCAGTGCATGAGCAGCGCGTCTGACCCCGCGGTGGAGGTCGCCCTCGTGGCGGGACAGCGGATCCCGCTGGTGTTTACCGCGCCCTCTGACGGGATGGGCTTTACCGTGAGTGTTCGGGTCCCATGAAGTGTGCGGGTGCGTGTTGACACGCGCGCACTCGGTTGGCATACATCGCGGGCCTTTTGCGAGGATGGCGGAATTGGCAGACGCACTAGCTTGAGGTGCTAGCGGTTAACAGCCGTAGGGGTTCAAGTCCCCTTCTTCGCACTAAAGGGCTCGGAATCGAAAGACTCCGGGCCCTTTGCCTTTTCTCCCCGTCCATCGAAAACGGGACCGCGGTTGAACGGACCCGATACACTCGCGCGCGACAAGGAGAGCTCATGACAACGCTGATATTTCCGGGTGAATTAGAAGAGTTCGGGAGCCAGGTGTTCGCAGCGTCCATCCCGATCGCGACGATCGTGGCCATGGGCATGAGCCAGGCAGACGCCGAGAGCCTGTGCTGTGGCGAGCCCAATGGCTCGCTCGCTGCGCTGTGCGACATCGAAGTGCACGAAGCGCTTGGCGCGATGAGCCCCTCGGACTGGAACGGCAACCCTGCCACCAACGAGGGCATCACCGTGTTTGCGCAAGACGGCACCGGCTCGATGATTGGTTTTTGGCGTCGCGATCCCGGCGACGTCGCCGACGATTGCCCGGTGGTCTTCTTGGGCTCCGAAGGCATGACCGCGGTGCTCGCGCCCAACCTCGCGGTGTTTGCGTTTTTGCTCGCCTGCGGCAATCACACGTACGAGTGGGCTGTCGCCCTGCAAGACCCCGCGGGAGAGAACGGCTGGATGCTCTCGCGCGCCAAGCCTCTGCGCTACGACGTGATCCAATCTGAGCTTGCCGCTGTATTTGCCCCCGAGATCGACGCGAGCCTCGCCGAAGCCGCGGTCGCCGCGAGCAAAGAGCTCACGGTGGAGTTTGGCAAATGGCTCGCGACCTACGCGACGACGTAGGTCCGTCGGCGCGCGTTGCAGCGGGGGGACTGAGCGACACGTCAATGAGAAGAAGCGCTCGCGCCCGCCGCGGAGGTGATATCCTTGAGATGTCAAATACGATGAATTGTATTCATCCTATGAATTGCAGCACGAAATGTAATGTCGCATCTCGGCAGCGGCCCCCCAAACACTAGGAAGTCTTTAATGCACAGACCCTCAACAACCCCCTTGCTCTACGGCATGGCACTGACACTCTGCGGCGCGCAGATGGCAGGCTGCGCCGTCGGTCGCAGCGTCCTCGCAGGCCTCGAAGCCGGAGCCACGGACACCGCCTCTGACTCCACGCCAGACACCACGATGCGCGAGGATGTCGTCGACATGGACGCCACGACGGACATCGGGCCTGACGTCGCAGACGACACCGCAGACAGCCAGGTAGCCAGTGACGGCGGGCTGGATGTCACAGCAGATGTTGCAGCAGATGTCGCTGTGGACGTGAGCACAAGTGATCGCATTGGGACGGGCCGCTGTCTCGATGCAGCGACCTGCTCGGACCGCTGCCCCGATGGCGATTTGGCCTGCGTAACTGCCTGTGGAGCTGGGCTCAGTCCCACAGCGCTTGTCCTCTACAACGCAGCGATCAACTGCCTGCGCATGAACTGTCGAGACACTTTCGACCGCGTCTGTTGGGGCGCGCAGTCTTCGATGGGGGCATGTGTTGCGCAGGCCAACGCATGCTTTGCCGATAGCGCAGACGGCGGCGTAGATAGCGGCACCGACAGCGCGCGCGATGCAGCAGACGCGGCTGACACGTTCATGTGCCCAGCGCCGCAGATGAACTGCAGCGGCGTGTGCATCAACACGACCACCAACACCTCGCACTGTGGTGCATGCAACAACATGTGCCCCGTGCCTGCCAACGCGACCGCCGGGTGCACCGCGAGCGTCTGCGGCATCGGCGCCTGCAGAACAGGCTTTGGCAACTGTGACGGCAACGCGGCCAACGGATGCGAGGTTAATTTGCCCTCGGATCGCGCCAACTGTGGCGCCTGTGGCAACGTCTGCCCGGTGGGCGCAAGCTGCACCGCAGGGGTCTGTGCGTGTCCACTTGGCACGGTCAACTGCGGGGGCGCGTGCGTGAATGTGTCGAGCGACACGAACCACTGCGGCGCTTGTGGCGTGGTGTGCCCAGGGCTCCAGGTGTGCGCGACCGGCGTGTGCCGAGCGACGTGCGCGAGCGGTGAGACGCTCTGCGGTGTGCAATGTGTGCAGCTAGGCAGCGACGTAAACAACTGCGGCGCGTGCGGCAATCGATGCCCCTCGAGCTCGACCTGTGCGAGCGGCGTGTGTGTGCCCGTGGTGTCGGTGGATCCCATTGGGTGTGCCGATGGGACGCGCGAAGCGTTTGCCGATCGCACGATGTTTCCGAACATCGCGGCGTGTTCGGGTCCGTGGGGATTGCCAGGGATTTTTCCGTCGATTCCGGCAGCGCCCCTCGCGGTCTGCGCGACACTGGGCAACTCGTCGCTGACCGCGCCGGTCAACGGTGCGGGCTGCTCGTCGTCTAATCTTTGTGCGCGTGGTTGGCACATCTGCAACGGCGGCGAGGTCTCTCCACGTACTGCGTCGATGGGATGCGCCGCGAGCACGTACCCCGCAGGCACTTTCTTCGCGGCCGCGGTGTCCGGGACTGGCTGCGGTCGCTGCGCGCTTCGCACCGGCACGGTCACCGGGGCGATGTGCACATCGTCAAGCTGTACGGCGGATTGCAGAGAGTCCGGTGATCTCAACAACGACCTCTTTGGCTGCGGAGCCATCGGGTCCGGAGTCACCGGCGCATGCGATCGGCTGGATCGTTCGTCGGGCAACAACTGCGGATCGATCCCGGCGCCGTGGGTCTGCGGTGGCGATGTGATGGAGAGCCGCACGGTCACCAAGATCGGCTCTGCCGCCGGAGGTGTCTTGTGCTGTCGCGACTGATTCTCACCGCCGAACGACCCCTAGAGACCAAGACCATGCAAAGAAATAGCAGGAATTATCCAAACGCTTCTCGTTTGAGTGTCGCCGCTGCTGCCCTCGCGAGCGTGCTCGTTGCGCGCGAATCCCACGCACAAATCGGCGCGCACTCGTTTGCCCTTCGTGGCGAAGTGGGCGCGGGGCTCATGGTGGTCGATGTCCAACGCGCACAGCTTGGGTACGACAGCGTCGCGATCCAAGCGACAGGGCGACTCGCGTTTAATCCAGTGGATTTTCTGTCGATTCAGCTCTCGGTGCACAACGGGTTCTATCTCTCGAGCATGGCCAACCGTGAGCTCGGGCGCACGCTCGCGTTTCAGGGCGGACTTCGCCTTGAGCCCATGATCGGGCGCGTCGGGAGGCTCTGGCTCGATGGCAACGCGGGGCTCGTGCTCACCGGGGCCGAGCAGCGCTTTGGCTTCGACGCGGGGCTTGGGTTTGAGTTTCAAGCGCTGCGCTGGTTGGGCGTCGGGCCCTTCGCGAGGTTTCACTTTGTGAAGCACGAACCGACTGAGAATTTGCCGGCCGATGCGATGGCGCTCACCTTCGGTGTGTCGTTTACCTTGCGTCCTCCGCGACCCGACAACGCACCCGTCGTTGACGCGCCCGCAGATCGTGATGGCGATGGTGTGCTCGACGGCGAAGACCTCTGCGTCGAAGTCCCCGCAGGCGATCACCCTGATCCTGCGCGCCGCGGATGCCCACGTCCCGACCGCGACGGCGATGGTGTCTATGACGACGAAGACACCTGCGTCGAGGTCCCCGCTGGCGCTCATCCCGATGCATCACGTCGCGGTTGTCCGCTGACCGATTCGGACGGCGATGGCGTCTTTGATCCCGAAGACCAATGCGTCACCACGCCTCACGGAGACCACCCCGATCCCGAACGCCGTGGCTGTCCCGATGGCGACGCCGACGGGGACGGAGTGCTTGACCACGCAGACCAGTGCCGCACGGTTCCGCAGGGATTTAACCCAGATCCTGCGCGCGAGGGTTGCCCGCTGCCCGACCGCGATCGCGACTCGGTGCCCGACGTGACCGATCACTGTCCCGACCAGCCCGGAGCGCCCAGCACCAACCCGCTGCGCAATGGCTGCCCGAGCATCGTGTCCATGGACAGCGCAGCGATTCACATCACGCGCCCGGTGTTTTTTGCTACCAACCGTGACGTGATTCTCCCACGCTCGATCCCAGTGCTCACGGCTGTTGCCGAGGTGTTGCGTGCGGTCCCGAGGATTCGTCGTGTGTCTGTCGAAGGCCACACCGACGACGTAGGCGATGACGCGTCCAACATGGACCTGTCCAATCGCCGCGCCCAGAGCGTGATGCGTTGGCTCTCTGAGCATGGCGTCGAAGCGGCGCGACTCGAAGCGCACGGCTTCGGTGAGACGCGTCCGTTGCGTGCGATTGAGGGCATGCGTGGACGTGCGCTGCGCACGGCGCGCGGTGAGAATCGTCGCGTGGATTTCAACATTGTCGACCCAGCGCCGCGTCGTGAGACGCCTGCGGCGGCGACTCCTTGAGCGCGTAAGCGACCACCCGGCGACGTCGCCGGGTCTCGTGTCGCTCACAGCGACTCGGGGCATGTCTGCGGTAGAGACTTGCGTGTTCTAAACACAATCTGTCAGACAAAACCCTGCCCTCACGCGCTCTGCTAGAAGCGCCCTGCGAGCGTGATCCCTGTGCTCTGTGGCGAGACCCACGGCATCACGCCGAGGCTGAGTGCCCGCTGTGTAGTGGCCTCGCGATAAGGGTTGGCGAGGGCCCAGAGCGAGAGACCCAGCGACGCTGCGCTCACGATCGTGTAGATCAACGGGAGGGTGATCAGCGCTGCCACGTCATTGCCTGCGTTGGCTGCGATGAGGCCAATCGCGACGGTTCCGAGCAGGGTGTGCGCGCCCCACACTGCGGTCCCTGTGACAGACCAAGCACGCGGAACGCCCTGCCCATAGCCAGTCCATCCGACGATCGCCACCGTCGTGATCATGCTTGGGATCGTCAGCAATGCGCCCCCAAGGCTGTAGGTAAACGCTGTGCTCCGCAGCTCCCAGCCACGGCACCCCTCGGGCATGGTGGGTGGCGCTTCACACGCGCTCGCTTCCCGTGCCGAGAGCACCGCTGCCGCACATCCCACGAGCGCCCCGAGCCATCGTCTGTTCATCACGGACCTCCCACAAAAAGAATGCCAAACGACCTTAAGTCACAGCAGGATACCACGTCTCAGTCTGCCGAGAACTGACGTACAGACGATCGACAAATCACTGTGAAAAACCTGCCATCACGCGCTCTGCTAGAAGCGCCCTGCGAGCGTGATCCCTGTGCTCTGTGGCGAGACCCACGGCATCACGCCGAGGCTGAGTGCCCGCTGTGTAGCGGCCTCGCGATAAGGGTTGGCGAGGGCCCAGAGCGAGAGACCCAGCGACGCTGCGCTCACGATCGTGTAGGGCAGCGGGATCACGAGATACTCGGTTTGGTTTCCTACGTTCGCTGCCACGATGCCCAGGGTCGTAGCGCTCACGATCGTGTGCGCGCCCCAGATCACGGTCCCCGCGATGGCCCACGGCCGCGGAATCCCCTGCCCATGGGCAGCCCAACCGAGAATCGCCACGTCTGTAGCGAGCGAAGGCGCAGCCACCAGCAAGCCCACAAGACCAATGGGCTGCACGGCGTTGTTGAGCTCCCAGCCACGACACCCATCGGGCCTGTCGCGAGGGGCAATACACGCGCTCGCTTCGCGCGCCGAGAGCACCACTGCCGCACATCCCACGAACGCCCCGAGCCATCGTCTGTTCATCACGGACCTCCCACAAAGAAAGAATACAAAGTGACGCTGATCAGTGAAGCACGCCATGCACCAGCGATGCAAACCGAGGGAGAGCCCGAATGGCTTCAAAATCGCTGTCATTCGCGATGTCATCACGAAGCCCGCTGTCGAGCTTGAGCGCGGTCTCGATCGAGTCCAGGGCGTGGTCTGGCTCGCCTGACAGAGCGTACGCACATGCGAGCGTGTAGTGCGCGTTGGCGTGTGTAGGGTTGCTCTCAAGCGAGCGGGTGATCGACGCGATGCTCTCGCGATAG
The DNA here is from genome assembly GCA_030694465.1 of Deltaproteobacteria bacterium. Classification (GTDB taxonomy): domain Bacteria; phylum Myxococcota_A; class Polyangia; order Polyangiales; genus JAUXYJ01. The sequence goes on along the minus strand of JAUXYJ010000032.1, from coordinate 5,729 downwards.
CGCCCCGCTTTGACCTCGGCCAAGCCGCGACGATAGAAGCCCTCGGCGTCGGTGGGCTCAAGCGCATAGTTGAGCGCGAGGGCCTCGTCGGGGCGCCCGAGGCGCTCGAGCATCGCGACGCGATTGTGCTGCAATTGCTCAGCGTTTTCGCCGGTAAAGTGTGCCTGTGCGCGGACAAAATACTCGAGCGCGAGCGCGTACTCTTCGCGCTCTGCGTGCACGTACCCGATGCTCGCGAGCGCGTATCCCTGGTCTTGGCCCGTGAGCGAATCGACTCCGCGTGAGAGTCTTGCTACGCCTTCGTCTACCTCGTCGAGCTTCAGCAACGCGGCCCCCGATCGCGCGAGCGCCTCGGGGTCGTCAGGGACCAACGCGAGCAGCTCGTTCCAGTCGTTGAGTGAGTGCTCTGGACCAAAGCTCTCGCCAAACCGTGCGCGCTGGCGGAGCTGTGCGATGGGGTCATGGACCACCGCGACCCCGACGAGCGCGGCCAGGCGCTCTCGGTCGCCGGGGAGGCCTCGTTCGGCGAGGATATTCAGGGCATTTCCGAGCATCCAGAAGCCCTGATTGCGCGCGAGAGTCTCTAGCAGGGCGCGCTGTCGATCGTTGAACTCTGCGGGCACTGGAGCGTCTGCGAAGGCCACGCTGAGCGCGGCGCGCAAGAGACCCACAGCGCTAAAATCGCTGACCACCGCGAGGCGCGCGAGTAAGCGATCAAACGCCGCATCAAGCGAGCTTGGCGCGCACTGTTGCAGCACCTCGGCGAGGTCACTCACGAGCTCTGTCGCGCAAATCGAGAGCCCTCCGTACGCGGTCGCGAGCGAAACATCGTCCATCGCGTCGAGCACAATCTTGGCGAATTCGCTGGCCGAATGTCCGCGTCGAAGGCACATCACCGACGCGACCAACCGTGAGAGCGAGGGCTCGGGCGCGCGCGCGTGGGTCGCGCAGAGGGTGTGGTCGCGCAGGCCAGAGGTGTGGCCCCACGCAAAGAGCATCACGGCGCGGACGTCGTCGTTGGGCTCGTCTGCGATACACGCAGAGAGCCGCTCTGAGACCGCATGGCGATCAGCAAACCCACGCAGCGCGGCGAGCAGGTGCGCCGCGGGCATACGCACGCGTGGGCTCGGGTGTGTGAGCGACGAGAGCGCCACAGCGATCGTTGATTCGCCAGCGTTTTCGCAAGATGCGAGCACTTGTTCGTAGTCGCTTTGGGCATGCGTCGTGGGCGGCGTTGACGACCAGATCGCGCCGGACGCGGTGTCTGGGCCGTGTACCAGCGAGAAGTGTCCGGCGATGCAGTGGGTGAGCAACGAGAGGACCTGTGCGCGCTCGGGGCCACGCTTGCTCTCTGCGATGTGGGCCACGAAGGGGATCGCCTCGGCGGTGGCGGTGTAGCGCGTCCCCTGGTGAAAAATATTGCTGAACGCGTGCGCGAGGGCGTCACGCACGGTCTCTTCGTCGCGAGCGTTGAGGGCGCGAAGCATGTCTGGGACATCGGTCGCGGGGCCGTACGCGTGGGAGAGCTTGGACCAGTCGATGGCGTCGAGTTCGGCGAGCATTGCGCGCGAAGAATACACGGCCGTTCGCAGCGTGTATCGCGGCTGTTAGAGCCCAAGTTTAGAAGCGAACAGCGCAAACACGGTGAGCGCTGCGCCGATCACGAGCATCGCCGGGACGTTGGTCACAAAGTACGGAAACACCATCATCGCGAGCCCGCTCACGAGCTGCGGGACGCGTCGCTGCTTCTTGCCGTAGATAAAAAAGCTCAGCCCTACGGTGGAGATAAAGAACGACGCGATGAGGCTGTTGGCTTGGATATTCACGTAGGGATTCAGCGTAGCAGTGAGCCGCGCTCCTGGCGAATGGGGTGCCTGCACCGTCGCGTTGCGTAGTGGCATTGTGTGGTTCTTCTTCACTTCAGTGTGTGCGTGTGTTGCGCTTAGGCCTAGCGTGCATGGTTGAAATGTCAGCAAATAAGCTGGCAAGAGCGCCGTGAAGAGCGGTGGGTGTTCGAGCGCCATGAGAGTGATTGTGCGGAGATTGCGCTCAGCACGCACAGACTCTCTCGGCGTGCGGCATGCCAGAGCTGATACGGTCAATCCATGCATCGAACACACACATGGCGCAGGGCGGTACGAGGGCGTTGGTTGGGCTTGGGGGTCGCGTTTGTGAGCCCTGGGTGTGGGCCGACTGCGGTCGTCTCTGAGCTCGATCGCGCTGCGGATACTCAGGCAGAGTCTCTCGCGGTCGCCGAGAGTCAGTCGCAAATGATCGGGCCCGAGGGCGGCGTGCTCGAGGGGGCCGCGGGGGGACTGTTTGCGGGAGTGCGGCTCGAGATTCCGCCCGGCGCGCTCGCAAGACCCACGATGATCACCCTGCGTCGGGGCGAGACGGACGTGCCACTCGCGCCCAACTCAGAGCGCATTGGGCCGATGTTTGCGATCGAACCCGCGGGCGAGGCGCTCGCGATGCCCGCGCTGTTGACCCTGCCTTTTGCGCCGCGGATGCGCAGTGCCCTCGAGACCACGGACGAATCCTGTCGTGCGTGGCTGTTTGCAGACGGAGCGTGGACCAACGTGAGCCAGGTCGCGTCCACGAGCGCGAGCGTGACGGTGCGAATCGAGCGGCTCAGCGTCGCCACGGCGGGAGCGTTTAACATCGCGCGACCGCCGCTGTGTTTGTCGTTGGGCGGCTGTGGTGCTTCTCGACCAAGCAACCGTTGTCGCTCGCAAGCGGGTGGTTTTTGCCTGCTCGAGTTGCCTGCGCCGAGGGTCCGAGTGCCACCGGACTTTCGACAGATTTCGGTCGAGAACGGCGTCGTGAGTTACTTGGGCAACGTGGCCACACGTGAGTTCGCGGTAGGGCACTACAACGTGTTCTCTCCGTCGTTTGAGCAGACGGTGTCGCGCACGTTTGTGCCGCCCGGAGACCTCTCGACGGCGCGCCGCGGGGGGATCGAACAGCCGGTGTTTCGTGACCTCGAAGGGGGCTACTGGGTTGGGCTGCAAGGGTACGGAAACATTCACTTTCCAGCCAACGCGACGCCGATCGCCTACGACACGGCGCCCGCCATTCGCGACCGAGTCTTTGGCGTCGTCCGGGGCACCGCTCCGACGCGCTTGTACGCCGAGCAGATCTCTGTTGCGGTCATCGTGGGCACCCCGCCGATCAGCATCTATCGCCTTCGAGCGACAAACCTCGCCGCGAATTTTACGGCGACGGTCGCAGCGACGAGCGACCCACGGAGCGATTTTTTCGCTCAGGGAGACTCTCGCAACACCTACACCGCGATCGTCGAGACAGGCTCGCTCTCTGCCGCAGGATCAGTGTCTTTTCGTGCGCTGCCCGCTGGACAGCGTCTCGGCAGCGAGGTCTCGCTTGCCGGCCTCGTGGCGAGCGTGCAGCAGTCGCCCAACGGCAGCCAAATCGTCGCCGTGGTCCGCAGCGCGAGCGCGCCCACCTCGGTGCTCAGGACCCGGAGTTTCGTGTCGGGTAGTGAGCTCTGGACCGAGACCAGCGTGCCGGGCGTCGCGATCGACGCCGTGATCGAGAACACCGGCCGCATGCTGAGCATCACGAGCAGCCGCCCCGAGATCCTCGTGCACACCGCAGGGGGCGGAGTCGCTGGTGTTTTGCTCACCGTTGCAGCCATGGGGACGCCCGAGTACAACCGCTTGCTCCCGCGCGCGCTGCGCTTGTTGCCCGAGACCAACCAGCTCTTGCTCGTCACCGTGGGCGATCAAGCCACGGGGCCTCTGTTCTTTTTGCTCAGCGATCTGCGGGTCTGATCCAAGCTCTGCGTGCCCCCATGGGTTAAGTGCGCGCATGCGAAGACACGCTCACCGAGGGACGCTGTGTGGGCTCTTCATGCTCACAATGGCCAGTCCAATCGCTTGCTCTTCGCACGCGAGGCCCCCTGCGCCTCGCCGCGCAGCGCCCGCCCCGATGGCATCCCTGAGCCCCGCGCAAGTGACTCCAGAGCCCGCAGCCTCGGTTGAGATTCACGCGGCTCTGGTGGGCGCCAACGGCGTGGTCCCCTGCGGACCCAGCGAGGGCCCTGAGTGTGCGTCTCGGTTTGACCGCGTCGTGCTGTTTGTCTCGATCGAAAATCGTGAGATCACTCCTCTCGCGATTGCTCATTGGCGTGTCGATTTGCAGGACGAATCCTCGCGCGAGGTGCGCTTTATGCGTGAGCTCATTTCGCTCTCGCGCATGCCCGTGGACAACCAAGCGTGGACGCTCGCGTCTGAACCCGCCGACGTGCTCGCCGCGGCACGCTGGCCTGCGCTTGGCGTCGAGGCTCCCGTGTTTGACAACGTGGTCGCGCCCCACGCGCGCACGCTCGTGCGGCTGTGGGGGTGGCTCGGAGCGGGGCGGGGAGAGCGGCGTGTGCGTGTCTCGATCCACACCAACGCAGGCACCGTGACAAAAGAGCAGAGACTATTGGTCAGCACATGGACAACGGGCTAGGCTCACGCGGGCTAACAGTCTCGTTGGCAGAAATGGGTGGATGGATTCTTATGACGAAGCGGGTGGTCTCTTGGGTTGTGGTGGTGGCGTTGTCGGTGGCGAGCGCGGTGGCTGGCGCCGAAGCACCCACGGCCTTTGACGCAGGGCCAACATGTTCAGGCAACGAAGAGTGTGGATGTGCCTCAGTCTGTGATGGAGGTCGATGCTTCTCTCAGTCAGTGCCAGATCGGTGCACCGTCGATTCGGACTGCTTGCCTTGCACGGGGCGGATCTGCGAGCGAGGGCAGTGTTTTGCACCGACGTCGCGGCGGGCCTGCACGCAGACTTCCGAGTGCTCGTCTTGCTCGGTCTGTATCGGCCGTGCGGGATGTCTCCCCGTCGAGTCTCTTCGGTGTACGACGGCTGCGGATTGTCTCAGCCCAACGTGTGCAACCCCCACCAACCCGGTGGAGTGCAATGGCGGCCGTTGTTATTTCTTGCCACCTCGGCGAGACAGCGGCGGCCCAGCCACCGATGGCGGGGGCGAGACGATGGACGCGGGCGGTGACGCGATGATGACCGACGCGTCGAGCAACGAGCCCATGATGACCGGCGGGATCCAGTGTGCGGTGTCTCGGTCTGGGACGACTCGCCCGCGCGAAAGGTCGGGCGCGTTGTGGCTGGGAGCGGCGGCCCTCGCTGTGGGCCTGGCTCGTCGCCGAATGCGCGCAACGATTGTAAAATAACTAGCGAATTGACTCTTCGCGGAGCATCCGTGAGAGCTCTTCACGTGAGCTCGTGACCTGCTCAATCGCGTTGGACAGTCCCCCCTCGCGGAGCGCTCGCTGGATCTTTGTCTGCTCTTCTGCTTGGAGCGCTCGCCCGAGTGTCCGCGCTGCGAGGGCCCAGAGCGTCTTGAGCTCGCCCTCTTCGCGGCCTTCTTCGCGGCCCTCTTCGCGGCCCTCTTCGCGGCCTTCTTCGCGGCCCTCTTCGCGGCCCTCTTCGCGGACGCTCTCGATGTCGCGGTAGCCGGCGCGGATCAAGAGATTTCGGTGTGTGATATCGAGGGCGACGCGGCGGTCGTACATCGCGGCGGCGGGGATGGATTCCTGCAAAATCCCAGGCGCTTCGAGGAGGTCCATGCCTACGCGAGTGACCATGCTGGTGGGGCTGGCGTAGACCTCGACCCTTCGAGGGCCAAGCAAGCGCACGACCCAGACCCAGCGCGAACCGGCGGCAAAGAACTCTGCGATCTTGGTCTGCAGGTCGCTCTCTTG
>JAUXYJ010000017.1 GCA_030694465.1 Deltaproteobacteria bacterium | reverse complement strand
AAATCTCCTTCGAGCACATGTTCATCCAGGGCAGGATCGCGTTCTTTCAGCAGAGAGATTTCCCCGGTTTTGTCCAGGCAAATGCACGCAGTGCATTGAGCTAAACAGTCACCCGCAGCCCGTAGCTCGCTGCTCGCTGCTCGCTGCTCGCTGCTCTCATCCGGCGACGTCGCCGGATGCGCTCGCGCGAGCACGGAGCGCCCTGGGTGCCGCGGGATCGCGCTTGACCCGGCGACGTCGCCGGGGTAGTGGTCTCATTGAGCTCTCTATAGCGCACGAAGCTCACTTGGCGAGGATAAACACAGATCAATCGTGCTCTTGAGCCCGATCGAGTGACCCGCTCTTGAGCCCGACCGGAGTGACCCCTCTTCTTCTCCTTCGTGACGGACGAAGGAGAAGAAGAGGCGCTCGGCCCATGGTGCCCCATGGGGGGTGATGATGAGGATGGCTGCGGGGCGTTAAGCACGGAGCGACCGCCGTCGACCGAGCGTCGCATGCTGGCACGAAGTGCTTGCATGCGATGCGAGGGAGGCGCCGGACGCGCAGTGCAGACCCCGCAGCGAGGTAAATCCCTCCACACTCGCCCATCGAGTTTTCAGCGGGTGCTCGGCCCATTGGGTCCTGGGATATGAGCGCGCCGCATGCGCTGTGTGCATGCGAGCGTGCGAGCGTCGCCAGAGCCCAATGGGCAGGGTCCCACGAGCGAGGGCCCAATGGGCATGGGGCCCAGTGCGCTCTTCACGCAACCCTGCGCTTTCGCACACGGATCCATTGGGCCCGCGCCCGGATGCGAGCGTGCGAGCGTCGCCAGAGCCCAGTGCGCCGTGCCCATCGTGCAGGGCCCAATGGGCATGGGGCCCAGTGCGCTCTTCACGCAACCCCGCTCTTTCGCACACGGATCCACTGGGCCCGCAGCCGTATGTGCCGTGCACATACGAGCGTGCGAGCGTCGCCAGCGCCCAATGGGCAGGGTCCCACGAGCGAGGGCCCAATGGGCATGGGGCCCAGTGCGCTCTTCACGCAACCCTGCTCTTTCGCACACGGATCACTTCGCTCGCACCCTCGTTACCGCGAACGGCGCTGCGGCCCAGTGAACTCTTCGCGCAGCCCTGCTCTTTCGCACGCGGATCCATTGGCTCCCAGCCCGATGCACGATGCACGATGCACGATGCACGATGCACGATGCACGATGCACGATGCCCAGCGCTCCCCCCGCGGTCCCCCAATCGCCCTCGCGTGCTCAGTCGCGTGGGCGGTCGCGGCGGTCGCGGTCGCCCTCGCGGCGCGGGGCGGCCATGGGGATGATCTGCAGCCTGCGCTCGGTGCCTTCGCCCTGGCTCTGTGTGCGCACGCCGGTGAAGCGCGCGAGGGCCATGTGGACAACCCGACGGTCGCGCGGAGAGAGCGGCTCCATGGTGATCGTGCGGCGCTCGCGCAGGGCCTGGTTGCCGAGCTTCTCGGCGAGCTCGGACAATTGCTTCTCTTGGCGCGCGCGGTAGCCGTCGGCGTCGAGCACGACAAAACCACGCTCGTCCGCGTGGGCGAATTTGCGCGCCACGCGGTTAGCCAGGGTCTGCAGCGCGTCGAGGGTCGCGCCCTTCTTGCCGATCACTTGGCCGGCGTCTTCGCCGACGATCTCTAGGATGGCCTCGGGGCCCTCGCGGCGCATCTCGATGGCGCACTGATAGCCCATGCGCTCAAGGCTTCCGCGCACAAACCAGAGCACTTCGTCTAGGGTCTCTTCGTCCAGCCCGTCGCCGGGGCGGTCTTCGTCGTTGGCCATTCGCTGTCTCGTGGTGAGCCATCTCAGACCGAGATGGCAGGTCAAAAAAGAGGGGAGAATCACCAGCCCAGAGCCTCGCGAAGCGCGCGCTCGGGACCCGTGCTGTGGGTGAGCTTACTTCTTTCGCGCCGGAAGTTGTGGCTTTGCAGACGGTGCAGTCTGCGCGCGCACTTTGATCCCGGTGCTGCGCTCTTCTTCAGAGGCCACGACCGCGGCGCCCATCTTGTCGAGCTGCGCCTTGGTGATCCGCTGCTGAATGATCGCAAGCACGCTGTTGACCAACATGTAGAGCGCGAGCCCTGCGGGCAAAAACAGCGAGATTCCCGTGAGAAAGATGGGCAAAAACCAGAACATGATCTTCGCTTGCATCGGGTCTGGCGTCGCGGGCGGCATGAGCTTCTGCTGCACAAACATCACCGCGCCCAAGACCAGCGGGAGCACAAAGAGCGGGTCCGGCTCAGAGAGATCTTTGATCCAGAGCGCAAAGGGCGCGTGGTAGATCTCGACCGAGGTCTGCAGCGTTGTGTACAGCGCCCACCAGATCGGGAGCTGCGCGATCTGCGGCACGCAGCCAGCGACCGGGTTGACCCCGTGCTTGCGGTAGAGCTCCATGGTGGCCAGGCCACGCGCGTTGGAGTCGTCGGCGTACTTGGCGTTGATCGCGTCGAGCTCGGGCTTGACCTTCTGCATCGCGGCCATGGACTTCATCGAGCGCGCGAGCAGCGGAAACAGCGCCGTACGCACGATGATGGTCAACAACATGATGGCCAGGCCCCAGTTGTGGACAAACGACTGCAAGAGCTGCAGCAGACGCAAGAGCCCGCGGGCGATGAAGGCAAAGTAGCCGAGGTCCAGGGCGGACTTGAGCTCAGGGGACGCGGCGGACAAGTGCGACGCGTTCTTGGGGCCAAAGTACGAGACTACGCGGTAGTCGTGCGACTCGCCCGTGGCGAGCTGCACGGGGGTCCACGAGAGCTGGCCAAAGAGCACTGCGCCCGCGGCGTCGCCGGTCCCGCGGTCTTCGGCGCGGAGGTGACACGCGGCTTGCTCGCCCTGCGGGATGAGCGCCTGGACGAAGTACATGTTGGCCAAGCCGACGAAGTCTGCGTTGCGCGCGACGCCGTCGTTCTCGATGCCGTTCTTGCTCATGTCTTCGCGGGGCATGCGCTGGAGGCGGCCGTTGCGGTGACAGAGGCCCTCGGCGCGGCGCCAGGACTGGGCGAAGAGCTTTCCGTCTTCTTGGTTGCGGGGAATCCAGTGGTAGATCCCTTGCGAAGCGCGGAGCTCACCGGGGGCGCCCTGGTTGATCACGCGCGTGGACACGGTGAAGGCAAACTCGGTGTGGGGCTTGATCGTGCGGTGGACCTCGACCTGCTGCTCGCGCAAGTGCGCGATGAGGGTCACCGCGTCGCCCTCGCGACGGACTTGGTCAAACGTGAGGTACGCGGGCAGCACGTTGATCCCCGCGCGGCGAAACTCGACGTTGCTGCGCAGCGGAAAAAACGGCTCGCGGTCGGTCGTCGAGATCCCAGGGTGCTCGTCGCGGCGCCACCAAGAATGCCCGCGGATGAGCTGGTGGCTCGTCGCAAACCGCGGGGCATCAATGTGGTACTGCCGGATCGCGCCCGAGTAGGTGCTGATCTCGGCCACGAGGGCGCCCGAGCGCACGGTCTCGGTCTGCTCGGGTCCGCGCTGGGCGGCAGTGGGCACAGGGCGCTCGGGGAGCGTGCGCGCGGTGCGCTGCGTCCCGGGCTTCATGAAGAAGAAGTACACGAGCAAGACAACGGCGCCGGTGACCAAGAGGGTGCGTAGGCGAGAAGAATCCATGGAGGGCTACGAGCTTCCTGCCGACACAGAGCCATGGTCGGCGCGAGAATCGGGCGCGGGTGCCTCAAGCACCGGAGGCTGCCCAGAAATCGGCGGCGGATCATAGCCGCCTGGATGAAACGGGTGGCACTTGCAGAGGCGCTTTACCGTGAGCCAGGTCCCGCGCGCCGCGCCGAGGTGCTCGATGCAGGCCATCGAGTAGCGCGAGCACGAGGGCTCAAAACGACAGACGTTGCCCATCCACGGCGAGATCGCCGCACGGTAAAAGCGCAATAACATCAGCAAAAGCGCACGGATCATGAGAGGGCAACGCGAGGGCTTAGGGGAGCAACGAGTGAGCGCACAAGGCAAGCTGGGAACGAATCAGACAGCGGCCCCACGCACTACCATCGCGTGGGTCAACGAGAGCTGTAGCGCGTGCGGTACAACAATCGCGGGCTAAGAACAAACTGTGACGCACATCGCCGGGGACGTGTGCGCTGACATCCAAGCGCGTGGGGCAGAGACCTCACGCACTCAACCGCGGTGTTTTGGGTCCGAAGAGCCCTGAGCGCCAGTCCCTTGCGACGAGTCCGCGTGCGTGTCCATGGCTGTGTCCGAGCGGTGACCATCCAGTGGCGCGCGCTCGACGCGTTTGTCACCGGGCTGTCGCACAGGGTGTGCGGGCTTGGTGCCGTGCGGGCGGGGCTCGCGCGGGGCGCGGGTGTGCGCGCTGTGCTGCCCTTGGCTTGCGCGGGCCTTGGCTTTGCGCGCGAGGGCGAGCAGCTCGGTCTCGACCGCGAGCAAGCTCTCGGGGGCGTGGCCATCGCGAACGATCACCAAGCTGTCGCAGCCGGGCATAAACTCGGACTTGTTGCGGCGAAAGATCTCGCGGACCCAGCGGCGGATTTTGTGTCGGACGACGCTGTTTCCGACCTTGCGTGAGGTGGTGCAGCCGAGGCGTGCGGGGCCGTCGTCTGTGCGCTGATGAATCAGCAAGACGAGGTTGTCACCGTGTTGTCGCCGCCCCTTGGATTGCGCGCGCAAAAAATCGCTGCGCAGTAAGACACGCTCCGTCCGAGGCAATCCCTGCGGAGAGCGCTCGTTGCTCACTTCTTGTAGGTCGACACGGTCAGACGCTTGCGGCCCTTACGGCGGCGATTGGCGAGCACCTTCTGACCATTGGCAGTGGCCATGCGGGCACGAAACCCGTGGGTCCGAAGACGGTGGACTCGGCTCGGCTGGTATGTGCGCTTCACGATGAAATTCTCCTGAGATAAATCGGCGGACCTGAGGGCGTCGCGGGCCGAACAGACAGCACTTGGGATAATCCCGAACCGGTCTGCGCGGACTGCAGAGTCGGTGACCGTTGTGGCAGGGTGGTTGTCACTCTGCCGCTTCAAGAGCACCGCACGCTTGGATGGCCCAAGCTCGACGTAAGAACGGGGGCGCGGAAGAGAGCACCCCTCGCCGGGTTCTGTCAAGCCGATGTGGCGCCGTCAGGGGACACTTTGTACCACGCGAGCCTCTGGGCAGGGTGGCTTAGGGGCGCTCGGGTTGGTACTCGGGCGGACGCGTGGGGCCCGTGAGCCAGCGTAACCGCGCTTGAACTCGCGCGTGCAGCGCGCGATCGAAGACCCAGCCGCAGCGCTGGTTGTGCAGGGTGAGCGTGGCGCCCTCGGGGGGCAGCGCGTGGGACGACCAGGGCACCGCGCGCAGGGCGATCACGGCGTGGCGCCCATCGCGGAGCTCGAGCGTGGCGTGGAGGCTGTCACGTTGGTCGATCACCGCGCCCGCGGGGCACCGGGCCTGGGCAGACGCAGAGGACGCCAAGAGCAAGAGCAGCGCGAACACAGACGCATAGAGAGCATAGAGCGCACAGCGCGCACGCGGGCTCATTGTGCACCTGCGATCGTGAGGGGCTCTTCGAGGAGCCCGGCGTCGAGAAAGCTAAACACGCCATCGCGCCCAAGGATCACGTGGTCGACTAAGGGGAGGTCTAAGAGGCTTCCGGCTTGGCGCACGTGGCGGGTGAGCGAGAGGTCGTCGTCGCTGGGTGTGGGATCTCCGCTGGGGTGGTTATGCACAAGGACAACCCCGGCGGCGCCCTCGCGAACGGCGAGCGCAAACACAGCGCGGATGCTCACAGCGCAGCCGGTGGGGCCTCCGCGGGCGAGCGTGCGTTCGGCCACGGGGCGCTGTTTGACATCGAGCAAGACCGCGAGGACCTGCTCATCGGGCTGCGACGCGAGCTTGGCAAAGTAGGCCGCGTGTACATCGCGGCTCGAGCGCAAGACTGTGCGATGTGCGAGGGGCTCACAGAGGGCGCGCGCGCTCAGGGCTCCTGCGGCGATCAAGCGCAAGGCTCTGCGCGCACCGAGGTCCATGGCGAGCTCGCCAAAGCCCGCGCGGTGCAGCGAGCGCAGCCCTCCGTAGCCTTCGAGTACGCGGTTTGAGAAGCGCACCGAGGCCGCAGGCGTGCGGCCGTGTTCGAGGAGAATCCCGAGGAGTTCTGCGTCGGAGAGCGCGTCAGGCCCGAGGCGTCGCAGGCGCTCGTGTGGGGTGTCGAGAGGCAAGGGTGTGTCAGCGGTGTCTAGGTCGATCATGATGTGGGCTCGTGAGAGCAGCCCAATGCGCCGCGCGTGCCACGTGCTTCTGCGGCGCCATTCGCAGGAATTCATCGCGTTTTTTTGCCTTCTTGCTGGCGGCCGCCATGGCGGTGGGGTGGGTTCCGCCATGGCCGTGCGCCAGGGGCTTGCTGTGCCAAGAGAGAGCGTTGGCGTAGCGCGTCAGCGATCCCCGCGAGTCAAGCGCGCGATTGCAGTGTAAAGTGCCGCCCATGCGCTTTCGTTTGTCTTCGTTTTCGCTGCTGGGATTGCTGGGTTCGGCCTCTGTGATGGGCTGCTCACCGCCTCCGGGCATTCCGATGGATGTGCAAGAGGGAGGGGTGGACGCGCAGACCGGCGACCGCATCTCGCCGCCGGACACGATCGAGCCCATGGGCGACGTGGTCGATGGAGGCGCACCCGACGCTACGCCCACGGACGGGGGCACGCCCCCGCCCACGATGACCCGGATCACCACCTGCGCGGGCGACGCGCTCCCTTCGCTCCCAACCGGCACCTGCAGCGTGACCGCGGGCGGCCCTGGGATGCTCATCACCGGGGATATTCTCACGCCCGGCGAGGTCTTTCGCGGGGGCCAAGTCGCAGTGGACGCGATGGGCAGGATCACCTGTGCCGCGTGTGATTGCTCGGCGATGGCCGCGGGCGCGACACAGGTCGTGTGCCCCGACGGCGTGGTCTCGCCAGCGCTCATCGATGCGCATGAGCACCTGACCTTTAACAACCAGAACCCCTACACGCGCACCGAAGAGCGCTACGAGCATCGGCACGACTGGCGCACTGGCAATGATGGTCACACGCGTGTGCGCAACGCCGGCGGGAGCGCCACCGCGGATCAGCTCTCGTGGATTGAGCTGCGGCACATTCTTGGCGGCGCCACGAGTGTGAATGGCTCGGGTGGCACACCGGGGTATCTACGCAATCTCGACGCGAGCTCCCCCACGAGCACGACGCAGCTCGACGGCGCGCCGGGGCCCACGGTGGACTACGAGACGTTTCCGTACGCAGACACCAGCGGGACCGAGCTGCGCATGGGCTGTACCGGCGCGCGGCCTCCACTCGCGACGGCGCTCACGTCGGGTCACAGCGCGTACACGCCGCACATCGCCGAGGGCATTGAGCAGTCAGCCCGCAATGAGTTTCTCTGTGCGCGCATGGGGACCAACGACATCGTGGGCCCACAGGCCGCGTTTATCCATGGCGTGGCGCTCTTGGCGGTGGACATCGCCGAGCTCGCGCGCGACGGCACCGATCTTATTTGGTCCCCGCGGTCCAACATCACGCTCTATGGCGACACGGCGCGCGTGACCGAGTACGCGCGGCTCGGGGTGAACATCGCGATCGGCACCGACTGGATCCCCACGGGCTCGATGAACATGCTGCGCGAGCTGCAGTGCGCCGATGGGTTTAACCAGAACTTTCTCGGGAGATTCTTCACCGACGAGCAGCTCTGGCTGATGGCCACGCGCAACGCCGCGACCGCGCTGGGTCACGAGCGCAACCTCGGGACCCTCGCCCCCGGGCGCCTCGCGGACATCACCATCTTCGACGCACGGATGCACCGCGATCACCGCGCCGTGCTCAACGCGACGCCTGCCTCGGTCGCGCTTGTGCTCAAGGGCGGCGCGCCGCTCTACGGCGAGAGCGCCATCGTCGCGGCCCTGCCCTCGGGCATGATGTGCGAGACGCTCGATGTGTGCTCGAACGAGAAGCGCGTGTGCGTCTCTGCGCAGCCCGGTGGGCGCACGCTCGCGGGATTGCGCACGGCCAACATGACGCAATACCCGCTGTTTTTCTGCGGCGAACCGATGAACGAGCCCTCGTGCCTCCCGGCCCGCACACGCACCACCGCGCCCGCCGCGAGCGTCAACGGGTCCACCGTGTACGCTGGCATGAGCAGCATGACGGACACGGACGGCGACGGCGTGCCCAACGCGATGGACAACTGCCCGACAGTGTTTAACCCCGTGCGGCCCATCGACAACATGCGCCAGGGCGACACGGACATGGACATGGTCGGCGACGCTTGCGACCCCTGTCCCCTTAACGCCAACACCACCATGTGCACAGCGCCGGACCCCAACGACCGCGACGGCGATGGGGTGCCCAACGCGACAGACAACTGCCCCGATGTGCCTAACCCCACGCAGGCCGACGCGGACATGGACAGGGTCGGAGACGCCTGTGACGCGTGCCCGATGGTGCCGAACCCTGGTGGGGCGATGTGCCCGGCGATGGTGGTGACCATTCCGCAGATCCGCAACCCGATGTCGCCCATGCGGCCGATGACCAATGGCGCCGTGCGCGTCATGGGCGCGGTGGTCACCGGAGTGAAGACCTCGGGGACGAACTTTGGCTTCTTTATCCAAGACCCCGCGGCGACCGAGTGGGGCGGAATCTATGTCTTCACCGGCAACACACGCCCCACAGTGACCGTAGGACAGACTGTAACCGCGCAGGGTGTATTCACCGTGTTCTCGGGCCTTGAGCAGATCGACATTCGCATGGGCATGGTGATGTCCACGGGCATGGGCACCGTGCCGACGCCCATCGTGGTGACCCCCGCAGAGATCCGCACAGGGGGCACGCGCGCGGCGCAGATGCAGTCGATGCTCTTGCGGGTCAACATGGTCACGGTGACTGGCGCCAACCCGGCGATGGTCGGCGGGATGACCATCGCGACGGACTTCTTGGTGGGCACCAGCGCGATGGACCCGAACAGCTTGCTCATCTCGAGCTTTGTCGCGAGCGACACGATGGCGCCGCCCACGATCGCAGGGACCCTGGGGCAGACGTTTATGTCCATCGTTGGACACGGCTACGCGTTTAGCGGCAACAACAAGCTCACCCCGCGGGCGCTCACCGACGTGACCATGTAGCCGCTCAGAGGGCGTCGTGGCGGAGGGGCTCGCGCTGTTCAAGCCAGCGCGCCGGAGGGGCTGAGCGCAACGCGACGATCCCGCCGACGATGGCGCAGGTGGTGTCGCGGTCTCCGAGGCCTGACACGGTGATCCAGAAGGCTTCTTCGTAGTCACCGAGCGCGCGGGCTGCACACCACAGCGCGAAGGGCACCGTGTCCATGGCGCTCACGCGTTGGCCTGTCCCGAGCACGCTCGCGGCGAGCGCGACCGAGGCGTCGAGGCCAAGGGCGAGGGCCTGGGCGATCCCTGCGCGGGTCTGCGTATCGGGCATAGAATCACAGACAAATTGCAGGAGTTTTGCGCGCTCGACGAGCGGCTGATCTTTCGTGCGCCAAGCGTAAGCGGCGGCGAGGGCGACCGCGACTGCGCCCGCTTGGCCTTCGGGGTTCGCGTGGGTGACCTCGGCGCTCAGCGTGGCCTGCGTGATGAGCTCGTCGTCGGAGGCGTCCGCGAAGAAAGCTCCCAGGGGCGCGGCGCGCATGGCGCCACCGTTTCCGAAGCTGCCCTGGCCCTCGAAGAGCCCGCGTGAGAGCGCGCGCCAGGAGCCTCCCATGAGCATTTCGCGCAACAAGTGTCCGGCGCCGGCGCCGTAGCCTCGCATGGGATCGCGTGCAAAGCGGGAGGCGAACGTGCGCGCGAGCATGTCTTGATCGATGCACCCGAGGGCCTTGAGCACGTCGAACACGGCGATGGCCATCTCGGTGTCATCGGTCACGGTCCACGGGAGAGAGGGCAGGCTGCGTGTGAGCAATCCCTGGAGATTGTCAGGGATAAAGAAGCGTTCGCCGAGGGCGTCACCGAGCGAGAGCCCATCGAGCGAGCGTTGTGCGCGGGCGAGTGCGGGGCTGACAGTGGGCGTGCTCATGGGGCGGAGTGTACAGGGCTGGGTGCTCAGGTCGCCTGGAGTTCGGCCGTGGCTTTCTGGATGCGTGCGCGCAGGGCGGCGCGGGACATGCCCGTGGTGCGCGAGAGGGCCGCGATGCTGCCGCCCACCGCGTGGAGCAACGCGAGCAGCGCGGGACCGCTGGGGATCCTGTGGTGTGTCGCGCGGAGGGAGGGCTCGGAGACCTGTCGGGTGGGTCTCTGCGGCGGTGGGGGCGGCGCGCTTGAGCGTCGTAGGGCGCGGCCACGGGACTGAAAATCACCGAGATGCTCGGGCCCAATGCGCCCTTCGGGGGCGCGGGCGGCGGCGGCGCGAAGGACAGCCAAGAGCTCGCGGACGTTGCCGGGCCAGTCGTGCCGCATGAGCACCGCGAGCGCGCGCTCTTCGAGAACAAACGCGCGGTGGAGCTCTCGTGAGACGCGTTGACACAGCGTGTAGGTGAGCAGCGGGAGGTCTTCGATGCGATCACGCAGCGGCGGGACGGTGACGACGTGTTGCTGCAAGCGAGAGAGAAGATCCCTGCGAAATCGCCCACTCTCGGTGGCCTCTTCGAGGTCCATGTGGGTCGCACACACGAGCTTGACCGAGACCCTGAGCGTCTCTTCGCTGCCCACGCGGCGCAGCTCACCGGTCTCGAGCACGCGCAGCAATCGAGTCTGCTGTGCCAGCGGGAGGTCTGCGATTTCGTCCAGAAAGAGCGTGCCTTGGTGTGCTTGCTCAAACGCGCCACGGCGGCGCATGTTGGCCCCGGTAAACGCGCCTTTTTCGTGACCAAAGAGCTCACTCTCGATGAGCGTCTCGGGGATCGCGCCGGCGTTAAGGGCGATGAGCGGGGCGTCTGCGCGCGCGCGGTAGCGATGGATGGCCCGGGCGGCGAGCTCTTTTCCGCTGCCCGACTCGCCTCGAATGAGCACCGCGTAGGGTGTGTTGGCTGCGAGCGAGAGCTCACGGCGCAGGTCTGCCATCCACTCGCTCTCCCCCGCGAGCTCGTCGTCGGTCAGAGCCATGGGCATCAGCGTTGGCGCTTGATTTGTGCTCAGACACCGCGTGGGCACGCGACCAAATACAATCAGCTGCCCCTCACGCAAGCGCGCGCGAGTCACCCTCACGTTGTCCACCGTGGTGCCGTTGGTGCTGCCCTCATCGATGAGCTCCCAGCCCTCGGCGTCACGGCGAATGGTCGCGTGGTGCGAGCTCACCGAGCGATCGCTCAGCACAAGATCGCAGAGGGCGTCGCGCCCCACGGCGACCTCGCGAAAGCCCAAGCGCAGGGGCGGCTCGCTTCCGGCGCGCAGAGCCAGCCCAGGCCCCTCGGGGCGCACAATGCGATCGGTCTGCGCACCACCCTGTGCGCGGGGATCAGACGGTGGGAGCGAGTGTTCTTGCCTCAATGGACGCAGCCTCTCAGCGCAGAGGCAACGACCCAGCAGGCCCTCGTTTGCGCAAAGCAGCTTGCCCACGAGACCCACCGCGCGTTGCCGAGTGTGGGCCGCGTTGTCTGGTGCAACGCACACACCGTTGCGTCCAAAACGCACAATGTAAGCAAACAACTTACGAAGTCTCACGAAGTGAGCTGCCGTGTTGTGTTGAGCGTCTAGCGCTCAGTGGGCTGTCTGCGGGCCCCTACGGCCCACCCAACGTCAGCCAATCCCCCCGTTGGTGCGATCTCACACGCCGTCGGTGCGGACGCGCTTGCGGCGGCGGCGAGCAGCCTCGCTGGCCTTCTTGCGGCGCTTGATCGAGGGCTTCATGTAGTGACGGCGGCGCTTGAGCTCGCGAAGGACACCTTCAGCGGCCATCTTGCGCTTGAGGTTCTTGATGGCGCGTTCAAGGGTCTTGTCTCCGACGGAGACTTCTAGGGGCTTGCAGACAACGGCCTCACCAGGCGCGGTCGTCGACGGGAGGGCCTCGATGGGCGCGGTGCTCGTCGTCATGGTCATCGCAGAATCACACTCACTTGGATAAAAGATCAGAGAAAGGTTGCTACGTAGGTGGCGCGTTGAGCTTGGCGTCGGTTGCGCTGGGCAGCGTCGCAAGATCTACCGCGCCAGGGTCGCGATATTCTCGCATCCGGTGGGATGGTGTCTTTGCGTCGTGTGACGAGAAGACAGAACCCAGAGGGGCGAAAAGGGGGCGGAGTATGCACAACCCCGGTGTCTGCAGCAAGAGTCCGCGCGGTCTGGGCGTAAAACATTGCGCAATCCGAGGCTGATTTTGTGCTTATTCGCTCGCAGCGCGGCCCGCATCTAGCAGCGCGTCTCGCACAGGAGCGCGGTACTGCTCGGTCGTACGCAGGAGCAATTGGGCGACGTTGGCCAAGAGCGCGGGGGTCAGGGACTCGGTCGGGAGCTCGCTCTGCAGCACGATGTCGCCGTCGTCATCGAGGGCAAACTTGGCCATGGTCAAATTGCGATTGACCGCAAGGAGCCTGCCCAAAAAGCCCACGGGGTATTTGTTGCGTCCCCACTTTTTGACCGAGCCTGCTTCAAAAAAAGGGATCACTGACACGTAGAGCCAGGCGCCCGCGTGGCGGACCACGAGCTTGACGGTCCCGACCGAGGTGGTGAGCGTGCAGCGCCAAGTGCGCTCATCGAGGGCGCGGGGCTCCCACTTGAGCCCTTGCAACACCGTTGCGACTTCAGTGACTTCGAATGCCATTGCGTGACTGGGGACATCGCAACAGATGGTGCCAACGCGCGTCAAGCACGCAGTGTCTAGGCTTCTCGATTGCGGCGTGTGCAGCGAGCGTGGTTGCTCAGGTCGAGGCGTCTTTGTCTTTTGCTTTGTCGCGCCCCGCGTTGCCGATCGCGTCTGCGATGCGAGGGATCTTCTCGCCGAAGAAGACAAAGATAAACATGGCGATAATAAAGGTCCATTCGCCGGGACCTGGGGTGGGTGGCATCGGAGTCTTGGTCCGAAGGTTTAGCAGAGATTGAGCCGAGCGCGTGAGGCTCACGGTGGCTCTGTGCGAGACTCTAGGCCATGAGCGAACAACGATGGGTTCTCTTGATGCGCCACGGGGACGCGGTCGACGATGCGCCCGGGATGGGGGACCGCGGGCGCTGGCTCACACAGGAGGGACGCACACAGACTCGCGCGGTCGCAGAGCAATTGGCCCTGCGGCACCCTCGGCCAGAGCGACTGTGGACCTCGCCGTTGGTGCGCGCGGTGCAGACCGCAGAGCTCGTCGCGCAGGTGCTGGGGCACACGGACGAAGTGCAGGCGCTCGCGGCGCTCTCAGTCGACGGAAACCCCGCGCTCGTGCACCAAGCGCTGTGCCGCGTGAGCGCGTCCTCGTCTGGGCTTGTGCCCTCGGTGATGGTGTTTGGGCACGAGCCCACGCTGTCTGCGTTGGCGAGCTTGATGCTGGGCCCTGGGGCGTGGAGAGGCTTTCGCAAGAGCGCGATCTTGGCGCTGGCGCTCGACGCGCAGAGCGGCCGCGGAACGCTGCGCTACGTGATCGAGCCCGAAGCGTAAATCCCAGTCAATCCGCGAGGAGCCACTCCATCAGACCGAGCCCCGCGGCCAGCACGATGACATCGTAGGCGACGAGCAAGCGCACCCACTGGGCGTAGTCTCCGAAGCGGCCTTCGAAGACCTCGCGGGTCGCGACCGCCCCCGCCAAGAGCGCAGGTGAAGTGAGCGGATAGAGCACCACCGCGAGCAAGAGATCTCGCGCTCGAGTGCGCGCGGTCATGGCCCCGAAGAGCGTCCCCGCGAGGACAAATCCAAGCGCACCGAGCGAGAGCAGGAGCAGCGACGGAGCTAGGTATGTCCACAAAGGCGCGTGCAACAAGAGCGCGACCAGGGGCGTGACGACGGCGAGGGTGACGCTGACAAAGAGCAGAGATCCCAGGGATTTTCCTAAGAAAACGGACCATGCGGCGATGGGTGACAAGAGCACTCCGCGCAGGGCGCTCTGCTCGCGCTCGCGGGACCAGGCGCGAGAGAGACCGAGCGTTCCGGAGAACGCGAGGACGATCCAGAGGACGCCGGGCGCGACGCGGCGGCCGGTGTCGTCGTCCACGTAGAGCGCCATCGAGGCCAAGATCGCTACGAGCGCGGCAAAGAGCGTCATGGTCGGGACGATCTCTCTCGCGCGCAGCTCAATGCGAAGATCTTTGCGCGCGATGTCGAGGGCGTCGCGCAGGCCCAGAATCAGAGTCTCCATACACTCACAGCCGCGGCAAGGTATCGCACACCGCGAACCTGTGGTGTCCCAGTGGCTGGATCTCTCACGCTCGCCCACATTGCCGGAACGATTGGCTACTCTGCGGTGTCACTCGCCCACCGCTTCTCGCCCACCATCGAACTGGAGTCTCGTTTATGTATCTTCGTCCTCTCGCGATTCTCGCGGCCTTGGGAGCGCTCTCTCCCCTGCAAAACTGCAGTATTCGCAGCTGCGCACGTGGTGACTCCGCGAACAACACCGACGGTGGCGCGGGCGCTGTGACGGGCCCCAGGCCCACGCCGACGCCGGGCTCTATCGAGGTCCGAATCGGGACCGCGGGGGACAACAGCCTGCTCGTGCCGAGGGCCCACACGTGGCAACCCCAGCGCGCGCGCTTGGTAGTCAACGCGCCCTACCAGAGCTGGAGCGAAGAGGGCTCGTTTGTGCACGTGGTGGCGTTTACGCCCGCGATGGCGCCATGCAGTTCGTCTGCGATTTATCTAGACAATCGCAACATCGGGACCACTAACGAGCACGGGGCGTTTGCGTTTAAACAGACACCGTTGCCGCGCGGACGTGGGTCGAGTTTTCACACGCTGCGTGTGGCGTGCAAGGGCGCTGGAGACCTGTGGTACGCGGGGCAACACTCGTACTCGTCGGGCACACGGAGCAGCGAGTTCAGCAAACCCATCGTGTATGTCCACACCGACCGTGGCGTGTATCGCCCTGGGCAGACAGTGCGGGTGCGCGCGCTCGCGTGGCGATTGCGTGGAGAGTACACCGCGGTCGCCAACGCCCAGGTGCGAGTGTTTCTCGAGAACGCGCAGGGTGAGCCTGTGGGCGGGGGGAGGTTTACGACGGACGCAGACGGGGTCGCAGCGCTGGATCTTCCGCTGCCCGCGCACCTGGCCGAGGGGAGCTACAAGCTCATCGCCGAGATGGCCGAGTATGAAGAGACCTCGTATCGGCCGCGTGGGCGCAGGCCAAACACAGACGCTACAGCGCGCGCAGAGGCGCTCTTGCAGGTGAGACAGTTCGAGACGCCTGTCATTGAGCTTCGACACACGCTCGGCGAGTTCTTGACACCGGCGATGCGGACCGTGCCGCTTACGGTCTCGCTCTCGTACATGGATGGCGCGATTTTCACTGGCGGAACCCTAGAGATTCTCCTCGGTCCCCCAGCATCTCAGCGCAGCGTCGTGCGCCGTGAGGTGACCGGCCCAGGGCCTCACAGCGTGACTCTCTCCGAGAGCGATCTTGCCCCGCTGCGTGGCAGCGGCGTGGCGCGCTTCGAGTTCAAGATCACAGACACCCACGGGCGTATGGACCGTGTCGTGCGCGACCTCCGCGTGGTGGACAACCCGTACCAAGCGACCCTTGAGCTTGACCGCAATGGCTACGCCGTCGGCGAGCGCGTCGACGCTGCATTGCGCCTGACAGATCTCAACCGGATGATCCAGCGTAACAAGCCCGTGCGCATCACGGGCTGTGGCCAAAACCTGTCGCTGACCACCGATGACACCGGAGTGGCACACGCGCGGTTCGCGATGCCGAACGCGTCGTGCACGCTTGAAGCGTTTGTGACCGACGCGTCGGGCGCCGTGGCGAGCGTAAGCGTCGTGCGTACGACCCAGCGGCCGATGCAGTCGCGCGTGGTCGAGACGCAGGTGCGAGAGCTCTCTCCAGTCACCATTGACGTGGAATTTCCCGGAGATGTATTGCCTGCCGAGCGCGTGGTGCACGGGGACATCACAGACAGCTCGGGCGCGATGATTGACAGCTTGAGCATCCCGATCGTGAGCGAGAACGGAGTCTCGCGTGCGCACACAACCTTTCGCCCTCCGTCGTGGGGCTCGATGTTGGTGTCTCTCTATTCGCTCGGGATCCCGCGATCCAGCAGCGGAAATCGCGCAGAGACCGGCCTGCTCACCGACGGACAATCGCTCGCGGTGGGCGCGGTGTCACACCTGACCATGCGCTTGCACGGCGTGGGCAGCACTCCGTTGCGGCCCGGAGAGATCGTCCCGGTGCGCGTCGAGGTCCTGCGGGATGGGCAGCCCGCGGACGCAGTGCTGGGCGTGAGCGTGGTCGATCGCGCTGTGATTTCGCTGCTCGATCCGTATGAGCATCCTCCGTTTGATCGCTTCTACGACCCACAACTCAAGGTCCTCGCGAGCACCGGCGCGCAGACCCTCACGTGGCCCGTCGTGAGCCGCACCTGGGGCGATCAGAGGCACGACATTGGCTGGCTTCCATCGTTTGGGATGCACGGAGGGGGCAGCAACAGCAGCGACGCTACTTTTGAATGGCCTGCGCAATTCGAGGCAGACCCTGAGTCAGATCCTGTTGACTCTCCCGAATCGAGCGCAGACAGCATTGGCGACACCTTCGCGTTCGGCGGCATGGGCTCGGGCTCGGGCTCGGGCTATGGAGGTGGCGGTTCGGGCGAAGGCACCATCGGCCTAGGAAACCTAGGCACGATGGGTCATGGCTCAGGCAGCGCAGACGGCGCGGGACTCCGCGCGGGCGGTGGCCCGGGACGACGCAGTCGAGCGCCCAGCGAGGCGTCCAACGGCCAAGGCCGGCCCATGGTGGACGACGACGACGACTCGCAAGAGCCGGTCTTGATCGTGCGCACGCAGACCGACGAGACCAGCATGTGGCTCCCACGCGAGAGAGCGCGCGGTGGCCGCGGAGAGATCTCACTGCGGGTGCCCGATTCGCTAGGAGAACATCAGCTCAATGTGCTCGCCAGCGACCGCAACGGGGGCGTCGCGCTGGCGCGCACGACGATCATCGCGCGGCAAGCGCTGCACGTGCGTGCGGACATTCCGCAGCAATTTACGCAGGGCGATCAGAGCACAGTGAACGTGGTGGTGCGCAACGCCGAAGAGGTCGCGACGCAAGTGACGCTCGCGCTGCGCGCGCCCGGGTGGCAGGTCGATGCGCTCGGTCCCGTGAGTGTGCAGGTGCCCGCGCGGGGCACCGCGAGCGCGAGGTTTCGCGTGCAGGCGACCCAGGCTGGGATCGCGCGGTACATCGTCGAAGCCATCAGCCCTGCGCTCACCGATCGCTACGAGGGCGAGAGCTATGTGCGCCCCCGTGGCGTGGTGTCCACCGAGCGCATCGCGGGAACAAGCACCGCGGGGACAGTGTTTTCGCACACGATCTCTCCTGAGGTCCCTGGGTGTCAGGGCCCCGAGGGCGCGTGCCAGGCGAGCGCGAGGGTCGCGCGGCTGCGTGTGTCTCTTCCCGACGCGACGGGGCTCAACACGGCGCTCGACGCGTTGGATCCCTGGGTTCGCACGAGGGCCGTGCGCATCGGGCGGCTGCGCTGTGGGCTCACGGTCGCCAACGGACCGGGCGTCGCGGCGGTCCACGCGCATGGAGAGCGCACGGTGGCCGAAGAGATGTTTGAGCTCTTGCCGTTGAGTCACCCGCTGACGATCGCGAACGCGGTCGAATGGCGCGCGCATCACAACCTCTGGCTCGCAGAGAGTCTCGCCGCCGCGGCCCAACAAGGCTACTCGGTCCCGGGCGGCCTGATCGCTCAAGTGATCGCGAGCCTCGAGCGAGCAAATCTCAGCGCAAACCCTGTCGAACAGTGGCGCGTGACGCGTGTCTTGCTGGCGCTCAAGATCCCCGCACGCGAGAGCTGGAGAAGATACCAACGGCAGTCCGGGGCCAGTCTCATGGGCGAAGGAGAGAGCACTCTGAACGCCCTGCGTTCGGCTCACGCGCGGCTGCAGCAAGGCGTCGGTAGCGACGCTGAGAGCTACGCCGAGGCGCTGAGACTCTGGACGCTCTCGCCCTTTTACACGACGCAAGGTGCTGCATTTTCGCAGGCGCTCTTCGCCCTCCTGGGGAGCCCCGCGGCCAACACGAGCGCAGACGCCGGCGCAACAAACCACAGCGCAGCGATCCACCAGTTTGTCTCGCAGCGCGCGATGGCGTTGCTCACCTGGCGCCGCGCGCGCGTGGTTGAGCCTGGGCAGTCGCCGCGCGACTCGAGCGCGCTCGCAACGGCGGTCGCGCTGTTGGCGCTTCAGGCCTCGGACCCCACGAGGGCTACCGCAGAAGCTCGCGAATGCGCTGCATTTTTGCGTACCAATCGCGCAGGATGGGAGCGTTGGGTTCGTCCCGAATCGAGCGCGCTCGTGCTGCAAGCGCTGGGCTCACAGCCCCTTGTGCGAGAGACCCAAGACACGCAGTTGATCGTGCGTGTGGAGGGCCGAGAGATCCAGCGAGTCACCGTGTCTCGCGACGATCCCTGGACGAGCTTGCTCTCGCTGCAAGCGCTCGAGCTCCCGGCAAACGCCACCCAAGTCACCGTAGAATACACTGGAAATCAACAAGCAGAGATCACTCTCGAGGTAGACCGCTGGGCGACGCAAGCCACGCGCGTTCTGGCGGCTCCGGGGAGTGAGACCCGCGCTGCGCAGCTTGAGATCAGCGTGCCTGAGCGTGTGGCACGTGGCGGGACCGTCGCGATCGCAGTTCGCGCGGCCGTCGGACGCACGGTGACCGACGCCGCGGTGCTGTTGACCCTGCCGCCCTTTGCACAACTGGACGAGCGCGCCATGCGAACGCTCGTCTCGCAACGTGCGCTTCGGAGCTACACTCTGCGAGACAATTTGCTGGTACTTCAGCTCAACGAAGACAGCCAAGCGGTGTCAGTCTCGGTGCCGCTGCGCATGCCTCGCGAGGGTCGCTTTGCGCTCGTGGGACCCGAGCTTCGTGACGCATCGGGGATCATCGCGCGGGCCCCTGGGCGCGAGCTCTTGGTCGAGTAGCGACCTCGTGAGCGCGCTATTGCGCGATCCGAAGTGACACGCGCTTTTTGGCCAGCTTGGCAGCGGCAGCGCGAGCCTTTTCGCGGGCTTCTTCTGCGGCGATCATGCCGTCGCCGCCTTCGACTTCGCCCACGAGGTCAAACTCTGCGCTCTGGGTGATCACCACGTCGATCATGGTGCCCATGGTCACCTCGGCGCCCGAGAGATAGACCACGCCGTCGACCTCGGGGGCTTGGCCCGCGTGGCGTCCTTGCATGACAAACTCGTGCTCTTCAGAGGGGCCCTCGACGAGCACGCGCAGGGTGTGACCGATGCGGGCTTTGTTCTTTTTGCGCGCGATGGGCCGCTGAACGGCCATGAGCTTGCGATGTCTCTGCGCGCTGATTTTGGCGGGGACCTTGAGGTCTTGCTCGAAGCTCGCGACGTTCTCTTCGTCGCTGTAGCGAAAGACCCCGACGTGGTCGAACTCGGCCCATTTCACAAACTCGCAGAGCTCTTCGAAGTCTGCGTCGGTCTCGCCCGGGTGCCCCACGATAAACGCCGTGCGAAACACCACACCAGGGACCTTCGCGCGCACGGTCTCGACCACGCGACGGAGGCGCTCGCCGCCGTGGCCACGCTTCATCCGTCGCAGCATCGCGTCGCTCGCGTGCTGCAGTGGCATATCCACGTAGCGCACGACCTTGGGGTGCGTCGCGATGACCTCGACGAGCTCGTCGGTGAGTGACTCTGGATAGAGATAATGCAGGCGAATCCACTGCAAAGAATCAATCTCTCCGAGGGCGCGGACGAGAGCCGCGAGGGTAGGCTTTCCGTCGATGTCACGGCCGTACGCGATGGTGTCCTGCGAGACCAAATTGATCTCGATGGTGCCTCGCTCGGCGAGCATGCGCGCCTCGGCGACGACGTCTTCGAGTGGGCGCGAGCGCTGTTTTCCGCGGATCGACGGGATCGAGCAAAACGAGCACGTGCGGTTGCACCCCTCGGCGATCTTGACGTAGGCCGAGTGCGCGGGGCCTGCCAACTTGCGAGGATCGGTCGCGCGAAACGTGTAACTCGCGGGGTTGCCCACGAGCATCCGCTCGGTCTTGGGCTGGGTAAGAACGTCGTGCAGTTTGAGCATATCGCTCGAGCCCAAGAAGTGATCGACCTCGGGCATCTCTTCGGCCAGCTCGGTCGCATAGCGCTGTGACAAGCAGCCAGTCACCACGAGCTTTGAGAGCTGCCCGTTGGTCTTGCGCTCTGCCATCTCAAGAATGGCGTCAATGGACTCTTCTTTTGCAGGCCCAATGAACCCGCAAGTGTTCACCACGATGACGTCTGCGCCCTCGGCGGTGGGGACGATCTCGTAGCCATCTTGGTCGGCGACTCCGAGCATGACCTCAGTGTCGACGCGATTTTTGGGGCACCCCAACGAGACAAAGTGAATGCGCTGGCGATTGGTCATAGCGATTGCGCGCATTGCTAGCACAACCGATCGCGCATCGCCCCGTCCGCGATTACTTACTTCGCTTGTAGAACGGCGTTTTGACCACGACAGCGGCCGAGACGCGGCCGCGCTGGGGATCACGCAAGCGCAGCGCGCTGCCCACCGCGCTCGACGCGACCGGGACATACGCGAGCCCGATGTTCTTTGAGAGCGTCGGCGAGGGCGAGCCCGACGTGACCGTACCGACGACGTTGTCGCCTGCGTCGATCACCTCGTAGCCGTGCCGTGCGATGGCGCGCTCGGTCATCTCAAAGCCCACGAGCTTGCGCGAGACTCCTGCTTTTTGAATGGCCAAGAGCGCATCGCGGCCGCGAAAGTCTCCCTTGTCGAGCTTGACCGTCCAGCCCAAGCCCGCTTCGTACGGGTTGGTGGTCTCGTCGATGTCGTTGCCGTAGAGCGACATCTTGCACTCGAGCCGCAGCGTGTCGCGCGCGCCCAGACCGATGGGCTTGACCCCGCGGTCTTTGCCGAGGTCCAACAGGGTCTGCCAGATGCGCAGGGCCTCGTCGGTCCAGGGGCAAAAGATCTCGACGCCGTCCTCGCCGGTGTAGCCAGTGCGCGCGATGGTGCACGGAACATTGCAGAGCACCGAGTCGGTAAAATAATAGTACGGGACCTCTTGCACTCGTCCGTCTGCGCCCGCGGCTGCGAGCAGGCTCATGGCCTCGGGCCCCTGCACGGAGATCAACGCGGTCTTGTCGCTCAGATCCGTCACTTTCGCCCGGCCCTTAAGTGCCTCGGTAAAGTGCGGGACGATCTTGTCTCGGTTGCTCGCGTTGCACACGACCAAGACCTTCTCGTGGTTGATTCGGTACACGATGAGGTCGTCCAAGATGGTGCCGCGCTCGTTGCAGCACACGGTGTAGCGAGCTTGTCCATCGGTGAGCAGCTCGACGTCGTTGGTCACGAGCTCTCCGACCAGGTGAATGGCGCGCTCGGCCTCGACGACAAACTCGCCCATGTGCGAGACATCAAAGAGCCCTGCGGATTTGCGCACGGCGTGATGTTCGTCGACGATCCCTGAGTACTGTACGGGCATCTCCCAGCCCGCAAATGGGACCAAGCGCCCCCCGAGGGCCTTGTGTGATTCGTACATGGGCGTGCGTCGCAGCGTGCTGTCGCTCATCGAAACTCCTTCTCCAGTGCGTTGCGCTTAAAAATCAATGCGTCCGAGGACTTGTTTGAGCTGTGCGTTGGCGACGAGCGACGCTGTCATTTGCAGGTCGTACTCGCGCAGATCTCACAGCGCGTGGGGAGAGTACACGCCTCGGATGATCCTGAAACGAGCGAACACAATGCGAAGACGTCACGGAGGGATTGCGAGGTCTCAAGCGTCTTCACACAGCGCGAGACCACAGAATGAACTAGTCTCCGCGATTCAGAGCGCACGATGACTTCGATTGCAGAGAGTCCCGCTACAAAACGCAGCTTCAGGCTGTTGATGCTGTTCATCGTGGTGGTGTTCGTCGGCACATGTGGTTGGACGCTCATGATGCGCAGACGCCCAACGCCAGTGCCGCCCTCGGTGGCGCCGCCGAGCATCAACGTGGCAACAGGGCCCTCGCAGTGGATGTGGCGTGGCCAAGAGGCTCCGCATGTGCCTTTGATCGCTGGAGGGCTCCAGGGTGTGCCCCTCGATTTGATGCGCCCGTCGTGCCCACCCAACGACCCGATCTACCGCCAGGTAGGCGGCCACTGCGCGCCGTTTCAACAGCCCCTGGTGGCCCTGCTCGCGAGCAGGGCGTTTCACGGAGCACCACGTCGCTACGACGCGACCCTCCTTGCGACGCTCTTGGCGCCCTCGATCCGCGCGGGCGAGCCCCAAGTGGACGAGATCGAGCGCCGCAACCGGGCGCTTGTGGCGCGCGGGAGGCCGTGGGTCTCAGAGCGCGACGCGTCGTGGTGCACATTCGCGCTCGAAACGCAGGCCAATCGCACGCAACTGCGCGCAGACTGTGCGCTCGATCGGCTTGATTTGTACATGGGTTCGCCCCCACGCGTGACA
Source organism: Deltaproteobacteria bacterium (assembly GCA_030694465.1). GTDB lineage: Bacteria > Myxococcota_A > Polyangia > Polyangiales > JAUXYJ01. The sequence continues at coordinate 2,966 of JAUXYJ010000017.1, read as the reverse complement.
CGCACGCAGAGCTGTGGAGCCAACACGGTAGACAGCTGCGGGACGTGTGACACGCAGGCGGACTGCCAGAGCCTGGATGGCTGCGGGTGCGCGCAGTCTCGCTGCGTGCGCGGCCAGTGCACCGCGTGTCCACCGCAGCGCGTGTGCGCCGAGGCGAATTTTAGCACGCAAGCGCCAGCGTGGACCGTGCGCACAGCGGTCGAGACTTCTCAGCTTGAGCTTGCCCGTGCGCTCATCGCGCGACCGAGCGGGTTTCAAACGGTGTTGCAGTTTGAGATCACCGGCGCGCACCGCAATGTCACCACCCGGAGCAACGGTACGGTCGAGTTTGACACTGGATATCGCCTCGCGATTCGCCCGCTGTCGTTCGCGATCTTGCTCTGCGGTGAGTCGTGTCGACAGAGCACACGCGCGGTCCTCCCGGTCTTTGCACAGCCACGGTGGCGCGGAGTCTTCGAAGGCCATCAAGCCGACTGTGTCCGGGGGATTTGCACGCTCGGCGACGCTCCGGCGGGTTCGGCGCAGTGGACCAATCCGCCTGACGAGTCGTTTCATTGAGCTCAGCAATGTGCGTTGCAATCGAATGTGGGGGTGCGCATTCCTCCCCCGAAGGTGACAGCGTGCTATCGCCTTGGGTTACACTTGCTGACAGCGCTTGTCGGAGATGGATCTACGTGAGGTCAAGCGCACAGTGATGGTCGCGATACAACAACTCTAGGTCCCTGCGTTCGGAATAGCCGTTCGCGCTCAAGGGTCTCTGGAGTTGGTCCCAACAAACAGCGTCTTAGGTCGCAACGCACCCCTCGGTGCACAAGGAGCACAGTCGAGATGAGCTTTGGAAATCCTCCTGGTGGCGGTGGTCCCTTCGGACCGCCCAGTGGCAACGGCGGCGGTGCTTTTGGCGCGCCTCCTTCAGACCCCAACGCGGGCGCTTTCGGCGCACCTCCCTCGCAGGGCGGAGCCTTTGGCGCGCCTCCCTCGCAGGGACCGTTTGCACCTGTGCAATCGAGTGATCCCAATGCAGGCGCGTTCGGCGGCGCACCTCCCTCGCAGGGCGGAGCCTTTGGCGCGCCTCCCTCACAGGGCGCGTTCGGCGGCGCACCTCCCTCGCAGGGCGGAGCCTTTGGTGGCGCATCGCAGTCGCAGGGCGCATTTGGTGGCGCACCGCCCGCACAAGGTGGAGCCTTTGGTGCACCTCAGTCGGGTGGCTTCGGTCAGCAGCCGCAGATGGGTGGCTTTGGTCAGCAGCCGCAAATGGGCGGCTTCGGTCAGCAGCCACAGATGGGCGGATTTGGCCAACCCCAGGTGCCCACGGGCAACGGCAGCACCAAGGTCATCGCGATCGTGGCGGGTGTTCTTGGCGTGATCATGATCGCCGCGGTGGGCCTGGGCATCGCCGCGCAGCGAGAGCGTCGCGCACGGGAGCGCCGTCTCGAGGCGCTGCGCTCGATTCAGTACTCGCTCGCGTCGGCGCGATCGAACTACACGTACGGCAACAACACCTACGGAAACAACTACGGCGGCAACACGTATCGTCCGACCAACCCGTACGGCACCGGCAGCACCGCCACGATCCCGAGCGCGCCCACGTTTATCAGCAACACGGGCAACCGCTCGATCTACGAGATCACCGCGCAGATCAACGCGCGTCAGGGCAGCTTTCAGGCCTGTGCAGCCAACGACAGCACCGCACGTTCGCAGATGGCCGTGCGCTTCATGGTTGGCTCTAACGGCCGTGTGCTCACCTCGTTTGGCTCGCCTGGCTCGGGCTCAAGCGCGGTCGACACGTGCGTCAACAGCATGGTCCGCACGATGTTCTTTCGGCCCTCGACGGGCTTCTCGATCGTTGTGCACCCGATCACGATCCGCTGAGGGGACCGCGTAGGGGACGCGGCACAAAATCACTCGACTCGGGGGAACGTACGCCCTGCGCTTGCGCAGGATCTGCAACACTACGCAGGTATGAGTGCGAAGCGCTTGCTTGAGCCCAGCCACGCGTCCCATGTACTTCGCCTGGTGATTGCCTCACTGTTTGCGGGGCTCGTCCACTGCGGTGCCGACGTGCGACCGGTGACCGATGTCACAGCGCGAGACGCGGCGGTCACGCAAGACTCTCCACCCAGCGAAGACGCCGAAGAGCCGCCCCTCGAAGACGTGTTTTTTGCGCCCCTCGACGCGAGCGTGAGTGACGCGCAAGCGCCCACAGGCGCGCCCTATCCAGTGATTTTACACCATGGATTTGCAGGGTTTCGCGACATTGGGCCGATCAATTATTACTTCAACGTCGCCAACGATCTGCGCGCCCGAGGCGAGCGTGTGTACGAGGCCGAGGTCGCTCCGTTTGACACTCCGGCGACCCGCGCAGGTCAGCTCGCGCGTGTGGTCGATCGCGTGCTGGCCGAGACCCACGCTGCCAAAGTGGTCTTGATCGCGCACTCGCAGGGTGGTCTCGACGCGCGCTACATGATCTCGTCGTTGGCCTACGGAGACCGCGTCGCGGCGCTGGTCACCGTCTCGACGCCACACCGCGGGACACGCATGGCCGATGCCACTTTGGGGTTCATCCCGGGCGCGACGGCGGGGTTTATCAACGCGATCGCGACGGCGTTTGGCTGGACCTACAACGAGGCCCGCACGCGCAGTGACCTGCGTGGCGCGCTGGTGGGCCTGAGCGAGCGCGAGAGCGTGAGCTTTAACAATCTCAACGTAGACGACCCACGCGTGACGTACTGGTCTTGGGCGGGGCGCAGCAACCGGCGCACGGGAGAGCTCATGTGCCGTGATGGTCGCAACGCCAACGAGACGTTTCGGCTCGATGATGTCGTGCCGCCGCTGTTTCCGTTTGCGGTGTTTCTCGAACAGGGCGACCCGCTGAGCAACGTCAACGACGGCATGGTGACCGTGGCGTCTGCGCGATGGGGAACGTTTATGGGCTGCGTGCCTGCCGATCACTTTGACGAAGTAGG
>JAUXYJ010000016.1 GCA_030694465.1 Deltaproteobacteria bacterium | reverse complement strand
CGTGACTCGGTAGACTTCGAGCCGCTTGAGCTCAGGATCAATCAGCCACGCGTGCGTTGTGCCGTGCGATGCAAACGCGGGCAATTTGACTGCGCGATCGTGCGCCTCGGTCGAGGGCGAGAGCACCTCGCACACCCAGTCTGGCGCGATCACGATCGGGTAGTCATCGAGCGAGGGCGCGCGCTCGGTGCGCCACCCCGCGAGGTCCGGGTTGAGCTTGTCAGGGCCCACGCCGAGGTGAAGCTCGGGCACCGGGATCAGCCGCCACGCGCCGGGCTGCGAGGGCGGGCCCTGGCGACGACGGCGAGTGATCTCTTGCTGCAAAACAAGATACAAATTGGCGCTGGCGACCTGGTGCCTTGTGCGCGGGGCCGGGGCCATCAAGAGGGCACCCGAGACGATCTCAGCGCGCACCTCGGCGGGGGCTTGTGCGCGGGCTTGCTCGATCTCGGGGTGGTTGTGCAGGGTCACAGCGACGGTCATGGCAACGGGCACTCTAGCACTGGGCTGGGCGCCTCGGTGGGCACGCACCCGGCGACGTCGCCGGGTCAGCACAGTGGGCGCAATCGCGCAGTGAGCAGGGCCTCGGCGTCGCGCAACCACTGGCCTCGCGTATCGCGCGCGCCGCTGCGCTGCCGATAGAGCCGCTCGCGAGCGCACGCAAAAAGCGCACAGGCCGCGAAGCTACGCTGAGCCACCACGTCTGCGCTCACTTGCGACTCGATCGCCCCACGGTCAGGCGCCGTCGCGTTGATCCAGAGCAAGGCCAAGTCCCAGTGGCGGTGGTGCGATCCAGCGCACTCCCAATCGATCCAAATGAGCTCGTGCGTGGCGGTCGCGAGCACATTGCGCAAGAGCAGGTCCCCGTGCGCGCTGGCCACCGTGGGATCTTGCGCGAGAGCCTCAAGAGCCAACGCTGCGCTGGCCTCGTCGAGCAGGCCGATGTGTCCTGCACGCGCGAGCCCCTCGGTGATCCATGCCGTGGGCGCGCTGGGGTCTTCGAGCAAGCGTGCACGCAGCGCAGCGCGCTCTGAGTCCGAAGGAGCCAGCGCAGGCCAACGCAGATCCGTGGGCGAAATCGCAGAGAGAACACCTAGGTCTCGCAAGAGATTCTCGCGCACTTCGGTGGGCCACGGCGCACGACACGCGCGCGTCGACGAGACCGCCTGGCCATCGATGGCCTCGAGAATGATCCAGTCGGTGTCCGCGTGATCGACGAGCAGGCTCGGTGTTCGCAACGCAAAGGGCGCTGTACGCAGCGCACGATAGAGCGCTCGCTCACGCGCGAAGTACCAGCGCCAGGGCCCCTCGCGTGGTCCAAGGGATTTGACAATCGCTTGGACACTGCCTAACAAACCGCGCTGAAGCACACACTTCGCCGTGCGAAACGCGGGCTCGCTCGCGCGCCATGCAGGCTCACGATGAGCGACCTGAGCATCGAGGGTGGTCAGGGCCTGAGCCCACGCATTCGCAGCGGTCACGGTGTGGCATCCTACGGCGAAGCAACGGACCCAGCAGGAGCACAAAGAGCATGCCCAAATACGTGTACGAGACGATCCCGACCGATGGCAGCGCGCCCGAGCGCTTCGAAGTAAAGCAGCCCATGGCCGACGACGCGTGGACCGTGCACCCCGATACCGGGGTCGCGGTCAAGCGCGTGCTCACCGCGCCGATGCTCAACACGGGCGCCCGCGCCGCGAGCCCGAGCGCTGCACCGAGCGCGCCATGCCGCACCGCGTGTGGCTGCCACAGCGCGAAGAACTAGCGCTCCCCACCCGGCGACGTCGCCGGGTCACCCTCCGGCTACGTCGCCGCCTCCCATTCGGGCCCCAGCCGCAGCGCGGGCGCAAGCAGCACGAGCGCGTCCTCGTCGACGCTCTCGACCGCGTAGCCCAGGGCCCAAATCGCACACAGGGGCTCGAACGGGTTAGGTCGCTTCTCGCGCACCGAGAGCGCCCAGGACCACTGGTTGACTGTGTCTTGGATCAACGCGCTGATCCACGCGCGGTGCGCCATCACAAAGCCCGAGTAGCGGCCATTAAACGCGCCCGGGAACGCCTTGGACTCGACCCCGACCATCGTCTCTGAGACGCGACCGTAGCCAGGGGTCGGATCAAAATCCCTGCGAATTTTCATGGCGTCTTCGTAGGACCGCGTGAGCTCCCACGAGCCTGGCTTGGCGGCTTTCTTTTGGCGGTGTCCAGGTCGCGAAGGAGCGAGCATGGCCATGTTCGACGGGTTAGCCACGCGCCAGATCAGCGTAGGCCGCTTGGCGGCGACGTCGCCGTAGAGCCGCTCAAACACGGTCATCGCGAGGCTCTCTGCAGCGACAATCCCCGCGACATCGCTGGCGATCGCGACCGCCGCCATCATGCTCGCCGGGACCGCCCGCCGTGAGCAATCGCTCGCGTGCCCGAGAAACTCTACGCGCGCGTCACACTCTGCGCATTTTACAAACGGGACGATCACTTGCCGTGCGTCGCCATCGAGCCAATCCATCGGGATGACACCACGCGAGGCCAGCGTCTCCCACGCCTCTTCGGGGTCCGTGAGCCCATCGACAAGCTCGATCACTTCGTCTTGTCTCGCGCGCAATGGCCGCAAAAATCGCTGCGCAAACTGCGCAGGAGCCAGGCCGCCAATTCGGTCGGTCCTGCGCGGATCGCTCACGTCTCCCTCGGTCCTCGCTTGGTGCTCGAGGGTGATAAACGCCGGGCTGTCTTCGGTCGGAACCGCGCCCTTCTTCAGGTACGTGTAGCCCTTCTTTTTGCGCGGCGCCTTGGGCTTTGGCTCCGCAGCAACCTCTGGCTTCGCCTGCTTTTTTGCAGCCACTTTGCTCTTCGCGTCTGCCATCTCTTAGCCTCGCTCTCTGAGCCTTCGTGCCACATCGATCGCCGCGTACGTGAGCACCGCGTCCGCGCCTGCGCGTTTAAAGCTCAGCAGGCTCTCGTCGATCGCGCTCTCCCAGTTGAGCCACCCGCGCTCGCTCGCCGCGCGGAGCATCGCGTACTCGCCCGACACTTGGTACGCGAGCGTCGGGACCTCGAAGCGCTCTTTGACCCTGCGCACGATGTCTAGGTACGGCATCCCGGGCTTGACCATCACCATGTCTGCGCCTTCGTCCAGATCCATCGCGACCTCGCGCAGGGCCTCGTCGCCGTTGGCCGAGTCCATCTGGTAGGTGCGCTTGTCCGCGCTCCCCAGCGCGCTCTTTGAGCCCACAGCCTCGCGAAATGGCCCATAAAACGCGCTCGCATACTTCGCCGCGTAGGACAGAATCACCGTGCGCGAGAGCCCCGCTTGCTCGAGCGCCTCGCGCACCACGGCGATGCGGCCGTCCATCATGTCCGAGGGCGCGACGACGTCAAAGCCCGACCGCGCGAGCAAGACCGCCATGGGCCCTAAGATCTCGAGCGTCGCGTCGTTGTCGACGTCCGCGCCGTCGTCGGTGAGCACCCCGTCGTGGCCGTGCGTCGTGTACGGATCGAGCGCGACGTCGGCGATCAGTCCCAGCGAAGGATGCGCGCGCTTGAGCGCTCGCGCGGCGCGGCACGCGAGGTTCTCGGGGTCGAGAGCGTGCGATCCACGAGGATTTTTGCACGCAGGATCCGTCACCGGAAACACCGCGATCGCGGGGATCCCGAGCGAGACGGCCTCGCCCGCGGCCTCGACCAAGCGGTCGATGCTCATGCGGTGCACCCCTGGGAGGCTCGCGACGGGCTCGCTGCGTTGCTCGCCGTCGAGGACAAACACAGGCCAGATCAAATCCGAGGCGCTGAGCTGGTGCTCTCGGACGAGCGCGCGCAGCCACGGCGTGCGGCGTAATCTTCGTGGACGATGGGTGATTTGCATGGGCTCTGTGCTTTCGAGATCTTGTTGAGCGGTCGAGTTTGCCACGAGCCACCGCGGCGCGCGCAATGAGGTACAACGCCGCGCACGGAGCGAACCGATGACCCACGAATCACGCACTGGACCCAGGCCTGTACGCATTCACGCGCGGGGCGAAGCTGCACGTCTTGACCGCGTGCTCGAGCTCGCCGCGTTTGCCGCAAAGCCCTGTCCGTTGAGCACGTCGCTCGACGAGCTGCCCGTACGAATCGCTGCGATTTTGCAAGCGGATGTATGCTCTATCTATCTCTTAGAGGGCGACGAGCTCGTGATGCGTGGCAACGTGGGCTTTCGCTCGGACGCGCTCGGCGAGGTGCGCTTGGCCGTCGGCGAAGGCATCACCGGCACGTCCGTCGAGTGCATGCGCCCGGTGAGCACCGCGCACGCAAAGTCCCACGGAAGCTACCGGCACTTTGACTCGCTGGACGAAGAGAGATTTCCGATTTTTCTCGCGGTGCCGGTGAGCGGACCGAGCGGGCCGCTGGGCGCGTTAGTGCTGCAGCGTGCAGAAAAGCCTGCGTTTTCGCAGTCCGAAATCGAGCTCTCCGCGGCGCTCACCGCCCCCATCGCCGCCGCCGCCGAGCGCGCGCACCTGCGCGAAGCCCTCCGTGGCGAGCGCAGGACCACCGCGGGCGGAGAGACTCGGCGAGTGAATTTGCCCGGTCGCGCTGTTGTTCATGGTCGCGCCGTGGGCGCCGCGTACGCGATGCGCAGGCCCGCGTCACGCCCCGCCCCCGAGGCCGCGCAGAGCAAACGCGAGGTGAGCAAACGACTCACGAGCGTGCTCTCGCGTGCACAAACAGCCCTCGACGCGCTCGACGACCGCGCGAGACAATCCGGCCTCGATCGCACGCAGCTCGCGCTCATTCGCACACTGCTCGACGACGGCCGCATGCGCGAGCGCACCCTTGAGCTCTGCGAAGAAGGCAAGCCCCTCGCGGCCGCGCTGCAGGCCGTGGGCGCCGAAGCCGCACGCGAGGCAGCCCGCAGCCGTGAGCCCACGCTCGTCGCGCGCGCACAAGAGCTCAGTGACGTCTGCGAAGCCCTCGCCATGCTCTCGGGCAGCGACCGCCGCGTGGTCATCCCAGCAGGCGCCGTGCTCATCGGAGATCGCATCACGGTGTTCGATCTGATTGTCACTGCGCAGCACAGCGTGAGCGCCGTGGCGCTGTCTGAGCCCGCACGCAGCGACGGCGCGCGCACGCTCTTGCAGTTGCTGGGCGTGCCCGCAGTGAGCGACGTTCATGGCTTATTTCGCTGGGTAAGCGACGGAGAGATCTTGCTCGTGGATGGCGACCATGGGCTCGTGCGGGTCAACCCCAGCCGCGCCGACATCGCCACGCTGCGCGCCACGCAACGCACGCCCTAGCGACGCTCACTCACGCGAGCTCGAGCGGCCCCATGTGCACGCTGCCCTCGATCACCGAGCCACGCTCGATCACGACCTCAGGCGCCGCGAGCGAGCCGTACACGCGCGCCGGAGCGTAGACCTCGATGCTCTCGGTGGCCCGGACATTTCCACGCAACGTAGCGCCGCGGACGATGAGCACTTTGACCTCGATGGTGGCCTCGACGTCCGCGCTCTCGCCCAACACGAGCACGCCGTCCGAGAACACCTCGCCTACCAAATGACCATCCACCCGCGTGCGCCCGTCAAACGTAAGCCGCCCCACAAACGACGCGCCGCGCCCCAAAAGCGTGTCGAGCTCAAGCATGTTGTCGCGGTCTTGGTCAGCCATACGGGTTCGCCGAGGCTCGTAGCACACAACGCGGGTTGCGAGCTATTTGAGCGCGCGTTCGAGCAAGAGCCCGTCGCCAAACTCGTGACCGAGCCACCCAAGCACCGTGGCGGCCACGTAGCTGTTTTGCACATACGCGGCGGGCGCGAGTGACTCCATGAGCGACGCGTGCGAGGTCCCTGGCGCGTGCATCCCTGTGAGCAACGCCGTCGCCACACGCGCGGGGGTCTCTGCGCTCAGTCGCAACGCTGCGATCGCGCGCCCAGCACGGACGGTCCCGTGTGCGAGATGGCTCGATTCGAGCGCACGCAGCACCCCGGTCCCAACGGCGACCACGGGCCGGGCCTCGGCGACCGCTGCGTTGACAATGGCCGCCGTTCTCTCAGTGATTTCGTATCGCTCATCCAACGGAAACCTCGCGTCTAACCCTGCCTCTCCGGTCGAGCTCAGCCCCGTCGCGTGCTCAAGCGTGCACACGATCACACCGCGCGCCCGCAGTGCATCCAGTGTGCCCCAGGAGAGCAACAACCCAGCCGACGGAGCCTCGACCGCCACCGGCCGCTCAGCCATCAGCGTCTGCGCATCCCAGAGCGCCATGGGGTCTCGCAAATACGCATACTGAATCGGTCGCGCGTGCGTGTAGATAGCCTGCAAAACGGCTGACAATTCGTCGCTCTCTCCGTTGCGCAGGGTGACCGTGACGAGCCTCGCATGCGTGGGATCCACGTGCACAACCGTTGCACGCAGTGGACCGAGCGAGAGCACCTCGCCGACGCACACCGTGGGCGCCAGACCGCGCGACTCGGTGGGCACGCGCCAGTCACCGGCGCCAAAGAGCACCGCGCGGATCCCTGTGATTTTGCTCTCTAGACTGGGCGCCTCGGCCAAACGAAGCTCCAGGGGTTGTCCCGCTGCGGTGTGCCCCATGAGCGAGCTCGGGAGCGTCGCCGCGCTGTTAAGCACCAGCACACTGCCGGGCGCGAGCCATCGCGTAAGGTCATCGCTGTGCCCCGCCACGAGCGACCCATCCGTGCGGACATGCAACAACCGCGCGTCTTCGGGGCGCGCACGTGGGGCTCTCGCGGGCTGCATCGGGACCTCTCGCGAGGCGTCCATCGCGAGGGCCCTCATGACGCCACCTCGGCACCCAGAACAACCCGCGCGCCGCTCGGTGCACGCTCGGAATGCTCGAGCAGGTCTGCGATGCGATCAGCAGCCCACGAGGGATTTTGCAGCGTATTGGGATCTACGTCGGGCAGGGCCTCGTGGTGAAGCGCGGTGTTCATCTCGCCGGGGTCGACGGAGAACGAGCGCACACCGTGCGGGCCAAGCTCCGCCGCAAAGCTGCGCATCAGGTGGTCCATCGCGGCCTTGCTGATCCCATACGCGCCCCACTGCGCGTACGCTTCGACGGCGGCGTCCGTCGTGATGTGTACCAGCGCTCCTTCGCCGCGGAGGGCCATCGCGGCGCCCACGATCTTGTTGATCCGAAAGGGCGCGAGCACATGCAGCGCGAGCGCGTCGGAGAGCGACTCGCACGGCGTGTCAACCAACGTGCGCAAGGGCGAGACACCCAGCGTCGCGGCGTTGTGGATGACCCCATCGAGCGGACCCACGAGCGCGTTTGCCTGCGCAATCACTGGGTGAATCGCGTGTGCGTCACGTAGGTCTGCCTGCAGAGCGAAGGCCTGATGCCCCTGGCGGACCAGCGACTCGGCGTGTGAATAGACCTCGAGCCCGCGGGCCACAAGGACGACCTTTGCGCCGCGCTTGGCGAGGGTCTGTGCGAGCGAGAGTCCCAGCCCGCGGCTGGCTCCGGTGATCATCATCGAGGCGTTGTGAAGGTTCATGCGAGCGTCTCCTGAGGTCCTTGGCGGTGATGTGCTTGGACCACGAGAGCGAACATGCGCTACGGACTCTACGAAGATAGAGTCTTTGCCAATGTGTTGGAGTCGTGCTTGTTTGCGAGCACATGAGAGAGGCATCGGACGAGGGCCAGGCGACGAGCGAGCGGCTGGGCGCAAACCTCCGCGCACTGCGCGAATTGCGTGGAATTACCCAGGCACAAGCGGCCAAAGCGGCAGAGATTCCGCGGGCGACGTGGGCCAATCTAGAGACAGGCAGCGCCAACCCCACGCTGGAGGTCTTGCGCAAGGCCTCGTGCGCGCTGCAGGTCTCGATCGAAGAGCTCTTGGCCCCCCCACGTGAGAGCGCGCGCAAGATCGCAGTGAGCGCCCTGCCCACCCGCGGCAACGCGATGGTCACCGTGCGCAACCTCGTGCCCGAGCCCCTGGGCGGCGTCCAGGTCGAGCGCATTGAGCTCAAGGCCCACAGCCGCTGGACGGGGGTGCCCCATCGCGCAGGCACCCGTGAGTTTTGTGCGTGCGAGCGCGGCACGCTCACCGTGTTTGTAGGCGGCGAAAAATGGCAGCTGAGCGAGGGCGAGGTCTTGGTCTTTCGCGGGGACCAGCGGCACTCGTACGTCAACGACACCGACCGCGTGACCGTGGGCGTGAGCGTCGTGCTCGTGGGCTGAGCTCGCAGAGTAGACAGAAGTCTACCGCAGAACGAATGCGGTTTTCTTGCGGGGCCATGCTGCGGGTGCCCACACTGTCACCCATGGTTGTGACCCGGTCGTTTGTGTGGGCCAGTGTGATCTCGGTGGCGTCGTCCACGGCGATCGCGCAGGTCACGTTTACGGCCGGGCCCATGCCCACCCTCGCGGGTGTGACCTTTACGCCGGACCCGGTCGCGCGCCCAAGCGCCCCCAGCGTGCAGGCTGCTCCCTCGGCACAGCCATCTCGCGCGGCACATCAGCGCGAACGAGCGCCCGAACGCAGGGTCCCCGAGGCGCTCCCGACCCGCGAACCGGCGACGTCGCCGCCCGAGCCTGTTGTGACTCCGAGCGGTTCACCGGCGACGTCGCCGGGTTCGTGCCGTCTGGCTCGCGGGATCGAGACCGTGGCCCTCGACGAGCACGCGCGCGACGGGGTCGACCGCGCGATGTCTCTCAGCCTCGCGTCGTACGAAGACGAGGTCTTTGCGCTGGTGATGCACGGCCGTGTGGGCTCTCCAAGAGCGCGCGAAGGCGTGGTTTTTTCGCGGTCCTCGCTTGTCCGAGTGCGTTCGGGAGAGCACGCTCACACGGTCGTGTCCGCCCCTGGTTTTGAGCCCGGCGCGGCCCTCGCGTTGGGCCCCGAACAGAGGCTCTACGTCGTGTCACCTACGCACGTAGACGTCCGGCACAGCAGCGAGCGCGCGCAGTGGACTGTGAGCGTGTTGGACACGGCAGGGCACGTCACGCAGGGCCCTCAGGTGCTCGCCGCAAGCGCTGGCGCCGTCCTCGATGCGCCGCCGGTCGCGTGGCGCGGAGGGCTCGCGGTGGTGCTCGGCGAAGTGCGCACGCGGGGCGCAGAGCGTGTGATCGTAGGGGTCACCGAGCGGGTGTACTCGCTGGACACGCAGGGCAGCGCGCGGCGCGCGCCGTGGGTGCTCACCGATGGGCAGCGGCCCGAGTCCCTAGGACGATTTCGCGTGGGATTAGGCAGGGTCAGCGGCGGTGATTCGCTCGCGGCTGTGTTTGGCGAGGCCGACGCGCTCTGGACTCGGCGGTTCACCGACGGGCCCTCGGCAGAGCGCGCACAGCGGGTCGCGGGCACCGGCGTGTGGGGCCCCGAGGTGGCCAACGACGGTGGGTCCATCGTGGTGCGCGAGGGAGGGCTTGATGGCTCTCCTGTGCGCTTGCGGGCGATGCGCTGGGACGGCGGGCTCGCGCTGGACTTGGGCCACGGCTGGGAGCCCTTGGCGGTCTTGCACAGAGACCGCGTATTGGTCGCCGGAGCGCTCACAAACATGGCCGATGGGCGCAGGGTGACCGCGCTCTGGACCGAGGCCCAGCGCGGCGCACAGGCCCACGCGATCGAGGCTCCCCACGGAGCCCATCAGCGCTTGGACGACGCGGTCGATGTCTCGGTCGCGCCCACCCGCGACGGCGCCGTGCTCGCGTGGATCGAGGCGACTGATCGCATGGAGGGGCAGGGCCCGAGACAGCTCGCGATCGCGCGCGTTCGGTGTGAGTAAACCCAGCGTGACCAGACGCGAGAGGGTCTCTGTGCGGGTTGTGATCGCGTGTCGTGACCGCGACCCGGATGGCACAGAGTGACACGTGGTGAGGCTCTTCTCAGTCAGTGAAACGCTGTGAATTTGCTGAGTATGCGAGCTTTCTCTCTCGGGGTCTGTGCGTGGCCTGACCGTTGCTTGGGTCCAACCTTCAACCTGGGAGGACATTGCTTTGATCAAACTGCGACGACGTGGGTGGGGTGTTTGTTGGGTGGCCGCTTCGATGCTGAGCGGCTGCAGCTCGTACCTCGGGATGCCCGACGCGAGCTGGGACTCTGGCGTGATGGACGCGACGATCGCGATGGACTCGCAGGCTCCGTTGGACGCGAGCGGGGACACCTCGACGGTGATCATCGGAAGCGATCCCGTTCCTATCGAGGCAGGCTTCGAAGATCACACCCCGATCATCACGATGGACAGTGTGCCAGTGGACGCGAGCGAGCCCCTGGCCGACGTGCCCGTCCCGATGGACGCGCCCAATCCCGTGGACGCCATGGAGCCCCTCGAGGCCGCTGTACCCATGGACGCGGCCACGAGCGATGATGTGACCGCGCTGGATTCTGCCTCGCCAATCGATGTCTCAGCGCCTGATGTCTCGGTGTTTCCCGATGTCCCTGGCGAGGTGGTGGTTCCGCCGGCTGCGGACTACTGTGCGCGGATCACCGATCGCTCGCCGGTCGTGATGTACATGGCCTCGGACGACTCGAACTCGGTGGCCTCGGCGCAGATCGTACGGAGGCTCATCGAGACCGGAGTGCGTGTCCCCAAAGAGGTCGTGCGCACCCACGAAATGATGAACTATTACAACCCGCAGTTTGCGCCAGCGACCGCGGGATCCGTGGGAATTCACGCGTCGATGCGCGGTGCGCCCGCGAGCACACAGCGCGCGATGCAGGTGGCGATCCAGTCTGAAGCGCGCACCATGGCAGAGGTCCGACCGATGTCCCTCACGTTTGTGATCGACACATCGGCGTCGATGGATTTTGAGCGCATGAACCGCGCGCGCGCCACGGTCCGCGCCATCGCACACAGCCTCCGCTTCGGCGACGTGGTCTCGGTCTCAACCTGGAACTCTAGGTCCTCGGTTCTCTTAGACGGCCACACCGTCACGGGCCCCGACGACGCCCGCCTGCTGAGCCTCGCCGAGGGACTGCACGCAACATGGGAACCCACGGATTTAGCAGACGGATTGCGTGCGGGCTATGCCCTCGCGCAGAGACATCGCTCGGCCGCGAGGCTCAACCGCGTGGTGCTCATCAGCGACGGCGAGGCCAACCTCGGAGCCCGTGACGCAGACACCATCGCCCGCCCCGCACGCGACGAGATCAACGGCGAAGTGCACCTCCTCGGCGTGAGCGTGGGCAACGGGATCGACGACACGCTCATGGACCGCATCACGGACCTAGGCCGCGGAGCCTCGGTGTTTATCGACCGCGTGAGCGAAGCCGACGTGATGTTTGGCCCGCGCTTTGTAGAGACCATGGACGTCGCGGTGCGCGCGGTGCGGCTTGAGCTCGAGCTTCCCTGGTACATGCGCATCGTGGCCACGAGCGCCGAGGCCGCGTCCGTCGAGCCCACGCTGGTCGAGCCGCAGTACCTCGCGCCCAACGACGCGATGGTCTTTCAGCAAGTGCTGCAGACTTGCAGCGCGAGCATCGCGAATCCCGCGGACGCGGTCACCCTGCGGGCGACCTTTCGCGAGCGAGACAACGGCATGCCGCGGGTGGTTGAGCTGCGCTCCACCATGGGCGCGCTCATGGCGGCCCCCGAGCCCGCCCTGCGCCGCGGAGAGGCCATCGTGGCCTACGCCGAGGCGCTCAAGCTCGCAGACCAGCCTGACCGCGCCGCAGCCCTCGCAGCCCTCGCCAACGCACGCGCCGTGGTCGCCCGCGCGCTGGCGCTCAGCGACGCCGCCGACCTGCGCGAAATCGACGCGCTCTTGGTGCGCTACATCACGGTGCGCCGCACGTTCTGAGACGCAGCGCCACACCCGGCGACGTCGCCGGATGGGTGACCCGGCGACGTCGCTGGGTTGCATCGGGCCGCACAGAGCAAAAGCGAGAGGGCCGATTGACGAGCGGTCGAAGACTGCGATACCCCTGAGTGAAGAGGTGGTGGATGAAGACGAGCAAGGTGGGTGGTCTGGTGAGTAAACAAAGCGCATCGCGCATCGCGCAATTGCGTCGATCGCGTGCGTAAGCGTTGCGGCGTGTGATCCAACGTACATGGACCCTCGGGTCACAGGGTCCCCGCATTTTTCGACACGTGAGGTGCGGTATCTTCGGTTTACATCTGCGAGGCGAAACAGCGGAGGAACAGTGATCGAAGCAGCACGTGGGAGCTCGACGGTGATCAGCATCGGACCGACGGCGTCGATGGTTGGTGGCGGGAGTCCCGACTGCCGCTTTCGGATGTCCGCGGACTCAACCCCGCAAGTGTTGGTCGAGACCGTCGAGCCCTGCATTCGTGACACCACGCCCGCGGTGTTTCGCTTGACCGCGCGAGGGGTCGGAGAGCCTGGCGCACCGGCATCGGCTCTTGATTTTCGATCGGCCGAACAGACCGCGGTCTCTCCCTCGGGTGATCCGGAGGGGCTCCTTGTCCCCACCGTGCAAGAGCGCGTCAACGTCTGGGTCGAGCCCACACGCGGCGTGTGGCGATCAGGTCTAGGCAACCCACGTTACGAGCACAACATCGTCGCAGCGCATGCGGTCTATCTGCCCACGGCCAACGGCCCCCGCGTCCATTGGTGCTCCCCACCGCGCCGAGGAGATGTGTCTCAGGACTTCTACGACATCGAGCCAGACGGCCTCAACGGTGGGTACTTTTGGGAAGTCCAGAGCGTCGATGCAATGGAGCACAAGCTCTGGGATCCGGCGACAGGGATCTTTGAGATTCAACCTCCACAACTGTGGGGCAGCCACGGAATTAACCTATTTTGCGCAGGGCAAGTGCTCTTGCCGGATGGCCGCTCATTCATGGCAGGAGGCCATGTCGGGGCCCTGGTCCACAGCGCCGCCTGGGTCCACACCTTCGAGCCGTCACACCCGCTTGGCGATCGCATCCAGCGCCCTGAAGGCACGCTACAGAGCGCGCGCTGGTATCCCACTGTCACCACGCTCCCAGGAGGACGCGTGTTGGTTCAATCGGGCAATCGTGCACCTCTCGGTTTTGCGTTGGGTGGCAATATCGGAATCATCACTCCTGGCTACATCGGCGACGGGACGGGGCTCTATGGCGTGCCTGTGCGATCGGACATCTTTGATCCGGTCGCCAATGCCTTGCAAGCCGAGAGCACGCTGCCCACACCCATCGACGACGAGAATCAAGCGCTGTACCCGGCGGTGTTTGTGCTGCCGTCGAGCACGGACTCCACCACCCCGCGCAAACAGTACCTACCCGCGCAGGGCTCGGTCTTTATGATCGAGCGCAGCAACAGCTACCTGTTTTCGCAGCGAACTCTGTCCAATGGACAGCCTACGTTTTTTCCTGAGCGGCTCACGCCCGTACGACGCCTGCGACCGCCTTATTCACCGCTCGTGTTTCCTGTCTATCCCCTCAACCATCGCGCCTCGCGCAGCTATCCCACGTGGGGCAATGCGGTGCTTTTGCCCCTGGATGCGGCCAATCCCACGCGTGCCCGCGTCCTCGTCGCAGGAGGCCGCGCTCGCGACATCGACGCATTTCGTTGGTGGAAGACCGAAGAAACCACTGCAACGGCAGAGATCTTTGACTACAACGCCAACTTCGAGATCGACCGCCAACGCGGCTGGCGAACCATCGCCCCCATGCACAACGCGCGCATTATCGCCGACGCGACCCTGCTCGCGGACGGTGATGTGTTTGTCTCGGGTGGAGCACGCGAGGGATGGGCGAACGATCCCGGGCCCGGCGTGCGCGAAGCCGAGCTTTTTGACTCAGAATCAGAGACATGGTTGCCGCTCGAGCGCAGCCCCACCGATCGTCGCTACCACGCCACGGCCTTGCTGCTCGCGGACGGCACCGTACTGAAGAGCGGCAGCCACGGCGGCTTCGATCCACGCGTCAACAACATCGACCCGCAGTTTCACTCGGATGTCTTTGTGCCTTCGTATCTCTTCCGCGCGCCGCGGCCTTGGGCGTTCATCGATGGGCCCACCTCGGGACCGCTCAACCCTCAAGGCGTTTCGCATCGTTGGCAGTATGGAGAAGAGCAACAGGTGCATGCGCGCAACGATGAGCAGAGCGCGTTTCGTATCGCGCTTGTACGCTTCGGCGGAGTGACCCATGGCAACGCAATGGACCAGCGATTTGTCTGGCTATCTCCCACCCGCGTCGAGCCCGAACAGCCCGACAACTCAGATGTGCCTGCGGCCGTGGCCGTACGCATGACCGTGCGCGTGCCGTCGGACCGCGCGCTGCTCGTTCCGGGTCACTACATGGTGTTTGTGCTTAACGACCGCGGCGTCCCTTCGGACGCGCAGTTTATGGTGCTGCGATGAGCGCACCCCGATATCTCGCGCTCGCGTTTGCGCTGACTCTGTTTGCGAATTCACAGCACGTTTCGGCGCAGACCTTTGCGGACGAGGTGGCTCCACCGACCCCTGTGGCCGCACCCGCGCCCGAGCCCGTAGTCCCGCAACCCGAGCCAACAGCCGCCCCGCGACCTGCCAACCAGCGCCCCTCACGCGTCGGCCCGATCCTGCTCGGCAGCCTCTTCGGTGAGATCCTGTTTCTCGGAATCGCAGCTCCGACGCTGTTGTTCAGCATTCCGGGCTGGACATCACTC
Organism: Deltaproteobacteria bacterium; assembly: GCA_030694465.1. GTDB lineage: Bacteria > Myxococcota_A > Polyangia > Polyangiales > JAUXYJ01. Next base: position 765 of record JAUXYJ010000016.1, on the reverse strand, counting down.
TCCACAGCAACAGGTGCGTGGACTGGTGCGATTGCGCTTGGGTCCGTGGGCGCGTGGTTGGGTGTGGTGGGAGCTGACGCGATCTGGGGCCTGCGCGGACATGCTTGGCCCGCCGCGATTGGTGCGGCAATTGGTGGGGGGCTGTTCATCTCTTCGATTGCCATCGAACCCGCATTCAACAGTCCCATATCATCAGATCAGCTCTTCATCTGGCCCCTCATCCCCGTGGCCAGTGCCATCATTGCTAACGAATTTGCAGTGCTTCTCACACCACGCAGGCGCACACAAGCCGTTGTGCAGACCCCGCTAGCCTTCTTGCCCATGATCGCGCAAGAGCGTGGAGGCTCGGTGTGGGGCCTCTCGTTGGCAGGGAGGTTCTGAGATGCAACGACGACGATTGTTCGAAGTCTCTGCGCTCTTCGCGCTCACGCACTGCGCAGCATCGGTCACGCCCGAGCGGCCTCTCACCGACGAAGAGCGAGCGCTCACCGAAGCGGTCTTAGGCTACTGGTACGGCCTCGGTGGATTTGTCCTCGTCGAAGGAACCCAGTCTCCCGGCGCTGATGTGCTTGGCCAGTGGTGGCAGCTACGCTTCTCGCGCATCACCGAGCGTCGTCTCCGCATGCATTGGTCAGGCTATTTGCGGGATATTGTGGGATCGACTCCTTACGACTTACTGATCGTCGACGGGAAGATTCGCGCGGACCCTGACCTTCAGATTCGAGGCTTTGTGGCTGATGCTCCATACGAAGGACACACGTTCTC
>JAUXYJ010000013.1 GCA_030694465.1 Deltaproteobacteria bacterium | reverse complement strand
CCCAGCGCCGATGGTACTGCACAGGTGACTGTGTGGGAGAGTAGGACGCCGCCGGGGCCTAATGCCCCCAAAACCCCTTCAAGACCGCGAAAGCGTGCACTTGAAGGGGTTTTGTCTTTTCTCCCGGCGTGGTGGGCGCTTGGGTCCTTTGTGGGTGCCTCCGAGGGACGGACTTAAAGCGCCCAATGCCATGCGATGGCCCCATGCCGTAGACCGCGGTGCGGTCTCGATGACCTTTCCCAATCGCGACCTTAGTCGGGTCGGCGCTATGAGACTTGGAGCGAGCTCTTGCCTGGCGCAGCGTGAAGGCTGCAGTGATTGACTTGGGGCTGAGCGCCCGAAATCTCTCGACGGTGACGCGCGCGGGCAGAGCTGAGGCGACGACCCTTGGTTACCTTCGAGTCAGCGAAATGGTCCCCGGTTCGCGAGGTTCGCTTGGGCTGGTGTCGCGGTAACGGAGGGTGTTCTCTGCGATGCAGTAGGCCCAGCGCTTGCTGCTTGAGGCCGACGTGATCTCGTTGTTCATCGTGCTGTACGTGTCTGTGTCGTTGATCGTGAAGTTGGCTCCTGCGCTGCAGTTGCAGTCGCTCGCTGGGGTTGGCGAGCACGTCGCTGCGGCGTTGACTCGCTGCAAGAGGGTCTGCAGCCCTGGGCACCCGCCCAAAGGGGTCGCGCAGAGCGCCGGGACGAACATCTCGACCACTGCCTCGGACTGTGCGATCCGTCGCGCGATCATGGGCGAGGTTCCGAAGATGACGCGTCCTCGTCCGCGGCCCTCGCGACGCGTGATCATGGCTCCGGGGCACGCGGCCAACGCGCTCTCGATGGGCACTTCGATGCATGCGCCGGAGACATCCCAAGTCCCGGTGACGTCGCCACCGCAGGGAGTGAGCACCGGGCAGGTTCCGGTGGTCAGCACTGTGATCGGGACCCACGGGGGATCTCCGAGTGGTCCTGCGTCCGGGAAGGGATTGCCAGCGTCTGCAGTCGTGGACGCATCGGGGATGCTCTCTGCGTCGGCCGAAGCCTCCGGGTTTGCGTCGGGGGTTGCGGTGGGGCTGTCCGTGCCCGAGTCCATGGGGGTCGCTGTGCTTCCGCACGCAGCCGCGAAGAGAACGAACGGAGCAAAGAACACGGCGGGAGAGAATCTTCGGTGGTTCACGATGCGTGGAGCTTACGCGCTCGCGCACGCTCGGGCACCTGATTCACTGAGCGTTGCAGCGTGCGGGCGGCGCCATCGGGCCGTTTGTAGGGCTCGTCTCGCTTGGTCTGTGATCGCACGGATTGCCTACTGATGAGCGCTTGGCGATTGCGTCGCGCGGGACTCTCTCGCACGATCACACACCATGCGCATCGGACTCGTTGGGTTGTCGCTGGTGGCGGTGGGTGTTGTCTCGGCGTGTGGCGGCGATGGCCGCTACTACTTTGGGGACGCCGCCCAAGAGGGAGGGGCAGCTGTGGATGGGGGGGGCGACGCGGAGCTGCCTCCGTGCGCCAATGGGTTGCCTAGATTCTTGGATGGGACGTGCCCGGTACAACCCATGGGCGATGCGGCGGCTGGAGACGCGGCCGTGGGAGATGCCGGGGTCGCGTGCAATGTGCACACGTTTGAGTATCGCAGTGCGACGGCGCGCTCGGTCTGGGTGAGCGGGTCGTTTACGGGCTGGGGTGCGACGCCGGCGATGGGCGCGATTGTGCTCACGCGAGGAGGGGATGGTGTGTGGCGCGGGACGCACACGGTCGAACCTCGCGGGGTAAGGCACTTCTATAAGTTAATTGTCGATGGGACGCAGTGGATCGCGGATCCTGCGAATTCGCAGACCGAGAGCGACGGCTTTGGGGGCAACAACTCGGTCCTTGAGCTCTGCGGCGGTGCGCAGAGCTGTGGCGAGCCGACGCGCTTTGATTGGCGCGACCCGGTGATGTACTTCGCGCTCGTTGATCGCTTCTTTGATAGTGACAGCCGGGCGATGCCCGTTGCGGGGGCCACGGGTGGGGACGCACGTACGGGGCCGAGCGGGCAGTATGTGGGCGGAGATTTGCCTGGGGTTACGCAGAAGATTCCGTATTTGGTGAGCTTGGGAGTGACGGCGCTGTGGCTCTCGGCGCCCTATGAGAATCGTGAGCTGGCGGGTGCGGCGATTGATCCTGGGAGCGATCCGCGGAGCTACTCGGCATTTCATGGCTACTGGCCCTCGCCCGAGAACGTGGACTACTCGGACCCACGCACGCCAAGGCCCACGCCGAGAGTTGAATCTCGCATCGGGACCGCGGCGGATTTGCACGCGTTGGTTCGGGCTGCGCATGGCGCGACGAGCGCAAATGGGCAGGGCGTCAAGGTACTTTTTGACTACGTGATGAAGCATGTGGACACCGAGAGCGGGCTCTATCGCGCGCACATGGACTGGTTTGCGCGAGACAACGGGCGGTTTCGGCTGTGCGGCCCCGAGAACCTCTGGGACGACGCGTACTGGGGGACACGCTGTGCCTTTACGGACTACCTGGCGCCCTTTGATTTTGAGAACGCCCAGGCGCGCGTGTGGAGCGTGAACGACGCGGTCTGGTGGGCACGGGAGTTTGGGATCGATGGGTATCGGTTGGACGCCATCAAGCACGTGCCGTTGTCGTGGCTGACGGACCTGCGGAGGCGCCTGAACAGTGAAGTTCGGACGGCACCGGGCGGGAGATTTTACATGGTGGGCGAGACGTTTAGCTACGACGACCGGGCGCTGCTGCGGTCGTTTGTGAACCCGGCGACGATGCTCGATGGGCAGTTTGATTTTCCGTTTAAGGCGCGGGCGTGCGAGGCGATTTTTACGCCCGACGGGCGCATGTCGAACCTCGCGACGTGGATGGATGACAACGACCGGTTTTATGGTCCTGGGTCGATCATGTCGACCTGGATTGGCAACCATGACATCCCGCGCGCCATTCACTTTGCATCGCGACAGATCGGCAACTGCCGCGAGGGCTCGAGCCCCAGCAACGGGTGGAACGGAGCAGCCTTTGCGCAGCCCACAGACGCCGCGCCGTATGAGCGCCTTGGGGTCTCGTTTGCGGTCATGATGACCAACCCGGGGCTACCGTTGATTTACTACGGCGACGAGGTCGGCCTGGCTGGCGGCGGTGACCCGGATAACCGTCGCGCGATGCCGTGGAGTGACGCTGAGCTCAATGTGCACCAGCGCGCGCTCAGGGCACGGGTCGCACAATTAGGGCGAATCCGTGGGCAGAATCCAGTGCTGGGCCGCGGGCGACGCACGACGCTCTCGTCGGATCAAGACACCTGGGTGTATCGCATGGAGGGCTGCGGGGCGGGCTTTGCTGCGGTCACCGTGGCAATCAATCGGGCGGATGTGTCGCGTGGCGTGATGGTGCCCTCGGGGCGCTACACGGACCTCGCGAGCGAGGCAGTCTCGATGGGCGGCGCGATGATGGTGCCGCCTCGAAGCTGGGTGATTTTGCGAGCGCAGTGATGTTGGTGTGATTTCGCGCTTGACCGAAAGCACCCGTGCCCGTGCAATCGCGGCCATCATGCGCGGAACGGCACTGGTCTACAGCTCGCACAATCGTGGCGATCACATTCACAATGATTTTATCGTGCAGCGGGCGCTGCGCGGTACAGACAACAAACGCATCTTGTTCTTGCCCATCAGCGAGACAGTGCAAAACGGTAGCGAGACAGAACGTCAGGATTTTTCCTGGGGGACCTTTCGCTGGTACTTCGACTTTTACGAGAAGCACGGGCTCGAGTATTTTCCGTTTTACTGGCGCAGCACGCTGCGTCGCGAAGACGTAGACAAGCTCTGGTACGAGCTCGCGAACGCCGAGGTGGTGATCCTCGGCGGCGGTCACTCGGTCACGGGACTGCGTCGGTACAAAGAGCTCGGGGCGCGCTTTGCAGACGGTGAGTGGGGCAAATTTGGCCGTCTTTTGCATGAGCGCCAGCGCCAAGGGAAGCTCACCGTGGGCTTCTCTGCGGGTGCAGACCAGCTGTGCGAGACGCTCTTTCGCGAGAGCTACGATGTGGGCGGCGACAACAGCGGCTTTGGGCTCGTGCGCAACGTGATGTGCACGCTGCACCACGACCCAAGTCGTGACAGCGATCTCGCACACGCAGCGAGGCGAAATCCTCACTTTATGATCTTCGGGCTTCCCAACGACGCGGGGCTCTTGGTGGATCAAGGCGTGCTGCCGTCGGGCTTGTGGTGGCAAGTCATCCGGTTTGTGATCGACAAGAGCTGGCCGATCGAGAGCGACTACTGGCACATCCGCACGCGTCGGGGTGCCAAGATTGATCACTTTGGCAAGGACGGCAACCACTGGGGCTTTGGCGAAGGCGACTACATGGTTCGCATTCAATCTCCGGACAATCGCCTGCAAGAAGCCTGGATGATCGTGGGTGGCGAGGTCGTGCACTATGGGACACGCCAGCCCAGTCGCTATCGCTCGATCTCAGAGATCCTCGCAGACCACTGAGCGGGGTTTGGCGCTACGGCGTCGGTGGATAAGAGTCCCGGGATCGCAGCCGGGGCAGCGGCGGGGCAGCGGGGGTGTACGAAGGCTTAGCCAGTCTGGCGCGAGGACTCGGAGTTGTTCTCGTGGAGGGTGGGCTTGCTCTGCTGAGGATCACCGTCGATGTGTGGGCGCTGCAGGGTTGTGACGATGGACGATGCCACGCAAGAGGCTTGATGCTCGCTCAGGTGCGCGATGTCACGGAGCGCGTTGCCGACCTCGCGAGCTGATGGTCGAGCTTCGGGCATGCGATGGAGCATCCTGCGGTGGAGCTCGCAGAGCGCTTTGGGGAAGTCGTCGGGTGACAGCGGGGTCGCACCGACGGTGAGCCGACTGAGCATGATTTGCTCGAGGCCGCCACCAGCGTGAGGGGGGGCACCGGTGAGGGCTTCGGACAGTGCTAGGCCGAGCGCATAGATGTCGGCAGAAGATGTGACCGAGTGCGGATCGAGCATCTGCTCTGGCGGCATGTACTGGGGGGTGCCCAAGACCACGTTTTCGTCGGTCTGATGCTGTGAGCTTCCGTCCGAGAGGATGCGCTTCGAGATCCCAAAATCGACGAGAAATGCGCCCGGAGCGCGCTCTGCGAGGAGGATGTTAGAGGGCTTGATGTCACGGTGCACAAGCGCGGCGTCGTGCGCTGCGGACAGCGCGTCCGAGAGGATCGCGAAGACCGCGAGAGCCTCGGATAGTGACAGTTTTCGCTGGCCAATCGCGTCTGCAAGCGAGAGCCCATCGACATACTCCATGGTGAGATAGAGGCGGCCAGTCTCGGTCACGCCCACGTGAAGCGGCTTGACAATCGCGGGGTGCTGCACAGAGGCGGCGGTCTCGGCTTCGGCGGCGAATCGCGCGAGATTTTCTTTGGCGGAGTGCTTGTCAGTGCGGACCATCTTGAGCGCGACCCGGTGCGAGGCGGTGCGGTCAAACGCTAAGAACACATCCCCTGCTCCGCCCCGTCCGAGGTTGGAGATGACCTCAAAGCGATCATCGATGATGGAGCCGACCAAGACCTCGTCCCCGTGGAATTCACCAGACGCTGAGAGAAGCCGACGCAATTGGCGTGACTGGTCAACCACGCGCTCGCGCAGGTGGGCGTTGAGCAGATCGATTTCGGCCGCGCGCGCGACGATCTCTTGGACCTGGGAGCGCACGCGTTGCTCAAGTTTGGTGTTGAGCGTCTCGATGGCTTCGCGCTGTGCGGTGAGCTGTGCCGCTTGCCGCTCGGCGAGGTGGGTGGTGTTGAAGAGCTTTCGCACCTCGCGGCGGTGAAGTTGTGCGACGACCAATCCCATCGCGGCCGCCCCGAGCCCGTTGACAAACGCGGCGGTCTGGAGCGCGGGCTCGATGCCAACGACCAAGACGCCCGCGGCCAAGATGACGTAGCCCAGCAGGTAGATGGCTACGGAGTGAGCGACTGGGAGGCATACGGCGACCCCGGTGCCAAAGCAGACCGCGACGAAGGTGTTGATGTTGCCGTTGAGGCGTTGGGCGTTGGCAGAGACGAGCGCTCCGAAGGCCATGTAGAACAGCATGCCCGCGCTCACGAGCGCTTGCTGGCCCAGGCGGCTACCTTTCGGGCGCTTGCTCAGGCCGAAGTGGGCCCCGAGAAAGACGAGGTCTGCGATCCATCCGACGCGATGGAGCGTCTGGATCGCGTTTCGAAAGTTCTCGCTGGGGTCTGTCCGTGGGGTGCCATAGACAAGCTCGCCGACGACCAGATGTGTCGCCAAGAGGGCAAGCATCACGGGGCGGAGGCGCCGGAGGTTGGACGCTAGGTTGTAGTCCTCGAACGCCTCGTTGGACGGTACGAGAGGGACTTCAGTTGATGCGAGCGCGTCCACAGCGGGTCACTCTACGTCATGTTTTGCAATGGGGTCATCCGATGCGCTCAAGAACGAGGCTCGGCACCGTCGGCGCTGAAGAGCCCACCGTGATGGCGTTGGCGACGCGCGTCTGTGCGGCTTCGGCGCGAGCAGGGTCGTCGCTGTGGATCCACGCGATGACGTCTCCGGCGGTGACGGGCTCTGAGAGGGTGCGCTCGAAGACAAATCCCACGGCGGGGTCGATCACGTCGTCGCTGCGGGTGCGGCCTGCGCCGAGGGAGACGGCGGCGAGGCCTACTTCGAGGGCATCGATGGACTGAATAAAGCCATTCTGCGTGGCTTTTACGGGGATTTTTGTGCGCGTAACGGGGAGGATCGAGGGGTCATCGACCACGCGCGGGTCGCCTCCTTGGGCTTGGACCATGGCGCGTGCAGTGTCTCGCGCAGAGCCGTCTTGCAGGGCGGCTTCGAGCTTGGCCTGGGCCTCCTCGTGGGTGCGTGCGACGTGACCGAGGATGAGCATCTCTTGCGCGAGCTTGAGGGTGCACTCGTAGAGGTCCCGAGGGGCGCGCTGGTGCAAGATCGCGAAGGCTTCGGCGGTCTCGAGCGCGTTGCCGACGGTGCGACCGAGAGGGGCGTCCATGCGGGTCAAGAGCGCGACGCAGTCTTTGCCTGCACCGCGGGCTGTGCGGACGAGGGCGTTGGCGAGCACGCGGGCTTGGTCGAGGTCTTTCATGAAGGCGCCGCGGCCGACTTTGACGTCGAGCACGAGGGCGTCGATGCCTTCTGCGAGCTTCTTGCTGAGGATGCTCGCGACGATGAGCGGGACGCTCTCGACGGTGGCGGTGACATCGCGCAGGGCGTAGAGTTTCTTGTCTGCGGGGGCGACGTCGGCGGTCTGGCCGATCATGCCGGTGCCGACGGTGGCGACGAGCTCGATAAAGCGCGCGGTGCTGGTCTGGACGGAGAAGCCTGGGATGGCTTCGAGCTTGTCGAGGGTTCCGCCGGTGTGTCCGAGGCCTCGGCCGCTCACCATGGGCACACGGACGCCACACGCAGCGACCCACGGTGCGAGCGCGAGCGAGACCTTGTCGCCCACACCGCCGGTCGAGTGTTTGTCGACCTTGCGACCGGGGATGTGCGCGAGGTCTAGGACGCTGCCCGAGTCACGCATGGCCAGGGTGAGCGCGACCATTTCGTCTTCGGACATGCCGCGAAAAAAGATGGCCATCGCGAGGGCGGACATCTGGTAGTCGGGGATCGCTTCGCGGGTGTATTCGCGGATGATCCACTGGATCTCGTCGTGCGAGAGCGCGTGGCCGTCGCGCTTGTGCGCGATCATTTCGGGGAGTGTTTTCATAGAATGCTTGCTCTGGGTGTGCACGGTACGTGAGAGCGCATGCCAGCGCGAGCGCTCATGGGTGCGCAGCCTCTGGGGGCACGCATCGTACGCTCTGCGGACCGCGCGAGGAGGTGAGCAAGCCCTGCAGGGCCGACCCCTCGGTGCGCGCTTCGAGGTGGCGCGAGATGAGGTGATCGTCGAGCCTTCCAGAGAGAGAGAGTACGCAGGGACCCTGCAAATCGTGCGAGATTTTGAGACTCACGGTGTGCACGTGTGGCAGCGGCTCGTCGAGCGTGACGTGTGCAGCGAGCACGGCGTCTGGGCTTGGGCGCTGTACGCTTGGGGCGCACAAACGTGTGGGCGCATCTTGCGCGATGGCAGACGGATCGTGGTCAGAGTGCTCGCTGTTCTGCCAGACAATTTGCAGGGATTCGTTGGACTGAGTGAGCCCGACACAGGCGCTGTGATCTGGCGCGGGCGGCGTGGTGAGCGTGCGTAGCGTGTCCCTCACGAGCTCGGTGACAGTGCAGGTGCGCTGTTGGTCGCGCGCGGTGAGCCACGCGGCGCGGTCTGGCGAGAACCTCGCGGCAAAAATCAGCGAATCGCGTGAGACTTCGGCCTCGGTGGTGACGGCGCGGGTGGCACTCGCGAACGCGGTGAGGGTGCAGCGTGCGAGGTCATCGCAGCGGCGCAACAGCGGGATCGCGCGGTCAAGGCACTGCCAGGGTGCGATGAGCGCGGGGGCGCTCGGGGAGCTCACCGTGGCAGAGAACAAATCGCTGACAATTCGCAGAGAGATCTCGGCGTTCCATCGTGGGGTTGGCGAGGGGCTGAGGCGCTCGCGGGCGATGAGTGAGCCTGCGTAAAACAGGTCGATGGATACCCCGAGCGAGGGCATCGCGAGGGCCTCTGTGTGGGTCATGAGCGAGGGCACAAGTGCGCGATGGCAGCGCCAAACGGGTGGCGAATTTGCAGGCAGCGCGAGTGTGTTGGGCTGCGCAGACGCGGGCGCCGTGGGTCGATGGCGGGGGGCTGTGGGCGTCGCGATCGCGCGGGGCTGGGGGCGCGCGGTGGCGCACGCGGTGAGGCACACGAGGGCGCACAGCGAGCGGAGGGTCATGGGTGCACGAAGTGATCGAGGGGGCCGACGGACGAGGGGTCTGCGGGGAGATACCCAGGGGCAGCGGCGATGGCGCGGTGGACGAAATCATTGGCCAATTGCACGGATTCTGGCAGTGAGCTGCCCAGGGCGAGGCGCGCAGCGATGGCAGCGCTCAGGGTGCAACCGGTCCCGTGGGTGTGGCGCGTGGCGATGCGTGGGTGGCTGAATGTGTGCACTTGGCCTTGGTGATAGAGCGCGTCGGAGACGGTGTCACCGGCGCGGTGGCCTCCCTTCAGGAGCACCGCGGCGGGGCCCAACGAGAGGAGGGCGTGGGCGAGAGATGTGAGAGAATCGTCAGTGAAATCCATGGGATAGGGTGAATCGCTGGTGAGCCAATGGGCCTCGGGGAGGTTGGGCGTGAGCAGGGTCGCGCGGGGACAGAGCGCGTCTCGGAGCGTGGCGCGGGCGTCGGGCGAGAGCAGGGCATGGTTGTTTTTGGACAACAGGACCGGGTCGACGATCAGCGGAATGTCTGGGATTTCGCAGAGAATCTCGGTGACTGCGGCGAGGATTTCGTGGGTGCCCAGGGCGCCGAGCTTGATCGCGCGGACGGGGAGGTCGCTGAGCACGGCGCGGAGCTGGGCGCAGACGAGCGCGGGGGCGAGTGGCGCGACGAGGGTGACTCCGCGGGCGTTTTGCGCGGTGATCACCGTGATGACCGAGGCGCCGTAGACCTGGTGCTGGTGAAAGGTCTTGAGGTCGGCTTGGATTCCGGCGCCCCCGGAGGGATCGGAGCCGGCGATGGTGAGTACGACGGGCCGCGGTGACACAATGGGTGCATCGTGGCATGTCTCGCGAGGCGAGCGAGATTGCGACATCGGTTGCAGAGGTCAGAGATCAGAGGCCGTAGAGTATGGTGACGCGGATGGTAGCGAGCCGAGGAGAGAGAAGATCGCGCAGGGTGGGTCACGGGATCGTGGCGGCGGCGATGGTGGGGGCGGTGATGTTTCCGCAGGTTTTGCACGGCTCGATCGAAGAGCAGCGGGCGAGATTGCCCCCGGCTGCGACCTGTCAGGACCCTGTCGAGGGCGTGTGGATGGCGCGGGTGTTTCACCAGCCCGGGCTCGATTGGTACATTTACACACTCGAAATCCATCGCACGGCGCCGGGTGCTTCTACGCTCACCGGCGAGCTCCATGCGCGCTTTTGGAACGGGCCTCGCAACGTGTTTGAGCCTCAGCCCTGCACACCGGGCGCTCTGGATCGCACGGTGTTTATGACCGGCGCGGGCCGCGCCAACGGGCTCGACGTGGACTTCTACGGAACCTCGTGGCGTCCCGAGACTCTCAACTGTGGACCTGCGGGCTCGATGCAGTGGATCTCATACAATCTCGATCACTTTTCGGGCCGAATTGACCCGGCGATTCAAGAGTTTCAGTCGGTCAACAACGACGGCGGCGAGGCCGTCAACGAGCCCTCGGTCTTTCGTCGCATCCGGTGCTTTGACGGCCCGTCGGGCCCCTCGCAGCGCCCCAACGTCACCGTGAGCGCGCCCCCCTTGATGCCTCCCCAACGCGCGGGCTGCGCGCGGTTTGTACCCTAAGATGACCCAGAGCAGTTCGCCTGTAAAATCACAGCCTCAGCGCTTTGTCCGGTTGCGCAAATTTGCTGCGCGGGTGGGCGCGTTGGCTGCGCGCGTGACCGATCCATTTCCGCTGACCCCGTTGGGCGCTGTGGTGAGCGTGCTGGGGGGCTTGGCGTTGTACTATCTCGGCATCAAGCGCGTGGACCTTGTGGTGCTCGCGATGGCGGGTGTGACCGTGATGCTCTCGGTGCTCTCGGTGCTCTTTGTGTCGCTCACGGCCGTGGCGCTGAAGGTGAAGATCTCGCGCACGTTGGCCAAGGTCACGCGAGATTCACTCGCGCTTGAGTGCGGTTTTGCGACGCGCCCTGGGTTTGATCTGCCCTCGCTGTGGTGGGTCCCGTTTGTGACTGTGCGCTGGGAGTGGGTCACGCCCGAGGCCACCGTGCGCGTGGTGAAAGAGCGCAGAAGGCTGCACGAAGAGGTGATCCCGGTGCGTCGTGGGCTCTTTTCCGAGGTCGTGCGCAGGGTCGAAGTGAGTGACCCGTTCGGGCTCGCGCGGTGTGCGTTTCGTGTGAGAGATCCCAGGGCTGCGCGCGCGTTGCCTTCGGTCGGTGCGCTCAAGCGCGTCGAGGTCGTGCGGACGCTCGCGCCGGGCGAGGACATGCCCAACCCCAAGGGCGGACCCGACGGCGAGCGCGCGGACATGCGCGCATATTCACCGGGCGACCCGATCAAGTTTATTCTCTGGAAGGTGTTTGCGCGCACCGGGGACTTGGTGCTTCGTGCACCCGAGCGTGCTTTTTCGCCGGCCAAACAGACTACGGCCTATGTGGTCAGCGGCGAGGGCGACGAGGCCGCCGCGGGGGTCGCGCGGTTGTTGGTCGAGACCCGATCGCTCGGGACCCAGTGGGTCCTCGGTGCAGACGGCAGCGACGACGAGGCCCGTGGGCCGCAGCAGGCCATGGAGCTCATCGCGCGCTCGGGAAACACGCCTCGTGCGGATGGCGCGCTGGGGCTGGCTGCGTTTTTAAAGCGTCACGCGAGCGCGGGGGGACGCGTGGTGGTGCTGTGTCCTGCGACGCCGGGGCCCTGGCTTGAGCGTGCCCGCGCGGCGGCTGCGCAGGGGCGTGCCAGCGGGACGCTGGGCGCTGTTGAGTTTATTGTGTGTGCCGACGGCGTGGCGCCCACGGTGAAGCGCTCGCGGCTGCGTCGGTGGCTTTTTGACAGCAAGCCTGCCGAGCGTGAGGCCGAGGGGGGCGGAGATCCGTTGCCCACGCAGGCGCAATTGCGCGATGTGTGCAGCGCGCTGGCGTCGGGGCGCGGGGGCGTGTTGATCGTCGATCGACGCGCGGGCCGAGTGTATGGCGACGCGCATCGGCGCGCATTGGAGGCCGCATGAAGCCCGAAAATAAGCTGGTGATTGTCTTCTCGACCCTCGTGCGGGCGTTTGCCATGAGCCTTGGCGCGCTCGCGCTGGGCTGGGGCGTCACCATGACCGAGGGCCTCGGGGCGAGCGTGATGGCTGCGGTCGTCGCGGTGGTCTTGGGAGAGCTGTTTTCGCGCTCACGGATGAAGCTCGGCGCGCTGCTTGGGGGGGCCTCGGTGCTCTTCGCGCTCTCGCTCACGGTGTCGCGCGTGATCACGGCGACCGAGGTCATCCCGCAGTGGGCGGGGCCGGCGGGGGCGCTGATGATCGCGGTGTTCTTGCGCTTCGGAGCCCTTGTTTTTACAGGGGTTTTTGTCTTGCGCGTGCTCGCTGCGCGCAAGCGCTCGCTCGTGGCGCTCGAGCTCGCGGCCCTCTCGGCGGCGATCGTTTCGGTCTTTGCGACCCACCGGGATGGCGTGCTCGTGCGGCCCTTGTGGCTGAGCGACTGGGCTTGGAGCGTGGGCTTAGAGCCCGTGCAGGTCTTGCTCGGCGTGGGCGTGATCAGCGTGACGACGTTGGCGGTGCTGCTCATTGTGCAGAGCCGCAACGGGCGTGCGGTGTCGGCGCTTATTGCGCTGTTCGCGTTGGGGCTCTTGGCCATCATGACGGTCAACGCGGTGGGGCTCCCGGCTCCGCAGGCCGAGACGGATTTGGGGCTCTTGACGCCGCCTGGCGACCCGCCCAACCCGTCTCGCGCGGACGCGGGCAACGGCGGCGGTCCTGGCGATCAGGGCGACGCCAGCGAGCGCGAGGGCGGCTCGGATCGCTCGGACGCGGGCGAGGGCGAGGGCGGCACGTCGAGCGACGGCGGCGGGGACTCGTCCATCGAGGGCGGCGCAGGCGCGCAGGGCGGCGACGGCGGCGACGGCGGAGCGAGCGCGGGCAGCGACGGTGGCGACGGTGGCTCAAGCAGCAGCTTGGACGGCGGCGACGGCAGCGCGAGCGCGAGCGGGAGCTCGGACGGTGGGGACGGTGGCGCGAGCGCGGCCCAAGACGGCGGGGACAGCGGGCTGTCGCAGGTGCCGATTTCGCCGTCGCAATCGGACGGCGGCGAGAGTGAGGGCGGCGCGGGCAGGCCTCCGCCGCGGCCACCGAGTGATGACCTCGAGAACGAGCGGCAGCAATCGCAGAGCCAACAGCAGCGGCAGTCTCCGCTCGCGGTGCTGATCTTGCGCGACGACTATGATCCTCCGGCGCAGGCTTATTACCTACGGCAGATCGCGTGGAGTCAGTACAACGGGACGCGGCTTATTCCGCCGACGAGGATGGAGCTCGACCGGGATATTCCCAGGGGATATCCAACGGAGGCGATGACCCTCGAGGAGCGCGCGCCTCGCGCCGGGCGCACGTTGGTGCACCAGACCATCGCGCTGTTGACCGAGCACAACAACCCCTTTGGGATCGAAGGCGCGTTTAGGTTTGAGCCCGCGCGCAATCCTAATCCCAGCAGATTTACACGTGCATATCATGTGCAGTCTCTCGCGCAGACCACCCCGTACCGTGCGCTCTTTGGTCGCCGCGTGGGCAACCCTGCGTGGACCCCTGAGCTTCGCGCGCTGTATTTGCAGGCGCCCACGGACCCACGGTACCGAGCGCTCGCGGACACGATCGTGCGCACGATGCCTGCGGCGAGGCGCGCGGACCCGTTTGCGCGGGTTGTCGCGATCAAGCTGTGGCTCGACCACGAGCTGATTTACACCACGCGTGCGAGGCACATGGGCGCGAGTGATCCGACGGCGGACATGCTCTGGGGCAACAAGCGCGGGTACTGCGTGCATTTTGCGCACGCGGCGGTGTTCTTGTGGCGAACGCTGGGGATCCCGTCACGGATTGGCAGCGGGTACCATGTGGATGCACAAAACCGAGGCTCGGCCTCGACGATTATTGTGCGCTCGGGCGACGGGCACGCGTGGCCCGAGGTCTTTGTCGAGGGCCTCGGCTGGGTGGTGGTGGACATCGCGGCGGAGCGCAACGAAGACCCTCCGGGGCAGCCCCAGGACGACGACGAGCGGGATCGCTTGGGCGAGATGGCGCGCGAGCAGCCTGCGGATCCGCAAGAGCCGCCGAGACCGCAGCAGCAGACGCCTCAGCGCAACCGCGCGAGAGAGATGGCGCGTGCGGCGGCGAGGGCGTTTCCGTGGGTGCTCTTGCTGGTGCTTGCGGGGCTGTACGGCGTGAAGTTTTGGCGCCGCTGGATCCCCTCGTTTGCCAACGGAAAGCCCGCCGCGCGTGTGTCGTATCGTGCCGCGCTGGACATGCTCGCCGAGGCGGGGATCGCGCGTGAGTACGGTGAGACGCGCGAGGGATTTTCCCGGCGGATGGCAGGGAGTGTGCCCTCGCTCAAGGCGCTCACGGACGAGGTCCAGCGGGCGAAGTTAGGGGCTCGTGACGAGTCCGCGCCCGACGCGACCGAGCTTCGCGCGGCGCTCTCGCGTGTGGCCGGCGAGGTTCGCAAGCTCAAGCCCTGGTGGCGGAGACTGATCGGAAAACTCAACCCGACGAGCTGGCTCGATGCTGTGTAATCGCCAGCGAAATTGCAGATTCAATCGTATTGTGAAGCGCGCAGGAGACCGCCCTCAATGACCATGGACACGCCCGGTGTGGACTTTGAAAACAGCCCCCACATCACTCACACCCTCGCCCCCGCGATCAACGACCTCAACGGCGCGTGGGGCGTCGTCGAGCGATTTCGCAACCGGATCCGTCTGGCCGTTCGCGGCCGCGACGAGGCCATCGAGATTGTCATCTGTGCGCTCTTGGCAGACGGCCACGTGCTGCTCGAGGACTACCCTGGCTCGGGCAAAACGACGCTCGCAAAGGCGCTCGGGGACTGCCTCATTGATGACAAACCCGATGACATCATTGTGACGTTTCGGCGCATCCAGTTTACGCCGGACTTGTTGCCCTCGGACGTCACGGGGACCACGATTTTTGATCCCAATACGCACCGGTTTTTCTTTCGATCGGGGCCTGTATTTGCACACATTGTGCTAGCGGACGAGATCAATCGCACCTCGCCCAAGGTGCAGAGCGCGATGCTCGAGGCGATGGCCGAAAAGCAGGTCACCGTGGACAACCGGACGCGCAAACTCGACGAGCTCTTCTTTGTGATCGCGACGCAGAACCCGTTGGACTTGGCCGGGACTTTTCCGCTGCCGAGCGCGCAGCTCGATCGGTTTTTGTTTAAGGTCAAGATGACCCACGTGGCGCGTGACGCAGAGCTCGAGATCCTCGCGAGCGCGCAGGCGCGCAGGGCGAACACGGGCAATGACCTCCCGCGCGTGACGCGTACCGAAGTGTGCGACGCGCGCAGAGTGATCGAGACACAAGTCCACGTGGCGCCCCAGGTGCGTGAGTGTCTCGTGGACATCGCGCAAAATACACGTCGGGATCCAAGGGTCTTGCAGGGCGCGTCCACACGCTCGCTCGTGCTCGCCATGCCCGCGCTCCAAGCGCGTGCCCTGATGAACCAGCGCAACTATGTCAGCGGCGAAGACATCGCTGCGCTCTCGGGGCTGATTTTTTCTCACCGGCTTGAGGTCGCCCCAGGCGTTGAGAGTGTCGACGCGGTGCTCGCCGACTGTGCGCGCGAGCCGCTAGAGTCTCTTGCTCGATTGGCGCTTAAGCGATGACCTTCTCTGTACGTGCCAGGTCTCTTGCGGCCCTCTTGCTCTGCGCGGGGCTCTCGTTGTCGGGCGCGGGCGTGCGTGCGCAGTCTGCGCCGCCCGTGTTTGGCAACGACGCGGACGAGCGCGGCGCGTACGAAGACTATCGCAACAATCGGCTCGTCACGGCGCGCGCCAAGGCCGAGCGCGTGCTCGCGCGGGACGAGCAGTCCATCGTGGCCAACTTTGTGATGGGCGCGGTGCTGCACGAGGCCGAAGGGTTGCCTTCGCGTGGGATGCACTACCTCGCGCGCGCGAGGGCGCTGTACGAGTCACGCTTTGGCACCACGCGCCAGGCGTCGGGCGACCTGTGGAAGCTCCACGAAGAGATCTTGTACGCGACGCAGAGGCTCGCAGGAGAGCTTGAAGAGCACGCGTTTAGGCTGCAGATTCTCGAGTTTCATGACGCTCTGTACAACCCGCAGCTGATCGCGCAGCGGGCGCTCACGCTCATGCGCATGGGGCGCTTTGTCGAGGCACGCGCTCGTGCGCGTGAGGCGATGGCGAGCACGGACTCAGACCAGCGTGTGCTTGGTCAGAACGCCCTGTGCGCGATCGAGACCGAGGCGGGCGAGCGTCAATCGAGCTTTGATGCGTGCAGTGCGGCGCTGACCGCGGCGCGCGCGCGCCCGATCCCTGAAGGCGAGACCAGCCCGAGGCTCGCCGTGTACGCGTACAACGCGGCCGAGGCTGCCTACGCGATGGTGCGGCACGATGATGTCGAGCGGTTTGCCCTCGAGGCGACGCATCACATTGAGTTTACTCCGGCAAACCCCTGGCGGATCTTGACGAGGCTCTACGTCGATGCGGGGCGCACACAGGACGCGATCACCGCGACGCAGTCCATGCAGCGGTGGCGCGCGGCGCAGCCGGCGTACTTGCGTGACCAAGACCGCGCCGAGAGTGACACGGCGCTCGCGACGCTCTTGCTGGTCGCCGGAGAGCCTGAGATCGGTCTGCGATTTGTCACGCGCGCGATGGATCGACCCGATCGTCGCGGGCTGGTGAGCTCCAAGCCCGAGCAGGCCCTGGGAGCCCATGCGCTCTTGCGGCGCGCGATGTTGCGCAGCGCGGCCGAGGTCTCTGCCGAGCAAGCGAGCGTGACACCGGGGCTCGCGCTCGCGCAGCGTGCAGAGGCGTTTGGGCGCATGGTGCGGGCGTGGCCCGACGATGAGCGCGTGGTGAGTGTGCTGGCCCAAGACGAGCGCCTCGTGGCGACGCTGCGGGGCTATGTGGGCGGCGGTCTCGCGCCCTTGCCCTCGTGGATGGTGGGCGATTTGGCTGAGATTCTCGGCGCTGGGGTCTTCGCGGTGGCGCTCGGAGAGGCGCGTGAGCGAGACGCCGCGATCCCTGCGATGCGGCCCTATCACGAGGGGCTCGCGGCGGACTTGGCGTTTGTGCGCGGCGAAAACAGCGAGTGCGTGAGGCTCGTGCGCAGGGCGACGGCGGCGCTCCCGCGGTGGGAGACGATGTTGACCGCGCGGTTGTTTGCGCTGGGCGCTGAGGCTGCGCGGCGTGATGGGGATTTGTCTGCTTCGCGCGCGTTGATGGAGCAGGCCTTGGGCAAAGACCCTGGGGTGGTGCGGCGGATGGGCTTGCGGATCGCGGCGGCGGTTCGCGCAGAGGGGAGCGACCCGGTGGCCGTTCGGGCTGCAGAGCTGCTGGGCGGATCGCCTCGGTTGCGACAAGACCCAGGCGGCTTCGCGGTGATTGTCTCTCGCGAGGCCAACCATCACCGGGTGTGTCTCCGCACTCCGCAGGGAAACACTGTGCGCTGCGTAGACATGACCCCGGGGCCCGCGAACGAGACGGTGGACCAAGGGGCCTCGAGGATTGGGAGAGAGTTTCATCGCGAGATCTTCGCGAGTCGGACCGGCTTTGCGCAGATCGATTTGCGCTCACTCGATGGCACGACGACGAGCGGCCGAGACACCACGCGAGAGTCCCTGCGCGGGATGCTGCAGCAGACCGGCGACGGCACGGGGCCCGAGCGCACGCGGTAGAGACCGCTTCGATCTTCTTGTCACTCCTTGGACCTGGACTTGCACTCGCAGGTACACCCTACCGAGGATTGCCATGAAAAAACTGATGTGGATGCTGCCAGCCATGCTGGCCCTGAGCGCCGCTTGCGGGCGCACGGAGCTTGAAGAGCCCGAAGATGCACGTGTCCCAGACGCAGACGTGAGCGACACCGGCGACGTCGCCGACGCTGATGCCGACGCGATGGATGTGCCAGATGTGCCGGATGCGTCCGACGCGAGTGACGCTGATGTCATCCGTTGTCGCACGAACGCCGAGTGCGCGGACATGAGTTTTTGTAATGGTACAGAGCAGTGCGTCGCGGGCGTGTGTGTGCCTGGGCGGCCTGTGGTGTGCGATGACGGCGTGGCGTGCACTGCCGACTCTTGCAACGAGTCTACGGGCGCGTGTGAGGCCGCAGCGGACAACACGCGGTGCATGCTCCCGGCGATCTGTGACGTCGTGCGAGGGTGTGTGGCGACGCCGTGCGTGTCGAACGCCGAGTGCAACGACGGCAACGCGTGCAACGGGACTGAAGAGTGTCGTGGGGGGTCTTGCGCGTCGGGGCCTCCGTTGCGCTGTGACGATGGGATTGACTGCACGGACGACCGGTGCGACCCGCGTGGAGGCTGTCAGTCGGCCCCGAACAACGCGCGCTGTGACGACGGGGTGTTTTGCAACGGGGTCGAGCAGTGCTCGCTCATGGTGCGCGGGTGTGTCGGGGGCACGGCGATGCGCTGTGACGACGGCGACGCGTGCACGATGGAGCGCTGCGACGAGGCCTCTCGCACATGCCGTGTCATTGGCACCACCGACGAAGACATGGACGGGTTTGGCCCGCTGCGCTGCCCCGGAGGGCGCGACTGCGATGACCGCAACCCGAGGGTCAACCCAGGCACGCCCGAAGATTGCCGTGATGGTGTAGACAACAACTGCGATGGGCTGACCGACTGCGCGGACCGCGCGTGTGCAGGGACGCCCGCGTGCGTGATGTGCGTCCCGACGGGTCCCGAGGGGGTCGCGGGGACGTGCAACGACGGGAGAGACAACGACTGCAACGGCGCGATCGATTGCGCGGACCGTGCCTGCGCTGCGCAGCCTGAGTGCACCGCGCTCAACGAAGATTGTCGCAATCCGCGTGTGATTTCTCTGCCCGGGAGCGTCTCGGGAACCACGGCGATGGCCCGCGATGACTTCACGCCAACGTGCGCATCGAGCATGGGCGCGGGGGATCTCACGTACGTGTTTCGCAACCCGGTGCGGCAGACCGTTACGATTGACACGATCGGGAGCAGCTACGACACCATGCTCTTGGTGCGCCGAGACAACTGCATGGGCCCAGACCTCGCGTGCGACGACGACAGCGGCGGCGGGGTGAGCTCACGCATCGTACTCACCAACGCAGAGCCCGGGACGTACTTCGTCATTGTCGACGGGTTTGCCGGAAACCGCGGGGCGTTTCAGCTCAGGTTGTCCGTGGGCCCGCCCAGCGAGGTCTGCGACAACGGGCGCGACGACGACGGTGACGGCGCGATTGATTGCGCAGACCCGGACTGCGCGATGTTTCCGTCGTGTGGGATGTGCATCCCGACGGCGCGCGCAGAGTTTGGCGCGTGCACCAACGGCCGCGACGACGACTGCGATGGCCTGCTCGATTGCCGCGACCCCGACTGCGCTGCAGACCGCGCCTGCGTGATGTGCGTCCCGACGGGCCCCGAGAACACCGACGCTGCGTGCGGCGACGGCAGGGACAACGACTGCGACGGGCGCATCGATTGCCTCGACCCCGAGTGCGCGGGCCGCGCGATGTGCGCCTGCGTGATCACTGGGCCCGAGAACTGCAGCAACGGCCGCGACGACGACTGCGATCGCTTGGTCGACTGCGCGGACCCCGACTGCCGTGCCAACCCCGTGTGCATGATGTGCGTGCCTACGGGCCCCGAGAACACCGACGCGAGCTGCGCGGACGGCGCGGACAACGACTGCGACGGCGTGACCGATTGTCGTGACCCGGGGTGCGGGATGACTGCGCCGTGCCGTGTGGTTCCGCCCAACGACCGCTGCAGTGGCGCGCAGTTTGTGGGCGTGCCCTCTGTGACCACTGGGACGACGGCGGGCGCCAATGGGGACTTTACGCCCACTGTGGCGGGGTTTCCGGGGTGCTCGGGCGGAGCCGGCGCGGACGTGGTCTACACGTTCTCGGTGCGCACCCGCACGGCCCTCACGATTGATCTCGCGGGCTTTGGGTTTGACCCAGTGCTCTACGTCCGCCGCACCCCGTGCGAGGCTGGCGCGCAGGTCGCATGCAACGACAACGCCGTGGGCGGTGACTCCCGCGTCGCGATGTTTGCAGACCCTGGGCAGTACTTTGTCTTCGTAGACGGCGCGACCGCCGCGGCGCAAGGGGCCTTTCGGTTGAGCATCACGCTGGGCTTGCCCGCCGAAGATTGTGGCAACGGGCGTGACGACGACGCAGACGGCGCGATCGACTGCGGCGACAGCGACTGCAGCGCCGACCCACGTTGCAGCATGTGCGTCCCCACAGGCGCAGAGAACACCGCCGCGACCTGCCGCGATGGCCGTGACAACAACTGCGACGGCCGCACCGACTGCGCAGACCCTGGCTGCCGCGGGCTCTCGGTGTGCTGCATGGCCACAGGCCCAGAGACCACCGTCGCTGCGTGCACCGACGGGATCGACAACGACTGCGATGGCCTCTCGGACTGCGCCGACGACGACTGCTCGCCCCTGCGGATGGTCGGCGGGACTGAGTGCTGCAACGGACGCGACGACGACGGCAACGGCGTGGTCGATGAGTTCGCATGCCGGTGCTCAAGCAACACGCAGTGCGCGGGCATCGGTGTGGGCGGCCCGCTGCGCATGACCTCGTGCTACCTGACGCTGCCGGTCCCGGCGCCCGCGGTGTGCGGCCCGGATTGTCGCTCGCCGATCCTGCCGATGACGTTTTGCTCGGACTTTTTGCCGGGTTCACGTTGCGACATGGTCAGCGGCGCGTGCGTGCGCTAGCCCGCTGAGAGCGTCGCGAGCAGCGCGTTGATGGCGTCTCGGTGCAGCTTCATCGAGACGCGGTTAACGATGAGCACGGCGCTCACTTCGCACACGGTCTCGTACACAAAGAGCCCGTTGGAGCGCAGGGTCTCGCCGGTCTCGACGATGTCCACGATGCAATCGGCGAGGTTGGCCAAGGGGCCCAGCTCAACCGAGCCTCCGAGGAAGATCACTTCGACGTCTTCACCGCGCGCAGCGAAGTGTGCGCGGGCGATGTTGGGGTACTTGGTCGCGACCCTCAGGGCGCGCCCAGCGGGGGGCCTGAGGGCCTCGGGGTTTTGCGCAGCGACGGCGAGCTTGCACACCCCGAGCTTGAGGTCTACGGGGACGAGCACATCGGCGGCGCGCTCGAGCAGCACGTCGCGGCCCACGATGCCGACGTCGGCGGCGCCGTGTTCGACGTAGGTGGGCACGTCGTCGGGCTTGAGCAAGAACAAGCGCAGGCGCTGATCGGCGCTCTCACGGATGAGCCGGCGGTCGCGGTCAGAGAGGGATTCCTGAGTAAATCCACAGGCATGCAGGCGTGGCGCGAGCCTCTGAAGGAGCCGCCCTTTGGGTGCCGCGAGGGTGAGGGGCTTGGGCCCAGCGCTCATGCGTTGCGGTCCGTCACGCGCTGGATCTTGGCGCCGAGGGCCGAGAGTCTTTGCTCGATTTTCTCGTACCCGCGGTCCAGGTGATAGACCCGTGAGATCTCGGTCTGACCCTCGGCGATGAGCCCGGCGATGACCAAGCAGGCGCTCGCGCGTAGGTCTGTGGCCATCACGCGCGCGCCTTCGAGCTTCGAGACCCCGGTGACGATGGCAGAGCGTCCGCGGATCTCGATCTCTGCGCCCATCCGTTGCAGCTCGGACACGTGCATAAACCGGTTCTCGAAGATGTTCTCGGTGATCACCGAGGTGCCCTGCGCGATGGCCATGAGCACCATGTGTTGCGCCTGCATGTCCGTCGGAAACCCCGGGTGGGGCGCCGTCGTAATATCCACGGCGCGCAGTGATTTTGCAGATCGCACGCGCATCCCGCGCTCTTCGCGCTCGACGTAGACCCCCGCGGCGCGGAGCTTCTGGCACACGGCCTCGATGTGCTCGGGGACGACGTTTTCGACGAGGACATCCCCGCCGGTGGCAGCGGCTGCGATCAAGAACGTGCCCGCTTCGATACGGTCTGGGATGATCGCGTGCTCGATGGGGTGCAGCGTGTCGACGCCATCGATGTGGATGATGTCGGTGCCTGCGCCGTCGACGCGGGCGCCCATTTTGTTGAGCACGCGGGCGAGCTCTTCGACCTCGGGCTCGCGCGCTGCGCCGATGAGCTGCGTGCGGCCTTTGGCGAGCGCGGCGGCCATCATGAGGTTCTCGGTGCCGGTGACCGTGGCCATGTCGAAATAGATGGTGGCGCCGCGGAGTCGATCGCAGGTGGCCTCGACGTAGCCGTGGTCAAGCGTGATGGTGGCGCCCATCGCCTCGAGGCCCTTGAGGTGCTGATCGATGGGCCTCGCGCCGATGGCGCAGCCGCCAGGGAGAGAGACCCGCGCGCGGCCAAATCGGGCGACGAGCGGGCCCAAGACCAGCACCGAGGCGCGCATTTGTTTGACCAGGTCGTAGGGGGCCTCGGGGACCCGGACCGAGCCGGTGTTGACCGTGACAATGGGCGCGTTGAGCTCGACGGTGGCGCCCATAAAGCGCAAGAGCGCCGCGGTGGTGTCAATGTCTCGCAGCGCCGGAACATTGCTAAACGTGCACGTCCCTTCGGTCAGAAGCGATGAGCACAAAATCGGGAGCACAGCGTTCTTTGCGCCGGAGACCTTGACGGTTCCTCGGAGCGGAATACCGCCTTCAATGAGCAAGCTGTCCATGAGTCTCGCACTGCTGAGAGTGAGCGTCGGGGAGACGGTGGTCGCAGCGTGCAACACACCGCCCGTCGCTCGGTTGATCGCGCACCATAACGCGGGGCGCGCGGGTTTAGTACGCCTGAGCGCGCCCTGGCAATTCCAACGAAGGGGCGACCAAGGGAGAGATCGCTCAGCCGCCGATGGCGAGGTTGAAGCTCGCCTGCGCGTCGATCTGCCCGCCGGGGCCGTAGTTTTGTGCTCGGGCGCGGCTCTCGATGCATCGCGCGAGGGCGGCATCGCTGGCTCCGCCGACGTTGACGCCTGAGGCTCTGCCGGTGGTCCCCACGCTGAGAGTGACCTGCAGACGCTCTGGCGGATGGGCTGGGTTGCGGGTGATCTGTTGCTGCCAGCAGCTGCCCACGACGTTGGTTCGGTTAAACGTCGCCAGCACTTGGCTCGCGCGGGCTCCGCCGGTGGGGCCCTGCACGGGCTCGCTGGACGAAGTGGTGGTGCGGGCGGTGTTTGCGGTGATCACCGGGCCGCCGCCGGTGACACCCGTGGCGTTGCCCAATTGTCGTTGCATTTCGGCGATTTGCGCCGCGGTGGGGCCTGCGGGGGTCGGGGCTGTTGCCGTCGCAGTCGATCGTCCGGTGCTGGGCGGCGCGGTGGTGCCGTGGTGAGCGCCCGTGTGGGTCGTCGGGGCGACCTCGGGGGTGGCAGGTGCCGTTTGGGCAGGCACGACCTCGGGGGTCGGCGGAGCGACCACGGCGGGAGTGGGCACGGGTGGCGGGGTCACCGGGGGCGGGGTGACAACGGGCGGCGCGGTCACGACGGGGGGCGTGACGGGGGCTTGGGTGTTGATGCGTGTTCCGGCGAGGAGGCCTCCGCCGGCGGCGGCGAAGACGAGCCCACCGATGAGGACGATGATCCCTGTGGACATGCCCTTTTTTTGCTCAACGCGCGCCGGAGGGTCCATCGCAAAGGGCGTGGACAGCGCGCTGGGGGGCGGCACAGGGAGCGGCGTCGAGACCATCGCGCTCGCCACGGGGGTGGCCGGGGGCGGGGCGGCGACAGGCGGGAGGCTGCTGACGGCCGGCGTGAGCTTCTTTCCCGAGAAGAACGCGTCTTCGAGGGCCGAGGGTTCGCTCACTGCGGGCGGCGGGACCATGGCCACCATGGCGGCGGCAGGCTCGGGGGCCGTGGCGGGCTCGGGGACTTTGGCGGGCTCAGGGACCGCTGTGGCCGCCGTGGTCACCGGGGCGCGCGCTGGCGACTCGCTTGCGGCGACGGGCGCGGTCGGGGCGGGTCGCTTGAGGGCGGGGCCTTCGGCGGTGGCGATGAGGTCCGAGAGCGAGGTGAGCCGCGTGGACTCTTCGGGGGGATCGTCGTTCTTGTTGGGGTTGGCGCGCGAGATGGGCACCACGTTGGTAGCGGGGCGCTTGGCGGTCCCATGCAGCATGGACGCGCTCAGTCGTTTGGATGACTCGCGCAGGACGCTCTCGAGCTCTTTGATCTCTTGCAGGGGACGCCAGTCATCGAGGCCTTCGCGCCAGACCAGGGTCTCGACGGTGATGTCACCGCTCTCGATTTTGTCCGCGAGCTCAACCCGCGTGAGGGGCCCCACGGGGACATCTCGGATGCCGGCGTACCAGCCGGTCTCTGAGGGGTTGAGCAGCGCCGAGGTGCTCGCGGTGGTGGGGGCGGCAGGCGAAGGGGCGAGGGCGGTGTTTCCGCTGCGGGGGGCGCTAGGGGCGGTTGCAGGAGAGCGTGCAGCGCTTGCGGGCGTGCTCGCGGGCGCTGTGGGGCGAGTTGCCGTGGTGGCCGCGCGGGGGGCCGTAGTCTGCGGCGTGGGGCGCGTCCCGGTGGCGCTGCCGATGGTGGACAACGGCGTGCGCGAGGCGGTGTTGGTGGCCGATGGGCTGGGCGAGGCCAGGGCAGGCTTGGGCGCGCTCGGGGCGGTGCCGACTGGGCGTGGTGCGCTGGCGGCCGTGGGGCTCGCAGCAGGCCTGGGAGTCGTCGGGGAGGTCAATGGGCGCGGGGCGGGGGCCGCAGCGGGGCCTGCGCCGGGTCGTGGAGCGCCCGTTGAGATCACGGGGGTGGGAGCGGCTGTCGGGGCCGAGGCGGGGGGGCGCAGGGGCGCGCGGCTCCCGGTGCCACCTGAGGAGATCCCTGGCGGAGGCGAAGACGCGCCGGGCGGAAGGGAGGTCAGGAGTGAGCTTGAGCCACCCTCGTCGGCGCCCTCATCGGCTGGGCCATCGCCGCGGACCTCGATGATGTTCTCGCACTTTTTGCACTTGAAGCGTGTGACGGCGCGGCCGCGGAGCTTCTCGTCGGCGACGTGGTACTTCTGCTTGCAGTTTTCGCAGAGAAAATTCATCGGTTCCTCGGAGGTGTGGGGTGTGGAGGGAGGGGTTGCGATTCAACCTCGCCCGGCACTACGGACACCAGGGAGCGCTTGGGAGTCTGCATGTCGAGTCCGCAAGCAATGAGTGGAGAGTGGTCAACGAATCTGTCACGCGATCGGTGGCATTAGAGCATGGAAAGTAAGTGTTCTTTGATCTGTTGTCGTGTGGGCTCATCGGGGCTTGCGCCGACGGCGCGCTCCCACATCTCGATCGCTTTGCGCTTAAACCCGGCCTGCTGGTAGAGCACGGCGAGGTTCTTGAGCACCGCGAACGACGTGGGATGCAGACCGAGGGCGGCGTCTAATTCTTGGATCGCGCGAAACACATCGCCCTTGCGGCCCACCAAGAGCGCCAGGTGGTAGTGCAGGCGATAGGACATCGGGTCGAGGGTGATCGCCTGCTCTAAGAGCGCGATTGCATTGTCAATTTGCCCGTTTTTGTACAGCTCAACCGAGCGCTGAAACGCCCTGTCGGCCTCCGCGGCCATCGCCTCGGGGTCTCGGTCGGGTTTGGGCGCGTTGGAGACCATGGACTCGACCGCAGCGAGGACGTCTTGCAATCGAAAGGGCTTCTCGATGAAGTCATGGACGCCGTACGCGCTCTTGAGGTCCTCGCGAAAGCGCCACCCGCGGTAGACCGCAGAGATCATCAGGACGGGGGTGTGCCCAAAGCGGGTCGAGGACTTAATCCGGCGGCACACTTCGAAGCCGTGGACCTCGGGGAGCATCGCGTCGAGCAAGATGGCGTCGGGCGCGTGCTGTTTCACCATGGCGAGGGCCGTGGTGCCGCGGTCGGCCTCGAGCACGCGGTAGCCCTTCTCGGTGAGCACGCGGGCGAGGAGCTTGCGGATGTCGTCCTCGTCGTCGACGATCAAGATGGACTTGCCGACGACGCCGGCGATGGGGCCAAAGACCGAGTCGAGCGCGTCGGGCTGTGTGAGCGAGGGCGGGATGGCCAGCGGGGGCGCGGGGCCAATGGAGGCGTCCGAGCCCAGCGTGAGCGCGTCGGGGCGGGGGCGACCTGGGCGCGCAGCGGGGGGCGCGGGCACCCTGAGGACCTCGGTCTCGAGCGAGTCATCGAGGCGGAGGTCATGCGGCGCCTCGGACTGCGTGGGCATGGTCGCGGGGGGCGCGGTCAGCGGGGTCCGGGCGCGGAGGTTTTGTGCTGCTCCGACGCCCCCGAGGGTTGCGGGCGGTGCCGAGGCTGTGGGGACCGTGGGCGAGAGCGTCCCAGGGGCGATGCTCGCGGCGCGCGCGGCGGACTGCCAGGTAGCGAGCCCACGGTTGCGCGCAGAGTAAGCCTGCTCGATCGCGGCTCTCAGCTGCTCGGCGGTCGAGACATACGGAAACACTTTGCGGTTGGACACGAACTCGAGCTCGTCGATCACGCGGCGATCGCTCGGGTCCGCCATCACCAAGAACACCGAGTCCGTGTTGAGCCGAATAGGCAGCACGACGTGTGTGCGGGCGACCTCCAGCGGCACGAGGTCCAGGTCCGTCAGGGTGAGCTCGACCTGCCGTAGGTCCACGGCGGGGACGCCGAAGCGATCCGCCAGCGCGCTCAATACACTTCGATCGATTTCGGGTACGACGGACATGACGGCACTCTGGCAGACTGAGTGAGCGAACGCACGCGCTCTAGTCTCCCTGGCAAACTACCGTGTCGTTGTCTCTCGTTCAATCACCGTTGTGATCGACGACGACATTCTGGGGCCTCATGTGGGCGGGTGCACAGGCCTCCCGACGCGTGATTGCTTGGTCACGCGTGGAGTGACCTTGGGAGCCCGTGAGTCTGTGACTACATGCCCGCGACGATGCGCCAGTGGCCGTCCACGCGTTCGACCTCGAGGCGGTTGTCTGCGACGCGTCGCTGCCAGCTGTCTTGTGGGCCCAGGTTGGACTGTGGTTCTCGTGCGGGGTCGGTGCGCAGGATCGATTCGGCGGGCGCGACGGTCCCGGTCGGGGCGACCAAGGCGGGGCGCACGAGCGTAAACGAACCCGTGTAGGTGTAGTCAATGCTGGCGTGGTTGCCATCTTCGGTGCGGGTGACCCGGCGGTAGCGGCACTCGTAGCGGATTTCGCGCACCGAGTCGGCCCAAGAGCTCAAGAGCAAGCGCAGACCGTCGATGCCGTAGTCATCGTCGCCGGCGGGCGTGCCTGAGTCTTCGAAGTAATTGGGCGCAGCCATGGCGAGAAGCGCGCGGACGTCGCGTTGTTCGACTGCGTGGCGGTAGCGTTCGGCGACGGCGATCAGCTCGCGGTTCTCTTCAGAGTCGACGACGTCGGTATTAGGAATCCGCGTGGTGGCACACCCGGCGAAGGAGCCTACGAGTGTGACGGCAAGTGCAATGTGTTGAGCCAATCGCATGGTCGCTCTGAGAATCGGTGAGTGGAGAGAGTGTGCCGACGCTGACGCACCGGGGGGCGGCGAGTATTCCCAGGATCGTGGGGCAATGTGCAAGAGATCTACGGCGGCGAGCTCACTCGTTGACGATGCCGACCTCGCAGGACTCGTAGGGCGTGTGCAGGGTCTCGATGAGCTCTTCGACCGCGTGCAGGACATCGGAGGGAGAGCTCAGCGGGGCGACGCGGATGCCGATTTCGGCGGTGGTTCCGTTCTCCCAGACGCGCACGGTGGCGACGCCGTGGACCGCGAGCACTGCTTCTTCGATGGCGCGAATGCGTGAGGGGCTTGTCGAAGAGGGTTCGTCCATTGCAGAGCCGGTGAAGCTTCAGGCGGGTATCACTGGTGTTGCGCGGGCGCAAGGGTGAGCGCGCAGGGGAGGGCCGCCAAGGGCCATCGGGCGATTGGGCGATTGGGCGATTGGGCGATTGGGCCGCGCGGTGATGCGAGGGCGGAGGGCGAATGGGCAGCGGTGACGCACGTGAGGCAACGGGCGAAACAGAAGGGCTGCGCGAAGAGCGCAGTGGGCCGCAGCCACGTGCGCGGTCAAGTGGGTGTGGGGCGCAGTGAGATCCGTGTGCGAAAGGGCAAGGGTTGCGGGAAGAGCGCAGTGGGCCGCAGCGACGCACGGGGCGTAGCGGGTTCCGAAGCAGTGAGATCCGCGTGCGAAAGGGCAGGGTTGCGTGAAGCGCGCAGTGGGCCGCGGCTGCGTACGCGGTCAAGTGGGTGCGGGCGCAGTGAGATCCGTGTGCGAAAGGGCAGGGTTGCGTGAAGCGCGCAGTGGGCCGCAGCGACGCACAGGGCGTAGCGGGTTCGGGCGCAGTGAGATCCGCGTGCGAAAGGGCAAGGGTTGCGCGAAGCGCGCAGTGGGCCGCAGCCACGTGCGCGGTGTAGCGGGTTCGGGCGCAGTGAGATCCGTGTGCGCAAGGGCAAGGGTTGCGTGAAGAGCCCACTGGGCCCACCCCCGGTGGACCCTGCCCAGTGGGCACTGGCGACGCTCGCTCGCTCGTATGCGCACGGCACATACGGCGGGCTCATGGACCTGGACCCAGTGGGCCGAGCCCCCACTGAAAACACGGTGCGCGAATGTGGACTTGATGGACCTCGCTGCGGGGTCTGCACTGCGCGTCCGGCGTGGCGCACGTCACGTTGGCAAAGCGCTGCGCGCAAAGCCAACGCGACATGCTTCACGGCGGTCGCTCCGTGCTTAACGCCCCGCAGCCATCCTCATCATCACCCCACACTGGGCACACTGGGCTGGGCGCCTCTTCTTCTCCTTCGTCCGTCACGAAGGAGAAGAAGAGGGGTCACCAGGTTTTTCTCTCGCAGAGTGCACAATTAGGCCGTCTGTATCTCTAGCAAATTGAGCTCTTGGGCCTCGATGAATTCACTGTGCCCCCCCCCGGCGACGTCGCCGAATGAGAGCAACGAGCAACGAGCAACGAGGGTGCTGCAGCGGGTTAAATAGTGTATCTCGCTAGGGAAATCCCAGGCTAAACCCCCCTTCTTGCCTTCGTGCCGGACGAAGGCGAGAAGGGGGCCCACGGCACCCACTGTGACGCGGTGGGGGATGAGTGGATGGCTGCGGCGGGAAAAAGCACGGAGCGACCGCCGAGGAGCGAGCGTCGCATGCTGGCACGAAGTGCTTGCATGCGATGCGTTAGCGACTCGCCGGACGCGCAGTGCCACCGCCGCAGCGAGGTAAATCAAGTCCACATTCGCGCACCGTGTTTTCAGCGGGTGCTCGGCCCACTGGGGCCAGGGACATGAGCCCGCCGTATGTGCCGTGCACATACGAGCGTGCGAGCGTCGCAAGTGCCCACTGGGCAGGGTCCATCGGGGGTGGGCCCAGTGGGCTCTTCACGCGGATCCCATGGAGACCCACACCCACTTGACCGCGTACGCAGCCGCGGCCCGCTGCGCGCTTCACGCAACCCTGCCCTTTCGCACGTGGATCTCACTGCGCCCGAACCCGCTACACCGCGTACGTCGCTGCGGCCCAGTGCACTCCTCACGCAACCCATCGCCCTTTCGCTCGGAGCCCCACACCCGCCTAACCGCGCGCTCTTCACGCACTCCAGCGCTCTGGCACCCCCCCCCTGCACTCGGTGTCGTTCACCTCTCACCCGCCGTGGTACCCTCGCCGTCATCATCCCTGTGAAAACCCACGCGCTTGCGCTCTGTCTCGCTCTGCCCTTGGCCGCCTGTGGCGCCCGCTCTGAGCTCATCGCCGTCATCGCACCCCAGATCCCTCTGCCCGATGCGAGCAGTCCCGATGCGAGCAGTCCCGATGTGACCCGTCCCGATGTGACAGCGCCGGGGTGTCTCGATCGCTCGCTGCCCGGGGGGCTTCTGCGGTGGACGCTTGCGGGCTTTACGGGTCACCCGGCGGTGGGCCGCGATGGGACGATCTATGTGCCCACGGTCGAGCCCGAGGGGGGCCGTGGGCTCGCTGCGGTGAGCCCCTGTGGCGTGCTGCTGTGGAGAACCCCCGGGTGGGTCGGAACCGCGGCCACGCGCAACATCGCGCAGCGACCCTACGCGCGGATTCAGGACGACGGGCGGCTGCTGTTGACCAACAGCGTTGGGGGCAATGCGCGGTACGGGGTCTTTCGCTACGAGCGCGACGGGATGGCGCTCGGGGCGCTGGCGATTGATCGAACGTTGAGCTCTTTCTTTGGGGTGCCTGCGGGTCAAGGACCGCTCGTGCTTGCGTGGAGCGGTGAGTCTACGCGGTTTGAGCTCGCGCAGTTTTCGCGCGATGGCGTGCGACGGACGTTGGCGCGGGAGTTTCGCAATGGCGAAGAGTGCGCGGTCTCGGGGACGATCTTGGCGTGCTTTGATCGTGCGTTTGATCTTCGCGCAGAGCGCATGCTCTGGGACGGTCCCACCGACGAGATCCTCGACGGAACCCGCCGACACGTCGTGGGCCCCGCGGTCACAGCCGACACGCTCTACGCGATGCTCTTCGGGATCCGCACGTATGTGCTCGTCGCCAAGGACCTTCGCACGGGGCGCGAGCGCTGGCGAAGCACTCTTCGGACCAGCACTTCGGGGCAGACGGGCCTTGTGGTGGGCGCCCCTGTGGTCTCGCCCGACGGCAGCGTGAGCGTGTATCTCAAGCTCGGAAACACTTCTCCCGGGTTGCTCTACTCGTTTGCGCCGGATGGGACGCCGCGCTGGACCGCGCCGGGCAGCGGTGGCCCGCAAGACTTCTTGCACGACGCGACGCACACGGTGGACCGCGACGGGGTCACTTATCTCGCGGTGGGTTCGCGCGTGATTGCGATTGAGCCTACGGGCCGCGAGCGCTGGTCTCTCTCGGTCTCGGGCGGGCTCTTGCGCGCGGCGCCGGTGCTCTCTCCCTTTGGGGACGTGTACGTGATCACCGAGACGGACCTGCTCGCGGCCGTCGCCGCAGAGTCTCGTGGCGTCTCTGAGACGGGCTGGCCCTCTGCGCGAGGGGGCCCCGAAAACACTAACGCGCGGTAACCAAGCCCGTCAGGGGGTCTCGGCGGGCGGGTCTTTGCGCGCGGGGACGGCCACCGAGCCTCGGCGGTTGGCAAACGGAGGGGCGATGCGGTCGGCGTCGTGGTGGTGACGTCGGACGTACGCGAGCGCGGCGCGGACCTCGTCGTAGGCGTTGGCCATTAGCGTGTACGCGCGCAGGGTCTGGTCGCTGCTGCTGGGGGGCTTCTCGCGGATAAAGCGCTTGCTGCCCTCGAGGGACAAGCGGGTGGCGAGCGTGTCGAGTGCGACGATTTCGCTCCACGGAAGGTCTAGGCGGCCTTCGAGGGCCTCGCGGTGGGTGAGAAAGAAGGTCTGCAGGGCCAGAAGAGCCAGCGGAAGCTGTGGGTAAGACCGTGGGATCGCGCGGATTTCGGCGATGTTGGGGGGCTTGGCGAGCCCAAGTAAGCTCAACGCCTCGGCGCTGCGGGTGAGCTTCTCGCGCAGCGCGAGGGCTGCACGGTATTCTGCACCGCGCTTGTCAGCGACGCCTTGGCCCAGGGGAGCCCCATAGGCGCTCAGCGTGAAACTCGCGAGCGCGCGCAGGCCGTGGACCAGGTCTGTGTCAAAGCCCGGAATCACCTCAAGGATGTCGGGTAGGTGCTCTTTCACGCGCGATAAATTGCCCAGGACGATCGAGCACGCGGCGCCCACGTTGACATTGGGGCGGCGGACTTGGGCGGGTGTCAGGGCCGCGGCGCGCTCTTCGAGGCTCAGAACAGGGGACATGAGGGGTTGAATCGCTCTCTCCGTGGGCCAGCGTAGGGGCTTCGGGGGGTGGGGTTGGGCCTTCTTTGGGCTCGCGGCTACGGGGTGAGAGTATAGAAAATCACAAAAATAGGTTCTAAAGGGTGAGCGAGCAGTGGTCTGGAAGCAAAAATAGGTTCTGCAGGGTGAATCAACGTAGTCTCAGAAGCGCTGATTGGTTCTGGTCAGCCACGAAGAGGCTTGTGCAAAGCGATCCTTGGTTTCTGAGAATGAATTGTGATGGGTCCAATAGCAAAAATGGGCCCTCGCGATGAGGGACAGTGCTTCGTGAGTGCCTGGGAGAGCGCTTCGAGACGGGGGCAGGCGGTGAGGGACTGCCTAGGTTGGGCGCCTTGGAGGGGCTTAAGGGGGACGGCGGCGGGGCGGCGCTGGGCGAGCGGTCCAGCCCTCATCGCTCCTAAGGGCCCAACGGATGACCGACGAGTCGCACCGGGAGCGCGTTGCGTGACGCGTAAGGCGGTGGACACCGGTGGGGGCTTTTTCGGGCCGGTCGGAGCCATTGTTTGCCGTTGACGTCGAGATGACATGGGGAGTTATGCTCCTGCAGTCAGAATTTGCACGTTGTAGCCGTCGATGTCAGGCAGGTTTGGTCAACGTCTCGTTGCAGTGTTTGGCATCAGGGCCGGGCACTCCCAAACCCCCGCGTTGCATCATTCGTGAGGTCTCTATGAACAGGCGTTCTTTCGGTCTTTTTGGTCTCTTGACTCTTGGCCTCGTGGCGTCGTCCAGCGTGGCAGACGCGCAACGGGTGGACCGCGACTTTACGGTGGTCAACCACACGGGCGATACCATCACGCACTTGTATGTGAGCCCAAGCAACCAGACTGCGTGGGGGCCAGACCAGCTCGGCAGCGGCGTAATCGCCAACAATGCCAGCCATCACCTCTTGTTTCGCCCGACAAACTACCGCGGACAGTGCGTGTTCGACGTCCGGGTCACCATCGACGGCCACAACAACGACGTGCACGGGGTGAACCTCTGCACCCTCACCTCGATCACCTTCAACGGTGAAGACGGACACATCTCGTACACCGCGCGCTGAGTTCGTTTTGAGTCCTTGGGGAGGGGGCCCATGGTTCGACAAGACACACTGTGAACCGGGTGGGATCCTGGACTGTTTTGCACGGTGCGGATCGTGCTCAGTGCGACCCTCGCGTGAGGGCCATCGCGCTACGGCTGCGCTCTCGCTGTCGTCCTTGCGCTGTACTCGCGCGCGGTGGTTGGCCGGTCTCTTGACGCTTCGATGAACGCCGCTCGTGCAGCAAATTCACTGACGAACGTCAGACCCACTGCGGGTTCAGAGTGTGCTGCAATCGCGCTCCCTTATGGAGCGAACAGAGAAGATCGGGCGTCGCCTGCGGGCTCTCACCGTGGTGCTGAGTGTGCTGAGTGGGGTGTCGGCGAGCGGCTGTGCTCGGGATATTCAGACGCAGTTTCCGATGGGGCTCGAGC
The DNA here is from genome assembly GCA_030694465.1 of Deltaproteobacteria bacterium. GTDB lineage: Bacteria > Myxococcota_A > Polyangia > Polyangiales > JAUXYJ01. The sequence goes on along the minus strand of JAUXYJ010000013.1, from coordinate 3,408 downwards.
CCATCGAGGACAACACGGCGACGTTGCCGACGAGCGCGACGGAGCCCACACCTGAGACGCTCACGGTGCTGATGGGCACGCAGACGCTTCCCGATGGGCGCGAGTACAGCTGGGTGCACGCGCGTGGGTACATTCGGGCTCCGTTGGCGCGGGTGTGGTCTGCGATGCGCAACGCGGAGGCGTGCGCGGACCGCCGCGAGGTCACGGAGTTTAGGGTCACACCGCAGAGCAACCCTGCGTACGTCCAGAGCTGGAGCACCCACAACATTGTTCGCGCGGCGGCCACGGTGATCTTCGACGTCGAGTGGCGGCACGGGCTCGCGGCAGGAACCGAGCAAGACCCGCAGGTGCTCGCGGCGAGGTGGCAAAAAGTGCGCGGGAGCTCGTTTATTGAGCTCATGCGTGGGAGCGCGAGCGCGCAGCGGGTGAGCGACACGGTGACCGAGGTCTCGATCGTGTATCACCTGGGTGCTTTCTCGCGGACGCCCGAGCATGCGGCGCTCTTTGTGCGGGATTTGTTTGGGAGCTGGGTGGCTGTGGTGCACGACCAGCCGCTGCCGACGTATCGCTGAGGGCTACATTCCGCGACGGCGGACCCTCACGCAGCTCATCCGGAGCTGACACGACGCGCAGCTCGTGGATCCGCAATTGAACGCTCCGACGCACACGTCGTCGCCGCTTGTGTCACCGATGCACGTCGCGCTCGACACGCCAGGGCCCGCAGCGAGCACATCGCAGCTGTGGTTGCTGTCGCGGTACGTGCGCAGATAGTTCACGTCCAAGACAGCGTCGATGGGGGTCGCAGCGGCCGCGCTTAGCACTGTCCGGCAGCCTGTCCCTGTGGTCCAGTCAGACTGTGTTTCGGTCATGGTCACACAGGCCTGGGCCTGCACTTGCGAGCCCACGATCGCGTAGTTCACCGAGAGCCTCACGTCGGGACCGTGGCCTTCGAACTCGCGATCACCGCGCGTGAGCGTAAGGTTCTCAATCGTGGTCACCGTGGGGAGGGTGAGGCACTCTATGCACGCGGGGTCTTCGTCCACGGTCCCGTCGCAGTTGTCATCGCGTCCGTTGCAGACCTCTGCTTGGGGCGCCCCGGCCGTCGCGCTGCATTGGAGACCTGTGGAAGTGCAGATGATCAGTCCGGGCCGCTGGCAGGCGCCTACGCCCACCGAGCACGCGCCGCCGGTGAGCCTGCACGCGCCATTGCAGACGGACTCGCCAAGGCGGCAACGACAGACGCCCGCGGTGCAGCTCGCGCCGGTGGGACACGCAGCGCCGCAAGCGCCACAATGTCTGATATTGGTCAGTGTATTCGCGCACTCGGCGTCGCACATGGTGTTGGGCGGGATACACGCGGTGCACATCGCGCCCACGCAGCCCTGACCCACGGGGCACGCGTTGTCGCAGCGTCCACAGTGGCGCGGATCGTCGCTGAGACTGACGCAGCTCGTGCCACAGGCGACGCCACTTGGACACGACACCTCGGGCGCAGAAGTAGGCTCCTCGTCCATCGTTGCAACGTCCCGTGCGTCTAGGTCTACCGAGGTGTCCATCGGTGGGGCGGCGTCACGGAGCGGAGGCGCAAATACGTCGCCGTCCTCGCGTTCGAGCTCGGCAGAGGGGGCGACACACTGGCCTTCGTCACCGCAGGTGAGACCGCGCTCTTGGCACCGCGCAGCGACGGTGCACGCGGAGGTGCCAGTGCAGCCGGTGGCCTGCGCAAAGCACTGCGTGGCGATGAACACTCGGAGTCTCCAGCCCTCGCGGGGTCGAAACTCAAACTGCGCGGTGCGGCGAAACGTGAGGGTCACCGCGGGAGCGGTTCCAACGGAAGGCGTGGTGAGTGTGGCGTCGACGAAGAGCGTGACGGCTGCATCGCGAGGTCCCTGGCCAGGGACCAACGAGAAGGACGCCGGGAGCGTGACCGCACCGCGCGGGCCTCCGCGGATCCACCGCGGGGTCTGTGCCATTTGGCTTCCATCGCGTGTGGCCAAGGTCGCTTGAAACGTGAGCTCTTGCGTGATGGGCGCGTCGGTGTCGATCTGCACGTGGACGACGGTCGCGGGGGATATGCAGCCCGTCGCGAAGGTCATCGCGACAGAGAGACACACTGCTCGCACGGAAGCCCACATGGACGCAGGGTACAGCGCGCAGGGGCTGCGTGGGCACGCGCGTGGGAGCGATTGTTGTGTGACCGCGTCGCCGGAGGGTGGTCTGCGACAGGGTAACGGGTGTGGGCGCAGAGCGCAGTGGGCCGCAGCCACGTGCGCGGTGCAGTGGGCGATGGGTCCAGTGAGATCCGTGTGCGAAAGTGCAGGGTTGCGTGAAGAGCGCAGTGGGCCGCAGCCACGTGCGCGGTGTAGTGGGCCCTCGCGCGGGTGACTCTGCTCACTGGGCTCTGGCGACGCTCGCACGCGCGTATGCACACGGTGCATACGGCCACGGGTCCAATGGATCCGTGTGCGAAAGGGCAGGGTTGCGTGAAGAGCGCAGTGGGCCGGAGCCGCGCGCGGGGTGCGGCGGGTGCGGGCACAGTGAGATCCGTGTGCGAAAGTGCAGGGTTGCGTGAAGAGAGCGCAGTGGGCCCACACCCGATGGACCCTGCTCACTGGGCTCTGGCGACGCTCGCACGCGCGTATGCACACGGTGCATACGGCGGGCTCTTATCCCTGGACACGGTGGGCCGAGCCCTCACTGAAAACACGGTGCGCGAATGTGGACTTGATGGACCTCGCTGCGGCGGTGGCACTGCGCGTCCGGCGAGTCGCACGCCACGTTGGCAAAGCGCTAAAGCGCAAAGCCAACGCAGCATGCTCCTCGGCGGTCGCTCCGTGCTTTTTCCCGCCGCAGCCATCCACTCATCCCCCACCGCGTCACAGTGGGTGCCGGGGGCCCCCTTCTCGCCTTCGTCCGGCACGAAGGCAAGAAGGGGGTTTCAGCTGGGATTTCCCAGACAATCTACGCAATGAAGCACCCATCTGCGGCCCCGCGTTACCCGTTGCTCGCAGCCCGTTGCTCGCAGCTCGTTGCTCCCATCCGGCGACGTCGCTGGGTGCACTTGCTCAATCACTGGGTGCCGTGCATTCCGCGGCAACACGATTGACCCGGCGACGTCGCTGGGGTACACAGTGAAGTGCTCTGTTGTCTCACTTCGTTAGGATAAATCCAGCTCCATTGCGCTCTTGAGCCCGACCGAGTGACCCCTCTTCTTCTCCTTCGTGCCGGACGAAGGAGAAGAAGAGGCGCCCAGTCCAGTGTGCCCACTGGGGGGTGATGATGAGGATGGCTGCGGCGGGAAAAAGCACGGAGCGACCGCCGAGGAGCGAGCGTCGCATGCTGGCGCGTAGCGCTTGCATGCGATGCGTTAGCGACTCGCCGGACGCGCAGTGCCACCGCCGCAGCGAG
>JAUXYJ010000011.1 GCA_030694465.1 Deltaproteobacteria bacterium | reverse complement strand
CGGCGAGTCCCTAACGCATCGCATGCAAGCGCTACGCGCCAGCATGCGACGCTCGCTCCTCGGCGGTCGCTCCGTGCTTTTTCCCGCCGCAGCCATCCTCATCATCACCCCCCATTGGGCACGTTGGGCCGGGCGCCTCTTCTTCTCCTTCGTCCGTCACGAAGGAGAAGAAGAGGGGTCACTCAGGCGGGCTCAAGAGCACGAGGGTGCTGGGTTTATCCTCGCGAAGTGAGCGAAGTACCCCCCGAAGAGCTCAGTGAGAACACTACCCCGGCGACGTCGCCGGGTCAAACGCGTTGACGCGGCACCCATGGCACACGGCGCTTGAGCGAGTGCATCCGGCGACGTCGCCGGATGAGAGGCACGAGCTACGGACTACGAGCCACGGGCTACGAGCTACAGGGCTACGGGCTACGGGCAGGGGTCCCCAAGTGCCTTGGCCGAGGGGCTCGGACGAGCGGCTCAATGGAGCATTCTGCGAGGGAAATACCGGGTGACCCCCCTTCTTGCCTTCGTGACGGACGAAGGCGAGAAGGGGGCCCCCGGCACCCGCTGTGACTCTGTGGGGGATGAGTGGATGGCTGCGGCGGGATAAAGCACGGAGCGACCGCCGAGGAGCGAGCGTCGCATGCTGGCGCGTAGCGCTTGCATGCGATGCGTTAGCGACTCGCCGGACGCGCAGTGCCACCGCCGCAGCGAGGTCAATCAAGTCCACATTCGCGCACCGTGTTTTCAGTGGGTGCTCGGCCCATCGTGTCCCGGGACATGAGCTCGCCGTATGTGCCGTGCACATGCGCGCGTGCGAGCGTCGCCAGAGCCCACTGGGCAGTGTCCATCGTGCAGCGTCCATCGGGCGCGCGGCCCCACTGCGCCCTTCACGCAACCCCTGCCCTTTCTCACACGGATCTCACAGCGCCTGCAGCCCGCAACACCCCGTGCGTGGCGTGCGGCCCCGTGCGCTCTTCACGCAACCCCTGCCCTTTCTCACACGGAATCCACGGTGCCCTGCTCACTGCGCCCTTGCCCACTGCACCCTCGCCCACTGCACCGCCCGCGTCGCCCTAGGGACCGAACACCACCCGCTGCGCGAGCCAACCGAGGCCCACGGTGATCACGACGAATGTGCTGATTTTTTGCAGCGATGGTGTGCGCTCTTTGCGCACGTACGGCCGCGCGAGCGTGGCGACCGCGGCGACGAGGAGCGCGACGCAGAGCTGCGCGAGCTCGATGCCGAGGTTAAAGCCCAGCAAGCTCGGCGCGAGGTTGTCGCGCTTGAGCCCGAGCGAGGTCAGCGCGGTGGCCAAACCGAGGCCGTGGACCAGCGAGCACACAAACACAAGCGCGAGACGAACGCCCCACGAGGGAGGGTCTTTGCGCGTGCGAGAGACCCAGTCAAACGCCCCCATGAGTACGATCGTGGCGGCGATGGTGGGCTCGACGAGGGCGGGCGCGACGCGCAGCCCGGCGACGACGCTGGCCAAGAGCGTGAGGGCGTGGCCGACGGTAAACACGCTGAGGGCCAAGAGCACGCGGCGCCAACGCCAGCCCGCGCTCAGGACCAGCAAGAGAAAGAGCATGTGGTCGAGGCCCGTGACAATGTGCTCGGCGCCGAGCTTGGCAAACGCGCGCACGATGGACATCGCCGACGGAAAGATCTCTGCCGTGCGGTTGTTCGGTGAGAGCACGACGAGCTGCGACTGCGCGGTGGCGCGCCGGGTCACGGTGACGTGCGTGCTCTGCTCGCTCGGGTCGAGCCCGAAGAGCCCAAGACGAAGCTGCAACGGCGAGGTGTTTTGCAGGGCAAAGCGACCGAGCACGATGAGCTGCGACGCGGGCGCGGTGGGCGTGTCATCCGGCGGCGCGAGCGAGAGCATCATGAGGGCGAGCGGGCGCGGGCCCTGCGCGTCCGAGAGCGTGACCTCACGGGTGAGGGCCGCGCGGAGGGCCTGCTGGTGGGTCGCGAGCTCGGCTTGCGAGAGCTTGTGGTCGTGGTCTGTGTCTGCAAAGGCAAACGCAGACGCGGGGAGCGAGAGCACGAGGAAGGCGCCCTCGCCCACGAAGTTGAGCGTTCCGCGCTGGGCGACCATGAGGTGCGCGTGCGCGGCGGGAGCGACCGTGAGCAGCGTGAGCAGCGTGAGCAACGTGAAGAACGTGAGCGATGAGAGCGACGCGAAGCGCGGGCGCGCGGGGGGCCGAAGCGAAAGACTAAGACGCACGGATCACCTGCTTTTGAGCTCACAGAATTAAACACCGAGGCGACAGAGATCGTTCGCTCAGCCGCCGTCTGCGGGCGGAGGCGGGAGGCCGCCGTCGCCCATGGGAGGGGGCATCATGCCGCCGCCGCCTGCGGTGACCATGCCGCGCACGCAGCGCTGCATGAAGGGGTAGGTGTCGGTGGCGTAGTAGTGATAGATTCCGGCTGGAAACTCAGGGGTTGCGCCGACGCGGCCGTTGCACTCGTCGAGGTCTCCCGAGCCCGCGACGTACACGTAGTCTTGCTGAAACGTCCCCATGGGATACAGGGTGGTCGAAGGCCGCATGGCGCTGACGGGTGAGACAAACTGATAGCTCCCGCGCATGGCGCGCAAGGGCGAGCGCGCGTCGGTCGCCACGCTGTGTCCATAGCGCGCATAGATCGCAAACCCGTCTGCAGCCCAGCCAATCAGGGTCATTTGCGTCGGGCCTCCGCCGCGCACGGTGACAAAGCCCTCGGGCATGCCGTGGTAGTGGTAGACGCCGCCGGGCTGCACGTGGGCGTTGTTCTCGTCGGTGCCAAAGTTAAAGCCGCTGCTGCCGAGGGCCTCGAGGCTCCAGGGGCCCGAGTTTCCAATGGCGCTGCAGTTGCCTGCGTTGTCACACGACCCCGCGGTCGACGGGTCCATCTTGACGCCGTTGAGCACGTGACCGACTGCGCCGCGCGGGCCTCCGAGCTGCGTCGCCATCGTGCCCATCGTGGGCGTGAGCGTGTACGCCGCGGTGACCGTCTGCACGGTGATCGCGTTGGGGTTGTTCATGTTCGGAAACCTCGCCACCACCGGGTGATCTGGGATCCCGTTCGCGGCGAGCAAGCGCTGCGTGCCGGTGCACGTCCATCGCGAGGTGCTCAGCGCGTTGACCGAGGGCGAGCTGTTCATCACGCTGACGTTGTAATCGCACTGGATCCCCGCGGTAGATCCGGGCGCGGGGCCTGCGTCTTGGCCAGCGTCTGCGGCCGCATCGAGGCCCGCTTCGGCGAGCCCCTCGGGGCCCCCGTCCGCTGCTGCCTCGGCGCCTGCGTCTGAGCCGGCTTCGGCGCCCGCGTCGAGGTCCATGGGCACACCGCCGCACGCGAAGAGCGCGAAGCTCGAGAGCACCACCGAGGAGGCGTAACGAAGCGAGGGTTTGATCATCGTGAGGACAACTGCACAGCGCGTGCCCGTGTACGAACGCCTGCAAAATCACAGAGAATATCGCTGCTGTGTTGCAGACTGCGGCGGGCCGAGTGCGAAATCCGCACTGGGTGCAGGGGCCCCTGGGTGCGAGATCAGCACGTGCCGGTGTGGGCCGTTGCAGGCGGAGCGCCGGCCCCCCCTGCAACCGTATACACCCGCGACCCCCTCGTACCCGAGGGCTCGAATACGAGGGGGGTTGTGTGCTTGGCACGACGCGACAGGCGCTCAAGCGCGCGCGTCAGTAGCGAGCGTGAGCGTGACCCGGCGACGTCGCCGGGTGTCGGTGGGCAAAGGCTCAGCCTCTGTTCATCCGCGGGGGCCCCTGTGCGACGCGGTGCACGGCTGGCGCTTACTTGGCTGGCTCTTTGGGCGCTTCGATCCACGCGATGCGGGTCACATCCCCGTAGCTGCCGAGCTCATCTTCGAAGCCAGGTTCGGCAAACGGGTAGCACGAAATCTCGTACTCGCCCGGGGGCACTCTCACCAGCAAGCGGTCGCCTCCGCGCACGCTCGCGGCTTCGAGCTGCTTGGCCGTGAACTTACCTTTGCAGTACGGAAGCATCAGCGCCAGGACGCCGCTCTTCACGCTGAACTTGCCAATGCGTGTGCGCTTCTTGGGCACCGCAACCGAGGCGATCCGCTCGCCAAGAGCGCTGATCTGCTCTGCCTTCGGGAGCTTTGCGTAGATGCCGCTGCGGCGATGCTCGACCAAGAGAAGATCGCCGTGGTTCGTCCGCCACACATGGGCCCAGCCGCAGTCGCCCATCTCTGCCAGGACGCCGCGTAGCGAGCCGACCTTGATCACGCCGCTCCCGACGTCCATCGCGCGGTCGAATTCGTCTTCGTCCTCGCCATCCCAGGCCGCTGCATCCGTGGCGTCCATCGCGAGAAACCACATCGCCGCGTTGGTCGCGTCGAGTCGGCCCAGGTGCTCGACCACGCGCGCTGGGTCGGTCTTTGGGGCCGGAGCCGCGCTGCTGGCCGCAGCTTGTTTGGCCAGCAAAACACCAGGCAAGAGCGCCATCTCAATCGTTGTCGAGGCGTCTTGTTTTGCGCTGCCGAGCTCAAGCGTCGCCCACTTCACTTTGGCCTTGGGCTTGCTTTCGAGCTCTTTGCGCCGGTCGGTTGTGATGTCGCACCGAATCGACGCACCGCGGAGATCTGCACCGGCGAGGTCTACGTCGAGCTCGCTCTCGCTCAGGGTCACGACCTCGAGCACCATGTTCTGAGCTTTTGCGTCGCTTAAGTCGAGGTTCGGGCAGGGCTCGTTGTCTGTGAAGCGGGCGCCGGTGAGGTCCGCTTGGCTTAGGTCTAGGTCGAGCGCGCAGCGTCTGAACACCGCGCCGGCTGCCTTGGCCTTGGTCATCTCGACGCCGTCAAACGCGCAGTCTTCAAAGACCGCGCCCTTGAGGTTCGCGCCTGCCATCTTGGTGCGCTCGAAGTCACAGCGACGCCAGGTTGTCTTCTCGAGGTTTGCGCGCTCAAGCGAGAAGTCCACGAGCACGTCTTCGAAGGTGCCGCCGCCCAGGTCGGCTCTCTTGAGCGAGACGCCCTGCGGAACGTTGTCGTCGTGGATGGCGCGAAGGAGCGTGGTCTTGTCGCGCGTGTCGATCGCGCCGCTCTTGGGCACGACGCGCGTAAACCCGTTCGACCGAAACATCGTGTCGGGCCCCCAGCCCTGCGCGCTCAGTGAAGCCAAGATTTTTGCACGCTTGGCGGCGTTGTGTTCGAGCGGCGTGTTGCGAAAAATAACGGTACGGAGCGACGTGGACAGCGCAAGGCCCGCGAGGTCGTCGAGCTGCGTGTCTTCGAGAAACAAGAACTCAAGGCGAGGCAAGCGAAAGACCGCGGGAGGTACGGTCTTCAGGGCTTTTCCGACGATCGAGAGCGAGCGAAGATGCGTCAGTTCACCCAGGATCGCGGGGACCTCGGTCGTCACGACGACCTTCAATCGAACGACGCGTCGGAGCTTCTTGAGATCGTTTGGATCGTGCTTTTCGCGCAATGCGACTGCGCGTGCGCGCTGCGCGTAGGCAAGCGCGTCGGAGAGATCGAGCGTGTCGGTGCCCAGCGAAGACAGATCGCTGAGGGTGATCTTGTGGGCCATACGGACGAGTGTATGCACCGGTGTTGGCTGCTCTCGCAACGAAGCGGCAAACCCGACGCACAGGGTCTCTGCGGGCGGGCAAGAGCGCTCGTCAGCGCAGGTCCGCACGACGGGAGGACTGCAGTTTGGAACAATGGCCATGCCACAGCCTCACTGCAGATCGAGTGTCCGATCGACGCCCTGGCGACACCGCGGACTTTGGTGTCACTTGGCGAGAGCCCAGAGAGGGCCTCGCGCCTCAGCGCAACACGCCCATGCCGCTCATGCGGCCATGGACATAGGTGAGCTCGGCACCGTGCCAAATCCCACGCAGATTGGTCTGATCGGCCATGGGCAAGCGGTTCCAGAGGGCGCTCTCGAAGCCGACGGTGCGGCCCGCTTCGGCGACGTAGCCAGTGACCACGCCGTTCTTGAGGAGTCCCGAGATGTCGATGCCCTCCGAGCCCATGTGAAGCTCGCCGTTGGGGTAGATCCCACCGGTGACAGGAAACGGACCGTAGGCAAAGACCCTGAGCCAAGACGCGGGTGTGTTCTGCCCCGCTGCGTTGACCTCAAAGTGAAAGCTGCCGCTGAGCCAGATGCCGCCATCGGGGCTGCCGCCACCGAGCACGTTGTTGTCGATCTCGTCGTTGCCGGTGATCCTGTGGCCGAGCGAGAGCAGCGAGGTGTTGCGCGAGGCGATGCGTTGCTCGTGCGCAGGCATCGAAAACGTCCCATCAATCACCACGGGATACGCGCGAAATGGGTCCGTACACACAACACGGATCATCCGCTCGGCGACGTCGCCGAACCGCCGTACACCGCCGCGCACCATGCGCCATTGCGTCGGAAAATTTCCCGCCCCCGGCGCCGAGAGCGTGAACCGAAATGTGTACTCGCCACCCGGAGGAACATTGAACCCAAGCGCGACGTTCTCGCTACCCGTTAAGAACAAGTCTTCGGAGTTCACGGCTTGGAGCGCATAATTTGTTGCGTTTGACCACGTCGTGTTGCCCGTGTTGCGCAGGGTCACTGTTGCCGGGGTGGTCGCGGCACACGCAAGGCTCGAGGGCAGCGTGTGGCTCACAACAACGGCCATGTCGATGCCCAGATCGATCGCAGCGTCTTGGCCCATCGGAGCCGCGTCGGGTGTCACGGGGGTGACATCGGGTGTGACATCGGGTGTGACGGGCTCGGCATCGGGCGTGAAAGCGTCGGTGCGGGGGTTGCTGTCTCCGAGGGCGTCCGCGCCAACGTCGCCGCGGTTGCGGCGAGCAATGTCCGAGGGATCGAGCGGGTCGACACACGCGGCAAGCGACGCGAGGACCATCAGAGAAGCGGGCTTAAACATCGGGTTCTTCATGGGTCAAAATGCCAAGGGAAATGCAGCACGAAACTCAGCGGACGAGATCAGAATGTGGACCACCTCGGTGTATCTCCCCGCGGCGGCGATGGGCACAAACATCGCGAGCCCTGCAGGGTCTCCGGCGCGACCGAGAATGCCTCGGTACATTTGGTCGACGAGCTCGGTGCTGGTGCGCGCCGCGCGCAACGTCGCGAACTCGGGGCTGGCGACCATGGCGGCGGCGACGGCTTCCATCCCGACGGCGCCCGACGCTTGCACCCGTGGGCTATGGGTTGCGGTGCCCGAGGCGTCGGGCTCGCGGCCCAGGACACCGCGGTACACAAGCGGCAGCAAGATCGCTGCGCGCGTCGGAAATCCCCCCGCCGGGAGCGTCACGACGATGTCTTCTTCGAGCCGGACGACGGTCCCGGCGCGCAAGACCGACGAGAAATCCGAGTTAAAAGACAGCTCAATGTTGTTTGTCCCGGGGTGATTGTAGAAGGTCAATTCGCGTCCATCGCCCGAGGCAAACGTGCGCCGGATCGTGGCCAACGGGCCCGAGATCTCGCCCCACGACGGCTGCGGTACAAACCGCGCAGCGCCCACCGAACCAAACCCCGGGATCACGCACGGCGTCGGGATCGCGTCGAAGCGACTCTCTGCCCCCGCGACGGGCGACCAAGACAGCCCGCAGCCCACTTCGTGCTGGCTCGCCGAGGTCCGCAGCGTCTCAAAGAACGCTTTCTTCGCATCCAACGGCACGCTCAGCGTGCGGTAGTCCACCGGCAAGGGCCCAATCTGGAGGCTCACATGCACCGACCGTGGGCTCGTGAGCGTTGTGGTGAGCCGGTAGGGCGCGCCGGGACAGCGACCAGGCGCACGAAGCACACCGCCGGTCGCACCGGTCGAGATCACGTTCTGCCCCGGGTCATCCGCGCCGGTGCAAGACCCGATGATGTAGTACGCACCGGTCCCACCCAAGAGATTCACTCCACCTGCAATAATACTGGGCATTCCCGTCTGGTCGCGCACAAATTCGACCGCGACACCAGCGCCCGACACGCCCGAATCCATGGGCGCAGCGTCCACCCCCGAGGCCGCATCGGGCGACGGCGTCACCGAGACCTCGGGCGTGTTGGCTGCGTCTTGCATGCCCACGTCCTCGTGGGTCAGCACATCGCTTCTCGCCCCATCGGCACGCCCCGAATCAGCCCCTGGCTCCCCAGGCGCCGGAGGGACACAGCCACTGAGAGCAACCAGCGCAGAAGTTGTAAAGAGCGCACGTGCGGACAGCATGGGCGCTTAGGTACGCCCGTCTCCAACGCAAAACCACCGGCGAATGTGACGCAGCGGCACAATACGTTTGTTGGCTGCGCACCAGAGAGTGCGGCTTGTCTTCGATGCACGCGGAGTACCCCCAAAGCGCCCCTCGATCGCAGGGGGTCTGTGCGGGCACAGAGAGGGCCTCGCGCGGTCCTTGGCGCGCGCCAAGTGCTCGCTCGCGGAGACGGCCGACACGGTGGGCTCAAGACCCTACGCGAGCTCTATGGGGGCAAACGCAGTCTCTCAGAACTCGGTCATGGCTCGCGCTTTCTCTGCAGAATCACTTGCATACTCATGCGCGTCGGCGCGCTTGAATCGACCCATGTTGACCAATCGTCACTAGATCGCACAGTGTAATGGCGGGTCAGTGGCTGGAGCGGCTACGCCGTTCGCCATGCAGACGCAGGCGGACATCGCCTTTCAGGGGGGCGGGGCACGGGGAATCGTCCTCAATGGGGCGATGCTCACCCTTGAACGACATGGGATTTTGCCACGCAGAGTCGTAGGTACCTCTGCGGGCGCCATTGCCGCGGTGGCCGTCGCCGCGGGCTATACGGGGCACGAGCTCGCGCGGATGAGCCTTGAGAAGACCGCGTCGGGCAAACCTATTTTTGCCTCGTTCTTAGACCGCGGTCCGCACGACAGCTGGCCACCAGGGACTCACGCCCGATGTACGCCTTCACGCTTTGAAGCCTACGGTGGGGTCTACACTGGCGGGGGCTTTGTGCAGTGGCTGCGACGCACCCTTGAGGCCAAACGGCAGGGACTCGGGCGCGCGACGCTGCGTGAATTCTATGAGCAAACAGGCTCGCATCTCTCGCTCGTCGCGTCGGATGTGACCGCCAACCGAATGTTGGTCTTAAACCATCGGACTGCGCCGAGGTGCCCGGCGGTGTGGGCCGTGCGGATGTCCATGAGCATCCCTTTTTTCTTTGAAGAGATCGTGTGGCAGCCAACATGGGGGCGCTACCTCGGAGAGGACATTGCAGGCGCCGCGGTGGTCGACGGGGGGATTATTTCGAATTTTCCGTTGCGGCTGGTGCTGCCCTCGGACAACGAGCGCATCCACGCGCTCATGGGGCCGTCCGAAGCGGCGCCCTGCGAAGCGATCGGGCTGATGATCGACGCGAGCCTGTGTGTGCCCGACGCGCCTCCACGAGACTGGAGCCTGAGCGGCGCGGTGCTGAGTCTGCTGGGCCGCGAGCGAACCATGCAGCGCCTCGCACGCGTCGCAAACACCGCCCTCGACGGCAACGACGTCACCGAAGAGTTCGCCCATCGCAAGCTCGTCTGTCACCTGCCCGCCAAGGGCTACGACGCGACGGATTTCTCCATGAGCGACGCGCGTGTGCGTGCGCTCTTGTCCGGGGGCGAGCTCGCATGCCGCGAGTATCTCGCTCGCAGATTTGCACGTTGAAGAGCGAACACCATGAGCACAAATTCATCGCAAGACCCGAGCACACCGCCCGCGCAATGTCCCCATCGGTCGCAAGCCCCATTGCAACCGCAAGCCCCACCCAAGCTCTCACCCAACGCGGCGATGTCGGCCTTTCGGTCCGTCGCGCACTTTGTCTCAAAAGGCGTCATTCGTGCGCTCAAACCGGTAAAGATCTTTGCCTACGAGACCGAGGTCGCGCCGCTTAAGAACGCGATCTTGAGCGCGACAACCTTCGTCGATTTTTGTCTGATCTTTGCGAACGTCCAGAACGACACGATGCTCTTGCACGAAGAGGTCTACGGCGGGAGCTTCTTGTTTGGTCGTGGTGTCATGGTCGTCGAGCACGCACGTACAGCGCGAGACATCACGCTGCCCCCGCTGCGAGGCAACAATTTCATGGGGGTGAGCATCGTGGCGTCCGATGCCAACATGTTCGCGACCAACGCGGCGATTCTCAACCAGAGCACACCTGCGCGTGGTGCTGCGCGCGATTTTCTTGATCAAAACGTCTTCAACAAGACGTGGACCCAAGACAGCGTCGAGGACGCCCTCGCCCAAACCCTCTCGGACTGGAAATCAAACCCCGACATGGCCAACTACCTTGTCATTCGGGCCGCCGTCACGCGCGTGTTTATCAAGCTCTTGCGCGACGTCGATGTGCCCGTCGACGAGGCTACGTTTGTGACCCAACAGTACATGCAGCGCTTCGTCGAATCGTCGCTTTTCGCCGGGTATTTTCCAGCAATGTTGGACCTACTCGGGACGTACAAAGCCATCCGCGAAGATGCCTACTTTAAGCTCCGTGCGCGCGGCATCGACCTGCTCACCATTGATGTCACGCTCTTTGCGGCGATGTTTAGCGTTGGCACCATTGTCATCCGTTGCGTCAAGCTCGCCAAGGACAACAACCTCCGGTACCAGGATCTTTCGCCTGAAAAAAAGCTCAACTTCGTCTACGAAGCGGTCAGGCTCCAGCCCACGGTGACCTCTGTGCATCGCAAGCTCGATGACCGCGAACAGGTCGAGGTCGCTGGCCACCGGATCACCCTTGGCGTGGGCGACGAGCTTGTCTATCCGTTTGTGTGCAGCAACCGCGACGAAGACGTGTTTCCGAACGCAGAGAAGCTCGACCTCAATCGGCCCACGTCACAGCGCGACGCCGTGCTCAGTTGGTCTCGCGGAGCTCACGTTTGCCCTGCAAAAGACCTATCAATCTTCGTGACCATCGCCATGCTCGATGCGCTCTCGGCCCGCTACGACTTCGCGACACTCGACATCTTTAGCCCCGAGTTCTGAGCCCACGCGCGCTGTCAGGTCGAGATGCTGATCTCGATGCTCTGTGGCTCAAAGACCCTCAGCGGGTAGGCGCGCGCAAGGTTGCGCTCGGCGATGCGTGCTCCGGCTGCGGAGAGCTCAGCGTGCAGCGTTTTTACACACGCTCTCGCAGGCGCATCCAGCATGTACTGCGAAAAATCTTGTGTGATCTTCGGTCCACGCGGTGAGGTCAGCGCGACCAAGAGCATATTGAGCATGGTCTTCTCGCGCGAAGGCCACATCGCGCGGACCGACTGTGTGCCCGCAGGCAGGTAGTACGCAAACCACTCGGGCGACCGCGCGAGATCGTCGGGGATCGCGATGTGGCGGTGCCAACCGGTCACCACCCACATCATGATGGTCACGACACGGGCGAGCTCGGTGCGGGTGCGAATCTCAGTCATTGGACTGCCAAATCGCGATGCAAACGAGCGCCACCATGCCAGCACTGAGGGGTCGGAAAGCTCTTCGTCCATGTAGAGCGCGAGGTAGCGCGAGGCAAAGTGCTCAAGCGCGTTCCAGATCTCAATCGCGTCTTGCGCCCATGGGAGGTGGGCGGTGCCATTGCGCGCGACAAGCTCAGGGAGCGTCTCAAACCGCGCCTGGCGTTCGGCGTCGTGGTAGAGCGCGTCGAGCCCACGCCAAGTGAGCCCCGTCAAACGATGCACCATCGCGCCCTCACCGATTAACGTGACCGACGCGAGCTCGTTGATCCCGATGGTCTTCAGCTGAAACGGCGCAAGCAACCGTCGCAGCGGGTGGTCCACGTCGAGCATCCGACGCGTCGAGACCACCATCGAGTTTGCCGTGGCCAAATGCGCGTAGATCGCGTGGTCTACGATCGTCGCGGCGAGCGCAGCCGAGCAGCGAAAGTGATACTTGGCCATGCCCCAGTCCGCGTCCCCAGGGCGGATGGTCGCCCCACGAAACCCCTCAATGCGCAGCGGTCTCAGCGCGTCGTCGAAGTAAGCATCACTGCCAAGCGCTTCGGCGCCGTCGCGCAGCTCATAGCCTCGCAAAAACGACAGGTCGATGCGATAGCCGCCGTCTACGCGAGTCAATCTGTGCGCGATCACCGATTGAGAGCAAAACCACGCAAACGCGTCGTCGTCGTTTGGGTCCTGAAATCGCTGATCGGGCGCGCCCAAGAGGTCTCCGAACTTCGCCATGATGGCCTGCTCGGCTTGGTTCGCGGTGGCCCAGGCCGTCCCGTGATCACGCACGGCCACGCTGCGCTGGAGCCACTGGATCGCAGTCGCGGCGAGCGCCGGGATCTTGTCTTCGGGCATCGCGTCGTAGTCGTCGTGCGCGAGCTCGTAGGCACGCTGCATCGAGAGAAAATCTACATCCACAGTCGACACGCTCGCGCCGCGCATCGGAGAGACATAGTCGGTGCATGCACGCTCGCGTGCTCCAAGCACCGTGAGCCGCGCGGTGGTGTGCAACAGATCGGTATAGGCCGTGAGAAAAAAATTCTTCATGGGTGGGTGCTTTCGTGAAACTGCGCGCCCGGGTCATCCCTCCTGACGGCTGCACAGCCTCAAAAACCATAAGCCACACAGCGGCACAATGCAGCATCATTTGCAGGACATTGTGTATTTCTGGGTCTTCACACAGAGTCATGACCAGTCATGGCCTGTACGCTAGGCATGGCCGACATTTTGTGGTGCATCTGCCAACCCTCCGGCGACGTCGCCGGGTGATCGTGTACGACCACACGCGATGAGTTTGACCTCTTGGATCGATGCGTCGTGGGCACAATGTCTCTCGCCCGACGGGGAGAGATCTCGCGGACCTTGCGCGTGAGTTTGCGAGCCTCGAGAGAGCGAGCGAGCGGTGGCGCTTGGAGCTCATCACGCGGTCGTCCAAGGGCATGTCGGTCAGCGAAGGGTGCACAATCGGGATCTCAAGACCGAGCGTTGGGCACGCGCCGGCGCGCTTCAACGAGGTACTGGTCCGTGATCTCGACGGGCGAGACCTTGGCCGAGAGCCCCGCGCGCTTCAGCACCGCGATGACCTCAGCGGGCGCCACACGGAGGCTCGCCGGAGGCCCACGGTGGGCGCCCGGATGAAACTCAAGCACCACCAGCCGCGCGCCCGGACGCATCGCCGCCACGAGGTCTCTCACGCACGCATCGTGGTCCGTCATGTGATGCCACACATGCGCCACAAGCACGCGATCCACGCTCTCTGCGCTCAGGCCCGACGCGCGCTTGGTCGCACGAACGACCCGAAGATTCGCAAGGCCCTCACGGCGTGCCCGCTCTCGCAGCGCCTGCACATTCTCTCGTGCCAAATCCGTGGCAATCACTTCACCCAGAGGCACTTCGCGCGCGAGTCTTACCGCAAAGTACCCGGTCCCTGCGCCCACCTCGGCCACGGTCATCGTGGGCTTGCACTTGAGCGCGCGCACTACGTCGTCTGGGCGTTGCCAAGTGTCACGCGCCGGGTCTTCAAGCACCGCGCCCGGCTGAGCAGCACCGTGGGAGTGACCGCCGTGACCATGAGCCCCCGCGGGGTGCTTGGCCCTGTGCACAAAGGTGCGTATCGAGGGCTGCGTACGTGCGGCGACGCGGCTGTGCACATCGTCGCGCAGCGCAGCCAGGGTGAGCTCACCAAAGCGCGTGAGCAGCAGCGACTCGGCCTCGTCCAGCGCGCTGCCCAGCGCAGCGTGGACGGCGTCTTCGACGGCGCAGCCAGGCGCTTCGGCGCGGTTGCCCATGGCGAGCAGCGAGGGCGCGCCCAGGGCCTCGTAGACGTCCCGCAGCGTGACCTCTGCGAGCGCACACGCGAGGGTCCAGCCGCCGCCGTGTCCCTTCTCGGACTGCACATAGCCCTTCGCACGCAAGCCCGCCATCATGCGCCGCAGCACCACTGGGTGTGTGCTCATCGTGTGGGCGAGCACCTCGGAGGTCACCGGGCCCTCGCGCTCTGCCATGTGCAAGAGCACATGCAGGGCGCTAGATAAGCGGCTGTTCTGTTTCATGCAACAAACAATGTTACATGAAATGGACTGCGTCAAGCGCAGCACAGCGGACCCCCTAAGGCGATGGACTCGCTGCGCTGCGCGAGGGCTGAGCTGGAGCGGCGACCGAAAAATCGCTAGAGCCCGGCAAGGCTGGATGCATGACAAGTCGCCGCAACGCCGCTGTGCGAAGTCGATCTGCCGTGGGGCGACAGGCGCTGTTTCAGGCCGACGCGCTAGCTGCCGCAGGTGCCGGGGGTGCGTGCCATGGCGAGGCCGGGAACGATCACTGCACGCACGGCGCGAAAGCGAAGCGCAACGGCGAGGTTTCCGAGGCGCGGAGGGACCGAGGTGCGGTCGTCGCACACGCCCGCCGTGCCGGCTGGGGGTACGGGCTGTTCGACGTCGACAAAGCCGCCGATGGCTCTGCTGAAATCTGCCGAAATCCTTGGAAAAGACTGCGCAATTTGCTCGACCATCGCAGTCGCAGGCACGACGCCCCCGAGGTTTCCGTTGCTGGCGAGATCCACCCCCAAGTCCATGCGGAGCTGCGCGTGTGTGAGCATCAAGACGACCTCGGCGCTGGATCCCCGCAGCAAGGGCAACCGTAGCCTCGCCTCGGGCGCTGCCGACACCGTCATGAGTCTTCCGGCCACAATTCGCGCAGGCAATCGCGGAAGCACCGGCGTGTCCAAGCTCACGCCAAGCACCGAGCGAGCTGC
Source organism: Deltaproteobacteria bacterium (assembly GCA_030694465.1). Classification (GTDB taxonomy): domain Bacteria; phylum Myxococcota_A; class Polyangia; order Polyangiales; genus JAUXYJ01. The sequence continues at coordinate 41,040 of JAUXYJ010000011.1, read as the reverse complement.
GACGCGATAGGCACGTCCGGCGCTGTTGCTGTCACATCCGGCGGCAAACTCTGCAAAGGCTTCGTACACAGAGACGGTCACGTCGTCGTCACGATCTAGGTTGTCAACGTCCGTGATTCGCACCAGCAACGAGTTGCGCGAGGGCTCGAAATTGCGTGCCAGTGCAGCGCGCAGCCCCTCAGGAAACTCTGCAGCAAGCTCTGAATCGAGGGCGTCGAGCAAGACCGGAAGTTGGTTATCGACACCTCCTACGCAGCCTGCCGCGGGCGCACACGAGGGCGAACGACATCCTCCGGCAACGAGCAGCGAGTCAGCCGGGCAGTTTTGGTCCGGGTCTAACGCAGAGGGGTTGTCAAGCTTGCCGCACGCTCGCGGGAGCAAAGCACTTCCACCTGAGAATATGCCGTCTAGATTGAACCCCTCCTGCGGCTGCGTAGGGTCCAAGGGCACCGGTGACGCTCCCACGTCGGTGAGAACATACGCAAGCTCGCGCACACGCCCCCCGTCCTCGATGGGCAGCGAACCATCACGAGGCCCCTGGCGCACGTCGGGCGGCGGGACCACAGGCACATCGGGCACGCGGACCGAGGTGTCTACGCGCGTGAAGACGTCGTAGACGATCGGATCTCCCGGTCGCACAGAGCGCGCACATCCTGGGGCTCCAACGCAGACCGCCAGCGCGACCGCCCCGTACAGCGCACGGCGATTGAGTGCACAAATCCCATAGCCAAACACATTTGTCCGCGTCATCCGAGGGCCTCCCACACGATCACGTTGTCGCACCGCCCGCCTGCACAGACCCTGCGCATGCAGAAGGTCATTCAACACACAGTGCCAGACCGCAGGTCAAGTCTCGGGCCGGCTGGCCAGAGTGTTTTAACGCGCTTCACCCGGCGACGTCGCCGGGTCACGTGCGCTGCGTCGTTGTATGAGCCGATCGATTGCCCCTACCCTGGCCGCGCTATGGCCAACCGCGCATACCTCCGCTGCCTCGGCGGGCAGTACATTGCCGAGCTCTCGTGCGAGTACTCGCTCGCAGATGGGTGGCTCGACTTCTTCACTGTCGACGATTTTTACGTGGGAAACTCTTGCCCGATTGAAGGTGCGTGCAAGCCACACACGAGCTCTTTCTTGCTCGTCGAGACGACCGTTGGGCTCACACGATTTGCCGAGCGCATCACGCGCGCGGGCATCGCGCTCACTGGCGACGGCGCGTACGCGAGGGTCTATGCGTGGCTCACCGAGCACTTTGCCGAGCGCTGGATCTTTTGCGACACCACCGAGATCGAGTGGATGAACGAGGCGACCTTTGTCACTGACACGCGCGCGCAGCTCGTGCGCAGGGCCGAGACTGCTCGGCGGTTTGAGTTCTCACCCAAATCACTCTTGATGGAGTTTGGCTGGGGTACCGGCGTGTCGGCCGAAGAGCAAGGGCGCAGACCGGCGACGTAGCCGGGTCTCGTGCTTAGCGATGGAGAGTGTCCACCGAGTGAGCGTAGGCCGCGCACCGCCGAGACGCCCTGTCACGCGTCCAGTGGTGGGCCACCGAAACGCCAAACTGCCCCTCGGCCTCAGAGCCCTCCAGCACGTCGACCGGCACCTCAGAGACTCCTGTGTTTTGACCGAGATAGACACGCACGACGCCCGCACGTACCAACCCTCGCGGGGCCTCTCCGTTGGCGCCCACGACGAGGTCACAGTAGCCATCGCCGTTGAGGTCACCCGCGCCCGAGACAGACCTCCCAAACACGTCTCCCATGGCGACGCCGCGAAGCACCTGGGTGGGCGCCTCGGCGATGCCCGAAGGGCTCCCGACGAACACACTCACGCGTCCCGCGAGGCTGCGCTCATTGGGGATCGCTTCGGGCGCGCCCACCACTAGGTCGCCATAACCATCGCCATTCACATCTCTCGCGCTCGCCAGCGAAGTGCCCAAAGCGTGCGCGCTGGGATGCGCCACAAGCACGCGCGCAGCCTGCGGACCAGGCCCTTCGGAGCCGCCATAAAACACGCGTACTAGAGAAGGGCTCTGCGTGAGCAAATATCCAGCGGTATCTGACACCACGAGGTCACTGTACCCATCGCCGTTGAGGTCACCCGCGCTGGCGAGGTTGTACCCAAAGTGGCGCTGCGCCACGGGGCCCTCAAGGCTGTGTGAGGGCAGCGTGCCGAGGCCTGTCGGGCTCCCTAAGATCACGTGTACGCGCCCTGAATCGTTGAGTCCCAGCGCGTCGGCTCCGTGCGCTCCGACGATCACATCGTTGTATCCGTCGCCGTTGAGGTCCCCTGCACCTGCGACTGCGAAACCCAACTGATCGCCCCCTGCAAGCCCCTCAAGCGCCCACGCGGGCGACGCTGCAACGCCGGCTGCGCTGCCATAAAACACACGCGCGCTGCCCGCGTCGGTCCGGCCCATCGGATCGGCAAAAGGCGCGCCCACGACGATGTCTCCGTAGCCATCACGGTCCAGGTCCCCTGCGCTTGTGACCGAGAGACCAAACAGCTCTCCTGCGCCTTGACCCACCATCACAACCGCGGGAGAGCCACCAAGCCCCCTCGCGCTGCCATGGTAGACCTGCGCGATGCCAGCATCTTCGCGCCCTTCGCGGTCTGCGCGATGCCCGCCGAGGACAAGATCACCGAAGCCGTCGCCGTTGACATCGCCCGCGGAAGCAACCGCAATTCCGAGCTGATCTCCTGGCGCAGCGCCTTCGAGGACCTGCGCTGCGACGCGTGACAGCCCGGCCGCGCTGCCATAAAACACCTGAGCAACGCCCGCTTGATAGCGCCCACTTGGCGAGGCAAAACAGGCCCCGACGACCACTTCGTCGAGTCCGTCACCGTTGAGATCCAAGTGCGGGTGCGTGCTGGTGTCGATCGCGTTCGCGTTGTCTCGCGCAGGCACGTGAAACAGCCACGTGGGGCTCAGGGTGGCGTCGGTGGTCGCGCCTCGCGTTGCGCGCAGCCGCCAGAACACCGCAGAGCGTGCGGGCAGCGCCGCAGCAGGCCGCACCGAGGTCCCCAACACACCAAGCGTCTCGATCACGCGCGCACAGGCACGATCGCGACAGAGCTCGACCTGCGCGCCATCAAATCCATCAGGCAATTGCCAGCGCAGAGTGGGCCGAAGCGTGCTCACGTCTCCGAGCGAAATCGGAGAAATCTGCCGCGGAAACCTGCGCTCCCCTGGGCTGGCGTCGCGCACGTCTGACGCATCCGCCTGGTCTGTTGGCCGACCAGGATCGTCCGCCAAGAGCGGCGTCCGCGCACCGCACGCGAGGAGCCAAGCAGACAGCGCCAAGAGCGTCCTGGCGTGCCACGCGCGCGCGTTGTGCGGGATCTCTGTGGACACCTTGAGCAGGGTGCCACAAACGCATCGACGTGAGCGTCCGTGTTCAGACGCACACTCCGCGTGGCCGACATGCCCGAGAATCGCTTTCACGTCGGTCTTCTGGGTCACGAGCTCAAACGTGGTGCAGCAGCCTACTCGCAAGCGCAAATCGTGGCGCTCATGGTGCTGCGAACCCATCTCATCGCGGCGCTCGCCGTGGGCCTCTGCAAGCACTGCGAAATGAGCCTTACCCCAGCGTGGCTTGAGCGGGTGCCCGAACGATCACTCGCGATTCTCGACCTGGCCGCGGACTTGGAGGCGCACGAACATCGATTTTGCAATCTATCCGGCGACGTCGCCGGGTTATCGGATACAACGGCTCTCGTGATGCCCCTGACCGCTTGGACCGACGCGTCGTGGACGCGAGCTCTCTCGCCAACCGAGGGGGACCTCGCGGCGATCACGCGTGAGTTTGCGCTTCTTGTGAGCGAGAGCGAGCAGTGGCGCTTTGAGCTCATGGGGCTCTCTGTGGCGCGGCCGCGGTACTCGCCCAACGAGTGCGCGAGGCTCGCGTTCGATCACAGCGGCGTGCTGAAGGGCACGCTTCGTGTGGTCTTTCTCGATCCTGACGGGAGCATCACGGACATCCGCGAACAAGAGGTGTACCTGGGCGAGCTTCCGCTTCCGACAGCGCAGGGCACGCTCATGATCGAGGGGCTGTCGCGATGGGTCCGCGCAGAGCTGGCGCCGTGCGAGGGCCTCGCGCCGACCGCGCGAGGGTGGCGCTGGGGCAATCGATGGGGAGATTCTCTGGCGTTTGTCCCCGTCGAGGGCGGCGTAGAGCTCAGCGTTCGCTTGGCTCAAGACAGCCTCGCGTCGGCGTGGACCCACGAGCCCGCAGCCCTGGTCGAAGAGCGCAGGGTCTCGACCAAGGCAAAAACCAAAGGCAAAGCCAAGACCGTCACGGTGCTCAAAGAGCCGCTGCTGCCCTCGCCCACAGTCTTGCGAGACCGCGCGGACCTCGAGGCATTTTGCAGACAGATCAAGCTCCCTCGCGGAGACCGTGTGCTCGGTGCTCCCAGCGATCTCTTGGCCAACGTGGGCGACGCCTCGTGGCAACCCGACGATCTCGCGCGTGTGTTGTCCTGGGTGCAGACCGACGAGGCCACGTCCGCGGCGCGCGCGTTGGGAACCCCGCTGCGCGTGTTGGGGCCTGGGCAGGTGCTCATGCGATGGGTCCGTCGGGGGCTGTTTCTCACGCTCCAGAACGCGATCGCCCGTGGCGATACGATCATGTTTGGCAGCCGCTCGCGTCCCTCGCGCGCCCCCGAGTTGTCGTGGATGCCGGCGGACACCGTGAACAGTCGACCGCTCGGTGCGCTGCTCCGCGAGAGGGTCTTGAGCGCGTCGCATGCGCCGATGTGTCCGCTCGGACAGCCGCTGACCTTCGCGCGCATCACGCGCTCAGTGAGGGTCTCTGAGTGCGTCGAAGTTCCTGCAAATTGGCTCACGGATACCGCCGACAAGGTCACCCAGCTCGCGCTGTGTGAGCTCACCCCAGAGGGGCTGATCCTCGCGCCGCATCGCTTCGCGCAGCCTTCGCTCTCGACCGCCCTCGCGCTCGGGGGCGAGCCCGTGTGCGAGGCCCCCCTGCCGCTCGTGGGCGCGCAGCCAGCACCGCTTGAGAGCACACTGGCCGCCTCGATCGCGCAGGCCAGCGGCGCAGTGCGTGTGTGGCCTCGGGACACAACAGTGCTCGTGGCGACACCGAATGCCATCGCGATCGCGTGTGATTTGCCTGATCGATCGCGCTGGATCGAGGCACGTGCGGCCGACGAGTTCGACCGCGAAGCGCTCTGTGTAGGCCCCGGAGACTCTCGACGCGGGGCCGTGTTTGCACAGTCGCTCTTGGCGCGCGAGAGCACGCTCGCGCTCGGGTGCACCGCGCGCGTGGGCTACGATCGACGCGTCCCCGAGGGCGCGATTTGGATCAGCACGGCGTCCCTTGGGACCGCGCTCAATGTGCGCCGCGCCGAGCGACGCGAGAGCCAAATTTCGGACACGCGCTGGGGCCGCGAAGCGTGGATCCCCCGAGGCCGATTGGGGACTCTCGCGGACGTGGGCGATCGCGTGCGGCCCGGAGAGTCTCTGGCAACCGTGAGCGTCCCGATGAAAGACGAGTCGATTTCGCCTGAAGAATTGCTGCTTCGTGCGATCGACGGGGCGTCCCCTCGCGCGGCACTCTCTCGCGAGCGCGCGACGCTCTGGCGCGAGGCCACCGCGACGGTCATCGCGCGATGGACGAGGGTCCGCTTCGGCGCGGACGACGTCCCAGAGGCGACCGACGATCGCGTCCGAGCGCGTGCAGAGCTCGATGCGCGAGCCCTTGCGTGCGAGGCGTTGGACGAGAGTGTCCGCGAGCCGCTCGTTGAGGCGATCGCGCGTGCACGAGAACAGCTCTCGCGCGGTGACGAGCTGCCGCCCGGGGTGATCGCCATCGCCCAGTGGCTCTTAGAATGGACAGCCCCATTGGTCGCCGAGAGCTCGCTTGTCACACGCACAGGCCACCGATGGCGAGTCGCCAAGATCACAGAGCGAGCGCTTGATTCGCAGGGTCTTGTGTGCGACGCGCTCTTGCATCCGAGCGCTCAGGCCCTGGTCGACACCGAGGCGCTCGTGACGGGGTACGCGCTCGCAAAGAGAGCGCCTGTGTTGCTCGCGCCGGACGAGGCACTCGCGGCTGCGTTTGCGCGGCTGAAGCTCGAGGCGATACCGAGCGCGCCGCGGGCGCTGTATCTCTTGCGCGAGCGCTGAGCGCGCCCGACTGCGGATCCGGCGACGTCGCCGGATTCATTCATTCTGAGCGACGGGCACGCTGGCGTGGGCCATCAGGTCTCGCTCGCACACTCGCAGGCCAACAGGGCGCAGTGGGCAAGGGCAAGGGCAAGGGCGCAACGAGCAGGGCGCAGTGGGCGATGGGCTCAGTGAGATCCGTGTGCCGTGCCCATTGCGCGCGCCCCTTAGGGGTGGCGTGCCCTTGCGGCCGATCGAGGCAGCGCCGAGCCTCGACAATTGTGACCCACAGGCATTGTCCGGTTGCGATGAGCCGCGCCGTGCCGTCCTACACTGCGCGTGCGCGCTGCGCGTAGGGAAGCGCGTCGGAGAGATCGATCGCGACCGAGACGATGCCCGCATCCGCGCAATGATGAACGGCTCTCGGCAGCGCAGCGCCTCGCGTGGGTCTGCCCGACACGCGCGGACCCATGGACCCGGCGGTGAGCGTAGACCGCACGCTCGCGTCGCGGGCCCAAGCGCGCCGCGGAGAGCGCGACGAGCAAGCGCTGCACTATGACTTTCGCGTGAGCAATCACAGGCAAGAAGCAGTGGACCTCGTGGTCTTCGAGCGGCTCCCAGTGTCTCACTCGCAGGGGCTCTTAGTGCAGCGCACCACCGAGTCTCGCGCGCCCCTCGCGCACCAAGAGGGCGATGCGCCCGGCGTCGTCCGCTGGAACGTCCGGCTCGCTCCAGGCGCCTCGGACCGCGGGCACCTCGGCGTGCGTGTGTCGATGCCCCACGGCCGGGCGCTCGAGTCCGAGCTCGAGAGCTAAGCGTACTATCCCTGCAAATATACAAGATATTTACGCTAGTTTCGCGTCGCGGTCCGCACCGTGAGGGCCTCGTGGTGTGCATCAAGTGCGACGCTCGCGCGGCGCAAAAGCGCAGCGTGTGAGAGCAAGACCGTCACGTAGAGCACCGTCACGAGCACGTACGGGAGGTTGACCAACAGAGGCCAGAGGTCGTGTCGTGGCACAAAGAACGCGAACACGACATAGGCAAGCCACGCGGCGTGCAGCAGCGACGGGACCGCGGCGAGCCCCACGGACCAACGCGCGAGCGAGCGCGCCCTCAGGGCGGCCGATGGCTCAGCGCGCAAGAGCGGTTTGGCCAGCAAAAAGAGACGCACTGCGTGAACCGCGAGCGGCAGTGCGAGCGGCGAGAGGGCGACCCCGAGGGCGCTCACCCAGCAGCCAACCACCGCGCCGATCACAGCGCGCGGCACGCTGCCTGAGCCCGCGGAAGGCGCGCTCGCGAGCGCCCAAGACCCCTCCGCCCATCGACCGCGCGAGGTGCCAGAGTCCGTACGCGCAGACGAACGTGAGCGCGGGCACACCCGCGAAGACAGACCAGAGCACAGTTCGCATGGGTGGCCAAAAATGCTGGACGGCACGCGGTGTGTCCAACGCAATTCCATCGAGCGGCCCTCGCGCGAGGCCCAGCGGTCTAGCTTCGCGAGGCGAGCAAATCTACACCGCGCGCGTTGGGCACCGCCGCAGAGGCATGGTCCACGGTGTGTACGAGCGGGTCGTCGATGCGTACGTGAGTGTCCATGACGGTCTGCGCGTGGTGGTTGGCCACGACGGCCTGGGCGGCGCGGCGCAGCAGATCTGCATGCAGCAGAGAAATCGCAGCGTAGAACGCAATCGGGAGTGCCACCGGGAGCGCCTGCGAGAACGCAGCAACGCTCTCATGAGCCACTAGGTTGGTGACCGCGCCACCGGCTGCGCAGAAGAGCACCGCGAGGATCAGCACATTGAGAATCGTGACGTAGCGGGCGAGCGTATTGGCCTCGGCGGCGGCGGCGATCTCTCCGCGCATGAGTGGTTCTGCGAGCGAAAAGAGACGCGCCGCGAGGATGAGCCCGGGGATTGACGCGAGGCCCACCACAACCATAAGACCGACGAGACCCGCGATGAGCCCAGGGACAAACATCTGCCCCAGGGCCCAGCAGCCCACCGCCGCGAGCTTGACCTCGATGGGCGCCTCGGGGGCCGCAAACGTGGGCGAAGCGGCGGTGCGGTAATCGTTGCCAACTTGCGTGAGCCCATCAATCCGAGGCACCCACTGGCCCTCGCCCTTGCGATTGGCGGCGCGGAGCTTCACCCAAGGGAGCACAGCGCTCATCCCCATGACCCACAGCGCGACCCCAAGATACGCAATCACGACGCGACAGCATCGCGTGTATCGCCTGGGCTGTCGAGCCCCTCGGGGTCTCACGCGCAGCGCGCGGGGTGTCCACAGCGCACGCGCCGAGCTTCGTTGTCGTAGGGCTCAGCGGCTCAGCGTCGGGAGGCGAGCGGATCTGCGTCGTGGGTGTGGGTGGGATCGAGCGCGTGCTGCTCGCTGACGTCCACCGAGGGCACGTAGCCAGAGGGCTCTAGCGCGACACGGACCTGTGAGACGTGCACGGTGTTTGCCTCGTGGTTGGCCACGATGGCCTTGGCGGCGCGGCGCAGCAAGTTTGCATGCACTAGCGAAATCGCTGCATAAAACGCCACAGGGAGCGCCACCATGAGCGTGTCGAGTGTTGGCTTCGCGATGCCGTGCATCCACGAGTTTAGGACTGACGCAGCGACGGTCACCCCGACGAGCGCCAGGATGACCGTGTTGAGTACGGTGGCGAAGACAGCGAGCGAGTCGGCCTTCTCGGCGGCGGCGAGCTCACCGCGCAAGAGCGGTTTTCCCAGCAAAAAGAGCCGCGCCGCGAGGATGAGCCCAGGGATCGACACCAAGCCCACGAGCATAAAGAGCCCAACGACCCCAGCGGCGAGCCCAGGGATAAACATTTGTCCCAGCGCCCAGCAGCCCACGGCCGCGAGCTTGACCTCGATGGGCGCCTCGGGGGCCGCAAACGTGGGCGCGACAGCCCCGCGGTAGTCTTCGCCGACCTGAGTCATTCCGTCTGCGCGGCGGGTCCAGCGCCCCTCGCCCTTGCGCTTCGTGATGATCCACATCACCCAGGGGATGATCGCGGTGCTCGCCATCAACCCAACGCCCGCCGCCAGCCATTCGAAGATCACAGCGCGTGAGTTTCGTTGGTCTTGCGTGGGGTGTCGAGGGTTGTCTAAGCGCCGCGCTTTTCGTCTGCGTAAGGAGCGCGCGAAGGGCGCTCGGTGACAGACCCGGCGACGTCGCCGGATTGCAGTGCGTCGGTGGCTTGCTGCAGCGCAACTGGGGCGACAGGCACCTGCGGGACCGCGCGGTTGCGCAGGGCCTCGTTGGCCTCGATCGCCGCGGCGCTCTTGCCAAGCATGCGCGCATGCACGAGCGAAATCACTGCGTACACAAGCGTCGCGACCGTCGCTCCGAGCAACGAGAGGTCGCGGCCGACGAGCCCATGTCGCGCGAGGTCTCTGAGCCCCCACAGGACCCCGAAGCTCGCCACAAAGACAACGACACCGTTGAGCCACCGGGCGAGCTTGGCGAGCCACTGCGCGCGCGCCACCGCCGCGGGGTCACCGCGCAAGAGCGGCCTGGCCACAAGCAAGAGCCCAAACGCGAGCGCGAGGCCCGGCAGGCCGACGACCCCGACGAGCCCAAAACGCCCCAAGATCACCGCTTGGATCCCTGGCAAGAGCATTTGCCCAAGCCACCAAGACAGCACCGCGGTGGCCTTGACCACGCGGGGGGCGTCGGCCGCTTCGACGGTGGCGACCTGGGTTTGCCGGTAGTCATCGCCCACGGTGACCGCGCGCACCCACTGACCCCGGCGACGTCGCTGGGTCAGCACATAGCCCAACACGGGGACCACCGGGATCATCGCAGTGATCGCAAATCCCAGGACGAGCAGGCGCAGCTCTTGGTCAAAGGTCATGTGAGCTCCCCTGTGCGCCAAGCGCTGCGAGTCGCTCGGATCCGGCGACGTCGCCGGGTGCGTGAGCGTGCGTGGGAGTGGCGCTCGGCGTGGCCTCGACGCGGACACTCGCGGGGCCTCCCACAGCGCTGTTGGCTTTGACAGCGTCGGCGCTGTGGGTCAAGAGCTCACCGTAGACCACCGTGATCGCTGCGTAGAAGACGAGGGCGCCGAGGTACGCGAAGGGCGAGACGCTGGCGAGCGAGCCCCCCGAGAGCAACGCCGTCACGAGCACTCCAACGGCGAAGAACACCGTGTAGATCCCGACGACGGCGCCGACGGCCGAGGCGCGCCGCGAGAGCGCGCGTGCGCGGGCGATGACAGCGATATCTGCCTGCAGAATCCCAGCTCCGATCGCGAATTGAAAGAGCGCGATCACCGCGGTCGGGGCGGCAAGAACCTGCAGCGCGAGGTGCCGTGACATGACCATCGTGTACACGACGGGCACCGCGAGCTGGCCGAGCCACCAAGAGAGCAGCGCAGTGATCTTTGCGATGGTTGGCGGCGCTGCGGCTCGCGGGCCCAGGGCGCCTGTGCGGTAGTCACTCTCGACCGCCGTGAGCGTGACCCAGTGGGTCCGGCGACGTCGCCGGGTCAACGTGTACAGCGCGACCGGCAGCACGGGGCTGAGGGTCGCCAACGTGTAGGCGAAGAGGACATCGTCCAGCGCGGGCAGCACGGCGCACACGGTGCAGCGGGCGGGCGGGCTTGTCGAGTGCGCGCACGAGAGATCGTGGCGATCGCGCAGAGATCAGACGGGTTTTTCGCTGCGCGGGGTGTGCGTAGTGCCTGGGCCTGGGGTGATGTAGAGCGCGGTGAAGGGCTCGATCACGTTGGCCGTGTGGGGCACTCCCGCGCGGTTGATCACGGCCTCGTTGGGCCCTACGATCACGCGGTGGTAGGTGCCCCCGACGTCTTGGATAAACTCGGCGCGGCCCTTGGTGACCAGCACGAGCTCGTCGCCGAGCGGGTGCGTCTCCCAGTGGGTCCAGTCGCTGGTGGACTCACAGAGGGTGATCAATCGGCCGGGGTCTGCGTCGGTGCAGTGCTCGGTGATGTAGCGCGCGTAGTCGTGGTTGAATGCTGGGATCACTTTGCACGCGAGGGCTGCGTCGAGGTGCACTGCGTCCGAGGTCAGGGTCAGCTTGGTGGGAGACATGCACGAGGGCATACACGCTTGACGCGGGAGCAAGCAAGGCGCGCATCAGGGGCGCTCGGTGCCCACGAGGACGCCGTCCCAGCGCCCGTCGCTACCGCGCGTTTGGCCAGTGATTTGCGGGCGATTTGCGATCGACGCGCGGTAGATATCCAGGCCAATCAGGGACGCGTCCGTGAGCTCGTAACCGGCAAACACGAGGGCACCTGCGGCGCAGTCGACGGTGCCTCGGACGCGCTCGATGGCCGAGCTGCCGACGCGTGCGCGCATGGATGTGTCCGTGGTGCCTGCGAGCGTCCAGACAATTTGCCCAGACACGACGCCTGACTGCCGACGGAGGCTCAGCGCAAACGAGAAACGCCAGCCGGCAGCGTCGTTCCATCGGCCTGTCCAGCGGCGCTCTTGGTGCTCGGGCCAGCCACTGCAGGCGTTGACCGCGGGCGCGTTGGGGCGGCGTTCGTGCACGCCCGCCCGGGCCACGCGCGCTGACATTGTGCTGAGCGTGCCGAGCGCGAGCAGCGTGGTGGCGATGAGGGCTCTTCGCATGGCACGCGAGTATGCTTTATCGGCCCCAAACAGCCAGCATCGGCTCGGGATCACCCCTGGGATCACCCCTAAATGCGCCGCGTTAGGGGCCGAGCAGCACGCGTTGAATAAGCCAGCCGAGGCCCACAATCACTGCTACGAAATTGCTGATTTTTTGCAGGGATTATGCGCGTTCCTTGCTTACGTAAGGGCGCGCGAGCGTGGCGACCGCGGCGACGATGAGCGCGATGCAGAGCTGCGCGAGCTCGATGCCAAGGTTAAAGCCGACGAGGCTCGGCGCGAGGTTGTCGCGGTTGAGCCCGAGCGAGGTCAGCGCGGTGGCCAAACCGAGGCCGTGGATCAGCGAGCACACAAACACAAGCGCGAGACGAAAGCGCCCCGAGGGCGGGTCTTTGCGCGTGCGAGAGACCCAGTCAAACACGCCCATGAGCACGATGGTGGCGGCGATGGTGGGCTCGACGAGGGCAGGCGAGACGCGCAGCCCGGCGACGACGCTGGCCAAGAGCGTGAGGGCGTGGCCGACGGTGAAGACGCTGAGGGCCAAGAGCACGCGGCGCCAACGCCAGCCCGCGCTCAGGACGAGCAAGAGAAAGAGCATGTGGTCGAGGCCAGTGACAATGTGCTCGGCGCCCAGCTTGGCAAACGAGCGCACCACGGACATCGCTGACGGAAACAGCTCGGCCGTGTGGTTGTGCGGTGAGAACACGGCGAGCTGCGTCTGCGCTGTCGCGCGCCGGGTCACGGTGATGTGCGTGCTCTGCTCGCTCGGGTCGAGCCCGAAGAGCCCAAGATGAAGTTGCAACGGCGAAGTGTTTTGAAGGGCAAAACGACCGAGCACGATGAGCTGCGCGGCGGGCGCAGTCGGGGCGTCGTCGGGCGGCGCGAGCGAGACCATCATGAGGGCGAGCGGGCGCGGGCCCCGCGTGTCCGAGAGGGTGATTGTGGCGCGGATGGCTTGCTGGTGTGTCGCCATCTCGGCGGGCGAGAGCTTGTGGTCGTGGTCGGTGTCTGCGAAGGCAAACGCGGACGCGGGGAGCGAGAGGACTAAGAACGCTCCGGTGTCGACGAAGTTAAGCGTGCCACGCTGGGCGACCATGAGGTACGCGTCTGCGGCGGGCGCGACCGTGAGCAATGTGAGCAGCATGAGCGCTGCGAGCGACGTGAAGCGCGCGAGGGCGCGGGCTCGAAGAGAGAAGCGAAGACGCACAGATCACCTGCTTTTTGGCTCATGGAGTGAGACGACGACGCGACGCAATCGTAGCGCTCAGCCGCCGTCACCCATGGGGGGCATCATGCCGCCGCCGGCGACCGTTCCCATCACGCAGCGCTGGATGTAGGGGTAGGTGTCGGTGGTGTAGTAATGGTAGATTCCCGCTGGAAACTCAGGGGTTACGTCGACGCGGCCGTTGCACTGGTCCAGGTCCCCCGAGCCCGCGACGTACACAAAATCTTGCTGAAACGTGCCCAGCGGAAACGTCGTGGTCGACGGCCGGTTGGGGTTGGCGGTCGTCACGAGCTGGTAGCTCCCGCGCATGGCCCGCAGCGGTGAGCTCGCGTCCGTCGCCACGCTGTGTCCCCAGCGCCCGTAGATGGCAAACCCGTCTGCGGCCCAGCCCACCAAGGCCATCTGCGTGGCGCTCCCGCCGCGGGCGGTGACCAAGCCCTCGGGCATGCCGTGATAGTGATAGAGGCCGCCGGGCTGCACGTGGGCGTTGTTCTCGTCGGTGCCAAAGCTGAAGCTGCTGGTGTTGAGGGCCTCGAGGTTCCACATGCCGGCGTGGCCAAATCCCACGTAGTTGCCGTTGTTGTCGCAAGTGCCGCCGGTGCCGGGGTCGACTTTGACGCCGTTGAGCATCATCCCGACGAGCCCCGCGGGCCCGCCGAGCTGCGTCGGGCCGGTGCCCATCGCGGGCGTGAGCGCAAACGCCTCTGTGATCGTCTGTGCGGTGATCGCGTTGGGGTTGTTCGCGTTCGGAAACGTGCCCACCACCGCGTGATCCGGGATCCCGTTGGCCACGACCGTGCGCTGCGTGCCGGTGCACGTCCATCGCGAGTTGCTCACGGCGTTGACCGAGGGCGAGCGGTTCATCACGCTCACGTTGTAATCGCACAGGACGTCCGCGGTAGAGCTCGCGCTTGCGGCCGCAGGGGCCGCGGCAAACCGTGGGTCTACAGGAGCCGCAACGGTCGCACGGCATGCCCCGAGCGTCGTGCCCGAGAGCAGCGCTGCGACGACCGCAAAGAGAGCTGAGTTGCGCATAGGGCGCCAGCGCTTGCACTGCGCATGCCTGTGTGTGATTGCCTGCGATTGCGCAGAGAACTCGGGACGTGCACGCGGAGCTGATGCGCCGCGGACTGCGGATTTGGCACGACGCGGGCGTGAGCGTGCGGGGATCCGGCGACGTCGCCGGGTGCAGGTGGGTGGCGTCACGCGAGCGCTGCGCGGAGGCTCCGATCAAACACGGCGGGGTCACACGACGCGTGCATCGAGATCCCAGCAAACGAGGTCAGCGCGCCGGTGACCGTCACGCCCATCGCGGCGATGCGCGACGCGGTGAGAAACCAGCCCCCCGCGACGTTCTCGCGGTGCCCGAGCATCCAGTCGGTGAGGGCCTTGCGCGCGCCAGAGTCATAGGACTCGGCCAAGAGCCAGTCGTGAAAACCCGCGATCTTCACCCGCTTGGCCATGTTGGGCCGCATGGCCCCGATCCACGCGACCGCGTGCTCGTGCGAGAGATGCCCCGAGACGCGCGTGACCAGCACCTTGTCCGCGGGCATGTAGACCTGCAAGGTGCCCTTGGGCTCTTGCACGTCGAGGATGATCTTGCGCAGGGCGATCGCAGGCAGCGGGCCCCTCGGGATTGCTCGAGTCATCACAGCGCCTTTGGGCAAAGTTGGGAAGATCACCAAGAGCGTAGGTGAGAACGTGCGCCAAGCGGGCGACGAAATGGCCCAGCGCTTCGCGTGGGGCTGCCCCCAACGCGCGTGGCCCCACAGACCCGGCGACGTCGCCGGGTGCACCCGTGGCTGCACCCGTGGGCGCATCCGTGGCTGCGCCGAGGAGCGCTCAGATCGCCGAGGAGCTCTCGGCCTCGTCGGCGGTCTGCGCGATGCCCGGCGTGACGACCGGAGCGAGCAAGAACCGACCGAGACAGAGCGCCAACACCGCAGAGCCGCCGCTCGCCACGAGCACGCCGAGCTTGGCGGCCGCGAGGAGCCCGCTGTCATCGATCGCGAGCTGCGCGATGAACAGGGCCATGGTGAACCCAACCCCGGCGACAGAGCCCAACACAACGAGGTGCCTAAACGTCAGGCCCGCCGGGAGCGTCCCGATGCCCAGCCGCAGCGTGAGCCAGCTGCCCAAGAGCACACCGAGCGGCTTGCCCACCATGAGCCCCGCGGACAAGCCCGTGATCACCGTCCACGAGGTCGGGTTGAGCGCGCCGGCCGAGACCACGACGCCCGCGTTGGCGAGCGCAAACACAGGCATAATCGCGTAGGCGACCCAGGGGTGCAGCGCCTGAATAAGACTCTCGGCCGGGGACATCGCCTCGCGGCGCGCGGCATCGACGCTGCGCAGGGTCTTGGCGAGCTTGTCCGACGAGAGCTCTTGCGGAGCGATCTTAAGCAGCTGCTCGAGCTCTTGGCGCACGCCGACGACAAAGCCATCGGGGCCAAGCCAGGCGCGCACGGGGGTGGCGAGGCCGACGATGACGCCGGCGATGGTGGGATGGATTCCGGCTTTGTAGATGCCGGCCCAGGCGACGGCCGAGGGGACGATGTACGCGAGCTTGGAGCGCACCCCGAGCCGCTGCATCACCAGCACCCCGGCAAAGCCCAGCGCCGCCACGAGCAGCCCCGCGAAGGTCACGCCAGACGAATAAAACAGGGTGATCACCAAGATGGCCCCGAGATCGTCAATGACCGCCACCGCGAGCAAGAGCACCCGCAGCGCCGCGGGCACACGCTTGCCCAGCAACGTGAGAATCCCGACGGCAAACGCGATGTCCGTGGCCATCGAGATGCCCCAGCCCGCGCGCGTCGCCGGCGCGCCCGCAAACGCGAGATAGAGCGTCGCGGGAGCGATCATTCCGCCGAGGGCCGCGGCGGCCGGGAGCGCAGCGCGGCGCCACTCGGACAGCTCGCCATGGTGGATCTCTCGGCGGATCTCGAGGCCCACCACGAAGAAGAAGATCACCATCAGGGCGTCGTTGACGATCCACACGAGTGAGCGCTCAAACGCAAAGGGCCCCACGCGGATGCCGAGCGTCGTGCGCCAGAGCTGCACGTAGCTCTCGGCCCACGGCGAGTTGGCCCAAAAGAGCGCCACGGCGGTCGCGACGAGCAGCAAGATCCCGCTCGCGGCCTCGATGCGCAAGAAGCGCTCAAGGGGCCGCGCCGCGAGCCGGGCGAGGCGCAGCAAGGGCTCCCAGGCCTCGGGCGGGGTCGTCGGGAGGGGGGCAGGTTCGCGAGGTAGGGTCACGGTGCGCTCTCTCAGGGTGCGGCCGCGCGGGGTGCGCAGCGAGGGTGCAGAAAAGCATGGGGTATCACCGCGCTGTCAACGAAATCACGGGGGGCGCGGGGCGCTCACATCCGGTCGTCGAGAAAGCTGCGGAGCTTGCGCGGGAGCCCACCGAGCGCCTCGGTGACGCTCCGGAGCGCGGAGTACTGCCGCGGCGGCTTGATCTGGGCGGGCCAGCCCGCTCCGAATCGGTCGAGACACACGTCGTAGACGAGCTCGCCGAGTGCGTAGGGGACCGTGTGTTTGCGCAGCGGCTTGGGGTCGGGCGAGTGACGAAAATCCGCGAGGTGCGCGTACTCGTGCGCGAGGTGTCCCGCCATGTGCGGGGGGCCGTGCTTGGTAAAATAGTTCTCGTACGTGTGGATCACCCCGCGCCGAACGAAGCCCACCACGCCCTGGCCGCCGCCCTCTTCGAGCACGAGGTCTAGGTCAATCCGGCGGCTTTTTCGGCGCGCGTGGTCGCGGGCCCGGTGCGTAGCTTCTGCAGGACCTCTGCGTTGCTCAGGCCCTGCGTGCGCAGAAACCGCGGATTCGTCGGCGCGCGATAGGCCAGCACGCGCTCTTCGAGGGCGGCGCTGTTGAGCGCGTACTCAAACTGCGCGACGCAGATCTGCAGCCGCGTGAGCGCGCGTCGTAGCCGGCGGTCGAGCGGATGTGGACGGTGGTGATCATCAGGGACTCCTTGGGTGGGTGTGTTGGGTGGGGTGCGCGCGGGAGACGCGCGGCAGGGCGGCGGGCTGACACGGCAGCGGGCGCAGTGGGGTGCACGCGGGAGACGCGGCTCGGCATCACGGCAGGGGGCCACCCGGCGACGTCGCCGGATCGGACCCCCTGCGCAGGGCTACGCATGGGATCTGGACATCATGGCGCGGGGCAACTCGGCGCTGGGTGGCGCCCGCGCGCAAAGTGCGATTCTCAACGCCTCTCGGCATCCCAGGGGTTCGGACAACATCCTTGCGGGCAACACTGCGCCTCCAGGGGTGGAGTGCTCAACGCCTCTCGGCATCACCGCTTCGATCGACCCCGCCCTTGCAACCCATTGAAATCCCTACGCAATCTCCTCTCCCGTTCACGCACCCCGCGCCAGGGCTCTTCATCGCTGCTCTCTCGCTCATCACGCACCCTGATTCTACCAGCAAATCCGCCCGGTTCAAGCATCTTCTCGTTGTCAAAGAGCACATTTCGTCAGCGTATTTGCTGACAAACCCCGCTTCGCATCCCGCGCGCTCGCGCGACATGCGCCGGTGCTTGAAGCCCGCGCTCAGACCCTTCGCCCGGGCCCGCAGAGCATCACACGATTTGCCACCGCGGGGGCTCTTCGTCCCAGGCCTCGGTCGCGATCTCGCCCCGCGAAATCACCTTGCCCGAGCAGCCCGTGCACAGCCCAATGATCAGCAGCGAGTCCTCGGGCGCCATGCGCTTCTCAAGCTGCCACCGCAGCCGCTGAAGCTCTCGCTCGCTCATGCGCGCGCGAAACACGCTGTATTGCACGCGCTCGCCCACGCCACGCAGCTGCTGATACACCCCGCGCCAGCGCTTAGGGTCCCGGACATCGTAGGTCAAAAGCCACCACCGTCGCTTCTCAGCCATCGCGCATCACCATCACTTTCGCCTGCAAAATCACTGTGACCTCACCGAATCGAGAAGCGGGCAAAGAGCCCCTCGGCGCCGTTCCACTCTTTCTCGAGCAGCCGCGCCTCGAGCTCGATCATGCGTCCCCACGAGAGCGAATAGCCCACCACCGAGTGCCGCCACTCTTCGGCCTTGCGCCGCTCGTACACCCCGACAAACTTCTTGCGCCCTGCATCACTCAGCCACACCCGCTCACCGGCGATCTCAAAGTCGTCGTCCGCGCTCCACTGCCCGCGGTTGATGCTCGCGATCACCGGCATGTCCACCATCGCCACCCGAAAGAGCTCCATCAGGTCGAGCGACAGCGGCGGCGCGCTCGAGCGCGGCCGGTGATAAATCCCTAGCGCGGGCTCAAGCCCCACCCCGATGATCGCGCCGGTGACATCCCCCAACAAGAGCGCATAACCAAAGCCCAAGAGCGCGCTCACACAGTCCTTGGGCGGCCTGCGCGTCCGCCCGCTGTACCGCAGCCGTTCGTCCGTCGCCTCGCGCGTCATCCACGCCCAGCACGCAAAGTACCTCCGCGCCGCATCACCCTCGTGCCCCAGCAGCGCGCCAGTGTCCTCGCAGCGCGCGATCGCCCGCAACGCAGCCCGAATCCCGGTGATCTGCTCATCGAGCGCCGCGTCGCGCCCCGCTGCTTCGCCTCGTGTCGCTCGCAAGACAAACCGCAGCTGCGCGCTCACCTTGCAGTGCACCAATTGCTTGGCCAAACGCAGACAGATCGCGTCGTCACTCAGCGCGCGGTACTGCCGCACACGACGCTGCACCGTCGGGCCTGCCGCGGCCGCGGTCGCGACAAAGCGCCCTCCGCCCGTCACCCAAGTCACCGAGACCTCGCGGTCGATGCAGAGGTGAAGCGCCTGCGTGCTGATCTGCCCGCCGCCGTGCACCACCACCGAGCCCACCTCTGAGATCCCCACGCGCGTGGTCGTGGTCTCGCCGGTGGCAAACGTGCGCGTGACAATCTCGAGCTCTTCGCTGCGTTTTCCGATGCGGGCACCGTGCGAGAGCACGTGCAGAGAGCGCCGCTCAAGGTCCTTGACCGAGAGGTCGATCGCGCTCCACTCGGGGTCCTTTGCGAGGCGCTCTTCTTCGGGAAGGCACACCGGCGCGAGCGAACATCGCACACACTTGTTGGCGTCCGGTGTCACCGGCGGGCGCTCGGTGCTCTGCCGCAGCAACCGCGCACGCGCGATCGCCGCGCGCACCTCTTCGCGCGCCGCGACGCCCAGCACCAACGGCACCACCGCGTTGTCCTCGTGGTACCGAACCCTGCAGCCCTCGACCACCTCGCCGGTGCTCTCTTCGAGCAACATCGCGTAGGCAAACACCTGCAATCGGTCGCTCTCCCACGCGATCGGTCGCTTGTCGCTGTCGCGCTTTGCGCGCCCGCGCTTGTGCTCGATGACCAGCCAGCGGCCGTTGCGGCGACGGAGGGCGTCGAGCTTTCCGCGCAGCCCAAGGGCCTCGCTCTCGAGCTCAAGCGTGTGCTTGACGCCCATAGCGTCGTCCTCGTCTTCGAGGACCTCGTGGAGCGCTCTGCCTGCAAATACCCTTGCATCTTGCACATAAAGCGTCTCGACCTCTTCGAGATAAAAGAGCCTCGGGCAGTACTCAAGCGCATGCAGGGCCGAGACCCGCAGTGTCGGTTCGTGATCATCCAATGCAGTACTCAAGACGCACCTCTCCTCCTCCGCGCACGCATGCGCATGCCACACAGCCGCCCACGCGACTGCGCTGTCTCTCCCTCAGACGATGTCTCTCGGATCGCCACACGCGACCCTAGGACCTTGCGCTAGCGCACAGCCACCCACGCGCTGTCGGGCACCGCCGCACGCCCCTGCGCGATCGGCGCAAAGAGCCCCGCGACCGTGCGAGCGCTGTCCCCACGGTCGATCACGGAGGTGAGCTGCACGGTGCCCTCGCGGGCCATTTCGCCAGGCAATACGCGGGTGTACCAGCAGATGCTCTGCGATTCATCGAGGACCTCGATGCGGTCAAAGAGCAGGTTGTTGTCGCCTGCAAACGGGAGCCCATAGCGCCCGCTCACACACTCGCCACGCAGCGTTGCCGTGATCGCGTGCACGAGCGACTCGCTCGCACCACGCACGGCCACCGCCACATCGAGCCCCACGAGCAGCTCTCGGCGCACCGGCGCGATGTGATACTTGGCGCCGTGGGTCTTGGCAGCGAGCTCTTTGCTACTTTCGCCCACGGGGTACCCGTGAAGCTGCTGGTAGAGCAGCGCGGTCTCGACCCGCGGCGGCTCGCCGTGCACGTCGGGCACATCGCCTACCGAGAGCTCAAAACTCGGAAGATTCTCAGCCTTCTGGGTCACTGGCGTGTCAAGCGCTGCGCGTGTCTCGATGCCCGCGAGGTTGAGCAAGAGCCCATAGGCCGTCGAGTGCGGGATCGTGCGATTGCTCCCACGAAACACACCCGCCGCCAGCGGCCTAAACGCCGCAAACGGGGCTCGCAATCGAAGACGGAGCTGCTCCATCGCGCTCAGCCCCACGCCGCGTCGCCCAGCGCCACGATGAGCGTCTGCGCGTTGTCAAAGAACTTGGCCCCACGCGCTTCGAGAGCCTTGCGTCGCGAGGGCTCCATCGTGCGCGCAAGCTCGCCACCGATGTAAAACTCACTCGGCGGAAGGTCATCCGCGGCCTCGAGCCGTGTGAGCTCTGCAAACTCGCCCTTGTCGTTAAAGCCATAGGTGTCAAAGCCCGCGACGAGCTTGGTGCTCACCCGCGCGACCACGCTCTTGGGGGACATCTCAAAGTAGCTCCGCGCGTGCCCGCCCGCGACGTTTGAGAGCTCTGCGATCGAGGCCAAGAGCGCCTTGGACCACGCGATGTTCTTGCTGCAATCCGCCCCGGCGAGCGCAAACGGAAACTGGTACGCGGTGTGCGCGATCTCGCGGTGGATGAGCGCCGAGGTGCTCGCGTTCTTAAAGGGCGGCGTGCCGTTTTTGTCTTCGGTCGCGCTGAGCGGCGACTGGTGAAACGTCGCGTCGAAGCGATAGGGCGTCGTCGCGAGCGCGAGGTTCATGCGCAGGACACTGTCGCGCTTGGCCGGGAGCTTGGCGTTCTTTTTGATCGCGTCTTTGTCCGCGACCATAAAGCCAAACAAGAAGTCGTCGGCGTACTTGGACGCATCCGGAAAGCTCTTAAACTCAACCGCGAGCTGCTCTTCGTTGTGCAGCCGCCGGCGGTTGCACGGGACACCCTTGGCCTCGAGCACTTCGCGCAGCGCGTTGCGCATACTCTCGGGCGAAATCACGGTGTATTCGGCGCCCTGCTTGGTGATCTTCTGCAAGACCGTGCGGTTCTCTTCGCTCTCGCCGCGGTAGTTCGAGCTCGGCGCCGCATAGGTCAAGACCGTCGCAAAAATGTTCTTGAGGTTGCTCATCGTCTGTCTCTTCTCTGGTTGAATCGGTAGGGGTAAAAAATCTGTGGCTTAGCTCGCGTCGGGCTTGCTCTCGGACACGCCGCTCACCGACGCGATCGCGAGCATCGTGAGCGTGCGCACGTCCTCGCTCTCGTCACGCAGCGCGTGTGCCAAGCGCTCGTAGTCCGCGCCGCTCAAGAACTGCGGCTGCGAGCACAGCGTCCCGGTAAAAAACTCGCGAAAATCCGCGCCCGTGCGTGACCGCGCCGCGAGAAAAATCTCACGTGACGCACGCCCAACCTCTTCGTTGTAGCGACCGATCTCGCCCTTGTTAGTGCTCGCCTTGACCGCCTTGTAGTCAAGTCCCGTGCGGCCTCGCACGCGGCCACTCACGTAGTTGAGCACCACGCTGCGTACGAGGGTCTCAAGGGACCTCGGTGTCTTCTTGTCGTCGTCACTCATCGCTGACTTCCTCTCGTCTCGTGTGCGCACAAGGGCGAACGCTTGGCGCGCGTCCCTGCAAAAATACGTCGAACCCATGAACTGCTTTTTGTAGTCAAGCGTCTGCGCAAGCCGGTCGTAGCCGTCGAACCAGCGCCGCCCCGCCAGAACATTGACGATCTGCTGTCGCCTGAAAAAATACTCACGAAAGCTCTCTGTGACCGTCTTGTACTTGTCTTGAATCTCGCGGCTCGGCGCCATGCGAAACGTGCGGTACACCCGCACGTTGTTGCCCTCTTTGGCCATGTGCACGACCTCGTAGCCAACCACCGAGCTCACGGTCTTGCTCGACACCGCCGCGCGGCTCAGCCGGTCGTGCAAGCGCAGCGCTGCAAGCAAGGGCCCCTCTTCGGGGAGCTCCACCACGGCGCCCTCGGGACGGTAGCCTCGCGGCTTCGCTTCGCGCTCGCGCAGCGCGCCCATGTGCAGCTCGCAAAAGGTGTCGAGCTCAGACACATCGGGCAACACCACGACGTAGCTCCCATCAAAAGTCGGCAGGTTTTTGTCCGCTTCAACGCGCGTCGGGACAAACAACGAGATCGCAAAGGGCCAGAACTGCAAGAGAAACTCTTGCCGCTCGCGGTCTTTAAAATCTACGCCGTCCGCTGTGCTCGCTTGAGCCCCCAAGTACGTCGTGCCTACAAGCTGCGCCGAGCCCTCTACGGGCTTGCACAGCACGTCAAACGCGTCGTGCCCATCTGTGATGGCATCACCGTCTGCGCGCGCCTCGTAGGGCCGCCGCGTCGCCGGGACGCCCCGAACAACACTCCACACGAAGTCTCGCCAGAGCTTGACCCAGAGCCCGTCCGAGCCCTTGCGCGTGGGGTCTTCGTCGAGCAAAAACGCCCCGTGCGGCACGGTCACCGGGTAGATATAGACCTTCTTTTTGCTGACCTTTCCGCTCTTGGCGTCGGTGGTCTCTTGCGTGTCTTCGCGGATCGCGGGGATCTCTACCTTCGAGTCTCCCTTGCCCTTCTTAAGCTTCGCCGCAAACGCCTTCTCTTCGCTGCTCGCCGCGTACGCCGCGTCAAAGACCGCCTGCATCCCCGCGCGGTTGCACGTGAGCGTGACGCCCGTGGCGTCTAAGCGCGAGAGCGACAAGACCACGCCATCTTTCAGCCCCCCGCGCGCCAGCACCCACTGGACCAACATCACAAAGCCCGCGAGCCCCGCGCGATGCTGTGTCGTCGAGAGCCCTGCAAGCTCCCAAGTAAAGTCACGCGGCGCGGCCTCGTCGACCTCGTCCTTGCTGGCCTTGCTCGTCTTGGGCTTGCCCTTCTTCGTTGGCTTTGCGCTCGCGTCGTCCGGCGCTTGCTCACCCTCTGCAGACGCGTCAGCGCGCTTGCGCTCAGAGTGCTCAAACAGCCCTGCGCTGTCTTCGGCACGTGGTGCCGCTTTCTTTGGGCGCCCCATCATTTCACCTCGTCTTTCGTCACAACCAAACCGAGCGACGCTGTGTAGTCATCGCTCGAGACCACGCCGAGATAGCTCGGCAATTTTCCTCGGACGTAGCGCTCGTGGGCCATCACAGATTGGCGCGGCGCGGGCAGCACGTACCCGTCGATGGGCTCGTGGTCTCTCAGCGCGCGCTTCACCGCAGCGAGGTCTTCGCTCAGCACGCACGGCTGCGAAAACCCGTCCTCGTCACGCAACGATCCAGGCACCGCGTACCAACCACTCGACAAGAACAACCCCGCATCTGCGATCGACGTCTCAAGCGCCCCAAAGCGCTCTAGAAGCTCAGCAAGCTCACGCTGCGAGACCTCTCGCGCAGGGCCGACCAAGCCCGCGAGCGCCGCCCGCGTCGCCTCAAGATCGGGCTTCACATACGGCGCCATGTGCTCGGGCTCGTACACATAGACCCTGGCCCTAAAGTCCTTGGGCCGACGCTCGCTTCGGTTCGCTCGCCCCATCCGTTGGACCAACGAAGACAGCGGACACACCTCAGTGATCAGCACGTCCGCGTCGAGATCGAGGCTCATCTCGCACACCTGCGTGGTCACCGCGACGCTGCGACCGGCGGCGCCCTTAAAGAGCGCCATGGTCTTCTGGTGCGCCGCTTGGCGATCACTGAGCTTGAATCGGCTGTGGTAGCAAACCACCTGCGCAAACACAGGACGAAGTGCCTCGGTGATCCGCTGCGCGCGGGCCACTGTGTTGACCACCCAGAGCACACGCTCTCCGCGTGCAAGAGCCTCAAGACACTGCGCCATGGCGGCGTCTTCGCTCTCGCAGCGCGCGACGACGTAGCGCGGGTGGGCCTCGCGTGCCTCGAGGTCTTCAAGGTCCGCGCGGTCGCTCTCGGTGGGATAGATCGACATGCCGGTCTCGGCGAGCTTGCCCCTGCGCGCGGTGGACAAGGTCGCGGTCATGGCAAGCACCGGCACATCGAAGTTCTTGAGAAAAGACAGGGTGTTCTCAAAGAGCCGCTTGTCGTAGCTGTGCACTTCATCGAGCACGACAAGCGAGTCGGCCAGCAGCGGCAGCAAGCACATGGCACCGTAGCCATGCTCGATGAAGGCCAAAAACTGATCGACAGTGGCGCTAAAATATCGCTTCGACCACAGGCCCAGCGAGAACAGCCGCTCGGACGACTCGGACGCGTACGACTTGTCCAACGTGGCGTCCGACGGGTTCTCGAACATCGCGTTGAGCTCGTAGCCCGCGGTGCCATGCACGAGCGCAGCCTTGGTCTCGGGAGCCCAGCCCACATAGTCCCGAAAGCCCTCCGTCGCCGTGCCACGCGTGGGATACAAAAACACCACGCGGCCCACCTCGCGCTGCGCACACTGGTCTGCGATCCAGCGCCACGCGGCGAGGGTTTTGCCGGAACCGCAGCCCGCGAGCATGAGCGCGCGAGGACCCTGTCGTGCCGCGCCCTCTTGAAAGTTGTGCCACGCAAACGCTTGGCCCTCGGTGCCTGCCTTGCGCTGGATCTCTGCGACGCGAGGCTCAAGAATCTCTTGGTAGATCTCGTCGCGGGTCAGCGCGCTCTGATGCAACGTGCCCTCGACCCAGGCGTCCATCGACAGCCCCTCGCGAAAGGTCGCCGACGCGACCGAGTCCGCCGCGATGAGCCCCGCTTTGACGGCCAGCACAAACTGCCGCCGCTCGCGCACCGCAGGTTCTCGGTTAGCCCGCCTCATCGCGTGGGCAAAGCTCTTCGCGGACTCAACGCCGGCACGCAAGACCCGCTGCCAGCCTGCGTCGTCCATGCTCCAGAGAGCGTCCGAGAGCAGCGGAATTTCCTGAGATAATCCAGCGATTTCGTGCACACGCGCCAACGTGCGCGTCACCTCAGGGTGCCCCAAAAAGAGCGCCACCGGGACGTCACGTGAGGGATGACACCACCCACGCCATTTGCTCCCCGGCGCGGCCACCTTGAGATGGTGCGAGAGCACCGCGGCGCACAGCGCGTCGTAGTCAATCCCTGCGCCCTCGCCTTGGCCCTCGCCAGACTCAAGCCACACACGCACCGACGGCATGCTCAAGACCAGCGCCGAGAAGTGCTCGTGCCGCACCGCCTGCGCCTCTCGCAGCGTGCGCGTGACCGTGCCGAAGAAATCCTCGTTCGCTTTGCCTAGGTCATGCACGAGCCCCGCGCAGCGCAGCGTGCGCACAAACCTCGCGTGGTGCTTGTCAAAGTCCAACCCAAAGAAGCTCAAGAACCTCCGCGTCACGCGGTTGTCCCGTGCAAAGAGCGCGACGGCCGCCTGCTCGGTGTCCGCCAAATGCTGCTCGAGTGTGAGCTCACCAAACACGTGATGAACCGACTTCGCCAGCAATCGCTCGGGCGCGCCCATCAGAAGCCCTCGCTCGCGGGGGCCATAAACACGCCACACCCAAACCGCCTCCGCCCGCCCACGCCCGCGTAGAGCACCTTGAGCGAGTCCGCGTCGCTCAGGTCGTAGAGGGTCACCTGGTAGCCCACCACGAGCTCTTCGCTCACGCGCACCACCCGGCGCTCGCCGAGCTCAAGCCGCGCTCCCCGCACGCCCGGCTCTGCCAGACGCACCCCGAGCTCGCGCACGCGCTCGGTGAGGGCCTTGCGAAAGACCTCGGCGTCGCGCACGTCTCCGTGCACCTTCGTGGTCACCACGCGCGCTCTGAGTGTGCGCGAGGGCCGCAGCGTGAACGTCTGCGACACCCCCAGGCGCACCAGGTCTCCGCGCACAGAGAGCTCACGCCCCGCGAGCTGCGTCGCCCACGCCACGCGGTCTTGTGTGACACGCAGCCGCAGCTCGCTCCCCGGCGTGCTGAGCCCCAGCTCGCCCTTGCTGCGGCTGACCCCCCGCAGGCCCGCCACCGCCAGCCACCACGCCCCGTGCAGGTCGTCCCCCGTGGCCCGCGCGATGGCGCCAAAGAGCGCATACCCGTGGTCCACCACCACGCGCTCGCCCATGGCCCGCAGGACCACATCGAAGCGCACAATGTCCGCCCCACGCTCGTGCCCGTCACCCTCGCCCGTAGGCATCTCTTGCTTCGATTCAGTCATCGCAATGCGCTCCTCTGTTGGCTCCCTGTGATCCCAGTGACGAGGCCCGCGCGCGCTCGCTGACACGCGCGCACCCTCACCTCGCCGATTTGTACCCACCGACCCCCCTCGTATCCGGGCCCTCGATTACGAGGCAGGCTCACACTTCGCCGCCTTCGCCGCCCCCGCTCCGCTCCCTCCGTGCTGCGCGAGCGACCGCAGCGCTCTCGCCCGCACCGCCTCGCGCATGGACTCGGTCTCGATGGTCACGTGCTCGGCCAAGCCCACGAGCCAGCGCTCGATGGACTCGGCGCCGCGGGTCTTGATCACGATGCGTGTGCCCCACGAGAGCGGCTCGGTGCGCTCGGGCGCGACCGGGAGGTTGTCTTTCACCCAGCCCCACACCTCGCCGTGGACCACCACCGTGAGCTCTTGCTCGGGGCCCTTGCGGTAGCCGTTGATCCCGGTCTTTTGGTGCGCGTCGAGCTCTGCCACCGGGCGCCGCACGTACGCCGTCGCCCGCAGCTCGTCCATGCCCTGCACGCGCTCGGGCCTGTAATTGTTGAGCTCGTTCTTGTCGTGGTCCCACACGATCGCGTACGCCGTGCGGCCCTCGGCCACGCGCTGCACCGAGCACACCCGCCAGCGCGCCTCGCCGCTCTTGCTCGACGCATAGTAAATCCGGACCGTGCGCTGCTCGGCCGCCACCCGCGAGAGCTTGTTGAGCCAGTCGCCCACGCCCTTGGCCTCGTCAGGTCCCGAGAGAGACTCTCGCGCAGCGCGCACCTCGCGGTCGCTCTCCGACGCCAGGGTCAGCCGCTCGATCATCGCGTCGCGCTCGCTCGATTTGCGCAAGCGCAAGAGCAGCCGCAAGAGCCGCTTGGCGTCCTCCCCGGCAAACACCACCCCGCTCGGAAACCATCCCTCCGCCACGCTCCACACCATCGCCCGCCCGTCGAGCTCGCGCGTGAGCTTAAACCCCGACTCGATCAGCTCGTCGCCCACCCGGCGCAGCGTCTCGGTCGTCACCCCCGCGTGCTTGGCCAGCTCGCTCTGCTGAATCACCCGGTGCTCTAACAGCTGCACCATCACCCTGCCCACCGTCGCCGTCGCGCTCTTTCGTCCCATCGCGGGCGCGACCATAACGCAGTCCCTCTGGGCAGAGTGACCTAACGTCACGCTGCGAATCATCCAGCGCTGTACGAATGCGAGATTACACGACATGACTCGTGCGAGGGGGATCTACTCGCCGCGCGCGTAGGCCACTGGCAAGCGTATTGCCGACCTCGCCGGTGGCCCCCCGTGGCACCCTGTCGAATTGCCCGAATAGGGCCCGCGAGACCCCCCGAGGGGGTGGGGTCGGGCCTGATTTGGGAGTACGTATCGGGCCACGGGGGGTGGGGTCGGGCCTAAATTGGGGGATTTGCCAGGGGGCGTCGCGTTGCGCCCACCCCGCGAAGGACCGGGGTCACAGCCCAAGCTCTCTGCTGAGCACCGTTGTCGCGATGCGCCCGCTCGCCCCCTCGGCGGCGACGAGCTTGCGGATGCGCTCTTTCACCTCGGCGCTCGTGCCCTGCCGCTCAGCCGCCGCGAGCGTCGCGCGGTAGGCATCCCAGACATCGAGACTGGTGATCTTGTATCCGTGTCCCTGGACGAGCCAGTACAGCGACAAGAGCCCCGCGCCGACCGCGAAGGCCGGCTGCTTCTCGGCATAGTCTCGCGCAGCACGCGCGAGCGTCCTTGGGTCACACGGCGCGCGGGTCGCGAGGGCGAGGGCGTCATCGTAGAGACGTGCGTCCCTCGCCACGGCAAACCACTTGCCCTCGTCGTCGGGCGTGGTCTTCACAAGATCGGCGAAGAGCTCGCTCGGGGGCTTGTGCGGGTACTTCTTCGCGACGGCGCGAAAGGTCGCGAGGCAGGTGCCCTCCTGGTTCGCCTCAAGCCCATAGCGTCGATACGCCTCGTCGACGAGCCCCGAAGAGAGCAGGACCTCTTCGCAAACGCGCGCAACCATGACGGGGCTGTCGTTGAGACCGCGTCCTTCTTCGGCGTAGCGAACCGCCTCGGCTTGCTTCCCGCTGGCCGCGAGCGCCCTCACGCCGTACTGCCGGTAGAAAATCCATGGGTAGGGCGCGAGCTCAAGCAGCGCGAGCACGTCGTCATAGCGCTCGGCCGCGACGAGGGCGCTGAGGCAGTTGGGCGTGCCCTTGAAGTACCTGCGCAGCGCCCGATCTGGGCTCCACGAGAGCTTCACGGTCTCGATAAGCCGATCGGCCCACGCCGAGGCGACGTCTTTCGAGGCGCAGAGCGTGCCCCAGTGCTCGCCGAGCCACTCGAGGTAGGGGACGTGATCAGCCTCGTAGGCCTCGAAGAGCCGCTCGAGCCACGCCTCGCGCGTCTTGGCATCGGTCGGCGCATTCGCAAGGATCGGAACCAACTCTGCGATGGCGTTGTTCACCACGCTGCCGATCGAACCCGACGAGCTGTCCACCTGTGCGAGCGCCGGCGACACGCGCTCAAGAAACACAATCGCCCCCTCGGCGGCGAGCACGAGGTCGCGCTTCGCCACCGTCTTGATCTCGGCGACGGCCTGCTTGACGCGCGTGATCGCGGGCTGGGATTTCCAGCCAAACGCGTGACGACGAAAGTATGGCTTGAACTCCCACGTGTGCGCTTGGAGCGCAGGCTCTCTTCGCTTCGTGGTCATAGCGCCATCAACGCTTGCTCAAGCTCCCTGCGAAGCGACGGAAAGCGCTTGTACTCGGCCTCGAGCCCCACCGCCCAACGTGTCGTCTCGCCCGTCTTGTCGGACGCGACGCAGGTGGCGACGAGCTCAGCGGCGTGCCCGTATTGACTGCGCCGCTTCTGCTCGGTGACACCCGCGACGCGGCGCTGTGCGGCCTGCTTCATCGCGGCAAGCACGGTCGCTCGCGCTGCCACCTCGGAGATGCTCGTGACGCCCATCGCTTCGAGGAGCGCATCGACCGCTGGCGTGGTGAGCCGTGGCGTCTCTGGATCGGCCGTCATCACGTCGATTTCGTCGAGGACCCTCGCGTGATGGAACATGGTGTCTTCGTCCTGCCGCGTTGGCTTCTGCGAGCCCCCGAGGAGCCGCGCGAAGAGCGGAAAGAGCAGGTGTCCTGG
This sequence comes from Deltaproteobacteria bacterium, assembly GCA_030694465.1. Classification (GTDB taxonomy): domain Bacteria; phylum Myxococcota_A; class Polyangia; order Polyangiales; genus JAUXYJ01. Next base: position 11,653 of record JAUXYJ010000011.1, on the reverse strand, counting down.
GTGCTCACCGCTCGACCAGCCGAGGCCCGGCGCACTCGCGAGCAGCTTCGCCGCGGGAGCAAAGTCGTGCGACAGCACATGGAGGAGCGCGCGTTGCCGGGCTGCCTGCTTCGGGCACGTTTCGAGCGCCTCGCGGACCCGCTTGCCGAGCGCCTCTTGGGTGCTCGAAGAGCCGAGCCATCGTCGCAAGCGCGACATGCTCGGGCCCGCGCGCCACGCCCGCTCGAAGTGTACACCGAGGTCCTTCAGCTTGAGACTCTGAGCGGCGAGCGCTGCACCATCGAAGAACTCCGCGCGCGCGGAGTCATTGTCCGTAACGAGCTCGGCTGCCTCCGCAAACGCTTGGAGCGCCGCGTGCCAATCACCAGCACCGGCGAGTGGCTTGCACCATGCGCGCAGGTCATCGGCTCGCTTGGTCGAGCGCGCGATCTTCGCCAGGCCGTCGGCACCTTCGAGCCGCTGCACCACCTCGCGAAGCCACCGATCCTCTTTGGTGTCCCAGTCTCTGGTGCGCCGGCTAGCAGGCTTGCTTGCGATCAGCGCCCGCCACTGCAGAAGAAAGTCCGGGAGCGCAGGAAGCGGCTCGACGGCCACGCGCTCCATCTCCCGCACCGGCTCCCAGAAGTGCCCGAATTCGTGCACCACGTCGATCGCTGCGCAGACGGCTTCGGCGCGTTGTGCCACCGGCGCCAGCATGTACGCCGACACGACGTACTGGGCGGCGCATTCAGCGACGTCGGCCCCCAGCACCTCGTCTACCAGCTCGTGCTGTCCGAGGTCGATGTTTCCCTCGCCGATGGGCGGGAGAAGCGCTCCAAAGATGCGGTGCGCGGCCGCGTAGTCCTTGCAAAGCAAAGCAGCAGAACCCAGCCGAAGGTGCTGGTCAACCTCCGAGGGATCAGCCTGCCCAACGCGCTCGGCGGCCTTCACAAACGCCAACACCTCGGCCACCTGCTCGTCGCTCACGGCGGCCGGCGTCCACCCCGAGCCGGCGCGGGCCGCACGGGCGATCAGCGACCCAACGACCCACGCGTGCGCACGGTCATCCAGCGCGAGCAACATCTCGTAGACAACCTCGCGCAGCGCCTCGGCAGACATCGCGGCGAGCGCAGTGTCGAGATCTGTCCGCGCGTTCTGTGCGACCTTGGGTGGACGTTTCATGGTGGGTGAGCTTCCCTCGATTTCGTCTGGGCATGGATCGCAAGTTCACTAGTTTGCCTGCAAAAGTGAGATCGGTTGACCAGCAAATGTCCCGGTATTCTGCCCGCGCCCGGTCACCCACGCGGTGTCTCCGAGGACCTGCCCGTGCAGGGCTTGCTTGCGCATGGTCGCGTGCGTGAGCCGGCCCGACGCGATCGCGTCCAAGATCACCTTGCGAGAGATCGGCCCCGCCTCGGGCGTGATCAAGAGCCAGTCGTCGCTCACGCACGCGGCGATGCGATCGACGTCGTTAGAGACCATCGCGGCGTTAAACGCCTCTTCTAGATCCAAGAGAAACGCTGGGATTTCGGACATTCATGGCCGCCAATGGGTGGTAAGCGCGCGAAGAGGCGCTTCGAGGATTCGTCGAGACCTTGTACGCGGGCATCAGCGCAGTTGAAACGCAGCAGAGAAAACCAGGGACTATTTGCCGCGATTTCGGGCAAACGAGAGCTTCCGACGCGCCCGTGAAGCCTTCCGACGGGCCCGGGAAGGTCATTTTTGCCGCAATTTGGCCCTATCGGCGCGAGCGCTTCGCCGAGGGCCGCGGCACGATATGCCAAAATCGCAGCCATTATTGAACATCGGGCCGCGTCGGAAGCCCTCACGACCGCGTCGGAAGCTCTTCGGGCTCCTGCGGTGCCATCCCTTGCGCCGAGATCAATGGGATCCCACGCAAGGGGGCAGCGACTCTCGCGACTCCGACGGGGTCACTGTCCGCCCAAAAGAGCGCGGCGAGGACGCGGCGACGGCGCGCGAAGGCTTGGGTGTGATGGGCCGGGGCGCTAAGGTCTGCGTTGGGTCCGCACCGCACAGGTGTAGTCTCACGGCGCGTGAAGCTCCTTCAATCCGGGCGTCCAGTGGGCACCTTCTTTGACCTGCTCGGGTCAAAAGAAGACGACATGACCTACTCGCTCGGTTTTATGGTGTCGCGCTCGTCGGGCTTCGCGAACGAGCTTCTATGCCACGTCGCGGGCAGCCCCATCGTGGATCACTCGCAAGGCGTCGCGAGCCTTCAGACGGTCATCAAGAACCATGGGCGAACCGACTTAGAGATCCGGGTCGCGGACAAATTCTGGGCAATCTTTGAGGCAAAGCGCGGGCCTCAACTCCCCTCGCACAAGCAGCTCGCCCAATACGTGCCGCGGTTCGCAAATGCCAACGTGACCACCAAGCGCCTCGTCGCGGTCACCAACGCGCCTGCAACGCACGTAGCGCACAGCCTCCCGACAGCGATCGATGGCGTGCCCGTGATGCACGTCTCGTGGCGAACGATCTTGCGACTCGCGAAGCGTGCGCACGCCCACGAGACAAACCACAACAAGCGGCTTCTCGACGAGTTCGCCGCCTATTTGCAGGAGATCCTTGGCATGGAGAACACACGCTCGAACATGGTCTACGTGGTCTCGCTCGGCGGCGGGCACGCGTGGAACGTGAACTTTCGCGAAGTGGTGAAGCGACAGCGACGGTACTTTTATCCCACCGCGCCCGGCTGGCCCGAGCCCCCGAACTACATCGCGTTTCGATACGACGGCAAGCTGCAATCGATCCACCACGTCGAGAAGTTTGACGTGTTCACCAACCCGAAGACGGTCTTTGCCGAAGCCGACGACGCGACCGTGCAGCCGCACGATTGCCTGCATCTTGGGCCGCCGATCATCCCGCCAACCGAGGTACGCAACGGCCCGAGTGTCCACCAAGCGACCCGCGTGTGGTGCATGATCGACACGCTCCTCACGAACAAGACGATCACGGACGCGCGCAACGAGACACAGCGGCGACTGGACCAAGATATCCACGAGCCCGAGGGCGGCGACAAGGGCGAGCAAGCGTAGGGGCCGGTGGGTGGATTGGCGCTCGCGAGGGCTTCGGCGGACCGGGGACATCGGTGCCCAACACCGCGGAGTGTGCTGTAATCCCGCTGGAGATTGTCTGAGTGTTCTGCATCCGTGCCACCCGCAAGCTGCTCACCGCCATGAAGGCAGCGCCCTTGAAAGAGCCGCCGACTCCGACCACCGTGCTCGGAGATTGGTACGCCAACGTCACACACGACGGCCTCATCCTCTGCGTCAGTGAGAAGACCCTGCTGTCGATGGTCCTTCCGCGCGAGGCGCTCAGCGCGATCGCGATCGAGCTGCCGCGCGCGTTGACAAAAGTCCTCGACAAACTGGGCGTTGATCGCGCGGCCATTGAGCGCGAGCGCTTCGCGATGGCGCAGTCAACCGTGAGCACCACGGCCAGCCGGCGCGTCGTCGGCTTTCTCAACGAGTTTGCGTTCATGATTGAGGCGATGCGTGAACACCATGGTCCGCGGTCGTTGCTCCAGACCTCGCTAGACCTTGCCCATACGCCGTGCAACGCGGGCTCGGCGCTGGTCACATGGCCCAACGAGGCGACCCAGGCTGCGTTTACCCAGCGGTCGATTGCGTAGCGCGCCCTGTGCAACGCGAGCCTGATTCCCCGGGGAGAATCGCCCGCTGAGAACGCCTGTGTTCTCTTCGCGCCCACGCAACCCAACAAAAAAACCCCCGTGGGATTGCTCCTGCGGGGGTTCTCTCTTTGCCTCTTGCGAGGCTCTCTTCTGGCTCCGACTGCTGGACTTGAACCAGCGACCAGGCGGTTAACAGCCGCCTGCTCTACCACTGAGCTAAGTCGGAATTGGGACGCCGTTTCTACCCGAATTCCCTCCCCTGTCAACGAAGATCGACACCGCCCTCACCCACGGCACTCATCGCACGGTGCACTCGGCCGTCGTGTCCCGCAGCGCGCACGTATACGCCTCCCGATCCGCTGGCAATCGCGGCCGCATCTCCGCCCGCACCGCGCGCCCGCAGTGCCCATGCCCTGGCCCCGGGCCCACGGTCGCAAAGGGCAAGACCTCGCCCGCTTCGAGCCTCACCAATTCGCTCGGTCGCAGCCGCACCAAGTGAGACCCGCCGAGGTACTCCACCGGCGTGTCCCGATCATAGCTCCCCGCGAGCACCCGCAGCCCGTGCGCGTGCCCCGCGCACGCCCGGTCCTCGAGCAGCACATCAAAGCTCCTCCGGATCGTGACCCGCCCCGCAGCCCCCACCACAACCGCCGGGATCGCGCTCACCAACATACCCTCGCCCGCATCCCCGTCGCCCGCATCCCCCGCGCCCCCGTCCTCTTCGCCCTGCACCGAGACACCGCACGCCGCCATCGCCGCCGCGACACCCACTCCCAAAAACGCCACAAACTCTCTTCGCTTCATAGCCCTTGCTTGTGCGCCATCATCGCTGTTCACGCTGCCTATTTGCAGTGATTTCACAGACCCCTGCCCGCACAAATAAGTCCAAATAACTCGCGCACCCCCAGCCCTCCCCCGCACGCTCTGCCCCCATGACAACCCCCTCGTTTCGCGCCCTTGGTCTCTCCCTCGCCCTCGCCCTCGCAGCGTGCGCCCCGGCCCCCACCACCAGCCCCGATGTCACCTCCACCGACGCGAGCCCCGCCCAAGACGCCGCAAACTCATCCGCGCTCTGCGCCGAGTACTGCACCATCGCCGCGGCCCACTGCGACGGCCCCAACACGCTCTATGCAAACACCGGCGCGTGCATGACCGCCTGCGCTGCGTTTCCGCTCACCGGCGCTCGCAATGACACCACCGGAAACTCGCTCTTCTGCCGCCTCTACCACGTCGATCAGCCCGCCTCGATGACCCCCGCGACGCACTGCCCGCACGCGGGACCGTCCGGCGGAGGAGTGTGCCAATGACAGCGATTTTTCAGCCCACACTAGACTCTGCACGCACGCACGCGTACCCCCTTAGGACCTCGTGATCACTTCGCGTCGCGCTCGCCTCGGCCCCCTCGCGCTCGCCTCGTGCGCGCTGTCTGCGTGCGCGAGCCACGTCGACGCCCCCACACTTCACCAGAGCTACGCGGCCCAAATCGATGGCCACCGCGCCGCCCTCGCGATCGTCGTAGACGACACCCGCGTCGTCGCATACCTCTGCGACGAAAACTCAATCGGTCTGCAAGAATCCAGATGGTTCGAAGGACCCCGTGGGTCCGACTTAGCGCTCACAAGCACCGATGGCGCCCGCCGTTTGCTCATCCGCCTCGCGCCAGACCAAGCCAACATCACCCTCTCCGGGCTCACGCCGAGCCCCATCGCGCAGACCCTCCCGATCGCGTCGCCAGGCTCGCTCGTCGGTGTTTACCGCGACCCCACAAGCGCGTGTCGCTCAGGCGTCGTCGTGTACGAAGACAGCGATCACGCAGTGCAGACCCAGGGAATCGGCTGCGATGCCCTCGGCCGACGCAGCCAGGTCACACCGATTCGTCCCCTGGATTTCTTCTCGCAATCGCTCGCCGTGCGCTACCAACGAACGCCCGCACAGCTCCGCTACGTCGTGCCCGCTCTGGCCCTCGCGCCCAGCACCATGTGACCCTTCGCAGGGTCTCTGCCATGGCGCCCCCGCTCACCGCTCTGCTCGGTCGCACACGCGAGCTCCAGTCGCTCACCGAGCTGCTCGCACAAGGCACCCGCCTATGCACCCTCACGGGCCCCGGTGGCATCGGAAAAACGCGCCTCGCGCTCGCCCTCGCCCAAACGCTCGACGGCACCTTCTGCGACCTCTCTGAGTGCACAGACCTCGACACATTCTACCTGCGAATTGACAGCACACTTCGCACACACAAGCCCGACGCGTCGCGCCCCTCAATCGACCTCAACGAGCTCTCGCAGACCCTCGCCTCGCACACACCCACACTCTTGGTCTTGGACAACCTCGAGCAGCTCGTCCACCTGATCGGACCACCCATCGCGCACTGGCTCGCGCACGTGCCCGCGCTGCAAATCTTGGCCACCTCGCGCGAAGCCCTCGCCCTCGACGGCGAGCACATCACCACGCTCACCCCGCTCTCACTCGACGACCACTCCGAAGAGCAAGAGAGCTCGGCAGTCCAGCTATTTGTCCAGCGAATCACCGCGACCGGCTTCGCACTCAGCGTCGACGCGATGCCGCAAGTGCGAGCCCTCGTGCGCGTGTTCGAGGGAGTCCCCCTCGCCCTCGAGCTCGCCGCCGCGAGCGCACGCCGCGTAGGCCTCACCGCCCTGTGCACCGCCCACGAAGCGCACATCGACACGCTGCGCAACCCCCGCCGCGACGCCCCCGCGCGACACCAGTCCCTGCGCGCAGCCATCGATGGATCCTGGGCCCTGCTGTCTACGCAGCAACAACAGGCCTTCGCTTCGTGCAGTGTTTTTCGCGGCGGATTTGACCTCGCCGCCGCACGCGCCGTGCTCGCTCCAGACCCGCTTAGCGCAGACCTCGCCCTGCAGGCCCTGCTCGATCGCTCGCTCGTTCAGACCCACACCGACGCGCTGGGCCGCCCACGCTTTGCGCTCTTAGACACGCTGCGGACCTACGCGAGCCAGCAGCTCGCCAGTGACCCGGCCCTCGCTCCGCAAGCCCAACACCGACACACCCAACACTTCCTCGCCCAGGGCACCACGCTCGCACGTGCGCTCGAAGAAAACCCGCGCCCCGAAGACGCAGAGACCCTCGCCCTCGAACGCGACAATCTAAGCGAAATCGCAGCGCGTTCGGCCCACCCAGACACCACCGCACGCGCGCTCTTAGCCCTCGACCCCGTCGTGCGCAGACACGGCCCGCTCAAGCCCCACCGCGACGCCCTCGCCCGCGCCCTCACGCGCGCCCCCAACGAGCCCGCCCTGCACGCGCGGCTGCTGCAAGCGCACGCCCACACCGCCCGCGTCCTCGGTGCGCCCGAGACCGCTCAGGCCGACCTCTCCCTCGCGTGGACCCTCGCGCTGCAGTGCAATCACCCCGCACTCGAAGCCTCGGTGTTGCTCGACCAAGCGCTGCTCGCACATCAGCTTCGCGAGGTAAATCTCGCGCAGAATCACTACCTCGCCGCACGCTCTCGCAGCGCCGATCGCCCCCACTGGCTCGCGCGCATCGACGCCAACCTCGCCGCCCTCGCCCACGACCGCGCCGACTACACCGAGGCCGAACAACGCTACCGAGACGCCCTCACGCACACCCCCACCCACCAGGACCCGCGCCTCGACGCGACCCTGCGCTCTAATCTCGCCCTCTTGCTCTTCGAGCGCGACCGCCTCGACGAAGCCCACGCCCTCTTTGACCAAGCCCTGCTGCAGCTAGACCAGTCCACAGACACACGGCTTCACGCGATCCATCGCAGCAATCGCGCGGTATTGTTGCATCACCGTGGACTCACATCCCTCGCTCAGACCGAGCACCAAGAGGCCATCGCGCAGCTCGCTCACCTCGGCGACACCCACTCCGAAGCCCTCGCCCGCGCGCGCCTCGCCGCCGTCTTGATCGACCGTGCGCTGCTCGACCAAGCCCGTGACGAGCTCTCGCGCAGCGCCCTCTTGCTCGCCCAGAGCCCCGACCCCGCCAGCGCCCTCACCCTCGCCCTCACCCGCGCCGCCCTCGACCTCGCCCTGTGCCAAGACACCCCCGAGGCCCTGCGCAACGCTGTCCAGCGTGCCGAAAAAACCCTCGCCGAATGCTCTTCTCCAGGATCACTCGGGGGCCTCTCCGACGACGTCCGCGCCGCCGCTCGCTGGCTCTCTCGGCGCCTCGCCACCCTCGCACTCACCCCTAACCCGGCGACGTCGCCGGGTCCACCTGTCGCTGCCCAACACCCCACCCTCACCGTCGCCCGAGACCAGCGCTGGTTTCGCCTCACGGGCGAGCCCACCCAAGACCTCAGCGCGCACAACACCCTGCGGCGTATGCTCTTCGCGTTGGTCGATACGCTCACTTCGCCTGCAAATTCGCTCACTCTCGATGAGCTCATCGCGCGCACCTGGCCCAACGAGCGCGTGCTCGCGCTCAGCGCACACAACCGCGCCCACGTGCTCTTGTCCTCGCTGCGCCGCCGTGGCCTGCGCCCCTGGCTCACCCACCACGAGGGACGCTACGCGCTCAGCCCCGCCCTCACGCTCGCCTGGTCCGACGAGCCCGCGCCACCTCCGCCACCACCCCCCACGCGTGGGCGCCCCAAGCGCAATCGCCAGTGATTTTACTCGCCGCGTGACACGCGCACCGTGGCCTCGGTCGCCACGATGGACACCGGGCACAGCCCCTCGCGCGCCCCACGCATCCGCGGACATCCCTGCCTGCGCCACCGCGCCACCATGGGCTCAAGCGCCGCGACAAGCCCACGCGCCCCCTCGGGGCTCTCGCACGCGATCACCCAGCGCAGGACCAACGCGCCCTCTCCCTCGGTCCCCTGCAGGGTCACCCGGTCGCCGCGCCACACGCCCGCAATCACCCCCGCGCGCTCGTCCCTCACGACCTGCGAGACCAGCAAGCGCAGCTCGATTTCACCCAGCGTTCGCTCAGTCAAGACACGCAGCGCAGGGTCTGACACGGGCTGTGCGCTCACGCTCTGCCACACGCTCTGTTCGCGGTCTGCGTGCATCAACGCGCCGCTGCTCAGCGCGCTGTCCGCGAGCGCTCGGTTGACCGCATCCCAGCCCCCACGCGCCTGCATCTGTGCCACCGCCCGCACCCCCGCGTGATACGGAAGCTCCAACGCGTCTAACAAATACGGCTCCACATCGTGCTCGGTCAGCACCATCGCGCGCTCGAGCCAACGCGCGATCCGTGGCTCTAAATCCTCGGTCCCAAGCAACCGTCGTCCCTGCTGTCGCGCCGCCCACTCGAGCGCGACCAGCGTCGCGTCGCCCTCTAAGAGCGCCAGCCGCGTGTCCGCACGGTCGTCCATCGCCGGAGCATCTTCGTCCACCTCAACCCGCGCCCGATAGTGCTGATGCTGCAACGCATGAACGAGCTCGTGCACCACCGTCGCCCGCGCGTCCGTGCCACGTGGCCCCAGCTCTTGCAGCCGTGTCGCGTCGTCGTCGCTCAGAACCAACACAGCCTCGTGCGGGTCGTAGTAGCCCTGCGCCTCGCTCGCCATCATCCGCGCAAACGCGTCGTGATCGCGATGAAGCTCGGTACGGGTCAGCCCGAGCCCCACGGCCAACAGCGCATCCAGTCGCTCGTTTGCAGTCTGTCCCTCGGTCTCAAAGTGCGCTCGAGTGTCCTGCGCGCGATCAACCCGGGTCTGCACGGGCCGCACAAATCGCAGCCCACGGATGCTCTCCACCTCGCGCGAGAGCGCCAACACCGAGGCTCGCAGAGACGCTTCGCTCACCGCACGCGAGACCCCCCTGCGAGGCTCTTCGCGCACCCGCTGCGTGCCGCCACACGCCTGCGTGCACACAAGCACAAGCGCGGTGATAACTTCGCGCGCACCATGGCCCACAAGACCGAGCGCTCGCTGCTCGTGACCGACAACTTTGCGCCCGAGAGCAAGGCCCTGCGCGCCGAGTTTGACCAGCGATTTGCCAACCCTCGCAGCGCCACCGCGGGCCGATTTGTCTGGGACTACTGGCACGTCCCTGGACAATACACCGCGCTGCGTACGCCCGCATGGACCTACTTTGACCCCGCGCTCTACCGCGCGATCCACGAGCGCTTGGTGCACTTTGGCCGCACAACGCTGGGCTGCCATGACATCTCGCCCCCGTGGATGAGCTGCTACATCGAGGGCTGCTCGCAACAGTTGCACGGAGACCTCCCGCACGGTCCGTGGGCATTTGTCCTGTCACTCACGCACTGGGACAAGCGCGTGTTTCACGGCGGTGAAACACTGATGTTACGCGACGAGGTCTTGGATTTTTGGTCTGATTTCACGTCCATCCGCAGCGTCGAAGAGCCCGATGTCTTGCGCGAGATCGAGCCCAAGTTTAACCGACTCACCGTCTTCGATCCCCGCATCCCGCACGGCGTCCGCGAGGTCCGCGGGACCCACGACCCACGGCACGGTCGCTTGGTGATCCACGGCTGGTTTGTACAGCCACGCCCCTGTGTCACGGGCCCTCTGTCCATGCGCTCGCTCGGGAGCCGCACCGCGCAGCTCGAGCCCGTCGTCTCAGACGCGCTCAGCAAGGGCCTGCCGCTCGTGGGCTTGCTCAGCGTAGGCTTCACCGTGCTGCCCTCGGGTGAGCTCGACAACGTACGCTTGCTCTCGGACACAACCCGCACCCCACGCACGTACGAGCGCCCCCGCAAGGCCCTGGTCCGCGCGCTCTTAAAGACCATCGCGAGCTGGAATTTTCCTAAGCAAAAAGGCCCCTCCGAGGTCACCCTGCCCATCGTGTTCGAGCAAGGCTAGCGGCCGTGACAGACCCCAAACCCACCCAGCTCGCCGAGCACCAAACCCCGTACGCAGACCAAGCCCCACGCGAGCCCGCAGCCCTCGCGCACGTGACCCATGCGCGGTGTACCGCCGCGCAGCTCGGCGACGGGAGCGTGCAGCCGCAGAAGACCTGGCCCATCAACCGCCTGCTCTCTCGCTGGGTAAAGTTCACGCCCAGCGCATACACCAAGCCCGACGGCGAGCACTACCGCGACGCCAAGGTGGCCCCCACGCCTGGCGCCATCATGCCGCCGGCGTTTCAGAAACAGCTCCGTGAGCTGCAATTTTCCTACGCGGGGACGTTGCGCGAGAGCGTCACGCTCATGTCTCGCAGCACCGGCGAGGTCTGGCTCGACCTCACCCACACCATCACCCTGCGCACCATCAAGACACGCTTCGCCGAACGCTGGTTTTTCACCACGTATTTCGACGACGGAACCGCGATTATCACCTGGTCCCACCCCAACCGCACGCGCTCATCCGCCCGGCTCATCTCGCAGCAAATCTCGGGCAGCCTCGCCACGCAGTTTGCCTGGCACCAAAACGCCGTGCGCGCCCGCGTCGAAGCCGGCGCGCGCCCAGTCCCCTGTGACAACACCGACGACGCCGCAGCCCTCGGACGACACTTTTACCGCGCAGTGCTCTCGCCCGACCACGCCCTCGCCGCCGTCACCGTGCGCCCACTATTGCTACTGTATTTGCTGTCACTCTTGCTCGTCCCCCGAAGCGAAGGCCTGCTCAGCTTTGCCTTCATGCTTGGCTACGTCGTCGCGCTCGTGGCCATCATGGTCGTCGCGCGGCGCTGGCGCAGGCAGTCCGACGCCGCCCCCACGACCGACCCAGCGACGTCGCCGGCTGAGTGACCCAGCGACGTCGCCGGTTGGGTGACCCAGCGACGTCGCCGGGTCCCCTCCACACACCGCACTCACCGCACTCACCGCACTCACCGAGCTCACCGAGCTCACTTCGCGAGTAAAAATCCAGCTCCATAGTGCTCTTGAGCCCGACCGAGTGACCCCTCTTCTTCGCCTTCGTGACGGACGAAGGAGAAGAAGAGGCGCCCAGCCCAGCGTGCCCAATGGGGGGTGATGATGAGGATGGCTGCGGCGGGAAAAAGCACGGAGCGACCGCCGAGGAGCGAGCGTCGCATGCTGGCGCGTAGCGCTTGCATGCGATGCGTTAGCGACTCGCCGGACGCGCAGTGCCACCGCCGCAGCGAG
>JAUXYJ010000010.1 GCA_030694465.1 Deltaproteobacteria bacterium | reverse complement strand
CTCGCGGTCTTCGGTCACCACGCGCTCGCCCACGTCGGTCAAGAGCGCGTTGGCCGCGTCGCCGAAGACAAACGCAGGGCCCTCGAAGAGCAGCACGTTTCCGCTCGGAGCCGTGCCCGCGCGGTCGGCGACGTCGCCGGTCACCGCGAGCAACTCAAACGCGCGTGTGATCGCTGCAGCGGTCGCACGTCGGCGACCATCGAGCGAGCCCGTGGGATCAATTGCGGCTGTACATTCCCAGGGAATCGGCGCGGGAATCACACCCACCACCGGCGCCATTTGCCCACGAAACTCAGCGCCCTCGTACCGTCGCTGCGGCAAGAACGAGATCAACCCCTCGCCATTGAGCACCGCTTGCGGCGCGTGCAACGCGTCACGGATCGCCGCGAGCTGCGCCACGAGGGCGTTGCGTGCGGCAGTGGGCACGGGCGTTCCGTTGAGCGCTTGGCTCAGCCATGCCACAGCCAGCGTAGAACTGTGATGAATCCAGCGGCTCATCGTCGTGCCTTTCGTCGAGCGCGTTTTGGTTTGCGCGTGAGTGCAAAGATCCCAAGGCCCATCGCGGCGCTCACTGCGGCCGCGGTCGCGACGGGGTGCCGCTCGACGATCCCGAGCGCTCCTGTCGCGTTGCTGTCGGCGAACGAGCGCGTCACTGCGGCGCTGCTTCGAGGCGTGCTTGCGGACACCGAAGTGCCGCGAGGATCCGCAGGTGCAGAGCCCGTCTGCGGGTCCCAACACCGCAACGCAGCGTCGTAATTCGGTGCGGCAATTCGCTGGCCAAACGCAGGCGGCACGGTAAGCAAAGAGATCTCTACGTCATCCCAACGTGCGGTGGGGTGATACGCGATGATCGCTGCGTAACGCATCGAGTTGGGCGAGAGCGCGCGACGGCCAAAGTCGTTGCGCAACGAGCTCATGACCTCGGCCATCGCGCCGTTGGCTTTGGCGGCCCAGTACAGCGCGAACTGCGTGTTAGTGCCCCATGCACCATCGACGGCGAGCGAGCGGCGCGTTGCGTCTCCGTTGAGCCCGAGCTCACGCGCGATCGCCGAGCGCTCGAGCACCACGTCAGGACGCAACGAGCTCAGCTTGTCGTTGTAGCCAGCTTCGAGCAACACGGTCTGCAGCTTGCGAACAAAGTGACCGCCGCCCGTGGCGCAAATCAAGCGGCCGTTGGGCGTGTTGCGGTTCCACCAGAGCGCGAGGTATTCGCCGCTCTGAAACGATGGGCGAGTGGTTGGCGTCGTGTTGCTCATCGACGGCGACGCCCCTTCGTGGTCCCGCGCAGGACGAAGTACGCCGCCGCTGCGACACCCGCGACACCGATGCCCACCATCACTGGGTTCTCGCGAATCCAGCCCATCACGCCCGCAGGCTGTGCAGCAACGGGCGAGGCGTTGACCACCTGGCCCTGCGTCGAAGCGAGCCCAAGCACGCTAAACTCGGGTGCACCCGGCGACGTCGCCGGGGTCATCGCCGCAGTGGCACGAATGCGCGCGAGCTCGATGTCTCGGTTGGCGTTGAGCTCGGCGATGCGCTCTTGCGTGCGGCTCTCGAGCTCACTCTGCGCGCGTCGTTGCTCGCGGGCTAGGGCGTCGTTGGCGCCTGAGAGCGTCTGTGTTCCGAGCTGAACGCCCGCCGCGAGCTCTGCGGCACGCGCGCTCGCGGCACGCTCTGCAGCGAGCCTGGCGGCCTCGTCCGAGGCAGCGTCGCCCGCAGGCCGCACCGCGAGCCCACCGCGCAATCCGGGCCCGGCAAACAGCCGCGTCGCGGCGCCAAAGGTCGTCGCAATCGGGCGCGCGGGCGAAGCGCACTCGCCACCGCAGACCGCACCACGCTCAGCACAGGGAGCACAAGACATGCCTCCACGGTGATCCGTGGGCCCGGGCTGGCGAAAGCGATGCTATGAGAAAAATCGGCACACTTGGGCGGCGCCGCGCGGGTGGGAATGCGAAGGAGTCAAGCGCGAGCGGCGCTGGCACGAGGTCGCCAGCACCACGCCACGTAGCCCCCCAACTTCCGCACCCGAGCGTCCGCGAAGTTGAATTCACACCCACACGACTTCGGATCACAGAGCCCTCTACCGGCCGAGAAATCGAGAAAATGCGTAGTCGTTTTAGAGCTTGTGCGAAGGCCAAGGATGCTGTCAACCTATAGTCAAGGTGGAAGCATCATGATGGGTTTGGGGCTTGCTACACAGACACTTAGGGCTAGGCGGGCTGCAATCGCGGTCGCAGTGATTGCCATCCTCGCAGCCACCGGGAGCTGCGGCAGCGCAACCCGCGGAGTGATCCAAACCACGGACGGCGGTGTGCGGCCGCTCCAATCGCCGTATTGCAGCCTGTTTGCGTCCATGACGCTCGTTCGCACGGATTCGGCTGATGTGGCCCTGTGCTCTCCGGAGTCTGTTGAAGGTGCCCCATGTGAATTCCCTTCTGGAGTCACACTAAGGTGCACGTCGTTTGCAGATGTCTCTACAAACTTGAACGAGTACTACCAAAACAACCGAGTGCCAAAGATCTGCTCGCACCAAACTCGGACGGGTCTAGTTTTTTGCACCAGTGAACCTGGGTACGGCTGCGGTTCAGGCACGGTCTGTGTCACCGGCTTGCAGGGGATCGGGGACGGCGTCTGTGTGCCGCTCCCTTGCAACAATCCATAACGCACTGATTCGGGGGGACAAACGGGTGGAGGACAACATCATGGTCAATCGTGGGCTGTTAGCCGCGGCGCGTATGGCGCTGGCGGTTTGGATGGTTGGATGCTCGAGCAACACTGACGTAACGGTGGCACGTGACGCCGCTGTGACAGAGTCCACTCCACCCTCGCCGCCACCCTTGGACGTGACTCCTGTGGCGCGAGGGGCGCAACGGCGGCAACCGTCGACGGGAGGCCCTGTGCCCGTGCGGGTCTGGATCATGCGCGCGGAGAGAACCGACACGGGTCAATCCAGCGACGTCTCCTCAGCACTGCTGGACGGCGACAGCGCAACGACGCTGCGCAGCGACGCACCGGTGACGCTGCGACTTCGTCTCGATCGTCCACGCCACATCGTCGCGGTTAACTTGGTATCCACGGGCGCTCGCGTCGAGATCGCCACCTCGATCGATGGAGAGCCAGCCCAAGGGCACGCTTCTTCGACGTTGGTCGGACAAGCTATGTGGCAACAGACAAACCTCGACAGACCCACGCTTGCAGATGTGGTTGAGGTGCGCTGGTCGCCCACGGAGGCGAACGGTTCGATCACCGAAATTGAGCTCTGGGCTGAAGGCGAACCCGGTGCCCATGTTGCGGGGGACTCACTCGCGAGCGAGCTGGTGGCCAATGCCTCAGCGTTGGGTCGTGTGTCGTCTGCGTTGAGCGCTCCTCTCACGGTGTCCCCGATGGATTATGCGCGTGATCCCTTGAGCGCACTGACGCGATTTCGAATGGTCCGGCCTGAGCGATGTGTCCGTACATTCTTGCGATACGAGCTTGAAGGGACGTCGAGCTTTCAGGGGATGGCGCGCACTTTGAACGGGGTGCGAACAGAAGGCAGCGCCGAGAGCGCGCGAAGCGCGTCTGCCACGGTGCTGGTCGAAGAGATCTCTCCCGCGGCACTTCGGGAGGGCGAGAACTCGCTCGCTTTTGAACCCTTGCGCGACGCCGTGCCGCAACCGGTCCGTATTCGCACGCTCGATGTGGTGTGTGTCGAAGACCCCGCACGACGGCTTGACGACGCTCAGATGACTGCCGCGCAACGCAGCGCTGCGCATGCGTTAAGCGATCGGTTGACTTCGACCACTGCAGGAGGCGAGCACGGTCGCACTGCGAGTCATTGGGCCTTTGGTGTCTCATCGCAGATTCAGGCGGTTTCGTTCTTCGCAAACTCGACTCCCGTAGGCACGCTCGAACTTGCGATCCGGGGCACGCATGCAACTTCGCGCGTGATGGTCCCCCTCGCGGGGCGCCGCCCAGGCTGGAACACCGTGGAAGTGCCTCCCGGTTTGCCTCCCAGCGACGCGGTCGATGTTCGATTTACCGGTGCCCTCGAAGCAGCCAACACAATCTCAGAGCTGCACTTCGTCGCGAGCCCACTCCCAGCTCCGCGCACACCGCGGGTTGTGATCACCACGCCCGCGGCGGCTGACTGTGTGGGCAACAACATTTACGTTCGCGGCTTCGTCGATCGCGCGGGGCAAGCGATCGATCGTGTCCAGCTTGAGTACGGGCCCGCACAACGCGAACTCAC
>JAUXYJ010000028.1 GCA_030694465.1 Deltaproteobacteria bacterium | reverse complement strand
GCGCAAGAATGGTCTCGTGGGCGGGGCTCGGCATGGCCCGATCGCACTGCGCGCTTGCGCGATCCCACGCAACCTCGGAGACGTCGTTTGCGATGCTCGCCGCCTCGGGTCACTCGGTGAGCAAAATCGCTGATTTTTCAGCGGTGTAGGTAATAGAACAAAGCGCAGCAAGAGGTCCCTGGCGACGTCGCTGGGTACGCCAGAGCCCTCACCGCGCCGCGCGGTAGACCGCGTCCCGCCACGCGACGAGCCCCGCGAACTCGTCGGCCAGCTCGCGCTCACTCCACGCGCGCCTGAGCGCCGGACCCAGCGCAATGTGCGCTGCCACCACCGGCTCGACCGTCTGCAGCAGCGTCGCGAGCAAGATGTCTCCGGCCGTGAGGCTCTCGCGCGTGTGCGGCGCGTCGGTGTCCACCGTGGGGGCCAGCTCCGTGAGCAGCGCACGCAGCGCCGCGGTGCTCTCTCTCGCTTGATCGAGTGACACGTTGTGCTTCATCGCGATAAAGCGCGCCCCAAGGGCCGCCACTGGGCTCGCAAGCCCCGCCATCCACGCGGGGACCGCCGCCGTCGCGCTCTCGCGCAGCGCCTCGGGGTCCGCGACGATCCGCGAGGTCACGCGCCCGCGTACGCCGTGCAGCACCTTGTCGATCTTGGCCGCGAGGGCCCGTGTCGCGCTGAGATCCGTGATCAACGGCCGCGCGCCCAGCGTGTCTGCGTGCTCGATGATCGCCATCGAGTCCATCCACCGCCCCCCGCGCCCGTCGACAAAGAGCGGAACCGTAGCAGCGACGCCCTTCGCGGGCTTCGCGTGCCAGCGCAGCAGCGGCTCGCCCAGCATCGGGACGTGCTCGTGGTAGCGATACCGAACGCCGTGAAAATCCAGCGCCCACCGCGCGCGCTCGGTCCAAGGTGAGTACGCGAGCCCGTAGAGCGATGCAGTGGCCATGCGCGCGAGTGTCGCACACGCGGAGAGCTCGCTGCTTGGTTGCAGCTTCTCCGCCCTTCAGGGGCAGCGCAATCCAACGCTGCGGCGCTGTTTTCGCTGAGCAATACCCAAGCGATCGCCGCGTGATAGGGTCCCGCGCATCATGAAACTTCGTCGTGTGATCTCCTCCCTCGTGGTCGTCGCTGCTCTCTCTCTCTCGGGCTGTGGCGCTCCGCCCGCACCAGGTCGCGCCCAGGGCGAAGACTGCAACGCGGCGATTGATGACGCTTGCACCGCGGGGCTGTTTTGCTACCGCGGCGAGGTCCAGCGTGGAGCCATCGAGCGTCGTTATACCTGGGGATTTCCCGGTGCAAGGAAGAGCGTCCCGGTGGGTACTTGCGAGCCACTGTCTTCTGCGGGCGCCGGGTGCACCGCCAACCGTCGCTGTATTCGGGGGACCGTGTGCCAGTTTGTAGGGGCGACCTTCACTGGGATCTGTCGCTGAGACGCTTAGACCCGGCGATGTTGTTGGAGCGCGCTCTTGCAGCGCTCGGGGTGTAGCGTAGCTGCGGTCTCGCAGTGCGCGCACTTCGGGGCAGAATTGAGACCCGATGGCTACCTTTCTCTATTTCATCGGCACGGTCAATTTGCTGGGCGTTGTGATGCTCTTTGCGGCGCTGCGCGAGGACGTCCACGACCTCTTGCTGCGACGCTGGACGCGGATCCTTCGGGCCGACGAGCCCGCACGACACGGCAACGGAAGCAGGCTCTGGACCGTGTGGGCCGCGGTGGGAACCCTCGGATTTGCCTGGCTCAACCTTCGCGCCGCCGGAGGCAACCCTGCTTGGATGGCCGAGGTCGTTCGCATGGACGTCCTAGTCTATGGAGCGTTTGAGGTCATGGCCATCGTTGGCACCGCCTCGCGCAAGTTCGGCCCGGGGATGTGGGTCTGCCATCCGCTTTGGATCGGGCAGGGCGGCTGGGGGCTCGCTGTCTTGCTTAACGGCACCTAACGGGGCCCCGCGGGAGCCTCCTGGTGTCGTGCACGTTTGAGGCTGGCCTCGCGAGGTTGTGCCACGTCGCGCACTCGCGACCTTGACGCCCACTCGCGCTTGCGATATCCCGTTGTTGCGGATAATCCGCAACAAAGAAAAATGCGCAAACAAGAACCTTCCCCCATCGCGCAGAGGCTTGAGCACCTCAAGACCGTGGCCAAAGACGCCGGGGTCAAGCTCACGCACCAGCGGCTCGAGATCTTCGCCGAGCTCGCCGCAACGGACGCTCACCCCGACGCCGAGACGCTCTTTCGCGCGGTGCAATCGCGCGTGCCCACCGTCTCGCTCGACACGGTCTACCGCACCCTCTGGAAGCTCCATGACCTAGGGCTCGTCACGACCGTGGGCCCGAAGCGCGTGAGCGTCCGGTTCGATGCCAACCTCGCACCGCACCACCACTTTGTGTGCGTGCGCTGTGGGCTCGTCCGAGACTTCGCGAGCGAGAAGCTTAACGCCCTGCGCGTGCCCGAGACCGTGAGCGAAATGGGCACCGTGCTCAACGCCCACGTCGAGGTGCGCGGTATCTGTTCTGCCTGCCAAAAACCTAAGAAAAAGAACGCTGCGACCGCGGCAAATGCTCTCTCTAAAACCCCAAGGACCAAGTCATGACTGACCCCAAAAAAGCCTCTCCCACCGCGGGCAAATGCCCCGTGATGCACGGCGCCAACACCACCGCCGAGGCCACCCCCACAGGCTGGTGGCCCAAGGCGCTTAACCTTGACATTTTGCACCAGCACGACCGCAAGACGCAGCCCTTAGGGCCCGAGTTTGACTACCGCAAAGAAGTGCAATCGCTGGACGTCGCTGCGCTCAAAAAAGACCTCACGGCGCTCATGACAGAGAGCCAGCCGTGGTGGCCCGCAGACTGGGGGCACTACGGTGGGCTCATGGTGCGCATGGCGTGGCACGCGGCGGGCACTTATCGCGTGGCCGATGGCCGTGGGGGCGGTGGCACCGGCAACCAGCGCTTTGCGCCGCTCGCGTCGTGGCCCGACAACGTCAACTTGGACAAGGCCCGCCGGCTGCTCTGGCCCGTCAAAAAGAAGTACGGAAACCGCTTGTCTTGGGCCGATCTCATTTTGCTCGCGGGCACCGTCGCGTACGAGTCCATGGGCCTGAAGACCTTTGGCTTTGGCTTTGGCCGCGAGGACATCTGGCACCCCGAAAAAGACACTTACTGGGGCGCCGAAAAAGAGTGGCTCGCGTCGGGACGACACGAGGGCACCACGCGCGAATCACTTGAGAATCCCCTGGCCGCTGTGCAAATGGGCTTGATCTACGTCAACCCCCAAGGGGTCAACGGCGAGCCCGACCCGCTGCGCACCGCACAAGACGTCCGCCTCACGTTTGCGCGCATGGCCATGAACGACGAAGAGACCGTCGCGCTCACCGCAGGCGGACACACCGTCGGCAAGAGCCACGGCAACGGAGACGCTAGCGTGGTGGGCCCCGATCCCGACGCGGCAGACCTCGTCGAGCAGGGCCTGGGGTGGCGCAACCCCAACGGCTCGGGTGTGGGCGGAGACACGGTGTCGAGCGGCCTCGAGGGCGCGTGGACCACGCACCCGACGCGCTGGGACAACGGGTATTTTCACATGCTGTTTAGCTATGAGTGGGAGCTCCAAAAGAGCCCCGCCGGCGCGTGGCAGTGGGAGCCCATCGGAGTCAAAGACGAGGACAAGCCCGTCGCCGTCGGAGACCCGTCGAAGCGCACCCGGCTGATCATGACCGACGCGGACATGGCCATGATCAAAGACCCGGCATATCGCGCGATCTCTGAGCGATTTTACAAAGATCCTGCGTACTTCTCTGAGGTCTTTGCGCGCGCTTGGTTCAAGCTCACCCACCGCGACATGGGGCCGAAGGTGCGGTACCTGGGACCCGAGGTTCCGAGCGAAGATTTGCTGTGGCAAGACCCGGTGCCCGCGGGCAAGCGTGACTACGACCTGAGCGCGGTGCGCAGCAAGATCGCGCAGAGCGGACTGTCGATCCAAGACATGGTGCGCACGGCGTGGGACAGCGCGCGGACCTATCGCCAGTCCGACATGCGCGGCGGAGCCAACGGCGCGCGCATTCGCTTGGCACCGCAGCGCGATTGGGCAGGCAACGAGCCCGAGAAGCTCGCCCGCGTGCTCGCTGTGTACGAGACCATCGCGCGCGAGACCTCCGCGAGCGTCGCGGATGTGATCGTGCTCGCGGGCAACTACGCCATCGAGCAAGCGGCCAAGGCAGCGGGCGTCGAGGTCTCTGTGCCCTTCGCGCCGGGCCGTGGCGACGCGACGCAAGCGATGACCGACGTGGACTCGTTTGCGGTGCTCGAGCCCGTGCACGACGCGTATCGCAACTGGCTCAAGGGTGACCTCGCGGGCGCCGAAGAGCTCATGCTCGATCGCACACAGCTCATGGGCCTCACGGCCCCCGAGATGACCGCCCTGATCGGCGGAATGCGTGTCCTCGGGACCAACCACGGAGGCACCGCGCACGGGGTCTTTACCGACCGCGTGGGCGTGCTCAGCAACGACTTCTTCGTGCACCTCACGGACATGGGCTACACGTGGTCGCCCGCGGGCCCGGGGCTCTACGCGCTGCGTGATCGCACCACCGGCGCGGTGCGGTTTACCGCGACGCGGGTCGACCTGGTCTTTGGCTCAAACGCGGTCCTGCGCGCGTACGCAGAGCTCTACGCACAAGACGACAATCACGAGAAATTCGTCAGGGATTTCGTCGCAGCGTGGGCCAAGGTCATGTCCGCCGATCGCTTTGATCTGGCGTGACCTGCGAGGCCAAGCGCGGAGCCTAGTCCCCGCGCACCACGGCGGTCACCTGCACCATGCCTCCGCCCAGCGACGCGTGCGAGACAAACCTTAGCGCGCGCGGTGTACGCAGCCCGTCAAAGAGCCGCGTCCCCGCGGTCAAGAGCGTGGGCACCCACGTGATCGTGAGCTCATCCACGAGCCCCGCGTCGAGGGCTTGCCGCACGAGCGTGCCCCCGTCGAGGTACACGTCTCGCTCTTCGGCCAGCGATTTTGCCCGCGCAATGAGCCCCGCGAGGTCCCCTTCGCCGCGCGTCACCGTGGGCACAACCGGCGCGAGTGTGCGTGAGCTCGCGACGATCACTGGCGTGTCGCCGTACACCCAGTGGCCCATCTGCGCGACGACGTCGTAGGTCGTGCGGCCCATCACGATCGCGCCAACTTGCTGCATAAACGCAGCAAATCCCAGCGCATGAGCCTCGGGCGCGAGGGCATCGTCGGCGTGACTCGGGTCGCTCAGCCAAGCCAGGTCATCGTCGGGCCCGGCGATGTAGCCGTCGAGCGAGCAAGCCAAATACACACGCACACGAGACCCTTGGGACATGGCAACCTCTGCGCCGAAGGATAGGTGATGGTGCAGGCGTTTGAGACACCGATCGCGCTCGGTGCGTGGCTACGAGAGCACCACGCGCGCGAGACCGAGCTCTGGGTGCGGATGTACAAGAAGGGCACCGGTGTGCCCTCGGTGACCTGGGATGATTGTGTGATTGTGGCCCTCGCGTGGGGCTGGATCGATGGGCAGCGCAAATCGCTGGATGCCCAGTCTTTTTTGCAGCGGTTATCACCGCGACGCGCGCGGTCGAGTTGGTCCAAGCGCAACTGCGAGCACGCCGAGCGGCTGATCCAAGACGGAGCCATGCAGCCCGCGGGGCTCGCGCAGGTCGAGGCCGCGCGCGCCGATGGGCGCTGGGAGCGCGCGTACGCGGGCTCGGCCGACATGGTGATCCCCGAGGCTTTTCTCAGCGCGCTTAAAGACTCTCCCGAGGCCGAGAAGTTTTATCGCACGCTCAACCGGCAGAACCTCTTTGTGATCTATCACCGGATCCAGACGGCCAAGCGCGAAGAGACCCGCGCCAAGCGCATCGCCGAGATGATCGCGCAGCTCGCGCGGGGCGAGGCTCTTCACTGAGTGATCCCACGCGGATGTTAGTGTGCGCCCATGCACATCGCGGTGTTAGGCACCGGCGCCATCGGGAGCGCCCTCGCGTTTTGTCTCGCGCAGGCGGGGCACACGGTCACCGCGATCGCACGTGGAGCGCGCCTCGCAGAGCTCACCCGTGACAACGCCATTGTCCTCGCGAGCGGGGCGCGCGCCGAGGTAACAGTCGCCCCCGCGCTGGACCCAGAGACAGCGTTTGACCTGGTGATTGTCACGGTGATCGCAGCGGACGCGGGCGCTGTGTTGCCCGCGCTGAGCGCAAGCAGAGCGACGCACGTGATGTTCATGTTCAACACGTTTGATGGGCTCGAGCGTCTGCGTGAGGCGGTGGGTGAGGCGCGGTGTGCATTTGGGTTTCCGGCGATCATCGCGAGGCTGGACGACGGCAAGCTCACGCTCTCGGTACACTCGGTCGGGCAGGTGACCACGGTGGACGCGCCCCGATGGGCAGCGCTCTTTTGCGACGCCGGAATCCCTACGCAACACCACCCCGACATGCCCAGCTGGCTGCGCACCCACGTCGCCTTCATGGTGCCCATCATGCTCGCGGGGCTGCACGTGAGCGCGCAGAAAGCAGGGCTCACTTGGCCGCACGCTGTGACCCTCGCAGACGCGATGGACGAGGGATTTTGCACGGTCCGCGCGCTCGGTCACCGTATCACACCGAGCGCCATGACCGCCGTCGCGGCGCTGCCCACTAAGCTCAAAGCGGCGCTGCTCTGGTCACTGAGCCGCACCCCCGTGCTGCGCAACGCAGGCATCGCGGGGCCGCGTGAAGCCCGCTCGCTCATCGACGCGATCGAGAAGCTCGCGCCCGGCCAGACGCCCTCGCTGCAGCGCGCGCGGCCCTAAGTTCGCAACAGAGTTCGAGCGGCTCTGCGCGCTGTGCTAGGTGAAAATCCATGGCCACGAGCAAGCCCACTGCGAGCAAGAAATCCCCCGCCAAGCGAGCCCCCAAGACGCAGCCCACCGCGCAGTCTGTCTCGGTGATGCTGGCCTCGCTCGAAGACACAGTGCGTGCAGATTGTGAGCAAATCGACCGGTGGATGCGTGATGCCACTGGCACAGAAGGTGTGCTCTACGGGAGCGCGATCGCGGGCTATGGCAGCTCGGTGATCCGCTACGCCGACGGCCGCGAGTCCCCATGGATGAAGATGGGTTTTGCCGCGCGCGCGCAGAGCTTGGTGCTCTATGGCTTGCTCAGCCCCGCCACCGAGCGGCTCTTGGACAAGGTGGGCAAGTGCGCGACGGGCAAGGGCTGTCTGTACATCAAGCGGCTCTCGGACGTGGACACCGCGGCGCTCGAGGCGCTGATCCGTGGGGCCGCGAGCGCTTGACCTTGCGGGTCAGGTGGGGCTCTTCATACCGCGGTCAGGGCCCCCGCCGGCGACGTCGCCGGATGTGCCCCACGTGCTAGCTCGAAGTGCCCCACGCGAACGAAATATCCGCCAAGATCCCGCTCGAATGCGTCCCGTCGCGCATCCCAGGGTTAGACGTCTCGATGGCCATCTCGACACACCGAGCCAGCGCCCCGCCCGTGCTCGCTGGCTGCGAAAACAACGGCCGCATCGCCGGCCGAAACATCATCGTCACCGAGGCTTGCGCGGCGCCGTCGCCCCCATAACACGACTCGATCGCGGGCAGCGCGCGCCTAAAAAAACCAATCGCCTCGGCCATGTCCACGTCTCCCACGGGCCTGGTCTGCACCAAACGCACACGCCCCGACGGAGAGCGCAAGAGCGCGACGTCGCTGCGCTCGTTCTCTTCGCGCGCTGCAGGGGCAGGGGTGAGCGCAGGCGCGGTCGCCCCTGTCGGCGCTGTGATTTGTCTGGGTGGTGGTGAGGGGGCCTGCGTGGGTGCTGTGGGCGCCTCCGCAAGGGGCTCGCTGACGGCGTTGGTGTTTGCCCTCTCATGGGGCATCTCGGTGGTCGTCGCCACCAGCGCCTCGGGCTCTTTTGCCCACGGCTCTGTGATCGAGAGCACGACCCCGGCGGTCACGACCACCACGCCGGCGATGAGCCCCGCGGTCCGCGCGGTGTGGCCCACCGAAGTGACACGGTGCGCGGCGAGGGTCGGTTGCACGTGCGCAACCGAAGGAGTCAGCGAGCCTTCTTGTTGCGCATACGCAACGGAGGACCTGGGGCTGGGCGCCACGCTGGGCACATACGAGGTCTGCGCGTAGGCCACCGAGTCGTGCGAGCTCTTCGCGTACGACGTCGGTGCGTAGGCTCCCTGAGAGGTCGGTTGGGGCGGGAGACTCTGCGGAGAGACAGCGCTCCGCAAGGTGTCCGCTGGCTGCGAAATCGCTTGCGATCCGCGTAGGGAAGCCTCGAGCCACGCGCGCATTTCGTGGGCGCTCTGCGGGCGCGCGTCGCGGTCTCGGGCGAGGGCGCGGTCTACCACGGCGCACACGCTGGGCGCGACCCACGGGGCCACGCTGGCGAGCGTCGGGGTGGGTGCCTGGGTGACCGCGACAAACCACGCTGCGAGCGTGTCGCATTCGAAAAGCACCTTGCCCGAGAGCGCGCGAAAGAGCAGCGCGCCCACCGAGTACAGGTCCGCGCGAGCGTCCACGCTGCGCGCATCGAGCTGCTCGGGAGGCATATACCCAGGGGTGCCCAAAATGGCGCCCGCCATCGTGCCGGGCTGCGAGATCGCGTGGGACGGGTCGAGCACTTTGGAGATCCCAAAATCGATCACGACCACGCGCTCTGCGCCCTCTGCGGTGCGCTGGATCAAGAGATTCGCCGGCTTGATGTCACGATGAACGACACCGCGCGCATGCACGACCTCGAGGGCCGAGAGCACCTGCGCAGCGAGCCTCACGGCGCGCTCGGTCGTGATGCCCCCTTCGCGCTCTAGAATGGCGTCGAGGGACTCGCCAACGACCCGCTCCATCGCGACAAAGACGCGGCCATCGGGCAGGACGCCGCAGTCGTAGATCTCGACGAGCGAGGGGTGCCGGCACGTCGCCGCGATGCGCGCTTCGTTCAGGGCGCGGGTGACGAGCTCGGGGTCACCGTGCGGGTCGCTCACCTTGAGCGCGACCTCGCGCCCGGTCATGAGATGGCGCGCGATAAACACCGCGCCAAACCCGCCCTGGCCGAGCGTGCTGAGCACTTCGTAGCGGTCGATGGTCTGGCTCGGTTGCGAGGTCGTCACGGCGATCTTGCACTCATGCACCGAGGGAGGGGCACGACGCAAGCAAGCGACAGAGTCGCCGAGTCAGAGTACGCCCTTAGGCGCTATACAAAGATTGACTGGCTCAGTGAATTTGCGGCTCGATCTCAGATAATGGACATCACGAGGTAGAGCGCGCCGAGGATGATGGTCACGATCCCGAGGGGGCCCTGGATGCCTACGAGCTTGCCGCGGATTTCGGCGCCCTTGGCCTTGGCTTGCTCGTTCTTGGACAGCGCGTAGTGCGTGATCAGCCCAAAGCCGAGCAAGAATCCCACGAGCAGGTCGGACACGCCCGAGAGGGTCCAAAAGATCCAGCGCAGGGGCGCCACGCTCAAGAGCCGGATCGAGGTAAGAACGCTGAAGATCTCTTTGATTCCCCAGATGAACATCGTGACGCCGATCCAGCCCTGGTAGGGCGCGAGCTTGTCGATCATCTGCTGGGCATCAGGACGCCTCTTGATGATCAAACCCGAGGCCGCAAGAAGTCCGCCGAGGATGGTGATGATTCCGCCGATCATGTGTGTGTGCTCCGTGTGTCAGTGAGTGGGGTGCTCGTGGGTGTAAGCACCGTGTTGCATGGGTGTTGAACCGGTGTTGCAGAGGTACTTTGCGAGCGGCGTGCCACGGCCACACTTGCGCACATCCCTAGACAAATCACTGCACACGCGCGAAGTCGGCAACGGGCTGCGGCAATGGGTTGCCGACCTCGGCATTGGATTGCCGAGCGATCACACGTACAGTGTGTGCGTGCAGGACAAGACCACGGCGAGAGCGAGCGGGCCCGGGGCCCTTGGCGAGCTCGACGGCGTAGACCCGAGCGAGCGCGTCACGGTGACCTCGGCGCAGGGGACGAAGCACTTTGTCGTGGTCGAGAGTGGGACGGTGATCGGACGGGCTTTTCCGGCGGACATCGTGGTCGATGACCCGCGCGTGTCCAAGCAGCACCTGCGCGTGTGGCTCACCGCCGAGGGCACCGTGCGCTTTGCAGACCTCGGCTCGACCAACGGAACGCTGCTCAACCACCTCGCCGTCTCGCACGGCGCGTTTGCCCACGGTGACAGACTCGTGGTGGGCTCTGTACAGCTCCAGCTCCAGCCCCGTGTGACCCGCACACACACGCCGGGCGTCTTGGGATTTGAGTCATTTGTCCAGCGATTTGCTGAAGAACAACGCAAGCACTTGCTCTCGGCGCAGCCCTTCTCGCTGCTCGTCGTCGAGAGCCAGACCGCGGTGCCCCTGAGCGACTGGGCCCCGCGGGTGCTTAGCACATTGGGCGCGCATGACCGGGCCGCGCTCTTGCGCCAAGACGCCCTCGTCGTGCTTGTCACCAACGCTCAACGCAGCGAAGTGCGCTCAATCGCAAGCGCGCTCGCCCAAGGCGACGGAGGCCTGCGTGTGGGCAGCGCGACGTACCCCGTGCACGGCCGTGATGTGAGCGCTCTGGTCTCGCACGCGATCGGTACGCACGCCGAACAGCTCGCGCTCGCACAACGTGACAGCACACCTGACGGGGTAGTGCGCGGGCGCTCGACCGAGGCGCTCTGGGCCCTCGTTGAGCGCGCGGCCCCAAGCGCGGTGCCCGTGATGATCTTCGGCGAGAGCGGCACGGGCAAAGAGCTCTTTGCCCAAGCGCTGCACCAGCGCTCGGCCCGCGGGGACAAACCGCTGCGCGCGGTCAACTGCGGCGCGATCCCCGCGAACCTCGTCGAGAGCACGCTCTTTGGCGCCGAGCGGGGGGCCTTTACTGGCGCAGACCGCACGCTCAAAGGGCTCTTCGAGCAAGCTCACCAAGGCACGCTGTTTTTGGACGAGGTGGGCGAGCTGGCCCTCTCTGCGCAGGCCTCACTCTTGCGTGTCTTAGAGACCGGCCGCGTCACGCGCATCGGCGGCGACCGCGAGATCGCGGTGGACGTCCGGGTCGTGAGCGCGACGCACCGTGAACTCGAAAAACGCTGCGAAAATGGCGAATTTCGCTGGGATTTGTTCTATCGGCTCAATGGTCTGTCCATGGTGCTTCCGCCGCTGCGCGAGCGCACAGACGAGATCGAGCCGCTCGCGCTGCGCTTTTTGCAGAGCGCGATCGAGAGCGCGTCACTCAGCACTCCGACGCTCGCCCGCGCGATCGACCCACGTGCCCTCGCGGCCCTCCGGAGCTACCCCTGGCCCGGCAACATCCGAGAGCTCCGCAACTGCATCCAGCGCGCGGCGCTCGTCGCTAACGGCCCAGTCATTTTGCTTACAGATCTCACTGACAGGGTGCGCGGTGCGGACTCGCAGCGTGCGTCAAGCGCGCCCCCCGAGGCACGCCACTCGCAGCCTCCGCAAGGCGCTGTGTCAGAGCTCACCGAGGGCGACGGCCTGCGCAAAGCCCTCGAGCGCCACGAGACCAAGCTCATCACCGAGGCCCTCGCCAAGAGCCACGGGAGCACGTCGGCCGCTGCAGCGCTCTTGCAGATCCCCATCCGCACACTCACCCACAAAATGAACGCGCTCGGAATCAAAAAGCGCAGCGAATAAGCACGCTCAATGCGCGCTGCACGCCTCTGAAACACACGCGCAGTCGTTGCAATCTCTCGCAGAGAGCACGCCGCAGTGCTGCTTCAATCGCTCTCGCAACCCACGGCGCGCGCGATGGAGTCTCACCGTCGCGTTGTTCACCGTGATCCCGAGCGAGTCCGCGGCTTCAGACAGCGTCGCGTCCCCCAGATCGACCAACCGCAGCACCGCGGATTGCTGCGGCGGAAGCGAGTCCGCGAGCGTGATCCCACACCCACACGGGGTCGCAGCGCTTGACTCTGGGAGCGCTGCGAGCGCCGCGCTCTCGTACACCAGCGCACGCCGAGACGCCCTCGCGCGGTGCGCATCGGTGAGCGTGTTGCGCACGATCCTAAAGAGCCACGCGCGGATTTTTGTAGGGTCTTCGAGCGCGTCCAAGTGCTCGGTAGCTTTGAGCGTTGCAGCCTGCAGTACATCGTCGACGTCGTGCGGCTCGACCCTCGCGCGCACAAACGCACGCAGGGCGCCTCGGTGCTCGGTCAGCGCGCGCGCAAGCACCTCGTGCTTGGCGCTGGGTGTGCCCTGCGTGGTCATTGCTCGCTCAGAATAGCGCTATTTGCGCGCTTGCGTAGCCGGGCAGCCGCACGAGGGGTCGCAGGTGCAATCGGGGCCGCACGTGCAGGTGGGGCCGCAGCAGCAACCAGGTCCCGCGGTCTTTGTGCGCGACGCGCAGCCGCAGGTGGTGGGTGAGCAGTTGGCGCAGCCGCAGGTCTTTTTGCTGGTCTCAGTCATGGTCGGTACTCCTTGTGTAGCCGAGAGTGATCTCTCTCGTTGCCCACCGCTGACGGAAGCTCACCGAGATTCTTACACACCAACGTACAGAGATTTTCTCTTCACGATTGCGCTCGTCTCGCTACGCAAAACTGTGCACATTGTGCGGCCATGGAGAGCGCGCGGGTCGATCGTTTGGGTATCGTGGCTTCGACCGTGTGTGCGGTCCATTGCGCCCTGGGGTTTGTCTTGGTGGGCGCAAGCGGCGTCGGTCGCGTGTTTGCCAACAAGCAGCTCGAGGTGATCTTTGTCTCGTTCGCGGTGCTCTTGGCCGTGAGCGCGCTGGGCTTGGGGGCGCGACGACACCGACGTGCAGCACCTCTCGCGCTCGGGCTGTGTGGCATCGCGACGCTCGGGCTCTCGCGCGGCATGGAGTTTCGCGCAGAGTACGTCGAGGTCTTGCTCTCGCTCGTGGGCACGAGCTTCTTGATCACAGCACACGTGTTTAACCTGAGATTTCTCAGGCAATTGGACGCGTGCTGTGCGCCTGTCTCTGCAGCGACGGCGGTCTCTTCGGGCGAGTGAGCGGGGCGGCGCGCGGGCATTCGCTCACGCGCTGCGGCCATCACCAACACGACACATACGCTCACCCCTACGTCGCGCTCAGCGAGGGGCCACTGCCCTGAGCCTCTCATGCGTGGAGTGGCATCAGGTGCCCAGTCTTGACCCAGATCGTGCACCCTTCGGTGCTGTACGGGTGGTGCTGGCTCAAGTGTGGGCTGCGAATCCAGGTGCCCGCGGGATAGCGCGCGTGCTCGTCTTCGAAGACCCCCTCGAGCACCAAGATCTCTTCGCCGCCGTAGTGCCTGTGAGGCACAAAGCGTGTCCCCGGAGCCCAGCGCACAAGAGCCGTGCTCTCGACGCCCGTCTGGGACAGAGGCATCACGGAGAGCCCTGGTTTTTGTCCCGCAAACCACGGAGCGCTGCGGGTCGCGATCACCACGCGCTCGGTGTCCTCAGGGTCCATTTGGCGGAGCTTCACAAACAATACACACCCGCCCTCGGACCACGGCGCGTGCGATGACCCCGGCGGATTGCGCACGTACGCGCCCGCTTCGTAGCGACCGTGCTCGTCGTTAAAATCACCCTCGAGCACAAAGAACTCTTCGCCCAGCGCGTGCGTGTGCCGATCAAATCGCGCGCCCGCTTCGTAGCGGACCACCGACGTCGCCCGCGCGATCTCGTCGCCCTCGCGCTCAAGCATCCGCCGCAAGACCCCCGGCAAGGGCGAGGGCTGCCAAGGCAACGAGGGGTGATAGAGCACCGTGCGCTGGGACCGATCTGCGTGAATCTGCATAGTGACCTCGCGTGAGGGCACGGACACTTGGACCCGCCCGGTGCTTCGTCAAGAACCACAGGGCTCGGAGATCCCTGATTCGCTGACGGCGGCTTGCGGAATGGTAAGTAAGTAGTTACTCTCTTGTGTATGGCGGACCAGCGTCGAAGCTCAGAAGATCGGCAGGCTGA
Source organism: Deltaproteobacteria bacterium (assembly GCA_030694465.1). GTDB lineage: Bacteria > Myxococcota_A > Polyangia > Polyangiales > JAUXYJ01. Next base: position 47,078 of record JAUXYJ010000028.1, on the reverse strand, counting down.
ACTGACGGACGCGGCGCTGCACATTATCGCGACGCAGGGCATCGCAGCGCTCACAACGCGCAGCCTAGCGGCGCGGGTTGGACTCTCGACGGGGGCGATCTTTAAGCACTTCGCCTCGCTCGATGCGTTGCTCGACGCCGTGGTCACGCGCGTCGAGGAGGTACTCGATCTGACCTATCCGTCGCCAACGCTCTCGCCCATCGCGCGTCTTGAGCAGTTCGTCGATGCCCGCAGCGTCGCCGTGGGCCAGCAGCTCGGGATCTTGCGGCTGGTGCTCTCTGAGCAGTTCTTGCTCGCGCTCCCGATGAGCGGCTCAGAGCGCCTCGCGGCGTGCGTCCAAAAGACCCGCGCGTTTGTCACAGAGTGCCTCCGCGAAGCGCAGTCTGCCAGCGAAATACGCACGGATCTGTCCGCAGAGACGCTCGCCCCGATCGTGATGGGCGCGGTGCAAATGCTCGCGCTCTCTTCGTCCAAGACCCGCGCGAACCAGACCCAAAGCCGCGAAGTCCAGAGAGCGCTCTTTGCGCTCCTCCGTGTGCCTCCTCAAGTCTCTGAACCCAAAAGAAAGTCCTCACGATGAACCGCTTGATTCTCACCGCAGTCTCACTGGCTGCGTTGTCCCTTGGCGGCTGCGCCACGTCGTCCGCGGCGCATGCTCACAGCCCCGTGGCGTCGTTTGGCGGGCTCGCAGTGCGCGCGATGACGCTCCCCGTTGTGACTGCCGAAGGTGAGCCGCGAGAAGTCCAAGTCCTCGTAGACGAGCCCGCGCTGAAGCTCGTGCGTATCGTGTTGCGCCGAGGCACTGTCCTGCCAGCGCACAGCGCCGCGGTCGCAGTGACCCTCGTCGCGCTCCAGGGGACCGGGGTCGTTGTGGTAGGCCAAGAGCGTCTTCCATTTGACCCTACGCACGCGGTCGCGCTCGCGCCCAACGTCTCGCATGCGGTGGAGCCCGAGGCCGGGACCGAGCTCGTGATCTTGGTACATCACCTTGGCCGCGGCCCAGAGCACTCGCATTGAAGACCGGGCGCTACAACGTCGGCGTCGGTCTGCTCGTCATGGCGGGCTTTATGGCGTACGGATTGATCCTGATTTATCTGCGAGATTTCGCGCCCAACAAAGACGCCTGGGTCGCGAGCTACTCGATCGGACGGCACTTCGAAGCGCGCCTCGCGCACGTGCACGGCAACCTCTTCGCGCTGCTCAACCTCGCGCTCGGTTTTGTGCTCGTTCGCTTGTCACAAGCGAGTGACCGAGCGCGCACGGTCGCGGCTTCGCTTGGCCTCGCCGGGCTGCTCATGCCCGTCGGGATCCTCGGTGAGCTCTACCTGGGGCTCTCCCCGGTCTTTGTGCTCTTGGGCGCTGCCTCGATGACCACGTCGGTTGTGCTCACAGGGGTCTTGTCCCTCAAGCACTGGACCGATGGCGCGGTCACCCCGCAGGCTCTCTAACTTACCCCCACCCGGCGACGTCGCCGGGTCACCCTGCAGTGAGCACCCACTGGCCCGCCGCGGCCATGGCGAGCACGACCCCCCACGGGGGCGCCTTCCAGTGTTCGAGCAGGCCAAACGCGAGCAGCCCGGCCACCACGTCACGCCGATCGCGCACGCCTTCGGTAAACACCGGGTGATAGAGCGCTGCGAGCAAGACCCCTACGACGGACGCGTTGGCCCCCGCGAGCGCCGCCTGCGCCCATGGTCGCGAACGCAAGCGCTGCCAAAAGGGCAACGCGCCGCCGATCAAGAGCCACGCAGGCAAGAAAATCGCGAAGAGACACCCCAGCCCCGTGACCCATGCGCGAGGACCCGGCGACGTCGCCGCCCCGACGTACGCAGCGAACGCAAACAAGGGCCCCGGCAGCGCCTGCGCGGCGCCATAGCCCGCCAAGAACACGTCGTTGCTCAGCCACCCGCGCGGCACCACCTCGGCCCGCAGCAACGGGAGCACCACGTGCCCACCCCCAAAGACCAGCGCGCCCGCACGATAAAACGCGTCCAAGAGCGCGATCGACCGCAGCCCTGTTGTGCGCGCGAGCGCGGGCAAGAGCCCCAGCAGCCCCGCACACACCGCGAGCGCGAGCGCTGCCCACCCGTGCGATCTCTTGTCGGTTGGCTCGGTCCGTTGTGTGCTCTCGGGGACCGTGCCGCGATAGAGCAAATAGCCCACGACGGCGCCCATCGCGATGACCCCGATCTGCACAAACGCACGCGAGACCGTCAGCAAAATCGCAGCAGAGACCAAGCACAGCGTGACCCTCGCGCGGTCGGTGCAGAGCTTTCGGGCCATGCCCCACACGGCCTGCGCGACCACAGCGACGGCGGCGAGCTTGAGCCCGTGCAGCCAGCCCGCGCGCTGCAGGCTGCCCACGGTCGCGACCCCATAGGCAAACCCGATCATCAAGAGCGCCGAGGGGAGCGTAAAACACACCGACGCAATGAGCGCCCCGGCGAGGCCCGCGCGGTGCATTCCGAGGGCAAAGACCACCTGGCTGCTCGACGGGCCGGGCAAAAATTGGCAGAGCGCCACGAGGTCTGCGTAGTGCGAATCATCAAGCCATTCGCGCTTCTCGACGAGCTCTGCGCGGAGATACCCCAGGTGCGCAATAGGCCCCCCAAACGAGACGCACCCGAGCTTGAGAAAGACCCGCGCGAGCTCGGTGAGCGAGGGGTGTGTGTCTTGGTCCATCAGCGCGCATCGCAGTAGGCCAGAGTCTCACCCGAAATCCCAGGCAATGCCCCACGCAGACACTGAGCCCTCTCCCTGCGCTGGACTATTTAAGTAATCAATTGAATACTTGATTGCTGTGATGTCACCCCAACGACGCTTCAAAGACAGCGCCTACGAGCAGCTCGCTCGGATCGGCAAATCTCTCGCGGCCCCCAAGCGCGTCGAGCTGCTGGACCTGCTGGCCCAAGGCCCACGCACCGTCGAAGCGCTCGCCGAGCTCAGCGCGCTCTCGGTGGCCAACACGTCGCAGCACCTCAAGGTGCTCCGCGAGGCCTCGCTTGTTTCTCGTGAAAAACAAGGGCTCTATGGGGTCTACCGGCTCGCAGACGCGCAGGTCTCGCGCTTTGTGGGGACCCTGCGTCGCTTGGCCCACGCGCGCCTCCCCGAGCTCGCCGAGGTCACCCACGCGTACTTCGAGACCCGCGACACGATCGACCCAGTCGACGGCCCCGAGCTCTTACGCCGAGTCCGCCGCGGCGAGGTCACCGTGCTCGATGTGCGCCCCCACGACGAGTACCTGCACGAACACATCCCCGGCGCGCGCTCGATCCCCCTGGACGAGCTCCGCGCCCGCCTCGGCGAGCTCTCCGAGTGCCAAGAGATCGTCGCGTACTGCCGCGGCCCGTACTGCGTGATGGCCGCCGACGCGGTCACGCTGCTGCGCAAAAGAGGCTTCGTCGCGCACCGCATCGACGAGGGCGTCTCGGACTGGCGCGCACGCGGTTGGCGCGTGACCCAAGGAGCCGAGAGCGCGTGAACCACACGAATCAACCCGAGCAAAAAGTCAGGCAACTTGGGATTCGCGAGAACCTCGCACAGTTCTCGCTGCTCGTGCTGATCAACGCCCTCGTGGGCGCGATGGTGGGCCTTGAGCGCACGATCTTGTCGCCCATCGCAGAGCAGACCTTTGGGCTCACAGCCAAGACCGCGGTGCTGTCGTTCATCGTGGTCTTTGGCGTGAGCAAAGCGCTCACCAATTATCTCGCCGGGCGCTTGTCCGATCGTTGGGGACGCAAGCCCGTGCTCGTCGTCGGGTGGCTCGTCGCGACGCCCGTGCCCTGGCTCTTGATGTGGGCGCCGAGCTGGCGCTGGGTGCTCTTTGCCAACGCGCTCTTGGGGATCAGCCAGGGGCTCACGTGGTCGACCACCGTGATCATGAAGATCGACCTCGCGGGGCCTCACAGGCGCGGTTTCGCGATGGGTCTCAATGAATTTGCAGGGTATTTCGCCGTCGCCGCGAGCGCTCTCGCCACCGGATGGGTCGCCCAGACGTACGGACTGCGCCCGCAGCCCTTCTATCTCGGCGTGGTGTTTGTCTCGCTGGGCTTGGTGCTCTCAGCCCTCGCCGCGCGCGAGACCGCGGGCCACAGCGCCGCCGAGTCGCGGCTCCGTGAGACCCCCGAAGCCACGGTCGCGCTGTCTCCCCGCGAGATCTTTTGGCGCACCACGTGGCGTGACAAGACGCTCTCGAGTGTGAGCCAAGCAGGACTGGTCAATAACCTCAACGATGGGATGGCTTGGGGCTTGTTTCCGCTCTTTTTTCGCAACGCCCACATGACACTCGGACAGATCGCAGCGCTCGCCGCGGCCTACCCCGCGACCTGGGGTGTCGCGCAGCTCTTTACGGGCGCGTTGTCCGATCGCGTGGGCCGCAAGTGGCTGATCGTCGGGGGCATGTGGCTGCAAGCGATCGCGATCGTGGGAGTGGTCTTGGCGAGCACTTTTGCAGGGTTTTTTCTCGGCTGTGCGCTGCTTGGGCTCGGGACCGCGATGGTCTATCCGACGCTCCTTGCGGCCATCGGCGACGTGGCTCACCCCTCGTGGCGGGCGTCTTCGATCGGTGTCTACCGGCTGTGGCGAGACCTTGGCTACGCGATCGGAGCGCTGCTCGCGGGCGTCCTCGCCGACGCGTTCGGGTTGCCTCTGGCCATGGGGGCGGTCGCCGCGCTCACACTGGGCTCGGGAGTCGTGGTGGTCGTGCGCATGCGCGAGACGTTGCACCCGCGCGCGGTGTGAGCTCGCGCTTAGCCTGGCTCAACCTCGCTCCAGCGCCCATCGCGGTACGACACCGCGAGACCAAATCGCTGCGCGAGCTCGTCGATCACTGCGCGCGCTTCGGTTGACTCAAGCGCCCCGTCCCAGAGCTCGAACGCGAGCGTGTGCACCTGCGATTCTCCTGGCGGATTGTGCACGGTGAACTGATCAAACATCACGCCCAGCACGTCGGGGCGCGTAGGCTCGCCGCCCTCAATCGCGCCGCGCAACCACAAGCAATGAAACAGCCGGCACTCGTCCGGGCGCTCGCTGTGGATCTCGCAGCCACACGCCTTCACGTGCTCGCACGCGTGTCTGTTGGGTTTGCGCTTGGCAGGCACCGCCATCACCGTGCAACACGCTGTGCACTCGCCACACATGCGGTCTTCGCGCGCTTGGCCAGCCCGCAGTCGGTCCAATCGAACGTGGATCACGCGCGCGATCTTGCCATGACTTGGAGGGCCTTGTGCGAGACATGCTGCGCACATGTAGGCTACCCTGGCAGTCAAACTGGAGACCTTGATGAAACGAGTATTTTTCGCAGCGACGATGGCACTGATGGCGTGCGGACCGGCGATGCCAGGGGACGAGCTAAGGGGCGCTTGGCGTGTGGATATCCTGGCGACTCTGCCTGCGTCCGCTCGGCAAAACGTGGTGTCTTTTTTGGCCACAGTGAGGTTTGACGCGAACTACACCTACGTGATGACCGCGCAGGCGACGAGCACCACGACGGCGCCGCAGACCCCTGGATGTCTCACCGAGCTTGAGTCCAGCGGTGGCACCTGGAGCGCGTCGACCCTGAACAACGTCAACACGCTCGTGACCGCAGGGACCGTGATGGGGACCATCCAGCGAACAGGCTGCCGCAATGCCACGGACAACTTTGCGCGACGGCCGGCCGCTGCCGGAGAGATTCTCGGGCTCGAAGGAGGCAATTATACCGTCATGGGCAGCACGTTGATTCTTACGAGCGGCTCCAACACCGTCACGTTTATGCGCTGACACCCCCCTCGCGGGTTCTCCATCTGGGGAGGCCGCGATCGTGCGCTCGGATCGGTGAGGCGTTTTACAGGGTTAACTTACTCATGCGTGATCGCCTATGAGCGCGTCCGTGCGAGCAGCGTCGGCGGCTGAGACCAAGATCTTTCAGGCGCTGGCAGACCCGAGAGCGCTCAGACAAGCGGGCCTCGTGCAGGCGCGCGGAGAGGGGCGCTGCGTGGTCTCTCGCGTGGCCCCGTGCGGCCAAGAAGAACACTGTGCGCAAGCGCCCGAGCGTGCCGACGCTCGGCGGTGATTAGTGCGTCGCTGAGCCGCGCAAGATCGCGCTCATCCGCTGCGCACTCTCAAGCCGTCGGTGGACCTCGTCCCACAGAACATTGGCAAAGAAAGCGTCAACGTAGCGCGCCACACCTGCTCCAAAATCCATCTGGTAGCTGTGTTCGTACATGTCCATCACGAGCAGTGGGAGGCTCGTAGCGAGCGCTTGCGTGTGGCCTGCCGATGAGACCGTGCGCAGGGCGCCAGTATCGAGCTCGAAGGCCAGGATGGCCCAGCCGCTGCCGCCGCCAAGTCCCATCGCGGTCGCGCGCATGTGCTGCTCCCATTGCGCTGCACCCCCGTACGCCTGCGAAATCGCGCGATCAATGGCGCCCGACCGCTGACCGTTGCCCCCGAGATTGGCAAAATAGGCTTCGTGCAAGGTCTTTGAGTTGCGAAAATTGAGCTCGCGTTCGCGCAGCGCAGTCACCACGAAAGCGGGTGTATTTGCAGTGATTTGCGCGAGTTCTTGCTCGACTCGGTTGAGATTGCGCACTGCCCCACCGTAGTTGTTCTGATGGTGCGACGAGATCATCCGCTCTGAGATTCCGTTGAGCGCGCCTGCAGAAAAGGGCAGGGCGACCATGGTGTGAGCGCCCGCAAGCGCAGGGATCGCGGTCATCGTGACAGCTCCGTCGGTGTGAGAAAGTGCCGTGGTTGGCGCAGTCCGTGCGCTCTCGCGTGTTGTCGCGCAGCCTGCGGCGAGCGATGCGCTGCTGAGCGCGATCGACGCAAGTGCCTCACGGCGAGACAGGGGCAAATCGCGCGCGCGGCTCATTTGTCGAGGTCCTTGCGCGCGGTGTTCTTCTTCTTTTTGCCCGCGCGGTTGAGCACGATCGCCTCTCGCACGAGCGCACGCAGCGCGCTCTCGGGCACCGCGTCCCCCTCGCGAAAGTCAATCGCCCTGCGCACGTTGCCCTCAAGGCTCGCGTTAAAGAGCCCCTCGGGGTCTCGCAACGCTGCCCCCTTTGCAAAGGTCATCTTGACCGTGTGCGTGTGCGTCTCGCCCGTCGTGAGCATCCCGTCGCAGTACCACACCGGCGTCCTTCGCCACTTGAGCTCTTCGGTGACCTCGGGGTCCGCCGAGCGCACGACCGCGCGCAATTGAGCCAGTGTTTTGCCTCGCCAATCAGTTGCATCCGCGATCTTGCGGTCGATCAGCTCCGTGGCCGAGAGGGCTGTGTCTGCGTCGGTCTTGGTCATCGCGATGTGCGCCGGACTCTCGCACACAACGCGCTAGGCAAACCAGCCAGGGATCACCGCGGCCTGCGCGATCCACGCGCGCCACTGGGCCTCGTCGAGCACGTCGCCTTCGTGAACGTGCACATACCGCGTGCCCTCGATCTTGGACGCGACCGGTGGCACCGGGTCGAGCGCGGTCCCGCGAAAGAAAGAGACCTTCACGTACTTGCTCACGCAGTGAAACGCGATGCACCAGCCCTTGCCCTCGACCCCGTAGAAGGGCGAGTTCCATTGGATGGCTTTGCGCACGCCGGGGACGGTCGCGGTGATCCTCGCGTCGAGCCACACGCCCACCTCGTGCTTCCAGCCGGGCATCGCTGCGATGTACTGCTGCACCACCGCGTCGCCGTCGCCCTTGGCGATCTTTGGGTTGCCACCGGACAAGAGCTTAGGCGTCTTGGCGGTGCGTTTGCTTGGCTTTTTAGCGGTCGTTGTTGTCTTGGCCACAGCGCTCATCCTAGGCCCGACACTCTCGCGTTGTCTAACAACTGACACAAGGGCAGAGACCCGGCGACGTCGCCGGATCACGCGGGTGTGCTCGATGCTGGCATTCGATCGGTAGATCCTGCGCGCGACGTCACGCCGGACAACCACGTAGAGACCCCGTTTGTCGCAGAGAGGGTGAGGGCGTCCTGATGACCCTGCTCGACAAGGCCACCCGCAAAGCCATGCTCGCCACTGGGATGGAGCACCGGATCAAGGCGAGTCACGCGCGCTTGGAGGGCTCTTTGCCGAGGTCATTCGCAGGGCAAGAGAGCCCTGTGTCAGCAAGACCTCGCGCAACACGTCTCTGCGGGGTGAAGCGAGCGCTTATCGTGTGCGCTCACAAGGAGATCCCGACAATGCGAAGTGTAGTCGAGAAGATTCGGACGGTTCGTGACGCGCTTAGCGAAGGGTTGATCGAGCGTGACGTGGCGGTCCGGCTGGCGCTGTTGGCGACGCTCGCGGGCGAGCATCTCTTGATGGTCGGGCCCCCAGGCACGGCGAAGAGCCTGATCGCGCGTCGGCTGCACTTGGCGTTTGCGCAGTCGACGTACTTTGAGCGGCTGCTTACGCGGTTTAGTGTCCCCGAAGAGCTCTTTGGACCACTGTCGATCAAGGGGCTCGAAGAAGACCGCTACGAGCGATTGACCGAGGCGTATTTGCCTAAGGCCTCGATCGCGTTTCTCGACGAGATCTTCAAGGCGAACAGCGCGATTCTTAACTCGCTGCTCACGCTGCTCAATGAGCGTGAGTTTGACAACGGGACCACGCGCTGCAAGACGCCGCTGCTCGCAGTCGTCGGCGCAAGCAATGAGCTTCCCCAAGACGACGAGCTCGCCGCGCTGTTTGATCGCTTCTTGCTGCGCTTGCATGTAGGGCCTGTGAGCAAGCAAGGGTTCGCTTCGCTGCTGGCGCTCACCCAAGAAGCCTCGCCTGTGCTGGCGGCGTCCGTGAGGCTAACCGCAGAGGACCTGCAGGCGATCCAGCACGACGCGCAGCGCGTCGAGGTGCCCGCAGACGTGATGGCGCTCTTGTGCGATCTTCGCGAGTTCTGTGCGGCAGAGTCCATCTCGGTCTCTGATCGACGGTGGCGCAAGATTGTAAAGCTCTTGCAGGTCTCTGCGGCAAGCAACGGCCGCGCGAGCGTGTCCATTTGGGACTGCTGGCTGCTGCAACACTGCCTCTGGGATGCGCCCGAATCCCGCGAAAAAGTCTACCAGTGGTACGCCTCGCGCGTAGGCGCGTCGGCCTCGATGGACCCCACACAGCTGACCCAGCTGGTGGTGTCCTGGGAGGCAACCTTGGCGCGCGATCTGAGCAGCCGGACGCAGATCCGCGACGACCAAGACCGCCTGCTCTTTGTGGACGAGAGCGGCAATCATTCATCAAAGCAGCGTGGGTTTGTGCTGGCCACCCGTGATGGCAACGCACTCTTTCTCGCGCCGGTCGTTGCACACAGCCACAACGTCTATGGGCAACAGAAGATCGAGGACCGCACCAACGGCAACGCTGGTTTTACGCTCGAGGAGTTAGATGCGCTGCAGCTGCTTCCGGCGCCACACCGCCGGTGGGTGCAGTTTCGCGCTTGGGACGGACGGGCTGAGTACCTCAAAGACCCTGGCCATCGCCTTGGCATCGAGGTTGATCGCAAAGCAGCGCTCGAGCCCACGCGTCACAAATCGATCTATGTCGACGGCTGCCTCTCGCAGCTCGATTCGCTGAGCGCAGACCTCGAAGCATACCAACGAGAGCTTCAAGCCCACATCGTGACGCTCGATCAAGAAATCCGAGTTCACCTCTGGGTGACGCACGACTTTGCAGAGCCAGCGGCCAGAAATCTTGCAAAATCTCAAGCAGAAGTCGCTTCTCTCTTGAGCCGAGTAGCCGCGCTCCGTGAGGGCTTCGCCTGGTTGCCGCGTGAGAGCACAAAGCCTCGTGTGCGCGCCGAGAGTCCCCAAGAGATCCGGAGACCACTGTGAGCGCAGGCTTTGACGCCGAGTCGCTCTCGCGGCGCTACGCGTTTGTAGATCAGTGTCCCGCGGGTCTGTTGCCATGGCTACTCACCATGCCCACGGGCTCGCTGGCAGACCGCGTGGCCGGAGTGCTGCAGTGGCAACAGGCGCTCTTGGCGGGGCAGCTTCCGCCGCAAGAGACGTGGCCATCCGCGCCGATCGATCAGCCCGTGCGATTGGCACTCGAGTCGATGAATCTCGCGAAGTTTTGCAAGGATCAGCCCGCGCTAGTTGAATCGCTGCTGCGTGACATTGTCTTGGCATTTTCTCAGCAGAGTGCCGAGTTCATCGCCGCGGTCTCAGCAGCGCTGCGAGCGCTTGAGGCCATTGAGCGCGACGCCCTCAGAGAGACCGAAGCGCTGCGCGCCGCGCGTGCCAACGAGAACCCGAGAGAGGTGGCGCTCGACGCCGAGACACAACGACTACTCAACGAACGAGCCACACGTGAGGTCGCTGCTCGGCACTACAGCGCAGACCCCGGCGTCGTCGCCGGGTGGCAAGAACCCGCGCGGTATTGGGCACAAATTTCAGACGTCTTCGGAGACCTCGGCGAGCTTCTTGGGCGTGGCTGGGACATGAGCCAAGGCGTCTTGAAGCACATCGGATGGACCAACCTCTTGCGGCTCCGTGAGCTGATCGAGAAGCTCCCAGCGCTACGCGAAATCGTGCACGCGCTTGGGCGGATGCAGGTGAACGTCAATGGCGAATCAGTGGCCGAATTGATCATGACCTCGGTGCGCAGAATCGAAGAAGAGCTGCATGAGGTCCGCACGCCCTTGGTCGCCGCTCAGACACGCGGGATCGAGCGAAGCGGCGAAATCTCGCGGATGTTACCCAGCGAATCCGCGCTGTTTGGGCACCCGAAGTTTCGCTTGCTCTGGCACGCCCGTCGCGCCGAGTGCGCGCTGATGAGCTACCGCGTCGATGGCATCGCGTTTGATCGCCGCGCGGTCGAATGCGACGCCCTGGTCGCGCTTGAGCGCCAGACCCCACGGCCTGTGCGCGGCCCGATCATCGCGGTGATTGACACGTCCGGATCGATGAGCGGGCTGCCTGAGCAGGTCGCCAAAGCGATCGTGCTCGAAGCGCTCAGGACTGCGCACGCCGAGAAGCGCGCCTGCTTTGTGTATGCCCACAGCGGTCCTGGGCAAGTGATCGAAATGGAGATCTCACTCTCCGACGATGGGCTCGGAAAATTGCTCGAATTTCTAGGTCAAACCTTTGCCGGCGGAAGCGATGAAGCAGGCGTGATCTCGCGCGTCGTCGCTAAGCTCAAGGCCGAGGCTTGGAACCGAGCCGACGTTGTCATCGTGAGCGATGGCGAATGGCCAGTGCCTGACTCTCTCTTGCGCGACGTCGCAAAGGGACAGGAAAATCTCACGCGATTTCACGGCATTCAGATCGGCAACTGGGCAGAGACAGGCCTGCATCGCATCTGCGACCCGGTGCACGTCTTTGGCGACTGGGCCGCCGCCGGAGGATGGTATTCGGCCAAGCACTCGGGAGAGGCCAGAGTGTCTGCAGGCTTCGGTGGATGGGCCGAGGAGTGAGCGATCGTGCCTAGGCGGCATAGCCCTGTGTCAGCAAGACCTCGCGCAACACGTTTCTGCGGGGTGATGAGCGCAATGAGGGAGCCCGGCAGAGAGCGCGTCGCGATCGTGGGCGGTGACGGTCGCCGGCGCAGCACACAGCGAGAGCCCTGCGAGTATCGCTACTTCATGAGCCCTCACAACGGCGGGCGCGGAGAGCTCGTGCGCTTTGAGCAAGCGCTGCGCTGCGGCGGGATCGACCGCGTCGTGATCCTCGTCCGATGGAACGCGCACAGCGCCATCCACAAGATCAAGCGCCTGTGCAAAGCGCAGGGGGTCCCGTTTGAAGAGCGCAACGCGCTGCCGCGTTGAGGGCGCTCTGTGTGCAAATTTGCTCTGCATAACCACCAGAAACCGTGGAGGTCTTGTCGATGGAGTCAGTCTTTCCGAAGGCGATTAATTTTCATCTTTTGCGAGAGTGCAACGCGAAGTGCAGATACTGTTTTGCCACTTTTCGCGAGACCCACGGGAGGCTCTCGACCGATGACGCCCTCGCGGTGATGGCCTCGGTCCGCGCCGCGGGTGGGCAAAAAATGAACTTCGTCGGCGGAGAGCCCACGCTCCACCCAGACATCGAGCGCTTGGTCTGCGAGGCAAAATCCATGGGATTCACCACGAGCATCGTGAGCAATGGCAAGCGCCTCGCGCGCCTCCTCGCATCAAGCGCGGGCGCAGCGCTCGACTGGGTTGGCCTCTCGGTGGACTCGGCGACGGACGAGGGCAACGCCGCCGTCGGGCGCGGTGGCCCTGGATATACCCAGCAAATTGTCGATCTCGCGACACAGGCCCAGGGCCTCGGCGCGCGCGTCAAGCTCAACACGGTGGTCACCAAGGTCAACGTCGACGAAGACATGCACACGCTCATTCGGCAGATCGCGCCCGAGCGCTGGAAGGTCTTTCAGGCCCTGCGCGTCGAGGGCCAAAACGAGACGCGCATTGGGCCCTTGCTCGTGACCGCCGAAGAGTTCGCGCGCTTTGTCGCGAGGCACCAAGGGCTCAATCGTGAGCAAATTCCCTTGGTTGCCGAAGACAACGACGCCATGACCGACTCGTACGCCATGATCGACCCGCTCGGTCGCTTCTTTGGCAACACCCGCGGCGTACACTCCGTCGGTCGGCCCATCTTGCAAGCGGGTGCTGCGGGCGCGCTGGCGTCCGTGGGCTTTGCCAACGACAAGCTCGTCGCGCGCGGCGGCGACTATGACTGGGACCGCAAAGACGGCAAGCGACGGCTCGCGATGGCGCTCTGAGCCATAAGCCCACCCTCGGCCGTGACGAGCACATCTATCGCAAATTCTGGGCACCTCGTTGTCATCCTCGGCGACGTCGCTGGGTCATGTGAGTTGTCTCGCAAAATGCGTCAAATACCAACCAATTGACAGTCATATAACCGTAGTGTTATGTGACTTCGTATGCAGACTCAGGCGAGGCTCGACGCGACGTTGGCTGCGCTCTCGGATTCGACCCGGCGCGCGATTTTGGCGCGACTGGTCGAGGGCGAGGCCACGGTGCAAGAGCTCGCTGCGCCCTTTGCGATCTCGCAGCCGGCGATCTCGCGGCACATCCGCGTGCTCTCGGACGCGGGGCTGATCGTTCAGCGGGTGGACGGGCCGCGGCGGCCCTGTCGCTTGGCGCCCGGAGCGCTCAGCGAGCTCGACGATTACCTCGCGATGTTGCGCCGCGCGCTCGAGAAGAACTATGCGCGCCTGGATCGGCTGTTGGCCCAAGAGACACAAGACAAGGACACGTTGTGATGAGCGAATTGACGATGGTGGTTGAAGGGGAGCGACACGTGGTGGTCACGAGGCGCTTTGCGGCGTCGCCCGAGCGGGTCTACCGCGCGCACATGGATCCAGCGATCATCCAGCAATTTATGCTGGGACCCGACGGGTGGAGCATGCCCGTGTGCGTGCACGAGGGGGTCGTCGGCGGCAAGATGCGGTATGAGTGGTCCGATGGGCAGGGCAACGGATTTTATCTCACCGGTGAGATCCTCGCGCTCGATCCGCCACACCGCATTGTGCACGTCGAGCGGATGCATCTGCCGGACGCCACGCCGGACAACCACGTAGAGACCACGTTTGTCGCAGAGGGCGATGGGACGCGGATGACCCTGCGCATGACGCTCCCGGACGAAGCCACCCGCAAGGCCATGCTCGCCACCGGGATGGAGCACGGGATGGAGGCGAGCTACGCGCGCTTAGAGGTCACGCTGGCGCGCTGAGCGCGTCTCTCGATGGTGCGCCTCGACACACGTAGGCGACCCCTCGTCCGATCGTTGGGCGAGGCGCTCGCAGGCCGGGGATGCGTGGGTGTAAGCGTCACGATTCCCAATGAAAATACAGCAGAAAATCTCGTCGCTCTGGATCGTCGTGATGTTCAACATCGCGTTCGCGGACATCGTGTCGTTCATCATGCCCGGAGCGCTCGCTGCGCTCGCTGCGCTCGCTGCGGGCGCTCCGGGGACGCCCACGATCACGCAGCCCATGCTGCTCGGCTTTGCGCTGTTGCTCGAGGTCCCCATCGCGATGATCTTTCTCTCGCGTTGGCTCAGCCCTTAGAGCCAACAAGACCGCGAACATCGCCGCCGCGGTCGTGACCACGCTCTTCGTCGTGGGCGGAGGTTCGCTGTCTCTGCACTATCTGTTCTTTGCCTCCATCGAGATCGCGTGCATGGCGATCATCGTGCGATGGGCCGTGCAAGGGTCCCCAGAGGGCACGCCGTCCGACGCTCGGATGAGTGACCCGGCGACGTCGCCGGGTGTGTGATTCGCTCAGTGCGCGAGGGCCTTTACAAAGAGCACGTTGTTCTCGAGGTGAATGTGCTCCATGAGCTCCCCCTCAAGCTTCGCGAGGCCCACATAGAGCGCGCGCCACGTAGCGCAAGCCTCGGGTGGCGGGACAAAATCCGTCGCGAGATCCCGCATCTTTCGCAGGTTTGCGCCGTGGTCATCGTGCTCGCGCATCATCACGCGCACGGGCATCAAGATCGCCTGCCCACGCGCCCCCGAGCGCAGCGCCGGAAACAGCACCTGCTCTTCTTTGGTCATGTGCTCTTCAAGCTCGGTCGCCACCTGCGCGAGATGCGCCGCGAGCCCGTGTGGGCAGCTCGGCTTGGCCGCGTGCACGCGCTCAATTTTCTTCGCGGCCTCTAAGAGCCCCGAGAGCTCTCTTCGCAGCGGCGCGTGGTAGCGCGTAAGAATATGCTCTACGAGCTCTTCGACGGGGCGCTTGTCCCAACGGATGACCTCGTGAGGCGCTTGTTCGGCTGCGATTTCGGCCACAATCTTCGCGGGATCTAAGCCCAGCGTCGCGCACGCGTCCGAGAGCTTGCGGCCCCCGCCGCAGCAAAAATCGAGCTGGTGTCGCAAGAACACCGTGGTCGCTTCGGGGTGTGCAGTGGCGAGGCTCGCGAGGGTGTCGTTCGTGTGGATCAAGTGCGTCACGCTTTCTGGTGTGAAGGGTCGCGTAGGCGAAGCCCGCAACCCGCATGCCACGCACTGGGCTGTCCCCGATGGGTGATAAACCCTGCAAATTCACTGTGATTCACAGCGGTCTCTTCGTGGTGACCTCGCACCGATTGCAGCGCCCGTGCAACGTTTGCGTCGCGCGGAGCTGCAGCGTGCCTCCTCGCGCTTTGCCCCACAAAAGAGGCTGGCAGCGCGCTGCCCAGTAAAGCTCGCGACCGAGCAACGCAGGGCGAAGCGCTTCAGAGCGGGCCGAGGCGAATTCGTGCGTCCTCTGCGCGAGGTCGTCGTCTTGGGTTGCACAAGGGAGCGAATGACCATGAACGAACAGACCAAAGACCAAGTCCGCAACGCCGTCCGAGAACAATATGGCAGCGTCGCACGCAGCACCGAAGGCGCCACTGGGAGCGCTCCGAGCTGCTGCGCTCCGGGGGCCCTCGCGAGCCTCGCGCTGGGCTACTCAGCCGACGACCTCGCCGCGGTCCCCGAAGGCGCCAACATGGGCCTCGGATGCGGAAATCCTCAGGCGATCGCGAAGCTCAAGCCCGGCGAGACCGTCCTCGATCTCGGGGCCGGCGGCGGATTCGACTGCTTTCTCGCAGCCAAACAAGTCGGCCCTACGGGGCGCGTGCTGGGCGTCGACATGACCCCGGACATGGTGTCCAAGGCCCGGGCCAACGCGCAGTCCTTGGGAGTGACACACGTTGAGTTTAGGCTCGGCGAAATCGAGCACCTCCCCGTCGCCGATGGCACCGTAGATGTGATCTTGTCAAACTGCGTGATCAACCTGAGTCCCGACAAAAGCGCGGTGTTTCGCGACGCGTTTCGCGTGCTGCGAGCGGGCGGCCGCTTGGCGATCTCGGATGTCGTCGCGCTCGCGCCGCTCCCCGAGGCCCTGGCCGGCGACATCGCCGCCCTCACCGGCTGCATCTCTGGGGCGGCCGAAGTCGCCTCGCTGCGTGAGATGCTCGAGTCGTCTGGATTCGAGCAAATTTCGGTGCAAATCAACGAGGCAAGCCGGGATTTTATCCGGCACTGGATGCCCAACTCGGGGGTCGAAGACTACGTCGCCTCTGCGAGCATCGAGGCGATCAAGCCCGGTCTCTCGCGTGACGCGAGCCGTCCCTCGGAGCCACGACAACCCACCCCCGAGCGCGACGTCGCGGCGTGTTGTGCGCCCTCGTGTTGCCCCACCAAGACCGACGCATGATCCACGCCGAGGCACGACACCACTGGACCGAGCTCGAGGCGCGACTCCGTCCTTTTGTCGCCCTCAGGGTGCGGCGTGCCGCGGACGTCGACGACGTAATCCAAGAGATTTTTCTGCGGATTCACCGCGGAGTGTCCTCGCTGCGTGACGACCAGCGCTTTGGTCCATGGGTCTACCAAGTCGCGCGCAACGCGATCACCGATCACCATCGCGCCTTGGGGAGACACCCGCTCGTGGACGCGCACCCGCGCCAAGAGCCCGCAGACGAGCCCGCAGACGAGCCCGACGAAGACTCTGTCGCAGAGCAACAGCTCGCGCCGTACATCGCCGCGTTCGTCGCGATGATGCCCTCTCCCTACCGCGAGGCCCTCACGCTCACAGAGCTCCAGGGGCTGAGCCAACGCGAGGCCGCCGCGATGGCGCAAATCAGCCTCTCGGGCATGAAATCTCGCGTTCAGCGCGGTCGACAGCAGCTTCGCGAGGCGCTCGAGGCGTGCTGCCGTATCGCCCTGGACGCGCGCGGCCGAGTGGTTTCTTGCGAACCGCGATCCGACGGCCAATTGCCTGGCGGATGTTGCACGGTAGTCTCGCCAGAAGACACCTCGTGTGCGCGCTCTGAGTGACCCTGCGGGGGCTTTAGGGTCAGCGCGCTGAGCGCGTGTAGTGCGAGATCACGACGCCGTTGCTCAGGGCCCGCACCTGATCGAGCGCAAAGGTCGCGTGAGCCACCTCCGGAAACACGCGCTTGCCCGCACCGACGATCACCGGAAACGTCACCAAGTGCAGCTCGTCCACCAGGTCTTGTGCGAGCAGCGCGTGCACGAGCTGGCTGCTCCCGTCGGTGAGAATGTCCTTGCCCTCTTGCGATTTGAGCGCACGCACCGCGCCCACCACGTCGTCGCGAATCACCGTGGTGTTGCGCCACGCGGGCTCGATGATCGTGCGCGAAACTACGTATTTTTTTAGCCCATTGAGAGCCTGCGCGAAGGGATCGTCCGCAGGAGCGTTCTCAAACGCGCCCGCGTGGCCATCGTACGTTCGCCTGCCCAAAAGCAGCGTATCCACACGTTGCACCAGCGCAAAGAAGCTCTCGCCTACCCCGTCGTGCCAGAGCTCAGGCACCCAGCCGCCGTGTGCAAATCCCCCATCGAGGTCCTCGTCCTTGCCACCGGGCGCCTGCATCACACCGTCGAGCGTCACAAACTCAGAGACAACCAGTTTTCGCATCGCAAAGAGCTACCGCTTGGACACCTCGCGGCCCAAGCAACCCGCACACTTTGACGCTCAGATGGCCGTGAGCGCCGCGATCGAGAACCAGTCGCGCCCGTCGTGTACGCGCTCGCTCAGCGCAAAGCCCGCGCTCTCGCCGAGCCGCTCGATCATGGGCACGGTGTACTTCTGTGATTGCTCGACATAGATGCACTCGCCCTCTGCAAATTCAGCGCTCAAATCAAACCTTACCGAGCTCACGCGCTGCTTTTTTTTGCTCACCAAGAAGCTCCGCGCGGTCCCATCCAGCGGCGTATAGAGCGCGTAGTGATAAAAGTCATCGAGCACAAAATCCGTGCCCACCTCACGGTTGATCCGCCGCAAAAGATTGAGATTAAACGCCGCTGTCACGCCCTGCATGTCGTTGTACGCAGCCAAGATCGTCGCGGGATCTTTCTGCATATCGAGCCCCAGTACGAGCGTGTCTCCAAGTCGCATCTGCGAGCGAATTCGCTGCAATAGCTCAACGCTCTGCGCATGCGAAAAATTGCCAAGATTGCTCCCTAAAAAGAGCACAACCTGCCGCACCTCTGCGCGAGGCGTGGGCCAATGGTCAAAGTAGCTGCCCACCAAGGGCTCGATCCTGAGCGTCGGCAGCTGCGCGCGCACGCGGTCTACGAGCGTGTCCATCGCCAGCGCAGAGATATCAAACGGTCGATAGGTCACGTCCACCGCGCGCTCGACCAGGCGCTGCAAGAGCGTCACGACCTTGGCGCCATCCCCGCTCCCGAGCTCGATGACCTCGACGGGCCCCGCAGCGGGCGCCACGAGGCTCGCAAGGGCGTCTCCGCGGGTCTGCAGCAGCGCGTGCTCGGTGCGAGTTAGGTAGTACTCGGGCAACGCCATGATGCGCTGAAAGAGCCTCGAGCCCTCGTCGTCGTAGAGCCACGACGAAGAGAGCTGCTTGGGTCTGCGCGAGAGCCCTTCGCGCACGTGCGCTGCCAAGGGAGAGAGCGCGTCGCGCGAGGTGTGCTCGGGTCCGGTCATCGTGTAGATCTCGATGTGCGCACAGGACGAATCCCTGTGTATTGCCAGCGCAAAGGAGGGTGAAAGAAGTTGCGGTAGCTCACCCGCGCGTGCCCGCTGGGCGTCGCAAACGACGCGCCACGCAGGACGAGCTGGCTCACCATAAACTTGCCGTTGTACTCGCGAACGGTGCCCTCGGCGGGGACAAACCCTGGGTACGGCGCGTACGCGCTCTGGGTCCACTCCCAACGCTGGCCCCACGAAAACGACCCCGCCATGGTCTCCCACTCGGCCTCGGTCGGGAGCCTCTGCCCCGCCCACTCGCAATAGGCCGCGGCCTCGAAGTAGCTAATGTGCGTGACCGGTGCCTGCAAATTCACAGGCACAACCCCTGCCAGGGTGTACTGCTCCCAGACCCCGTCGCGCTCGGACCAGTACAGCGGGTGCGTGTTGCCTTCGCACACCCACTGCCAGCCTTCGGAGAGCCACAAGAGCGGGTCGCGATACCCGCCGTCGCGGATAAATTCGATGAACTCTCCCTGTGTGATCAGCGTGTCGCGGATCTCGAAGGGCTCGAGCCACACGCGGTGCCTCGGGCACTCGTTGTCAAACGTGAATCCGTCGTCGGTCGCGCTCGCTCCGATCGAGACGAGCCCGCCCTCGGAGGCCAGCCATCGCGCGGTGTCTATCGTGCGTTCGACTGCAAATTCGTTGTCGATTGTGATCGCGTGCGTGCCGCTGGGCGCGTACGCGGGGCGCAGCGGGTTGACCCCTAAGATGTACTTGATGTCCGTGAGCAAGAGCTCTTGGTGCTGTTGCTCGTGTTGGATCCCGAGCTCGATGAGCGCGTGCGCTTCTGCGCTGAGCGCTTGAGACAACAGCCTGCCCATGGCCGCGTCCACGTGTGCGCGATAGGCGAGGACCTCGGCCACGGTGGGACGCGAGAGGTCGCCACGTTTGCTGCGCACCACGCGCTCGCCCTGGCTCTCGTAGTAGCTGTTAAACACAAAGCCGTAGCTCGGGTGAAACTGCTGATAGCCTTGCAAATACGCTTGCAGAATCACCGTCTCAAAGAACCACGTGCAGTGCCCAAGGTGCCACTTTGGCGGGCTCACGTCGGCGCTGGGTTGCACGACGTAGTCTTCGATCGCGAGGGGCTCACACAGCGCGACGCTGTGCGCGCGCACGGTGTCATATCGACGCGCGAGGGTCACAAGCGAGCTCGCACACATGGGGACACCGCAGAGCGCTTCATGCGACGATTTTTACACCACGCCAGAACGCGACGCGATCACGGACTGCGCTCGCGGCGGGCAGGGGGGTGGGGTAGTACCAGACCGCATCGGGGTTGCGCTCTCCGTTGACAATCACTGTAAAATAGCTGGCGGTTCCCTTCCAGCCACACACGGTGTGGGTGGTGCTCTCGGTGACCAATTCGCGCTTCAGCGCGCTCATCGGAAAGTATGCGTTGCCTTCGACCTCGACGATGTCGTCGCTCTCGGCGAGGGTCACGTTGTTCCAGACTGCTTTCATGTGGGATGCGCTCTCTTTCGGATTCGGATGGGCTTGGTAGATGCCACCGCGCGGACCTCGGTTGCAAAAGCCTAAGCGTGTGACATGGGCCCCAGCGCTGGGATCCGCAAGCTCCCCCGGCCCCTCGCGCGCCTTGCGCCCAGTGCCCATCAGCCTATGGTCTCGCGCTCGCAATGTCCGAAGATCCATCGCCTGCTGCGCGCTCAAGCCCACGATGGCTCAAGCCTACGCTCGTGCTCTCGGTGCTCACGGCCCTCGGGCTCGCTTACCACTTTGGGCTCTTCGCCCAGCTCCGCGAACCCAGGCAATTTGCAGCCGCAGTGCTCGCGATGGGCCCATGGGGCTACCTGGGATTTGTCCTCGCGTACACCCTCTTGCAGCCCTTCGGAGTGCCCGGGACTGTGTTTATTGTCGCCGCGCCGCTCATCTGGCCCTGGCCCATCGCGTTTGCGCTCTCGATGACTGGGACGATGGGGGCGAGCGTGGTGGGGTTTTCGTTTGCGAGGTTTATCGCACGCGATTGGGTCTCTGCGCGCATCCCCGAGCGGTTTAAAAAGTACGACGCGGCCCTCGAACAACACGCGCTCCGTACGGTGTTTGTCCTGCGCTTGATCTTCTGGATGCCGCAGCTGTTGCACGGCTTTTTGGGCGTCTCGAAGGTGCCCTTTGAGACGCACGTGTTGGGCTCTCTGCTTGGATATATCCCGCCCATTCTGGTTGTGAGCTATTTCGCCTCGCAGGTCTTTGACGGGGCAGGGCAGCTGCAGCCTCGCGCGTTTGTGATCTTGGGGACGCTCTCGGCGTCGTCGCTGTTGCTCTCGGTGATTCTCAAGCGCACTGCACCCAAGACCCTCGCGCAGCCCAGCGAATCCCCAGGCGAATAAGCTCAGCACACACACCTGCGCGAGCGCTACGCCACCGTCCGCGCGGCCCGGCGCAGTGTGGTTCTCAAAGCGCAGAGCGGGAGTCTCCGCAGCGCACACCAGTATTTCGGTCGCCGAACGCGCCCTCGTGTTCAGCGGCTGTTCATCGCAACAAAGATCGCGTCGAGCTCGGCGCGCGAGGCGTTGCGGCCCTTCTCTGAGAAGCCAAAGCCAAGCTCGGTCTCGCCCGCGAGGATCTTTGCGAACGCGTCGTCAGCGTAGAGGTCCAGCGCGACCCCTTGGGTGTGCAACCCTTTGCCGCCCAGATCGGTTTGCACTGCCGGAGGGACAACCTCGATCACACGCACGGTGGTCTCGCGGAGCTGGTGTCGCAAGCTCAGCGTAAACGAGTGCAACGCAGCCTTGGTCGCACAATACGTGGGCATAAACGCCAGCGGAACAAACGCCAGCCCCGACGACACGTTCAGCACTGCGCCCTCGGGTCGCGAGAGCAAGTGCGGCAAGAGCAAGCTCGACAAGTGCATCGGCGCACACAAATTCGTCTCGATTTCGGCAGCGTGCTGGGCCCAATCCTGCGGCAAATGCATGGGCAGCGGTCTGTTCTGAATGCCCGCGTTGTTCACCAGCACGTTCAGCTCCGGGTGCTCGGCCATCACCTTGGTAGCGAGCGCCTCGCGCCCCTGTGCCGTGCTCACGTCGGCAGTCATCGTGACCAGCGCTGGGCACTGCGCTTGTGCCTCGCGCAGCGCCTCTGCGCGCCGACCACACACAATCACCTTCGCGCCATGAGCAGCAAATCGCTGCGCCAACGCGAGACCAATGCCACTCGCGCCTCCCGTGATGAGCATCGTGCTCTTTGTCCAATCCATCCCAGGTCTCCTCTGCGCTCAACGGCATCGCCCACGCTGGGTCTCTGCACCTCAAGCGCACCCGAAGTAGCACAACCCACTCGACCGAGAGGCTGTACAAGGCCTCGTTGCATGCGATGTTGCGTGTGCGCTACCTAAGATGGCCTTAGAAGCCACTCTGTTGCGTGCACGCAACCTTGAGTTGACCCTTGCGCACCCACAACCCGTGCACAATGCACCCCCCGCACAACGCGAAATCTATTCGCTCAATCGATCCCTCGTACGGAGCCTACACATGTCTGTTGATCTCTTCAGTGCTCACAAACTTGGTGCAATTTCTCTCGCCAATCGTGTCGTCATGGCGCCCATGACCCGCTCGCGTGCGACGCCCGATCACACCCCCACGCCCATCATGGCGACCTACTACGCCGATCGTGCAGACGCCGGGTTGATCATCTCGGAGGGCACTGCACCGGACGCCAACGGTTGTGGCTATGCGCGCATCCCCGGCCTCTGGAGCCCCGCACAGGTCACCGCGTGGAAGGTCGTCACCGACGCAGTGCACAAAGCCGGCGGCCGCATCGCCGCGCAGCTCATGCACTGCGGTCGCGTGAGCCACCCGCTCAACATGCCCGAAGGCGCCTCCGTGCTCGCGCCCAGCGCCGTCGCGCTCGAGGGCGAGATGTACACCGACCAAGAGGGCCCCAAGCCCTACCCGCTCGCCCGCGCCATGAGCGAGAGCGAGATCGAGACCGCGATCGAGGGCTTTGTCTCGGCCTCGCGCAACGCCATCGAAGCGGGCTTTGACATGGTCGAGATCCACGGCGCCAACGGCTACCTCGTCGACCAGTTCTTCTCGCCCAACACCAACCTCCGCACCGACGCGTGGGGCGGAAGCGTTGAGAATCGCAGCAAATTCGCGCTCGAAGTCGCCCGTCGCGTCACCGCCGCCATCGGCGCAGAGCGCGTGGGCATCCGCCTCTCGCCCCACGGTGTGTTTAATGGGATCACCCCGTGGGACACGCTCGCGGCGGACTTCGCTTATTTGGCCAAGCAGCTCGGCGCCCTCAAGCTCGCGTACGTGCACCTCGTCGACCATGCCGCCATGGGCGCACCTGAGGTCCCAGGCTCGACCAAGGCCGCGATCGCGAGCGCATTTGCAGGGCCCATGATCCTCTCGGGTGGCTACGATCGCGCCCGCGCTGACGTGGATCTCGCAGAGGGCAAGGCACAGCTCATCGCGTTTGGCCGCCCCTTCTTGTCCAACCCCGACCTGGTCGCGCGCATGCGCACGGGCGCCGAGCTCAACGCGCCGGACTTTGGGACGTTTTATACCCCAGGCGAGAAGGGATACAACGACTATCCCAAGCTCAACGCGTAGCGTATTTGCAGGGTAAAGCGCTGGGGTAGCCTCGCGCGCGCGCCCCACGTCGCGCTGGATCTCCGTGGGGCCCGTCGCGCGTTGCCAAAGACCACCCGCGCCCTCGTGCCTCGGACGTGGACAAACCTCGCGCCACAGCTCGCACGCTCGCGCCGTGCGTCTCTGCACGGTCACCGGCGAGAGCCCTCGCATCGCGTGCCCATTTGTCAGCCAAAACACAGCGAAAGCTCGCTTGGTATAGCCCTTGCGGTGCGCAAGCCTCGCGATGTCTAAGCCCCTGTTATTCAGCCTCGCGCTGCTCGCCGCAGCCTGCGGAGCCTCTGCGACCCACCCCGACGCGAGCACCGACTCGGGCCCCGACAGCGGGCCTGCGTGTGCGTTTGAGCTTGTCCCGCCAAGCGCTCTTGATGTGGGCCAAGGGGCGCCCCTGCGCTTCGGGGTGACCTCGTCCCAAGGGCGCACCGCGCTCGAGGTGCGCTCGGCTCCCGAGGGCGCCTGGGGCGCAGCGGATGCGCCGTTTGACGCGGTGACCGTGCGGGCGCCTTACAGTGTAAGCGGCGCGGTCACGGTGACCGTCGAGGCCACGTGCGACAACGGCGGCCGCGCGCAGCGCACCGCGACGCTCAACGTGCGCGCGATGCAGTGGCAAGCGCTGCCCGCGTGGATGCCCGGAACCACCGGCCCCATCGGGCGCGAGTATGGCGCGATGTGGGTCGACCAGACGCAGCCCGATCGCATGCTGATGTACGGCGGATTTGTCTACGAACCCCAGCAATTTACCCCGTCGAATGAGTGGTGGGAGTACTCGCTCACCGGCAACACGTGGACGCCATTGATGCCCGCGATGGCCTCGCCGGGCCTGCCCGGTGGGCGCTTTGCGCAGGGCCCCGCGGGCGCGCAGGGCCTCTTCTTTGGGGGGCTCAGCGGGCGCAGCACGCCGTCGGCCACGCACAGGGTGAGCTACGCGCGAGACAGCCTCGCGTGGGAGGCCCAGGACACCGCGCGCACGCGCCCCAGTGGGGACTACCAACCCGGGCTTGTGTACGACGCTGCACGCGCACGCTACGTGTCTTTTTGCGGGGCCGGCGCGCGTGGATACCACTGCGGCGTGTGGCTCTTTGACCCGATGACGCAGCGCTGGACCGAGTCCAACGACCTCGAGACCGACCCGCTCCCTGCGGGCCGCAACGGGTTTGCGTTTGTGCACGATGTGCCCTCGCAGCGCGTGGTGATGTTCTCGGGTGAGCGCGGTGGCAGCGGGTCAAACACCTGCGATTGCGCCGAGGACACCTGGTCGCTCGACCTCACACAGACGCCCCCGCGATGGGCGCTGTTGACCCCCACAGGCACGACCCCACCACCGCGTCGCAACAGCGGATTTGCTTACGATTCAGACACGCACCGTATGCTCGTCTGGGGCGGAACCTCCGATGGACGCAACTCGGTTCCCGGCCTCTGGCTGCTCTCGCTCGACCGCGGCCACGAGCGCTGGAGCCGCGTCGATGTGCCCAACGGACCGCGCCTTCGCAGCTCGTCCATGATCGTGTACGACAGCGCTCGCAAGCGCTTTGTCGCGGGCTTTGGCAACGGCCCCAACCCCTTCACAGACCTCTGGGCACTATCGCTTTAGCGAGCAAATTCGCACGTAAAAATCACTTGATCACCCAGGCTCCGCGCGCGCGATCAAAGCCCTCCCAGCTGTCATCGCTCATGTGCACATCCGCGAGCCCGTCGCCGTCGACATCGCGGGTCTCAAGCTCGGCGACGTAGCTCCACGCGCCCATGCCCACAGTGCCTCGCGCTTGCACCTGCGCGATGCGTGGGCGGCCCGCGCGAGCAAAGGTCCCGCGGTCTGCAAAGAGCCCTCGCACGAGAGCGTACACACGCATGGGTGTACTGGCTCTGTCGCGAAGATCAAAGGCCCCGGCGCCCGGGAGGCTCTCGACAATGTACAGCGTTTCGCCTGACGGAGTGAGTGTGCTGTGCTGTCCCCAGACGTACACTTCGAGCCCGCCCGTGACGCTCACTCCGTCGCGCTCGCGCAGGGCCAACATGCCCCACACGCCGCGTGAGGCGACGTTGCGCGCAAAGCAGCTGTACCACGCGGTGCTCTTGGCTTCGGTCCACGCGGGGGGCACGTAGAGCTGGTACTGCAGCGACAAGCACCGATCGACCGGGGACTCTTGGCGAAAGTAGTTCACCACGATGGCGTCGACGCCATCGATCACCGTGCGCGAGTCTCCGAAGCGGTGCACGCACTGGTCCATCACGTCCGCGGGACGTGCCACACGTGACTCTGGATTCGCTGCAAATTCGCTGGTGAATGGCCCGATAAAGTTCGTCGACGCGAACCCCATGTACCGCGACCACGCGAGCCTGCGTGTGCCGGGCTGCCCCTCGCGTGAGTCAAGCACCGCGATAAACCGGCTGACGTTGCAGTTGTAGTCCGCAAAGGTCCCCACCGGTGCGCCCGCGACGATGGTTGTGCGCAGCATTCCGTCGGTGCCGCGCGACGCCGCGTGTGTCCCGTAGTTGCGTCCCGAGTGAAAGCCCACGGGGCTCATGCCCGCGGCGACGTCGTACACGAGCGTGTTAAGCACAGCCCCCGTGCGGCCCGAGACCGTGTGCGCGACTGAGTGATAGGTCAGCGTCACGTCGGTCCACCCGTCGTTGTCCGCGTCCTGCAAATATCCACCGACTTCGCGAAACCAGCTCGGCTGCGAGGGCAGCGTCGTGTTGGCCGCGATCCACCCTGCGGGGCAGCCACCCGAGGCGGGAGCCCCCACGCGCAAGATGCACATGCGCCCCCAAATCGCAGTCCCGTACGCGCCCGAGAGATCTCCGTCGCCGTACGAGGGCGCGAGCACCGGGTAGCGCAGCGGGCCGTTGCCCACATCGTCGCTCCACGCGTGCACGTGGGTGCTCGGCGCGGTCACTTGTGCGATCACCGTGCCGGCGTCCACGTCGATCACCGAGAGCATCGGAGGCGTCACCCGCGCCCCCTGGTCTGCGCAGTGGCCCACGGCGACCTCGGGCAACGCGCTGCCGCTGTGCGAGCCAATGAGCCTGAGCGAAGAGCCCACGTAGGTCCCGCTGCAGCGCGGCGCGTCGGCGCCCAGCACGATCTCGCGCGGAGTCACCCGCGAAGAGCGCACGCGCAAGCACGTCCCGCTGCCCGAAGAGCACATTTGAAGAGAAAAATCGCTGTCCATTCGGCCATCGCCGTCGATGTCATAGCGGTAGCTCTCGGGCTCGGGCGCGGCGTCTTCGGCGAGTACATCGGTTGACCCAGCGACGTCGCCGGGTTGTGCGTCGAGGGCGCTCGCTTCGGAGAGTGTGTCTTGGGCCAGCGCGTCTTCGGTCACGACGGCGTCGCGCGAGGCGGTGTCACTTGGCGCGGTGACATCGTCTGCGACCGCAGGGGTCACACACGCGCCGAGGCCCACGAGCGAGAGCGACAGAGTCCATCGTGTCATAGCGAAGAGCGTAGTGCGGGCGAGGGCGAGAGCACAACGCGAGCGAGGCCCCCCAGCACTCAGCGTTGCTCGCATCCGCGCTCAAATGAACGAGGCTCGCCCGCGATCCGTCTGCCCATTCTGCAAGGTAGGTACGAATCTTTCCGGCACTTCTGCACTGCGCGCGGTCACCCCGTGTGCGCGAGAGTCTTGCTCTGTTACCTAACGGCGCCTATGGCCAAGGCAAAGACCGCTTCAAAGGGTGTTGAGAATTTTCAGCAGTGGGCGCATGCGCTTGTGACCACGCGCGATGGCAGCAAGGTGATCAGCGTCGGGGCCATGTCCTCGCACAGCGATCAGCGCGTCTGTGTGTGGCAGGCGCCTGAGGGCACATTGCTCGCGAGCCAGAAGCTCGGCACCGGCGCGGTCTCGCTGCGCGCGATGGCCCTCTCTCCGGACGAGCGATGCGTGGCCGCGGGGACCAAGAAGCTCTCGCTGCTCTCGCCCGAGGACCTCAGCGTACTGCAGACGATCGAGGCGCATCCCAAGGGCGAAATCACAGGCGTTTCGTTCTCTCCGTCCGGAGCGCGGGTGGCAACTGTGAGCGACGGGCGCGTCGAAAAAGCCGACAACTCGGTCGCAGTCTTTGACGTGGCGACCGGCGAAGAGCTCAAGCGCTTCAAGCTCGTCCCAGGCGGCGCCTATGTCTGCTTTGGCGCCGATGATGAGACGCTCTACACACTTCACCGCCATCCGTTGGTGGTGCGCCGCTTCGATCTCGCGAGCGGAGAGGTCGTCGCGGTCGAGCACACCACAACCAGCTCCTGCGCCAAGCTGTATGTCTCGCCTGCGGGCCCTACGCTCTTGCAGCCGCAATGCATCGAGCATCCCCCCAGCAAACCCAAGGGCAAACCGACGTTTGAGCGCTCGCTGCGGGTCACTCACTTAGATCCCAGCGCGCTCGTCGAGCGCTCGTCTGTCGTCGTGCAAGACTATTGGGACGACATCGGTGCCGACTTTGCGCTCTCGCCCGATGCCACGCGCATCGCGATGAACCGAGGAAAATTACAGGGCAAAGAAGGCGTATTTGATTTGGTGATTGTCACGATCGCGACCGGCGAGGTGCGCGTCCTCGCCAAGCTCCCTGTGGAATGCAGTGGTGTGTTTTGGTCCAAGTCTGGCGCGCAGGTGTATGCGATCGATCCCGAGAAGGGCGTCCTCGTCGCGTTTGACGCGTGAGCCCTGTCGCACCCGGCGACGTCGCCGGGTACGGAGCCCTGCGCAGCCAGCCCTCGCTGCGCTACACTCGCGTCCATGAGCGCCGACTATCGAGACGAAAAACAGGCAGCGTTTGCCGCCAACGAGTCGCTGCGGGCCGAGAACCAACAGCTCAACCAGAAGCTCGCGGTGGTCGAGCAGCAGAAGCAGCAGATGCAGCTGCATCACCAGCAGCAGCTCGCGCAGATGCGCTCGGGATTTGCGCCGCCCGCTGCGCCACGCAACCCTCAGTCCGTGGTCCTCGTGGCCGTCGTGGTGGCGGCGCTGGCGTTGATGGTGGTGGGCATTGCCGTGGCGTTCTTGCTCGTGGCTGCATGAGCTGAGTGCTGGGTGCGTAGCGAGATCCATCGCATCGTCGCCGCGGTCAACCTCTCGCTCTTGGCCACCGTTGCGATCACCCGGCGACGTCGCCGGATCGAGCCTCACCCCGCGTGCGCATCGCGAGGATCTCTTTGAGAATGAGCCCGTAGTTCTCTGTCCCTTGCGCGCCGGTGACCAAATGCTCTTCGTCAAAGATCATCGCGGGCACACCGGTGATCCCCTGCTCGCGCCACTGGGTCTGTGCGTCTCGCACGACCCCGGCAAAGCGCCCATCGCGCGCGACCGCGAGGGCCTCGTCGCGATCAAGCCCCACAGACTCGGCGGCGTCGGCGAGCACTTCGGGCTCGTGAATGCTCAAATGATCTGTAAAATACCTCGCAAAGAGCGCGGTCTTGAGCGCGTGCTTGCGGCCCTTTTCGCCCGCCCAGTGCAGCACCTGGTGCGCGCGCCCGGTCGATGACATCCGCATGTCGTCGCTAAAGCGAAAGTCAAAGCCCACCGCGGCGCCCGCCTGCGACACCCGCTCGGTCATCTGCCGCTGCGTCTCGGCCGTCATGCGGTACTTGGCCCGCAGGTGCGCGTTGAGGTTCTCTCCGTCGTGGGCCATGCCGGGGTTGAGCTCAAACGGATGCCAGTGAATCTCCAGCTCAATCTTCGCTTGCTCTGCCGCTTGGGCGAGCTGCCGGTAGCCAATCACACACCAGGGACACACCACGTCGGACACGATGTCGACACGCACTTGGGGCTTGTTCATAGGGACGTCGTCATGCCGCGCACGCGCGACTTTGGCAACTGGTGATCACAAGCGCTCACCCTCACGTACCCGCTGCGCTAGACTCGCAGCCATGAGCGCTGACTACCGCGACGAAAAACAGGCCGCGTTTGCCGCCAACGAGTCTCTGCGCGCCGAAAACCAAGAGCTTAACCAGAAGCTCTCTCTCGCCGAGCAACAGAGGCAGCAAGCACAGCTGCAGCACCAGCACGAGCTCGCGCAAGCCCGCGCCGGGATCGTCGCGCCCGCTCCCGCACGGTCCGCGGGCATTGTCATTGCTCTCGTGGTTGGGCTCCTTGTGCTCATGGGCGCTGGCGTTGCCATGTTCTTTTGGACCGCGCGCGCCGCGCCCGCGCCCGCGATCGAAGAGATCCCGCCGCAGAACACCCATTGGGTCCCCACGGGCCTGCGCCCCGACGGGCTGCCCTACAACACCCCGCAAGTGGCGCCCTTCAATGGCGCGGTCGCGGTGCCGCCCGTGCCGCCTGCGCCTCCCCCCGTCGAAGCCGTGCCTCCTTCGCCGCCTTCGGCCGGAACCCCGATTCCACAGTGAATCTGCAGACCGATCGCACGCAATGACCGACGCCGACGCTGCTCCCTCGCTCGCAGTTTGCGCAGACCCGAGCGCCCCCACGATCACCACCACGCGCTTGCTGCGTGCGCCCCTCGCGCGCGTCTTTGATGCGCTCACCAAGCCCGCCCTCGTGCAGCGCTGGTTTGCGCCACCCGAGCTGGCGTGGGCCCTGTGCGAGATGGACGCGCGTGAGGGCCAGGGCTACCGCTGGGTCTGGTCCCTCCCCGACGGGACCGAGGTCGCGTTCTCGGGTGAATTCACCGAGATTATCTCGCCCGAGCGCATCGTCCGGACCTTTCGGTTTGACCGCATGCCCGAGTCCGAGATCACCGAGACGCTCACCCTCGAGGCCCACGGCGAGCACACCATACTGCACACGCACACGCTGCACAGCACCCTCGCGCGCCGCGATGGACAGCTCGCCCAAGGCCGCATGCAGAGCGAGCTGCACGCCCGCTATGCGCGGCTCGATGCGCTACTTGACGCGCTCGCGCTAGACCCGTCTGAGCTGCTTTCGCTAGTGTTTTCGCGGGATTTTTCGGCGACCCCAGCGCGACTATGGGCCGCGCATACCGACCTCGCGCTGCTCGCGCAGTGGTTTGTCCCCAAGGGCACGACGCTCGTCGAAGCGACGCTCGATCTTCGCCCGCAGGGCACCTACCACTACGTGCTGCGCTTGCCCGATGACAGCACCGTCGGGTGCAAGCAGGTCTTTGCGAGCGTCACGGCGGACAGTGAGCTCGTGAGCCTGCAGAGCTTCTGTGACCCAGACCTCGCGGTGACCGCGCACCCGTTTGCGCCGGACTGGCCGCACACGCTGCATGTCACAACGCGTGTGATTTCGCTGACAGAAGACACTGCGCGGGTCACCGTCTCGATGCACCCGCACGATGCGACCCCCGCGCAGTGGGATGCGTTTGACCGAGACCGTGGCGCCACGCTCACAGCCATCCGCAGCAGCTACGCGCAGCTCAGCCGCACGCTGCGAGCGATCGAGCGCTAGCTCACTCACTGCACACGATGCTGAGTCTTGCCTTGCCGTTCGCATTCGAGTGGCTATCCCTCGCGCGAAGCTCATGCGCAGCTACACCACCGACGAGATGCTCGACGCCCTCAAGCTCCGGCGCATGGATGTGCTCGCGCTGATCCCTGTGGGGTCGAGAGTCTATGGCACCGCGCACGCGCGCTCAGACGTGGATTCCTTGGTAATTCTCAGGCAATCGCGCGATGGGCACGCGCTCCTTCGGGGCACCCTCAAGGACAAGACCCATGTGGACGCCGTGGTCCAGACCGAGGCTATGCTCGAACAAGCGCTCGCATCAGGGAGCGTCTTTGCCTGGGAGGCCGTCTCAGTGCCCAGCGAGCGCGCATGGATTCGGTGGCCCAAAAAGCTGCCCAAGCGAGACGCCCGCGCCGTCGCACAGAGCGCCCACGCCCGGTGCCAGTCCGATCTCAGTTGGCTCACCCGTCGCTTTGCCGAGTCGCCGGCGGTGGCGCGTCGGCGGTTGTTTCACGCGGTGCGCGTGCTCGGATTTGCAGCACAGATCATCTCGTACGGAAGCGTGATCGACTTTGCCTGCGCCAACGCGCTCGATGCCGCGCTGCGCCAGGACCAGAGCGCCGATGCCGACGAGATTCTGTCTGTGTTTGCCCAAGAGCTTGTCACGGCGACAGCCTCGCTTGACCGCGCGCTCGCCGAGGCGCGCTAGCGGCCGCTGTGTGCGCGCTTGGCTTGGTACTGGGACACTCGCGCGACGACATGCTGCACATCGCAGTTGTACAGCCTGCTGCCGTTAAAACAGTTGCTCTCGATCACGCGGTAGCTCTGGTTGACTCGTGCGATGTCCATCACAAAGACCTCTGCGGGCCCACCAAGGGCCGCCGTGGCCTCGGCGAAGGCAACAAGGTCTCGAGGCAGCTCGGGGCTGTCATTGGGGCGATAGAAGCTCCCGCCGATGACCTCGCCCTTGAGCACAAACACTCTGGCCTCGGCGTCGAGCTCTTGCACAGGCGCGAGCACGACCCGAGTCGCCTCGGTGATCGCGTTGTACTTGCATAATCGCTGATAGATCTCGACGAGCTCTGCGTGGGTCACTACACCCCCGGTGAAGCGCTTGTCGTCGTCGTTGGGTCGCACAAAGAGCGCGCCACGCTTGAGCACATCGAGCGCCTCGTCCCAAGTGCACACGCGCTGATCGGCGTTGAGCATGCGCTCGCCCCACAGGTGCAGCGAGTGCTCGGGTGTAAACGTCGCGGGGTCAAAGAACACCGCGTGTGCGTACGCGGGGTGCGCGCGTGCGGCGTGCAAGAGCGTGGTGCGCCCATGCACAATCGTAGGCAAATCACAGGGAGGCCACGTGATCTCTCTGCCCGGAGTGACCTCAAGCGTCTCGAGCGGGAGTGAAAGCTCCGCGCAGGCGCGTGTGAGCAAGCCCAGCGTCGGAGAGTCTTCGTGTGCAAACGGGCGCTGCACGAGCCAGCGCACACCGAGGGCGCTGTCGATCATGGCGCTCAGTTACGCCGGCCGAGGGCGAGGTGGCCCGTCATGGGAGGTGAGGTCGCCGTGAGCACCTGGGGAACCGCGCCTCCGCGGACAAATTGCAGGGCTCCGCCCATTGCCGGGGCCGCCACGAAAAGAAAATCGCTGAAGCCATCGCCGTCAAAGTCGCCGGTCGCGGACACCAGCGCGGTGGCGCTCGTGAAGGTCGCGAAGGGCGTGAACACCGGAGTCCTTGTGGGGCCAAGGGAGAAGGTCGCGAGCTGGTTGCCTGTGGTCATCACGAGTATTTCGTCTCCTGCGGTCGCGTCAAAGGTCCCCACGATGTCGAACACATTGATGAGCGAATTTCCAGCGATAAGCGATGCCGTCTGCGTGCCAGTGCGTGAGCCTGGGAGCCATGCAGCGGTCGTCATGTCACCTCGTGAGAAGAGATCCGCCAACCCGTCTCCCTGCAGGTCGAGCACGAGCACTTCACGTTGTCCCCACCGCGAGTTGGCGACGCGAAACGGGGGCGTGATCATGGCTGCAGCGGCCTGGTAATCACGAACGAGCTGAACTCCGCCTAGGTTACCAGCCGCACCTGGGATCCCGACGACTACGTCCGAGCGTCCGTCGCCGTTGACGTCTCCAGCGCCTCCGACGGAGTTGCCCGCGTTGGCGCGGGTTGGCAAGCCCGAGAGCATCAGTGCGGAATTTGTGCCTGAATTTCCAAAGCGAATCGACGCTGCACCGATGTTGCCGTTGGCGGTTGAGTCGCCAGTCACAATGTCTCCGTAGCCATCTCCGTTGACGTCCCCTGCCGCGGCAGAAGTCCCCGCAAATCCCGCAGCCACAAGCATCGGCGGCATCCCACGTTGTGACATCGCGAGCTGATTTCCCAGCAAAACATCCGTGATTCCGTCGCCGTTAAGGTCGCCCATGAAGCGCGCCCCCGAGGCCATCGTCATCGCGACCCAGGGCGTCGCGTCGAGTGTTGGGACCCCTCCGCGGACACCACGCACGATGTACCAACTCGTCTCGATCAGCGTGAGCGTGTCTGCCAACCCATCACCGGTGAGGTCCACATCGAGCCCTGTGGCCGAGGTCGTGACCTCACGTCTGCGTGCAATTTGAGCCGGAATCCGCACAAACCACGTCGCGCTCGTGCCCGCGCCAAACGCAGCACCCTGCATTGCACGCGCTCGAAAAAAGTGAGCTCCGGGCGCGAGATCACATGCGGCGGGGCCCTCGCTTCCGACCGTGTCCACGACCGAGGTGATCATGGTGCACGCGGAGTCCGCGCAGATCTCAACCCGCGCGCCTGTCACGCCGGGGGCGTTTTGCCAGCGAAAAAGCGGGCGTTTGGTGGCCATGACGCTGCCACTGAGGGGCGCGATGAGCCTCGGCGCGGTGAGCATCGCGTCGGTCGTGCTGAGCACTGCGGGCGCTGTACACGCCGCGATCGCGGGCATCGCGGGGGTCTCGCCTGTGAAGTCTTCGAGCGTGCCTACGGGGTGCTCGATGGGCTCGCAGCCTGTGCGTCCGCAGGTCTGTCTCATCGCAGCGCATTGCATTTGTGCGTCGCCGCGGCAGCGGTTGTACAGGCCCATTTCGAGACGCAGTCTGCGCCCTACACCAAAGCTCGCGGTCGCTTCGTTGCGCAGGGTCTCGCCGCCGACGAGGGTGCCGACGAGCTCAACGCGCATCGTCTGCACGCCGCCCATCCCCTCGCTGCGCACGCCGAGATAGCCCGGAAACCCGATCGCGCTGCTCATCGCCATCGTTGGCGCGTTGACAAAATTGCGAAAGACGTTGTCGTAGAACGGTGTGCTTTCTCCCTGACGAAATGCACGAATCTGCACGGACTCTACGCCCTGGTCGGGGTCCACGCTCATGGGCGGGATGTCCGTCACCACGACCACCCACAGCTCGGTTGGGCGCGCGCACTGGGTCACGCTGAGCACCACCAAACCCAAGGCCCCGAGACGCGCTCTGGTCAGCCCCATTTGCACACGCGGTCGCACGATCAGCATCGCGAGATAGCTTAGCGTCGAACGCGATTCAATCTGCAAATTCTAACGAAACTCTGCGTCGAACTAGAGGTCACAGTACCGGGAGCGCGCGGCCCTTGCGGCCCTCTCGCGACAGAGGGGTCGGGGTGGTCGCGATCAGCCGCTCGGCCAAGTCCACGCAGCGAGAGACCAGGTCGTGCGAAGCGGTGCGCAGGGCGTCGCTAGCGCGGACGATTTCGACGTTGCGCTCCATGTCCTCGGCGGTCCACCCGCGCGAGTGAGCGATGTACGGAAACTGTGGAAACTGACAGCCCAACTCACCAAAGAACCCCAGCATTTGTCCCGCGACGGCTTGCACGTTGTCTTGCCCGCCGGTGATCACAGCGCCCACGATTTTGTTCTGCAAGAGCACGCGCCCAGTGAGCGTGACTTGGTTCTGGATGCAGTTCATTCGCTCGACCATCTTGAAGTACAAGCTGCTCGGCGCGCCCCAGCGGATGGGTGTCCCGATGATAAACACGTCGCCCCAGTGCACGAGCGCTTCGTACACGCGATCAAGCTCATCGTCGGGGTCCATCTGCGTGATCGAACACGGCCACGTACACGCCTTTGCGGCCTTCGAATAGAAGCCCTCGCAGTGCTTAAAAGACAGGTCTCTCAGCCGGATCATTTGCGTCTCGAGGCCTACGCTCGCGGCGTGCTCAAGCGCGCTCTCGATGAGGGCCTCGGAGGTCGAAAACCTCGGGTGGTCTTGCTGCATGGACGTCGTCGAGAGCCCGACCACTCGGGCCCTCCCAGGGGCTCGCGCAATGGCGCGGCTCAGCGGGTGCGGAGCGTGCGGTTTGCGACTGCGAGGCGTGCGCGCTTGCGTGCAAATCTCTACGCGACCTGCGTTGACTCGCACGTCGTATGCGGGCACCGCGTCTTCTTCGTAGCCGCGCTCTCCCTGGCCCTCGACGCGATGAAACTTCCATTGGTGCCATGGGCAGACGAGGTAGTCGCCATCGAGCGTCCCTTTGCCCAAGGGGCCGCCCGCGTGGTTGCACACGCTGCTCACCGCGCCAAACACCCCATCGCGAAAGCTCAGCGCGACGGGCGTCTTGCGTAGATAAACCACCTGCACCGCGGACTGTGCGAGCGCCGCTGCATCTCCTACGTCGTGCCACTCGATCGTGCTCATTGTGCTCTGTTCTCCCTGCAATATTGCTGTGCCAAGCGCCCAGTAACAGACACTCTACGCACACCCCACACGACAGGACTAGCGTCGTGTTCGCGGCGTGTGTTGACGCACAACAGCGTCGTGCGACCGATTGGCGTCGACGGCGATACCGTCTATGTCACGCTGCGCGGTAGTCCCGAATGATCCCCACTACGATCTTGCTCCAAGCCCTCGCGATCGCCGCGGGCGGCGTGTTCTCGTTTGGCTCGATTCTCCTCGTACTCTTGCTCTTGAGCAGCCAAAAAGGCCTCAAGAAAGCGCTCGCGTACTACGCGGGGTACTTTGGCGGTTACTCTTTGGTGGGGCTGCTCGCGATGCAAGCGCGTGCGTTTTTGCAGCGTTCGAGCGGTGATGCTTCGAGCGGATCGCACAAGGGCCTGTGGCTCTCGATCGCGTTTGGGTGCCTGCTCTTGTACTTCGCGAGACAGCAGCTACGCACGCCCAAAGACGCCCCCACGCAGCTGCCAAAGTTCTTTGACACGCTCGATCAGCTGAGCGCCTCGCGTGTGTTCGCGCTCGGCCTGATGATCTCGTTTGTGAACTTCAAGAACCTCACGATCTACCTCTCGGCCATCACGGTCGTGATCGAGAGTGGCTCGCCAGCGGTGCAGATCGCGCCGTCGATCGTTGTCGTAGCGTTTGTGTTTTGCCTCGCGGTGTTAAGTCCTATCGTGCTCTTCGCGGTGTTCGCCAAGCGCGCGTTGCCGTGGCTCGCGTCGCTCAAGCGCTGGCTCGAAGCCAACCAGCGCACAGTCACGATCACCATGATGTCGCTCTTTGGCACGGCGCTCTTGCTGCGCGGAGTCTACGGTTTAATCCAAGCGCGCTGAGCGCCTAGCTCGTAGCGCGTTGGCTCACACAACGCGCCAACGCAGGGCGATCTAGTGCGCGGCCTCGTCGAGGACCACGGCGTGCACCAGCGCAGTGATCTCGGTCATAAAGTCATAGTCGAGAGTCGAGGGCGTGTCGCTCGCGCGATGGTAGTTCGGGTTGCGAAAATCCCCGGTGTCCGTCCAGAGCGTCGCGGGCACGTCGCGCTCCCAGTAGGCCATGTGGTCGCTGCGAGTGATGTCTGGGGCGAGCTTGTGGGCGATGGCGAGCGTCTTGGCCGTGAGCACCCTGAGGTTGGGCGAGACCTGCAGCTTGCGCGCGCGGCCAACGATCTTGTTGCTCGGTCCCATGCCGAGGAGGGCCACATAGTCTTGTGCGCGGACGCTCTTGGGCATCCACCACAGGGGCGGTCGCGAAGGGGGCGCGTCGTGCGCGCTGCGGTATCCGAGCATCTCGAGGACGTGGGTCGTACCGAGCCTACACGGGAGCTCTACGAGCCCGCGTTCGACAAAGTCTCGGCTGCCCAAGAGCCCGTCTTCTTCTGCATTAAATGCGACAAATCCCACGGGAGCGCGTGGGTCTTGTTGCTGGATCATCCGCGCGCACTCGAGCATCACGGCGAGCCCGCTGGCGTTGTCATCCGCGCCTGGGCAGTGCGGGACCGAGTCGTAGTGAGCGGACACAAACGTGACGCGTTGGCCCTCACAGCGCCTGGGGAGGGCGACCACGTTGCCGTAGATTCCCTGCCGCGAGACGACAAGATCTAGGGCCTCAAACGCTGTCGCTAGCACGTCGGCCACGTGGCGGTTGTTGCGGGCGTTGGCGACGATGTGCCGCGGGATGGCCAGACGCTCGACCCAGAGACGCAGGTTCGCTTGCTCGGGGCTGACGGGGGGCTCGGGCTGCATGTACTTGTCGAAGGGGGGCGGTCGTTCTTGAATAATCACGGTAGACTTACGCTGTAAGTTTAGGGTGTAAGTCTGTCAAGTATGGTGAAGCATTCAGGCAAACGTGAGGTCCTCACGCGTGAGGTGGTGTTGCGCGCTGCGCTCGCGGTGGTCGACTGTGACGGGCTCGACGCGCTCTCGATGCGCCGCGTGGGCGAGGCCCTGGGCGTCGAGGCGATGTCGCTCTATCGCTACGTGGACAACAAGGCGGCGATGCTCGATGGGATCTTCGAGGCGGTGCTCGCAGAGTTAGCGCCCAGCAAAAAGACTCGCTCGTGGCGCTCGGCGCTGCGTGCGCGGGCCATGGCGTTTCGCAGAGTGTTGCGCGCGCATCCCAACGCGTTGCCGGTGTTTGCGACGCGCCCCGCGGTGACCGATCGTGCGCTCGTGCAGGTCGAAGAGGTGCTTGAGATCTTGCGGAGCGCTGGGTTTTCGGTGACCGATTCGCTCTTCGCGATGCAGTCGGTGCTCGCGTTTGTGATCGGTCACACCGTCACGAGCTATGGGACGACACGCCACGACGAGGGCGCAGAGCCTGCGTACAGCAAGCTCGACGGCGATCGGTTTGCGCGAGTGCGTGAGATCGCCGAGGTGCTCCCGACGCACGACGTCGAAGAAGAGTTTGCCTTTGGGCTCGAGCTGCTGATCTCGGGGCTGCGCAGGCGGCTCTCGAAGCAGCAAAAAGCCTAGCGCGATCGTGACGGCCGTACCCACGGGGTCCGAGAGGGCGTACGACCTGCGCAATGTCTACCTCTGAAGCCGCGACGCCCTCACGCTGGATTCGCTCTGCGCGATTTGATCTGTCGCTCGTGTTTGGGGGGGCGGCGCTGGCGCTCGCGCTGCCTGTGTTAGCGATGGCCTCGCCCGCGTTGCTGGTCCCGCTGTTCTTTTGGGCGTGGGTGTTTTTCTTCGAGGGCTCGCACTTTTGGGCGACCTACAGCCGAACGTATCTCGACCAAGCATTTCGTAGGCAAAATGCCGCTGTTCTCAGCGGAAGCTTGCTCTTCTTTCTGCTCCCCGCGCTCGCCGTGGTCACCGACCTCGCGGTGTACTACGGGTTCTTTATCTTTCTGTGGTCGCTCGTGCACAACACCCGGCAGCACTACGGCTTCGTCGCGATCTACAGCCGCAAGGCCGGGCTCGACGCGGTCGCGATGCAACGGATGCGATGGGGGACCTACCTCGCCACGGTGGGGCCGATGGCTCACTTCGCGGTGGCGTTTAAGTTAGGCGGGGATTTTCCTGGGGTTGCGCAAGCGCTTCACGGGCAGCCTGCGTTGTTTGCCGCGCTCGCGACGTGGCTGCCATGGTCGCTCACCGGACTGAGCGTGGCGTACGCCGCGTGGCTCATGCTGCAGTACAAGCGCAACGTGATCGCCGTCGCATATCTCGCGACCTGCGTGATCTTTTACAACGCGATGTTCTTTCTCGTCGCGCACCGCGAGCCCTTCTTGCCCTCTCCGCGGTTTGCCGCCGAGTCCATGATGATCGTGACCCTCATGAACTCGCTGTTTCACAACATTCAGTATCACGCGATTGTCTGGCATTTTAGCGACAAACGCTACGCGACCGAGGGCGCTGTGAGTCAGCCCGGGCTCTTTGGTCTGGCCCAAAAGATCAACGCCAAGCTGTCGACCTATGTGCTCGCCGCGCTGGGATTCTCGGTGCTGTTTACCGCTGTGTTTTATCTTCGCGGAGACCTTGAGCTCTTCGGTCTTGCCCGCAGCACAGCGCTCCCCAAGCTCGCCTACGTGCTGTACTTCGGAGTGGTCGGACACCACTTTTATCTCGACCAAAAGATCTGGCGCGTGAGCAAAGGCCCCGAGCTCTCCAAGTATTTTGCGCTCACCCCACATGCCACAAACGCCTAATGAATTTGCAGTGTAAATCGCGTTCTGACTAGCGGCAGTCGTCGCTGCGGACCACCGTGATCCAGGCCTCGAGGGGGTTTTCGGAAGCTTCGTCGTGAGCCCGCGCGTAGACAAACGCGTGCTCTTGGATGGGGCGGCCGTTGTAGGTCCCGCGCATGGTGCTGGCGTACATCGAGGACGTGATCGTTCTGCCCCGCAGCAGCCGCCCCAGCGACGCTGTGACAATCGGGCTGCCATCTGTGGGCATGCGCACAATTTGAGCGCTCGAGCCGCTCTGTCCCACCAAGAAGTCTCCGCCAGGTTCGACCGAGAGCGCGAGGCTGTTGTAGACGCCCATCGCGGTGTCGACGTGGACGGCGCCGGTCATCCGCCGAAAGCTGCCATCAACACCGACGCTCCCCACGGTGATGTCGCCAGTCCGTGACGAAACGTATGCAAAATAGCTGACAAGTGTCGCGACCCCGCCCACCGTAACGATGTCAAATTCTGCCGCGGGAGCTCCGTGGATGGGCCCGTCGGGGATCGCGACGGCGACGCAGTTTACGGTCGGAAGCACCCTGCACATCCACGCCGAACCGCGATCGTGTTGCAACGAGTAGACTGACTCGCCCTGCGCGCCGAGCGCCAGCGAGCCGACGCCACGCACGCCCGCGAGATCGATGCGCGTCGCGCCTGTTGCGCGAACAAACGAGCCGCAGTTGAGGCGTCCGTCCACGTCCACCGTGGAGCAGGCAAGGTAGCCCGCGTCGCCTCTGTATCCGATCGAGGCAGCGCGTCCCGAGAGCCCAAAAGATGTCGTCGGGACGGGGCTCTGCATGGAGGGCAGTTCGTTGCGATACCAGCTCATTCTCTCCGATCCAAAGATCAGCATGGAGTCATCCGGCATGATGCCAATCGCGCGGCTGCTCCAGATGCTCCCACCTGCGATCTGACGACGACCGCCTCGAAGTGTCGGAAGCCCACTCGCTGTGACCGCAACAAACTGATCTTGGATGAGCGATGTGCCGCTTCCCTCACTGGCAAATCCGACGCGGTACTGGCGCATTCCGGGCTCTGCGCTGACGTCCTGGGCGAGCCCGACCCCAGTGACGAAGATGGGCGACCGGGGGCCGCTCGCGGCGACCATGAGGCTTCGGCGAAGCAGGCAGGGGAGGGGGCTTGTGTCGGGGATTGTGACGTCTTGGCCGGCGCCGCTGTCTGTGAGGCTCACAGAAGAATCTTGCGTGCTTTGCAGGGTTCCAGAGTCGGCGACGTCGCCGGATTGGGCCATCGCGTCGGTACCCGCGTCGGCGCCCGTGGGGATCACGGGCTGGGTGGACGTGAGCGGCGCGCAGGTCGCGTCGGCGACGCAGGTGGTGCTGCCCTCGCACCAGACGAGGCCGTCGTAGCAGGGTTTGTGAAGGGTGAGGGCGAGGGTGCGTGTGGTGCCGGGGGCGAGCACGACGCGGCCGCGGACGGCGGTGATCGGGAGCCGTTGTCCCTGTGGGCTGAGCGAGTATGCGCGCACTTCGACGATCACGGACTCGATGTCGGTGACCTGCGCGAGGCTCACAAACGAGCCGCTGATGCGCGCGGAGGCCGGGTCGACGAGCAAAGACTGAAAGCCGCCCACGGGCTGTCCATCACGCTCGCGGGTGACGCGGAGCTCAAGGGTGTCGAGCGAAGGGACTAGACCCGCAGGTGAGAAATCCGAGGCGATGGTCACGCGAACTTCGGCAGGAGCCTGAGTGTTGCAGTGGACTTGGGCGAGGGTGAGTGTCGCGAGCGCGAGCGCGAGATGCATGCGAGCGTGGCGAACCATGGGGAGTGCTCCGTGAGAGGGGGGGGAGGGAGT
The DNA here is from genome assembly GCA_030694465.1 of Deltaproteobacteria bacterium. GTDB lineage: Bacteria > Myxococcota_A > Polyangia > Polyangiales > JAUXYJ01. Next base: position 6,526 of record JAUXYJ010000028.1, on the reverse strand, counting down.
CTTTGCAAACCGCGCGGTCTGCAGATCGGGCCCCTTAATCGCGGCACCCAGCGTGTGGTTGCGTAGCGCGGTTCGCTTTGGGTGTATGACTGACTATTTGCAGGTATTTTGCTCGCGCTTTAGCAGCGCGCTCTTGCGGGCGAGTCCCCAGCGATAGCCTGCGAGCGATTGGTCTTGGCGCACGACGCGGTGACATGGGATCAGCACCGCGAGGGGGTTGCTCGCGCACGCTTTGGCGACCGCGCGCGCCGCAGTGGGTGTCCCCAGCGCGATGGCGATCTCAGAGTACGTGCGGGTCTGTCCCCTCGGGATCTCGCACAGGGCGCGCCAGACACGGTGCTGAAACGCGGTCGCCTGCAAATCAACAGGCAAGAGCGCGTCGTTGGGCGTGCCGTCGACCGCTGAGACCACCGCGGCGATCATCGTCGCGCGCTGCGCTGAGGCCTCGTGCTGGGCCGCGCGTGGGTAGCGCTGTGTGAGCTCGTGCACCAGGGCCTCGCGGCTGTCTCCCAAGAGCACAGCGCACACACCGCGCGGGGTCGCTGCGATCAAGACAAGGCCCAAGGTGCAGGCGGCGGTGGCCACTGAGAGTGACTCTCCGGCGCCCCCGGCTCGCCACGCGCGAGGGGTCATCGCGAGCCACTGGTCTGCGCCCTTGTAAAAGTGATTCGCCGCCAAAAAACCTGCATCGTAGATCGCTTCGGTGACCGTGCTCGCTTGGCGCAGCGTCTCGCGGACGGCGCCCGCGCGGTGCGCTCGTGCGTAGGTCTTGGGCGTGAGCCCCGTGTGGGATTTAAACAACCGCTGCGCGTGAAACACGCTGAGCCCCACGTGCGCGGCGAGCGTCGCGAGGCTCGGCGGGGTCTCGGACTGCGCGATGAGCTCACACATCTGGGCGGCCTGTTGGGCGCGCAGCTGTGCGGGCGATGTGCCCGATGGGCTGCAGCGTTTGCATGCGCGAAAACCAGCGATTTGTGCGGCAGAAGCGTTGTCGAAGAGCAGCACATTCTTGCGCAACGGCGTGCGCGCTCCGCACGAGGGCCGGCAGAACACGCCAGTGGTCTTGACCGCGTAGACAAAGGTGTCGTCGGCCGAGGCGTCACGGTGAGTCAGCGCGAGCCAGCGGGCGTCTTCGAGGGGCAGTGTGGTGGGTTGCATCGGAGCACCGTAGAGCGCGCCGCGGTTGTGTTCATCCGCCAGAGTTGCGCGTGAATTCTGTGTGAGATGATTGTCGCGATGAGCTCACAATCGCGAGAAGATTTGCACCGCGTTGTGCACTCCGTCTTCGGCCGAAATGCGATGCCCGAGCTCACGCGCGCGGGTCTTAAGGGTGTCGTCTGAGAGGCACTGAGCGAGGGCGCGCGAGAGCTTCTGTTGGGTGAGCTGTTTGCGTGGGATGGGCGCGGGGCCTGCGCCGAGGGCTTGCACGCGACCACCCCAGAAGGGCTGGTCCATCATGAACGGGATGACCAGCGAGGGGACGCCAGCACGCAGCGAGGCGCCGGTGGTCCCCGCGCCCCCGTGGTGAACATTGGCGTGTGTTTTTGCAAAGAGCCACGAGTGTGGGACCGATCGCAAAGACATCACGTCTGGGGCGCTCTCGTCCTGGCCTACACCGGCCCAGCCCGAGAGCAAGAGCACCCGCGCACCGACGGAGCGCACCGCGTTGATCACGAGCGCCGTGAGCGCGGATGCATCGGCCGAGGTCATGCTGCCAAAGCCCACGCTTACGAGCGGGCCGTCACGCTCGACAAACGCTCGGAGTTCGGGCGAGGGTGCCCACGAGGGGTCGTCGGGGAGGGTCCAGTAGCCGGTCGCGATGCGCTCGGGAGAGCCCTCGTTGGGGATGGGAACGACGTGCGGGCTGATCCCATAGATCACTGGAAGATCACTGGTGATTTTGCTCTTCGAGGCGAGCCCTAGGACCTCACGGCGGACGGGCTTCATCGCGCTACGAAAGGGTCCCCACACGATCGCTTCGCAGAGCGTGTGGCTCACTCGTCGTCCCCATGCGCCCAAGAGCGCGGGGGTCTTTGCGAGGAGCACACCAGGGTAGCGGTCGGTGGGCGCGCCCAGCGGCTGCAAGTGCGTCTGGACAAACGGGCGCTTGAGCTTCTCTGCGACGGGCTCTCCGACGATCATGCCGCCGATCCCTCCGGTAAGAATGTCTGCGAATTCGCAGGCGTCGAGCGTCTCTTGCGTCCAGGTCTTGAGCATCTTGGGCATGGCCTGCATAGACAGGCGCATGGACGAGAGCGTGCCTCCCTCGGCGGCTCCCTGCGACGCGCGCAAGAAGGCCTCGATGCTGCCGGACAACGGCGCGACGGGGATGTCTCGATCCGAGAACATCGGAGCGAGGTCGCTGGGCGCCACCGCGCGCACGTCGTGGCCGGCATCGCGCAGGCCCATGGCCAGGGCGACGTAGGGCTGAACACCACCCCGTGTGTCATTGCACAGTACAGCGATTTTCATCGGGTAAGCGTAGCGAGGCTGGGCGATGGTATTGGTTAAGAAATGTGCGAGACCAAGCCGGGGTTGTTGTTCTTGTGTGTGGCGAACTCGGCGCGAAGCCAGATGGCCGAGGCTCTCGCGCGTGCGCGATTGGGTAGAGAATTTGCAGTGCAGAGCGCCGGGAGTGCTCCTACGCAGGTCAACCCCTATGCGGTCGAGGTGATCGAAGAGCTAGGGCTGTCGATGGGCACGCAGCGCTCAAAGAGTGTGCAAGAGATCGCGCCCAGTGAGATCTCGGTGGTGGTCACGCTGTGCGCTGAAGAAGTGTGCCCGGTGTTCTTGGGGCGCGCGCTGCGATTGCATTGGCCCATCGAAGATCCAGCGAGCAATGATCGCACGCTGAGTCGCGACGAGATGCTCGCGCGATTTAGGGCTGCGCGAGACGCGATCGCGGGCATGTTAGACACTCGCCGGGACGAGCTAGTCAGCGGACTTACGTCGTAAGCTTACGGTGTAAGCTGTGTAGAGGGAGATGCATAGTGACTGATCGAACACTCTGTTCGGGAGACGGCTGTCCAGTGAGGGCGCGGTGTCTACGCTTTCGGCTCGTGGCCTATGGGAGGCAGTCGTACTGGGGGACTCCGCCCTATGACCACGCGCTGGGTGTGTGCGCGTACTTTGAGGACGTGGTGACGTTGGCGCCCACCGAGCACGACGTGCGGACTCGGGCGTACCATCTCTGGCTCGCAGCGGGCCGCAAGGGTGATGCAGACGCGCACTGGGCGAGGGCAGAGCGAGAGCTCTCGGCTGCGTTTGAATTGCGACGAGAGCCGCTGTAGCGGTTGACGCGTGGGGGTGTGTTGGCGACTGTCGGGGATCAACGAATGAATGCATCGAAGCAGCGAGCGCGACGCACGTGCGTGGTGGCGCAGGTCGCGCGGGTCGCGCTGGTCGCGCTGGTCGCGGTCACGCTCGTGCCTCAGAGCGCGTGGGCGAACGGGCGGTTTCCGACGGCGCAGTTTTTTTCGGTGGGCTCGGGGAGCGCGCGAGACCACATCGCGGTGAGCACGACGTTTGGCCTGCTGGTCTCACACGACGCGGGCGCGACGTGGGGCTGGATCTGCGAAGAAGCCCTGGGATTTTCGGGTGAATACGACCCGATCACGGCGATCACGTCGACGGGCGCGCTGGTCACGGCGCTGCCCGACGGGGCGTCTCTCTCGCGTGGCGATTGGTGCGATTTTGCGTCGATCGACCTCGGCGGAACGGACGCGGTCGGCGACGTCGCCGCCGAGCAGACCCGCGTGCTCGCTGTCACTCGGACGGCGTTGGGCGGCACACGCGTGTACGTGAGCAACGATGACGCGCGGAGCTTTGCGCGGCGCTGGAGTGAGATGAGCGTCTCGGTGGTCACGGCGGACCTGGCGGCGAGCGCTGACGAGCACGTGATGCTGAGCGGCAACGTGATGTTTGTGCGGTCGGCGGTGTTCGCGAGCGAAGACCAAGGGCGCACGTTTGAGCAGCGATTTGACGGGTTTTCGGCCGAGACGGCGCTGCCCTTTATCGCGATGGTCGACCCGCTGAGCGCGCAGAGATCACTGGTTCGCACGCTGCGAATTGACGGAGAATCTGAGCTCTATCGCAGCGACGACGGAGGGCGCACGATGCGGGCGCTCTTGCGGCGAACGGACGCCATCGTGGGCGCCACTGCGATGCCCGGCATGGGGACGCTGTGGGCGATGTCGTCCGAGATGGGCGCGAGGTTACAGCGCAGTGACGACGGAGGGATGACCTGGAGTTCGACCGCGAGCACGCTCAGGGCACGCTCGCTGCGGTACCGCGATGGGGTGCTTTTTGGCGCGTTTACAGAGAGCGAAGTGGGTCTCTCGTTCGGGTGCTCGGTGGACGGCGGCGAGAGCTTTCGGACACAGCTGCGTGTGCGCGATGTGCGCGGGCCTGAGCGCTGCGCAGAGGGCAGCACGGTGCGTCGACTGTGCGCGCCCTTGTGGCCCAGTCTGTCAGCACAATTACAGCGAATTGTGGGCCCGATGCCACCCCCCACGGGGGTCTGTGCGTGGGATGTAAACACCGCTGATGCGGGCCCTGTGAGTGACGCAAGTGGGGAGGTGTCAGTGGACGTGAACGAGCTCGACGCTGCCATGGATGCGCCGCGGATGGATGTCACCAGCGCAGCGCAGCGTGACGCGATGCCAAGCGATCAAGCACAAGACTCTGCGCGCGAGCCTGCAGTCCACGTCGCCGGCGGAGGGTGTCAGTGTGATGGCGTCAAGGGTGGTATAGAGGCCCCTTCGCAGCGCAGCTTGGGAGTGTTGGTGCTGATACTGTTGGCGCTCCAATTCAAGCGCGCGCGCGGTGCAATCCGCGGCTTTCGTTTGGTATAACGACTCGGGCATCGCGCAGTACGTTTGGACATCACCCTTATGAGAATCATGCAGTGAAGAGACTAGTAAGAAAATCGGTTCGCTCCCTGGCGCTTGGCGCCAGCTCGGGGCTTCTCTTGGCGCTCACGGCGAGCCCTGCCGTCGCGCAGCCTCGCATCCTTGTGTACGGCGCAGGTGTCACCGCGGCGCAGAGTGGCGTGGCAGATCCTAGGGGCTATTTTCCCGCAGGATCCACGGTAGACATTGTGAACGCTGCACCGTGGGCTGCGCTTACGACGGCCCAGTATGGGAGCTACGACGCGATCTGGGTTGACGCTGACGTGTGTTCGACTAGCGGCAACAACCTCAACACGCTGCTGCTCTCGCAAGCTGCGTGGGGGCCCGCGGTGTCGGGGCGCGTCGTGATTGTCTCGTCGGATCCTATTCTTCACGCGCCCTCCAATGCTGCGTCAGGGCTAGGTGCCCGGGCGCTGATGCGCAACTCGGCCGCGTGGGTGACTGGCGCCGGGCGCAGCGCGAGTGGTGGCTCGACCGGGATGTACCTTAGCTATGGTTGTCGCAACGCGGCGGCCACAAGCACTGAGACCGTCGTCTCGGCGTTTACGCAGCTTGGCGTTGGGCTGGCAGTCAATCGCGCACGCAACGCCGAGGTCGCGACGATCACAGCGCCCGGGATGACGCACCCTGTGCTCAACGGGATCGTTGCCGCTGGCGGGACCGCAAACCTCACATGGAGTCAGTTTTGTCACGGCACTTTTACGGCGATTCCGACCGGATGGGACGCGCTCACCACCTGCGTCAGTGCGCCTGCTGGCGAGCTCGGTTCGCTGGTTGTCCGTGACGTCGTGTGTCGTCCGCCCACGGTGACCGGCAACACGGTCAATGAGGGGGGCACGACGATGCTCAGCGCGATGTCGGCCAACACCGGCGCGCTGATCTACTCGTGGGACCTTGATAACAACGGCACCTTCGAGACCGTGGGCCAGACCGTCGCGTTTAGCGCAGCGACCTTGGATGGTCCCGGCATGGCCTCGGTCCGAGTGCGCGTAACGGGCGGAAGCTGTGGGCTCACGTCCGCTGAATTGCCCGTGGTTGTGACGGTCAACAACGTCGCGCCGACGTTTACGTCCATGCCTCCGGCGATGGCCAGCCCGCTGGTCGCGTATAGCTATTCGCCAGCGGTGACGGACCCCGCGGGCGTGCGCGATCCGCTGACCTTTCGCTTGGTCTCGGGGCCTCCGGGCATGACCATCGCGGCCAACGGGACGGTCTCTTGGACACCCACAGCCGCGCAAATGGGGCAGCCCTTTGTCGCTGAGATCGAAGTCAGCGATGGTGACGGCGGCGTCACGACGCAGCGCTGGACGATCACTGTCGGGATGCTCGACAGCGATGGCGACGGTGTGCCCGACATCACGGACGCTGACAGCGACAACGACGGCATCCCGGACATCATTGAGGGCAACGGACGTGACCCCTCGCGTGACACGGACGGTGACGGCATCTTCGACTATTTGGACAGAGATTTTGCAGGGTTTGTCGACGCGAACATGGACGGCGTGGACGACCGCGTGGACCTCGACGGCGACGGGATCCCGAACCACCTCGACCTCGACAGCGACGGCGACGGGATCTTCGACGTGCTCGAGAACGGCACCGGAGCGCTCGATGCA
>JAUXYJ010000004.1 GCA_030694465.1 Deltaproteobacteria bacterium | reverse complement strand
ATGCACGTCGGATTGCAGCGATTGTATTGCAGGGCGGTACGAAGCCAGGCCAACGTCGAGACATCAAAAGCCAATGCGCAAGCGATTTCACAGGGACTTCTGCGTCTTGGCCGAGACCCTACGCTGGGTGTGCATCCGGATATCAAGCGACTTCAAGGCCGCTTGCTCCGTAGACGACGCGAGTTTGTGTACTTCATCACCGACCCAAAGGCCGAAGGCACCAACAATTTCTCAGAGCGAACGCTTCGCGCCCACGCGATGAGCCGAGCGCGATGCGGGCCTGCTCGATCCGCTCGCGGCGCCGAATCCTACGCGACCAATCTCACCGCTGTGCACACCGCAGAGGCCCACAAAATCTCCTTCGAGCACATGTTCATCCAGGGCCGGATCGCGTTCTTTCAGCAGAGAGATTTCCCTGGTTTTGTCCAGGCAAATGCACGCAGTGCATTGAGCTAAACAGTCACGTCTGAGTGCGTGTGGGAGTTTAGAAGAGGATTTCTTCTAGACTGCAGTGCGAACTACGAAGATTGCGGAAGCGGTGGGTGTCATGCAGAGCTGGGGTATTGTTTTGGGAACGACGGTGGGCACGCGCGTGGGTTTGGCCTCTCGACGAGCGCCGAGTGTTGCAAAGAGCTTGGTTCACACGCTCGCCATGCTTGGTCTGCTGGGTGGATGTGCGGGCGCATCGACAGGGGATCTCCCGGCTGTAGCAGACGCGGGCACACAAGACGCGCCGGCGGATGTTGCGCGTGGACGGCAAGCACCGCCGATTCCGCCAAGACCGCCCCAAGGGACCACGACCCGTGGCGCCACCCCGAGCCAGGAGCCGTCGTCAGTGGTTCGCCGAGGCCAGTGGTCGACCGAAGATCGCTTGTTGAGCGGTGAGGTGCTCGCGGATTCGCAGACCTTGGCAGCGACCCCCGAACGCTCGCGGATCTCAGCGCCCGATCGTGCTCGGGATGCGCGAGCGGGCGTGTTTTCCGTCAGAGTCCAGAGTGAACCCACTCAGTGGGCGCGCGCGTGGCTTGTCTACGAGCTGACCGACGGCTCGCACTGGAGCGCGGTCCGCCGCAGAATCAACGACGGAAGCGAGCAAGGCGGGTTTCACTCCTCACGCACCGCCACTGGAGGCACGCAGGTCGAAGAGATCTCGCCGTGGTGGCTCACCCAAGGTGTCAACACCGTGCGGTTTGAGCCAAGGGACGCGACTGACCCCACGGGGTACAGCGTCGCGTCGGTTCGCATTGTCGCCTTGCGCGCAGCGCCTGCGTCGCCCGAGCCTCTCGCCGCGCCTCTCGAAGCCCATGGGGGAGCCTTTGGCCGCTGGACCGACGGAGAGCCTTCGACTGCAGTCACGGGCGCAGAGACCGACGCCGCAGGCCGCGAGGCGACCTGGAGCTGGCGTGAGCGTGTCCACGTGCGTGCGCTCGACGTCTTGACGCGCGGCACTGGCGTCGGACACGTAGAGCTCTCTTGGACTTCCAGTGATGGACTCGCCCGGATGCGGCGCGCGCTGGATGTCCCCGCGAATTCACAGGTGGGTCGGTCCGAGTCGCTCACGATCTCTCCGGCGATCGAGGCCTCGGACCTACGAATCACCATGCTGCCGCGGCGCGAGCATGAGGGGCTCGCAATCGCCGAGGTCGCAGTCCTCGCCGAGAGCGTCCCGCGCACTTCTCGCGCACGACTTGCCCTGACGTGGCCTGCGCATGGCGAGTGTGTCGATCGCGAGGCCTACATTCGTGGGTTTGCCGTCGGGGCCGAAGGGCGCCCTGCTGCGGCTGACACAGAGCTTTGGCTGGACGGTCGACAGGCCATGGCGCAGAGCAACGCCGACGGCTCGTTTGGGTTGCTGTTGCAGGCCAACCCACAGGCACCCAGTGAGCACTGGGTCGAAGCCCGTTTTGCCGACGGCACCACCGAGCGACAGCGCTTTGTTCTGGGGCGTTGTGTGCCTCGTGAGCCCCCTCACGTCGATGCGCCTCGCGAAGACCTCGGAGCGCCGTTTTCGGGTTGGGCGCGTGCCCATACCGCCAGCACGCTCACTCTCGGAGATGCCGTGGTCGAGATCCCGGCTGGGGCAGTCGCGCGCGACACACGGATCACCCTGCGGCCGCTCGCTGCAGCGCAGGTACCCGCACTCAATCGCGGGATGGTCAACACGAGCCCCGAGGGCCGAGCCTATCGGTTTGGACCGGACGGTCTGCGCTTTGCGAAGCCCATCCGATTGAGCCTTCCCTTTGCTCAAGCGCGGTTGAGCCCAGGGTCGACTGCGGCAGACGCAAAGACCTTCTTCTACGATGTGGGCGCGCGGCAATGGCGCGAGGTCTCTCGCGTGGCCAGCGGCAGCGCCGATAGGCTCGCTGCTGCGACCAATCATTTTACGGACTACATCACGGCGACCATCACCTCGCCCGACAGCCCCCAGTCCACCGCGTTTGATGCCAACACCATCCAAGGCTTGCAGGCGGCCAACCCCGCGGCAGGCGTACAGTTTATCGCTGCGCCCACTGCCAACGCGAGCGGCAGCGCAAACGTGGCGCTGCCCGTGCTGGTGCCGCCTGGACGTCAAGGCCTGCAGCCCTCCGTCGGGCTCGCATACGACAGCGCGCGAGGCAACGGCTGGCTGGGTGTGGGCTGGGACCTTGGGGTCTCACGCGTCGAGGTGGACACGCGCAACGGCGTGCCTGAGTACACGCCTTCTAGCGAAGAGACCTACCTGCTCGATGGCGCGCAGCTCGTGGCCGTCGATCCCCCAGGTGCCAACCCGCGGCGCTACGCGCGGCGCGTCGAGAGCGCCTTGGATCTGATCTATCGCCATGGCGCGAGCAAGTCCGACTATTGGTGGGATGTACGCACCCGAGACGGAGGCCGCTTTGTTTATGGTCGCCGCCCTGCGTTGGTCGCGATGGGCGTCGAAGACACCGGGCGGCTCTCAGAAGGTGCAGGTCAGCCGACTGGCCGCTGGATGCTCGAAGAGTCGCGAGACGAGAACAACAACGCGGTTGTCTACCACTATGATGTCACGCGAACTGTCATCGACACGAGGTACACAACTCGGGTTGTCGAGCAGCGGCTGCGTGAGATCGAATACACGGTCAAATACCCAAGTTTTGACGCTACCGTGCCTTCCTTGGGCGGGCGGTACTTTGTTCATTTCGTGACCGAGTCGGGGCGGACGGATGTCCAGACCTCGGGGCGCCTAGGCTTTTTAGAGCAGACCTCGGGGCGCCTCGCCTCGATCCAGGTCGACGGCGTCGGACCCGGGACTCGGATCCGTCGGTACACGCTGGTTTATACGATCGGGGATTTTGGCAAGTCGCTGCTTCAGAGCGTGGTGGTCGCAGGCGCCGAGGGGACTGCGGATCTTTACACGCACACGTTTGACTACGGACAGGCTGCGCGGTTTGGCGGGCGCGTAGGATTCTCCCAGCCCGAGCTGTATGCGCACATGCCCTCGACTCCGCGCGCGGGGTATTCGCGGGGCGTCGGAACCAATCTGCATGTTGGCGTGGGTGACACAGCTCACATCATCAACGTGGGGGCTGGATTTGGAGGCTCATACACCAACAGTCGTGCCGAATCTGAGCGACTCGACGTTAACGGGGATGGGCTGCCAGATTTGCTCAGCTTCACGCTCTTGCCCCAAGTGCGTGGTGCGCTCCCAGCGAATCGCTTTGTTGGGTCACTGTCTGCGATTGGGCACACACTGCTTGGCGAGAATGAGAGCTCTAGTGGTCAGCTGAATATTGGACTTCAGCTTTTTGACATGGGTGCAGGGGGTGTCGACGGCGCGTTTGGGTTTAGCCGCACGGTACGTACACTTGCCGACGTCAACGGCGACGGCTTTGTCGACCTCGTGACGGGTCCGCACCGAGAGACTGTCTCTGGCGTCTCGGCCAATGTGCTCAGAGTCTACGAGAACCCCACACCCTACAACCGGACGAGCTTTGGAGTGGGGGCTGTGGGGCCCACGCCGGACTACACGATCGGTGGTGTGGTGGTGCAGGCGCCCTCGGTGGAAATCCCGAGTGATGCGCTTGCTGAAGCCATCACGCAGAGCAATGCGCTGACCGCGCCGCTCGTCGCGTGGCGGGTGATCCGTCCAGGTTCGGTGCGGATCACCGGCGCGATTGACCATCCGGACACGCAGGGTGATGGCGTCCACGTTGAGATCTATCGAGTCTCGGGCCCGCTGGGATCTAACACGGTCCAGATGCCCATTTGGTCGAAGACGATTTTGCCGACGGACCCACCTTGCACGCCCGCGCCGGGGGGCTGCGGTACCGGGCTCGACCTCAACAATCTGAACCGCGATGACCGGTTGTACTTTGTCGTTCGCCCAGGGGCGACAGGGACCGCAACAGCGCAGGGCGACCGTGTGAACTGGTCGCCGCGGATCACCTACACGGCGGTAGAGCAGACCGACCAGTGCACAGATCAAGAGCTTGGTTGCCCTTGGCCTGCGAGCGAAGAGAGCGTCTCGGTAGGGACCTACTTCGACCGAAGCGAGGACTTTCGCGTCGCCGACCGAGACCTCACCGGCTGGACCTCGATACGCCGAGGAGTGGTATCGATCGACAGCGCGCCAGTGATCCTGTCGACTGGGGACACTGTAAACGTGAGGATTTGGGTACGTCGCGTGGTTCGCACGTCGACTGGCTTGCCTCCAGAGGCCGATTCGTCACCACCCTACGATGCTGGGGCTGCCGACGCCTCGGCGGATGCCGCGCCACCACCGGTCATGACGCCTGCCGAGATCGACGCGGCGCTCATGAGCTTGACAGTGCAGCTGCTGCCAGTGACAGCGTCTGTGACCATTCCTGCGGGAGGGGGACCAGGGCCTTCGGTGGTCGACTTTGAGACCTTCCAAGGCGATCAGTTCTTCTTCTCGGTCGCGTTGCCCAGTGACAAGCTCGACCCCGCGCTGGTCCGTTGGGAGCCGTTGATTCACTACACCAAGTGGTGCGGGCGCGACGCGTCGGGCACGCAGGTCTGCCCGTTGCTGACCGATTGCGGCACACCGGCAGGGCAGGGCATGGACGGCTCGCCCGGCTGTCGCTGGCAAAACCCAACGCCGCTGGGTCCTGATCCGACCCAGTGGGTGCCTCTGAGTATTGTGCAGCAAACGCGGCCGATGCTCGCGGTAAGTGTCTCTGACAGCCCTTCGACTCGTCCCGCACCGTTTCCGGGGGCGGGGCCCTTCCCGATCCACCACCGACGGGTTGATCTTACGATGGGCTGGTACCGTCGTTGGGGTGTGGGCGAGTGGCGTGCGGACGTCGCCGGGCTGATCGAGCGCAACTTGATCGATCCGATGTGGACCGCGACTGCGCCCATGATCGACACGCCTGGGGGGCTCTCGGGCGAGCCCATCGCCTCGCGTCGCTCGCCCGTGTTTGTCGGGATGGCACCGCAGCGTTTGCCCCTCGATGCGTCGATTGAGTCCACCGCAACACGCGGTCACTATGGCGTGCCCGCGGGTGTGACCCTCGTGGAGGGTTCAGCCGAAGAAGCCCAGTGGGTCGGTTCGGGGCGCGTCTCTGCGGTCAATCATTGGAGCCTGATCCCGTCCCGTCGGGGAGGGTTCCGCATCGAGGGCTCTGGACCGACCCGTCGGGCGGTGCCCGACGGCGACTGGACCACATCCGCATCGGAGGGCGCTTCGCTGCGGTCGTCCAACGGACCCACGGGTGGTTTTAACATCACACTGATGGGCGTTGGCTTTGGCCCTAACTATGGGCAAAGCACAACGACTCTTGATTTTTTTGATGTCAACGGAGATCGCCGACCAGATTCGGTCCAATCCAACGGGATCGTGCGGCTCCAGCTGCCCCGCGCACCAGGCGCCACGCACACCACGCTGACGCCGGATCGCAGCATGCCAGGCATGGCCGACGTCGTGCGTCGAAGCGTAGATTTTGGCCTCCGCCACAGCTTCTCGATTGGGTCTGCGGCAGGCGCTGTGCGGAGGGCTCTCAAGGAGACTGGCGCGCTCAGCGGTCGCATGAGCAAAGACCTCAACTTTCTCGGCTATATGCCCTCGTTTGGCGTCACGGACGGGCGCACGGGTGACGTGATTGACTGGGTCGACGTGAACGGAGACGGGCTGCCAGACCAGCTCACAGCCGACGGCGACACGATGAAGGTGCGCTACAACCTGGGGACTCGGTTTAGTCCTGAAATGCCGCTGATTTTCACAGACGGGGTTGGCAAGGACGATCCCGAAGAGGCCGAGTTTGACGCGATCAACGTCACGACGTCGCACTCGATCAGCAGCGAGTTTGGCTACCTGGGTTCGGGAGGCGGCGCCTCGTGGAACTACAGCTACGGACAGACGCGCTTTATCGACATGAACGGCGACGGGCTCCCCGATCGTGTGTGGGCCCGAAACCCTGTCCTGCGCGACGGTCGACTTCGCGTGCGCTTTAACCTTGGCTCGCACTTTGGTCCTGCCCAGGACTGGAACGCGCCCAGCTGGAACACCACCGGTCACTCGGTCTCAGCCACGGACGACGCGCTCAGTTTTTCATGGAGCTCGGGGGTCAAAGCCACCGCGGGCGGGGTGATTCAAATTCCTATCCTGCCCTTCTGGGACCTGAGCCTTGTGCCGAGCGCAGGGGGCAACTTCGGCGCTCAATCGCATGCCGGACGGATCAGCCTTGAGGACATCAACGGCGATGGTCTCGTCGATCACGTGATGACCCCGAACACCAACGGCCTCGTCAATCCATCGAGCAACCGCATCTTTGCGCGTATCAACCGCACAGGCGGGGCGAACTTGCTCCGTCGCGTCACGGGGCCGTTTGGCGCGCGCGTCGACCTTGAGTACGAGCTTGTCGGCAACCGCGTCGAGACCGTCGGTGCCGAGCGGATTGACATGCCCGGCGCACGCTACGTTCTTAGCCGCGTTCGGTCACCCGCGACCAGCCAAGAGACCCCTGAGGGACCCAACCCCGAGTACATCACCAACTTCTCGTATGGCGGAGGCTTCTACGACCGCATTGAGCGCCAAGATTATGGGTTCTCGCGCGTCACGGTCTGCGACACGCAGCTCACGTGTAGCGACACGTTTTATAACAACCAGAGCTACTTGCTGCGCGGCACCGTCTCGGCGGCCTCCGTGCGCGACAGTTTGGGGCGACGCACCACAGCCAGCCAGACTGTCTACGAAGCAAGCACAGTAGGCATGCCGCCGGGCGTCACCCACGTACGCACCAAGATCCAGCGCCAGTTTATCTATGATGGCGTCACGCCCAATGTGACTACGCCGTCGCTCACCACCGAGACCGAGCAGTTTTACGACGGCACAGGCAGGCTGCAGTCGATCGTGGACCGTGGTGAGCCAGGTGACAGCGACGACCTCCACGCGAACATCGTGGGGTACTTTGTCGCCTCGGCACCCTTCAACATCCAGAGGCCTCAGGTCGTTGAGCTCCGGGATCACGGCGGGGCCTTGTTGCGGCGTCGTGAAGCGAGCTTCGGGGCCTCGGGGCAGCTCACGGCCATGACCGATCGCCTCACAGGCGGGATCGATCCAGAGGTGGCACTCACTACGCCTCCATCAGTGCATGCCAACCGCGCGGTGACCACGACGTTTACCTACGACAGCTATGGCAACGTCGCGACAGTCACGGATCCATCAGGGTTTGTCTTGACCTATGGCTACGACGCCAGCTTTACCCATCGCACAAACATCAGCGACAGCTTTGGGCTGAGCTCGTCAGCGGAGTACGACGCGCGATTTGGCGCGGTGAACCACTCAACCGACAGCAATGGCCACCATGTGTACTATCACTTTGATGGGTACGGCCGAGCGACTGCGGTGTTTGGCCCCAACGACAATCCTCTCACGAGTACGCCCACGATCTCGTACGAGTACCAGCTCGCGCCGGGCGTGACCGGGTTTCCGCGGGCGTGGGCGGTCACACGACACAAGGATGTGGGTCGGACCACCACGATCGACACGGTCACGTTTATCGACAGGACCCTGCGGGTGATCCAGACGAAGAAGACCAGCGAGCTCGAGGCTGGTAGCGGGACAACGACCACCCCTGGTTGGGTGATCTCAGGACCCATCGCGTACGACGCCCTCGGTCGTCCTTGGCGCGAGTGGCGCGGTGGCTTTGACGCCAACGCTGACCCCACGCACCTCGTCCCGCTGGTGCGCACGCTGTCGGATCCGCACTCCGAGACCACCTACGACGGGTTCGGTCGTGCACGCATCGCACGGGCACCCGACGGCACCCAGGTGCTCACTGACTACACCGTCGAGGCGATCCCTGGAGAGACCGCCCTGAGGCTCAGGACGCGGCTGACCGACCCCATGCTGCGTCACAGTGACACCTACGCCCGTGCCAACGGCGCGGTCGTCGAGATGCGTCACTACAACACCGTCGCGGGCGTGCCGACGACCTTGCGGACAAGGTACAGCTACGACGTCCAGGGACGCCTGGCGCAGGTGCTGGACGCCAACAACAACCCCACGACGGCGACCTACGACTCGTTGGGTCACATGATCTCGCTCAACAACCGAGACAGTGGCCTGATCGAGTATCACTACTCCGCGGCTGGAGACCTCGGGGC
>JAUXYJ010000026.1 GCA_030694465.1 Deltaproteobacteria bacterium | reverse complement strand
CGTCGCCGGGTAGAGCCTAGGCAGCCTGCAGCGCGCGCTGTTGTGCTATCGAGGCGGGCGGACGAACGCGATGTTTTGCGTGGTGCGGCAGGTGCTGAGCTCGCGGCAATCCGCGGCGTTATTGGTCTGGTAGAAGTACTGCACGGTGCCTGCCAGGGTGTTGCCGTTGAGCTGCGCAGAGACGTCAATCGCGGTGGTGTACGCGCACGTTCCGCGGGACATGGCGTTGGTGCCGCGGCGCGAGACAAAGAAGCCGGTCCCCGAGACACTTCCCACGAAGGGCATGTTGTTTCCGGTAAACGCAGCGAGCGCGAGGGCCGCGAGGCCAGTGACCTCGGCGGACACATTGGCACCGCTCTGTGTGACGTTGAGCGTGATCCCCGAGGACGTGTCTCCAGGCGTAAAATTGCTGAGATTGCAGTCGTTGCTGCCGTTGGTAAGCGCGCCCGTGTAGTTGCCTGCTACGTCGGCAGGGGCACATCCCGCGATGCCCGCGGAGGCAAGCCCTAGACACACAAGGGTTCTCATTGAAAATGGCTTCATAGTGCAAGAGGGTATAGCTGCCTTAGGGCCAAGCGCGAAGAGATCTGGGCCGCGAAAAGCCCGGTAGTTTTTGCGCGCGCAATGGCCATGGGCGTGGCCCGGGGACCGTGCTAGCTAGCCATCCCTATGGACGCCTCTACCGCGCTGTCGCTTGAGCTCATCGACGCACTCACCGTGATCGCGACGCCGGGCTGGACCGCGGTTGAGCTCTCCCTTGCCCTCCGCGAGGACAGACCCTTTGCCGCGAGTCTTGTGAGCGAGGGCAGCGAAGAGGGCCTCGCGCGGGCTGCGATGGGATTAGACCCTGGTGACGTGCGCGCTGCCCTGGACGAGGCCATTGCGGAGCTTGCAGAGCAGGTCTGTGCGCGTCCGGTGACCCTCGCGAGGGTGAGGGTCGAGCGCACGGGGGACGAGTACGCCCACGTCGAGGCGTGGGACACGCGCGGGGTGTCGTGTCTTGTGTGCGCGATTGACGGGCGACACCTGCCGACGCGGGTCTACACCGAGGCGCTCTATGCGCAGGGCTTGGAGGCTGCAGAGCGCATGGATGCTGGGCAAAGAGCCCTCGCGGCGCAGGCGCAGGGTCACGATGACTGGGAGTACGACGCGCGCACGACGCAGCTGTCGCTCAAGAAGGGCGTGCTCCCGTGGCGCACGTACGAGGCGCAGGTGCTGGGGAGCTGGGCGCGCGAGAGTGAGACGCTGTTGTGGGCGTGGGCCAACGAAGAGCTCCCGCCCACGTGCGCAGCGTTGGCGCGCTCGGTGCGTGAGGGCACACGGACTGAGCCGGGGCTGGGAGCCCTGAGGCGGCCCCATTTGCCAGCGGATGAGCCCTTCGCGATGGCCCTCGCGCGCATCGCGGCGGCGCGTACCGGAGCGTCGGCGGTCTACCCCGCGGTGTACGAAGCGGGCGTGCTCTATCTGGCAATTACCAGTGCAATCGCTGCCCAGTGAAGACCCAGATGTCGTAGACGCAGTGGGTCCATGCGGCGATGGCGAAGCCGCGGACGCGGTAGATCCCCGCGAAGAGCGCGCCCATAAACACGCGAAACACAAACGCTTGCACGGTGAAGGGCTCGCCCAACGGGCCCACGTGGTGCACGAGTGAAAACAGCACCGAGGACACGGCGAGAGCGGCGAGCACCGCGAAGACCTTGCGGACCTTGAAGCGCAGCAAGAGGGCGGTGAGGCCCGCGAAGATTCCCGCGCGAAATACCAGCTCTTCGTGGAGCCCCGCGCCACACGACGCGATGATGTCACCGACCCACGAGCCACCGGTGCGGCCCAAGCCGATCGCGTGCGAGAGCACGATCGAGAGGGGCCCCACGATCGAGGCCCAGACGGCGCTCTCGACGAGCACGGGGACAAAGAGCTTGGGTGACAGCTTGGCGTGCCTACGAGCCCAGAGCGACGCGGCGGCGAGGGCGAGGGCGGCGGAGAGCGCGATTACTCCGTATGCGAGGCGAGAGCCGCCGGTGAGGGCGAGGAGGTTTCCTGTGAGAAAATCCACGCCGTTTGCGTTCCACTGGCACTGGCCGTTGGCGCAATCCATCATGAGGAGCGTGCCCGTCTGGTAGATCGCAAACAGGGGCAAGACGAGAAACAAGCTCGTCATGGGATCGACGCGGGTGCGAAAGTAACTTTGTAGCCGCGCGATGCGACCGGGCGTGGGCGTCGTGGTGAGCTTCACTGTGACTAAACCTTAGTCTGTCAACGCACGGCGTGCAGGTTTGTTCGCGCAACGAGTGCATCGAAACTTTGCCCGCGCTCGGTGTATGGTCCTGCGCAACGAGCGATGAAGTACTTTGTAGACGTGGCAGGGCGCGAACGCGTGGTCGAACTCACGACGCGCCCCGATGGGTCAGTCAACGCCACGGTCGATGGCAAGCCTGTCCAGGTAGAATCCCAGTCGTTTGCGCAGCGTGAGCTCTGCGTTCATGTCGACGGCGCCGTCTTTGATCTCACGCTCGAGGGCTCGCCGCCTGTGCTCGGTGTCGTAGGCGCTGGCCAACGCACGTACGTCAAGGTCGAGAGCGAGCGGCTGCGTGCGGCCGCGAAGGCGACGGGCGCGAGCGGGGGAGGGCGTGAGCGCGATGTGCGCTCGCCCATGCCCGGACGCATTGTAAAAATGCTCGTAGAAGTCGGTGACGAGGTCGGCCCAGGTCAGTCCGTTGCCGTCGTCGAGGCCATGAAAATGGAGAACGACGTCCGCGCCAAAAAAGGGGGACGGGTCTCTCGCGTCGCGGTGAGCGCCGGGGCCACGGTCGAGGCCAACGCTGTGCTCATCGCGTTTGAGTGATCAGCGCGTTAGTTGAGCTGCTTGTGCGAAAACGTGAGCTCTTCGTAGCCTGGCTGACGTGAGACGCCGATGGTCTCTCCGGGTGCAAATTCGCCCGCGAGGAGCCTCTGTGCCAGGGGGTTCTCGAGCTCTTGCTGGATGGCGCGCTTGAGTGGGCGTGCGCCGTACGCGGGATCCCAACCGACCTCGCCGAGAAAGTCCTTGGCGCTGTCGTCGAGGACGATATGGAGCTCGCGACGCTCGAGGCGCTTGGCGAAGCGCGCGAGCTGGATGTCCACGATGGCGCGGAGGTCGCGTTTTTCGAGGCGATGAAAGATGATTTTTTCATCGAGGCGATTGAGAAATTCGGGGCGAAATGCACGCTGAAGGTCATCGAGGACGGACTTGCGCATCGCGTCTTCGTCGACCGCGGACATGATGTGCTGGCTCCCGATGTTGCTGGTGAGAATGAGCACGGTGTTCTTGAAATCGATGATGCGGCCTTGGCCATCGGTGAGGCGACCGTCGTCGAGCACCTGGAGCAAGACGTTCCACACGTCAGGGTGGGCTTTCTCGACCTCGTCAAAGAGCACGACCGAGTAGGGTCGGCGACGAACGGCCTCGGTGAGCTGGCCGCCTTCGTCGAAGCCGACATACCCCGGGGGCGCCCCGATCAAGCGCGCGACCGAGTGTTTTTCCATGTATTCGCTCATGTCCATGCGCACGATGTTGCGCTCGTCGTCGAAGAGAAACTCTGCCAGCGCCCGCGCGAGCTCAGTCTTTCCGACGCCCGTAGGACCCAAGAACAAGAACGAGCCAATGGGTCGATGCTCATCGCCGAGCCCCGCGCGTGAGCGACGCACGGCGTTGGCCACAGCGACCACCGCCTCGCGCTGTCCCACCACACGACTCGCAAGAACGCTCTCCATACGCAGCAGTTTTTTCTGCTCGCTCTCGAGCATCTTCGTGACCGGAATCCCAGTCCATTTGCCCACAATCTCAGCGATGGTCTCTGGCGTAACCTCTTCTTTGAGAAAGCTCTTTCCGCTCGCGTGAGTCTTCTGGATCTCTTCTTGCGCCACGGTCAACTGTCGTTGCAGCTCGGGAAGTGTCCCGTATTTCACCTCGGCCGCTTTTCCTAGGTCCCCGCCGCGTGTGTAGCGCTCTTCGTCCGCGCGAGCCTTCTCAAGCTTCTCGCGCACAGCGCGTACCCCCGCGATGAGCTCTTTCTCTCGGAGCCATTGCGCCTTCATCGCGTCTGCTTCATTGCGCAAATTCGCGAGCTCTTCGCTCACCTCGCGTAGACGCGCTTGAGACGCCCGGTCGTCTTCTTTTTGAAGGGCCTGCTTCTCAATCTCAAGCTGGGTCGTCTTGCGCACGACCGTGTCAATCTCGATGGGCATCGAGTCAATCTCCATGCGGAGCTTAGACGCGGCTTCGTCAACCAGATCGATCGCTTTGTCAGGCAAAAAGCGCTCCGTAATGTATCGGTCCGAGAGCGTCGCGGCGGCGACGAGGGCGGCATCTTGGATGCGAATTCCGTGATGAACCTCGTAGCGCTCTTTGAGTCCACGCAAGATCGCGATGGTGTCTTCGACCGTGGGCTGGCCCACTTGCACGGTCTGAAAGCGTCGCTCGAGCGCGGCGTCTTTCTCGATGTGCTTGCGGTGCTCGTCGATGGTCGTCGCGCCGATGCAGCGAAGCTCTCCACGCGCGAGGGCGGGCTTGAGCAGGTTCGCCGCGTCCATGGCGCCGTCGCCCTTGCCCGCGCCCACGAGGGTGTGCAGCTCGTCGATGAACAAGATCACATCGCCGGATTTTTCGACCTCTTCAAGCACGGCCTTGAGCCGCTCTTCGAACTCGCCGCGAAACTTGGCCCCCGCGACAAGCGAGCCCATGTCGAGCGAGGCGAGGCGCTTGTTTTTGAGAGACTCAGGGACGTCTCCGCGTGAGATCCGTAGGGCGATTCCCTCGACAATCGCGGTCTTTCCCACGCCTGGCTCGCCGATGAGCACCGGGTTGTTCTTGGTGCGGCGCGAGAGCACCTGCATCACGCGGCGGATCTCGTCGTCGCGACCAATCACAGGGTCGAGCTTGCCCTTGCGCGCGAGGTCGGTGAGGTCCCGTGAGTACTTCTCGAGCGCCTGAAAACGCGCCTCGGGGTCTTGGGTCGTGACCTTCTGAGAGCCACGGACTTCTTTGAGCGCCGCGGTGATTTTGGCGCGGTCGAGACCCAGCTTTTTGAGCGCTGGGCCTACCTCGCGGTCTTCGGGCATCGCGAGCAAGAAGTGCTCGACAGACGTGTAGTCGTCCTTGAGCGCTTTGGCTTCGTCTTCGGCCTTGTTCATGACGTCACGCATGCGGCGGCCCAAGACGGGCTCGCTGCCGCCTTGGACGCGAGCGAGCGACGCGATGAGCTTGTCGGCCTCGGCGAGCACCGCGCCGTTGTCAATCCCGGCTTTTTGTACGAGCGCGGGGACCACGCCGCCGTCTTGCGCGGCCAGGGCGCGGAGCAAATGTTCGGGTTGAATTTCAGGGTTTCCGCGGCGAGATGCGTCGGACTGTGCGTCGTTGAGCGCGTCGCGGGACTTGGTCGTGAGGCGATCGAGTTTCATCAGTGTGGGTCTCGCTGAGAGTGGGTACCGGTGCAGCGCGGCCAGACGGTAGCCCTGCAGAGATGCCCAGTGTGTGTGAAATATTTGTGGAGGACGCGCGGTAACTGAGCGCTCTCAAGGGCACCGTGAGATGGGTGATTCGTGTTGCAAAAACGCTAACGAATCGCCGTTGTCACAGCGCGCTTGAGAGACGGCAGAGCGTCTCGCGATCACCCGACCACTTTGGGGAAGCGGCACACCAAGGGGAGCTCGGTGAGCCGGAATCGAACCTAAACACCACGGGGCAGTGTGCAAGTGGGATGCCGAAAGTTATCTCCCCTCGCGTGTCCCTAACAAGCACCTCGGTGTTGAGATTCGCTGCGTTCTGAATGCGACCGAGTGCACATCGCAACAGTAGTATACAAGGGGCCCACTGACGAGGATGACTCCATGGACGACGAAGAATTTGACGTTCCAGGCCTGCCCAAAGCGCGCAAGCGCGCGGTCGCAAACAGCGCGACGGACACCGTGAAGACGCCCAGCCGTGGAGGCAACGTGTTGCTCACTGTGGTCATCGCGGCAGCGACCAGCGTGGGCACTGTCACCGCGCTGCAGAAGCTAAGACCCGTGTTCTTGCAGGCCCCATCCCCCGCGTTTGCAATCGCGGCGAGCTCGCCTGCACCAGTTGCACCCGGCGCAGCGGTTGCGCGCGTTCGAGTGCCCGAACTTCGCGGCGTAGCGCTTGAGAACGTGCACTCGGTCGCAGCCTCGTTGGGCCTGCGTTTGGTCGTGCGTGAGGGGCGCGAGGCGTCGACGTTTGCCGCGGGGACCGTCGCGGGACAAGCGCCCATGGCCGCGAGCGAAGTCTCTCCACAGAGTGAGCTGGTGGTCGTGCTCTCGAGCGGCCCCAACGTGCCCCTGGCGCCCATCGCAGAGCGCGTGGACGCAGGAGTGATCGCTAGCGACGCGGGCACGGCAGGCGCATCGGGCGAGCTGATCGCGGTGCCTAGCGTAGTTCGCTTGCACGTGGGCGAAGCGCGCGCGCGGCTTGATCTGGCCGGTTTAATCCTGCGCAATCAGCGCCGGGGCTATGACACAGACATCGCGCCGGGGAGGATCCTTCGGCAGTCTCCGGCGAGCGGGACCCGCGTCGCGCGCGGGAGCGGCGTAGACATCGTCGTGAACGCAGAAGCCATCGACGAGTAGAGCGCTACCGGAGACCGCGCTCTTCGCAGACGAAAGTGTGTACGGTGCACGCGATGAGACCCCGTGGATTTTACCAGCTTACGCTGGACGCGCTGCGCATCGACGACGAGCACGTGTTTGAGTCCGTCGAGCACTTTGTCGCGCTGCGAGAGACGGTACGTGAGGCCGGGCTCACGTTTCGTGTGGCGCCCGAGGCGAGCGTCCACGCCGAGTGGTCCCGTGTGCTCTTTCTTAACCTCACGTACTGGCACGGGAGCGAGGGCAACAGCGACGCCCTCGCCTCACGCAACATCCCGGCGGACGTCGTGACACACGTCGCGTGGCACTATCTCGCGCAGCGCGCGTTGCTCGGTGATTTTACTGGTGAATCGATGCTCATGGGCGAGTGTATCGCCAGCGCTTACGACCTCTTTTTGCTTGGCTCGCTTTGGTGTAAGAAGGTCGACTGTGACTTCGTAAGCGCGCTGCGCGAGGCCCTGTTCGCCATGTTCGAAGAGCAGGGGATGACCCACCATGAGTTCGAGCTTTGGCTCGACGGGCTCGCGCACGACCCAGAGCGGGCGTTTGAAGACCTGCGGGCGCTGCTCTTTGACCTCTGTGTAGGGTTGCTCGCGAGCAAGTCCCTGGACGACGCCGTCGCGGTCTTTGATGCGCATTCTGACCGTAGATTTGCAGGCATTGTGCATCACTACGAGCTGAGCAATTGGCTCTTGCACACGCGAGCCTATGCAGCGACACGGCTGGATATGGACCCCCAGGTGCGCGCTCTGGATGCCTCGCTTCGCGCGGCTGCGAGGCCAGTCCAATGGCTTGCAGACACGTGGATCGCCACCCCCCCATCACACTGAGCGATGCCGTCTTGGCTTGGTGCGGTATAACCAGAGTCTATGAACCGATTGGTCCTGGTGGCTTCTGTGTTGTTGTGGATCGCGGGGTGTGCGGATCCGTGTGGTCGCCGCTGCCCCAATGATCCTGAGCGGTCAGCGTCTGAGACGGCCAGCTGCCGTGACACGCAATCGCGGATCGCGAGCGCGACGGGGCTGTGCGCCAACGAGGTGCGCGCTGCCAACGCGTGCAGCACGACGGGGTACGTCTGCAACAGCAGTGGGCGCAGCGAGGCCATCGCGGGGCGCTGTGATTCGCAGCTGGGGGCCGCGGTCGAGTGCTGCATTCGCAACATTGGGCGCGCGCCCGCGTGCGCGCTTCGCTAGGGGATCCGGCGACGTCGCCGGGTGGGCTCAGAGGAGGGCGATCACCGCTTGCATCGCGGGCCAGAGCGCGACGCCACAGACCAGCGCAGCGACGGTCAAGGTGCCCACGACGCGCAGGGCTGTGATGAAGACCTGCTCGCGATCGTCGGGAGCGACCCAGAGGTCCTTGGCCTTGAGCAGCACTTGTTGCTCGGGGACATCGCGCAAGGAGCCTTCGTTCTCGCTCACAAAGCGCAGCTCGCGGGTGAGCTCGACGCACACCGCGCTGTTGTCTGCGATGGAGGGCAATTTGTCGAAGAAGGGCTTGAGGTCTGCCATGGGCAGTGCCTCGCCTTCGACCTCTAGCGTGACCTCGCCGTCGCGCTCGCGGTAGGTCGCCGCGACCCAGCCCTGTGTGACGCTTCCGCTCTGAATTTCGCCTAGCGAAACGCAATCGGGAGTCTTCGGTGGCTCAGGCTTCTTGCGCCACAACGAGATCTTGAGCATGCCCATCGCCTGGCCGCCCATCGCGACCATCCCGGTGGCCTTGGTGATGCCCATTGCGCCTTGACCGATCGCGATCACACCGATGGCACCCTGGCCAATCGCGATGAAGCCTCGCGCGAGCTGTCCCACGGCGATAAAGCCCGTCGCGATTTGACCCACCGCGACTACGCCGCTCGCGTACGCGCCCACCGCGAAGACTCCCTCTGCGTGAGAGCCAAACGCAAAGACTCCACGTGCATGGCTGCTCACGGACAACAACTCCATGGCGACAACGATGCCACCACAATGCGCACTTCACCAGCGCGACGGGGCTAACCAAACGCGCCGTCTTAGTGCACAAGGACCGCCCATGAACCCCGCGCTCACCAAGCTCGCGATCGTGATCCAGCGCCGCTGCAACGTACGTTTGTACCAAGAGGGCGAGCGTCTCGCGGCGGGTGTCTTGATCTCGCGACAAGACCACGACGAGTGTGTCCTCGCGGTGCCTGCGCCGCACTATGAGGTCCCACCCACGGTGGCGCTCTATTTCGAGACCCTCGAATGGAGCTGCGATTGCGGCTCGGAACTCGACCCCTGCGCCCACGTCGCGGCCTCGGTGATCGCCCTGCAGCGCAGCGCTCGCGGAGAGGGCTCGGTGGGCTCGCTCAAGGCCGCGCAAGCAGAGCTCCGCTACACGCTCACGGTGCGCGAGAGCACGCTCTCGCTGGTGCGGACACTTGTGCTTCCGTCAGGAGAATCTCACGAGATTCACACGCTCTCAGAGTGCGCTGCGCGTGCTCAAGGGGCCGTGCTCGCGCTCGACGACGACGACCGCGCGCTCGAAGAGTGCCTCGCACAGCGCCCGTTGAGAGATCTTTCGTTGCGCAGCGCCGTGGCGATGTGTGAGCTCTTGGCCCGCAAGAGCGGGCTGCTCTGCGAGGGCGCTCCTGTGCGCGCGAGTGAGCACACCGTGATGATCGAGGCGCGAGCCGATGTGTCTCGCGATGGCTGGAATTTAACTGCGCGATTGCCCAAAGACA
The DNA here is from genome assembly GCA_030694465.1 of Deltaproteobacteria bacterium. GTDB lineage: Bacteria > Myxococcota_A > Polyangia > Polyangiales > JAUXYJ01. The sequence goes on along the minus strand of JAUXYJ010000026.1, from coordinate 21,063 downwards.
CCGTGCGCTACGATGGCCCTTGGTGCATCTCGGAGGGCACCCTGCGGCCCTTGTCTTGGCCCTCGCAGAGAGCGCTTCCATGGAGCGAGCGGGTGGCACGCAAAGACACCGCCATCATGGTGAGCGAGCTGCTCCCGACCCTCGAGCCTCACGTGGTCTGGCAGCGCGGGAGCGCGAAGCTGCCTGCCCTACGGACCAAGGATTTTCCTCAGATTTTGTTTGAGTTGGACCACGGCCGGAGGCTCTTGTCGGTGGTCCCGTGGGTGGTCTACGGCGACCCGACCCGCGCGCGCATCGAGGGTGGACGCATGGTGTATGTACAGGGAGATGTCCCTGTGCGTGACTCTGCGCGTGAGGTCGATCTCGCGCACACGCTACGGGACGAGCTCGGCCTTATCCCTGGGCGCAAGGTGACCTATGAGGGCGCAGATGCTGGGATTTTCTTAACCAAAATGCGTGGCTTCGAGGCGCGCGTCGGAGGCTCGTCAGATCAACGATCGCTGAGCTCACGCAAGCTCGTGCCCACGATGCGGGTCGACGGTGCGCGGGTCGAGATGGACTTTGTGCTGCACGACAGCCATCAACTGCGTGACGAGAGTGGCAACGAGGTCGAGGGGGTCGCGCGGCACGCGAGCGCGGCGCAGGTGCTCGCGGCGTACGAGTCTGGGCACGACGTGGTGGCGATCGAGGGCGGGGGATTTGCTCCATTGCCCCAGGAATTTCTCACGCAACATGGGCATCTTCTCGCGCAGTTGCTCGCCGCCAAAGACGCCGACGGCGAGACCTCGAAGGTCGCCGCGCCCGCGGTCCTCGCCCTGGCCGAAGCGCTTGAGCAGCCCGCGCCCCCGGCGTTTGAATCCATGCGCCCGTTGTTTGAGCGCTTCGACGAACTCCCCACGGCGAAGCTGCCCGAGAACTTTGTGTGTGATCTGCGAGAGTACCAGCGTCATGGCGTGAATTGGCTGCAATTTATCACGCAAAATGAGCTCGGAGGGATCCTCGCGGATGACATGGGCCTGGGCAAGACAGTGCAGTGTCTTGCGGCGATGCGGGGGCGCACGTTGGTGGTGTGCCCGCGCTCGGTGTTGGACAACTGGGCGAGCGAAGCGCAGCGATTTAGGCCCGGAATGCGCGTGTGCGTGTACCACGGTGATTCGCGTGCGTTGGACGCGAGCGCTGAGCTCACGCTGACGACCTACGCGATCTTGCGATTGGATGCAGAGAAGCTGCAGTCGGTGCAGTGGGACGTGGCCATCTTGGACGAAGCGCAGAACATCAAGAACCCGGACGCGCAGGCGTCGCGCGCGGCGTTTGGTCTTAAGGCAACCGCGCGCTTTGCGCTCTCGGGCACGCCGGTCGAGAACCGTCTGGATGAGCTCTGGAGTTTGTTGCGATTTGCTAGCCCTGGGTTGCTCGGCGGACGGTCTGAGTTTGATCAGCGAATTGCCAAGCCGATTGAGTCAGGCGACAGCACCGCCCTCGCGAGACTGCGGGTGCGACTGCGTCCGTTTGTGCTGAGGCGACACAAGCGCGATGTGCTCAAAGAGCTGCCTCCGCGGACGGACGTGATCTTGCGTTGCACGCTGAGTGATCGCGAGCGCGCGGTGTACGACGCGGTGCGGGCTTCGACGGTGGCGAGCGCAGTCAAAGCGCTGCGCGAAGGAGGCGCGGTGCTCTCAGCGCTTGAGGCGCTCTTGCGGCTGCGACAGGCCGCTTGTCACTCGAGTTTGGTGCCGGGGCAGGGCGAGCGTGAGAGCTCGGCCAAGCTCGATGTGTTGGTCGAGCAGCTCGAGACCGTCGTAGGGGCAGGGCACAAGGCCCTGGTTTTTTCGCAGTGGACGTCGTTGTTGGATCGCATCGAGCCCGTGCTCGCTCGCGCGGGGATCGCGTTTGCGCGGTTGGACGGGAGCACGCGAGACCGCGGAGCCGTGGTGCAGAGCTTTCAGTCGGACGACGGCCCTCCGGTGCTCTTGGTCAGCCTCAAGGCAGGCGGCACGGGTCTCAATCTCACCGCCGCGGACCACGTCTTTTTGCTCGACCCCTGGTGGAATCCCGCGACCGAAGACCAGGCCGCCGACCGCGCGCATCGCATGGGCCAGACCCGGCCTGTCACGCTCTACCGCATGGTCACCGAGGACAGCGTCGAGGAGCGCTTGTTGGCGCTGCAGTCCCGCAAGCGAGCTCTCGCGAGCGCAGCCCTGGACGAGGGCGCTTTGGGCGAAGCGCTCACCCGCGAAGACCTCTTGGCGCTGCTTGAGGGTACGGCCTAAATCGCAGGATTTTTGGCGAACTGCTCGTAAATAGGCCCAAAGAACTCGCGGTCAATCTTGAAGGTGTGCTAGCTGCGACGCCACGGTTTTGCCACGCCCAATTCTTGTCGATCGTCTTGAGATGCTCGTTCGTGTGGTCGATTCACTCGCGCAATGCCCGCGCGTGGCGCTCGACACCGAGATTAACTCGATGCACGCGTACGAGCCGCGCGTGTGTCTAGTGACCCTCTGCGAGGCCCACGCGGACGAGGTTGCGGACGAGGTCTTCGTGGTGGATACGCTGGCGATGCCGTCGTTGTTGCCGCTCGTTCCGCTGTTGGGAGGCGCCAACGCGGTGCCCATCGTGCACGACGTGAGCTTTGACGCACGCAAGCTCGCGGCCGAAGGGGTAGCTCTTGAGCATGCGCTGGACACTGCGCTTCATGCGCGCTTTTTGGGCCTCGCGGCCACGGGTCTCGCAGGGCTCTTGGGCGAGCGGTTTGGGCTCAAGCTCAGCAAAGAGCACCAGCGCGCCAACTGGGGTCGCCGGCCTCTGCACCGCGAGCTCATCGAGTACGTGATCAACGATGTGGCGTACCTCGGTCCGCTGGCCTCGCAGCTTGAGCGCGAAGCCGACGCGCTCGGCGTGCTCGACGAGGTCGCCGTTGAGACCGCGTGGGCGCTGGCGAGCGCGCGCGAAGTGGGGGACGGCGCGCCACCGTACGCCGAGCTCAAAGGGACGCGTGAGCTCTCGCCCGATGGACGGGCCGTATTGCGCTCTCTCTGGCTTGTGCGCGATCGGTTGGCTCGACGGCTCAACACGCCACCGGGGCAGGTCGTGGGCTCGCAAGGGCTCATCCGTGTGACACGCTCGCGGCCGCGCGATGTGGCGAGCTTCAGGGCTGCGAGCGCGAGCCAAGTGAGTGACGCGCTGTTGCAAGAGCTCGTGGACGCGATCGCCGACGGAGAGCGCGACGGGGATGTCCCCGAAGAAGAACGTCACTGGTTTGCCATCGTGAGATCTCCCAGCGGAGAGATCTCGCGGCGGCGTGCTCGCGAAGAGGCCCTGAGCGCGTGGCGGGCGGCCGAAGCCGAGCTGCGTGGGGTCAGCCCGCAGGTGGTGCTTCCGGGGCATGTGCTCGCGGACCTGGCCAAGTTAGCGCCGCACCACGCGAGCGAGATGCTCGAGGTCCCGGGCTTTGGCCAAGTGCGCGTGGATCGCTACGGTGATGAGCTGATCGCGATGTTGCGGGGATTTGAGAAGAGCTGACGCAGCCGAATCGAATGATCTGCTAATGGATTAGCAGGCTGTCTGTTGCTCAGATTTTGGTCAATCGCAGCGCGATTTCGGTGTGGCAGAGGGCGAAATCGTAGCGGACCGGGTCTCGCGGATCGAGGGCTCGAAGGGACGCGGTGAGCTCTTCGGCGGCCTCCCAAGTGGGCCTCGCACAATGGGTAAGCCCCAGCGCCAAGCCCACGCGATGCACATGCACATCGAGCGGAACGAGCAGCGCCTCGGTCGGCAACACGCCCATCCCCAGGTCCACGCCGTCGTCCTCGCGCGAGATCCACCTGCAAAGAAGCAGCAGACGCTTGCACGCGCTCGGTCCCATGGGGTCGGGCAACAAGTGCTTTGCGCTGCGTGATGGATCGCTGCCAAACGCGTCTGTGCGCAACCGCGCTACCCACTGCGCGAGCGCTGGCCGGAGCGCGCCTTCGCGGTCATACGCTGCACGCAGAGGCCCAAAGAGCGAGCCCTCGCGAGACTGCATCGCGTGGGCCGCGGTGAGCAGGTCTGCGATGGCCTCGCCGGTAAACGTGCGATGAACAAACCCTTGCAATCGCGCACGCAGAACCACGCGGCCCAGCGCCGAGGTGTGCGCGGGATGACCGTCCAGCAGCGCAAAGAGCGCCCTGAGCTTGTTGCCAATAGTGGTCACGTTGCCAAAAGCCAAGAGCGCGCAAAGCAGCACAGCGAGCTCTCGGTCGCGAATCTCTGAGAATTCTCTGACAAATCGCAGTGGATCACGCGCGAGTGCGGCGACCCGATCGAGCCGCTCGTGGGCAGCGCGCACTTGGGCGAGCGAGGCGTCGCGTGCGGTCACACGTGTGCGCCGTGGCCCATCTGTGCGAGAGTGCTGGGTCTTCGCGCGCGTGATCTCTTGGCCCATGGTCGCGCGCACTCTATCGCAAACTCTGTGTTTTTACTCGCGTATCGCTCGTGAGATCTTTACCGCTCGTCTCAGCCCTCACGCTGATCACGCTCGTCTCTAGCGCCGCCGCGCACCCTGGGTTGCGCAAGACTCCGTGGCTTATGGACGTGCGCACGGGCGAGCTCACCGTGATGGTCGAGCGGCAAGAGCCAGGCCCTGTGACGGTGCGTCTCGTCCCGATCCGAGCTGCAAATCAACCAGCATCGCGCGAGGGTGAGGTCGTCACGGAGTCTCGTGACTCGCTTGCGTTGCACGAGGTCACCGTCCGCGGTTTGCGGCCCGCGACGGCCTATCGATACGAGGTCCGAGGACCCGGTCTGTCACCGTTTGAAGCGCGCGTCGCGACAGCCCCTGAGGCTCAGCCATTTGTGCCCACACGCTTCATTGTGTACGGAGACACTCGCTCTCGCGCGGCACAACACCGTGCGATTGTGCAGGCGATTGTCGCGCGCGCTCCTGACTGGGTCTTGCACACAGGCGACCTGCTGGACGACGGTCGCGACGAGCGACAGTGGCAGTCGTTCTTTGAGATCGAGGCACCTTTGCTCGATCACACCCCGTGGCTCGCGGTGGTCGGCAACCACGAGCTCGTGCGCCCAAGCTCGACTGGGCTCGATCACTTTCGGCGCTACGTTCATTGCGAACCGAGCAGCCCATCGCCCGAGATTGATACGACATTTTCTTGGGCAAACGTCTTTGTCGTCGCCGTCAACGCGTACGACGATTTTTCGGATGTGACCAAAATGCAGTGGCTTGAGCGTGCCCTCGCTCAGGCGCGACACGACGCGGACGAGAGCCACGGTTGGCTCTTGTTTGCATCGCATTGGGGGCCGCGCTCAAGCGGTCCACACGGAGACAATCGCCCTTTTCGCAGGGTCAACATGGACGCCGTCCTGCGCAGACACCGTGTAGACCTCGTGATCTCTGGCCACGACCACGCGTACGAACGCGGCGATGACCAGGGCCTGCGCTATCTCGTCTCGGGCGGCGGCGGGGCTCCGCTCTATCGCCAACGTCACGACAACGCTCACTCACGGATCTATGAGCGCGCGTATCACTTTGTGCAGATTGATGTGACCCATGAGCGTCTGGTGATCACGGCGATTCGCCCGGATGGGAGCGCTCTCGATCGCTGTGGTCTGCGTCACGACACGGGGTGGGACTGTGACCCGCCCCCGTGGCAACGACCCCACACGGTCCCCGGCCCAGACGGGGGCACCTCGGTAGAGGTATTCGCTTCGAATTCGCAGGGCAATTGTCGCTGTAGCGCGGTCTCACGTGCGGGGCCCACGCGGGCTTGGCTCGGTGTCTTGGTCACGCTGGTTGGTTTGCTCATGGGCCTTCGCAAGAGCCGCACGGGCACGCGCGATGTGGTGTACCGTAGCCCTCGGTGATGACAGGTTTTCGAACGATAGGCGCGTTGGTGTTCGCAACGCTCGGGATCGCAGTGGCTGCCAACGCGGGATGCAGTGGGCGCGCGCTCATTGGCTCTTCGCGGCCCGATTGGCGCCCCGTGGGGTGCCCGCAGACCGGCGACCCGCCCGTGTATTTGGCGACAGGGCCCGGAGACATCTACCGCATGGACCCCGAGAGCTTTGGCATCGAGCGCATCGGCGCGATCACCTGCCCGATGTCAGGCCAGGTGAGCAACCTCGGGATCAACCGCCGCGGCGATGTCTTGGTCTCGCTCGGTGACATGCGCGGTGGGCGCTCGATGATCACCGGCACCATGAGCCTCGCGACCTGTGAAGCAGGCGGAATCCAACAGGTGACGCCCGTCTCAAAGTTCTCGTCGTTTGTGTTTGCGCTGCGAGACGAGGGCGACTCGGGAGGCGACGACCTGTACACCTTTGGCTACGACGACATGGTCACGACGTCGTACCTCGTGCGCAGCCCCAACCTGTTTGATCCGGGCGAAGTGCTTGGGCAATTTCGCTTCGCAGGCGGCCAACGCAGCGACGGACTCTGTCAATCGGGCCGCCAGATGATGCCTGACCCGCTGAGCTGCAGCGCGCCCAGGGCGTATGCACAGCTTGCGAGCTGGCCTGCAGGGGACGCGCGACACCGCTCGCTCGTCGCGGTGGCCTTCGCGGACACGGATTTCAAGCTCATGCTGATCCCCAACCCGGACACCGCTGAGATCAGCGAAGTGCGAACCATCACAGGGATCCCACTCGATTCGAGCTTTCGTGGCTTTAGCGCGACCGTGTGGGGCAACTCGGTTTATCTCTTCTTGCGGCGTGGCGAGACGATCGCGCCGGACGCGGGCACGACCATGATGCTGCCGCCGCCCACAAGGACGACAGTGCACCGCGTCGCGATCGCGACAGGCCAAGCCGAGATGGTCGCTGGCGCTCTCGACATCGTGGTGGCCGGGGCCGCGGTCCCGCCCTGCATTCGCTACGCGACCACGCGCTGACGCTTTCTTTGAAACATCGCTGCGCGCTCGCTGTCCGAGCCCCACAGCATGGCTCGCAATCTCGCAGACCTCCCCAACGCGCCCCACAACGGCACCCCCTGCGTCGAAGTGCGCGTGTATTGGCAGGACGTCCTGCGCTCGATTGAGCATTGCCACAAGGGCCGAGGCTATGCGGTCAGGCTCGGCTCGCGCGAGGTCGTCGTGCTCTCTTGGGAGCGCGACGTTGCGCTCGCGCACGGCAGCGAAGGCCCCGTCCCGTTGCCCTCGACTCACAGCGTGCGGACGTCGATCGATGAGCTCTCGGTAGTGCTGCGAAGTGTGCAGGATAGTCCTGTGATTTTGCAGTCCAAACGCACTGATCGCGCGCTGCTCGCTTCACACGTTTTCGCGGCAATGATGTTTCTCACGCTCGGAGGGATCGCTTCGCAGGGTGTGGAGCGCTCAGAGCTCCTCATCGCGGACAACGGCGACGACCGACTCGCGGACCTCCGCGCGCTCATCGCGTCGGCTCGGGATCGCACACCACCGACCAACCCAAGCACCGAGGGGAGCGCGTGGAGTCCCCAGCCTGCCGGCCAAGCCCCTGGTCCAGTGGGCCAGCGCGGGGCCTACGAGGCTCCACGGCGCCGTGCGCGCTCGGCGGTGAGGGATCGTGGTCTGCCGCCTCAGTTGGCCCAGCGCAGGGTCGCTGCGCCCGAAGTGATCCGCGGCGTGATCGCGTCCCTCGGAGGACGTGAGCACCCAACGCCCAACGAGGCCCCCGAGAACATCTGGGGAGGGCTCACCGCGTCGGGTTTTGACGCGCGTGACGCCTGGGGAAACACCACGACGGACGGCATCGGCGACGCGTTTGGCTTTGGTGGCCTCGGTCGCATTCGAACGGGCGTTGGCGGCGGTGGTCCGGGCTCTGGCGCGACCTGTGACGACTCGTGCGTCGGCGCAAACATGGGCTTTGGGCAGGGGTTCGGCGCGATGATCGGCGTTCGTCGTGATCCGTCTGCAAATTTGCCGCAGAGACAGACCCGCGCGCCCATCCTGCGGCCCACGCCGATGACCGTGCGGGGGAGCTATCCTCGCGAAGCCATCCGCAGGATTGTTCTGCGCAACATGGGGCAAGTGCAGCACTGCTACGAGCAGGGCGTCGCGCTCAACCCGGATCTTTCGGGCCGGGTGGTCTTGCAGTTTGTGATCGCGCCCAATGGGCAGGTGCTCTCGAGCAACGTGGCCGAGCGCACGCTCATGAGCGCAACCGTGGCGAGCTGCATCGCAAACGCCGCGCGCAGGTGGGTGTTTCCGTCACCCGACGAGGTGATCGATGTGACCTACCCGTTCTTGCTGAGGGTCGACTGAGTGGCTTGTGTGGCGAGGGATCCGGCTACGTCGCCGGGAGTGACTGCGCCGCGTGCAAGAGCGCCTCAGAGACTGTGGGCATCGCGCCCTTGAGCAAGCGCGTGAGCACCTTGGTAGTGACCCCAAGGTGCGTCGCGAGGGCCTTCTGCGTGCGTTTGGGAGAGCTCTCGAGCCACGTCTGTGCGAGCCGCTGTGCGAGCAGGGCGTTGTCGTCGAGCTCCGCAGGCACGGTCGCAATGGGCAGTGAATTGTCAGAGATTTCGTCGCTGTCTGCGAGGTCTGGCTCTTCGTCTGAGATCCCTGACGCGGCGCTCAAGAGCAAGCGCACGTCGTCTTCGCTGAGGCCACGGAGGGCGCTTGAGTCTTCGCGCACGATGGAGTCTGCGAGCTCGCGCTTGCGAGCCTTGAGGACCTCGATTTTTTCTTCGACCGTACCCTCTGCGATCAAGCGGTAGACCGTGACGCTGCGAGTCTGTCCCATGCGATGTGCGCGGTCGGTGGCCTGCTCTTCGACTGCGGGGTTCCACCACGGGTCGAGGTGAATCACGGTGTCGGCTGCGGTGAGGTTAAGCCCCGTGCCTCCGGCCTTGAGCGAGATCAAGAACAGGGGCGCGGTGCCCTCTTGAAAGCTCTTGACGCGTGCCTCGCGGTCTGTGGTCGATCCATCGAGATATACATAGGAAATTCCCTCGCGATCGAGGTCCTGACGCCAGAGCGTTAACAGCGAAACAAACTGCGAAAACACCAGCGCGCGGCGCCCTTCGGCCACGAGCTCTCGCACGAGCTCTAAGAAAGCCTGACGCTTGGCGCTGTCCTCGGCGCGGTGCGTAGGCTCGACTAGCCGCGGGTCACAAGACACCTGGCGCAGTCGCAAGAGCGCAGTGAGAACGCCCAATGTGCTCGCGGCGACTCCCTTGCTCTCGACGGATTTCTCAACGTCTGAGCGCAGCATCGCCGCCATGCCGTCATAGAGCGCGCGTTGATTGCGCCCGAGGCTCACCACGCGGTTGATCTCGACCTTGGGTGGCAGCTCCTGGAGCACCTCGCGTTTGGTCCTTCGCAGCACAAATGGCCGTGTAATCGCACGCAAAACGCGCGTCGCTTGCGCATCTCCCGCGGCGATGGGCTTGCCATACCGCTGCTCAAATTGCCGTGACGTCGAGAGCATCGAAGGGTTGACCAGATCCAGAATGGCCCAGAGTTCACCGAGGTGGTTCTCGACTGGTGTCCCCGTAAGCGCCAAGCGCATGTCGGCCTGAAGCATGCGTGCGGCCTCGGCGGTAGCGCTCATCGCGTTCTTTACAAACTGCGCTTCGTCAAAAATAACGGTGCGAAACGCGCGCTTGGCCAAGCTCACGCGGTCTTGTCTGAGCAGCCCATAGCTGGTGACAAACACATCGGTGAGTGTGTCTTCGAGCATGCGCTCGCCTCGGGACAACCCGCGCAGCACCTCGACGCGCAAATCCGGGGTAAATCGCTCGGCTTCGCGCTTCCAGTTGGACACGACGGAGGCGGGCGCGATGACCAACGTGGGCCCATAGCCCTCGCGCTCTTTGCGCTCTTGCAAGAACGCTAGCGCGGTCACCGTCTTGCCAAGGCCCATGTCATCCGCGAGCACGCCGCCGGTCTGAAGTTGCTGCAAAAACTGCAACCATGCCAAGCCCGCGCGCTGGTATTCGCGCAGGTCAGCGTGCAGCGCCAGAGGCATGCGCGGCTCGGGGGCGACCTCGGTCGCGCGCAGCTTTTGTCGCAGCTCAGCGACCGCGGCATCGAGATGAACATCGTCGCGCGAGGCCAAATGGTCCACACGTCCCATCGCGAAGCGCGAGACTTTTCCGTGTGATTTTCCATCCAAAAGCGCGAGGATCTCGGTCGCGCCGTCACGAAACTCGTCGGTGAGCTCTGCGAGGGTGCCGTCGTCCAGGGCTACGTATTTGCGCTTGCCCTGCAGCGCGCTCAACAGGTCCGCAGTGTTGATCTCGCTCTCGTCCACGCGAAACTTCGCGTCGACCTCAAACCATGAGCCAGCGAGCGAGACTCGCGTACGCATTCGTGCTCGCCGTGGCACCCCTGCGAGCGCGAGTTTTGCAGCGATTTGCAGCGCAATCGTGGGCTCTCCGCCTGCGCGAATCGCCGGAATCAGCGTGGTCCACCAGCGCGCCGCGAGGTCATCGTCCGCGGCAAAGCACTTGAGCTCTGCGCTCCAGACAAATCCGTCTTGCCGCAGCCGTTCAAACGCGCGGCGCTCAAGCTCGACGTCTCGGTGAGGCTCGGCGTCCAAGGGCAGCTCGGCGCCGATGGCTACTGTCTCGCTCGCGTACTCGGCTACAAGCTGCCCGCGGACCGCGAGCGTTGCGCCGTCAACCCGCAGAGAAATCACAGGGATTTCCATGGTCGGGAGCCCAAGGGACTCGGGCCTCGGGAGCTGCACACCCTTGCCCAATGTGCGCCGCCGCAGCGCGCGATAGACCGCGGCTGGGTCCAGCGACGAGGGCAGCGCGATCACCGTTCTGCGCGACTGAAACCGCTCAAGAACCTCGTGATCGAGCGCCGCTCGGATGGGCCAAATCTTCGCGTTGCCAGAGTCAAGCAAGACCGAGTTGGGACCGAGAAAGAGCACGCCATTTTGTGCGGACAAGCCGTCGCCGTTGGGCATCGCCCACTCGAGCACGACGTGGTGATCCGTGGGTCTCTCGCCGGACTTCTCTTGGCCCTCACGCGCACGCCACTGTGCAGAACCCCCGTCGAAATCACGGTCAGCGCTTGTCAGCGCGCGCACGGCGATCCTTGGCTCGATGTACGCGGTCTCTCTGCGAATGAGCGGCCTCCGAGCCATCTCGAGATGCAGCGGATAGTCGCGCAATTCATGAAGCATAATGGCCGCGGCGGTGCCTTCAAAGAGCCACCCTTTGCGGGTGCTCCCGCGGTCGGACGCGAGGCCCACAAGACCACGCAGAGGCTCTTCTAAGCGAAGAGCGCGCACCTCGCGTGGATCGAGCCGCGACTTGGCTCCCACGCGGCGAACAAAGAGCAAGAGCGAGGGCGTGTCGTCAAAGACCGAGCGGGTCGCCTCGACGCTAAACTCAAGCGGATCGCTGAGCGATTCGCGCCCGAGGCTCAGCCAAGAGTCCACCAGCTGCTCTTCGATGCGCTGAGATCCAAGCCACTTGGCGCGCGCCTCGGGGAGCGTGCGCAGGACCTCGCTCCACGGACCTCCTGAGAGATACGCCTGCATCGCCTCGCAAAGGCCCACATCGAGCGCCAACATCGCCGGGTGTCCGCACGTGTTAGACCCGTTGGGAGTGCACCAGCAGCCCGCGTAGAGCATCTCGTCGACGAACTGAATCCGCGTCGAGAATGGCTTCGGAAACCCCGCAAACAGCGCGTTGAGCGTGGGGTGTCGGTGCGGTTCGACGCGCACCGGGGCGCCGTAGACCAGCGACGTGTAGGTCGTCGCGATCTGCGGGTAGCGCTTGGCGAGCGAAGCGTCGAGCGTGAGCTGCTTGCAGCGGGCGATGAGGTTTGCGTGGGGGCGGCCCGCCGAGGATTTGTCATGCGTCACGAGCGGTCGATTCCTTAGGGACGCATCAGCTGAGCGGTGATTTGCTCGACAGTGGCTTTGCCCGACATGATCGCATCGAGCGCAGAAAACACAGGCATTGTGATCCCACGAGCCTTCGCAAACGCGAGGACTCTTGGCACCAACTCGATCGGCTCAAGGCGCACATCCATGTCTTCACGGACCGCGCGAATGTGCTCGCCGCGTGCGATGCGTTCGCCAAAGAGGGCTTCGGGGCGCGCGTCGTTTTGAGCCATCGCGGCCATCAGATCGCCGATGCCCGCGAGGCCATAAAACGTGCGCTCCTCTGCGCCCGCGGCCACTCCGACCGCGCACACTTCACGCAGCGCGCGGACCATGACCCCGGCCAACAGGGGCTCACGAACCCCCGCGACGCGACCGTAGCCGACGCCCACAAGCAACGCGCCCACGAGCGCGCTGGCCCACTCGGTCCCGAGCAAATCGTCGCTTACGGACACACGCAGCGAGGCCGAACCAAAGGCCCTTTGCGTGCACTCGAGAACCTCGGGATAACGTGATCCGACTGCAAGAACGCTGGGGCGATCTTCGAGAAGGTCTGACGCGAGCACGGGCCCCGCGAGGGCGCCTACACGCTTCACGGGGGTCTCTTGGCGCACCACAGTCGAGATGGGCAAGAGACCCTCGCTCGACAGCCCGCGCACAGCGTGGACGATGTAGTGCGCGCCCGAGACGTGCTCACCGAGGGCCGTCGCGACCGGGCGAGCGACCGTTGACGGCACCGCGAGCACGATCAGCGTGGCGCGCGCGCCGAGCACGTGCAGATCTCGGGTGACCTCGACGCCTTCGGGGCACGGGTCTCCGTCACGGCGTGTGCACACGATCGCGCGGTTGCCTGCGTTCACAGCGGCGCGCCCGAGGGCATAGCCCCAGCGTCCGCCACCGAGGATTCCGACTGTGATTGCGCTCATACGGCACCCTCGGGACCACGCGACGCGCCACCGCTTGTGGTGGCCCCGCGACCACGAACTTGCGAATAACCGAGGCCCGAAACGACCAATCGATTTTGGTAGTACAACAAAAGCTTTAGATCCGAGAGCAGGTAGCCGTCCCCCTGCGCGATCAGCACCGGGAGCGAGTGATAGCCGCTCCATGCCCTCACGGCTTCGTCCAAGAGCTCGGTCGCGCCACGACGGCGCACGCCGGGGCCCAACACCGTCTCGCCGCGGTCTTCGAGCTCGCGTGCACGATCTCGGAGCTCGCCCACCGCGCGAGAGAGCTCTGCGCGAGGGACAAACACTTCGTCTCGGTGGCGCAAGAGCCCAAAGAGATCCAGCCTGGGATATGCCTCGCGGAGCTTCTCAAACGCCGCGGCTGCGACGATGTGTGTGCTCATCAAGACCGTGTCACGTCGATAGGCTTCACAGATGGACTCGCCGAGCTCGCGGGTGTACTGCGCGTCGCGTGTCGCGTCGAGCACGAGCTTGCCATCGCGCTGCGCGTACGAGAGCGGATCGACGGTGCGCCCGTGGCGATCGATCGAGCGTCCGTCGGCGGTGACGCGATTGCCGAATGGATCCAACGGGTCGCCAAATCGCAGGACAATCGAGCCCTCGGTGAGCAGCAATTTGCGCACGAGGGTGAGCACGCGTTCGAGCTGCGTGCTCTCGTCGTCTTGGATGATGTAGCGAGCGCGACCCTGCTCGGCGAGCCAGTCTTCGACAAGCGTGCGTGACTCCAGCGTGAGCTGATAGTTGATGGTCGCGGGGACAAAGAAGACCTTCTGAGGCCGACCACGCATGGCCGTTCGGATCATCGCCTCGATGCCCGTGCCTGCGAGCCCGAGCTTGAGCTTCTCTTCGACGCCGCCCGAGCGTGAGCGCGTCCCACCCGGAAAAAACAGCGAGTGATAGCCACGCTCGATGAGCACAGACGAGTAGGCTTTGAGCACGTTTTTGTAGAGCTGGTGCCGGATCCTACGGTCCACTCGGTAGGCACCCAGGTTGTGCATAAAGTACGAGAGCAGCGGGTTGGTAAACAGGTTCTTTCCCGCGCCGTACGTAGCCGGAGGCAGCTGCTCGCGCTCAAGGCCATAGCCAAAGACCACCGAGTCAAAGTTGGACAAATGCGTTGGGACAAACACGAGGGTCCCAAGCTGTGCCAACCGCGCGATGTCGCCCACGGGCCCCTGCGTGACCAAGTGCTCGCGAAGCGCCATGTCGGGTCCACCGCCGGCGAGCGTCTGCAAGGGCGAGAGCAGGCCACCCACGAGAGAGGGCAGAATGCGCGAGGCAAAGCGATAGACCTTGGGATTGAAATTGCCTGCAATATCCCAGGCATACATGCGTGCGAGTTGCTCGAGTCTCCCTTGGCGCTCTCCGTCGCCCATGCGCCCCAGAGAGCGCGCCAGGTTTTTAAAATTGCCGAGCAGCTCTCTCTCGTCCCCTGGATGAGACTCGAGGCGCTTTATCTCGTGATAAGCGGCGTCATTGAGAAGAAGTAGCGGGTCTTTGCTCTCAGCCAAAACCCGCGTAACGACCTCATCTACAATGTCGCGTCGCTCGGCGTTGAACCGGAAGATCGTCGGCTCCGTCATGCGTTGCGAGACCATATCAAACATCTCCCCGATCGTATGTGCTGAACGTATCCGACACTGTGTGCATCGCACACAGCGCCGTGATCCATAGCGAACTTTTTGTGCACTCCACGTACGCTCGATACTTCAACGTGGAGGATCACGCGCATGGCCGATAGGGGCTCAAAACCACCTCGAAAACTCAGCAACATTTTCGAGGCGACGCCATTCTTGCCAATACCGCCGGCGGGCAAGGGCCCGCGGGACTCGATGGCCGCGCTCGCAGACATCATCGCTCCGAGCGATTTGAGCATGGTGTTTCAGCCAATTTGCGACATGCACACGCTCGAGATCTTCGCGTACGAAGCCCTCTTGCGGTGTCGCCGCCCCGAGTTTTCGCCGCCCCCGGTGCTCTTTGAGCGCGCGATGCGTGACCACTGTGTGGGCCGGCTTGGTCGGCTCATCCGCGAGGTCGCGGTGCCCCTCATCGAGAACATCCCGCTGTTTCTCAACGTGCACCCCAAAGAGCTCGAAGAGCGCTGGCTCGTGCAGCCTGACGACCCGATGTACTTTCACGACTCGACCATTTTTCTCGAGATCACCGAGAGCGTGCCCATGACGCACTTTATGCTTTGCCGTGATGTTTTGCGGTCGATTCGCTCAATGGGCTCGGTCGAACTCGTCGTCGACGACCTAGGCGCGGGCTACTCGAATTTTGGTCGCATCGCCGAGCTCGAGCCCTCGGTGGTCAAGCTCGACATGGGCCTCATCCGAGGCGTCGAGAACACCAAGCGCACGCAGACGCTCATCACGTCGCTCGTGCGCTTGTGCATGGACTTGGGCGCGCGCGTCGTAGCCGAAGGCATCGAGACCGCGGACAGCTTCTTGGCGTTGCGCGATTGTGGCGTGCACTTGGGGCAGGGCTACTACCTCGCGCGGCCGCAGTTTCCGCTCCCGTCGATCGCGCCCGAGGCCGTCGCGTTGCGCACAACGTCGTCCATGCCGCGCCTACATCGCTAGCAAAATTACACTACTTTTTCAGCAGCCGCTCAAACGGGTTGTTTGCGAATTTGCCCTGCGCAGGGGGCGCAGGGGCAGGGCGCTGCGCCGGGCCTCGACCCCCCTGTGGGCCCCCACGCGGAGGGCCACCACGCGCGTCGCGCTCGGGTTGCGCGGGCTTGCCATACGCGCCCTGTTTGGGCCCCTCGCCAGACTTCGCCGTGAGCGAAATGCGCTTGCGCACGAGGTCCACTTCGACCACGCGCACCTTGATCTTATCCCCGGGCTTAACCACCTCGTTGGGGTCTTTGATAAACCGGTCTGAGAGCTGTGACACATGCACCAAGCCGTCTTGATGCACGCCCACGTCCACGAACGCGCCAAACGCCGTGACGTTGGTCACGACGCCCTCAAGCGCCATCCCGGGCTTGAGATCTTCGAGCGTGCGCACGTCGTCGCGAAAGTTGGGCGGCTCGAACGCGTCGCGTGGATCTCGCCCGGGTTTTCGCAGCTCATCGAGGATGTCTCGCAGCGTGGGCTCGCCCACTTCGTCCGAGACATAGCGCTTCCACGGGATGCTCTTGATGAGCGTGTCGTTGCCGATGAGCTTGCCCACGTCCACGCTGAGATCCTTGGCCATTTGCTCGACAAGCTCGTAGCGCTCGGGGTGCACCGCGCTCTCATCGAGTGGGTGCTCGCCGCCCCGGACGCGCACAAAACCCGCGCACTGCTCAAAAGTCTTAGGGCCCAAGCCAGTCACCTTCATCAGTGACTTTCGCGAGGTAAATCCCCCGTTTGCGTCACGATGTCCCACGATGCGTCGCGCGAGAGTCGGGCCGATGCCAGCGACTCGAGAGAGCAACGGAGCGCTCGCTGTGTTGAGCTCAACGCCCACCAAGTTCACACAGCTCTCGACGACTTCGTCGAGCTTTTTGACCAACAACGGCTGAAACACGTCGTGCTGATACTGCCCAACTCCGATGGACTTGGGGTCGACCTTGACCAGCTCTGCCAACGGATCTTGCAGCCTCCGCGCGATCGAGATCGCCCCGCGCACGGTCAGATCCAGGTCCGGAAACTCCTCGCGTGCCACATCGCTCGCCGAGTAAATGCTCGCGCCCGACTCATTCACGAGCACCGAGAAAACACCGGTCAATCCGCTGTCTTTAAGAACCTCGCGCACAAAGCTGTCGGTCTCGCGTCCGTGGGTCCCGTTGCCCACCGCGATGGCCGCCGGCTTGTACTTGGCCAAGAGCCCCTGCAGGGTCTTCTTGCTGCGCTCGACCGCGTCGTTGCCCTGCACAAGATAGAGCACCGTGTGCTCGAGCAGCTTGCCCGTGTCATCCGCGACCGCGAGCTTGCAACCCGTGCGCTGCCCTGGGTCAATCCCGATCACGGCGCGCCCACCCAAGGGAGCGGCGAGCAAGAGCGCACGGAGGTTCGAGGCAAACACATCCACCGCGGATTTGTCGGCTCTTAGCTTCAGCTCAACGCGCACTTCGCTCTCGACCGAGGGGGCCACCAAGCGCTTCCACGCGTCGGCGATCGCGAGGTCTAGCTCGCCCGCCCAGGGGCTCTCTGCGCGACGCTTAGCGACCCGCGCCATCTCGCCCATCGCAGGCTCTGGGTCTACCTCAACGCTCGATCGCAGCACGTTCTCGGTCTCGCCGCGCTTGACGGCCAAGAAGCGATGCGAGGCCATCTCGCTCAGCGGCTCGCGCAGCTCATACCAGGTCTCGAACTTTGTGGGCCCGGTGACATCCGCCGCTTTTTCGACTGACAAAACACCGTGGTTCACCATGTGCGTGCGCGCAAACGCACGCACCTCGGCGGTCTCTGCGAGCGTCTCTGCCACGATGTCTCTGGCGCCTTGCAGGGCGATCTTGGCGATCGCGACGCCCTTGTCCACGTTGACAAAGGCCTTCGCTTCTTCGGCAGGGTTTCCGTCGCTGGGCTGCGCCATGATGCGCAGGGCGAGGGGCTCGAGGCCCATCTCGCGGGCGATCATCGCGCGCGTGCGGCGCTTGGGCTTGTACGGAAGATAGATATCTTCGAGTTCGCTCTTTTGTGTGCAATTTCGAAGCTTTTTCTCGAGCTCTGGTGTGAGCTTTCCCTGCTTGGCGATCTCTTCAAGAATGCTGTGCCGTCGCTGCTCAAGCTCCATCACGTACGTGCGCTGCGTGTCGATGTCGCGGATCTGCACCTCGTCCAGCTCACCGGTCGCCTCTTTGCGATAGCGCGCGATAAACGGGACCGTCGCGCCCTCTGCCAACAACGCCACCACCGCACGCACCGAGCGCTCATTGAGCGACAGATTGCGCGCAACGACAGGCACCACATCCAACGTCCCCAGGGGTGCCACGGTCACGGTCACCGATTCGTTCTCAGTCATGCCTTCGCCACTACGACAACCGCCGTCTGCGCGCTAGGGGGCACTCACGCGAGGGTGGTCATTCTGTGTCCGAACGCACAGGCTTGGATCGCGCACGTAGCCTCGAAACCAGCAGCGCGAGCTCACCGGGTGACATCTCGCTTTGCCAGCGATTTGCCTGAGCTTTTGCGCTTCCAGCTGCGGCGATCGTGCGCACATGAAGTGCCGTGCGGTCGAGCCCGAGCTTCTCTCTGGCAAACGCGTTGGTGGGCTTGTGCCCATGGGGCTGATCGCCCAACACCGGGTGCTCGAGCCGCGTCAATTGTCGCCGCGCTTCGCGGGTCGTGACCCCGATGAGCGTGAGCGCGACCTCGCTGTGTCCTCCCTCGATCGCGCGCCGTCGATAGCGCACAGTGCCCTCGGGGGTGCGCACGAGGCCCTTGTCTCGCGAGACCCCGCGCACATACGCGGTCGCCTCAATCGTGATTTCTCCCAGCGAATCGCCTGCTGCTTGGGATTGTGCGACGAGCAACAGCCCGCTCTCGTCGCCCTCTGCGCCTGCGATCGGCACTGCGCCTTGCCATCCGTCCCACGTGCGCACCATGTCTCGCGCAAGAGCACGTACACCGCTCGGACCCTCGAGCACGGCCCAACGCTCGGTGCGCTGCAAAACTCGCGCTGGAGTCGTACGAACGCGCTCAAGAATCACGACGCATTCGACCTGCTCGGTGAGCGGGATCATGTCCACGGGCATCACCTCGCCGCACACAAGATACCCGTGCGAGGCGAACGTCGCGAGGTCTCGCGCGAGGGTCTCGGGGTCACACGAAATGTACGCCACGCGGATGGGCGCCAGCGCAGCGATCGCGACGATGGCCTCGCGGTCGACCCCGCGCCGAGGCGGGTTGATCACGACAATATCGTAGCGTTTTTGCTCGGCGAGTGCTTGCTCGACGAAGCGCTTGGTGTCCGCTACCACGGCCCTCACGCGTGTAAGCCCCTGCCCAATCGCAGCCTCGCGTGCCGCCGCGATCGCAGGCGGAAACGACTCGACCAGCGTCACCTCGGCCCCCTGCGCAGCCAACGTGAGCCCGATCGCTCCTGCGCCCGCATAGAGCTCAAGAACTCTCGCGCGGCTCACATCGCCCAGCCCCTCGCTCACAAGCGCGTACGCGTTGGCAGCGCCCTCACGATGCGCTTGGACAAAAGCCCCCGGCGCAGCGAGCTGCCACGTCGGTCCCATCGCGACCAGGTCACGCAAGTGCGACGGTCCCGCAAGAACCTGCGTCGAGTGCCCCAGCAACTGCGCTGTGTGCGTGTCGTGAAAGCTCACCGCGGCCGACGTCGCGATCTTGTCGTGCAAGAGCCTCTCGCAGGCCTCGCGCGCCGCAAACTCGTCGATGCGCTCGTCCGATACGATCAACGTGATAAGCAATTGTGCGTGCAAAATTGCAGCGCTCTGCGTGTTTGCGTCCTCGGTCGATGGAGGCTGTACCGCGCGAAGGTCTACCGCCAAGAGCGCGCCCCCGTCGGCCACCGCGGTCATCGCGGGCTCGCGCGTCGCGCCGTCGTTGCGCGCGTTGTGTTGCATGCGTGCGCGAAGCGTCGCGGCCGCCTCGGCGATCGCGGGCGAGAGCACACGGCAGCGCGGGAGGTCTAGGGGCTCGTGAGTTCCGTGTGCATAAAGACCGAGAGAACCGTTGGGGCCTGTGACTAACTTTGCGCGCGTACGATAGCCCTCAAGCGTGTGCGTCGGAACCACGGGCTCGATCGCTACCGCGTCAAGCTCTGTAAACCGCGCGAGCGCCTCGGTGACAATCGTGAGCTTTCGCGAGAGCTGCTCGCCATACGTGAGCCCAATCAACTCGCAGCCACCACACGCGATCGCGTGCTCACACACCACGCGCCGGAGTCCCAGGGCGCGCTCGTCTCTCGTTGCCTTCATCGCCGCGCAGGGTGCGGCTGCATGGCGCTCGTTGGCAACAGCTCGTTGGGCTACAGCGCGCGCAAAAGCACGGGCTCTCGGTCGAGCTCAATCCCCCAAGCGTCGCTCACGCGAGAGACTACCGTGCTCGCGAATGCCAGCAATTCTGCGGTGCTTCCGCCGCCGTGGTGCACAATCGCGAGCGTGTGTTTGCTCGAGAGTCCCATGGATCCCACTCGCTCGCCCCGGGCACATCCGGCGCGCTCAATGAGCCACGCTGCGCTCAGCTTGACTTGCTCTTGGGCAGCCAACCACTGTGGCATCGGTCGTTCGGTCGTGGCGAGCCCGCGTGACAGCGCGCGCATCGAGACCTGTGCCGCCTTCTCGGGGCTGACGATGGGGTTGGTAAAGAAGCTCCCGACGCTCCGTCTGTTGGGATCATCCTCGCGAATGACCATGGATTTTGACTGGCGAAGTGAGATGACTAGCGCGCGCACGTCCGCGAGAGTTGGCTCGCTGAGGCCCCTCGCCGCGAGCGCCTGCGCAAGCTCGGCATACCGCACCGTGGGAGCCCCGTCGCGCGTGAGCTCAAACGTCACGCTCAGCACAATGCACCCTGCGAGTACGCCACGCTTGAGCGCGCTGTCCCGGTAGGCAAACTCACACGCGCTCGCGTCGATCTGCTTGATGATTTGCTCGCTCGGAGACCACACGCGGAGCTCGGTAATGCGCTGCGAGACCTCTTGCCCGTACGCGCCCACGTTCTGGATCGGCGTCGCCCCAACGCTGCCCGGGATGCCGCTGAGACACTCGATCCCAGCCCAGCCACGCGCAACGCAGCGCGCGACAAAGTCATCCCATACCTCGCCCGCTGCGACGGTCACACGCACTTTGTCTTGCAAATGGTCTGACAGATCGACGCGCTCTCCACGCGTTGCCATGTGCATCACGAGCCCGTCAAAGCCCTCGTCGGGCACGATCACGTTGCTCCCGCCAGCGATGAGCGCCACTGCGACCCCTTGCACTTGTGCCCAAGTGAGCGCCTCAAAGAGCGCCACTTCGTCGGTGATCTCTGCGAAGTAGCGTGCGCTTCCGCCCAGCTCAAGGGTGCTCAAGCGCGCGAGCGCGACGTCATGTTGCACTACGAAGGATCCCATCGATTGCACACCGATGTACCTCATGACGCGTGCCCCGCGCCCTAGGGATCGCACAGCGTACATCCGCAAGGCACCCGGCGACGTCGCCGGTTCCGCCTCGCTTCGCTTTGTGCCTCTACCCACGCTCCTGAAAAATCAGCGATTTTGCTCACCGAGTGACCCGAGGCGGCGAGCATCGCAAACGACGTCTCCGAGGTTGCGTGGGATCGCGCAAGCGCGCAGTGCGATCGGGCCATGCCGAGCCCCGCCCACGAGACCATTCTTGCGC
>JAUXYJ010000103.1 GCA_030694465.1 Deltaproteobacteria bacterium | reverse complement strand
GCACCGCGTGTGCAGCCGGCCAAGTGTGCTCGATGGGCGTCTGTACGCTCTCGTGCTCGGCTGGGCAGACCAACTGCAGTGACTCGTGTGTGTCGCTCCCGAGCGATCCTTCGCACTGCGGCGCGTGCGGCACCGTCTGTGGACCCTACGCCAACGCGATCGCCAGCTGTGGCGCGAGCACCTGCATCATGACCTGCAACGCGGGCTTTGCAGACTGCAACGCGATGCGCGGTGATGGTTGTGAGATCAACCAAAACACGGACGTCAACAACTGCGGTCGCTGCGGCAACCGATGTTCGTTTCCGAACGCAACCGCCGGTTGTGGCGCAGGCGCATGTCAGCTTGTGAGCTGCAACGCGGGCTTCGAGAATGCGGACGGCATCGCAGCAAACGGCTGTGAGCAGCGCGTGTTTCGCGCGGGCACCATGGGCTCGCCCTTCGGCGACGGGACCCTGCGTGGGCTCACCGACGACCCCATGGCCGGTGGCATCACCCCCTCGGGCATGGTCTCGACCACCACGGCCAACTTTCTCTGGATCGTCAACGTCAACGAGAGCAGCATCTCAAAGTGGGACGCCAACATGGCCACCGAGCTCGCGCGCTACCGCGTGGGCATCCCGGCCGGTGAGTGTGTCAACCAGTGCTGTCACGCCAACGGCTGCAACATGCCCTCGCGCGTGGTGGTCGACGGCAACGGCGACGTGTACATCGCCAACCGCGCGTTCGGCATGCAAGGCACCGTCACCAAGATCGCAGGCGACCGTCGTGACTGCATCGACCGCAACGGCAACGGCATGATCGACACCAGCACCGGCGCGACCAACGTGCTGCCCTTCACCATCGCGGCGGGCATGGGCATGGGCCAGCCCGCAGACGAGTGCGTCCTCTGGACCGCCAACGTGGGCCCAGTGAATGACGTCCTACGCGCACTCGCGATTGACCGCGGCGACGCGACCTCACCCAACGGCAGCCCGTGGGTAGGCAACTGCAATGGCACCATGCGCATGTACAAGCTCAACTCGCGCACGGGAGCTATTACCAATACGCTCAGCGCAGGCGCCAGCGGCTGCCTCTACGGAGCCGTGGGTACCGCAGATGGCCGCGTGTGGTTTCACAACAGCAGCACCTCACTCATCCCTGTCAATACGCTGACCAACACCGTCGAAGCTGCGGTGCCCATTAACCAACCCTCGGGTTGCCGCAGCACCTACGGCATCACCGCTGACGGCGCGGGTCGCATCTGGCTCTCGACGCCGGGCTGCAATGACATCGCGGGCTATCGCCCCTCGGACAACACCTGGACCAGCGTGCCTGTGGGCTTCGTAACGGGCCTTGGCATCACCTCGGACTCGGCCGGAAACATCTGGACGCACAAGTGGTCCAACGGCGACACGCTCGTCCGCTTTCCGGCGAGCGCCTTCGTCGCGGGTGGCTTTGTGCCTGCGGCGATGGTGCAGCGCATCCCCACGGGTCGCGCGTTTGGTGCGACCAGCGCGATCGGCGCGGACCTTACCGGCACGATGTGGTTTGTGAGCTACGACCTGCCCTCGACCCTCGTCCGCTACGTGCCGTCGACTAACGTGTTTACGAACTTTGCGGGCCCCAACCGCCCGTACTCGTACACGGACTTCACCGGCTCGGTTCGCCGCACCGCGATCCCGCAGGGGACCTGGGAGCGCACCATTGATCTCGGCTGCGCCAACCCCAACGTGAGCTCGGTTGTCATCGACGCGACCGCGCCGATGGACACGGCGATCACGCTCACCGCGCGCTCTGCAGCAACGGTCGCGGGCCTCGCAGCGGCAACGGATGTCTCGCTCGGTGGCGCACCTCCGGTGCTCCCCGTGTACAACGTCTCGACGCCGTACATCCTCGCAGGTCAGACCATTGGGCAGCAGTTTCGCCTGACGTTGCTGCTCCGTGCGGCGATGAGCGGAGCCAACCCGCTCGTCCGCAGCGTCCGCGTCAACTGGACCTGCCCCTGAAGCCCCGAGGCTCTCATGGCGCGCACCTTACGGTGTAAGTCTCTGAGCCTTACGGTGTAAGCCTAGCAGCGCGAGAGGTTCTCTTCTCGCGCTGTTTGCATTTGGGGGGCTGCTGTTTAGAGCGGGCCCTGACCCAAACAATCAATCCCCTCGCGCATGCTGTTGTCGTCGACGCAGCGGATGCGAAAGGGCTCTTCGACCAGGGCGCTGTCACTGCACCGAGGGTCGCCCGCGGGGAGCGTCTCGTTGTTGCGCAAGCGGCCGAGGTTCTGGCAGTCGGTATACCCATTGGTCCGCCGATCAAACCAGCACACGCGGCACGTCGCTGCCTCGCCGCACACGTTGTGCACGGTGCCCTCGTACTGCCCATGCAGCCCGCAGCCGCCGTCGCCCATGGGGATAAAGCGCGATTGAGCCTGGACGCACATGCTGAGCTCGCGGCACGTGGGCGCGGGCTGTGTGGGGCAAAACTCGCCGCCCGGTGAGCACACGCCGCCGCCGTTTTCGAGCGCGACGCAGCACGTGGCGCCGCAGGTCTCGTCGCCCATGCACGTGGGCGCACACTGCGGGCGTGAGCCAAATTGCACACAAATGTCACCTGCAGTGCACCCAGGGACGCAGCCCTGTTGGCACAAGCGCTCGGGCGCACACACTTTGTTCACGCCGTCTGCCAGCGGGACGCAGCATCGCTGCGGGCAGTCCGCGTCCGTGTTGCATCGCCCCGCGCAGGCGGTAGGCATGCTCTGCCACTGCACGCACACCTGGTTGCTTGTGCACAAGGGCACGCAGGGAGCGTCTAAGAGGGCCCACAGCGGGTCTGCACAGATGCCCGGTGTGTTGGGGTTGGTCGTGGGGACGCACAGGTCTCGCCCGGTGCAGTCCGCGGTGGTCTGGCAGATCGTTCCGCAGCGGCAATCATTGGTCCGAATGCACAATTGAGCCGAGCCCATGGGGCACGTGGCCGCTCCGGGGCCACACGCTTGCGCGCTGGACCACAGCAGGGCGAGAGACAGCGCGCGAAGCCATCGTGAGCCACGAGAACGAGTGTCAGTGCGCATGAGGGAGCACAGTGTAGCGCGGACTGACCCCTGTGCTCCCTACGAGCTGCACGACAGAGCAGAGCACCCCGCGCGGTCACGTGCCCAGTCAGGCCGTTTGCCCGCGTAGTGCTCGCGGTTGGCCTGCACCGTGTAGGGATCTTCGAGCACGCTGAGCAACGTGTGCAAGGGCTGATAGTCCCCGTGCTCGGCGTGATCGATCGCTTCTTGGGCGAGGTAATTGCGCGGAATATACACGGGGTTGACCTTGTGCGATCGCGCCCTGCGCTCGCTGTCGGTGGCGCCCTCGTGCATCACGCGTTGCCAATACTGTCGCAGCCATGCCGTGGTCCGCGCGCGGTGTGCGCCCTCAAGCGAGTCCGCTTGGTAGTACGCGTCGCGCAAGGGATGCAGGAGCTGCTCATCCGAAATCGCTGACAAATCACTGGGCAATGGCACATCGCCCAGCGCTCGAAACCAGATCGTCGGGTCCGTCTCGACCGCACCGAGCATGGCGTAGAGCGCCTCGATGAAGCTGTCATCGTCGGGACCGGCGAGCGAGCCCAGCCCGAGCTTGTGCGCGACCATGCTGTGAAATGTCTGGTCAAATGCATGGTCAAAGTGTGCGAGGCCACGCGAGAGTGAGCTCTCGTTGGGGACCAAAGGGGCGAGGGCTTGGGCGAGCTTCTCGAGGTTCCACCGGGCGACCGAGCGCTGACGGGCGAAGCAATAGCGGCGGCCCGGCAGGTCCGTGGTGTTGGGCGTAAACATCGGGTCGTACGTGTCGAGCCACCCGTACGGACCATAGTCAATCGTGAGCCCCAGGATCGAGAGGTTGTCCGTGTTCATCACGCCGTGGACAAAGCCCACGCGATACCAATGCGCGAGGAGAATCCCAGTGCGTCGCGCGACCTCCGAGAAGAACGCCTCGATGCGCCCGCCCACATCGCGCGCGTCCACGACGTCTTGGTAAAACCGCGAGATCACATAGTCCGTGAGCTTGCCCAAGAGCGCGTGATCTCCGCGTGACGACGGAAGCTCGAAGCTCCCAAACCGCACAAACGACGGCGCGACCCGACACACCACCGCGCCCGGCTCAGTCCGCGCGTTGCCGTTGTAAAACATGTCGCGCATCACGCCCTCGCCCGTCGCGACCAAGCTCAGCGCCCGCGTGGTAGGCACTCCGAGTGCCCACATGGATTCGCTGCAAAGATACTCGCGGATTGAGCTCCGCAGCACCGCGCGTCCGTCTGCTCCGCGCGAGTACGGCGTGCGCCCTGCTCCCTTGAGCTGCAGCTCTTGTCGCTGCCCCAAGGTGTCTGTCAGCTCGCCCAATGTGATCGCGCGCCCGTCTCCGAGCTGCGCCGCCCAGCGACCAAACTGATGCCCGCCATAGCACTGCGCGTACGGCGTCGTGCATCGCAGAGTGCGCGCGCCGCCGAGTACATCGGTGAGAGAATTTGCAGCGAATGCTTCGGTTAGTCCGAGTTGTGCGCTCAGCGCTTGGCTGTGCGCGATGAGCGTCGGTGTCCCTGAGATGCTCGGTGACACCCGCGAATAGAGCGCGCCGTGGACCTGCCGTGGCGCACCGCCCTCGCGCGGATCTCCGGGAAGTGATCGAACGAAATCATTGCAAAGATCCAGGGGTTCGCGTTGTGTCTCTTGCATCCGTGTGGCCCGCACTATGGTGCATTGGCTCCACAGCGCAACCCTCACGCGAGACCCACCAGCGACGCTCAAACGGCGCGCGGACTTGTCCCCACCATCGCGTGGCAAGTGGCCCCTGTGCGATCCCTACGTCTTGCGAAGGGGCGCGATCCGCATGCAACTTGCGCGTCCCAAACACAGCGTCCCAGAGCAAAATAATCCCGCCATAGTTCGCGTCCGAGTCCGTTCGATCCCGCGCGTGGTGCCAGCGGTGCGCGTCGCCTGCGCTGATCCACGGCGAGAGCCAGCCCAAGCGAAGATCGAGGTTGGCGTGCTGAAGCGCGATGTGTGGCGTCGCGATCGCGGCGAAGAGCGCTAGCGCGTTGGGAGAAATACCTAGAAAAATCAGCGGTAAAATAGTGGTCGCCATGGTCATCGCGGCGTCGATCGGGTGCACGCGCAGGCCGTTGAGCCAGTAGAGTCTCGGGGCGTCGTGATGGATCGCGTGCAGCCTCCAGAGCCACGGCGAGCGGTGCATCGCGAGGTGCGCCACGGTGCCAAAGAAGTCCGAGATCACCAGGGCAAGAAGCACTTGCAGCGCCATGGGCCAGCGCGTGGGCCACAACGATGGTGCCCCCAAGAGCCCTGCGATGTTGCGTCCCGCAAGCGCGATAGGCACATACGCGAGCGCGCGGATGACCCCCGGGATGAGCGCGCCAGAGACCAGCACGTGGATCCCATCGGTCTGTGAATCTCCATGGGATTCTCTCCAAGCGGGCGCCCACGGGATCACGCGCTCGGCCGCTGCAACCGCGAGCGCGCCGAGCACTCCGAGCAGCACTGCGGCGCTCTCGCCATCGTATCCTTGGGCGATCGCGAGGCTTGTGCCCAGTACGCTCACACCGATCACGCAGGGATACACAAGCCAGCGAAGGGCCCGCTGCCAAGCCGTGAGCGAAGAAGTCCCAGACACGTCGCAGTCACGGTAGCGCAGCGCGCGCGCGATGACGCAAACACTCGCTGACGGTGCGCAAATGTCGGGTCGAAATCCTTGCGCAAATGCGCGACACTTGCGCGCTATGGACGCCCTCGCGATTGCAGGAATCACTACGCTCGGCGCGCTCTCGGCCGTGGCCGTGTACGACCGACTTCAGCGCAAGCGCTCGATCGTGGCGAACTTTCCGATCGTCGGGAGGTTTCGCTATATTTTTGAGAAATTTGGCCCGCCGTTGCGACAGTACATCGTGACGGGCAACGACGAAGAGCGCCCGTTTTCGCGCGACCAACGCCGCTGGGTCTATGCCTCGTCCAAGCAAGAGAACAATTATTTTGGCTTTGGTACGGACAACGACCTCGAGCTCACGCCCAATTATTTAATCCTGCGGCACAGCACGTTTCCGCTCGGGCAGCCGCACAAGGGCGAGCCGGGATTTGACCCGAAGTACAATATTCCGTGTGCAAAAATCCTCGGTGGATATCGCAAGCGCAAGAAAGCGTTTCGCCCCGAGAGCATCGTGAACACCAGCGCCATGAGCTACGGCTCGCTCTCAAGCACCGCCGTGCACGCGATTAACAAAGGCGTCGCGCTCGCCAACGCGATGCAAAACACTGGCGAGGGCGGCATCGCAGACCACCATCGCCACGGCGGAAATCTCATCTGGCAAATCGGCACGGGCTACTTCGGTTGCCGTGACGACAAGGGCCGCTTCAGCATGGAGCGCTTTCTCGAGACCGTCGCGAGCGCCAACGTCCGCGCGATCGAGATCAAGCTCTCGCAAGGGGCCAAACCCGGTCTGGGCGGTGTGCTCCCTGCAGCCAAAATCACACCCGAAATCGCCAAAATCAGGCTCATTCAAATGGGCAAAGATTGCATCTCGCCCGAGGCCCACTCGGCGTTCTCGGACGTGAGCTCGATGCTGGACTTCATCGAGAAGCTCGCCGACGCGACAGGTCTCCCAGTGGGTATCAAGAGCGCCGTGGGTGAGCTCGGGTTTTGGCGCGACCTCGCCGACGAAATCGCCAAGGGAGATCGAGCCCCGGACTTTATCACCATCGACGGAGGCGAGGGCGGCACAGGCGCCGCACCGTTGGTCTTCGCCGACCACGTCGCGCTGCCGTTTAAGCTGGCATTTACCTCGGTCTACAAGATCTTCGCCGAGCGCGGTGTCTCCGAACGCGTCGTGTTTATTGGCTCCGGAAAGCTCGGGTTTCCACAGCAGGCCATGCTCGCCATGGCGCTCGGCTGCGACATGATCGGCCTGGCCCGCGAGGTCATGCTCTCGATCGGTTGTATCCAAGCGCAAGAGTGCCACTCGGGACACTGCCCCACCGGCGTCGCCACGCAAGACAAGTGGCTCGTCGGCGGCCTCGATCCCACCGAGAAGAGCGCGCGCTTGGCCAACTATTTTCTCACGCTGCGCAAAGAGATCTTGTCTCTCTCGCACGCGTGCGGAGAGCCTCATCCAGCGCTCGTTCCGTTAGAGCGCTTCGATGTGATCGACGGTTTTGCGACCCGCCCCGCGCGCTCCGTGTTTGGCTATGAGCCTGGCTGGGGGCACATCGATGATCACGAAGTGCAGTTTGTCCGCGAGTGGTATGCCCAGCGAATTGGCTCAGATTCTAAGCACTGAGAATCAGTGACCGCCGCAGCGGTACTCGCGATACTCAACGCCCTGCTCTGAGCGCACCGCGTAGACCACGCCGCCCTCGTCGCGCACCACGATCTCCCGAAAGGTCTCGTCCGCGCTGGTGTTCACCGGCAACGTCGCCTGTCCTGTGCTGCGCCCCGAGGCGAGATCTACGCACACCAACAGCACCTGCCCCGCGGGCTCTCGAACCTCTGCGTCTTGCGCTGCGGCTTGCGACGCAGCTTGCGCGGCGGCCGCGGCAGTGACGCCCTGGACGGCGAGATACACGATCCCTTGGCGGTCCGAGTCGAGCATCACAACCTGGCGAATTTGCAGGGGCAAATGCAGCTCTCGCGTGTACATGTGCTGCTCGGATGGCCGCGCTACCGCGTTGATGTAGAGCTTGCCCGCCTGCATATCCACGCTGCCCACCGAGACCCACGCGGTGCCATCGCGGGTCGGCCGCCCCGGGACCTCTGTGCGCTCTCCCGTACTCGTCCCATCGGTCGAGCCCACACGCACCAGCGGCCCATGCTGCCGCTCTGCATACACATCGGTGCCGTCGACAAAGACCCCCGTGACAGAGCCCGTGTGGTCAATCCCAGTGCCCGCGAGCGCGAGCCGCCCACGCTCACGACCATCAGGCCCCATGATGGACACCGTGCGGTCGATCAACCTGTCCATCACCGCCATGGATCCGTCGCGCCCCATCGCGATGTCCTGCGCGGCGCCCACCGCGAGCGGGATTGACCCCAACGGACGACCATCGCGCCCAAAGCGCTGAATACGCCGGTTGGTCTGGTCCACCACCAACAGCGTCCCGTCGGCGCCAATGGTAAAAGACATGGGCGCCTCGGGGTTGGCCTCTTGCGGGCGGATGTGACCGAGCTGGTCTGGTCCGCTGCCCCACGCGGCCTGCGCGATCACACGCCCTTGGGTAGACCCTGGACCGCTGTCTTCTTGGGCGAGGGTGCTGATGACCAGGGGCGCCACGATGCGCCGAAGGTTGGGCGGTGTCTGCGCCTCAGCGTCTGAGTCTTGTGTCTGCGTGTGTGCCCTCACCGGCTCGTCCGTGAGGGTTGGTTGTTGGCTGCTGGTCGAGAGCTTGTAAGCGATGCCAAGGATCACAGCGACCAGCACAACCAGCGCGAACCGGGTTTGTTTGCGACTCATGAGGGTCTGCGATCAATGCTCTGGGAGGCTGTGGGATGCAACGGGCGAACATCCTCCTTTTGCGTTGGGAGCATTTGCGCCCAGGGGCTGACGGGTCTCTCTGCGTACCCAGAGACGCACCGAAGCGGTTGATCTAGAATCTCTGTAAAATACCTAGAACAACTAGCAAGAACACCTCGTACGATCATGTAGGACAAGTCCGTAGGTTTCGCTTCAGTGTCCACCACGAATTAGGCCTGGCACACATTGTGAATACTCTCTTGGTGTCCCCCACCTGGAGAAGCTCACGATGAACAACACCTTCACACTCCGCGCCTCAGCTCTTGTCTTTGCACTCGGCGCTTCGATGTCGGCCCTCGCGGGCTGTGCAGCCGAAGACTTCGAGCTCGCTCCGGTCGAAGACCTCGAGATGCAGAGCGTGTCCGAGAGCGGCGAAGAGATCACGACGAGCTACCCAGCTGGGACCTCAGCGCGTACGACCTCGAGCCTCAACCTCCGCCGGAGCAACAGCACGAGCAGCTCGATCATCCTCGTGATGCCCTCGGGAGCGCGCGTCTCGTTGATCACCGGCCGGCCCCAGAGCGGCTGGTACAACATCTCGTTCAACGGCTACACGGGCTGGGCCTACGGCAGCTACCTCAGCGCTTCAGCGGGCACCACGACTCCTCCTCCCTCGGGCGGCGGCACGACCCCCCCTCCGTCGGGCGGCGGCAGCACCTCGGCGAGCTTCGCTGGGATGCTCTCTCGCGCCAGCTCGGGTGAAGGCTTCTCGTACTGGTGGGGACACGGTCGCTGGCTTGACTCGGGCCCCACGTCTTCGACCCGCGGCTCGTGCTCGGGCTCGTGCCCAAGCTGCACCCACGGCGGCTCGTACGGCGCAGACTGCTCGGGCTTTGTCGCGAAGATCTGGATGGTCCCGTCGTCGAACTCCAACATGAGCGTCGACTCGCATCCCTACAGCACCGCCAGCTTCGTGAGCGGCAGCAGCCTCTGGTCACGCGTCAACCGCGCCAATGTGCAGCCTGGCGACGCGCTCACGTACAACCTCAGCGGCCGCGGTCACATGGTGTGGGTACGTGGCGGCGACGGCTGGGGCTCGATGGACCTCTACGAAGCACGTGGCTGCTCTTACGGCATCGTGCGCAACACGCGCTCACTGGGCAGCGACTACATCGCGATCCGCCGCAACTAAGCTGCGACCTTCGGAGCAGAGTTCTCTCAAGCGCCTCACCGGTGGATGGACCGAGTGGGGCGTTGCCTATTTGGGGCGAGCGGGGCTGGGCACGATGGGCAAGGGCTTGCGCTCAGCGTGGGCTTCACGCCACAGGCTGCGCCTGGGTTGGGTACACGGCCATCCGCTTGGCCCGCTGTGCGTCGCGCGCCGTCGCCGGATTGTGCCCGCCCCCCCGCTACGCCTGCTCGCTCACCCCTTGGCGCGCAGGCTCGGGAGCCCTTGGCGAAACCCGCGGCCCTCTTTAGGGCCAAAGACCATCGCGAGCGCGGCGGCCACGAAGTAGAGAATCACCAGCGGAAACGCCAGCATAAGCTGTGAGTAAATGTCCGTTGTAGGTGTGAGAATCGCCGCGATCACAAACGCGATCACCGTGAAGTACCGGCCGAACGAGAAGAGCTGCTTGGCCGAGACGATCCCCGCGAGGGCGATGAAGAAAATAAACAGCGGGATCTCGAAGACAAAGCCAAACGCGACGAGCATCTGCGTGGTGAAAGACAGGTAGTCCTCCATCATGATGGTGGGCTCGATGTTGGCGGTGGTCCCGACGAGGTTTCCTGAGAAGCCCAAGAACCACTGGTAGGCCATCGGAAACACTAGGTAATAGCCAAACAGCGCGCCCCCTACGAAGAAGAGCGTCGAGCAGAGGACAAACGGAATCACTAGCTTTTTTTCACGCGGATAGAGCCCCGGCGCGATGAAAGACCAGAGCTGATAGAACATCACTGGCAGGGCGAAGATCAGCCCTCCCAAGATGGCTAGCTTGAGGTACGAGCTAAACGCGTCCGTGGGCGCAGCGAAGTGCAGCGTGGCGCCACGGGGTCGCCCAGCGGCCTCGTACGCGCGGGTAAAGTCCTGCTGCCAGACCATCCAATGGATGATCGAGCTCGTCTTGCAATCGGGGAGTCTTGAGCAAAACGTCGCGATCTCAAAGGGTCGCAACATAAAGCGCAAGAGCGCTTCTTTGAAGTTCCACGCGATGACAACGCTCGCGATGAGCGCAATCAGCGCCTTAAAAATGCGCCCACGGAGATCTTCGAGATGCTCCATGAGGGTCATGCTTGAGTCTTCTGGGTCCTGCGACATCACTCACCACTCTCACGTGACAGCGCGCCCATGGGGCCTTGCCCCAGCGCCTTGGGTTCAGGGTACGCGTTGGCCTCGCGCTCGGGCATGGCCTCGTAGTCGTCCGCGCCCCCCTCGGGATACTCCGCGGTGATGCCCAGCGACGCGTCGTCGAGGTTGTCATCGCGCGCGATCTCGGCGTTGAGATCAAACATCCCCTCGCGCAGCGGCCGCACGACCTCGTCCACGACACTGTCGTAGCCGACCTCGTCTTTGATCTGCGTAATCACACGTCGAAATTGCGCAATCGCGCGGCCGATCGTGCGCAGCGTTGCGGGGAGCTTGCGCGGGCCGATCACCACCAGCGCCACCACCGCGATCATGATCATCTCGCTAAGACCAATGCCAAACATCGAGCGTGCGTTTCTGACCCTAAAGGGCTGCGATCGTTAAGAGAACTTCGGTGCTTCGGCGCGCCTGTTGGGCTGATTCGATCACGCGAATGAGCTTGTAGGCATCTACCGCATTGCGGAGGCGATGGGATAGCATTGTCCCCGCGCACTGTCGCTTGACCAGCGTGCGCTCGGAGCTCACCCATGCGCAAATCGTTGTCTCGAAGGTCGCTTGAGACCCTCACCATTGTCCCTTTTATGGGCCTCTTGAGCGCGTGCCAACCCACGCCTCCGAGTCTCCCGGCAAACGCTGCTTTGTCAGCAAATTCACAGATCCCTAGCGTCTCAGGGTTGCGAGAGCGTCTCGCCCCAGCGTCCCGCGATGCGCTCACGCGTTCGCCCTTGCCCGTGTTGCTCTTTGCCAACCCAGCGCTCGTCGCAGAGACCACCGCGACCTCGGGGCCCGCGTGGTACGCGCTCTCTGTGCGAGACGGTGAGCGCACGATCGCTCTGCACGTCGTGCACGAGACCCCAAGTCGCGACGGGAGCCCTCCGTTGGGACACGATCTTCGAGTGCGACGCGCCCCCGCGATGGTCCTGTACAACGAGGGCGTCCGCAGCGTCACCTGGAGCGAGTCCTCTGCGACCTATGCCCTCGAGATCGAGTGCGCCCGCCCCTTTGAAGACACCGCGTGTACCGACCGCGCGTACGTGATGGCGCTCGCTGAGTCGCTGCAACGTGTAGAATTTAACACTGTAAATTCGCAGACAAATTCGGCTTTGCAGCAGGGCGGTGTGCGATGAAGACGTCGCGAAGGGTCTCCGCGATCGCGGGTGTGTTCACTGCGCTCAGCGCTCTCGCGTGGAGCGACGCTGCCCACGCGCAGTTTGCCTATCGCCCCGCGGGCGAGCTTGTCTCGGGTAGCGGACGCGGGCGCGTGGACGCGACGGTGTACGTACCCAACATGCGCTACCCGCTTGAGAGCGGCCCGTCGTATCTCAACTCGCAGGTGTGGGGCGTCGGGGGCTCGCAAGGCCCTGGCGGATCCCAGTGTGACGCGCGCAATTTTGGCTACCCTTGGCGGGACAACTATTGCGAATCGCGCACCTGGGACATGCCCATGTGCCCCGCAGGTCAGGGACACCAGGGACAAGACATCCGCGCGGCAGATTGCAGAGCGGGCGTGCACAACGTCGTCGCGGTCGCCGACGGAACGATCACCAGCATCGGCTCGTACTCGGTCTATCTCACCACCGCGGATGGGACGCGCTTTGACTTCTTGCACATGAGCAACGTCGCGGTGAGAGTCGGGCAGACGGTGCGTCGCGGGCAGGTCGTTGGGCGCGTGTCTAACCAGTTCGGAGGCACCCCGACGACAGTGCATTTGCACTTCAATATTCGCAAGAGCGTGAGTGGTTTTGGCAGCGTCTATGCGCCGACGTACATGTCCCTCATTCGTGCGTACGAGAGCCTGTTGGGCACGCCTCCGACGCCAACGGGGCCGAGGTTTGCTGCCACGTTTGTGATGCAGAGCTTTCCGTTTGCGAGCACCACGCTCAGTTTGCCGGCAGGCACAGAGCAGCGCGGATTTATTGAGTTTCGCAATACGGGCATCGACACGTGGCGACCCGGTGAGGTCTTCTTGGGGACCTCACAGCCGCGCGATCGCGTGTCTCCAGCGCGTGGCAGCGACTGGGTGAGCGCAGCGCGGCCGAGCAGCATCGATCGTGTGGTCGCCCCTGGCGCAACAGGGCGGTTTAACTTCTCTCTCCGTGCGTCGAGCACCGTGGGTGTCGAGACCAGCGAGTACTTTGGCTTGGTCCGTGAGTCTGTCGCGTGGTTTAGCGATCCCACGCAAGGAGGTCCCGCAGACAACGTCGTGCAGGTGCGCGTGCGCGCCGTCGCCGCTGCGAGTATGGACGGTGGCGTGAGGGTGGACTCGGGTGTAGCGATCGACGCGGGCGGCAATGCGCCCGACGCTGGGCAAGCGCCCGACGCTGGTCAAGCGTCTGACGTAGACGAACCCGACGCCGAGAGCTCTGAGGACGGCGGGGTAGAAGACGCCGGCGAGGCCCCCCAGGACGCAGCCAGCGGCGACGCAGAGCGCTTTGGCGACGAAGGGCTACCGGGTGGCTGCGGATGCCGTACGACGGCGCCTACGCAGGGTGGGCGTGGTGCGTGGGTGCTCACTGGACTTGCGTTGGGCTGGGTTTTGCGACGAAAACGCTTGGGCTAACCCAACACCAAGAGACAAATTGCGCGGGTGTGTGGTCTTAGGCTTGACGAACAAGGGTTTTGTCGACTACACCCGCCGACCTTCCGCCGGTTTGGCACGGGGATCCGTGTCACCGGAACAACTAGGAAAGAGGATCACAATCCATGTTCGCCGTGATTCATACAGGCGGTAAGCAGTACAAGGTCGCTCCCGGTGATCATCTTCGAATCGAAAAAATCGAAGGTGACAAGGGCGCGAAGGTTTCGTTCGACAAGATCCTGCTTGTTGGCGAAAACGATGCGATTAAAGTGGGCACGCCATTCTTGGCGGGCGCAAAGGTCGCAGCCGAAATTGTCGTTCAAGACAAAGCGAAGAAGATCATTGTCTTCAAGCTCAAGCGCCGAAAGAACTACCGTCGCAAGTACGGTCATCGGCAGCCCTTCACCGAGATCAAGATCACGGGAATCGAGGCGTAAGTCATGGCACATAAAAAAGGACAGGGCTCGTCCCGCAACGGCCGTACTTCTAACCCGCAGTACCGCGGGATCAAGAAGTTTGACGGCGAAGTCATTCTCCCCGGTGGGATCATCGTGCGCCAGGTTGGCAACACGGTGCACCCGGGCCGCAACGTCGGTCAAGGCAAGGATTTTACCCTGTACGCGCTCGTCGCGGGCAAGGTGAAGTTCGAGCGTTATGGTCGTGACCGCAAGCGTGTCACCGTGATCCCCACGGTCCTCGCTGAAGCCGCAGAGTAAGCGCTTCGAGAGTCCACCCCAGGACAGCCAGAGAGCCACCCGAGTGATCGTGTGGCTCTTTGTGTTTCTCCTTCGCTGGAGGTCTGCGCTCGACGGGGATTTGTGCAGCCTGTCCTGAGGTGTGGCACCCTGGGGTGTGCACAACCGAATAAAGACCACGCACTCTATGGGCCTGATGAGCGCGCTTGTGTGCGCGGCGCTCTTGCTCGCGTACACGCGTGACACGCAGGGGCAGAGCGTGGCGCCCATCGCTGGAGCTCGCCCCGCGTGCGCGATCGCGTCGCAGCAGAGCGTATTCAACGGGGTCGCTTACAACCACATCGTGAGCGTGGACAACCAGTGCAGCCACGCTGTGCAGTGTGTCGTGACCACCGACGTAAACCCCACGCCCAGCACGCTCGTTGTGAGCGCCGGAGCACACGCGAGCACCAACACGTTCTTGGGCTCACCGAGCCGAATGTTTGTCCCCGTCGTACGCTGCGAGTCCATTAGGGTCCGCTGAGCGCGACCATCCGGCGAC
The DNA here is from genome assembly GCA_030694465.1 of Deltaproteobacteria bacterium. Taxonomy (GTDB): domain Bacteria; phylum Myxococcota_A; class Polyangia; order Polyangiales; genus JAUXYJ01. The sequence goes on along the minus strand of JAUXYJ010000103.1, from coordinate 298,681 downwards.
GTCGCCGGGTTGAGCCTCTGCGGCCCTATGGGTCTTTGTCGTCGGGTTTGCTCGCGGGCTGGGCTGTGCGCTCTGCGCGTCGCTCAGCGCGTCGCTTGGGAAAGGTCACGACACTCTCAATCACGGCGATCGCGATGTAGACCGCCATGATGTAGGGCAACGCAAACGCGGGACCAAACTTGGTGGCGATAAACGCGGTCGAGCTAAGCCCGAGGGCGAGGCTTGCGACGGTTCGTGTGGTAAATCGCAGGTCTTTAAACGAGCGAAAGCGAACCGTGCTGACCATCAAGACCGAGAGCGCGAGGCTGACAGCGACCAGCACCGCGCGGTGTGCGAAGAGTGTTCCGCGCACGGAGTGGTTGGCGATGATGAGCGCGAGGATCACGCCGGCTGCGCCAGGGATGGGGAGCCCGAGGATAAACTTGGATGGCTTGGTAGGCTCGCCGCTTGGGGCGGTGGCGAGCACATTGAAGCGCGCCAAACGGATGGCTCCGCACGCGAGAAAGACAAAGCTCACAAACGATCCCCACGCGCCCAGCCCCATCAGCGCCCAGCGATAGAGCAAGATCGCCGGCGCAACGCCAAACGACACAACGTCGGCGAGTGAGTCAATTTGCACGCCAAATGCGCTTTGGGTTTTAGTCAATCGCGCGACGCGTCCATCGATGGTGTCGAAGAACATCGCAAACACGAGCAACAGCGCGGCTTGGTAATACGGCTGCGGTTCGAGCGCTGGGCTTGGCGCTTCAGAGACACGCCGGATCGCCTCGAAGCCACAATAGATGCTCGAGAGGGTGAAGAGATTCGGCAGGATAAACAGGGTCTTGCGGAGGTTCATCGGCACGCGCGGTCGAGCCTATCGCGAGTTGGGCGATTCGTCACGTGCGCTGACACGCCCGCTGTCGTGAGTGTATTCTGCCGAGGCGAGTGAGACCCAGCGACGTCGCCGGGTCGGCTGCTAGGGACCTGAACTCTGCGCGGCGCCGAGTAAATAGCGTGCAAATGTACGCGTTGGACGCTGTTGGTGTAGCTCGCTGTACATCGCGTGGGCGCGCTCCATGGCGCTCTGGGCGGCGGAGGCAAACGCGGCGCGCTCAAGACCGTCTTGGGTTTGTTCGCGGGCTGCGATGAGTGCGCGGCCCTCGAGGGCGAGCATCGCGGGGAGGGCTTCGTCGGTGGGATAGCCAGGCTCGACGCGCTGGGCGAGCGTGACAAAATCACGGCGCACCGAAGCGCAGCGAGCGATGGCGGACACGGTGAGCGATTCGCTGGGCAGCTGTCCAACGAGGGCGTGACAATTTGCAGATAAAACCCAGGCAAAAAGCGCGCGTCGGTCTGCGGGGTTGAGCAGCACGAGCACTTGCTCAAGCGAGGTGTGCTCGTTGCGGAGTGATGCGCGTGCGGCGGCGGCTTCCCATCGAAACGCGCACCACGCGAGGGCTGTTGCGGTGCTGTGTGCGGTCAGCGTGCCGTGCGCGGGGATCACCCCGTGCCGCACAGCGGTGCGCACGAGAGCCGCGCTGTCGGTGCGCGGTGAGCTCTGTGCTTGCGAGAGAAATCGCTGGCAGAGTGCCTCGCGGAGGGCTGCCCGTGCGGTGTTGTCGTCGCCGACTGCGTGCAGTACGCGCTCTGCAAATGTGCGGGTTGCCTCTCCGATTGCGACGGGATCGCGCTGGGTTTGTGCTCGCGCGAGGGCGTCGTAGGCGTCGGTTACATACGTCGGGGGCGTGCGCCGAAGTGCGTGTTGGTGGTGGTTGGTTGAAGCTGTCGGATCCAACACGATCGCGGGCAGACGTGTGGGTAAGTCGGGCAGTGTCACGAGGTATGGAACGAACCCCGAGATCAAGATCACAAGAAGCGCGACGACAATGGAAAGAGGTACATCGGCCCACGATTGGTGCTTGCGTTCGGTCACTGGTTTCGTGATGAATGTACCGTGCTCTTGGGCACTGTGCGCAGCACTGGGACAAACGACAGTTGCGTGATGGTGTGAAGAGCGGGCGTTCGCAATGGGTGAGCGCGCTGGCGCAGTTCCGCACAGAAGGTTGGGACCGTGGGAGAGTGGAAATTGGCGGAGAATAAGCGGCAATTTGAGCGAGCGTATGTGCCCCTGAAGGCACGGTTCGATCGCGACGGCGCGCCTGTCGAGTGTCTCACGCGAGACATCTCGCTGGGCGGCGCGTTTATGATCACCAACGCGGCGCTGCCCTACGGCACACGCATGGTGATCGAGATCGATATTCCAGCCCTGGATGTTCCGGCGCGCGTTGAGTGCACCGTGAGGTGGTCCAGTGCGGACGGTATGGGTGTGCAGTTTCACGTGCTGCGCGCACGAGAGACTTGGGCCATCAATCAGCTCACGCGCGGCTAGCCGTTGAGCCTTTTGAATTCTCTGACGTTGGGCCTTAGCATCAGTCCTCGCGGCGCACCTGTTCGTGGTCGCGAAGGGAGTCTCTCAAGCCAATGGCACACTGTAAGAGCTGTGACAACGAGGTAGACCGCTTGGTGACCGTCAAGGTCTCGGGTCGCAATAAGAAGCTCTGCGAAGACTGCGCAGATCGCGCACGCGAAGAGAGCGAGGTCGCGCAAGCCTCCGAGTCCGTAGTGCAAGACATGATGGGATTTAAGGGTCGCCGTTAGCGCCGCATGCGAGGTCTTTGCTCCGCACGACGCAGCGTCGCTGCCAGCAAAATCCGCGGGATTGTCACGAGCGCATCGCGCCACCGCACGCCGCTGGGTGCGCCGTCGTACACCGGTCGTACGGTCACATCGCGCACCTCACGCTGGTCCCGCGCCAGCGCCGCGAGGAGATCGTTGGGATAGCCGTAGCGGGGCCACAGCGCATCCAGCGCCACGGTCTTGAGCGCCTCGTTTGAAATGGCCGTGTAGCCACACTGCGAGTCGGTGATGTGCCAGAGCCCAGTGGCCGCGCGGGTGAGGGCCGAGAGCACGAGATTGCCCGCGAGCCGGACCGGAGGCATCACGCGCCACACATCGGGATGCGCGAGCCGGTTGCCCTTGGCATAGTGCGCCCCGCGCTGGGTAATCGTGTGCACCAAGGGCAAGAGATCCGCGGGGTCCATCTGCCCGTCGCCCGCCATCACCACGATCACGTCGGTGTGGTCTTGCATCGCGGCGCGGTAGCCCGTCGCGATGGCCGCACCGACGCCGCGGTTGTGCGGGTGCTTGAGAACCACGGTACGATGATCTGTCAGTGAATTCGCAGTGCTAAATGTATCATCGGTCGATCCGTCGTCAACCACCCAGACCCGATCGACCCACGACGGGAGGGTCTGAATCACCGCAGCGATTCTTGGCGCGACGTTAAACGCCGGGACTACGACAGCGACACGTACTCCGTCTAGCAAAGCGGCTGCTCTCTACCACGGGCGCTCAGGGGTTCAAGAGTGTTTTGCGTGCGATTGTGCAGGTACGAGTGAGCGGACCAGGGCGAGGCTTCCGTATCGTTGCGAGCGCGCACAGAGAGCGCCACGTGCAGAGAGTCCGTCCATCCCGGCCGCTGTGAGCGCAGCGAGGACGCGGTCTCGGTTGCTGCCATCGAGCTCATCCGCCGTGCACATCCCGCCATCGGTGGCTGGAAGCACCCACGCGACCAGCTGCTCCTCGCTCTCGTCGATGTCGACAATGCACTGCAGATCGCTCGCGTCCAAAGCAGCCCAGCGAAAGAGAAGGTCGCGATGGACGGGATCCACGGTGACCGCTTCGATGTCTCGCTCAAGCCGCGAATCGAACATCATGCCTGGGGTCTGGCTCGCGACACGCCACTGCGTTGCTGTGTGGGCCGCGGCGTGCGGCGCGATAGAGTTTCGCGCGGCGGGGATCAAGCTGGGCCGAGGCAGGGGCGCGAGGCCTCCGTCGTTGGGCTCTTGCCAAGAACAGGTCAGAAAGAGCTGCTCGCAGGCCTGCGCGTCTCGCGGTCGATGCTCTGCTTCTTTGGCCAAAAGCGCTGTGAAAATTGCGTCAAACTCGGTCCCGAGCCCTGGGCGAAGCGAAGACGGTGTGGGCGGCACGTCGTTGAGATGCTGCATCACAAAGTCCGGACCCAAGAACGGTGTGCGCCCCAGGATGAGCTGAAACAGCATGCACCCAAGCGCGTACAGGTCTGTCGCAGCGGTCACTGCAGAGCCCGTAATTTGTTCGGGAGACATATACGGCAGGGAGCCCACCAAGCCGCCCGTGACGGTGGCTCCTAGGTCGCCCAAGTGTGCAGCGCCGAGGTCACTCAGGCGCGCTTGGCCGGCGGGATCAAAGAGCACGTTGCTGGGCTTGAGGTCACGATGGACAACGCCGTGGCGATGCAAGACCGAGAGCGCGCGGAGCAAGCGATTGGCGATCGCGTGGATCTCGGCCATGGAGAGGTGGCCGATGCGATCGGTGAGCGTTCCGCCTGGCATCCAGTCATAGACAATGGTGGGCCCTTCGGGGTCGAGCGCGCGCAGGCGAACCAGCGTCGGGTCATCGAGGGAGCGGGCCAGCTCGGCCTCACGCATAAACCTCGCGAACGCTGCGCCCTTGTCATCGCTCACCGTGAGCACCTTGAGCGCGACGGTCTCTCCGGTGAGCTCATCGCGGGCCTCCATCACGCGCCCCGCGGCGCCCGATCCCACCTGTCGGAGCACACGGTAGCGTCCTGCATAGCGCTCTTCGCCCTCGCCACGTGGGAGCGCGTCCTGAAACGCCTCGATGTCCGCGCCCGCGTTGGGCGTACTCACGCGTAGCCTCCGAAGGGTCACCCGCGCGGCGCCATCGAGACCGACACGGCGCAGTGCCTCAATGAGTTTTGCCAGCACAGACGCACGTGGATTGCTCTTGGCAGCGAGCTGCAGCGCGCGCACTGCGCCTTCGTCGTCACCGCGGGTCGCGCGCAAGACCGCGAGGCGCTCGGCGGCGTCCACGTCGTCGGGGTACTGCGACAGGTGCTGCTCGTACGCGGTGATCGTCCGCTTGATGTCTCCCGCGCGGTCAAAGCACTGCGCCGCAAACGCGTACTCGCCGCGTGCGTACCAGGTGGCCCCTGCTTCGGCCGGAAACAAGGGCTCAAGAATGCGCGCGGACACGTCGTCTCGCTGCGTGATCCGTGCGTGTGCCGCTGCGGCTTCGGCGATGGGTCCGCGCTTGCCCAGCTCGGTGCAGAGAGCGCTCACGACGCGTTCGTCGTCCGAGGCGAGGGCTGCGTCGAGCGCTGCGCGCCACTCGTTGGCTTCGAGGGCCAAAATCGCTGCTTCGGCGTGTCGTCCAAGCAGGGCGAGGAGCTCGGCGGCGCGTCGTGTGTGGCCCAATGCGCGGGCGCGTTGCGCGGCGCCTTCGATGTCACCTGCGCGGAGGAGTGCGTCAATCTCAGGGTCCATAAGAGTTTGCTTCGGCGATTGTGCACCATCCGGTGCATGTTGCGCTTTTCGAGTGAGGGCTCAACGCGGTACAGACCGTAGCTGTGCCATCCCGGAGGGGGGAATGAGAGCAACTGAGAGGTTCTGCATCGATGACGCGAGTGCTTTTGGTCGACGATGAAGAGAACCTGCGGTTGGCGTTGCGTACGTACTTGCGCAAGCAAGGGTACGACGTGGTCGCGGTGGGCAACGTCGATGAAGCGCTGAGTCAGTGCGCTGAAGAGGCCTTTGACTTTGTCGTCACCGACGTGCGAATGCCAGGAAAAACAGGGCTCGAATTGCTCTCGATCCTCCGCGAACAGCACCCCGCGACGACCGTGATCGTGATGAGCGCGTATGGCTCGATCGAGCACGCGCTCGAGGCGATCCGCGCGGGCGCGTACGACTATGTGTCCAAGCCGTTTAAGCCCGAAGAGCTGGCGTTTGTGCTGCGCAAGGCCGAAGAGCGCGAGGTGCTCAGGCGCGAAAACAGGCAGCTCCGCGCGGCGCTTCATCGCGAGGCGAGCTTCGAAGAGCTCTTGGGGCGAAGCGAGCCGATGAAGAGCCTCTTTGCGACCCTCGCCAAGGTCGCTCCGTTTAAGACCACCGTGCTGATTACCGGCGAGAGTGGCACGGGCAAAGAGCTCGTCGCGCGCGCGCTGCATCTTCGATCGCCGCGTGCACAGAAGGCCTTTGTCACGATCAATTGTGGCGCGATCCCCGAGGCGTTGCTCGAGAGCGAGCTGTTTGGTCACAAACGTGGCGCGTTTACCGACGCGCTCAGTGACAAGCGGGGGCTCTTTGAGGCCGCCGATGGCGGCACGCTGTTGCTCGACGAAGTGGGCGAGCTGCCAACGTCGCTGCAGGTCAAGCTCTTGCGGGTGCTGCAAGAGCAGACCTTTCGCCGGTTGGGCGAGACCCACGATCGCAAGTGCGACGTGCGCGTGCTGGCTGCGACGCTAAGAGACCTGCACGCCGACGTGAAAACCGGGAGATTTCGCGAAGATTTGCTCTACCGACTCAACGTGTTGACCCTGGTGGTTCCGCCGCTGCGAGAGCGCCGTGAGGACATCTCGCTCTTGGTTGATCACTTTGTGCAGCGGTACAACAAGCGGTTGGGGACCAAGGTCACGGGGCTCGATCCGCAGGCGAGCAAGATCGTTGAAGAGTACAACTGGCCCGGCAACGTGCGCGAGCTCGAGAACAGCATTGAGCGCGCGATGGTCTTGGCGGATGCGCCTGTGTTGCGCCCGCTGGATCTGCCCGAGAAGCTCCGCGAGCCCAAAGATCCCGTCGCGGCAGAGCTGGCCAAAGGGGACCTGAGTATCAAGCGCACTGCGCGGGTGATCGAAGAGATCTTAATCCGCAGAGCCCTGGATAAAACCAAGGGAAACCGTACTCGCGCCGCAGAGCTCCTTGAGATCTCACACCGCGCGTTGCTCTACAAAATCAAAGAGTACGGCATCACGTAAGCCCCTCGCGCTACACTCGCGCGCACTGTGCTTTTGCGCTCGACGGTGTTGTTCTCGGTGATGGTCGCGATGGCGCACGATGGCTGCGCCGACTGGCTCGATTCGCTCCACACCGAGGGCGCGGTCGCAGAAGAGCGGCCGCAATCTCGCAGGCGCCCGAGGCGCCCACCGCAGCCGTACGTGCAGCCGTCTGTGCAGCCGTATGTGCAGCCCACAGTGCCACCCAGTCAGCCTGCGAGTGGCCGAGCGGGCACGCGTAGGTTGCCCATCGCGAACCCCGAAGAGGTCACGGCGATCAACCAGACGCTGGATCTCATCGAGCGTGGGGGACCCTTTGAGCACCGACAAGATGGGGTGGTGTTTCAGAACCGCGAGGGGCAGTTGCCTGAGCATCCGCGTGGATATTTTCACGAGTATACGGTGACTACACCGGGGCTCACGCACCGGGGCGCGCGGCGCATTGTGACGGGGACTTATCCTGAGACTTGGTACAGCAACGACCACTATCGCTCGTTTGTGGTGATCGATCCGCGGCGTTATTGAGCGTGATCGCGCCTGTGCGAAGTGAACGCGCTGCGCTCGGGCTACCATGCGCCCATGGTTGAAGATTTTACCTTGGTCACCCTGCGTGGCGAGCATCGTGTGGTCGCTCCGATGCGCAAACTTGCAGCGCGAGGGTCGCTGCCTGGCGCTTATGGGTATGACCTCAGCGCGCACGCGATGCGCATGGCTCGTGCGCGCGGGGTGAGCCTCGAGGTGCTCTTGCCCGCGGCGATGCCGGCGAGCTGGATGGTCAACAATCGAGCGCCTTCACCGGTGTTTCGCTGGTGGCTCGATCCCTCGCAGCGCGAGGCCTGGGTCACGCTCAGTGGTCTGTTAGAGGGAGGCCCAGAGCAATGGCTTTCGCTAGGAGAATTACAGAGAAAATCTGCGCAAGAGTGTGTGCTCGCGCTCGCGATTCAGGGGCACGGGCTGTGCGCGTTGAGCAAGGTGCTCGCGTGTCTTGTGTGCGAGTCTGTCCCGTTGATGGACGACGCGATGCTCTCGCTTTGTGGGCTCGCGGTGGATGAGCCCGCGACCGCAGACGACCCTCGCGCAGAGGTGAGCTTGTTTGCGCCGGTGATGGACTGGTTTGCGCGCAGTGTGCTCACGCACGAAGAGACTCTGATCGCGTTGGCGCGCGAGTACGTGCTCGCGCCTTTGGACACTACGCAGGTGCTCGATCGGCTGCTCTGGATTGAGTCCTGGGGCTGGCGACTTGCGTATGCGAGCGAGCACGGGAGGTTTGTGCGCGTGAGGGATGAGCGCCATCGCTCGGCGGTGCTCTGTGACGCGAGCTGTGCGCCCGCGACGACGCTTGGGCCAGACGCCCTCAGTGACGCAGAACGCGCACTTTTGAGCTGGAAATAGCCTCGAAAACAGAAAATCGTCGCAACTTTTTTTCTGTTTTTTTCGAGCTGGGTTAGGGTCCTTCTTGTCAGCGGCGGCAACGCCGAAGTGACCGCTCCGGTGAGACCGCAGTGCGCTGAATGATTGGGATCCACCCAATGGTTCGCCACCGTAGGACGCTCGGGGTGAGGGCCCCTGCGGTGGGCGTGTGAGAGAGGTCTTAAGGACGTCGCGCTTTTGAGTGCGGAGGTTGTGAGACAAGGGCAGCACGCTGGACGCAGCCAAGGGTCACGCACTGAGTCTGCTTTCGGGCTACGAGGACGCAGAGGGCTCTCTTGAGAGACCCGCTGAGTGATCGCCGAAACGGCGGTGTCGACGGCGGCTTTGCAGGTGTTTCACCGGTGAGCAAAGCAGCGGTCGCGGTGAGAGTCCGCGCGTGTTTTTGCAGAGGTTCGCTCAATACTGGCCGCGGTCTAATCTCCCTCGCGTGGAGAGCACTTGGACCGACACAGTGAGAGACAAACGGGCGCTGCAGGTCACTCGAGGCAACAAAAGAGCACCGTAGAAAAAACTCTTACGCGGTCACACTGTGAGCGGCTGTTGGAGGTCTGTGTGAGCGTGCACTTTGATGAAAGTGCGTGCGAGCTGAGATCCCCACGGACGCGACAGGGTGAGGCACTCGAAGAAGCGAAGCGATCTGAGAAAAGACTGGTGAGAATGCTGTTATGGCATGCCCACGGGTTGCATCAAATGAGCGCTTTTGTGACGCGAGATGCTGACGCAGTGAGATGAGTGTGAGCTGCCTTGAAGGGTGGCACGAAATAACACTGATCTTGGGCTGCTCCCGCGGACGCTCTTGGGATCGCGAAGGCTTGGTTTGGACGCAGCGCGAATGACTAGGTTGGCTCCTACGTTTTCATTCGAAGGTGACAAAGTCGCTACGGCGGCTGCGCTGAAGGTCAACAGGTCTGTGGAGTCATCGTAGGGATCGTGTCGACCGTGCCTGAGAAGGCGCGTGAAGCACGGTACCCTGAGGATCGTCGGGATGCTTTTGCGAGCGAAAAGACAGATCCAAACTCGATAGAGTCCGTGCCGCAAGGTGCGCTCTTGGTCGAGATACGAGGGCGACCGCGCCAGAGCGAATGCAGAAGGTTTGTGACAGCGCGATGTGTGAGATCCGCAAGGACGCATGTCTCTTGATTCGTCGAGAGACCTTGCGATCACACGCTTCGCCGCCGCAGTCTTCGATGTCGATGCAGTGAAGGTACGGAGCGTGCGCGGTACGGAGCACGCAGGGTACAACAGTGCGTTGAATCGCTGAGAAATGGCTACACATTGTGTAGTCGGCTCGCAGCGATGGGTGTCGAAACAAGAGTCTGGGCTTCGGATCCCTGACCTCTCTGTTCGGACCCCTAAGGACTCGGTACACAACCGCCACGCCAACGGTGTGGTGCGTCCGATACCCAGCAAGAGGCTCGCGGTGGCTCGAGAGAGACACTTCGGGTCTTTGTTGCATTTCTCCTGGCAGAATCGTCGCGGATTGCCACCGGGATCCTGTGAGCCTCAGGGCTGAATCACAAAGACAAAGGTGCCCTGCGCGCACGCGCTGCGCTCGCCCGTCAAGAGCTCTTCGGCGACCAGCTCGACGGTGACGGTGACCGAGGTTGTCCCTGTCGCGGTCACCGAAGCGGTCACTTCGGCGAGCTGTCCATGTTTGACTGGGCTGCGAAATTCCACGTTGTTTGTCGCGCGCGTGACGACCTTGCGCCGAGTAAACCGTGTGGCCGCGACGAACGCTGCGAGGTCCATCATCCGCAGCGCGTGCCCACCAAAGAGTGTCCCGTAGTGGTTGCAGTGCTCCGGAAACACCATCTCAATCATCCGAGTCGGCTCGGACGCTTCAGGGGTCATCGAAGACATCCGTGGCTCTCCATCGAACGCGCAGAATCCTGCAAAATCACAAGCGATTGTGACATTTAGCTCTCGGCGAGGGTGCGCCAGTACCAAGCCCGTCGAGGATAGCCACGGTCACCTCGTGCGCGGCGCAGGGCCTCGCGCGCGGTGTCTCGCAGCACCGAGAGCCCGCCCATGGCCTGCATGAGCGCGAGATCAAATCGGGCCACAAGCGCGACCGTCCGTTCGCGAGATTGCTCAAAATAGTCTCTGGCTGGGCCGGGCTCGATGTATCGCAAGAGCGCCGCCGCACCCAAGAGCCACGCGTCGGCTGCATCACGGAGCCCCACGGTCTCGACCGCAGCTTCGGTCCACGCTTCTCGGTCATCGCTGGCGAGCGTCTCAAGCGGTCCCATTTGGGTGACCACGGCAGCGAGATCTATCGCGCGTTGTTCGAGCAGCGGCGCACAGAGCGCCTCGCCGGGGTCGCGGTCCAAGAGCCTCGTGATCGCCTCGCCCGTGCGGGCCACAGCGTGGGCCATGTCACCCGCGGTGGCGCCAAAGCGCGCGAGCCCTCCGAGGCACTCGATCGCGTTGCGTGCGGCTGGCAACATCGCGTGGTTGGCCCCTTGGGCTTCGAGGGTCGTGAGCGTGTCTTCGAGCCGAGCACGCGCCTGATGCAATGGGTCGTTGGATGCGTCCACAGAGGCCCGTGAGCGTATCACCGACCACGCAGGACGCGTCGAGTTCTGTGTGCGCTCTATGGGCTTCCTGGAGCCAACCTCTGTACGCAGAGTGCTAGTCTCGCGCGAAGGTCGCTGGATGGTTGTTGGTTTACGAACGCTGCGTGGACACACGCGGTCGCTGGTGCTCGTGTCTGCGCTCGTCGCACACGCGAGCGCGTCCGCGCAGAGCCCGCCTCAGTGGATCATGCGTGACGACGATCCCGCGTTTGCCGTGCAAATGCCCACGGGATTTATCCGTCGTTCGACCGGTGACACCGCGTACGGAGCGTACGTGCATCCGGGGCGCCGCGCGCTCATGGTGCTCTTTGATGCGGGGCCTGAGCTCGTCCAAAACGCGGGCCTCACAGCGGAGCATCGGCAGACCCTGCAGACGGTCGAGGGCATGACCTTCGATGACCGCGCGGTGACGTTTAGTGTGCAAAATTTCACGGTTCCCGCGTATCGCGGCGTCGCCCAGACCGAGGCGGGCCCGATGGTGCGCTGGGTCGTCGCGCTCCCCACGCGCGGGCGTTTGACCGGGCTGTGCCTACTCGGGCCGCTGTCTGATCAAGCGGCGCTCGAGCAGACCTTCGCGCAGACGCTGTCCATTGCGCGGGTGAAGACACACTGGATGACCTTTGGGCAGCGTGTCTTTAAGCGTGTCACAGCGGATGCTCTGCGGGTGGGCTTGTCCGTGGGGCTGCTGTACTTTCTGATCTGGCTCGCGCGGTGGCGGCGGGACGCGGCGAGCCAGGGGTCGCGTGTACGAGCGGCCCTGCGCGTGGTCCTCGGGCTCTCGATGTTGGTGCACGCTGGCTGGTGGTTGCGCCCGCCCAATTGGGAGATCCGCGTGATGGGTGTGCTCATCGCGCTCTTTGCGCTGCGGGCGCTGTGGGACGCTGTGTCGGGCCTGCGGGGGATACAATCTCCGACGCTCGATCCCGCGAAGCCCGTTACGCTCACGAACTCTCTGACTTCTTCAGCCCCGAGCGCCTCGGGCAATGCGAGCGATCCGCGATGAAATTTACTATTCGAGTGCCTGCTTCGACGTCTAACTTGGGGCCTGGTTTTGATGCCTTGGGCCTCGCGCTCTCGCTTCACAACGAGGTCGTCGTAGCGCCCGCCGAGGCGTTCTCTGTGTCGGTGCTTGGCGAAGGCCGGGGAGCGCTGCCCGAAGACGAGACCAATCTCATTGTGCGTGCCGCGCGGCGCGCTTGCGCAGAGAGCTCGCTTGAGCTGCCGCCCGTGAGCATTCGATGCACCAACGGCATCCCACTCGATCGAGGGCTTGGCTCGTCGAGCGCCGCCATTGTGTCAGGGCTTTTGCTCGGAAATCATCTCACGGGCTCGATGCTCGACCGTGAACAATTGCTCGCGCTCGCGACAGAGCTTGAGGGGCATCCAGACAACGTCGCCCCCGCGCTCTTTGGCAACCTGCAGGTCGCGCTTCGGGCGCAGGACAAGGTCCATCGGGTCGAGCTCAACACTGCGCACTTGCCGCAGGTCGTGCTGTTTATCCCGCCGTTTAAGATGCCCACACACGAGGGCCGGGCGCTGCTGCCCACCACGATCTCGATGCACGACGCGGTGCTCTCGGTGGGGCGTGTGGCGTTGCTCGTCGCGGCGCTCAGCGCGGGGCGCTTTGAGGCGCTCACGGAGGCCACGCGAGATGTCTTGCACCAGCCCCCACGCGAGAAGAATTTTCCTGCGATGCCCAGGTTGCTGGATGCCGCGCGAGACGCTGGCGCTGTCGGCGCTTGGCTCTCGGGAGCGGGCTCTACGCTGGCTGCATTTGCTCGCACGGTGGACGACGCGCGCCGTGTCGCGAGGGCGTTTATGGACGAGGGGGCACGGTGTGACATCACCGGCTCGTCGCACATCGTCGCGATCGATCGCTTTGGTGCCACGGTCGAACGCAACGCATAAGAGCCCTCAAGCTCTACCCGTTGTGTGTCTTGGCCCCCCCACAGTCACGGCGGTGCGCTAGTTCGTAAACGCGCCCGTGCAGCTCAGGGTCCACTCGGCAAACGTGGCACCAGTGAACTGCGTGGTGCCTTCGGACTTGAAGAACCAGCGGTTGAGCGCGGGCAAGAAGTTAATCGCGTGCGCATCTCCGAGGTTGGTAAACGTGGCCGCTGCGGAGAGCGCGCCAGTGAGCGAGAGCCGCGCGATCCGCGTGGAGTTCTCCACGAAGAGCAGGTTGCTGTTGGTGCCCACAGTCTCGACGATGCCAGTCGAAGCCCAGCCCTCAGAGATGGTGTGCGCAGGAAAAATCACCGCGCCAAAGTCACGCACGTCGCCGTTGGTGAGGTTGATGTTCCACACGCGGCCGGCGGTGACAATCACCGCACGATCCCAACCGTGAAACAGCATGTTGGTGGAGCTCGCGTTGGTGTCAACGCTGATGGTTCGACTTAGAGTCACAGCAGCGCCGCTGGGGATCAATGTGTTCTCGTTGAGCGGGATGATCCGGTCGATCACGCGCGCGCCCGAGAAGCTGTGGAGTGGCAGCGTGCCTGCGTAGAGACCAAAGATCTGACCCGAACGGATGTTCGAGACCATGTGATCTCCGAGGCGTCCCACGAGGGTCTGTGGTGACGCTGCGACGGGGTTGGTGACGGTAAAGCGTACGGTTCCCGAGTCGCCTGTCAGCCAGACCTGGTTGCCCGAGACCGCGATGGGGCCGCGGTCATCGCCCGCGAGGGCGTTGGTGTCCACGGCCGTGCAGCCCGCGAGATTGGTCGTGTAGCCCGAGAGCAAGAACGCGGTCGCGTTGTTGGTAATGGTCACCGGGCAGCTCACGAGCGCCTCGCCGATCACGCCAAATTGGCTCGCGCCTTCGATGCGCGTAAGCCAACGGCTTCCGCTGGTTGCGACTGCGAGGTGACCGGCGTCGCCCATGTTGGTGAGCGTCGCGACCGCGGTGACGAGCCCATCGGTGATGCGCATGCGCGAGATGGTGGTGTTGCTCTGGATGTACGTGAGAAAGAGCGTGGTGCCGCTGTGCTCGGCGATGCCGGTGGTGGCAAATGTCTCAGCGCCTTGGCGCGGAGGCTGCGGCAGCGCGCCACGGTCCACGACGGCCCCTGTCGCGGTGACGATCTCGTAGACACGATCGGTGTGGATCACGACACGTCCAGCGCCCGAGTAGATCCCTTGCGTGGTCGAGCTCGCCGAGGTGTTGAGCGGGATGGCGCGGCTCAACATCAGTGGGCTGCCCGAGAAGAACGAGCCCTGGAATCCCGTGCGACGAAACAGTCGGTCCACGTTGCGAATGCCGGTACCAAACGCCACGGGGCCTGTGCCGTCACCGAGCAAAAACGACTGCCCGCTCGTCACGTCGTAGACCGCGCCATCTTGGATCTCACGGACCTGCACGGATCCCATCACGTCGGCCGCGTTGGCGCGCACGGCGCCGTTGTCGCCGTTGCTCAAGACGCCCGTGGTCGACACCGCGAGGTTGTTGCGGTCATCGCCAAGCTGAGGCTCTTGGTTGGCGAACGTGCACGCTGTCGAGAGGTTGGTCACACGAAACGGCGCGAGGCACGTCCCGTTGACGCACGCCGAGCCTGCTGCGCAGACCAATCCACACCCACCGCAGTTGGCCACGTTGGTGTTGGTGTTGGTGCAGGTCATTGCAGCGCCACATGGGGTCTCCAGTGGGTTCGCGCAGATTTGTCGGCAAGCACCCATCACGCAGCTCTGCGTGCCCGGGCACACGGTGCCACAGGCGCCACAGTTGAGACGATCTGTCTGTGTATTTACACAGCGACCAGGGGACATTGCAGTGGCGCCACAGACCACAGAGCCTGCCGCACACGTTCCGCCGCAGACGCCCGCCGCGCAGGTCGCGGTGCCACCGCTCGGGGCAGCGCACGCGCGCCCACACGCGCCACAGTTGTTAACGGTGGTGTTGGTGTTGGTCTCGCAGCCGTTGGCGACCATCGCATCGCAGTCTCCAAAGCCTGCGTTGCAGGTCAGTCGGCACGCGCCGCTGGTGCACGCAGCCGCTTGGTTGGCTCCGGCGGTGCAGGCACGCCCACACGCGCCGCAGTTGGCGAGGGCGGTGTTGATGTTGGTCTCGCAGCCATTCGCGGCCATCGCGTCACAGTTGCCAAAGCCCGCGTTGCAGGTCAGCCCGCACATCGAAGCGCCGCAAGAGGCCGTCGCGTTTGCGCCGCCAGCGCAGGCCGTTGCGCATGCGCCACAGTTGGTCACGCTGGTGGTCGTATTGATGCACATGCCGCCGCAGAGCATGGTGGGCGCTGCGCAGGTAGTGCGGCAGGTGCCGGCCGAGCAGTTTTGCCCGGCGGGACATGCGTTGCCACAGGCTCCACAGTGTGCGCGGTCGGTCTGAGTGTCTCGGCAAGTTGCTCCGCACTGGGTCTGTCCGGCGGGGCAAATGGGGCGACACATTCCCATCTGGCAGCTCTCGGTCGCCGGGCAGATCGTCCCACAGACGCCGCAGTTGTTGCGATCGGTGAGCGTGTCTACACAGGCGCCACCGCAGGCGCTCTGGCCTGCTGGGCAAGCTGCGACACACGAGCTCATGACACAGCGCTCAAGCGCGCCGCACGCGCGCCCACACGCGCCGCAGTTGGCGGCGTTGGTGGAGGTGTCGAGACACATCCCGCCACAGCGCATCTCGCCCAATGGACAGGGCGCGACACAGACCCCTGCCATGCAGGTCTCGGTCCCAGCGCATGTGCGCCCGCACGCGCCACAGTTCGCTGAATCTGTCTGAAGATCCGAGCAGGCGCCGCCGCAGGCTGCCAGTCCAATACTGCACATGACCGAGCCATCTTCGGTGCCTGCCTCGGTCCCTGCTTCGGTTCCGGCGTCAGGTGCGCTGGTGCAATCGCTGGCGGCAAACGCCCAGGTCGTGCCCGAGCACATTCCGTCGGATGAGCCCGCCGCCGTGCCGGCCTGACAGCGGCTGTTGCTGCGGCAAAAACCACATGCCGGGTTCGCCGCGCAGGTGTCACAGCCCACGAGGGCGGCGCATGGATCCGAGGCGTCGGGAGGCGCGACATTGTCGACTGCGACGATGTCGGTGCGCACGTCTGCACGCGACGCGTCGCCTGCATCCGCGGGATTGCTAGGAGTTCCGCAGGCCATCATGGCGAGCGCGGTTGAACAGAGCAGGGCAGTTTTTCTAATCATGAACCAAAGATTCCTTGCCAATGGATTAAGGGGCCCCGGTGATGGAATCACGCGCGCACAGCGCCCAACACTTCGCGTGCAACGTACGTGTCGCGCGGGAGTGCTCGCAGCGCTGCCGAGGGGAAACTTGAGGGCCGACGACGTCACATTTTGTGGAAAATGACGCTGTGAGCCAGACCTCCGTCGTCCGCACACAGGGGCCAGACTGTACACAATTGAAACAGTCCAGACCAGTTGGTCTACCCACCATTTGGACCCAAAATCAGGAAAATCTACGCGTCGTTTTCGCGCTTTTGGGCGAGGATCAAGATTGTGCGGGAGTTGCTCCCAAAGAACGCCCCAGGCGTCTTGGGGTGGCCCGACACTTCGATCACTCGAAACCCTGCAGAGCTCAGCGATTTGCCCAGCTCATGGAGGGAGTAGAGCCTCAGTGAGAATTTGTGCTCGCGCTGTTTTCCGTCTTCGAGCAAGAGGGTGCGTTTGCTCTCAAGTCGTGAAGTAAACCAGTTGAAATTGGTCTCTTCCATGCAGACGCAGCCATCGGCTTCGTACCAGACCATCGAGGGGTGCTGTTCTGCGGCGTAGTCACGGTTGACCACTTCGAGCAAAAAAGTTCCGCCTGGCTTGAGCGCGCGATGAACACGGTGGACGAGGTCTGTGTTTTTCTCGTCGTCAAAGCACCCGTACGTCGAGCCCATGCAGTAGGCCGCGTCAAAGTTTCCCTGAAAATCCATCTCGCCCATGTCCGCGTGCAAGAAGTTGAGCTTCGCCTCGCGGTTCTGCGCTTCTTCAGAGGCTCGAGCCAACATCGCGAGTGACAGATCCAAGCCAAGAATATCGTACCCGCGCTTGGAGAGCTCGATCGCGTGACGGCCTACACCACAGCCAAGGTCGAGCACGGTCGCTCCGCGCTCGACACCGAGGGAAGCCTCGATGAAGTCGCCTTCGGACGCGACCTGTTGGGGTGTGTATTTGGGCAGCGTGCGGAGGTAGTCGTCGTTGAAGATCTCTTCCCACCACTGGCGGCGTCGTGTTGCGCGGCTCTCCGCGATCGTGGGTCGCGCGGCGGACTCGACGTTGGACGGGCGAGGGGGCGGGCGCGGGGGCGGGGCCTCGCCGTCCTTGCTCTCGGTCGCGTGTGCGGCTTCGTTAGGCGGTGGCACAGGCTCAATGGCGATTTCGTCGACAGTCTCGAGCTGCACGTCCGAGAGCGAGTCGTCGTCGGCGTCTTCCATCAGGTCCTCGAGGGACGTGAGCAGAGACGGAGTGGCCATGAGCTCTTCGGATTCGGTGACAAGCTCAGGCTCAGCGCTCTGCGCCGGGGCCGGAATCGACGGAGGAAGAAACGACGGCCGTCGGAGCGCGCTCGGCGTCGGGCCCGGCGGGGGCGGGGGCATAGACGCGGTGCGAGTCGCGGGCTCGGAGGGCTCGTCGGCGAGCGCCGCGAGGTGGTCCAGCGACTCGGCGTTGTCGTTCTCGAGGCTCTCGAGCAGGGAGCTCACCAGGGCCGACGAATCTTCGCTAGAAGTGAGCGAAATCGCTGGCGGATGGGCCATCACGAGCGACGCGACTTCGATGGATGCGCCGTCGTCTTCGAGCGTAAAAGACTCGCTCTCGTCCTCTTCAACGGGCAACGGTTCGGCCGCTTCGTCTGTCCCAATCGAGCGGATCCGTCGGCGGACCTGTCTTACCACCACGCTCTGCTCTTCGGCCTTCGGCGGCGCAGCTTCGAGCGCGGGTGGAAGAACCGAAGAACGCGGGCGCGGGATCGAGGCTGGACCCGGTGTCGCGAGGTGCACGGGGGCTGGATTCGGAGTGGCCAAGTCCACCACGGGCGCGTCGTCTTCGACGGTCACGAGGTGCTCGTTTTCGCGGAGGGCGTCTCGGTCTAGGCTCACGACGAAGGGCGCCGCGGGGACATCGATTACCGAGGAATTTTGCACAGAAGTCTCGATGGACGGCATGGTCGGACGGGACATCTCATCGCTGGGTGTCTCGATCCGATCCATGGACAAACGTGGGACCGGGTCATTGGGGACACGCAGTCCTCGCGACGGGCGGCGCTTGCGACCTGGCGGGGGCAGCTCGGAGTCCATACGTGGTTGCGACTTGTGCTTGTCGTCGCTCATGCCCTTCTCCTTCGCGCAAGAGCCTCTCCCATGCGGACGGACCGTCCGCGCAGTGAGGCGTCCCACTCATGTGTCATGCCGTCGCTGGGTGGTTGGACCAGCAGGACAACCGTAGATCCCAGCAAGAATGCACCGAGCTCGTCACCGCGGGCGAGCTGTGTTGCTGGAGCAAGCGATCGCTCGGCGGTGGGGCCTCCGATCGGCGGCCGTGCGGGGCCATCGATCACGAGTTCGATACGGCCGACGACCATGGCGCCGACGAAGACCACCGCGATTCGCCCGAACGCTGGGGACGTTCCGAAGACGACAACCCGCTCATTGCGAGCAAAGAGCCCCGGAACATGTCGAACCCCAAAGTCATTGACCGGGTAGAGAAGGCCAGGGATGTGTCGCACGCGGTCGACTGTGAGCGCGTCGGGGGTGTGCACGCGGTGGTAGTCCCTGGGCGAGAGGTACACGATGCCAAACGATCCGCCTGCAAATGCCCTAGCGTCTTCGTCACTCTCGAGAAGCGAAGCGGCGTCGTAGGGGTTGTTCTTGATCGTAAAGCGCGTCTGTAAATCCAGAGCGCCGGCGTCGTCGAAGCGACCATCTGCGGGAGAGACAAGCACGTCTTCGCGCGGGTCAATGGGGCGCGCGCCCTGCTTGAGTTCTCTGGTAAAAAACTGGTTAAATGTCTCAAAGCCGCCCTCGGGCACGACGGCTTCGTCCATGTTGACGTTGTACGCTTTTCGGTAGACCGACAAGACGTTGTCAAGAAGGGGGCGGGGAACGCGTGCCTCGGTCAGCTTCCCGATCGCGCGCGTGATTCTCTCGCGCGGAAGCAGGTGCAGTAGGCGGGCAGCGGCTTGTTCGGTGGGGCTCGACATGCGGTAGACCGCGGTAAAACCCGCGTAAATTCAGAGGGTAGAACCATCGCTGAAGCCCCGTCAACAATGGGACGCATCCGCCTTTGCTTCCGCTCTGTGAGCAACCACCACGCTGTAAGTCTACGCTACGGTTGCGCGTTGCCGCTGCCAGACACTGTCTGTAAATATCCCACCACGCGCTGCCCCACGAGCAGACCGTTGGCGTTCTGGAGGGTCAGCACGACCTCAAGGATCTTGGTGTCGATGCGCTCGGAGGGGTCATCGGTGCGCAGGTTGCGTCGGCCGAATCGACGCGCGACGTGGGTGACCCGCGCGCCGAAGCGTCGCTCGCCGTAGGCGTCTGCGACTACGTACGCGTTGGCGCCGACAGAGACCTGCGCGAACTCGCGCTCATCGATGTCAATCCGCGCGCGGTAGGTCCGTGTGTCGCCGATGACCATCAGGGGCTCTCCTGCGGGAGCGTAGTATTCTCCCACACGAAACTTCACCTGCAGCACTTCTCCGTCCAGCGGCGCGGTCACGGTGAGCCGCTCGAGGGTGGCTTGGGATTGTGCGCGGCGAGCCTCGGCAGAGCGCAAACGGGCTACGGCCACGGTGATCTCTTCGCGCCGTGTCCCCGCGACGGTGGCCCGGCGTCGTGCGTCGAGCTGCCGGGCGCTCGCGCGGTCGATGTCGGCCTGGGCGCGGGCGCGATCGAGCTCGTCTTGCGTGGCATTTCCAGAGCGAAACAGTCCCTCGGTGCGGCTAAGCAGCGACTGGGTGAGCTCTGCGCGTCGCTGCGCTCCGGCGGTGTCCGCGGTCGCCGCTTCGATGTCTTCGCGGCGGCTCCCGTGCATCGCGCGGGTGAGCTCTGCGCGCGCCACGGTGACCTCGGCCTCGGCGGCTTCGAGGGCTGCGCGTTCGGTCGCGGCGTCGAGCTCGACGAGGGGCTGTCCCGCGGTGACCTGCGCGCCTTCGGCCACTAAAATCCTAGCGATTCGACCGGCGATCGCGCCCGCGACGCGGGTCTCTGGCGCGGCGGGCTCGATGATCCCGTTGCCTGCGATCCATCGGCCTGCGGTGGGCGGGGGCGCGACCTGCGTGTCGAGGGTCTGCCCAGGGGGCGCGAGCTCGCGGGTCGATCTTGCGGCGTCGCGAGGGCGCGGGACCGTCGAGGGCTGCGCGATCACCGAGCGCCCGACGGTGACGAGCATCCCCGCGACGGCGAGCGACGCGATGACACCTTTAATGGGAATTTGCTTGTAGAATGGCTTTTTCATGCGTGACTCGCGGCGAGAGAATCTTCGGGGACGATCCTGCCGTCTTCGATGGAGACCATGCGATCGGCGAGGTGAAAAATGCGGTTGTCATGGGTGACCACGACCACGGTGCAGCCCAGCTCTTTGGCGAGCTCGCGCAAGAGCTCGGTGATCTGAAGTCCCGAGGTTGCGTCGAGGCTCGCGGTGGGCTCGTCTGCAAAAATGAGCGGCGGATTGCCGGCGATCGCGCGGGCAATCGCGACGCGCTGTCGCTGGCCACCCGAGAGATCCGATGGTTTGCGGTCTACCTTGTCGCCGAGGCCCACGAGCGTGAGCAAGCGCGCAGCCTCGGCGCGGGACTGCTTGCGCGACTGCCCGCGCAGCTCGAGCACGAGCGCGACGTTGTCTTGCGCGCTGAGCGAAGCCACGAGGTTGTGACCCTGAAAGATAAAGCCGATCATTCCGAGGCGAAGCGCTGGGAGCTGGGACTCTTTGGCGTTCGAGACGTCTCGGCCGAAGAGCTTTAGGCTGCCCTCGGTGGGACGGAGCACGCAGCCCAGGATGGACAAGAGGGTGGTCTTGCCGGACCCAGACGGGCCTCGGAGCATGACGAACTCGCCGCGTGTGACCAGAAAATCTACGTCGGTGAGCGCACGAAACGCGAGGGCGCCCTGGCCGTAGGTTTTCCCGATGCCGCGCGCCTCGATGGCATATTCGCTCATCGAAACACCATCCCAGGTTCGACCTTGCGCACGCGCAAGAGGGCGAGAGAAGAGGCAAACACGCACAGCACGACCATGCCAACGGCCGTGCCTAGAAAGAGCTGCGGAGGCAGCACGAGTGCGAGATTTGCTGAGCGAATTCCCTCGGACATGCGCGTCACGAGCGTGAGCCCAATGAGCGTGCCCATGAGGGCGAACAAGACGGACTGCACAAAGAGCAAGAACGCGAGATCGCTGTTGGTCGCGCCGATGGCTTTGAGTGTCCCGAACTCGCGGAGGTTGTCGATCACCGCAGAGAACATCGTGAGGGCGACGATGACGAAGCCCACGATGAGCCCAAAGAGTGCGCTGGTCCCAAAGGTGATCCCGATGGCCGTGCGCGTGAGAATGTACATCACGATCTTGCGCTCGAACTCGGCGCGGGTAAGCACTTGTGCCGAGGGAATTTGCTCACGCAATCGATTTCTCACGGTGACCACATTCTCGCCCTGTGCCACGCCCACGAGCACAAAGTGGGTCTGGTCACGCGCGAGCCCGAGCATGTCCTTCGCGGTCTCGTAGTCGGTGAACGCGTACGCGGGACCAAACGGGATCAGTCCCCACGTGAAGCCCACCGCGTGCACACGCCGGTTGTTGACCTCGCGACGTGAGCGCATGTTGATTCCGCCGAGCTTCTCGCGCTCGGAGTCTTCGAAGAACATCGCGCCGGGTTCGCTCAATGAGCTGACATTTCCCTGGACAACGTTCCATGGGCCACCTGCGGCGCGGGGGAGCCTTGTGCCCACAATGGTCACCTGCTCGGTGCCTCCGTTGGGCACCTTGACCGAGCCGCCGCCGTACGCCA
The DNA here is from genome assembly GCA_030694465.1 of Deltaproteobacteria bacterium. Lineage (GTDB taxonomy): Bacteria > Myxococcota_A > Polyangia > Polyangiales > JAUXYJ01. Next base: position 276,850 of record JAUXYJ010000103.1, on the reverse strand, counting down.
AGGGCTCTGCCCACCCGACGCCGCGTGTCACCTGCGCACGGTGGAGCACGGCGATTGACATGGGCGTCGTGGGCTGGAGCGTGGGCAGTGTCCCCGGGATCACCCACAGGTCCGCGCGCGTGTTGTGCACGAGCATCACGTTCTTTTGCATCAGCCCCAAGAAGGTCCCCGCCTGCTGATTGACTAGCAGCGTCGCAAAGACCACGCCCACGAGCGTCCCGATGCTCTTGAGCCGATCGTGCAGCATCATGCGGATGCCGACGCGGGCCATCACACGCCATCGGGCGAGTCGTCCTGCGCTCTGCAATTTGACTGATAGATCGCTCACTGAGTCCCTCCTTCGCTCGCGCTCAACCGTGACGACGCGATCCGCAGCGCGACGCGCGCGTAGGCTAGGTCTGCGTCGGTCTGGATCTTCGAGACGTTGGCGCTCAGCGCGTCGCGGTCTGCTTGGAGCACCTCAAGCTCAGTCGCAGTGCCGCTCGTGAGTCGCTCTCGGGCAGCAGCGGCTGCAGCCTCGCTCGCGAGCACTTGGGCCCGCGCAGCGCGAGCGCGCTCGATGCCAACGCGTGCAGAGAGCCAGGCGCTGTGCACCTGGTCGCGCGCGGTGATTTCGGCGCGACGGACGCGCTCGTCGGCGACGGTCCGCGCCACGCTGGACGCGCGCGCGGCTGCGATCGCGCTCACGTCCAAGCGCCACTGGAGGTTGACCCCGGCCGAAAACGTCGCGGGGACACCGAAGCCCGCTGCGTTGGTGACACGCTCCGTTGCCGTGGCGTTGAGCGTGGGCGCGAGGGCCATCCACGCCGCGCGGCTCTGCGCGTTGGCGACCCGAACGTCTGCTTCGGCCGCACGAATTGCAGGGGATTGTTGTGCGCCATCTTCCCACTGCGAGAGCTCGCCCACGTCGTCGAGCGAGACATCGAGCGTGGGTGGTTGCGCCGCGGGGGTGATGCCTGTGCTTGACGCGAGGGCGCGCGCTGCGCTCATCGTGGTCAGCATGCTCTCTGCGACCGATTGTTGCGCCCTCGCTTGCTCGGCCTCGGCGCGAAGCACATCGAGCTGAGTCGCTGAGCCCGCGCTCAATCGCGCACGCAGGCGCTCGACCGATTGCGTGGACACGACGAGGGCGCGCTCGGACGCGCGCTGCAGTGCTGCTGCGCCGACCCACTGAAAATAGCTCCGCGTCACGCTCCGGCGTAGCTCATCGCGCGAGCCACGCGCCCGGTCTTGTGCGCCCTCTTCGCTCATGCGCGCGGCATCGAGTCGCGCGAGGGCGCCGAGGTCAAGCACGGGCACATCCAGCGTCACGCTGAGCTCGACCTGATCGTACGGCGTGATAATAGCTTGGCGCGTGGTGGTGCTGCCTGTCTCGGGGGGCAACGTCACCGAGACCTGCACTTGGTTGCGTGTGTACCCCGCGCGTGCGCTCAGCGAGGGGAGCAAGCGTCCCAGCGCTTGCAGTCGCTCTTCGGTCCGCTGTCGCGTGATCGCTTCGGACTCGCGTTGGTCTGGGCTGTGGGTGATCGCGGCGCGCAAAAAGCTGGAAAGTGGTTGTGCGTCTGAGCTCGTAGGCAGCGCGAAGAGACTCGCTGCGATCGAGAGCATTGCGGCAAGGGGCGCGGTAGATCGACTGTCATGTTGAGTAATCACTCAATTATTCTCCGAGCGAATGAGACAACGGCGGGTCGTTGTGAGCGGTTCGTTGGTTGCGTGAGAGAGGGCTTAGGTTGCGCTGCGGCGACGAGGTCGTGCGTTTGCAGGCGGACCTGGGGGGGATTCTGGCCCGATGCCGCTCTGAAGGGTCTCGATCAGGCCGCGGACGAAGGTGTGCTCAGGGATCGAGAAAGTCCTGTGATTTCTCAGGATGTACTCATTCATGGCGAAGCTGTGGAGCGCGCCCAAGAAGGCCATCGCGACGACCTCGGCGTCGAGTCTTCGTAGCCGCCCGAGGCGCATCTCGGCGTCGAGATACTGCGCCACGATGCGCTCGCCACGGAGCTTGCCCGCGGCGCGCTCAGCGAGCGCTTCGGGACCCTGCTGCCCCTGAGAGCTCATCGCGATCATGGTGAGCGGCATCAGCTCGCGAAAGAAGCCCAAGGTCTCGTGGGCCAGCACGCGGAGCTGCTCGAAGACCTCGCCCTCGCCCACGCGCCCAGGGAGCGCTTGCAACCAGGGCGATGAGAGGCTGCTGAGCACTGCGTTCATGAGGCCGTGTCGGCTGCCGAAACGGTGAAATAACGTGCCCTCGCTCACCCCTGCGCGCTCGGCGATCTCGATGGTGCTCGCAGAGGCACCGCGCTCTTTGAGCACCGCGTGAGCGGCCTTGAGCAGCGTCTCATCGCTGATGGAAGGGGGGCGAGCCATTGCGTTGAGTGATCGCTCAATAACTCGCCTGCGTCAAGCGCGTCCTGGCGCTTCTTGCGAGGCTACTGCGGCTCTTTGGCCGGGTCTGGCGCGATGGTCTGGGCGTCTGCGGGCTGAACGGCGCGCAATTGCACCGATGGGGTCATGCGCTTTCCCTTGGACATTCGCAGGTACATGGACGCGAGGCGGTCATTGGGCGCGATGGTCAGGGCCTCGTTCCAGCTGCGCTCGGCGGCGTCGCGGTCGCCCTTTGAGAACTGCACGACGCCCAGCCCTACACGCGCGGGCACATAGTGAGGGTTGACCACGATCCCTTGCAGATAAGCCTGCGCTGCCGCGTCGAGCAGCCCGGCGTCTCTGAGCACGTGACCCAAGCGCGTGTGCAAATCCGCGAAGGTAGGGCAAAGCTCAAGGGCGCGACGGTACTCGCCTGCGGCGTGGGACAAGAGCCCAAGGGCGCCGTACGCGTCGGCTAGATCTGCGTGGAGATTGGCTAGTTTTCCGCGTGCGAAGGGCTCGATGTCCGCGGGAGTCGCGGGCGAGGTGCTCACGCCGCGCTCTGCCAAGCGCTCACGGACCGCGCGAGACTCGGCAAACTGTCCGAGCTCGTTGAGGGTCACCGCGAGGTTAATCAAGGCCTCGGTGTAGGTCGGGTTGCACTCGACGGCTGCTGCAAAGTGTGCGCGCGCTTCTGCAAAATCGCAGCGATCGTAGCGAATGACGCCGAGCATGTTGTGCACATCGGCGAAGCGATCGGACGTGGCTACGATGGCCTCGAGCGCGGGCAAGGCCTGGTCGTACTCGTGCTTTTCGTAGTGCTCACGCGCCAGGATGAGCTGCTGTTTGAGTGTCTCGTCCATAGAACTCTCTGGCGAAAGATACGGTTGCCAAGCGAGCAAAATCGCTGAGCTTGAGTGAAAACTAGCCCGCAGATCGCTGCAAGAACACGAGGTACCGTCGGGCCGCTGGGGCCACGTCGCTGCTGGCGAAGTGCTCGACCAATGATTGAAACGCTTCGCGAGCCTCACGTTGGCGCCCCTCTGCCATGTGGATCTCGCCGATCTTAAGCAACGCGGCGGGCTCTAGCCCCGAGCCCGCGTAGTCCGACAGGACGGTCTGCAAGCGCGCGATGGCCGCGTCCGAGTGCCCACGCGTGAGATAAAACTCTGCGACATGGATCTCGCCGCGTGCGAGGACCGCGCGCGTTTGCCTAAGCAAATCCCTGGCTTCGGTCGCAAAAGTGCTCTGCGCGTTGTCTCGCAAAAAATTGCGAAGTGAGTCTTGCGCGTCTTGCGCTGCGCCTAGGTCTCGCTCCCACGACGTGGGCACCAAGAACCAGTCTTGCGGGATCTGGCTAAAGTGACACTTCGCGATCATAAAGCGCGCGTAGGTCACCTCGGGCTGCGACGGGTGGTAGCGGATCCAGTTGCGATACGTACCGATCGCCTCGGCGTATTTTTCGGTGCGAAAATCAATGTCGGCCAGCCGCAGTTCGGCGAGCCAACCGTAGCGAGAGACCCCGAAATCTCGCTTGATTCGCTGCATTTGCTCCTGTGCATCGGTCCACTCGCCGGCATCAAAGAGCTGCATCGCTGCCTCGTACTCGCGTCGGGCGCGATCGGCGTAGTTCAGCGTGGGTCTGCGGGTTTGCGTTGCACACGACGGAGTGACCACTGCAGTAGCCGCCACACAGAGCGTGAAGAGAAGGGAGACTGAGATCGTAGGACCGCGTAGCATTCGAGCGCGCGGAAGGTAGTCGACCCTGCGCTTCGTCGCTACCGTCGACGCACCATCAAGCGACGCTTGAGCTTGTTTCTCGCGTACAACCATCCGCCGAAAGGACCCTAAAACACCTATGATTCGCCACGTTTCTGTCTTGGTTTTCGCTTTTCTTCTCTCAGGCTGTTTTGTGTACACACGCCCCGCACAGGTCGATGTGCAAGGCGGCGTCGTGGTCAACGGCGGCATGCAGGGCGGTGGCCAGTGTGTCTGTGCCCAGGGCGCTCAAGAGGTCTGCAACGGCTGCGATGACAACTGCAACGGCATCGTCGACGAAGGTTGCGGCGGCGGCGGCGTGGCGGTCACATCGTCGGTGGCGCAGCCCTCGGGCGGAGTGGTCTACCACGACCCACATCCGCAGCCCGTGCCCGTGCAGTGTGTCTGTCGTCAGGGAGCCCAAGAGGTCTGTGGCAACGGCTGCGACGACAACTGCAACGGCTCGATTGACGAAGGCTGCTGATCTGGTGTGACTGCACAAGGGACGCTAAATCCCTTGGAATTTCACACGCTGATGGAGCCCTTACGAAAATCACTCGACGCGATCTTGACGTTGACCACCGCGGGGCGCTGCTCGGTCTCGCTCACGCGAAACGCTTCGGCGAAAGCGGCCGCCAGGTCCTCGGTTCGCTCGACCCAGACGCCGTAACACCCCAGCGCTTCGGCGACCTTGTCGTAGCGGGTGTACTCGAGGGCGGTCGCGACGGCGCGCTCTTCGCCGTACATCTCGACCTGTCCGCGGCGGATTTGTGTCCACCCGGCGTCGTTGCCGATGACACACACGACGGGGATTTTTTGGCGGGCCATGGCCTCGAGCTCCATCGCATGGAGTCCAAAAGAGCCGTCGCCAAACACGAGCACCACGCGGCTGTCTGGACGCGCGAGCTTGGCCGCCATAGCGTATCCGGGGCCGACGCCGAGGGTCCCGAGGGGCCCGGGGTCCATCCAAAATCCCTCGGGCCGCACGGTGAGCACGTAGGCCGCGGTCGCGACGAAGTCTCCGCCATCGCCCACGACGATCGAGTCAGGCTGCAAGAACTTGTTGAGCTCGGCGCACACGCGAAGAGGGTTCGGCGGGTCGCTTGCGACGGCGATTTCGACCTGCATTTTTGCACGTCGTTTGTCTTCGTCTCTGCGGATGGTCTCAACCCAGGCGCCCGGAGCGCGGGCGGGTAGCTGTGCGGTGAGCGCCTCGAGGAGGAGCCCCGTGTCGCTTACCAGGCCCACGTCGACGCCCTTGTTGTGCCCGAGGGTGGTCGCGTCGCGGTCGACCTTGATGATCTTGGTGGCGGGGTTCCAGGTGGGAGCGCGGCCGTAATCGACGCGAAAATCAAAGGGAGTTCCACACATGAGCACGACGTCGGCTTGCTCAAGGGCGACGCGACGAGAGCGCGAGAACAGGCATGGGTGATCGGCGCGGACCGAGCCGCGGGCCATGCCGTTGACGTACGTGGGCATCGCGTAGCGGTCGATGAGCCGCTCGAGTGCGCCGCGGTCTTCGCTCCAACGGAGCTGTGAGCCGATGATGGCGACGGGGCGCTCTGCGCTTTCGAGTAGCGAAATGGCTCGCGAAAGATACTTTGGATCGGGCGCCGACTGCGCGCTCGTGCGCGAAGTCGCAGGGTCAGGCCACTCGTCGACCGCGGCGAAGTTCATGAGCACGTCGAGTGGGAGCTCGAGATACGTTGGCCCTGGGACGCCCGAGAGGGCGACTCGAAAGGCCATGCTCACGTACTCGGCCAAGCGATCGGTGTGCAGTACGCGCCAGCAGGCCTTGGTGATTGGCTTGATCAAATCCAGGTGATTCATGTCCTGAAGTGATCCACGATCGGACAACAGCGCCGGCCCCGCGCCGCCCAGACACACGAGCGGGACATTCGCGCGCTGTGCGTTGGCGAGGGCAGTGACCACGTCGGTCACGCCGGGGCCCGCTGTGACGGCGACGACCCCGGGCACACCCGTGACGCGCGCCCAGCCATCTGCGGCGTGGCCCGCGGTCTGCTCGTGGCGGACATCCACCACGCGAATGTCCATGTCGATGCATCCATCGTAGATCGACTGGATGTGCCCACCACACAGAGTAAAGAGATGAGTGACGCCTTCGCGTTTGAGCTGCTCTGCAACGATTCGACCGCCGTGCATCATGGTGGGTGACTTGCTCCTTCGTGGGACAACAGGCTGTGCGCACGCGTTGGTGTGGTCTGCGTGGGCGCGAGAGGTGTGAGCGTGCGAGGGTAAACCAGCGAGGCAGTGATCGCTGTGGTCTTTCGAGGGGGACCTACGCAGAGCCTTGGATCTCAGCAAAATTACTGAGAAACTCTGCCTCATGGAGAAGCCTTCGGCCTGGGCGACGACAAGCCTTTTGATCTCTTCGGTGGTGTCGCTAGCGAGTGTTTCGTGTCAGGGACGGACGGAGCTTTGGGTCGAGATCACGAGCAATATTCCAGTGGGGACGGCGGGAGCGAGTGGTCTTGAGTCCGTAGTCATCGAGCTGCGCGAGGCCAGCACTCAGCGGGTCGTGAGCCAACAGAGCCATGACCTCCGTGCGGGGCGGCTTGTGCTCCCTGGATATGTCCGTGTGACACCCGATCGCGCCGATGATCCAAGGCCAGTTCTCGTACGAGTGACTGGACAATTGAGCGACAGTACTACGGTCAAGCAAGAGGCGATCGTGTCGTTTGGGCGCGGGCGAAGACTGCTGCTCTCGATGGACCTCTCAAGCGCTTGTGTAGGCATGGCGTCCACGGTCTGTGAATCCATGGGGCAGACCTGTCGCGAAGGTCTCTGTGTGTCTCGGCAGCGCGCAGAACTGCCAGAATTTACACGCGATGGAGACGCCTCTGTCGGCGACAGCGCGAGTGATTCACCAGGTGACGTTGTGCAGTCCGACGCGCGACCGATGGGCGCCTGCACGGTGTCTTCGGTCGCGATGGCGGCGGGGATGCCCGTACGGATGGTGTGGCCACCGAGCGGGTCGCGCAGCACCAACGTGAGGCCGTTTTTTCGGTGGGATCCGGCGACGTCGCCGGAGGGTGCGCTGGTCGAGGTCTGCCGTGACCCTGCGTGTGCGATGGTGATCGCCAACTTCGAGGTTCCTGCTGGGATTTCAGAGCTATTGCCGTCATGCACCCTGAGCCCAGGCGTCGTGTTTTGGCGTGTGCGTGCGCGGGTGGGAGCGGGCTATGCGCCTGGCGCAGCGAGACCCTGGCAGACAAGGCTGCCTGAAGGGCCACAGGCCAGCGTGAGTACCGCGCACGGGTTTGACCCTGACTTCAACGGGGACGGGTTCAGCGACCTCGCGATGCTTGCGGTCTCTGGAGGATCGACGCCCATTGCAACGAGGGTGGGCTCAGCGGGTGACTTGACGGGCGGGGGAATTCTTCGCACGACGGGCCTGACCCAGCTGACTGTGGCTGGCGATGTGGATGGCGACGGGTACGTTGACCTTGTTGCGTCCACAATGAGTGGAAATTTGCAGCTATTCTGGGGTGGACCATTAGGCGTCGACCCCTCTCGATCGGTCACCATCTCGGGCATGAGCGCGACCGATCGGATCGCAGCTGCGGGAGACTTTGACGGCGATGGCTATTCGGATGTGGTGATCGCGCAAGAGCTGACGAGCCCGCTCGTACGTCATCGGTTCGTGGTGCTTTTGGGGACTGGTACGCGTGCGAACAGCCTGACCATCGCGCGAGAAATTGGCGGCGGAGACAAGCCTGCGCGCGGGGCTACAACGCGGCAGGGGGTGTGGGTCGCCGGTGCGGGGGACGTCAATGGTGACCACCGTCACGATGTGGCGTACTCGTTTGTGACCGACTCGAGTGTGCTCGACGAAGAAGTGCACGTGGTGCGCGGTGCGGCGACTGGAACCGGGGGGGACTGGATGCAGCCAACTCTGTCAACACACCGCAATTTTGCTCGTGGATTGCAACTCGGAGGCGACGTCACCGCGGATGGCTATGCGGACCTGGTGGTGAGCACCGAGACGCCTTCGGACGGGACGCCCGTGGGGGTTGGCGAGGTGCGAATTTATCGAGGATCCATGGGGGGAATCGTGACGCCGACAATGCCGGTGTTGCTGATGGGAATGCAGACGATGAGCGGGCTTGGCGCAGGGTTTTCGGTCGCCGGGCATCTTGACAGCAGCGGGGTGGGGTCGATGTGGATTCACGAGCCGGGGTGGCAGCTGATGGGCGTCACGGCGGGACGAGCTCTGCGTGTGCAGACGGTGCCAGGGATGATGCCGATGGTGGTCTCAGCAGACACGCGGGTCGGCAGCGCGACACAGATTATTCAGAGCATGACGTACACTGGGGATCAAGACGGCGACGGACGGGATGACCGCACCGAGATTTATCGCAATGGTGCTCGTTGGGTGTTCAAGTGGGTCTCAAGCATTGACGCGCATGTGGTCGAGCTTGAAGCGATTCTCGGGGCGACCGCGCTTCAGGCTCCTGCGACGTCGCGTTGAGTGATTGCCGAGCGATCGCTCCTCGGTGACACTGCCGCGGTATGAACGTAGCGATCCTCGGCGGTGGTCCCGGCGGCTTGTATCTCTCGATCTTGCTCAAGGCGCGTGACGCGAGCCAGAGCGTGGTGGTCTACGAGCGCAATCCGCCAGGCGTGACCTTTGGCTGGGGCGTTGTTTTCTCTGACGAAACGCTGGGAAATCTACGCGACGCGGACCCTAAGACCTTCGCAGAGATCCAAGCGAGCTTTGTGCATTGGACTGCGATCGATACGCACTTTCGCGGAGACGTGATGCGCTCGGGAGGGCATGGGTTCTCGGGGCTCGCGCGCAAGACGCTCTTGGCCATTCTTGAGCGCCGCGCATACGAGCTGGGGGTTGAGCTCGTGCAAGGTCATGAGGCTCCCGATGCGGACACGCTCTCTCGCGCGCACGACCTCGTAGTGGCCGCGGATGGTGTGCGTTCGGGCACGCGAAGCAGCGATCCCGAGGGCTTTGGGTTTGAGGCCAAGAACCACAGCTGTCGCTACATCTGGCTCGGGACCACGCGGCGCTTTGACGCGTTTACGTTTGCGTTTGAGACCACAGAGCACGGCGTATTTGCGGTCCATGCATATCCGTTTGAGCAGCAAACGAGCACGTTTATTGTCGAATGTGACGAAGCGACGTGGACGCGCGCTGGGCTCGATCGCATGCCCATCGAGGACGCGCTGGTCTATCTTCAGGGGCTCTTTGCGGGCGTGCTTGAGGGGCACACGCTGCAGTCGAATCACTCGTCGTGGCTGACTTTTCTCACGGTAAAAAACGCGCGATGGAGCAAGGGCAACGTCGTGCTGTTGGGCGACGCTGCGCACACGGCTCACTTCTCGATTGGCTCGGGCACCAAGCTCGCGATGGAGGACGCGATCGCGCTCGACGCCGCGCTTGGCGCGCATCCCGCCGACGTCGCGCAAGCCCTCGATGTGTACGAGCGTGAGCGTCGACCCGTCGTTGAGCGCATTCAGCGTGCGGCCGAAGACTCTCTGGACTTTTTTGAGAACACCTCGCGCTACGTGCATGGCTCGATCGAGGAGCTCACGTTTGCGCTCATGACGCGCTCCAAGCGCATCACGTACGACAACCTCGCGCTTCGGGATTCGGCCTTTGTGCAGCGCGTGCGCGAAGACTTCGCCAAACGCGCGGGTGTGCCTGCCGAGACCCCGCCAATGTTCGCTCCATTTGCGCTTCGGTCTGGACAAACGCTGGTCAATCGCGTGGTCCTCGCGCCGATGTGCATGTACTCGTCGGACGAGGGCCGAGTCGACGATTTTCACTTGGTGCACTACGGCTCGCGCGCGGTGGGTGGCGCAGGCTTGCTGCTCACCGAGATGACCGACGTTGCGCCCGACGCGAGAATTACCCCGCGCTGTGCGGGCCTCTGGACCCCACAACACGCGCAAGCGTGGCGCCGGATCACGGACTTTGTTCACAGCCAGTCCAGTGCGCTCATCGGTGTGCAGCTAGGTCACGCGGGGCGCAAGGGCGCCACGTGTACGCCCTGGGATGGCGGCTACGACACGCCGCTTGCCACGGGCGCGTGGCCCTTGTTGGCGCCCTCGGCGCTGCCGTATCGCGAAGACTCGGAGGTGCCTCGCGCGATGGATCGCGAGGACATGGACCGTGTGAAATCGCAGTTTGTGCAGAGCGCCAAGCTGGCCATCGAGGCGGGTTTTGACCTCGTCGAGTTGCACTGCGCGCATGGCTACTTGCTCTCGAGTTTTATCTCGCCGCTGAGCAACCTGCGCACGGACGAGTATGGCGGAGAGCTAGCAAATCGTCTGAGATTTCCGCTCGAGGTGCTTGAGGCTGTGCGGGCCGTTTGGCCTAAAGATCGGGCGATTTCGGTGCGGATTTCGGCGCACGACTGGGTCCCTGGTGGGACGACCGCGGACGACGCCGTGCAGATCGCGCGAGCGCTTCGGCATGCGGGTGCAGATCTTATTCATGTCTCGTCGGGGCAGACCGATGTGCGCTCGCAGCCTCCGTATGGGCGGCTCTGGATGTCGCAGCTCTGCGATCACGTCCGACGCGCGGCCGAGGTCCCCACGATTTGTGTCGGCGCCGTCTCCGAAGGGGACCATGTAAACACGCTCGTGGCCTCGGGGCGCACGGACCTCGTGGCCCTCGCGCGAGCTCACTTGGCGGACCCGTATCTCACCGCACGCGCTGCGGGAGCGCAGGGATTTGTCTCACAGCGTTGGCCCTCGCCCTACGAAGCGGGGCGCCACGTCGCGCCACGTCGGCGCTGACCGCTGTGCCGTGGGTTGTTGCGGGCGTCCGAAGGTAGAAAGCGAGCTGCGGCGACATGTGGCATCGACATCGCACTGCACCTGCGTCGGCATGGCTCACGGCCTCGATGAGCTTGGTGATGGGGGTCGTGATGGCGCTGGCGCTGGACGTGGCCATTGTGCGCCCAGCCCGCGACGAGGGTTCGTTTTCGCGTGGAATTATGCGGATCAATCTCGCTAACCAGGCTCGTGTACGCGCGGCGTATCGGGTGACATTGCATCCCATCGATCCTGAGCAAGACGTCGCACTGCACCGCTGGCGGCTCGTGCGACGTGGAGAGCATGGCATCGAGCGTGTGCTCGCGCGTGGAGAAGACAACGCGTGCATCGCAGAGGACGCGACGGCCCGTCGTGTGAGCCGAGTGTCCCTGCGAGAGAGCGACTGGGGTGCGATGTCTGAGCGAGCGGTCCCTGGACGATTGCGTGCGGTTTTGCCCGAGGCCCGAGGCTCTGAGGTGCGCTATCAGCGCTGGACGGTACCCGACAACGCGCGCGCTGAGATCGTCGGTTGTGGGGGGCTGGACGACGACAATCAGCCTGCGATTGTGGCGTGCGCAGACGGGGTACCTTCGCGGATGTTCTTGCTCCCGTCGAGGGCGACGGTGCGAGCCCGAGCGCTGCATGCGCTGGTGTTTGTCTCGGCTGCTGCGGCCATTTTTACTGCGCTGTGCGTGCTTGTCGGGAGCCTCGCGTTGCGTCGCTGGGAGCGTGGTCGCGCGTGATTCTCTTGGGTCTTTCGGTCGCGCTCTTGTGCTTGGTCCTCGCGTGCATGCTCGCTTGGCGCGCGAGCGTGGCGTTGTGGCGCGCGGTGGGCTGGGTGGTGCTTCGGCGCGGGGTGGTTGTTGGCACGCTCGTGGCGCGCGAAGAGCCCGTGCAGGCGCCCTTTTCGTCGCGGCCGAGTGTGTGGGTGCACGCGCGGGTCTTGGGGCCTCCTCCGGGCGGTGGAGAGGCACGTGAGCTCTGGGGAAAGACCTTGCATACCCCAGCGGTCTTGCGATGTGCACACGGGACGGTGCCCATCGTGTGGGACCACGTGCAGGTGCTCACGTCGGTCCTGTGGCGGCGCGGAACCGAGAAGGTGATCGAGCACGATTCTCCTGTGATTTCGCGGATATTGTCGCGATCGGGCTATGCCAAGCGGCCACCGAGCGGGACCTTCTTCGAGCTCGAAGAGGCCGCGATCACCGAGGGCGCACAGGTCTTGGTTCGCGGCGTGGTGGTCGAGGGTGTGCTGAGCAGACACGCGGACGACGCGCCGATGTTGGTGTGTGCGCTCTCTTGGTGGCGCGTGGTGGTGCGCGAAGCCTGGGGGCCTCTGCTCGCGCTGTGGCTCGCTGCCTTGGCCGCGTGCGCTGGGGGGGCGGTGCTCGCGTTGGCGTGGTGGCTGCGCAGAGGGGCTTAGCCGCCGCCGCGATTTTGCGTGCGTTTATCCAGCAATTGCTTCGCGACGTTGCGCACGTTAAAGGGCACCGTTCGGCTGCGTACGAGGGTCTTCAGGTCAAACTCGGTCACGTAGTTTAGCTGCGCGATCGCGACCGCGGCGGGGCACTTGGGGTTGCGCGCGAGATAGAACCGGATGCGTGTGCTCTTGAGCCAGTCACCACGTCGCGCGATCCCCCGCAGGACCTCTTCGTGTGCCTCGGGGATCATGGCGAGTTTCATCACTTCTTCGGCCTGCATCCGAGGTGATTTGACCGCGGCTTCGGCGATTACGCGCATCGGAGAGCACGCCAACACGCGGCGCTGTGACGCGCTCCCGAGCATGGCCGTACGGATGCGCTCGGAGATGGTCATGTCTTGGAGACGCTTGGCGACCTTCTCGATTTCGGGCTTCATTTGCTTAGCGTTTCCGTCTTCGTCGCGCTCGAAGAGGTCGCCGTCTTCGGTCTCTTCGATGGTCGACGCTTCTGCGATCGCCTCGCGAAAAATATGGTCCGCGGGGCTCTCTTCGCCAGGCATAAAAATCAGCTGATTTTGCAGCGACGCCACGATCTCTTCGAAGCCCGGGATGTCAAGACTGAGCCCGTGTCGCGCTGCGAGTTCACAGAGCCGATCTGCGGTGCTCATGCGCAGGTGCTCGTTGTAGTAGAGCGCCTCGATGACCGCTTTGTTGGCGATCAAGCGCTGCTCGTCGACCGCGATAAACTCACAGAGCGCGTCGTTGGCGTGGGTCGCGATGGCGGTCACCGTGCTGGCGTCTGTGGCCTTGTGTCGCACGATGCGCTGCAAGATCGTGTCGTTGCCTTTGTAGGCCGTCGCGAGCGCGTCTAACACCGCCGCGTTGAGGTCCTCGTTGGCGAGGGCGCCGTCGAGAATCGGTGTGGCGAGCGCAGCAAACGTCGCCTTGGCGGCCGAGGCGAGGTTGGGGTTGCTGTCGTACTGGCTGAGATAGATCACCGAGACGAGCGTCGCGGGGGGCATGGGCGCCATCCCTCGCGCGGCCATCATGCGCAGCGGCGTCGCCACGGTGAGCGCCTTCTGTACGCTGACGTCGAAGCGCTCACTCGGTGCGGGGTGGTCGATGCTCATAGGTCTGCGAGGAGCATAGCGTGCGGACACAGTAAACTACTGCAAATTGTCCGATAGAATTAGACTTACATGTCATGCACTCTTCGCTCGTTGCAGCACGAGCGTGAGGACTTCATCGAGGTCTTCGTTGTGAAAGGGCTTCTCGAGGATGGGGCGCCCGGTGGCCTCGAGGTTTGTGGGGCGCTCGACCGAGGATGCGCCGCTCAAGAACACAAAGCGGTGGGCTTGTTGGGGGTGCGAAGCGAGGACTGATTCATAGAGCGCGAGCCCATCGATGCCGGGAATTCGCAGGTCACAGAGCACGACGTCGTAGAAGACGCTTTGCGCTGCCACGAGCTTCTCAAGGGCGAGCACTCCATCCGCGGCGTGCTCGACGACAAAGCGCGAGGAGAGCGCGCGAGAGAGCGCGACGGCGAGGGGTTGTTCGTCTTCGACGACGAGCACGCGGGTGCCTCGCGGGACCACGGACGAAGAGCGTGGCGGGGGAGCGCTTGTGGGCGTGGGCGTGCGAATGGGCAGCTGCATGGTGAACGTGGTCCCGACGCCCACGGTGCTCTCGGCGTGGAGGGTGCCGCCCACGCGCTTGATCAGGTCCACCGAGATCGAGAGACCCAGCCCAGTGCCCTCGCCCGGAGCCTTGGTCGTGAAGAATGGATCGTAAATTCTCGAGAGATTCTCTGGTGCAATCCCTTCGCCTGTGTCGGCCACCGAGACAAACACCGAGTCGTCGGTCGCCCAGGTCTTGACGGTGACGGAGTTGTTCTCGTTGCGGCCGTGTGGGAAGGCCTGCGCTGCGTTGATCAAGAGATTCACGAAGACCTGGCCGAGCCTCGTGTAGCTCCCAGGCAGAGGCGGGAGCGAGCCCAGCTCAATCTGCACGTTGGCGTGCTGCCGAAGCTCGGCCTGCGTGAGCGTAAGTGCAGAACGAATCAGCCGATTGAGGTCGACAGGAGTGGACACGGCGTCCTCAGGGATTCTCGCAAAGAGCCGCAATTCGCCTACGATTTGCGTGATCCGTTGCACCCCTTCGCTCAGGTCGGCCACGATCTCGGTCATGCGCGCGTTGAGCGTGTCGAGGGCAGGCGTGGACTCTCGCGATTGGGCCTGGGTCTGAGCGAGCAGCCGTGAGAGCTGCTGGGTTCCTAGCAGGATAAACGTCGAGGGGTTGTTGATCTCGTGAGCGACGCCCGCGGCGAGGGTGCCAAGCGACGCGAGGCGATCGGTGTGCACGAGCTGTTTGCGAGTCTCGAGCTCTTCGGTCACGTCGTCTGCGATGCCTTCGATCACGGGGCCTTCACCGCGGGCGCCGACGAGGCGATAGAGCCTCGTGCGCAGCGTAAGTATGCGCCGATCGCCCGTGATAAACCGTCGATCGCTCCAGGGGCTAGATCCCATTTCAAGAGCGATTTTGCAGGCATTGCGAAAGTCTTCGCGGTCGTCGTCTGAAGCGAAATGGTCGAGCAACGACGGGGTCATCCGTCCTTCGTGGAGCTGAAGTCCACGAAGGACCGCGCCGTTGACATACAGCGTCTGTGTGGTCTCGGCGTCCACGCGAAAGACCCACGTCGGGATCGCATCGAGCAGCAGTGTGCGCTCGGCATCGGCGGTCCGTTGCGCGCTCAGTGCGCTTGACGACTTGAGCGCCATGGAGAGTGCGCGGACCGCGAGCTCCATCAGGGCGAGCGAGTGAGCGTCGGTGTTTTTGTCTGCGACGAAGAGCGCTTGTCCGACGGGCTCGTGGCTGACCGAGAGCGCAAACAAGCGCACTGTGCTCTGCGGATGGGTCTGCTCTGCGAGCGCGCTGAGTTCTCGCGTTGTCGCTTCAAAATCGTTGTTTAGCTGTTGTGCGAGCCATCGCGTGAGGGTGCTCGTCGTTAGCCCCCAGGCACCGACGAGCGCGCGGGGTGAGCCGTCGCTGCTTGAGCGAGCCAGGGCAAACCCGGTGAGCGATAAGTACTCGCGCAAGAGCGCCGCGATGCGGTCGAAGCCCTGCTCGGAGTCAATCTCGTGCGAGAGCGTCTCGGACAGCTCTGCGGCAAACGCGAACATCGTGGCGCGCTGTTCGTATTCGCGCTCACGCGCGACGCGCTCGCTCGCGTTAAACATAAAGACAAAGCGCGGTGCTTCGGGGTCCGCGCTGCGCGGCCCGATGTTGAGCGAGATCGTGACGAGCGCTCCGTCGTCGCACACCAAGTGCGCGTCTTCGATGGCGCTCGCGGCGGGCTCTGCGAGGGCTTGCGTGATGAGCGGCTGATCGAGTTCGAGAAAACGCGCTGCAAAAATGCACGATTCTTTGCACTCGCCGAGTAGCGCAACGGCGAGCGCGTTGCGATGGATCACTGTGCCGGCTGCGTCCAACGCGACCAGCGCACAGGGGAGCTCTTCAGCGATCCGGTTGCCGTCGATCGCGAGCTCTTTCACGGACCGACCGTGTGGACTCGGATGGAGTTTGTACGGCCCTTGACGCTCACGGGGGCACCAAAGACCACCACGATGCGATCGCCAGGCTGAACGAAGCCTTCAGAGAGCAGGCGTCGCTGGACCTGCTCGACCATCTCGTCGGTGTCTCGCACGGCGAGCATCACGCGCGCGGTGATCCCCCAGTTGAGGCCCAGTCGTCGTCGGATCCCTTCGCTGGGCGAGAACGCTACGATGGGCATCGAGGGGCGCTCCATCGAGACCAAGCGCGCGCTGTCTCCGCTCTGTGTAAACACTGCGATCACCTTGGCGCCGACGTCGTGAGCGGCCTGGACGGCGACCTTGGCCATCGCGTCACCAAACGCGACCGGGGACTGCGCGGGGGCGATCGAGCGCCGCGCATAATAGGGTGAATTTTCAGCGGTATGTACGATCCGAGCCATCATGGAGACGGCCAGCGCGGGGTGGTCTCCAGACGCGCTCTCTTGCGAGAGCATGGTGGCGTCGGCGCCGTCGAAGATCGCGTGTGCGACGTCGCTCGCTTCGGCGCGTGTGGGGCGTGAGCTCTTGACCATGGACTGAAGCATCTCGGTCGCGACGATCACTGGGCGCCTAAATCGTGCGGCCTCGGCGATCACTTTGCGCTGCAGCACTGGCACATGTTCGGGCGGAAACTCCACGCCCAGGTCCCCGCGCGCGACCATCACCGCGTCGCTCACGCGCACGATCTCTTCGAGTCGCTCGATGGCTTGGGGCGTCTCGATTTTAGAGACAATGGGCAGCACCGCGCCCCACGCTTCGCAGATATCTCGCACAAATCGCACATCATCGGGCGATCGAACGAAGCTCACGGCGATGTAGTCCACGCCGTTGGACAGGCAGAACATCAGGTCTTGCTTGTCTTTTTCGGTGAGGGCCGAGATCTGCAGCTCGCCAGACGGGAGATGGACCCCGACATTGTCACGGATCTGTCCTGCCTCTTCGACCACGCAAAAGACCGATTTGTCTTGGACATTCTCTACGCGAAGCCGGACGCGGGCGTCATCGATGTGGATGTGATCGCCGGGCTTGACGTCGGTCTCGAGTGTCGCGTAGCGCACTGGGAGCCGCTCGTCGTCGGTCTGTGTTCCCGAGAAGAGCTCGACGACGGCGCCCACCGGGATCACCCGTGAGGGAGTCCCGAGTTTTCCCAGGCGAATCTTCGGTCCACAGAGGTCCCCGAGGATCGCGATTGCCTTGCGGCGCCGCTCGCTGACCGCGCGGATGGCCTCGATGGCGAGGCGATGGTCTTCGTGGGTTCCGTGAGAAAAATTGAGTCGCGCGACGTCCATGCCGGCGTCCATCAGCTGATCGAGCTGCTGGCTCGTGCACGATGCTGGGCCGATCGTGCACACGATTTTTGCGCGTCTTTGGTGATCCATAGCGACGGACTTTCTATCACCAACCTGTGGGCTCTGCGGCGCCCGTTTGTGTCCCGCGGGCCCATTCGTCCAGATCGATAGACTCGCGCGGCCTGCGGCGCATCTGCCATACTGCACAGCGTCACAGTCGCGTCCGTTGTGGATGCAGGAGGATCCTTTGCCCATCTCCGAAGCCGCTCTTTGTCGTCTTGGTCGGCTCTCGCCGTTATGGCTGGCGCTCTGTTCTTCGTTGGTCTGTTTGCTTCTCGCGTGCTCGCCCCCACCGCGCATTGGTGAGGACGCGGGCGAAGACGCGAGCGCGCTGGACGCGACCGGGATCGACGCGGTGGTGATCGACACGGTCGAAGAGCCTCGAGAAGACACCGCGACGCTCGGTCGCGCGTGCACACGCTCGTCCATGTGCGACGACGGGATCGAGTGCACAACCGACGTCTGTGCCGCGAACGGTCGCTGCGAAAACCTCCCCAACGCCGACATGTGCGACGACCGCGTCTATTGCAACGGCCAAGAGGTGTGTGACAGCCGCCGAGGATGCATCCGCGGAGAGCCCATCAACTGCAACGACGGGGAAGTTTGCACGTCGGATCGCTGCGACGAGATGACCCGCACGTGCATCTCACGCCCACTTGATCGCGACGGCGACGGCGACCCAGACGACCACTGTTATGACCGCACATGCGGCGACAGCGGCGCAGAGGCGGGGATCAACGACAGCGGGATGCTGGTGTGTTGGGTGGGTCGCGATTGCGACGACAGCAACCCACGGGTCGCATCGACGCTGCCCGAAATCTGCGACGACGGGATCGACAATAACTGCAACGGCGCGATCGACGCGATGGAGCCGGGAGGTTGTCGCCGCGCACCGAACGACCGCTGTGACGATCCGCTCGATGTCTCGCGTGGGGGGATCTTTACGATGGACCTGTCGGCGTCTCCGGCGGACTACCCGCTGCCTTGTGGCGGACGCTTGATGCGTGACGGTGTGGCGCGCTTGCGACTGACGGAGCCCCGGGACATCGCGATCTCGGTGAGCTCGCCGACGGGAGTGACCTCGGTGGCGGTGCAGAGCATGTGTGGCGGCACGGACCCGAGCAACACGCTTGAGTGCGACTCGGGGTTTCCGGCGAATGTGCGGAGGCACTCATTGCCGGCAGGGGACTACTTCATCATCGTGGCGACGAGCGTTCGCGGTGTGGTGGATCTCAGCGTGCAGCTCACGCCTGCCACGCCGCAGCCGGCCAACGATGTGTGCGCGATGGCGACGGAGATTCCGGTCCCCATGGGAGGCACATTTCGTAGTGATCTCATTGGGTTACGCGACGATGCCTCGACCCGCTGCGGCGGCTCTGCCAACGACGCGTTCTACACTTTTGAGCTCACGAGCCCGCAGAACGTCTCGCTCTCGCTCGCGGGTGCGCGCACCGACAACCTCGTGCTCTCGCTCTTGTCGAGCTGTGAGCGGACACCGGTGACGCTCCGGTGTGAGACGGGCTCGAGCATCCAGATGCGAAGCTATTCGCTGCCCGCGGGGCGCTATTACGTGGCCGTCGAGGCCTTTGATCCGTTGCTCTTTACCCTCTCGGTGAACTTCTCGGATCCGACCCCTCCGCCCACGGGTGACACGTGCGCATCCCCGCTCACCCTGACCGAGACCGCGCCGCTGATGGTCTCGACCGGCGCGCTCGAGAACGACTATCGACCGACCTGCATCTCAAGCGGTCGTGACGCGGTGATGCAGTTTACGCTCACCGATCGACGCGACGTGATCTTGACCGCGGCAGGCGCGAGCTCAGATTTTATCGGCCTCGCGCTGCACAGTGTCTGTCCCGTTGAGCGCGGCAATGAGCGGCTCTGCACGACCAACTCGAACACGACGCGGTTGATCGCGCTCGCGCTCGATCCTGGGACTTACTTCGTGACGCTCAAGACGCTTCGGCCTGCAGATGTGCAGGTCACGCTACGCACCTACGACCTGGTCCCAGTGACCACGCCCACCGGAAATGACACCTGCGCCACCGCGCGGACGATCACCGCGGACCGCGCGCTCTTTCGGGCGACGCTTGTGGGCCTCGCGCACGATTACCGTGGGACGTGTGCCAACGCGACCGGTCCTGACGCGGTCTATCAGCTCACGCTCGACCGTCGACGCCGGCTGACCGCGGTGCTCGATACGGCGTTTCTCAATGTGTTCTATGTGACCCGTGATGACGCGTGCCCGGGTATGTCGCCGGTCTCGACGACTTCGACGTGCACGCTTGGCACGCGGACAACGCTCGACGTCACGCTCGACCCTGGGACGTATCGCATTTTTGTCGACGCACTCTCGGGCGCTGGTGGGCTCTACACGCTCTACACACAGCTCGACTGAGCACGCGCTGATGGCCAACGCGCTGCCGTATTTGGTGTTTTACGCGATCCCGTTCTTCGCGCTGCTCATGGCTCTCGAGGCCGTGTGGTTGCGGGCACGGGGTGCGCGCGCTGTCGCACAATACGAGCGAAAAGACTGGCTATCATCGATCGCGATGGGCATCGGAAACATGCTCGTTGGCGCTGCGATCGCGCCCGTTGTGCATGCCGCGATGAGCTTCGTCTACGCACATCGCCTCTCGGACATCACGATGAGCGCTCAGAGTTACGTGGCGTTGGTGCTGCTCGAAGACCTCGCGTACTACGGCTTTCATCGCGCCTCCCACGAGGTGCGATATTTCTGGGCGGGGCACGTCAATCATCACTCCTCCGAGCACTACAACCTTGGCACCGCGATGAGGCAGTCGTGGACGAGCTGGCTCTCGGGGGGCTGGGTTTTTTGGCTGCCGTTGTGCTGGTTAGGGTTTACTCCGAGCTGGGTGACGTTTCAGATCGGGCTGTCGCTGTTGTACCAGTACTGGGTGCACACCGAGGCCGTTGGGCGTATGCCCCCTTGGTTCGAGGCGGTGATGAGCACGCCCTCGAGTCATCGCGTACACCACGCACGCAACGCGCAGTATCTCGACAAGAACTACGGCGGGATTTTCATCGTGTGGGACCGATGGTTTGGCACCTTTGTTCGCGAGAGTGAGCGCCCAACGTACGGAATCGTGACGCCGATCAAGAGCTTCAATCCCTTGTGGATCGCGGTGCACGAGTGGGTCGCGATCGCGATCGATGTGGGGTGCTTCAAGGGGGCGCGGGCCAAGCTCACTGCGATCTTTGGGCGCCCCTCTGAGATGGACGCGCTAAGGCGATCTCAGAAGCGACGGCGCGTATAAGAGAGCCCTCGATGGACCACACGCGAAGCGCTAAGCGATCACGGTCGCGCTCTTTGGTGAGTGTTATTGCAGCGTCTTGTGCGCTGTTTTGTTTGTCCTCGCGCGCAGAGGCCGTGTGGGTCACCCCGCCTGCGGTCACTCCGGCAGAGCGCGTCTCTGCGCAGTGGTTTGCGAGCCTCCGTGCGAGCGTGGGCGCGTCGTGGCTCGCACCTGCGGGGCCGCTCGGAGTCTCAGGCGAGCTCACGCTGGGCGCACGGAGGCTGGTGTTGGCGAGCCAAGAGCCGGTGTTTGACCTGCTCTTGGAGGGTGGCTACGCGTGGGAGCTCTCTTCGGGCCAAGCGTGGCATCTCGCGATGCTCGGGGTCTCACCAGGCGTGGGCGTGGGTTTGATCGCGCTACGGTGGTCGCCGCGGTTTGTGCTGGGGAGCGCCAACGGAGACCTCGCGGTAGGGATGCGCAACGGGGTCGCCGTAGGGTTCTTGCGCGGCGTGATTGAGGCTGAGGTCTCGCATCAGTGGCTTCACACGGCCTCGAACGATGTGCACGCGGGGCGGGTCTTGCTGAGCGTGGATGTGGGGCTGGCGTACTCGCTTTTGACCCGCGACGCGCTCGGAGGGCGCGCAGGCCCTACGCGAGATCACCAGCGATAACCCAGTACAAGATCGATCGCGGGGTAGACCGTGCGTGCGACTACGCGCGAGGTCGCTGTGGGGACCTCATAGTCCATGTATTGCACACCGGCACCGACGCGGAGGTTGTAGCGGTCTGCGATCGCAAAGGACCAACCCGCGAAGCCTCCGACAGAGCCTCCGAAGCCGAGACCGTGGCTCTGGTCTCGGGCTTGCGCGCCGACGACGTCGAAGCGTGCGAAGGCAGCGAGGTAGACTCCGTTGGGTGCATCGCCTAGCAAAAAGACAGACAATCGCGTCTGGATGCCTCCGCCGGTGAAGTTCGGGAGTCCCGAAAAAATGGGCCAAAACCAGGTGCCAAACACGTGGCCTTCGACCTGAAGCGCGAGGTGTCGGCTCATCACGTTTTCGTACGCGAGACCCACGACGGCGAGGCCCAGGTCGGCTTGGATGGCGTGCTCTCGTCGGGGTGCAGCGGTGGCGGTCTCGAGAGACCGTGAGCTCGTTGACTGGGCGTGCGTGAGCGCGGGGAGGGTGACGAGCGAGGCAGACAACAGCGTGCGGGCGAAGTGCATCGCGAGAGCCTACGAGCTTCGCTGTGTCATTGCTGAACAATGCTTGACGATGACCTCGACTCACATTGCTGTTTTAGAGAATAAATGGGTTGAATCCAGATATTCCGTTGACGTCAAGCGGGGCCCGCGCGAACTTGGTCATTGCTCGTTTTGTAAAGTTGCCAAGGAATCAACATGGAACAACGTTTTCGTAGATATGCCGTCGCGTTTTGGACGCTCATACTCTCCCTGCTGGTCGTCTATCGAACGGCCGAAGCACACTCCGTAGGACAAGTCAATACGTCCATTTATTTTGACCCAGCGACCGCGTCACTCTTGGCCTCGCGCGGGATGTCGGCGATGCCGGGCATCCGCCTCGGCGACACGCTGAGCTACATCATCGAGTTTACTCCGGTGGCCAACGGCGCCACCGTCGGTGCTGGTGGGTACGTGACGGGCTATATCCCGGCAGGGCTGCAGGTCATCGGCGCGGACTACGTAGCGCCCGACGGCGCTGGCGGTTTTGTGATTACCACACCGCAGCTTCCGGGGCCCATGTCCGACGGCTGGGGCAACCGTGGCCAAGGTGGCTACACGGGATTTGTCACCACCAACGCGACCTACGCCGCGCGCTGCACCGCGGCGATGAAGACACCGGCGAACTGCACGGCTCGTATGGCGCAGATCTACGCAGACACCGGGATCTTCTTCTCGACGAATGCGCGCACGGCGCTGGTTGTGCTCAATGACACCGACGGGATCGCTCGCCAGGGGACCAACGGATACAACATCAACCCCACAGGCGCTGGACAGCTCAATCCCATTATTGGTCAGGCGCGTGCGACCACGCACAACCTGTGGGACGCCGACCAGACCAACGCGTTTGGATCGACCGCAGCAGCAGCGGCAGCGCTCGCCAACCCCAAGTCTGTCGCGCTCGCGATCGGTGATGGTCGTGGTGCGGCTCCCTTTATGTCGGGCTCGGCCGTCGCAGGTCCTGACTCGGCGAGCCCCCTGGACAACACCGGCAACGTAGGTCCGTGGCAGCGCATCGCTGCGCAGGGCTCGCGCATCGGTAGCGCCGCGGGCACCCCTGCGATCAATGCAGATGGCAGCAGCGGTACCTTTGTTGATGGCAACTACACCACGCTGGGCCGCGCGGTCTCGGCAGCAGCCCCGCTCCCTGCGGGGACCAACGCAGTGCGTTGGGCTGTGGGTCGCTTGGTGGTCGGCACGCTCCGCTATGTGCGCCTCACGGTGCGGGTGACGGCTGCCCCACCGGCGAGCGGATACATCGTGAACTCAGAGGTCTTTGGTGGCGATTCGGCTACTGCGGCGGGCGAGCGCGGTCAAGACAACTCGTGGCGCTATCACGTGCCCAGCGTGGCTGCGACCAACTCGCGCGTGCTCTTGGCGCACACCTTGGTCTCGGTCAACGGCGTGCCCGCAACGGGCTCGTTGGTCCCTGCTGGCGCGCTCCTGCGCTACCGCATCACCTACCAGAACATGGGGGGGATCCCGCTGCCGAACACGATCATCTCGGTGGTGTTGCCCCCGCGTTTGGCCGGCGGATGCCCTGTCTCAAACGCAGTGGTTGTGAGCGGCCCTGCGCTCTTGCCCAGCACACCTGCGTGCCCAGGCAGCGGGGCGACCATGACCTTTCGCACGGTGGCCTCGCTCGCGACGGGTGAGGGCGGCGTTGTCGAGTATGACGTGCGAATTGCCGGCGGAAATGGCGACGTGCTGATCAGCACATCGCGCCTCGCGGCGACGGGGCTCAACCCCACGGCGCAGTCAACGTCGGTGGTCACTGTGGGTGACCAAGCAAACCTCTTGCTCAATCTCACTGCAAATCCTGCGACCATTCCAGTTGCGGGGACCACACAGTACACGCTGACCATCATCAATAGCGGCACACGCCCTGCGACCGCGATCAACGTCCATGCGCTGTTGGCGACCAACAACGGCATGGGAATTAACTCGCGCTTTGACTTTGTCGTCGGCAGCAGCATGGTGACCGGCGGGCCCGCAGCGGCTCCGACCGCCGCGGCACCTCCGACGTTGGTGCCGTACACCACAGAGAACCGTCAGCAATTGAGCTGGCCTTTTGGTGCATCAACGCTTGCCGCTGGCGCACGAGCTACCATTCGCTTCAACGCCCGTGCGGGCAGCGCGATCCCGCAGTCGCCACCGGACTACGACAGCGACATCGTCGTGACCTACAACGACGGTACCAATCTCACTGAGACCACCATTGTGGGTGGCGCTCCGGTGACCATCCGCAGTCTTAACCTCGCGATCACCGCGCCGGCGAACGGCTCAACAACGACCAGCAACCGCCCTGCGATTACGGGGACCACCGCGCCAGGCGCGACGGTGACCGTGAGCATCGATGGCGGCGCCAGCGTGATGACCACTGCCGACGCGATGGGCAACTGGTCGGTGACCCCACCGATGGCCCTGATGAACGGCATGCACACCGCGATCGCGACCGCGCGTGACGCGATGGGCAACACGGCGATGGCGAGCACGACGTTTACCGTCAACGCGACCCTGCCGACGATCACGATTGTGACGCCTGCTGATGGCAGCACGACGAACAACCGCCGCGTGCCGATCACGGGACGCACGACCCCCAGCGCGATGGTCCAAGTGTCGATTGACGGAGCCCCCGCGGTCACCGTGACGGCAGACGCGATGGGCAACTGGACCCTCATTCCAGTCAGTAATTTGACTGACGGAATGCACAGCGTGCTTGCTCGCGTGACCGACAGCGCGGGCAACTCGGTGAGCGCGACGACCACGTTTATCGTGGACGCGACTGCGCCGGTGATTGTCATCACGAGCCCTGCCAATGGCAGCACGGTCGCGATGAACCAGCCGCCGATCGTTGGACGCAGCGAGCCCGGCGCGATCATCACGGTCTCGATCGATGGTGGACCCGCGCTCATGACCACCGCGGACGCGTTGGGCAACTGGACCGTCACACCCGCGGCGCCGTTGATGAACGGTAGCCACAGCGCAACTGCAACTGCAACGGATGCAGCGGGCAACAGCGCGAGCGCGACCACGCGCTTTACGATCAACACGGCAGCGCCGCTGCTCACGATCGTCACGCCCCCGAACGGCAGCTCGACGCGCAACAACCGCCCGCCCGTCACTGGCCGCGCTAACCCTGGCGCGACCGTGAGCGTGAGCCTCGATGGTGGCGCTCAGGTCAACGTGACTGCGGACGCGATGGGCAACTGGACCCTGACACCCGCTGCGCCGCTGAGCGAAGGGCCTCACACGGCGAGCGCCCGGACGGTGGACGCTGCGGGCAATGTGTCGACCGCAACCACGACCTTCACCGTGGACACGGTCGCGCCCGCGATCACGATCGTTTCGCCTGCAAACGGAGCCACAACTTCGGACCGCATGCCGACGATTTCGGGACGCACTGAGCCCAACGCGAGTGTGAGCGTTGTGGTGGATGGCGCCGCGCCCGTGGTCACGATGGCCGACGCGATGGGCAACTGGTCCATCCCGACGCTCGTCGCGTTGATGGACGGCCCGCACACGGTCGCAGCAACTGCGACGGACGCAGCGGGCAACACCGCCAACGCGATGTCGACCTTCACCGTGAGCGTCACTGCGCCCACGCTGACGATCACCACGCCGCCTAACGCGAGCGTGACGTCGAACCCGCGCCCGGTGATCTCGGGTCGTGCAGACCCAGGCGCGATGGTCGTCGTGATCGTGGACGGTGGCGTCCCTGTCACTGTGACCGCGGACGCGATGGGCAACTGGACCCTGACACCAGCGATTCCGCTGGTGGATGGACCTCACGTTGTGGTCGCCACCACGACCAACCCCATGGGCGGAACGGCCATGTCCTCGACGAGCTTCACGGTGGACACGCGCGCTCCGGCGATCGTGATCAACACCCCCGTGGACGGAAGCACCATCCGTGACGTTCGACCGAACATCACGGGCACCACCGAGCCCGGCGCGCAGGTCACTGTGACCCTCGACGGCGGCACCGTGCTGATGACCACCGCGGACGCCCTCGGTCTGTGGTCGGTCACTCCACCCGCAGCGCTCGCCAACGGGATGCACCTTGTGATGGCGACTGCACGTGACGCAGCCGGCAACACGGCGAGCACCATGAGCACCTTCACGATCGACACGAGCTCGCTCAACGTCGTGATCACCACGCCCCCCAACGGCTCGACCACCTCGAACCGCATGCCTGTGATCACGGGCACAGCGGATCCAGGCGCGATGGTCCAAGTGTCGATCAACGGTGGCGCTCCGGTCACCGTGACCGCCAACGCGATGGGCATCTGGACCCTGACACCTACCATGCCCCTCCCCGAGGGGAGCACCACCGTGGTCGCCACGGTGATGTCTGGTGGGATGACCGGACGCGCGACGACCACGTTTGTGATCGACGCGACGGTCCCAGCCATCGTGATCGTCAGCCCCGCGAACGCATCCACCATCAACGATCGCACCCCCACGATCACAGGCACCACCGAGCCAAACGCTGTGGTCACTGTGATCGTGGACGGCGGCGCTCCCATCGTCGTGATGGCAGACGCCATGGGACGCTGGAGCGCACCAACCGTGGGGATTCTCATGGACGGAATGCACACCGTCACCGCGACCTCGCGCGACGCTGCGGGCAACATGGCGAGCACCATGAGCACGTTCAGCATCCGCTCGGGTTGCATGAGCAACGCAGACTGCGGCGGGAGCGCTCCGGTCTGCGACATCGCAGCGGGCGTGTGTCGCGGCTGCGCGATGGACACCGAGTGCGGCGGCGCAAACCCCGCGTGTCAGCCAACCGGCGCGTGTGGCCAGTGCTCTGCCGTCAACAGCACGCAGTGCATGGGCGCGACGCCCGTGTGCGACATCGCTGTCGGCCGCTGCGCACCGCGCATGGGCTGCACGACCGATCCAGAGTGCCCTGCAAATTTGCCGGTGTGTTCTGCGATGACCTGCGTGGTCTGCACCGTCGGCCCAGGCGGCAACGCCAACGGATGCCGCTCGGACATGGCAGGCACCGCCTGTGTTGGCCCGATGGCAGGCGCAGCGGGCATGTGCGGCTGCACGATGGACTCTGACTGCGCACCGACGCACCAGTGCGACGTCATGGCGCAGCGCTGCGTACCGCGTGGCGGTGTCGATGGTGGCGTCATGGACGCAGCCCTCGGCGACGCAGCGATCAACGATGGCGCAGTCGCGATGGACGGCGCAGTCGCGATGGACGGCGCGGTTCGTCCGGATGCAGGCGGCTTCAACGGTGTCCTGAGCGGCGACGGCGCGTGCGCGTGTCGCGTGGTTGGCAGCGCACCTGCGCAGGGCTCGCCCGCATCCAAGACGGGGCTCGCTCTGAGTGCGCTCGCCTTGGTGGTCGTGCGACAGCGCCGCCGCGCACAAGCGCGCCGCAGCGCGTAGTCACGAAGCGGGGGCACTCGTGAGCGGGGCATCGGTCGGCGGTGAGTGATCACTGGCCTGGATCGATTTCTCGTGTCCTGGGTCAGGACTAAGATCTGCTTTGTGAACGACGACCCCAAGAACGCGATGATTGCCGAGCTTCGCCTGCTCGCAGGGGCGCAGGGCGACGACTTTGCGCTGGTCTGGGAGGGCGTGCACATCGCCGTGAGCTTCGAGGGCGAGGACAACCCTAAGCTCACGCTCACGACCGCGTACGACGGCGCGGCGAGGTCAAGCGCGAGCGCGCAGGGCTACCGCGCGCAGCCCGAAATCCGTGCGATCCGCCCCATGAATATCTTGGCAACGGTTGAGCGTTCGGCAGACCGCGAGGCAAAGCGCGCGGGCGTAAACACTGAGTTTCAGACCGGCGATGAGCGCTTTGATGCTGCGGTGTACATCGACTCGCCGACGCGCAACGAGGTCCTCGCGCAGGTGCTCAACGACGAGGTCCGCGCGGCCGTCTTGGCGCTGCTCTCGATGGACATCCCGCGCGTCGAGATCGACGTTTGGCCTGACTATTCGCTATCCGTGAGCGTCACGAGGTTTGTCTCGTCGCCGACAGATCCCACGCCGGGGCGCACCGTGCTGAGCGCATTGGCGGCGCTCGCGCGCGGGGTTCCGCGGGTCGTCGCGACCGGAGACAAACACCGCAATCACCCGCTGCTTGGGCCCATGATGGGGCTCTTCGCGGCGAGTTTGCTGGTGATTATGCTGGGGCTTGGCCTGTATTTTAGCGTCTTGTCGGGCTCGCGTTGTCAGGGGGATCTCGACGGCCCCGCGCTCTTGCGTTGTGTGAGGCCAGGGCTCTGGGGTGTGCTTGTGGGGCTGGCCATTGCAGGGACGATCACGGCGATGGTCCGCCCATGGATGCGCAAGCGCTTTGGGCTCACGTCGGATTCGTCTGCGATGATCACGGGATTTCTCGTCGCCCTGACGATCTTTGTCACGCTCGTGACAGGGCTCTTCGCGACGTATCGCTTGGCTCACTGATCGGCACTGCCGGCGCTATTCCCTGTAAATTCAGTGATCAAACCGTGTGCGGGCGAGGCTCTCTCAGCGACGCCCATGGCACTCGGTGAGGTCTGCGCTCAGCGTCCGTAGGTCCAGAGCACTTGGCCGACGGGCACCGCGCCGCGGTCTACGACGAGGTGCTGATAGGCGCCTTCGCCTTGGTCCACGTTGGCCGCGTTTTGCGCAAACTGGCGCCACACATAGTGCGTGAGCTCGCCCACGGTGAGCGCGTTGTCTCGCGGATCACGGTCGGCCTCGCCGCCCATGCCCAAGCGCAAGAAGTGCGAGAGATAACCACCCGCGCGAAACTGTTGTGCGACCGAGCTGGTGACGTCTTCTTCGCTCGAGAACAGCCCGATACGGCCGGGGCGCGTGATCACGTCTTTGGCAAATCCGCCTGCAAAACAAGAGTCCAACGCGAGAATGCTGGTGCTCCCGCGGACGCTGTCAAAGAGCGTCCCCATCTCGTCGTCCATCAAGCGACCATCGTAGAGATAGAGGTACTCGTCCATGCCGTCGAGCTCGCGTGCGTCGCGTGATCCTCCGCTGGTCCGACCGCCATGACCTGAGTAGAAAAAGACAAAGACGTCTTGTGGACCCAGCTGCGGTCCGATGCGTCGGATCGCTTGGCGCACGTTCTCGACCGTGGCTTGGCTGTCGGTGAGCAGCACGCGACGCTCGGCTGTGAGCAACCCACGCTCGGTCAGTGTCTCGACGAGCTTGGTCGCGTCGTTGGCGCACTCGGGGAGGTCGTTGACGCCTGCGGGATAGTCCGTAATCCCTGCAAATACGCCCCAAACACGGGCTCCTCCGGCGACGCTGGGGATGGAGGGCTGCCCGGGCTGAGACGGCTGCGAGGGTTGTCCGGGTTGCGAAGGCTGCGCGGTGTCCGCGGGGAGCGAGCCTGCGGCTCCGTGGTCAATCCGCAGCGTATATTCGCCCGTCTCGTTGGGGCGATAGCTCGTCACGCGGATCTGGTAGTTGCCAGCCTCTGCCGACGGAATATCCAAGCCAGAGTTCGTATTGCCCGAGACCAAATCGTCGTTGTCGAGCTGACGTCCACCGGGTGTTCGCACGATGAGATACGTGTCAAACGCAGCGCTGTCCAAGCGCAGACGTACGCTCTCGCCGGGGCGAAACTGCATCGCGTGGGTGTCGACAAACTCGCCCGTTTGCAGCGTAGTGTCACCCCGCGCGAGGGTCCCGCGGATCTCGCGTTGCCCTGCGGGCCGCGAGGGTTGCGAGGGTTGCGAGGGTTGCACTGGGATGGCGGTGGGCAAGCTGGGCTGCGCGGTGGGCTGCGTGCCGCCTGTGATCCCGGGGGCTTGCACCGAGAGCGCGTACGCGCCTGTTTCGCCAGCGCGATACGAGCTCACGGTGACGGTGTATGCGCCCGCTTCGCTTGTGACAAAGCTCAGCGCAGAGTTGGTCGTTCCGGGGATGCCGTCGTCGTTCTGCTGCTCTTGTCCCGAGGGCGATCGCACGATCAAGAAGGTGTCGAGCGCTTCGCTCGTAGCTTCGAGTCGTACGGCCGCACCGGCAGGAAACGTGTACTGGAAACTGTCAGCAAATTCGCCCGATGGACGCGTCGCATCACCCTGCGCGAGCACTCCCTGGACGGTCTGTGCGCCGAGCGCTCCGGGCTGTTGCGAAGGCTGCGAAGGCTGCGTGGGCTGCGTGGGCTGCGAAGGCATCGGAGCGATCGGGAGCGCGCCGGGCTGCCCTGCGCCGCCGCCGACGGTGAGCTGGTATGCACCCGACTCGCCGGGCCGATAGCTGGTGACCATCACGGTGTGCTGGCCCGCTTCACGCACGACGTAGTCAAGCTGCGAGTTGCGGTCCGAGGGCGAGGCGTCGTCGTTGTCTTGCTGGGCTCCCGACGGAGCGCGCACGATCACGTACGGATCAAACGCGCTGCTCTCTAGGCGCACACGCACCGTCGAGCCCACGGGCCAGTTGAACTGATAACGGTCCACGAATTCACCCGTGCGCAGCGTCTGATCGCCGGTCGCGAGCGTCCCTGGCTGCACCGTGGCTGCCACCGGAGGCGCGGGCTGTGCAGGTTGACCCGGCTGACCCGGCTGACCCGGCTGTGCGGGCTGCCCTGGCTGTCCGTACCACTCTTGGTTCATCGTGCGTCGGGTCGGTTGAAACTTGAGCTCATAGGCGCCGTTGACGGCGGGCCGCGCGCTGGCTGCGATCACGCGGTATTCGCCGGGCTCGGTGATGGCGAGGGTGAGCTGGGAGTTGAGCGTTCCGCCCGAGTCGTCGTCGGCGAGCACGCGCCCCGACGGAGTCTGAACGATCAGGTACGAGTCAAACGCGGTTGAGTTCATGCCCAAGACGACCATCTCGCCGACTTGTCCCGTAAACGTGTACGCGTCCGCGAGCTCGCCGCTCGGCAACACCGTGTCGCCCTCGGCGAGAGTCCCGCGGACGTCCCGTCCCGAAGTCAGCGCGGTCTGAGCCGCGAATGCCGCGGGCAAACGGTGATGCGTCGTCGCCTCAGAGGGCTGCAGGTAGTCCAGAAACGCAGCGCCCTGCGCGCCCAGCCCGTTGACTGCGTTGCTCGCGTTGAGCGCCTGCGCATACTGCGGTGAGAGCGCGTTGGTGTTGGCCACGGCCGCGACGGTCGAGCGCGCGACCCGCACGTGGTAAGCGCCGCCGGTGTTGCCCCGATAGGCTCGCACGCGGACCTTGAGCGCCCCTGCGGTGGTCGCTGCGAGCGTGAGCTGTGAGCGCTGACGGCTCCCCTGGTAGTCGTCGTTGATGCGCGACGATCCATCCGGGAGCACGACCTCAAGCACGGGATCAAACGCTGTCGATTCGACGGTCACCACCAGCCGGTCACCCTGCACAACGGGCACCTCGTAGTGGTCGGCCTCCGAGCGCTGCTGGGTCCCAACCGCCGAGGGCGCGAGCTGCGCCTGGCGGTCGAGCAACGTGTTGCGATCGGCTTGGGCCGTCGCGCGTTGGTTCGCGTCCGTCTGGCGTGAGCGACGACATCCAACGGCGGTCACCGCGACGACCGTCAGCAATACAAGGGAGCGCATTCTTGGCGTTTTTTTCATAGAATTGGCCTTTCTTCACGCACGACGGGGGCAGCGGAGGTCGTGTGGGGCGACATGGTCTGGGTGGGGGGCAGGATCGTGTCTCTCGGTCTGCTCCCGGTCGGGGCTCTGGACGGCAGTGCACATCGCAGAGGCCACGAGAGCCGAGTGTACGAGAAAACACTGGAGGTACGTTCCCCCGAACCTATGGTCTGACGCTAACGCGTCGTCGTAGGCCCGATTGTTAGCGCGAGTTAGGCGAGGCAGAGCCAGGCGTCTCAGCGCCCGGTTTGCTCTTCGCGGCGCTGCCTACGAGCACATAATCTGCCGCAAATTGCTCTGCGATTTCTCCCTGCGCGTCGAGCATCCAGGGAGGGGCGACCTTGCGCGGGATGCGCAGAGGCTCTTGGGTTCCGAGCTGCTCTTCGGTCTTGATCCAGCGGTCCCACACAGGGCTCGTGACGCCGTGGTTGGCGCGTGGGGTCTTGTGGTGGTGATAGAGATGGTGCCGCCGCATCCAGCGCCCGTAGGCGTTGCGTGGCGCGTGCGTATGGATCCGCCGGTGCAACACCTCGTAGCCGCCATACGCGAGCCCAAATCCCAGCCCATACGCGATCCCTCGCCGCGGTCCCAAGAGCACGGAGGCGACCAGGGTCGCGGCGGTCATCGCCGCCGTGGCCGCGAGGAGCTTCTGCGACGTGGGCGCAAAGTACTGCGGGTCGCTGTGGTGCGCGAGGTGCTCTTCGTTAAACGCGCCTGCCAAGCCCTCAAGCGTCAACTGTGCCCGCAGACTCGCAGGCCGTTTGCGTCTCGGGCCGTGGCCTACGAAGCGGTGGATGCAGTACTCGGCCGCGCTCCAAGTGAGCGCGCCAGCGGCAAACGACAGGGGTGCGAACATGGTCGTGGGTAGCTTTCGGGTGGGTACGCGTTGCGAAGTGATCTGTGACTAAGTGCTGGATTTTTGCATGCGATCTGCGGTTCGTACCGCGCGCCGGAGGTCTACCTCGGTCGCGCCCATTCCGCGCAGCAGCGTGGTCGACGCTTCGTCCGCGAGCGCGCGGATGGTCGGGGCCTGCGGGACGAGCCGTCGGAGCTTAGAGAGCTGCATAATCCCCTGCAGACAGGCCCAAAAGAGCACGGTGCGCCGCAGCAGCCCGCCGCTCGTGATGGCCTTGGACTTCTCTGCGAGATCAAAGAGCGCGGACGCTTCGCTCACCAACGCAGCGACCAACGGGATGGACTGCGCAGCGTCATCGTCACGCACGAGCGGCTTGGGGTCGCTCAGCAAGATGGCCATCATCTGGTAGGTCTCGGGCATCTCGGTCGGAAGCTCTGTGTAAAACCTCGCCGAAGCTACAATCATCGCCAGGCTCTTGCGGTCGTCGGACAAGCGCTTGCACGCCGCCTCCCAGCGCAAGAGCTCTTGCCGATACTGTGCGTGAATCGTCGTGATCGCGCGCTGTTGCAGCGCGGCCAAGAGGGCGTCTTTTGAGTCAAAATAGCGATAGAGCGCGGTGGTCACTAGGCCCAGCTCTTTGGCCAAGCGCTGCAGCGTGAGCGCCTCGAGCCCATCACGCGCATGCAACGCCATCGCCGCCGTAAGAATGGCCTCGGTCTTGTCATCGCGTCGACGGCTGTAGGCCTCGAATTTGTGAACCATGTTCGCAATGTGAACAATGTTCACAAAGTCGTCAAGTCCTCACGCGCAGATTGTCCCGAGGGGCTCGCCCGCTCATTGTGTACAGTCGGGATCGTCATGAACCATCCTGCCCTCAGCGCCGGCCTCTTAGGCGCGCTGGTCTGTGTTTTGTCTGGGTGTCCAGCTCCGACAGTGGCGCCTACCGACGCGTCCACGGAGGGATCCGCCGACGCTGTGGACGCCGGGATGTCGCTTGACGACGCCCTCACCGCCGACGCGAGCGCGGATCAGGCTGAGCCTCCGGTGGACGCCTGCGACGCCCTCTTTGGGGTCCCCAACGCGCGCACGGGGCTGTCTGCTGCGCGCTGTCAGCCCGCGTGCGGCTGTGGCGCATCACGGTGGACCGCGCCCACGTTTGACGCCGCGCGATTGGCGAGCCTTCGTGCCTATCGATTGCTCGATGCTGTGAGCGAAATCACAGTGAATCCCTATCTCTCTCCTGCGCGCACCGTGCCCGACGGCGCGGTCTGTGCGGTGGTCGTCGTGGATCGCGCCGCGCACACCTACCGGCTGCAAGACTTTGCCAGCGCCGAGCTCGCGCTCGCAGCGGGAGCGCACGTCACGCACGGGGGCGTGTGCGGGGTGTGCTCGTCGCTTGAAGATTTCGCGGTCTACGCGGAGCGCCCCGATTTGACCGAGCCTGTGCGCACCTGTGGGTTGCGAGGGGGAGGGCACGAGGGCCTGGTGACCTGCCTCCGCGCGCTGGGATTTACGCTGCCGTGCGCGCAAGTGTGGGCTTTCAATACCGAGAACACGCGCGATGTGTGCGGCGAGATTTGCATTCGCCTGCTCGCGGCTCCTTACAACCTCGCCAATGGGCAGATCAACGCGTGCCTGGCCTGCGACGAGACGCGGAGCGGCGAGGTGTTTAAAGCGGTCGCGGGGCGCACACGGCGCAACTCGGGGACGCCATCGGCCATGTGCCGACCGTGCAGTGAGACCCTGCGTATTGCCCACGATTATCCGTGATCGTGCCTTGCGTTTGTGCCAAGCGTTCGCATGCTGTGTGCTCGTGTGTGGGGACTCTGATGACCTCTCTGGATGGTGACTCGCGATGACAACGCCCAACAAGATTGACTACGCCAATCGCACGCTCGTCGAGAACCGTCGGGCGCGCGCCAAGTACACTGTCGAAGAGCTCATGGAGGTCGGGGTTGTCTTGGTGGGCTCCGAGGTGAAGAGCATTCGCGCTGCAAAAATCGAGGTCGCGGACGCATGGGTCCATGTCTCGAGCCAGGGACAGCTGCACTTGCTCAACGCGTACGTCGCGCCCTACACGTTTGCGACGGCGTACAAGCACGAGCCCAAGCGTGTTCGGACGCTCTTGGCGCATCGCAAAGAGATCACCAAGCTCGAGGCCAAGATCAAAGCCAAGGGGTTCACGGTGATCCCGATGCGGGTGTACCTCAAAGAGGGCCGGATCAAGATCGAGCTGGGGCTCTGCAAGGGCAAAGACGGCGCCGATCGTCGACAAGAGATCAAAGAGCGAGAGTCCATTCGTGAGACCCGCGCGGTGCTAAAAGCACGCAACCAATGAGCACTGAGATCACAGACACCATCACCTGGAACGAGGGCGGCGCCGCAAGTGTGCGTACCGCGCGCGAAATCGAAGTCGTCGTGCGCTCGTCCGTGCCCTATCCCCCTGGCAAGCCCGCGGGCGGCACGCTCCGTCACGACACACAATCGCTAGCGTTTACGCTCAAAGTCGCGCGTTCGCAGAAGGTCTCGGAGGGGCTCTGGGACGTCCGCGGTCGCCTGCTTGACGCCACGGTCGCCGTGCGCGCTGCGTTTGCAGCGCAGTCCGCGCGGGTCGCCGAGCTCACCGTCACCGAGTGATCGCTGCGCTTAGCCCGACGCAAACGCGCGCGTAGCGATCTCTCGGAGCTCGTCACGGCGGGCGAGGGCGTCTCGCGCCAGGGCCCACTGGCCTTGAGCGCGCAGCAGGTTGTGCTCGCCACGCGCCGCAAATTTGCTCGAATTAAAGCCGAAATACCTCTCCGCGAGCGCGTCTGCATAGAACCTCGCCGCGAGCTCAAGCGCGATCACGCCGAGCCCGTCTGCGATCGAGATCACCTCGTCGTCGTCCACATGTGCGCGACCCTGGTGGGCATACCCAGTGAGCGCTGCGGCCAGAATCTGGGTGTCCACGGTGGCCTGCGTGACGTCTTCGCCCTTGGGGTTGCACCACGAGCGCAGGGCATCGCCGAGCTCGAGCGCCAGGGGCATTCGCGCCATAGTGTCAAGGTCAATGAGACAGAGCCCTTGACCAGAATCTCTGTCAAAAAGCAGGTTGGATAACTTTAGGTCTCCGTGAGCCATGTGCGCGCGCAGGGTGCCGAGCGCGGGGAGCGATGCGCCGGCCTCGAGCAGCGCGTGGGCGTCGCGTGCGACCGAGTCATACAAGCGATGATCGCGGTGATCGCTGAGCGCGAGCGCGAGCGTCCGGAGGTGTTGCGCCGTGTCGTGGGGCTTGTTGGCGCGGACGTGTTGCATGGGCGTATCGAAGTCTGCGAGGGCGCGGTGCCATTGGGCCACCAGGGCGCCTCCGGCGTGCGCGCGCGCAGGCGAATCGATTTTGTCCAGGGCCACCCCGGGGACGTAGGTCATCACGCGCCAGAGGCGGTCTTGGTGCAGCGCGCACAGCTCGCCCTCCCGTGTGGGCAGCAGGATCGGCGTGCACATAGACTTGCGCGCGAGGTGCTCGGTCACCGCGAAGATGTCTTGGTGAACGCTGGCTGAGAACATCGGGTGCACACGCTGAATGACCAGCGATTTGTCAGGCAATTCAGCGATGAAGGTGTCGTTGATCAGCCCAGTCCCGAGGGGGCGAACGTCCGGCGTGCGAGAATCAAATGCGTGCCACCGCGCGAGCACGTGCGGCAAGGACTGTGTGATCGCTGGCTCGAGGTTCATGGCGGGGTGCTCCGGCGCGCGAGGGTGCGCAGCCGCTCGATGTTGGCGACATCTGCGATCACCACGAGCGCGTTGCCTGCGGCAAGAACGGTGGTGGGGATGGGGTTGTAATCGAACTCGTCGCCGTCTTGGATCGCTACGACGAGCGCGTTGGCGTGTGCGCGGATGGGCAGGTCTTTGAGCGCTTTTCCGACAAACCAAGAGTCCGCGGGCACCGCGACCTCTTCGACTCTGAGTACGCCGCCTTTGGCTTGCAACATGCGGTCGAGAAAGCGCACGGCGGTGGGCCTGAGCATCTCGCTCGCCATGCGCATCCCGCCGATGCGATTGGGCGACACGGTCGAGTTTGCGCCGGCCCTGAGCATCTTGTGTTCGGCCTCGGCCTCGATGACTTTGGTGACGATGCGCGCCTTGGCGTTGAGGTCGCGAGCGCTGAGCGTCACGTAGAGATTGTCGCGGTCTTCGGTGAGCGCGGCGACGATCCCGCGGGCGCGTGAGACCCCCGCGGCGAGCAGCACGGCGTCGTGGGTCGCGTCTCCCAAGACGTGCAAAATCTCACGTTGATTGAGCGACTCGAGCAGGTCTGCGATGGACTGTTCGCTGCGCTCGACCAGCACAAAGGGTGTGTTGGTGGCGATGAGCTCGGCGATCACGTGTCGACCCGTCGAGCCCGCGCCTGCGACTACGATGTGGTCGCTGAGCGCGCTGATTCTTTGCTTCATGCGTCGTGTCCGAAAGCGGTGTCCCAGCACACCTTCGAACAAGAAGGCTGTGAGACTGGATTGAAAATAAGCGACCACGATGAGCCCGCCGAGGATCACGAGGGCGGTCACGATCCGGGCGCCGGGGACCTCGCCGATGTGATCGATCTCGCCGTAGCCCACGGTAGTAGCCGAAATAATCGCGAAAAAGATCGACTCGCTCAGCGTCCAGCGGCGCCCGCTGAGCAGCCAGAGCGCGACTCCGCCCGCACACACGACCGAGGCCAACGCGAGCGCTGGGGCGAGCAGCTGACGTGCGCGGATGTCTCGTGGTGGCGGGGTCATGCGCGCTCAGGCTCTCTTGATAAAATGCAATTCGCTAGCGAAATTACAGACGATTGAGGCCATTGAGTGCCGCTACACGGTAGGCCTCGGCCATCGTCGGGTAGTTAAACGTCGTGTTTACGAAGTACTTGATGCTGTTGGCGTCGCCGCGCTGGGCCATGATCGCTTGGCCAATGTGAACGATCTCAGCGGCCTGGTCGCCGAAGCAGTGAATCCCGAGAATTTGCAGGGTTTCCCGGTGAAATAGCAGCTTGAGCATGCCCACCGTGTTGCCCGTAATCTGCGCACGCGCGAGCGAGCGAAACATCGAGTGGCCCACTTCGTAGGGCACGCCCTCTGCGGTGAGCTCGCGCTCGGTGCGTCCGAGCGAAGAGATCTCGGGCGAGGTGTAGATCCCGGTCGGGATGTCTTTGACCAAGCGCGTGTCGCACTCGCCAGTCATCGCGTGTTCTGCGGCGAAGCGTCCCTGGTCGTAGCTCGCGCTCGCGAGCGAGGGGTAGCCCACCACGTCGCCTACGGCATAGATGTGCGGCTGCTGTACGGTGCGATAGAACTCGTCGACGTCGATTTGTCCCCGCGAATTTGCAGCGATTCCGATGCTCTCGAGGCCGAGATCTTGGGTGTTTCCGGTGCGGCCTTGCGCCCAGAGCAAGATGTCGGAGCGGAGCTTCTTGCCAGACTTCAGATGCAACACGACTTGGTCATGTTGGGTCTCGACGCGGTCGTACTCTTCGTTGTGGCGCACCAAGACGCCCTGGTCACGCAGGTGATACGAGAGCGCGTCGATGATCTCGTCGTCGAGAAATGACAGTAATTTATCGCGCGAATTGATCAGATTGACCTTCATCCCGAGGTTGCGGAGCATGCTCGCATACTCGCAACCCACGACGCCGGCGCCGTAGACCGTGACGCTCTCGGGCGTGCGATCAAGCTGCAAGATCGTGTCGCTGTCGAAGACGTTGGGGTGGGCAAAATCGATGTCCTTCGGGCGATAGGGTCTTGAGCCCACCGCGATGAAGAACTTCTTCGCGCGTACGGTACGTGTCGGGCCGTCTGTGGTGTGCACTTCGACGGTGTTTGGATCGGTAAATCGCGCGCGCCCGTGGATCACCGGGACCTTGTTGCGGAGGTAAAAATCCCGCCGAACGGACACCTGATCCGCGATCACGCGCTCGGCCGCGCGGAGCAAGTCCGGAAAGCTCGCTTCGAGCTGCCCGCCCACCGCAGAGAACAGCGGGTTGCGCCGAAACTCCATCACGCGCCGGATCGAGTACCGCAGCGCTTTGCTCGGGATCGTCGCCCAGTGGGTACACCCGCCGCCCACCTGTGCGTTGCGATCGATCACAACGACTGAGGCCCCCGCTTTGCGTGCGCGCATCGCGGCGCCTTCGCCCCCGGGACCACTGCCAATCACGACCACGTCGTGTTCAACCTCAATCTGCACTGCAAGACACCTCCGTG
Organism: Deltaproteobacteria bacterium; assembly: GCA_030694465.1. GTDB lineage: Bacteria > Myxococcota_A > Polyangia > Polyangiales > JAUXYJ01. The sequence goes on along the minus strand of JAUXYJ010000103.1, from coordinate 238,452 downwards.
AAGTCACAAGCCGTACCGCAGTTGGGTGTCTCTACGCGAGTGCAATGCTCGCGCGAGGGGCTCAGGGGCTCAGCGTCCTAGGCGCTCTGCGCGGTGTGCGGCGACCCACGGCGAGAGCCCGTCGGTTGCTTGTTGCGCTGCTTGTGCGGTCGCGGGTGCGCCTTCGAGCTTCGATGCGGCGAGCGCGATGGCCACAGCCCACGCGTCGCTGTGAGCCTCGGGCAGGGGGGCGTAGCCCAAGAGCTCTTCGTGGTACTGCGCGATAAAGCCCGTGTCGTAGTGCCCCGCGATAAACTCAGGATGCGAGAACAATTGCTGGTGAAAAGACAAATTGGTCTTGATCCCAGTCACGACGTACTCGCGCAACGCGCGGCGCATTTTGGCGATCGCGCGAGGGCGATCCGGGGCCCACACGCAGAGCTTAGACACCAGCGGATCGTAGAAGCTCGAGATCTCACAGCCAGGATAGGCGCCCGAGTCATCGCGGATGCCCGGGCCGCCGGGGAGCTTGAGCGTCTCGATGCGCCCAGGGGAGGGCAAGAAGTTACTCGAGGGGTCTTCGGCGTAGACTCGGCACTGGATCGCGTGGCCGCGGCGGTGCAAATCCGACTGCGAATAACCCAGCGGTTCTCCGTAGGCGATGCGCACCATTTCGTGCACGAGGTCGAGCCCAGAGATGAGCTCCGTGACCGGGTGTTCGACCTGGAGGCGGGTGTTCATTTCGAGAAAATAGAAGCTTCCGTCTTGTCCTAAGAGAAACTCGAAGGTTCCGGCAGAGAAGTAACCGACGGCTTTGGCTCCGCGGACGGCGACCTCGCCCATCCGCGCGACGAGCTCGGGGGTGGCGACGGGAGAAGGGCTCTCTTCGACCACCTTCTGGTGCCTGCGTTGGATCGAGCAATCTCGCTCAAAGACATGCACGACGTTGCCTTCGCGGTCTCCAAGCACCTGGATCTCGACGTGTCGTGGCTTCACGATGGCCTTCTCGAGATAGACCGTGGCGTCTCCAAAGGCCTTGAGCGCCTCGCTCTGAGCGCGCTCAAACGCCTCGTGGAGGTCTTCGGGACGATCGACCAGGCGCATGCCCTTGCCGCCCCCTCCCGAGGCCGCTTTGAGCATCACGGGATAGCCTACGCGCTCGGCAGCGACCGCGAGCTCTTCGATTGAGCCAGACTCTACGCCGGGCACGATCGGGACGCCGGCGGCGGCCATCTTGGTTCGCGCTGCGGGTTTGCTGCCCATCGCGTGCATGGCGCTCGCGGGAGGGCCAATAAAGACGATCCCTGCGCGCTCGCACGCCTCTGCAAACGCGGGGTTCTCAGAGAGAAAGCCGTATCCGGGGTGGATGGCCTCGGCGCCCGAGCGCTTGGCCGCTGCGAGCACGCGCTCGATGTCGAGATAGCTCTCGCGTGCGGGCGCAGGGCCAATGCAGTAGGCCTCGTCGGCCATGCGGACGTGCAGCGCGGCGCGGTCGGCCTCGCTGTAGATCGCGACGGCGCGGATGCCCATTTCGTGGAGGGTGCGGATTACCCGAACAGCGATTTCGCCCCGGTTTGCGACGAGAACTTTCTTAAACATAGCTTGGCCTCTGTGCGTGCGAGCCAACCACTCTCAAGGCCCTCGATGCAAGGCAGACGCGTGAATGCGCAAGGTCTTCGCGGTGTTTGCAGGGGATTGGGCGCCCTTGGGTCGAAATGAAAAAAAATTTCACTCCGCGGGAACCTTCTCCCAAGACCCCTGTCTCATCCCTTGAACCGAGCAACTGTACCGAGCGTTTCGGCAGCGAAATCGCAGTCACGGTGCAACAACAGCGCGCAAGGCTAACCCCTTCGTGCGGCCGCTCTCGGTAGCCAACGATTCCATTGATTCGCAGCGCGCTTGCGCTGTCCAACTCGCAGGAGAGCCCACCATGTCCATCAAGAACAGCTACGACACCGACGCAGTATTTCAGCTCGTAAAGCGTGGCGACATCGACGCCACCGAGGTTGAGCGGAGCGATCGTTCGGTGACCGAGCTCTCGATCTTGTGGCAGACCGCGATCCTCCGTGTGGTTCACCTGAGCGCGACCGAGAGCTTCTCGCTCAGCAGCGAAGGCCTCGAGAGCGACCGCTGCATGGTGGTCGACGGCTCGATGCTCCCAGAGTCAAGCGTCGCCATGAGCGTGGTGAGCAACGGCAGCTTCGTCTTCGCTCCCAACGTGGCAGGTGAACTCTCGCTCGATGGCGCCAAGCTCTCGCTCTCCGACGCCGTGAGCCAGGGCGTCGCGACCCAGCGCGCAGACGGCAGCATCATGGTCTCGCTTCGCAGCGGAATGCGCTGCAAAATGTCAGTCGGATCGCTCACCGTCTCGGCCAAGACCGTCGCCGAGGGGCGCAAGGTCGCCGGACGTGCACGCCGCGACCCGGCGATGATCGCCTCGACCCTCGGGGCCTTGGTCGCCATCGGCTCCATGATGGGCATGGGCTACGCAACAAGCGCAAACAGCGGCTCGCTCGTGAGTGACTCGGGCGAAGAGCGCATGGCGGACATCATGGGCTTGGTCAACCGGTCGCGTGAGCGGTCGCCAGAGCCTCAGCCCACACAGCCTCAGGCCAGCGAGTCTGCGCCGAGCGCGCAGGGTGCCGCAGCGCGCGGTGAGTCTGGCGTCTCGGGCACACGCGCTTCGACAGCGACCAACCGCCGGTTGAGCGTGCGGGACAACAACCTTCCTCCGCAATTGTCCAGGCAGAGTGCGCGTGAGATCACGGCCTCGCGCGGGATCTTTGCGGCCCTTGGTGCACCTGTGGCGGCGACCAACGGCGCCTCGGGTCCGGTGAGCCCGTTTGGCGGGCTGACCGAGTCGGGGCACGACAGCGCGAGCCACTGGGGCAACCTCTCGGGTGACAGCATCGGTGACGCGTTTGGGATGAATGGCCTGGGAAACACCGGCACAGGCGTAGGCCAAGGCGGCAACGGTGAGGGCACCGTCTGCAGCGGGAGCAGCTGCGGCATGAGCACGCTCGGTGTGGGCGGATCGCCCAACGGGGATCGCTACGGACAGACGACCGGCAACCGACTGGGACCGCGCCAGGGCCACGGCCCGCGCGTGACCGCGGCCTCGCCCAACGTGATCGGCGAGTACGACCGCGGGCTCATTCGGCGGGTTGTTTTGCGCAATCTTTCGCAAGTGACGCACTGCCACGAGCAGGGCTTGTTGCAGAACTCTCAGCTCGCGGGCCGTGTGGTTGTGAGCTTCGTGATCGACCCCGCGGGCAACGTCTCTGGCTCGAGCGTGCGAGAGAGCTCGCTGGCGGTCCCAGCGACCGCGCAGTGCATCGCCAACGCGGTCCGTCGGTGGCAGTTTCCGTCACCCCAGGGCTCGGCGATCGTCGTGAACTACCCCTTCACGCTCGAGCACGCGATGTGATTTCTCTCTCCGGCGCGCATCGCGTGGCGTCCACCGCCACCGAGCAGTCGGACCGCGCTGTTGTGGTTGGGCTAGCGCTCGGTTCGTCACGTTGATGCGCGCTCGGGGGGCGACCTTGTGTGAAGCGATTCGCCTGCAAAATCACTGATTGATTATTGCTTTAGGCGCCCGCCACACGACTGACACTGCACTTCGTACGACGGGGTCGCTTGCCTGCAAAACGGGCACGCGATCGTGTGTGCCGACGAGGCCTGTTGCGTCGGTGCGACCGCGTGTGGTGAGGGCTGTGCGTCGCTCGCGCCGCAGGTGGGGCAGCGACCGAGCTCACGCGCAAACACGGTCTTGCAGGGGCGACAGATCACTCGGCCGAGGTCCGAGCGCCCGTCGAAGTAGACGAGCTCGGGATAGAGCACCGCGAGCTCTGCGCTGGACAATCGGTCTTGGTCCACTGAGGGGGACCACACAACCTCGAGGGCCGCCATATCGACGAGATAAGCCGGAAAAAGTGCGCTAAGTGCCTGCGCCATCGTGTGCTTGGCGGGCCACTCGGGCAGCTCGGGTGCGTTGCCGTTGATGCCCACAATGAGCGTCACCACGACGAGCCCTTGGCCTTCTTCGCTGCGTGCGTAGACGTCGGGCGCAGCGCTGCGTTGGTGGTTGTTGATCGTGGCTTGGTCGTAGCGAGCGTTGATGTTGTTGCAGGTCGCGTCGAAGAGCTCTTGGGCCCGATGAGCGCTGCCGCGTGCGCGCTCGAAGCAGCCGGCGACGGCGTAAGGGAGGGCGCTGATGAGCAGGTCTTTTGCAGCGATTCCGCCTGCGAAGAGCCCGTCTTGGCGGCCCATGTCAAAGCGGCCCGCGATGGCGTCGAGCTGGGTCTGCAGGTGTGCGCGCACGGACCAATCAAACGCGATCGAGACGCGACGCACTTCGCACTCGCCGTGCCCTGTTGGGACGCGCGGGCTGTGCGCCGAGCCGGAGTGCTTGGGATACGGCCCTGTTGGAAAATAGGGCACGGGGGGGCGGGCTTGTGTAGCGAGCCACGAGATGCCGCCGAAGAAGGCCATAAGCACAGCGCTCGTAGAGAGCCCCGCGGCCCAATTGAAGGGACCCTTCAGAAAGACACCGGGGTCCTGGCGCTGGGCGACGAACTGGTATTCGTCGGGCAAACCACCACGCAGTGGCGGACTCGCGACGACAATCGCGCGTGCTGACGGGCGACTGTATTCGCGTGCTGTGAGCCAGGGCGGCGGTGGCGGTGGGGGCGGAACATAGAGGAGCCTTCCGCCCATAACCGGGCCGCTGCCCGTGCGGTCGCCCGATGAGCGTGAAGAGCTTGAAGAGCTCGATCGAGTGCCCCAAGAGCTCGACGGCGTGCCCCAAGAACTTGACCGATAACTTGGAGCGCTCGATCGATAACTTGGAGCGCTTGATCGATAGCTTGGAGCGCTCGATCGAAAGCCACTTGACCCGCCAAAGCGCCCGCCAGAGCGCTGGGCGTTGGCCGGCTCGCTCGTAAGTAGAGCCAGTAAAAACACAAGCGAACCGCACAGTGTGGTGCGTGTGGCTCGTCGTCGAGGGTCACCCATAGCGTGCATCGTACGAGTCTGCGGACGAGATTGCAGCAATAGGGGTCTGGGTGATCGACAAGGGGTGGGTTTCCATGGATTCTTTCGCGGTGACAAAGGATCGCAAGGTTGCGCTCGCTGTATCGCTCGTGCTCGCACTGGGCGGGGGAATTCTCGGGGGCAACGCACGGCGATCGCGCGCGCTTGCGCCTCAGGCTCTTCATGCGATGGACCCCACTCGCGGAAGAGCGCTGCTGACTCACGCGACCCAAGAGGCCGTTGCCCATGGTTTTGCGCCACGCGAAGAGCCCGCCGAGGCGAACGTCGAAGAGATCTCTGATCGTCCAGGGTGGAGCCGCTGGCATCAGCCATTGTCCATCGGCGACAACGAGTGCGTCGCGGTCGTTCTGGCGACGGTGGGCGGCGTCGCTGCGCCGCGGTTTGGTGCCATTCTTGAACAGACCGAAGAGAGCGCGACGCGGTTTGAGAGCTCTGTGCCTGAGCGATCCGGTGACTTTGTCCCGAGCGCTGGGATGCTGAGCTTCGCTTCGACCGAAGGGAGCGTGATGGTCTTGAACTGGTGCGAGATCACGCATCGATCCGTGAATCTCCACGTGATGTTGCAGACCGTCGATGGCTTTGAGCGCCCCCGTAGCGCAGCCGCGAGGCTCGCATGGAGGGTCCTGCGAGCCCCCTGGAGCGTCATCGGAGGTTTTCAGGGCTTGCCTTATCCAGGGATCAGTCCGGCCGGGATCGTGAGGGTCCAAGCGGGTGTGCCAGACGCCATTGCGCGTGGCGAATCGCTGATCGCGCAAGCTCATCCGCAGACGGCGGTGAGCGCCTCTTGGTTGATCCCAGAGGGCGAAGCGGCGCTGATCCCGGTGTCTCGCGAGACTGCGCAAGAGCTGGCCAAGCTGGCCGCGCGAGGGCTTAATCTCGCCGTCAATCCACGGACACTTGAGTCGCTTACGCCTGCAGAAAAGCAGCTCATTGCAGAGTCTTATACGAGCTTTCAGCGCCTCGATCATAGCCACCCCGCGCCCCATGATCCCATCGTCGACCTGGGCCGCAATGACTTCTACCGCGTGCTCGCAGTGATCGATCCGCGGGACTTTGCGCAAGAGTCCGAGGACCTGTGGGTGACCCGCGACGAAGCGCTCTTGTCCCCTGTCGTGCTTCGGTTGTCTCGTGTTTCGCGTGACCGAACGCGGTGTACGGTGCTCCGTGAGAACGTCACGCGGTGCACCATTCGTCGCACGGATGGGCTGATCTCGCTGATCGTGCAAGACACCGATCAAGCCCGGTATCACATCGGGCGGCGCGCTCCGACGCCTCCGACGCTCGCTCCGAGACGGAGAGCGTCGCGCTGAGTGTGTGATAGAGATCTCTGGTGGAAGATAGAGAGCGCAGCATGCACGTAGGTAGAGATACAAAATGCACATGGAGTGCTTTTTTGCTGATGACGCTCGCTTCGCTGGGGGCGTGTCGTGAGCCTCATCGTGACCCGCTGGCCTCGCGGCCGCGCGCCGCGATGACCGCGCAAGAGATCGAAGCGGGGCTGCCGCAGACGACGGCCAGCGGGCCCGAGGTCGAGCGCGCGCGGCAGACCATGTTGGCTCTCAGAGCGGTGGTCGGGTTTTGGCGGTTGGAGCACGGAGGCCGCACGCGCTGTCCCACGCTGCTCGATCTCTCGGGTTCGTCATCGAGCGGCTTTGATCGCGCGACCATGAGCCAAGATCCGTGGGGATCTTCGTACGAAATCGACTGTGTGGGGGGCGTCGTGAGGCTCCGCTCGCTGGGCCCTGATCGTCGCGCGGAGACCGCTGATGACATCTTGCGCTTCTAAGATTTGGGCGCTGTTGTTCTTGGGCCTCTGTGCATGCGGACCCATGCCCACACCCGACGCCGAGGTGCAGCGGCCATGGCGCTCGCTGACCGAGGCCGGAGGGGGCTTTGCGATCTGTCCTGCGGGACGTCGCGTGCGGTTTACGTGCAGCCCGACCTGCGGAGACGGTGCGCAATCGTGTGCAAATACCCCAGCGATCCGTGTGTGTGACGCGAGCCAGTCTGAGCAAGCGTGCGTGCGCGGGACCAGCGCGCTCAACGACGGCGACGCACAGTGTGGCGGCGCGTGCTCGGGGCCCACGGTGACGTGTCCGGCCTCGGGTGGGGTGTTTGTCTATGGCTACAACCAGCCCGCGGGGGGACCGTTTGTCTGCGTCGCGCAGGGGCGCGATGTGGGCGGAATCGGCATGTGAATCACGACGAGCGCACAGAGGTGTTTGGATCTCGGCGCGCACAGTCGTAGGCTCCGCGACCAGTATGACCAAGCGCACTTCGACGTTGGGATTGGGCTGGACGCTCTCACTTACGCTCTTGTTGGCGGCCTGCGGACCGGGCTCGATGAGCTCGGACGGAGGCGCGGACGCCGACGCGGGGCCTCCGTGTTCGGACTGCAATGACAGCATTAATTTGCACTGCACGAGCGCAGGCGGAGACGAAGCTGCGGACGCATGCAACCGGCGCTTGTCGGCGGCCGAGATGGGCGCGACGTTCTTTATTGGCGACCGGCGGCGGTGTTTTCCGAACCCGAACAACCCGATGTGTCGGCCGCTGTGTGAGCTCTCGTCGATGAGCTTTGCCAACGCCGGGACGACCGAAATGCCGTCGTTTTGCACGTTTGATGCGATGACGCCCGGCTGCAAGATCAACGAAGCGACGGGCTACTCTGTCGTTGTGCAGACTACCAATGGTCGCCGCGCGATCGCGGGCGTGGGCAACGACGGCACGTGCTCGAACCCCGGAATGGGGCGACGTCGCTGGGCGCTCGTAGGGCTCGAAGATCTCCGTGGCACTGCGCGCTGTGCGGCCGCGACCCCTGAGGGCGGGTTTGGCGGCGCTGATCAGTTTGTGGGCTGCGACACCGACGAGTCCGCGTGCACCGCTGCGAGCGGGACCACCTGCCAAGAGCGTGGGTTTCGCGCCGGAATGACCATGTATATGCGGCGTTTTTGCACAAAAATGTGCACCACCGACGCGCAGTGTGGCTCGGCGGGTGTGTGCACCAACGGCGACTGTTTTCATCGCTGTGGCGGGCCGTGTTCGCTCAACTGTCCCGATGGGTTCGCGTGCTCGATGGGCACGTGTCTGCCTACGCCGCTCTGAGATTCATGCAGGCTCACAAAAGCTCAGTCTTCGCTGATCCAGCAGCGCAGCGAGGGCTCGCGGGGGTCTTGGGTCCCTTGACCCAGGGCCGCGCCCCAGAGCGAATACGCGGGTAAAAATCCTGCAATGTACCGCGTGATGTCTTGCTCGCTCATCGCGCCCTCGCCTCGGTCTCTGCGCGCTCGCTCTGCGGCGACTCGCCACGCCAACACCTGCGACACGTCACGCGGTCGAACGCACGCCCACCCATCGATGGCAGCGTGCAGCGTCTGGTACGCGGCGAGCCTCGCGTCGCACGCGGCGAGGGCGGGGTCGTCGCGAAAAATCTTGGACACCTGAGGAGTGCGATCTGCCTGGATAAATCCAAGCATCCAGCCCTCGATGAGCAGCACATCGACGGGGCCTCGCGTGGTGGGCCAGAGCCGCTCGGGGGCGCGATCGCCCTGTCCTTGGTGCGCGCTCTTGTCGTAGCGCGGGACCGCGAAGAGCTGGTCTCGATCGAGCGCGCAGAGCCCACAGAGAACGTCGTGTGCGAGGTCGAGGTCGTGCGTGCCGGGGTAGCCTCGCTGCGCGAGATAACGGTTGTCTGGGTGGGCGTCGCGAAGGGCAGATTGCGCCGCGTGCGTGAGGTAGAGGTCGTCGAGAGACAGCGTGACGACGTTGAGCGAATGGGCTTGTAGATCGCGCGCGATGTGGGCGCAGAGGGTGGTCTTTCCCCAGCCCTGAGGGGCCGAGAGGCCGAGCACGACCGTGCGCTGAGTCTTCGCATGCAACGCGCGCGCGCGCTCGGTGAGCCACGCGCGGACGTGGGTCTGCACAGCGGCCCGAGGGGCAGTGATCGTGGCGTGGTCGGTGGTCACTGAGAGAGCTCTCTGGGATGGGTGAGCGCGCGAGGCGAAGGTGACGACGGCGTTTGACCTTGGACGCGTCGGGCCCGTAGCGTCCGCAGCCAAGGTAGCCATGGACATTGTTTCAGAGATCACGCTCACGTGGGCGCGAGAGTTGCGGCGCACGCTGCGGAGCGGCAAGGGCCTCGCGGGTTTGCTGCTGTTCTTGATGGGCGGGGCAGGGGCCGCGATCATCTTGTTTAGCGCGCTGCAACGCGGGCAATTCTACGAAGGAGGCAGCGAGAGCCGAGATCGACTTCGTCGTGTCGCGCTTGAGGCGATCTATCAAGACGTGAGCGACAAGGGCGCGGTGATTGACTACTTGGCCAAGGCGCCCGAGCCGCTGTTGGCGTTCTACCCGGTGTGCACGTTCTTTCTGTTTGTGCTCACGGTGGTGTGGGGCTTCGACGCGATCGCGGCGGACGTGCAGTACCGCACGATCCGCTTTGTCACGCTGCGTGCGCGGAGACCCTCGCTGGTCGTCGGCCGCTGGCTCGCGATGTGGTCTGCGGGCGCGCTTGTGTCGCTGCTCGTGTCCATGGTGCTCTGGGGCGGACTGATCGCAAACGGCACGTTCTCTTGGGACATTGTGCTGCACTACGGCGCGCGGATGTGGCTAGCGTCGTGCACGCTCTCGCTCTGGTACGCCGCGCTTACGATCTTGATGAGCGCGATGGTGCGCACGCCCGTGCTGGCGCTCTTGGGCACAGGCAGCGTCGCGACAGGGTTGTTTTTTCTCAGACATTTGGCCGACGCGAGCTGGGCGCCTTCGTACGTGCGGGTGTTTCGCGATGTGGTCCCTGGGGCTTGGGATGATCGGCTGTTGTCTCCGCTGTTTGCGCACTGGGGCGTAGGGACCGCGGTGTGTTTAGCCTGGACGATGGCAGCACTTTTCGGAGCGAGCACGCTCTTGTCGAAGCGCGACGTGTGAAAGAGAGCCCACAGATGACTTACGCAATTGAGCTTGATCGCGTCGTGAAAGATTTTGGCAGCAAACGCGCGGTGGACACCGTGTCGCTGACGGTCGCAGAGGGAGTGATCTTTGGGCTCATCGGGCCCAACGGTGCCGGAAAAACCACGACCTTCTCGATGCTTGCGGGCTACCTTGAGCCGAGCGAAGGCGCCGCGAGGGTGCTGGGGGTCTCGCCGCGCGACGTCGGTGCGCTCAAGGGAAAGCTCGGCGTCTTGCCCCAAGATGCGCTCTTGCCTGCGAGCGAGACCGTCGAGCAGTTCTTGTCCTACCTTGCACGAATGCAGGGAATTTCTGCGGCAGATACACCTAAGGCGGTGCGCGATGTGCTCGCGCAAGTGGGCGGTGACGACTGGCTCGCGCAGCGCTGCGGCAAGCTCTCGCACGGCATGGCCAAGCGCGTAGGCATCGCGCAGGCGCTCCTGGGCGGGCCCAAGGTGGTGCTGCTCGACGAGCCCACGGCGGGGCTCGATCCGCGCGTAGCGTACGGTGTAAGGCAGGTGATCAAGGGCCTGCGTGGTGTGTGCACTGTGGTCGTTTCGTCGCACAATTTGCAGGAGCTCGAAGAGGTCTGCGATCAAGCCGCGGTGCTCGATCGTGGCAAGCTCATCGCCAACGGGACCATGACAGAGCTCACCTCGAGCACGCGTGAGTTTACCGTTCAGCTCGCGCCTTCGAGCTCTTCGAGCCCGCCCGCGTATGTGCAGATCGTGAGCGGGCAGCCAGGCGTCGCGACGGTGACCCTCGATGAGGCGAGCGGGCGGCTCGTGGTGGTCTTGGATCCCACGAGTGATCCCGACGACGTGAGCTCTGCGGTGTTGCGTGTGTTGCTTGAGCGCGGTGCGCGCGTGCGTGAGCTCACACGTGGGCGCTCGCTAGAGCAGCGCGTGATGGAGCTGACCTAAGGCGTGCGTGCTTTGAGCGCGCGGACTCGGCGTTGGGCGGCGTCGAGTTTGCTTGGGTCAAAGCGCATCGTGATCCCTTTGCCCACCATGAGCAGGCCAGCGACCGCGGCAAACCAGGCGCCTTGTTCGGGCTGGTGCAAGAGCTCAGTGACTGTTCGACCTAGCAAATACCCTAGCAAAAGCCCCACGAGCATCCCCGGAAACATCCAGATGTGTTTGTTCTCTTCCCACCACGCGAGCCGGTCGCGCAGGGCGTCGCGCTGTTGTTCTGCGACGCGAAGTTGTGATGCAAGGGAGGTGTCAGGTTCGCGGCTTGGGTTCATGATGAAGGGCGTGCGGAGTTTACGCAGTGCGATGCGATCGTCGAGCCCCAACACAAGGGGGCTGACATGACGACGTCGGAGCTGATCGCTGGGGACCGTGTGGGCGGGCGCTATGTGATCGCACGCGAGCTTGGTCGAGGCGGATCCAAGCGGGTCTATCTCGCGCGAGACACGCTCGGCGCCGTAGACGTAGCCATCGCGTTGCTGGCCCCTGAGTACGCGCGAGATCCCATGTTGTCGGCGCGATTTTCACGCGAAGCCCGCGCGGCGTCGGTGTTGCGCTCGCCCTTCGTCGTGCACGTCTACGACGTCGGAAAGCTCGAAGACCAGACGCGCTATCTCGTGCTTGAGGCCGTCCAGGGGCGCGACATGGCGACCGCGCTCGACCGTGGCGCTGTGGACCCTCCGACCGCGGTGCGCTGGACGCTCGAGGTCTTGGCCGCGCTCTGTGAGGCGCACGCCCGCGGTATTGTTCACCGAGACATCAAGCCAGAGAATATTTTGCTCGCGCCGAGCGAGCACGGAGAGCTGGCCAAGGTCACCGATTTTGGTCTCGCCAAGGTCGCCGATCGCGCGCTTGAGGGCTCGATTCACCTTCGAACGGCGGCCAATGCGGCGCTCGGGACCCCCGAGTACATGTCCCCCGAGCAGTGGCGCGGAGAGCCCGTGGACGCGCGTACGGATGTGTACTCTGTAGGGATTTTGCTCTTCGAATTGCTCATGGGAAGGCTCCCGTTTGGGGGCGACAACGTGGCCGCCATCTACGCGGGACACTTCTTCGCGCCGGTGCCAACGATGGTCCACGCCAACCCGATGGTGCAGCGCATCGAGCCCATCGTCCGTCGTGCGCTCGCCAAACGAGCGGACGAGCGGTTTGAGTCTGCGCTCGCGATGGCGCAGGCCCTCGCAGAGGCGACCGGTGTTCGGGTCCCGCCAGAGGCCTTCGCGCACGCCGCGCCCGCGTGGTCACCACGCACCCTGCGAGGGGAGCTTCTGTGTGATCGTCTGCCACAGACCTTGGCGCTCTTGGTGAGCTCTACGGTGATCTTGGGGAGCGACCGATCGGCGGGGATCTGTACGCGATTTTTGCCGCCCAACGACGCCAACCGTGCGCGCGAAAGGAGCGTGGCACCACAGCACGCCCTCCTCGATTGGCGCGGTGGCCAGGCGCGACTCTGTGACCTGGGCGCAAACGCTACGCGGGTCGACGGTCACGAGGTCACGCGCGAGCCGGTGGCCCTGCGCTCCTCTGCGCTCATTGCGCTCGGGCCGCACTGCAAATTGCGCTTTGTTCATGGCCCTAGCGAGCGCGGAGCCCTTCCGCAGTGGGCGACCCTGACCCGCACTGACCCAGAGGGCCGCGGCCTCTGCACGCTGCTCTTGCTGGGTGGCCGGGCGCTGGTAGGCCTCGACCCATCCAGCGCGATCGTCGCGGATTTGCCCTACCAAATAGGCCTCGAGGTCATCGGCGACGCGGTGGTCCTTACGATCGACGATGTCGCGTATACCGTGCACGACGAGCGCACGCTCTGCGTGGCCGGGGACATGCTTAGCGTGGTGATCGCGCGCTAGACCCCCCGTGCGCAAAGAGGTCGCCGCACCAGAGTCTCAGTGCGAAGAGCGCTACGCACAAGCGCTGCATTCGCGCTGCGGTTTTGATGGTGCTAGCGTGCCGCGGCTTGTCGTGGCAAAGGACGCCACGGTAAACAAATCCGAGGCACACGCGACGTGTGCACGACGTGTGAATGCACACTGAAGGAGTGGTCGACAATGCAGGCGGTTCCGAGCGAGGTTCTTCAGCGAGCGTATCAGCGTAGGCCGCTCTACCTGCTGAAGCTTCCATTCTTCTGGGGTCTCGTGTTTGCGATGGGTTTTGCAGCCAACGAAGTGAGCAAGCACACCTCGACGGGGCTCGCGTTTGTCGCGAGCTTGGTCGCTGGCGTGCTGATCGGCTCGCTCGTTCGCGGCCTGGGCTCGATCGGGCACGATGCAGCGCATGGCACCGTGTCACGCTCTCCGACGCTGACCTACCTCATCGGGTTTTGGGCGTGGAGCGCGACGTTGATGTCCTACACGCTCTATCGCACCTATCACTTGGACCACCATCGCATCGTGAACATGCCACACGACGTGGACCGCTTGACGGTGTCTAGGTTCACCAAGAGCGCGAAGCTCTCTCGTGCGATCCGTGTGGTGATTTACTTGGGAATGTATCCCATCTACTGGCTCTTCTCAGTGCAGCGCTACGTCCGCAAGATGACCCTCGCGCAGAAGGTTCGGATGAACCTCGAGCTCTTGGCCGTCGCCGGGTGCATCGTGGGTCTGAGTCAAGTGATGGTCCCTGTCGCCTTCTGGACCGTGATGATCACGCAGCTCGTCGTGGGCGCTTTCTTCGCGAGCATCACGTCGATGTGCGAGCACTTTGGCATCGCGTACCACGCAGACCACGCGTACTCGTCGCGCACGTACGGCACGAGCTCTGCGCTCTTGGATTGGCTCTGGAGCGGCACGACGTTTCACAACGAGCACCACAAATACCCGGGAATTCCCTGGTACAATCTCAAGCAGTTTCACTTCGAGGCGCTGCCGTATTATTCGGCCGAGGTGAAGGCCAACATCCACACGGACTTTGTCCCGCTCGCCTGGGGGCTGCTCAAGCGCGCCGCGACGCTGGACCCCGAGTCCGAGTCTGAGATCGCCGAGCGCGACCGTGAGCGTCTGCGCGAGAGCGTCCCAGAGCTTCGCCCTCAGACCGCATGAACCTGTCCGGGTACACGCCCTACTTGGTCTTGCTCCTCGGGACCTCGGTGGGTGGGCTGGTGTTTACGGGCTTGCGTCAGTTTAGGCTGCGTTTTGCCTCGCCTAATCGACCCGACTGGCCTGCGCGTGTGGTGCACATTGCGTCGGATTCGAGCGTAGGGAGCGGGCCCTTTCGAGAGCAGTCTGTGCACCAAGTGCGAGAGTTTTCGCGCGCAGCGGGAGAGCCACGGCTCTTGTGGCTCCCGCGGGCGGTGTCGTTTGTGCTCTGGCTCGCGGGCTCGATCGCAGGGCTCTTCGCTCTGAGTCACATCGTCGTGCTCATGAATGGGCGCATGCGAGACGCGGTGTTGTTCTCTTTTTTAGCGCTGATTTGGGTGATTGTGCTCCTGCTCTCGCGGGTGAGCGAGCGCATGACCGCGTTGCTTCGCAGCAGCCAAGAGCACGCGCAGGCCGCCCTGCGCTTGGTGCCTTGGTCTGTGGGCGGCGCGCTCACGCTGGTCACGCTGTTTTGGGTGTCCAATCGAGTGGCTTCGCCCAACGTCGGCTTGGCGGTGGTGGTCTTTGCGTACGCGCTCGTGACGTTGGTGCACGCGTCCATGGTGCGGAGGCTCGCGGTGCAGCTCGGCCCCGAGTACGAAGCGCAGGCGAGGGCCATCGCGCAGCGTGGGGTTTCAGAGAGCGCCGTACGTGTTGCGGGCGAAGCGATGAGTGTGCTCGGGGCGGCTGATGAGCTCGCTGTGCAGAGCCCCACGAGTACGCAGCGAGAGCGCTGAGCGGCGCGACACAATTGTTTTGTCGGCCGCAGTTTTTGGGCGAGCAAATGCAGTGCGCGCACCGTGCGTTGGGGTATCCTCGCGCCGCTTTACAGGCCCTGCGTCATGCGCGCCACGATCTCTATCGAGGACACCCCGTGGGTGTCTTGCGCGGAGACAGCAGGCATTTGATTAGCAAATTGTCAGTGTTTTCGAAAGGACTCTTGGTTCGCATGACCGACCACGCTCTCTCTCTGCGCGCTGCGCGCTTCTGTACGATCGGTGGGCTCTTGCTCGCCGCCGCGGCCTGCTCGCCGCCCATGCCCACCACCGATGCGTCTGGCAACGATGGCTCGATGACACCCGACGTGACGGGCACCGACACGATGGGGTCCGAAGCTGGCGGCGCGCAGTGCAACCGCGTCGCGATCGAAGACCTCAACATGCTCGGAATGGTCGCAGGCGACACGCTCCGCTACACCGGCAACAACAACATGGCCAACGAGATGCCTGGGGTCGGAGCGCAGACGAGCGCCGCGATCCAGGGCCTCAATGGCTGCGCGTTTCGCACGGCGTATCAGCGCGTGTTTGCGTACCGCGCGACGACCAACACGGTCTTGCGCATCTCGACCACCAACGCGGCGACGACGCCGGGTTTTGACACCACGCTGCTGGTGTACTCGATGCCCTGCCCCGCGACGGCGACCAACCAAGCCCGCGCGTTGCTTGCATGCAACGACGACGACCAGTCGTTTGACGGAGACGACCGACGGATTACTTCGTCTGTTGTGACCCTGCGCAAGGTGATGGCGGGGAGCACTGTGTACATCTCGGTGGGCGGATTTGTGCCGGTTATGGGCGCACGCAACACCGAGGGTGAGCGCGGGACGTTTGAGCTCAGCGTGCAAGAGCTTTCGCTCGTTGCGGCCAACGGCATGTGTGACCCACGCCGCCTGACCAACGCATGCGACGACGCGTTTACGTGTGTCGGCGACACGCTCACTTCGCCCACGGGGCGCTGTGTTGCCGATGGCACCGCAGCAGGCGCGGGCTGCAACGCGGGGGCTTGCACGGCTCCGTTGATGTGCGACCCAGAGACCAGCCGTTGCCAGACCGTCAACGTGCCCAATGGCATGCCCTGCGACCCGTTTCGCATCTGCGGGACCACGTCGTCGTGTGTGTCACTGCAGCGTGGCTCGACGCTCGGCGTGTGCCGCGCGGGCGGCTCGGTCGTGGGCTCGCGCTGCGGCACGGGCGTCACATGCGCAGCTGGTTTGACCTGTGTGACCCCGATGGGCGCCGCGGACGGGATCTGTCTTCGTGCCGCCCCCATGGGCGGAATGTGCAGCACCTACGACAGCTCTTGCCCCATGGGCGAAGACTGCGTGAGCGCCTCGGTGCTGGGCACCGCGGGCACCTGCCGCGCGTTGGGCTCGGCCGCCGGAGCTGACTGCGCAGCGGGCATGTGCTCGGGCGCAGGGCTCACCTGCGGAACTCGCGGCACCAGCATGGTGTGCGTGGGTACGCGCATGACCGGCCAGACCTGCGGGGTCTTCGACGAGTGCTCGATGAACGGGACCTGCTACCTCAACGAGCCAAACAACCGCACGCAGGGCATGTGCTTCGCAGCGGGCGGTCGTGGCGGCCCCTGCCGCGCGGCGGCTCCCAACTGCGACACGGGCTTGACCTGCAGCGACACGACCATGCCCGCAGACGGGCGTTGCATCGCGATGGCAGCGGCTGGCGGAATGTGTGACTTCGTCACGCAGTGCGCGGACACACAGACCTGTGTTCGTACCTCGGCCGTGGGCATGCCCTTCGCGGGGACCTGCCGTGCACAGGGCGCAGAAGGCGCGCGCTGCCGCGGTGGCGCGATGTCTTGTGACACCGGGCTCACCTGCTCAAGCGGCGCGACCGCAGACGGAATCTGTCAGCGTGCAGCCACAGGCGCATGCGACGCGTTGCTCGCGACCAACCGCTGCCCCATGGGCCAAGTGTGCCGCGCGACCTCGCTCTCGATGGGCATGTGCACAGCGCCCACGATGGAGCGCGAGCCCAATGACCTCGTCGCTTCGACCCTGATGCCTGTGACCGCACCTGCTGCGATCGCTGGATCGCTCTCGCTCGCCGACGTCGACTGCTACGCGCTCACGGTCCCCGCGATGGGCCGTGTGTTCGCACGCGCGACCGCTCCTTCGGGGCTCTGCCCCGCGGACCTGGCTCTGGATCTCTACCGCCTCGAGGGCACCGATGTGCGCTTGATGGGGACGGACACAGACTCGGGCTCGTACGGCTGCCCCCGCATCGACGGCGCCGACACCACGAGCAACTTCTCGTGGGCTTCGGGCCTCGCCGCTGGGACCTACTACGTGTGTCTGCGCAACAACGCCGACACGCGCGCGCCGGTCTCGGCGTACGCGCTCAGCCTCAACGCGACCGCTCCCTGAGCTAGCGTAGGCCACGGTGGGGGGCACACTGGGGGAGCGCGATCATCCGGCGACGTCGCCGGGTGGCGAATGCTGTTTGCGTTTGCGACCCCAGTCCCACGATCCGGCGACGTCGCCGGGTGTGCTCTGTCTACATCAGTGAGCAAGGGGTACATGCTGTCGACTGGCAGCGCCCGTTGCAGCAATTGTCGCCAAGACGGCAGGCGTTGTTGCATGCGCCGCAGTGCAGTCGGCTCGTGTCGGTGTTGACCTCGTAGCCATTGAGCGCGCTGCGGTCGCAGTCGGCCAGCTGCGGCCGGCAGACGGTGCCCTCGTAACAGTTTCCGCTCTCGCAGCGGCTGATGCCTGTGGAGCGAGGGCAACGGTAGCCGCAGGCTCCGCAGTTGCTCTGGTCGGTCTGCAGGCTGACGCAGACGTTGTTGCAGGCGATCGTGGGGCGACCACAGGGCTGGCAAGCGCCCGCCGCGCAGATCGAGCCCGAGCACACGGTGCCACACGTGCCACAGTTGGATGGGTTGTTGGCGGTCGAGACTTCGCATCCGTTGGTGTCGTTGCCGTCGCAGTTCGCAAAGCCAGGGCGACACTGGAGCGTGCAGACGCCGCGGACGCAGGTGTTGGTCGCGCTGATCCGTGAGGGGCAGGCGTTGCCACACATGCCGCAGTCTGTGCTGCTGGCGTTGAGGTCGACCTCGCATCCGTTGGTGTCGACGCCATCGCAGTTGGCGAAGCCCGGCATGCAGGTGAGCGCGCATCGGCCCGCGTTGCAGCTCGCGATGCTGTTGGCCGGCGACGGGCATGCCATGTTGCAGCCGCCGCAGTGCGCGGTGCTGGTGGTGGTGTCCACGCAAGATCCGCCGCAGCGAAGTGCGGGCGCTGTGCAGCCGCTCACGCAGCGCCGCGCGGCCGAGTCGCATACGGGGGTGGCGCCCGAGCACTGCACGCCACAGCCGCCACAGTTGCTGGCCGAATCGAGCCGAGTCTCGCATCCGTTGGTTGCGCTCGTGTCGCAGTCGGCGAAGCCCGCGTTGCACGTGCCGACACGACACTGTGCCGAGGCGCAGGCCGCGGTGGCGTTGGGGAGCGTGCAGTTGCGGCCACAGGCGCCGCAGTGGTTCGCGTTGCTGGCGGTGCTGACCTCGCAGCCGTTGCCCGCAAAGAGATCACAGTCTGCGAAGCCACTCGCGCACGCGAGAGAGCACGCGCCCGCAGCGCAGCGCGGAGTGCCGTTGGTGCCCGTGGGGCATCGTTGGCCACACATTCCGCAGTGTTCTGCGCTGTTGTTGGGATCGACGCAGCGTCCGGCGCAGCTCAGCAATCCCGCGGGGCATGTGCCTCCGGTGTCTGCGGTAGACACATCCGGCGACGTCGCCGGGTCGCTCGAGACGTCCACGGGGGACACGCGGTCTTCGGCGTCTAGGCTAGGCTGCGCAGCGTCGATTGCAGCGGTGTCCATCGCGGTGATCGCTTGGTCTGTGCTCGCGTCCCCCGCGTCTTCGCGGAGCGGCACGGAGGTGCAGTGCACCATGGGCACGAGGCACAGCCCCAGGAGCAGAGCGTGCGTGAGCGAGCGGTAAGTCATGCGAGAGACTCTATCACCCGCGTGAAGTGTGTGGGGGTTCAGGCCGAGGACCGTAGGGTCCGCGCGATGCGCAGCACGGCTTTGACGCTGCGAGAGAGCCCCAGCGCGCTGGTGTCCACGGTGCTGTCTGCGCGAGCGTAGCGGGGCTCGCGCTCGGCCAAGATCTTGCGAAGATCGCTCAGGGCGTCGCGGTGGTTGGCCATGGGGCGCGTGTCTCCTTGGGCTCGCACACGCGCGAGGTGGTCTTCGGGTCGCGCGCGGAGCCACACGGTGCGGGTCTCGCTGCGCAAGATCGCGAAGGTGTCGTCGTCGGTCACGATGCCGCCGCCGGTGGCGATCACCAGGGGCTTGCGTTGGCTCAAGAGCTCGACCAGGGCTTGGCGCTCGACGCGTCGGTAGTAGGCCGCGCCGTGGAGCTCAAAGAGCCCCGCGAGGCTCATGCCCACACGCACTTCGACGCACGCGTCGAGCTCGACGAAGGGGACCCCGAGGGCTGCGGCTACGGCCAATCCTACCGTGGATTTTCCTGCGCCACGGAGCCCTAAGAGGGACAGCACGCGGGGCTGCTCGGCGCCGGTATCGCTGAGCGCGTCCGCCGCGAGCAGGGCAGACGCGGTGCTGCCCAGCGCGAGGGCGATGTCTTGCAATCGCGTGACGCTCACGTTGCCGCGACCTGCCTCGAGCTCGGCCAAAAAACGCTCGCTCACGCTGGCCCGCAGCGCGAGCGCTTTGCGGGTCAGAGACTGCGCTTCGCGTCGGGTGCGCACGGCTCGTCCGAGGTCGTTGAGCAGCCCGTCGTGGCTTGACTCAAGCGCGCTCACGGTGCGCCCTCAGAAGAGAGCCCATAGGAAGTAAACTGCATGTCTCGTTGCAGACGCTAGCAGTATACTGCTTGCGCTGCGAGCGATCTGGGTGCTAGCCCTAGAGGTGAGATGGCCGACACAGTGACCCCGCACGGGCAAGAGCCCATTCGATTCGAGACGCACCCCAGCCGATACAAGCACTGGAAGCTTGCCGTAGACGGCGCGGTCGCACGATTGAGCATGGACATTGACGAAGACGGCGGGCTGCGGCCTGGCTATCCGTTAAAGCTCAACTCGTACGATCTGGGCGTGGACATTGAGCTCGCCGACGCGATCCAGCGCCTGCGATTTGAGCACCCCGCGGTGAAGACCCTGGTGGTGCAGAGCGGCAAAGACCGGGTGTTTTGCTCGGGTGCCAACATCTACATGCTGGGCATGTCGACGCATCCCTTTAAGGTGAACTTCTGCAAGTACACCAACGAGACGCGCTTGGGTCTCGAAGAGCTCAGCGCCGAGGGTGGCGTAAAGACCCTGTGCGCGGTCAATGGTCCCTGTGCGGGTGGGGGCTACGAGCTCGCGCTCGCGTGCGATGAGATCTATCTGAGCGATGATGGGTCGAGCGCGGTGTCTCTGCCCGAGGTGCCGTTGTTAGCGGTGTTGCCGGGGACCGGCGGGCTCACGCGGCTGGTGGACAAGCGCAAGGTGCGTCGTGATTTGGCGGACGTGTTTTGCACGCTCGCCGAGGGAATCCGCGGGCCGCGCGCCGCGCAATGGAACCTCGTCGACAAGGTGGTCCCGCGGTCGAAGTTTGTCGCGACAGTGGACGCGCATGTGCAGACCCTGGTGGCCCAATCGACGCGTGTAAGTGACTGGGAGGGGCTCGTCCTCGAGCCCTTGGGTGCGACGTATCGCAGCGACGGAGCAGACTATCGTCATGTCACGTTGCAGATCGATCAGGCCGCACATGTCGCTCGGATCACTGTGCGTGCGCCCACGACGGACACGCCCACGGGAGCCACGGCGCTCCGCGAGCAGGGCAACGCGCTGTGGGCGCTGCGTGCCTTTCGCGAGCTCGACGACGCGCTCCTGAATCTTCGGTTCAACCACGAGACCATTGGGCTCTTGCTGCTCGAAACCGAGGGCGACCCTGCGAAAGTGCTCAGCTCGGACGCGGCGATGTTTGCCTCGCGCGACGACGGATTTGTGCACGAGGTGCTGTTGTTTCAGCGTCGCGTGCTCAAGCGTTTGGACCAGAGCGCGCGGTCGATCTTCGCGTTTGTGCGCGAGGGCTCGTGCTTTGTGGGCTCGCTCTTCGAGCTGAGCCTCGCTGCGGATCGTACGTATCACCGCGATGATCCCGACGCTGAGTCGCCTGCGACGGTGCAGCTCTCTGCGCTCAACGGGGGCGCGTTCTTGATGTCCAACGGGCTGAGCCGTCTGCAGACACGATTTCTGCATGATCCCGAAAGACCTGCAAAATTGCTCGCAGAGTGCTCGATCTACGACGCACGTGCGGCCGAGAAGGTCGGGCTCGTCACGCTGGCGCCCGACGCGATTGACTGGGACGACGAGGTGCGGTTGGCCATTGAAGAGCGCGCTTCGATCAGCCCCGACGCGCTCACTGGGATGGAAGCTTCGCTACGCTACGCCGGCCCTGAGACCCTAGAGACCAAGATCTTTGGGCGCCTGTCGGCGTGGCAAAACTGGATCTTTACGCGACCGAACTCGACGGGCCCTCGCGGCGCGCTGACCATGTACGGACAGCCCGAGCGACCCGAGTTTGACTGGCGCCGTACGTGAGCATTTTTGCTGCTTCTTGTGACACGCAGCGTGTGCCGACGGCATCGTAGAGCGTGGGGCCTGCGCGGCGCGTAGGCACGGTGATGCAGCCCTGTAACATTGCACTGAACCCTTTCGAGGAGAGCATCGATGAGCTCAATCGCGACCAACGAGAAGATCCCTAACAACGTGGATCTCACCAGTGACAAGCGCTTGCAGCGCGCGCTCGAAGAGTGGCAGCCGCGCTTTGTCGACTGGTGGAAAGAAATGGGCCCCGAGGGCTTTCAAGAAGACCAGATTTATCTTCGCACGGCGGTCAGCGTGAGCCCCGACGGGTGGGCGCACTTTGACTACGTCAAAATGCCGGATTATCGCTGGGGAATCTTTCTGACCGATCCCATCAAGGACCGCACGATTGGCTTCGGAGATCACTACGGCAAGCCCGTGTGGCAACAGATTCCGGGCGAGCACCGCAACGCGCTCAGGCGGTTGATTGTGACCCAGGGAGACACCGAGCCCGCGAGCGTTGAACAGCAGCGATTGCTTGGGCTCACGTGCCCGTCGCTCTACGATCTTCGCAACCTGTTTCAGGTCAACGTCGAAGAGGGGCGGCACCTGTGGGCCATGGTCTATTTGCTCCACACGTACTTTGGTCGTGATGGCCGCGAAGAGGCAGACGGGCTCTTGGATCGGCGCTCGGGCGCAGACGATAAGCCCAGGATTCTCGGGGCTTTTAACGAGCCCTGCCAAGACTGGCTGAGCTTCTTTATGTTTACGTATTTCACCGACCGCGATGGCAAGTATCAGCTGCTCGCGCTCAGCGAGAGCTCGTTTGATCCGCTCGCGCGCACCACGCGGTTTATGCTCACCGAAGAAGCGCATCACATGTTTGTGGGCGAGACCGGCGTGCTCCGTGTGCTGGATCGCACGTGCGAGCTGATGGCGCAGGACCCCAACCAAGATGCGCGTGCGCAGGGCGGGATTGATCTCCCGACGATCCAGAGATATCTCAACCGTTGGTACAGCGTCTCGTTGGATCTCTTCGGTGGTGAAGTCAGCTCAAACGCTGCGAATTTCTTCGCAGGTGGACTCAAGGGCCGCGCCAAAGAAGACCGCTACGAGGACCACATCGCGCTCGATCAGACCATGACCCTCACGATGGTCAAAGACGGTCGTCTTGTCGACGAAGCGGTCCCGATGCGCAACGCCATGAACGAGGTCTTGCGCGGCGAGTACATCGAAGACAGCCAGCGCGGCGTGGACAAGTGGAACCGCCTGCTCGCTGAGCGTGGCGTGAACTTTGCGCTCACGTTGCCGAGCTCACGCTTTCACCGTCAGTCCGGGATTTATGCAGGGATTCACTTCGATCCCGCAGGCAAGATCATCACCGAGGCTGAGTTTAACGCGCACAAAAACGAGTGGCTCCCGAGCCCCGAGGACGAAGCCTACGTGAAGAGTCTGATGACCAAGCCCGTCTTCGAGCCGGGCAAAATGGCCAACTGGATTGCGCCCCCCAAGCACGGAATCAAGGGCCGCCCGATCGAGTTCGAGTACGTCAAGCGCAGCGAATAACCACGTATTGTGGCGTCGCTCACGGAGGGGGGATCGTGATATCCGCGAGGCTCATGCGTGAGCCACCGTCGTCGCCGCCCGCGCCATGGACCGGAGGGCCACCGCCTCCGCCACCCGCGGCGCCTTGCAGGTTGTACGTGCCCGCGTCGTGCGCCTCGTTGCGCTCGCGCTCGGCGTCTTCGCGGATCTTTTTGGCTACGTAGGCGTTGCGCACGGCGATGCCGATCAAGATCAGCATGCAGAGCGCCGCGACGCCAAACGCCATCAGCCTCCGCGTGCGGAGCTTCTCGGCCTCTTGGGCCTCGAGCGCCGCGATGCCTGCGTCGCCGTCATTGGCTCCGCCCGTGGTGACGTTGCTGTGCTCGGTTTGGGTCGCAGCGCCCCCGCCGTTTGTGCCGTTTGCACCGTTTGCACCGTTTGCACCGTTTGCTCCGTTTGCGCCTGCACCTGCTGCGCCGTTTGCGCCTGCCGCAGCGCCACCCGCGCCACCCGCGTTGCCAGCGCCACCCGCGCCATTGCCGGGGTCCCCACCGCTTCCGTTGGCACCGCCCGCGCCGTTTCCGTTGGCTGATCCGCCACCACTGCCGTTGGCGTTGCCCGCGCCTGCGCCGCCCATGCCGGCTTGGAGCGTGTCTACCGCGGCGCTCCCTTGCGCGACGCGGGTGCGGACGCGGGCGCCAAAGCCACGCCACGCTGCGACGGCACCGATCGCGATGAGCGCGAGAATAATAATGTATTCGGTGGTCGAGAGGCCTTGGTCATCGCGCCAAAAGGTCAGGCGTGAGCGATCGTGAGCTGCATTCGGTAAGCGGGCCATGGCGCCTCGCAGAGTAGCGCAATTGTGCAGAGTCTCTGTGCACTCGAATGCGACGAACGCTGGGGGTTGCTACTTTGTGCGCGGACAACCATGACTGAGCAAACCGAAACAAGCGTGCGTGTGCGGCCTGCGACAGCGGGGGATCTTGCGGAGCTTGGCGTGCTCGCGGCGCAGCTCGTGAGGCTCCATCACGCGTGGGACGCTGCGCGGTTTTTGCGCGCGGGAGAGTCCATCGAGCAGGGGTATGCGCGCTACCTGCAGGGCGAGATGGCCAACGACGCGAGTGTCGTGTTGGTGGCCGAAATTGCAGGGCAGAGTGCGTTGATGGGCTACGCGTTCGGGCGCCGTGAGCCGCGCAATTGGGAGCTGTTGCTCGACGAGAGCGCGGTGTTGCACGACCTCTTTGTGGACGAGCGCGCGCGACGAGCGGGCGTCGGAGAGGCGCTGGTGCGGGCGTTTGTCGAGAGGATGCGTGCGCGGGGCGCGACGCGGGTGCTTTTGCACACGGCCGCACAAAACGCAGGAGGGCAGGCGTTGTTCGCGAGGCTTGGGTTTCGCGTCACGATGCTCGAAATGATGTTGATCCCGGGTGAGCTCGCGCCGGGTTGAGGCTATTGCACCGAGACGAGGTCGACCACAAAGACGAGCGTCTCGTTGGGGCCGATGTCTGCGCCTGCGCCGCGCTCGCCGTAGCCAAGATCGGGCGGGATTACGAGCTCACGACGGCCGCCAACGCGCATGCCGAGCACGCCGCGGTCCCAGCCTGGGATGACTCCGCCGGCGCCGAGCGTAAACGAGAAGGGGTCGCCGCCGCGGTCCCACGACGAGTCGAACTTGCGCCGGGTCGACCAAGCCACGCCGGTGTATTGCACGCGGATGGTGCGCCCGTTGGTGGCCTCGGCGCCGGTGCCCACGATGAGGTCTCGCGTGCGGAGGGTCGTGGGCTTGTCGCCCGAGGGGACGGTCACAGTGGGCGGCGTCGTGGGCGGGGTGCCACTCCGGGTCTGCGTGCCCGGTCCGGGCGCTCCGGGGGGCGCTGGGGTCTCTGCAGGCCATACAACCGGGGGCTCGGGGGGAGCGCGGTTGCATGCGGCCAAGAGGGTGAGCGCGAGGGTCGAGAGTGGGATGGTTCGCACAGGGAGGGGAGGTCCTCGGGGCAAAAGTGAGATGCGTAGGAGAATCCTGCGGCGAAGTGCGCCCGTGAGGGCCACGGCGGCGTGGGATTCAGGGCTACGAGGCCAATAGGGGAGAGTGCCTACCACGGTCTGTGGTGGGATCCCAGCGCGCTCAGGGCCCGTGGTGAAGCGGGGGTGAGGCAAAAGGAGGGGATATTGGGCGGAGAGCGAGGGATTCGAACCCTCGGTACGGTTCCCCGTACACAGCATTTCCAGTGCTGCGCCTTAGACCACTCGGCCAGCTCTCCAGAGAACTTTTGAGACTCTGTGTGGGTCCAGCGCGAGCAAACGAGGGCTTTGGCGCGCAGAAGGACAACCCAGGACAGAAAACGTGCAAACAAAGCGCGTGCCGCGAGCGACAAACACTTCGTTGGCGGAGAGCGAGGGATTCGAACCCCCGATACCGTTACCGGTACACCTGATTTCGAGTCAGGCTCCTTCAACCACTCGGACAGCTCTCCAACGAAGGGGCCGCGGAAACTAACAAACATCCCCCGCTTGTCAATCACTGCTTTCGCGCTTGCATCTGAGACCGCCCGATTGTGCGGGCTCGCTACCCAACTTCTGCGCGCATTTGCGCCAGGAATTCACTCATAAAAGCGCTCTTCGCGTGTGCCATCTCGCGCGCCGCTTCGGTGTGCATGGAGCCCGCGAGTTTGTCTAACTTCAGCGCAAAGTGATCGACGCCCCAGAGCTTGTCATCGAGCGCGCGGTGCTCGCTCCACGGGTCGTCTGGGTCATAAAAGGGTCGGCCCATCGCGGCGCAGGTGGCAAAGCATCGCGCGATCCCGATGGCTCCGATGGCGTCGAGTCGGTCGGCGTCCTGGAGCACCTGGGCCTCAAGCGTTGTTGGCACCACGCCGAGCGAGAACGGGTGCACTGCGATGGCGTAATGCACCTGCGTGATGGTCTCTTGATCCCACGCGTGCTGGGTCAAAAGTGCGCTCGCGTGCTGCGCGCACACGTGTCCCGAATTGCGCGAGTCTGGGTGCCCTTTGGGGTAGTTAAACAGCTCGTGCAACAGCGCCGCGGTCACCGAGATCTCTGTCCGTGCGCCGGTCGCGCGCGAGAGCCTCTGCGCGTTGCGTGTGACGCGCTCGACGTGGGCGAGGTCATGCGCGCTGTCTGCGCCCTCGCAGGCCGCGTGGACACTCGGCGTGAGGGCCCTGAGTCTCTGGTTGAGAGTCTCAGAGCCCGTGTCAAAGATCAGAGCCACAGCGTCTCTCCGATGGCGGGAATCTCGGGATTGGCTTGGGTAATTCCATGGGATTTCCACGCGCGAGCCAGTGCTTTCGGGGGCTCGTCGAGGGGCTCGTCGGTGAGCATAAACGTGCCCCAGTGCATCGCGACAAAGCGCGTCGCGCGGAGGTCTTCGAAGGCGCGCACAGCGTCGTCGGGGTTCATGTGTTGCGATCGCATAAACCAGCGTGGCTCGTACGCGCCAATCGGGAGCATCGCAGCGTCGATCGCACCCACCCGCGCGGCGATCTGTGAAAATCCAGTGAAATAAGCGGTATCTCCGGTGTGATACACGCGCCTTCCGTCCCCCTCGATCACGTAGCCACACCAGTGCGTGCGGTCTTCGTCGAGCAGCCCTCGGCGAGACCAGTGCTGCGATGGGACCGCTTGGATCTTTACGCCCCCCACCTTGGTCGAAGACCACCACGGCAGCTCGACCGAGCGCTCGATCCCGTGGCGCACAAACCAGGGACGCAGCCCCTCGGGCACCACAAAAGTCGCCCACGGACACTGCTTGGCGAGGGCCATCACAGAGGGCGCGTCCATGTGATCCATGTGGTTGTGCGTGATGAGCACCGCGTCGATCGTCGGGAGCTGCGCGAGCGTGAGCCCGGGTCCTGCGTGCCGCTGCACCGTCAGCGCGATCCTCGCAAAGAGTACCGGGTCAATCATCACGCTGGTCTGCGCGATCTGGACGAGCCAGCTCGCGTGACCGAGCCAAGTGAGGCTGGCCTTAGGCGCGCCCTTGAGCAGTGATCCGTCGTTGTCGACGACCGAAGCGGGTGTCCCGATCAGTCGCTTTTGTTGCGCACGCTCAAGCTGCCAGCGCAACACACCTTGGATCGAACGCTCGTGCTCGAGATCATCGAGATTGCGAAATCGTTTCATGAATGAAAGGTGCAGGCAGTGTACTCGCGTTGCCGCGCAGAGCACCCACCGATGCGACAAATGACTACGCATCGCGCTGTCGATTCGCGCTAGTGTCGAACGCGTCTGCGCAGCTCTCTGCGATCCAGCGATTTACCGTGACATCTGCTCCCACGACCGCGTCGTCCGAGACGCCCACTGCGATCGAGCCGCCCACCCTGCGCGTGTTGCTCTTGGCCCATGTGAGCGCCGCGCTTGGCGTCTCGTGCGCGCTCGCGCTTACAGACACACTCGTTGCCTTTGCGCGGACCTCGGCGTTTGAGCGTCGCGCGAGTGGGCTGGGGTGGCTGCTCGCGTATGCCCTCGGTGCGATCGCCCCCTTGGGCTCTATGCTAGGGATTTTGCACGCCATTGCGGTTTTCTCTTCGCTTCGTCGAGGCTCGGTGCAGCGCGCGCGTGCCTATTTTCTTGAGGGCCCCGCGCGATGGTTCGCCGAGGACCAACGTGGCGCCCTGCGTGTGGTGATGGCCTCGATTGGCACGCTCACTGCGGCAGTCATCGCGCTGCGGGCCACTGTGCTCATCGTGCAGAGCGTGCGGACGCCCATGCTGGCTGCGATTCTGATCGTCTCGGCGGGCGTGGCGTCGCTCGGGCTTGGGGTGATCGCGGCCATGGTCGCGGCCATGATGCTCGAGCTCCCGTTGTCCCGGCGACGTCGCTGGGCGAGCCCAGGCGCAGTGGGATTGGTGGTGGCAGCGCTCGCAGGCTTGTCTCTATTGGTCACTGTTTTTGCAGGACGAAACGTTCTAAGTCGTCTGGACCTCCGCCCGCTCGGGTTGTCGCTGATGGGCTTGGTGGGCTATGGGCTCGCGCTGCGGTGGGTGCAGAGAGCTCGACCCACGATCGCGCGTTCGGTGACGTGGGTGCTGGCGAGCACAGTGGTCGTCGCGTTTGGGTTGAGCGCGATGACGCTCGGAAAAAACCCATGGATTACCGACGCGATCACTCAGCGGTCGCTGCTCGCTTCAAAGATTTTTCCGACGCTACAGCGCTGGACTGACGCGGACCATGATGGCTACGGCCGGTACTTTGGCGGGGGCGATTGCAACGACCGCGATCCTCGGATCAACCCACTCGCGCGAGATATTCCAGGCAATGGACGGGACGAAAACTGCACAGGGCTCGACGCTGTGCCCGCGCCCGAGGATCGCCCTGCGCCCTTCGTCGCTCCCGCGAGCAACCACCCCTCGGTGCTGTTTATCTCGATCGACACGATGCGCCCGGATCACACATCGCTCTACGGATACGCGCGTGACACCACGCCCAATCTCAGAGAATTCGCACAGAACGCCGCGCGATTTGATCAGGCGTACACCACGGCGCCGCAGACCATCCGCGCGTTCGCGAGCGCGTTCTCAGGGCGCCCTCCGGCGAGCCTGTGCTGGGGACGCGACCCGCAGTTTCCGCCATTGCGTGACGCGAACGAGATGCTCGCCGAGGTGCTCCGCGTAGAAAACTACGCGACAGGGGCCTACACCAACACGAGCTACTTCGCGCTAACGGCTGGATTTTTTCAGGGATTTGACACGGTCGAGCAGGGCAACGGGTTCAAAGATGCCGCGTACGTGACCGTAGACCACGCGCGCGATTGGCTCCTCAACGCGGGTCGTCAGGCGCGGCCCTTCTTCTTGTGGGTGCACATGGTCGATCCGCACGAGCCCTACACCGATCGCACAGAGCCTCGGGATTTCGGCCACGAACCGATCGACCGTTACGACGAAGAGATCGCCCACGTAGACTCGCTCTTGCCTCGCTTGTTTCGCACGGCCAACCGCATCGCAGAGGCTCGCCCGCTCATCGTCGTGGTGTTCAGCGATCACGGCGAAGCGTTTAACGAACACGGTGTAAATTACCACGCGTTTGACGCGCACGAAGAGGCGCTGCGGGTGGTGCTCGTAGTGCGGGGTCCGGGGATTCGTCCGGGGCCGCGTCGCAGCCTCGTCTCGTTGATGGATTTGTATCCCACCGCGCTCGCGTACGTAGGCCGCACGCCCACGCTGCGCTCGCCCGCGAGGTCGCTGGTCCCGCTGCTTCAGAGCGCACCCGAAGCGCAGATCCCGTGGCGTGGTGCCCTCGCGGCAGATGTGTCCCCCGGTGGAGATCTCCGTCCGACGAGCCTCGCGCTCGTAGCGCCCCCGTGGAAGCTCCTCCACGACGCGACACGCAACAGCTGGGAGCTGTTTCAGCTCGATCGCGACGCGGCCGAGCGGCGCAATGTGTACAGCCAAGAGTCCGCGGTCGCCGAGCAGCTCCGCTCGCGCATGAGTGAGCTCTTGCGGCCGGCGACGTCCCATTGCCCCAGACGCTAAATCCCCAGTGAATTACCCGATAAAGTTGCCTTCGTGCTGGGCCGCGAGTCGGTCGGTGTCCAGCACAAGCAAGATCCCCCCGTCGGGTTCAACGATCGCGCCAGACCACGAATCAATGCCCGCGATCCACGCAGGGAGCGGGCGCACAATGACCTCTCGTGCGCGCTCGACCCAATCGACGCTGCGCGAGATACGGTGGCTGCGGATCGAGAGCTCTACGACGCTGTTCGACGACCCGTAGGTGTCGTCCAGTCCGAGCCAGGCGAGGAGCGAGATGCAGTTTTCGTCGGTTTTTGCCAGGCGAACTTCGATCACGTTGTCAATCGGGATCGCAAATCGCCGGTTGCCGGCTCCCACGACCAGGACGCGCTGCATCCCCGCGCGTGCAGGGAGCTCCAGTACAAACTCGGTGCCGCGTCCCTTCGTCGAGTGGATCGAGACGCTGCCTCCGAGCTCGATGAGCTCACGTTGCACGATGTCGAGCCCAACGCCTCGCCCTGCGCTGGTGTCCGCGCGGCTGCGCGTTGAGAATCCCGCATGAAACAGAAGGGATAACAGCTCGTCGTGCGAGGCCGAGCGGTCAATGAGACCGTCGCGTTCGCCGGCGCGCCGGACTGCGTCGGTGTCCACGCCGCTGCCGTCGTCTTCGATGGTAAGCCGCAGCACTTCGCCCAGCCGCACGGCTCTGAGCGCGATGCGACCGCGGACGGGTTTTCCGAGGGCCATGCGGCGCGTCGGCGCTTCGATGCCATGGACCACCGCGTTGCGCACGAGCTGCGCCATGGGTTCGACCAAGCGCTCGGCGATGTTGCGCGCGAGCTCGACGTCTTCGCCCGTGCGCTCGATGCGCAGCTCGACGCCCACAGTGGTCGCTGCTGCGCGCGCGACGGGGGCAACACGCTCGTAGAGCCACTGCACGGTGGTCATGCTGATCCGTTGCAGCTCTTGCCGTAGCTCCGAGGTCATGGACGTGAGGGATTCGACCTCTTTGGTCGCCGCGAGGGTCTCGGTGTCAAGCGAGATCGCGGACTCACGAAGGATCCTGGCCATGCTGTGAAATCGTTCGAGGACCTCGGCAGGGACGCCCCAAGGGCGAGCAGGCCCTAGGCGCCGGATGCCTTCGTCCAGCCCGCTGGAGAGGTCGTCGAGGGCCCGCGCGTGCTCGCTGCTGCGGCTCAAGACCGCCTCGAGCCGATCGGTCACCGTGGAGACGTCGTTCATGCGTGCTTCGAGCCCGTGCAGGGCGGCCGACGGGACGCGCACCGCGTCGGGCGCACGCTCGACCGCAGGGGCCGTGTGTCCAAGCGCATACGCTGCCGCGGTCTCAGTGAGCAAATGTGCTTGGCGAAGCACAGCGCGGAGCTCGGTCACGCTGCTGTCTGAGCGCTCGGGTGAGGTCAGCATCGCGCCCAAGAGCGTGGCGCAATCCGAGAGCGCTGCGAGCTGTTGTGTGCTCGGCACGACCAGCTCTTTGAGCAGCTTCGCGAGGGCGCTCTCGAGCGCGTGTGTGGCCGAGGCGATGGCATCAAAGCCCACCGTCGACGCGCTGCCCTTGATCGCATGGACGTGCCTAAACGCCTCGCGCAGAGGCTCGGTAAAGCTCTCTGCGCTCTCATCGCGCGAGATGCGCGCGATCGCACGCGAAAACTGCTCTACGCGTTGTCGTGACTCAGACAAAAAGAACTGGCGAATCTCTAGTTTGACGCCCTGTTGTTGCCACGACGCTGCGCTGTCAGTGATGCCGCGCTCGGGCGGGTCCGAGCCGCGCATGCGCGCTGGGGGAGTGCTGCTCGTGAGCTCGCGTGACGGCTGCGCGTCGCGTAGCGGGCTGGCGTCGAGCCCAGTCTGCGTGATCGCGCTGATGAGGCTGTGGCGGATCTCTTCGGCGCTCAGGCTCTCGCCGCGCTGGATGCTCTTCTCGAGTTGCAGCAAATAGGCAGCCAGACTCGCTGCGCCCATCATGGCCGCGGCGCCCCGGAGCGCGTGCAAATTGCGCAGGGCGCTGCGGGGGTCATGCTCGATGGCCAAGACGGCGCTGGCGCGACGCTCGAGCTCTGCGCGAAAGAGCTCTTGGAGCTCTGGGTCAAGCGGCAACGAGTCGCCGCTCACCGCGCGTTGTGCTCCCCAGCGACGAGCTTCTGAATGCGTGCGACGGCGGCGCGTACGTCTTCGCTGCCCGCCACATTGCGCTGCGCGAGCTTGCCGGCCCGCACGAGCTCGTCGGCCAACCGCGTGGCTGTGTCATCCAGCCGAAGGAGCAGCTCTTCGCTCTCGATGTCGAGCACGCGAAAGCCCGCGGTCGCGTCGCGGAGGGTCTCGTCTGCGATGCGAACCGACTCGGCAGATGAGGCCGCGCGGGTCACTTCGTCTGCGATATGCCTGAGCATTGCGCGGGCCTCTTCGATGTTCGTCGATCCGCGTTTGGCCGACTCGCCTGTGCTCTTGAGCGCCTCGCCCAGCTCTCGCGCGGTGAGCGAAGAGCGCACGGCAAGTCGGCGGATTTCGTCTCCGAGCGTCGAGAGCGCGCGAGCAACCTCGCCGCCTACACGCAGCCCCTCAATCCCGGTGTTGAGCGCGAGCAGCGCGATGCGGTCGCAGCTCGTCGTGATCTCCGCGGTCTCGTGCTGCAAATCGTTGAGCCTCACCAAGAGCGGGCGCATCTCGTCCATGGCGTGATCGAGGATGATTCGCTGTTGATTTCCAGCCGAAGCTGCATGCTCAATCGCGTCGACGATGGTGTCTGCGCGGAGCCCGACGCCTTCGGTTGACTCGCGCGCGCTGCGCAAGAGCGTGCGCAGTCGCTCGAGGGTCTCTTCGCCGCGTTGGACCAGTGGGTCGCTGGCGGCGGGCAAGCGAGCCGAGAGGTCGCCCTCGACCACCGCGTCGAAGAACGCTCTCAAGAACACGTGCTCTTCGCTCAGCTCCGCCGCGCTCGGCAGAGCTTCGGGGACGGGCTCGATTGCGGGCAAAGCGACCGATGCGCGATCGGCGAGGCGGTCTGCAAGTTGGTGCAAGAGCAGTCGAAGGTCGTCCATGATGCGTGCTCAATGGGGGGGGTGCAAAAGAGGTGGGTGGGGCCACGTGGGACGTGCCGGCCCTTTGGGGGATCGTTAGGGGGCGGAGATGCGCTCTCCGCGGCGAATCGACCAGCGGAGCATGCGCAAGATGGCCTCGGGTTCGAGGCGCTGCTCGGTGGTGAGCGTGTTCGCAAAGCCCTCGGTGTGGTCGAGCGCAAACGCGACATCCCCGAGCTCGCTGTGCACGAGGACAGCGTGGCAGACGTGCACGTCCGTGATGGACTCGCTTGAGTCTGACTGCGGGTCGACAAGCGAGACGATGCGGCCGTCGTAGGCAAAGAGCGAGAGCATCAGCGGCAGCGGCGTGGGATACGGCGTGCTGCGGATCGAGGGGAGCACACAGCGAACGGCGTGCGCGGAGAGGGCAAATTGTGTTTGCGCGCGGGTGAAGACAAACCAGCGTGGGGTCGCGTCGTTCACGCGTTTCTCCGGCGGATCAGGCGCGCGCGGCGGAGCTGAAAGAGTGTCTTGCATGCGTCGAAGCTGTTCATCGCGGTGGCGGCGATGAGGTCGTTGACGGTGCGCGCTCCGTCGAGGGCATCCAGCACGCGCCGCTCACTTGGGGAGAGCCTCGCGAGCCCGACGTTCTCGATGACCGAGTAGTCGGGCGTAAATACATCATCGAACGAGTGAAGCTCTTGCTCGATTTGACTCCACTCATCGACGCGCCGAAAGCCCTCAAGCACGAGCATTTCGACAGGCAGACCGAGCGCAGCTTCTTGGGCCTCGGTGGGCCTCAGCCCCGCGAAGAACTCAAAGCTCCCGTCGCGCCAGCGGCACACCTCGTAGAGAATCTCGGACGCTTGTCGGGTGAGCAGTCGCTCGAGCCCTTCGGCGTCGAGCCGCCCTGAGCGCAAGAGGTACGCGCCGAGCCGCTCGTCGAGGCCATTGTTGAGAATCTCGTCGAGCTCTTCGCGCGAGATCACTCCGCCGGCGACCGCGTATCGACCCAGCAAAAACTCAGACGAAACGTTGCGGGCCAGCGCCAGATCAATGGCCCCGCGGTGAAAACAGAGGTCGACGATGGCGCCCCCACGGCGCACGACCAGCACGCCCGACTGCTGCTGAAATCGCAGCAACTGCATCACCTCAGCGAGCGGAACAGAGTCGATGCGGCCTTGGAGTCCTGCGACGAGCTCGCGGTCTCCGAGGGCCTCGCGGACCAAGCCCAAGAGGTCTCTGAGTTCGTCGTCAGTGAGCGAATCGACCAGCGGATCTTCGAGGTGATCGAGCGCGTCGTAGCCTTGCCCTGCGATCATCGAGAGGAGCTTGCGGACCAACAAGCGCGGCGGAGACTCGTCTTGAATCACCGCGCGCAGGTCGGTGTTCTCGACCGGGTCGTCGTCGAGCGACGGGTCCATTTCAAACCCAAACGGCAGCTGACCTACAAACGTGTTCTCTTG
The DNA here is from genome assembly GCA_030694465.1 of Deltaproteobacteria bacterium. Lineage (GTDB taxonomy): Bacteria > Myxococcota_A > Polyangia > Polyangiales > JAUXYJ01. The sequence goes on along the minus strand of JAUXYJ010000103.1, from coordinate 204,592 downwards.
GTCGTCGAGCGCAGAGGTGGGTGCGGCGAAGCTCGGCAGGCTCTCAAGAACCGTGTCGGTCCGTGGGCGCACAAAGAGCGTGTCGGCGGTGCGGTTGGGGGTCGCGCTCGCCGAGGTCGCGCTCGCAAACGGAGAGGGCGCGTTGGCCGCGATGGGCGCCTGCGTGCGTGCGCTGCGCTCGGGCGCAAACGCTGGTGGCGGCGCGATGGACTGACCGACGCCTAGCTCATGGCTCACGAGCGTCTGGGGCCTCTGCGGCTGCGAAGTGCGCTGGCGCAGGGTCTCTTCGATCACGGTCAACAGCGCGTTGGGCTCGAAGGGCTTTGAGATGCGCTGGGACGAGCGCGTCTGCTGCAAAAATTTGGCGCCGATGGTGTCGGCCTTTGCGCTCATCAGGATGATCGGGATGGACGCGATCGAGGGCATGGCGCGCACGGCCATCGCGAGCTGATAGCCATTGAGTCTGGGCATGACAAAGTCGATGAGCAGCAGGTCAAAAGACTCACGGCGCAGAAGATCCAGCGCCATTTGCCCATCGAGCGCGGTGCTGACTTCGTAGCCAGATTCTTCGAGCACCGTCCGAACGAGCCTTCGGATGGTTGCGCTGTCATCGACGACTAGGACGCGGGCAGACATCCCGTCGCACCCTCACTTTCGGCGAAAGCATGAGTAGACCTTAGGCTCGGGGTCAACAAACAAGTGAACAACTCGCATGCTGTTCTGCGCAGAAGCACACAACCCCGAACGATGTGGACGCGAGTCACGGCGCCCGAGGTTTGCACGGTTCTCGACGCTGTGATCCGAAGCGACTAGTCTCTTGTGTCGCACCGAATGAAGCCCATGGCAGAGCGCGTAGTGATGGATGCGGACGAGATCTCTCGCGCCCTCCGTCGAATGGCCGGTGAAATCACCGAGCAAAACCGTGGGGCCAAGGCCCTGTGTCTCGTCGGCATTCGCCGCGGAGGCGTGCCCCTCGCGTACCGCCTCCGGGTGCTGTTGCGCGAGCTCGAGGGCTTGGATGTCCCGGTAGGAAGCGTGGACATTAATCTCTACCGGGACGACGTCGGGACATCTCTTGCGGCGCCGATTGTGGGCCGAAGTGACCTGCACTTTCCGTTGGACGATCGGGTCGTGTTGCTCATCGACGATGTGCTCTTTACCGGGCGAACCGTGCGCGCAGCCATCGACGCGCTGATGGACTATGGCCGCCCACGGAGCATTCAGCTCTGTTGCCTGATCGATCGCGGCCATCGTGAGCTCCCCATCGCGGCCCAGTACGTCGGGCGCGAAGTACACACCGCGTACGACGACCGCGTAGACGTCGTGCTTGACTCGGACGACCGCGCGGACTGCGCGTTGGTGATCGAATCCGATGCGGATGACGGCGCGTGATCACACGAGAGAGTGTTGCTGCCATGAGCGCTACGCACCGGCATTTGCTCGACATCGAGAAGCTCGAGACCCAGCGGATTGTGCAGTTTTTGGACACCGCCGAGGTCTTCTTTGATGTCTCGCGTCGCAAGATCCGCAAGGTCCCAACGCTGCGTGGCAAGACCGTGATCAACCTGTTCTTTGAGGCCAGCACCCGGACGCGCACCTCGTTTGAAATCGCCGGAAAACGCCTCAGCGCCGACGTGGTCAACGTGTCCTCGTCGGGCTCGAGTGTGTCCAAGGGCGAGACGCTCTTAGATACGGTCAAGAACCTCGAGGCCATGCAGCCCGACGTGATCGTGATGCGCCATGGCTCAAGCGGCGCGCCGCACTTTATCGCCAAGCGCACCCGCGCCTCGGTTGTCAACGCAGGCGACGGAACGCACGAGCACCCCACCCAGGCGCTCTTGGACGCTTTCACCATCCGCCGCGCCAAGGGCAGGCTCGCCGGGCTTGTCGTGACCATCACGGGCGATCTCACGCACTCGCGCGTCGCGCGCAGCAACGCGCACTTGCTCACGCGCTTGGGAGCGACCGTGCGTGTGTGCGGCCCGCGCACGATGATCCCGCCGGGCATCGAGCGCCTGGGGGTCGAAGTGTTTGACAACTTCGCGCGTGCAGCTGAAGGCGCCGATGTCCTGATGATGTTGCGGATCCAGCGCGAGCGAATGGGCGAGGTGTTGTTTCCGACTGCGCGAGAGTATTCGCGACACTTTGGGCTCAACCACAAGATCTTAAAGCTCGCCCAACCCGACGCGATCGTGATGCACCCCGGCCCGATGAACCGGGGCGTCGAGATCGACCCCGAGATCGCTGACGGCCCCCAGAGCGTGGTCCTCGACCAAGTCGAAGCTGGCGTCGCTGTGCGCATGGCTGTGCTCTATCTCCTCGCGGGCGAAGCCGGTCAGAGCCCTCTGTCCTAGAGAGCCGACCGACCCACCTCGCGCGTGGCAACGGTGCTGCGCTGGACGCTCCCGATCCATCGCGCTCTTGGACGAGGTCTGCACGCGGGGTTAGCGCATCGGGCGACCCTTGGACTCCGTGAGGAACTCTGGGCCTACACCGACCACTGAGATCCTAGAGATCCAGGACGTTTCGAGCAGGCATCCGTGAGTCATTCAAGCAGGAGTTCAGAGCGCTGCCGGATCCGCGTGAGCACCGCAGCGAGAGCGAACTGCACAGCAGCAAAGAGACGCGGAGAGTGGTCACGGTCGAGGTTTCTCGCGAGCTCGAAGCGCACTTTTCTCGTCCGGTCCATCGGTCAGGCGATTCGGTGATTTCTCCTGCGCAACCCCTCGCACGAGGCGCGGTCGCGCACAGCCCCCGCTGAACGAATCAGTCCCCCCTTAGGTGCGCAGCGAGCGGCTCAGCCTGGCGCGCAGACGTTGCCGATGCAGCTACGGTCGCAGCAGTCCGCGGCCGAGCGGCAGCTGTCACCGACCATGCGGCACGGAGGAGGCGCGCAGCGGCCACCGACGCAGTTGTTGTCGCAGCAGTCCGCGTTGGTGCGGCACATGCCTGCGATGGGCATGCAGGGCGGCGGAGGGGTGCACACGCCGCCGGTGCACGAGTTGGGCGAGCAGCAGTCTTCGTTGCGCATGCACATCTCGCCGACAGGGCGACACGTGGTGGGCGGGGCGCAGCGTCCGCTGGTGCAGATGTTGGGCGAGCAGCAGTCTTCGTTGCGCATGCACATTGCGCCCAGGGTGGTGCAGGGCGGCAGACAACGGCCGCCGGTGCAGACGTGAGGCTGGCAGCACTCGGAGTCGGTTACGCACATGCCACCAGCGCTCGGGCAGGGCTGCCAGACGCGGTACGAGAGCACGACCTCGTTGCCACGCGCAGGACGAAAGCGCGCACCGTAGAACACGACCGCGTTGGACACCGAGTCGTAGTCAAAGCCCTCTGAGCGCGAGCGCGGAACATCCATCCCGCGGACGCGCACTTTGAGCGTGCTGGTGATGGGCGTCGAGGTGAGCCGAAACTGGCTCGAAGCGCCCGCGATCGCGTCGACGATGCGAGACATCGCTGCGGCGATTTCGGGGTCTGTCGCGGTGGCGATCGGGATGACCGCGCCGCGGTTTCCTTCGACCACGCAGCGGGGCAAATCGGCGACGCTGTAGATGTCGCAGCGGTTGGCGTTGACGGGTAAAAGACCAAAGGTCAGGATTGAATTTCGCCGAAAGTAATCGATGATGTTGTTGAGCGACGTCGAGTTGTAGAGCGCGCCCCAAGGCATCATGTTCTGTGGATCACGATTGGCAGAGAAATAGCGGGTAAAGTCGTTAGACCCTGGCTCGTCGGTCACGTGAAATGTGACAAACTGCGCGCCCGCACGGATGCGCCGTGGGTTGGTCGCCGGGGCGAGCTGCGTAAACGCGCGGTGGGTCAAGATCGCCGCCGCGGTGGGCTCTTCTTGGCCACCCGCAAACGGAAACGGGCTGAGCGTGTCGGTCGGAGACGTCGGGCAGCGGCCGAGGCCCGCCGAGGTGACCTCTTCGCACAAGCGCCTGGCGCCCATGGCGTCCGAGCCCGCGATCCAGTTGAAGGTCGCGAGGTTAGGGCCTGCGACGGCTGAGCCGGCTTGGATCACACCGACGCGAAAGTCGATTCCGGCCGCGGCCATGCGTGAGAAGAAAGCGGTGGCCGTGTTGCCCAAGCGCGTCTGATGCGGACCCATCGAGCCCGAGGTGTCCACGGTCCACAAGAAGTCCACCGAGGGAGCTGCCGCTGCGACGAAGGTCTGGCACTTAAAGCCAAGGCCGCGATCGCTCTGCGCGGTCGCCGTGCTGTTGACCAAATCGATGGACCGAATGGCCGTGGTGAGCATCGGGTTGTCGTACGAAGCGCTCGGCGAGACCGCGATGAGCACGTCGTTGAAGTTTGCCGCCGTGCCCATCGTGCGACGCACCACGGTGACGTCTACGTAGAACTGCGTGGACATGCCAATCGCTGCGGCGGGCACCGGCGCGGCCGCGCCGACCATGGGCATGATCAGCGCGTCACGGAGAGCGCTCGCGGTGGTCGCCCGCGCGACACGGTAGGTCGAGGTGATCGCAGGGTTCATTTCGTGCGTCGTGAGCGCGCGGCCCACGAGAACGCCCGTTGTCCCTGCGCCGAGGGCTGCGACCATTTGTGCCTCAAGCCGCGTGGACTCTGTGCGCACATCGCCCATCGAGGGCATGGTCATGGTCACCGCCGCGACGCCGGCGGTCATGTCGTTGAGCACGATCGCGCCACGCATGAGCGTCCCTGTGACGCGCCCTGCGTTGGTCCACGTCGGCGCATAGCCCACCTGCACAGGGCTGGCCGGGATGCCGTTTTGCACCACGGTCGCCAAGCCCGAGGGGCGACAGATCGCGATGCCCGCCATGGCATCTCCGGTGCCGTCTCCGTCGGTGTCTCCCAAGCGCGGGTCGCTCTCGCCGCGCATGGGGTCGATTACACCGTCGAAGTTCGTGTCTTCTTCGCGGTCGGGGACGCCGTCGCCGTCCGAGTCCGGTGACAACGGGTTGAGCCCGTTGCAGCGCTCGCCGGTGCGGCACTCGTCGTCGACGTTGCAGCGCTGTGGGGGTCTGCGTTGCGCGCTTGGCATCGTGGCGACGCAGATCCGTGGGTAGCGCGCTTCGATCCCATCGGGGATGCCGTCCATGTCCGAGTCAGGGTTGAAGGGGTCGAGCCCCAAGCGACACTCTTCGTCGTTGGGGATGCCGTCCATGTCGCTGTCCACACCGGGTGCGCATCGCGGCGGGGGCGCATCGACGACCACATCGGCTGCACCGTCCGCGGCCCCATCGGCGGCGGCGTCGTTGCTGCTTCCGCTGTCCTGCCCTTCGTCGGGCGCAACCACGATGTCTGTGGGGCTCACGATGTCCATCGAAGACACGTCGTTGCCGAGGCCGCTGTCACCTCCGCCGTCGCCGCCCATGGGCTCTGGTTCGGCGCTACAGCCTGCAACTGTGGCCAGCGCGAGGATCGAAAAAGTCAGCCCCCAGCGCAGGGGTTTCTTGAGGAATGGAGTAGGCGTCATGGATCGCTCCTGGCGAGAGTGGACAAGCAAAATAGAAACTTTGGCTCGAACGAGTGCTCAGCGCAGCAGAATGCAGCGTCTTAGCGACTCGTGCGAAAACAAGCGTAGATGTTGTTAGACGCTACCAGACATCCGCGGTTGAGTGCGGTATGCGACGTTCGCATGTGCGTGACAGATCGTGTGAGAACCCACACGTCGTGCAGTGAAGTGAAGGCCCCACGCGTACACTCTGCGCAACGCATCTCACCAAGCCTGCATCCCCTATGACTGACGACAACGACGAGATCGATGGTACTGCGCCCACACTGGAGCAGGCGGCTACCGTAGAAGACCCAGGCTCTGCCACGCGATCGAGCGGCGGAATGGGCCAAAAACCTCGCGTCCCAGTGGGCCCGCAGAGGCCCCCGGAGACGCGCGCTTCGCAGATGCCATCCGAGCAAAAGCCCTGGTCCATGGGGGACTACGCGCTGTCCAATGCGGCGAGCGAGCCCTCGCGTCCACCGCCCGAAGAGAGCAAGAGAGCCGCGATGTCACGCAAGAGTGTGCACACAAAGCGCGAAGAGAGCAGCGCCCGCACGTGGGTGATTCGCAGCGTGCTTGCGGTGATTTCGCTAGGGTTTTTAGGGCTCGCGGGCGTCGTGGGGCTCTTTGTGTACTACGGCCGAGACCTGCCCGACGTGCACAACCTCAGGGCGCACTGGCGGCCTCCGCAGACGACCCGTGTGCTCGCGCGGGATGGCACGGTGTTGGCAGAGCTCTTTATCGAGCGCCGCACGGTGATCCCGATTGAGCAGGTGCCGATTAATCTTGTGCGTGCTGTGTTGGCTGCCGAAGACGCGGACTTTTATCGGCACACGGGCTTGGACTATCCGGGCATGTTGCGCGCGCTCTGGATCAACGTGCGCAAAGGGACGACCGCGCAGGGGGCGAGCACGATCACGCAGCAGGTGGTGAAGAACGTGTTTCTTACGCCCGAGCGCTCGCTCGCGCGCAAGGTGCGTGAGGTTGTGCTCGCGCGCCGGATCGAAGCGGAGCTGGGCAAAAACGAGATCTTGTATCTCTATCTCAACCACATCGCGTTTGGTCATGGGCGCAACGGGGTCGAAGAAGCCGCGCGGTTTTACTTCGGAAAACACGCGCGAGAGCTCACTCTGGGTGAGTGCGTCTTGCTCGCGGGGATCCCAAAATCTCCGGTGCAATATTCTCCGCGCAATCACCCCGAGGCGGCGAGGCGGCGACGTCGCTGGATCCTCAACCAGATGGTGGACAAAGAGTTTATCTCGCGCGCCGAGGCCGACGCCGCGGACGCCGAGCCCATGCGCATTCGTGAGGGCGACGACGACGAGGGAAACGCGCCCGAAGTGGTCGAGCAAGCACGCAGTTATCTTAGGCAAATCGCTGGAGATACAGCGCTTCGCGATGGCGGATACACCGTCTATACGAGCATTGATCCAGTGCTGCAGCGTGCCGCGCGTGAGGCCGTGCAAGTGGGTCTGCGCGAGCTCGACGATCGGCAGGGCTACCGCGGCCCGTTGCTCGCCCCTGGCGTGCGACGTGCGCGCGGAGGCTCGGGCAACGTTCAGCCTGCAGAGGCTGCGCCAGCGGATGGGCGATTGATTCCGGGGCGGATTTACCGCGGCACGGTCGAGTCTGTGCGCGACGCAGACCCAGGGACCCACACGCCGGGTGAGATCACCGTCCGCGTGGGTCCCAGCAGCGGAGTCATCCCGTGGAACTCTGTCGCGCGCTATGTCCGCTCTGAGCCCACGCCCACAGCGTTTGCCCCCATCGGCAGCGCGCTGCGCGTGAGCGTTGACCGTACGATTACGCCTGAAAGCCCTGGCCCTATGCGAATCGAAATGGGCCCGCAGGCGGCGCTCGTGGCCATCGACCCCGTGACGCGTGAGGTCCGCGCGCTCGTGGGCAGCTACGAGGGCGTCGCCGGTGGCTTTGACCGCGCGAGCCGCGCGATGCGTCAGCCGGGCAGCGCGTTTAAGCCCTTCTTGTACTCGCTCGCGCTGTCGTCACGTCGGATGAACCTCGCGAGCATGGTTGACCCAAACCCGCGCTGTTTTGGCACCTGGTGTCCTAGCGAATCGCATCACCGGCCCAACGCTCCGGCCGAGCCCTTGATGAGCCTGCGTGAGGCTCTCGCGCAATCGCGCAACATTGTGGCCGCGCAGGTGGTGACCGATCTCACTGCGCCTTCGCTGGTCGCCCACGCGCGCAGTTTTGGGCTCTCTGCGCCCATGGATCCGGTGCCGGCTCTCGCGCTCGGCGTCGCCTCGCTGAGCCCCCTCGAAATGACCAACGCGTACGCCGTCTGGGCCTCGGGCGGACGCTACGAAGCGCCTCGAATGATCACCAGGATTGTGGGACCCGATGGGCGCGACATTCCGTTGCCCACACGCGAGGCGCCGCGCGTGGTGATCTCGCCCGCAGAGAGCTTCTTGGTGACCTCGATGATGACCTCGGTGGTCCAGCGCGGGACCGCACAGCGTGCGCAGTCCTTGGGCCGCCCAGTCGCTGGCAAGACGGGGACTACCAACGGTTCGCGCGATGCGTGGTTTGTGGGCTACACGCCCGATCTCGTCGCGGGGGTGTGGGTAGGCTTCGATGACCGGCAGAGGCTCGGGTCTGGCGAAGAGGGCGCGCGCTCGGCGCTGCCCATGTGGGTGCGGTTCTTTGGAGACTACGTGCGCGCGCGGCGCCCAGCGGCGGTGGACTTTGTGCGCCCCGAAGGGATTGTCACCGCGAGGATCGATCCGGTCACGGGGATGCTGGCGCGGCCGGGGCAGTCTGACGCAATCGACGAGTATTTTCTCAGTGGAACAGAGCCGCGAGAGGTCGGGGTTCCGCAGAGTGATGCGGGCCCAAGCGCGCTGTCGAGTTTCTTCACGATGGGCGAGGGAGGCATCCCTCTTGAAGCGCTCAGTGACGACGATGATGACGCCGGAGCGCCCGAGCGCGACGCATCGATCCCGAGCGCGGCGGCAGCCCCGAGCCTCCCGAACGAAGCCCCCAGCGAGACAGCAGACAGCGGCGCGCCCTAGCGTGAACCCTTCTGAGCAAAATCAGACGGTGATGCACAAGAGCACAGACGCTCGGTGACAGAGTGTGGCACTCTGCAGGGGGCGCTTGGTTGACAAGCGTTTTTCCTACGAAGAGAGGTTTTTACGACCATGTCGCTCGGGACCGTGCTTGACCATTTGCTTCCACTCGCGCGCGCGCTTCGCAATGACAAAGTGAGCGAAGACGGCGGGGACCCCTCGTTGTTGTTTAACACCATCGTAGAGGCTGGCTACCTCGTCGCGGCCGCTGACGGGACCGTGGATGCCCATGAGCTCACGACACTCAAGCGCGCGGTCCTTGTGCTGACCGAAGACGATGTCTCCGTCTCAGAACTCGATGAGCTCGTCGCAGACTTCGTCGACCTCCGAAAGACCCTCGGCGAAGACGACCGCTGCCGAGTTGTTGGGCGAGTATTGCAGAGCCACCATGCCGCCGAAGAGGGCCTGAGCTTGGCCGCAGCCATCGCGTACGCGAGCAACGGCTTGGACGCAAATGAGCTAAAAGTGCTTGAAAAGATTGCGGTTCACGCAGGGCAGTCCATCGCATCCGTCGCCGCCATCGCGTCGCAAGTCCGCGATGAGCTCTCGCGCCGATCGATTCCGGGCTGAGGGACGCAGCGCTGGGTTGTGAGTCGGGGCACGAAGGGGCACCATCCCCCCGCTGTGACAGATGCTCCTAAGGGACCGCCGCGTCCTCCGCCTCCGCCCCCACGCCCTCTCGCGAGCCCAGGGACACCCGCGCACCCGCTCCCCAAGCCGGCGACTCCCCCTGGAGCAACTCCCGTGGCGGCTCCCGCCCCAAAGCTCGTCGCACCACCGCCGGTGAGCGAGAGCGCGACCCGCGACAAGAGCTCGCTGTTGCACCCGACGACGACCCGCGCGCTCGTAGACGTCGCCGCGACCGCCAGCCGCCTGCGCGAAGAGCAGATCCAGGCAAAAGTGGTCTATTACGGCGCTCCCCAAGAGACCAACAAAGACCTCGATGCGATCACCGAGGCTGTCGTGGCCGAGCTGCAAGCGCTCCAGTTGGCAGGTGTGCGCATTGTGCACCAAGCGCCCGAGCCCACGGTGGACCTCTCCATTCAGCTCATCGCCACGATGCGTGACCTCCTTGAGAAGCTCTTCTCGCCGCGCCGCGAGGGCTTTATGGCGCGCAAGCTCGAAGACATTCAGCGCAAGATTACCGCGCAATTCTTTAACTCTGCGCTCTACACCAAGATCACTACGCAGGTGCGGCAGTCGCTCTCGGTGACCTACCCAGACCAGGCGCTCTACATCGCGATGCGCATGCATCGAGACGCCATTGTGGCGACGCTGCGCGCGCAGCGGTACGCCGACCCCAAGGTGCTCACGGACGCGCTCGCGCGGTTTGACGTCATCGAGAAAGACCTCCGCATGGAGTACCTCTCGCGCACGACCCCCGAGCTCGAAGCGCTCTTGGCGATCTACCGTGAGGTGCTGCTTAAGTTCTTCTACGAAGAGTTTAGACCCTCGCTCGGAGACTTCTGCTGGGCCGTGATCACGCAGTCTCGCGTGGGCGAAGGGCGGCCTCATGGGTACAAGCTCGCGCCCGAGGTCTTCTCTGCGTTTCGAGCTGCATTTGATAAGCATTTTATCGAGCGCTTAGTGATGAACGTGCAGGGCCCTCTCGTGCAGCGGACGAGCGAAATGCGCGCGACGTTTCGCGAAGAGACCCTTGAGTTTGTTGCAGACCCGCAGATCTTTTCTGCCATCTGCACGGTCGTGTGCGACGCCATCTACGACTATCTGTACACTGAGGGCTTTCTCGATTTGCCCACACACTGGCGCGAGCATTTTCTGCGCGACCGTGGGCTGTAGTCACACTGCGCGAAAGACTCATACGTGGCCAAGCAAACACCGTGGGATCGACTGCCGGCGTACGCCGCGCCGGGGATTCTTAACGTCGTCGTCGAGACCCCACGCGGGTCGCGCAACAAGTACAAATACGACGAAGAACTTGGGCTCTTTCGGCTCAACCGCGTGCTCTTTGCGGGGGCGTCGTTTCCGTTTGATTTTGGGTTTGTTCCACAGACAAAAGCGGGCGATGGCGACCCGCTGGATGTGCTGGTCTTGATGGACGCTCCGGCGTTTCCGGGGTGCTTGGTGTATGCGCGCCCCATCGGCGTGCTGCGCGCCAAAAAAGACGGAAAAGAAAACCACCGGCTCATCGCCATCTCGACCGAGGACAAGACCTGGTCTGCCCACGGCGCCCTGAGCGATCTGCCGCGCCGACTGTTGCGCGAAATCGAGCAGTTCTTTCACTGGATTCTCGACGTCGAGGGCACTCAGCACGAGCTGCTTGGCTGGCGTGGGCTCGCCGAGACCGAGCGGATTATTACCCGCGGAATCGCAGCACAGACGCGCGACGTCGCCGCCCAACGCGCAGCGCGACTCGCCGCGAAGAAGAAGAAATAGCCGGCGTTTGTCCCCCCGTGCGTTTGTCGGTCGCACGTGTCACGCTCTCGGTCGCGTTTGCACAACCGATGTGCGCGCAGAAAGACCGAGCGAGTTAGCGATGACACTCTTTGTCCAAGGCGGTCCGGCTTGTCAGTCCTGCGGGGCGCCCATGATGACCGCAAAAGAACACGGCGGCGGCCGCGCAGACAACGCCTACTGTGCCTGCTGCACCGACAAACACGGAGCGCTCTTGTCCCTCGACGCCGTGATCGAGAACATGGCCACCGAGCGCTTTATGAAGGTCAACAAGATGCCCCGCGCTGGCGCCCTCGAGCACGCTCGTCGTGCCGTCGAAGCCATGCCGCACTGGCAAAAACGCTGACCCTCCCGAGACCCCAATGGCCCTCTGTGGCTATCAATCAATCAATCAATCGAGGGGCCCGCGAAGATCGCTGCGGCGATCGCGTCGCGCGCGAGCCAGAGCTCTTCGCCGATCTCTTCGGGCACGCGCTGGGTCACCGCCGCGATGGCAGCGTCGACGTCGGCCATGGTGGGCAGCGCGCGCTTGTGCCGTAGCGCTCCTGCGACCGCGTGCTGCTCGACGGTCACTCGCGTGAGGATCCCCACGGTCGCCGAGATCGCCTGCGTGCGCTCAAGCAGCTGTCGTTCGGCCGACTCTGCGCGCTCGCGTGCGCCACGCGCTTGCTTCGCTGCATCCACGCTCGCCTGCGCGAGTCGCTCTCGGACCGCGTCGGCTTCTTCGTAGAGGGCACGCAGCTCCGCGCGATCTGCCTGCAAATATGCAATCGATTCGTCCCGTGCAGTGAGCCACGCGGCGACCAGCTCGGCGCACTGGTCTCGGTGCTGTGCGCTCGCCTCAAGCTCGCCCTCGAGCTTGCGCGCGCGCTCGGTCTCGCGAGCGATCCGTGTGCGAAGCGCTGTCGCTGCAAACTCGCTCGATTCGTCCTGGTCGCAGAGGCTCCGCTCGTGGGCCTCACGCAGCGCGTTCATGGCTTGACCGTGACGTGTGGCCTCGGCCATGCGGAGGGCGCGCTCGGAGGCCACTTCGGACTGCGTCTCGGCGCGCACAAAGGCGAGCCCACGGGTGGTGCCCTCAAGCGTCGCGGTGAGCTCGCTGCGCGTGAGCGCGTGCTCTTCGACCATGCGATCGCAGTCTTGCGTCATCGCGTTGAGCTCAAGCATAAACCGCGCGCGGGTCGCAGTGTGCTGATCGCGTTCGCTCACGACGCGCTCTTGCAGGGCAAATCGCTGCCCCAAGAGCTCGCCGGCGTGCCACGCACAGAGCGCCTCGCGCGCGGCGAGCGCGGACTCGGTCTGCTCATGAAGCGCAAACTGCAGCCCGCGTGAGTACCCCACATGCGCCGCAGCGAGGTCCTCTTTAGCGTGTGCGCAGAGGGCTGCGAGTCGCTCGTTCGCTTCTTTGCGTGTGACTTCGAGGCTCTCTTCAGCGCGCGATTCGCTCAGCGCGAGCTCGTGCACGTGCCGCACACTCAACGCCTCAAGCTCTGCTGAGAGCTCTTCGCGCCGCTCCATTTCGACGAGGATTTCTTCAGCGCGTTGTGCGTCGAGCCGAGCACGCTCTGCGCGCAGGGCCTCTTCGCGTGAGACCGCGGCGTCGTTGGACATCGTGAGCGCTTCACGGGTGTCGCTGAGCTCGCTGTGTAGCGTCTCAAGCGACTGCCTCGCCTCAGAGAGCTGCCCGCGCGTGTCCTCGAGCATCGCAGAGAGACCACGCTCGCTCTGGACCGCCCGATGAAGCTCGATCTCAAGCTGCGCTACACGCCGTCGCGTGTGCAAGAGCTCGTGCTTGTGCTCTTCAAGAGCGCTCTCGATCGCGCTTACACCACGCTCACGGAGGTCGAGCTTGGCGACCGCGGCGGCGCGCTGATGCAGCGCTTCGTCCAGTCGATTGCGCGCGTCGGTCAACAGCCTCTCGCGGGCGATGTTGGCGTCTTTCAGCCGTCGCACTTCGCGGTCACGGAGCTCAAGGGTCTCTCGCAGCTCAGCGGTCTCGCGCGACGGGGTCTTGCCCATACGCGACTGGGACTCGAGCCTCGCAAACGCCTCGCGGATGCGATGAATCTCGCTCCGCAGCCCGTCTCGCTCTGCCGCCGCGCGCTGCGCAAACGCGATCAGCGCAGGGCTGCCCGAGAGCTCCGTCTCTTCCATCATGGTCTCGGTGGCGTCGAGGCTCTCGTCCGAGGTCTCGCACGCGGGTGCCATGGTCAGCAGGGTTGTTTGCGCCGAAATCGCGTGCTCGTTCATGCCCATCACTCGCTCCGTCGGATGACACGAGGCGGCTGTGTTGGACTACAAAACAACCCGCTCTCGTGGCAGAGGGGGACACCCGCGGCGCCGCGTGGGGCGCGTCCAGGTGACCGAATCTGGCCGAGCTAAGCTACAGAACCGCGCTCCAAGGCAACTTTTCGCCAGAAAGCCTTCGGTGACAGCCGCGCAAAATCGGATGATGCGTGACCGATCTGCCGTTGACGGAGCCAACGCGGATCTGCACCCATCGTGGCGCTCACTTTTTTGCGGAGGTTTCCCACCCGCATTCTCTCACTTCGCGGCCGCGCATCTCGTCTTTTTGGGCGAGAGCGTGTGGCACGCAAGGGCCGTTCTTGATGACCGTTTTGTCTGCATGGCTCGCTTGGGCAAACGTGCCTTATCTCACCGCGGTCGCGATCGCGGTAGGTGTAGCTCTCTTGCAGGTCTCAGGCGTCCTGGGCTTGCTCGCGGGCGGTGACCATGGCGACGCCGACGGCCACGACAGCGATGGCGACGGAGTCCCGGACAGCGTGGACACCGACGCCGACGGCGATGGAGACGCGGACGGTGAGAGCGAGAGCGAAGGGCACCACGCCGTGAGCGTGCAGGGCGAAGCCACGGTCTCGCTCGTGGGCTTGTTGGGCTTTGGTCGCGCGCCGATGACCTTCTTGCTGCAGACCTTCGCGGTGGCGTTTGCCGTCGCGGGGCTCTCGGTCAACACGCTGGTCTATGGGTTCGCGCGGCCGCCGCTGTGGTCCATGGTCTGGGTGATCCCGATCGCGCTGGTGATCGGTGCGCTGTGTACCCGCGCGATGGCGGCGATCGCCGGCAAAGTGTTCTCGACCGAGGGCCAAGAGGCGACCTCGCGCGAGGGGCTCGTGGGAAGCAGCGGCGTGGTGATCTCAAGCAGGGTCGACCGCGAGTTTGGCGAGGTTCGGATCAAAGACCGCATCGGGCACGTCGTCCGTGTGGTGTGCGTGACCCATGACAGCGTGCCCATTGAAGAGGGACGCGAGGTCGTTGTGGTCGAGCAAGAGCAAGGTCGACTGGTCGTCAGCGCGCTCGACAGCGTGCTGCCCGGTCGTCGTCGCACATAGCAAGTATCGCAGTCTGTGCCGAGCCTGTAGCTGTGTCTCTGGTGTCCGCGCGATGGTCGCGTTGGTCAGCAAATTCACAGCACAACTTGGTCACAAACATCGGGAGGTCGGGACACCATGAATCAGCTAGAGGTCTTTGTCGCACAGGGTTCGGCGCTTCGCTTTTGGGAGCAGCCGCAGTTTATTGTCTCGGCGTTGATCGCTTCGGCGGTGATCTTTGTGTTCACGCTGTTGCTCGTCACCATCGCGCGGTTTTATCGTCGCTGTGGCGCTGACGAGGCGCTGGTGCGTACGGGCGCAGGCGGAAACAAAGTGGTGATCGGCGGCGGTGTCACCGTGTTTCCGATCTTGCATCAGCTCATGCGAGTCTCACTTCGCTCGCATAAACTCACGGTCGATCGCTCGGGCAACATGGCCCTGGTGACGCGCGACAAGATCCGCGCGACCGTCACGACCGAGCTCTACATCAAGGTCGAGCCGCTCGAAGACGACGTGCTCACCGCGGCGCGCTCGTTTGGTGAGCGCAACCTCGACGAAGGCGCGATCGGCGATCTCATCGAGGGAAAGCTCACGGACGCCCTGCGCTCTGTCGCGGCCAACAGCTCGTTTATGGAGCTGCACACCAACCGCAAAGACTTCGCCGAGAGCATCCAGAAGGCCCTCTCTGAAGAGCTCAAAAAGAACGGTCTTACCCTCGAGAACGTGTCAATCACGGCCCTCGCAATGGTGTCGATCGCCGAGCTCAACGCGTCGGACTTCTTTGACTCCGAGGGCCTGATGACCATCACCGAGCAGGTGAAGGCCAACGCGCGCAAGACCAACTTGATCGAGCGCGAAGCCGACGTCGCGATCCAAGAGCAAAACGTCACCGCGCATCGTCGCGCGCTTGAGCTGATCGAAGCGGACAACCGCAACGAGAGTGACCAGACACGCCGTGTGCAAGAGTACACCGCGACGCAATCGACCGCGACCGCCAAGGCCGTGTACGAGCAGCAGCGCGACCAAGAGATGGCCGCGCTCTCGAAAGAGCAGGCTGTGCAGAACGCGAAGATCGAGCAGCAAAAAGCACTGCAAATCGCAGAGGCTCAGCGCGTCGCTGCGACCCGCGAGGCGCAGATTTCGTCCGAGAAGCAGCAGCAGGTCGCGGTGATCGCCAAAGAGCGCGAGGTCGAGGCCGCGATGATCGAGAAGCAGCGCACCGTCGAGAACGCCGAGGTCGAGAAGCGCAAGACCATCGAGACCGCCGAGATCGAGAAGGTCAAGACCATCGAGGCTGCCGAAATCGAGAAGCAGCGCGTGATCGAGACCGCGCGTGTGTCCAAGCAAATCGCGGTGACCCAGGCGCTCGAGGTCGAGGCCCGCGCCGAGGCGCTCAAGCTCCAAGCCGAAGCGGACCGAACGCAGGCAACCCAGGGAATTCTCACGGTCGAAGCCACCGCACAGGCCCGCCGCGAGAAAGAGATCGCGGTGATTAAATCCGAAGAGAGCGCTCAGCAAGCGCGTATCGCGGCCGAGCGCGAAGCCTTTGTACGCAAGCTTGGCGCAGAGACCAGCGCGGCTGCCGTCAAAGCCGAAGCCGACGGCGCTGCAGCGGCGAAGCGTGCCCAAGCCGAGGGCCACATCGCCGAGGCAGAGGGCTCTGCGCGCGCGCTCATGGTCGCCGCGGACTCGGCGGCCAATGTGGTCCGTGCCGAGGCCCAAGCAGACGCAGACCGCGTGAGAATCACTGCAGAGGCGCGGGCAAAAGCTGCGCAGCTCGAGGCCGAAGCGCTCATCGCGCTCGCTGAAGCGACGCGGCAAAAGGGCGCCGCCGAGGCCGACGCACGCAAAGCGTTGGTCGACGCCGAGAACCAAGTGGCCAGCAAGTTCTTGCTGCGTGACATCGTGCTCAAGGCGCTCACCGTGCTGCCCGACGTGACCAAAGAGCTCATGGCCCCGGCGCACGCCATCCGCGAGATCAAGGTCTTGCAGATGAACAATGGCCAGGGTGGCTCATCCGGCGACGTCGCCGGGTCGGGCAACGGACAGGGCGCGTTCGGCGCGGCGTCGCCTGTGTTGCGCACGATCCTCGAGGCGGGCGCGGCGTTTCCGCTCTTGCGTGAGCTCATGCAGTTTGCACAGGTTGACACGGACCGCCTGACCGATTCGGCGCGCAAAATGCTGGGCGCGCTCCCCGAAGAGCTGCGCAAGGTCGCCAACGAAGACCCCGAGCTCGCAGCCAAACTCGCCGCGATGGACGCCAACGCCACGGGCACCATCGGTGTGCGCGCAGCGAGTGACACCGCACGCGAGGCCGAGGGCGCATGAGCACAAACGCCGCCGAGACCCTCGCGCTCTCAGCGCTTGGCCGCGTGCTTGGGTCGCAAGACCTAGGCGGCGCGTACGGCGCGGCGCGCGATGAGCTTCGCGCAGTGATCGCCCAAGATCCGTTGGACGCGGTGATCGCGACGAGCCTCGGGAGCGCGTGGCTGTTCTATGTCGCCGAGCGCGACGCAAACCCCGAGGTCAACTCGTTCTGGGACGCCTTGGTGTTCACCACCACGTGTCTCTCGGTGGGCTATGCGCGGGTGTTCGCGGTGACCACCGCGGGCAAGGCCATCGCGAGCGCATTGATGACCCTCGGGCCCGCGATGGCCGCGCGCGCGCTCGAGCCCCCGAGCGCAGCGCAGCGAGCCCGAGAAGACACCGCGCAAGCGCTCGCACAGCAGCAAATTGACACGCAACGTGCGCTGGTGGACCGGCTCGATGCGCTCGTCGCGCGGGTAGACGCCATGGCAGTGAGTAACCCGGCGACGTCGCCGGGTTAGCGCCAAACGGGGGAGCATCGCGTCCGCTGTTGTGGTTTGGATTGAGAGCACGCTCTGCTGCAAACGCCCAGCGCGTCGCGGCCCAGGTTGCGCGCGCGATGTGACACACTGCCAGGGTGCGATGGATCCCTGCGAGTCTGTGTGTCCTTGTGCTTGGCAGCGCGTCGGTGAGTGCCTCTGCACAGCCTCGGTGTGTGTCGCCTAGTCCCACGTTGGCGATGGTCCGTGACGCCGGGATGCGGCAGCTTCATCACGTGGCGACGGGTCTCCGAGATGTCCCTATCGTCAACTCATCGGGTGTGGACTTGGCTGCGTTTTCAGAGCGCGAAGTTGGCTATGTGATCGCAGACACGATGGTCCGTGAGCTCGCGCCCCTCGCGCTCGAGCGCATCGGAGAGCGCGCGATGGCCAGGCGTCTGCGGAGGCTCGCGCCGGTGACCTCCCAGCAGACCGCATTTCGGGCGCAGGACCTTGCCGAAGACCTCGCCAACACGCTCGCGCGACGGATGGGGCGTGTCCGTTGGAGAACTCCGCGTGGTGCGACCCTCGAGGTTCTGGTCGAGGCGGCTGCGGTCTCGGGCTATGTCGCGACCCCCGGCAGCATGCACCGCGTGCGCTATGTCACCACGATCCAGTCAGGGGTCGGAGCCACCGAGCGCGTAGGCTTACAGAGTGAAGCGGTACTGCAAATCATGAGGGCGATGTTGATCCGTGCTGCGAGCGTGGCGCGATGTGAGTGACCACTACCCATCTTGCCCGAGGTTTGCTACAGTCACCCCCAAGGTGAAGACCATGGGGGACAGACGGGCGACGCGGACTCTGGGGATCGCGCTCGCGATGGGGCAGGCGCTTTGCGCGCTCTCGTGCGGCGCGAGCACGCCCCTCGATGACCCCCTCACGAGGCTCGAAGAGGCACCCCTCGAGTCCATGGTGGGGGTGTGGACCATGACCGGGACGGCGACCCATCTGTCGGGACCTGGCGAGCCTCTGCCTCTGGTGAGACCCGTGACGCTCACGATGCGGATCGAAGACATCCCAGGGAGGGGCCTGCAGCTCACCGTCTTTGAGCCTGCCGAGGTGTTGTGCGTTGTGCCCCTCGCGCGGACTCGCAACACCGCCGTGATCGCCGAGGGGACGCCCTGTCGGACTGGAAGTTCACCGGTGTTCGTTGATCTTGTGTTCTCTCAAGCCTCGCTCTCGGTGCAGCACGGCGTGCTGAGTTTTCGCGGGGTGATCTCTGCGCGAATGTGGTTGCCTGGCTTTGGCCGCGACCAAGAGCCCAGGATCACCCGCTCGGAGCTCTCTGGGCGTCGCTAGCGCGAGCCACCCGGCGACGTAGCCGGGTACGGGGCTGCTCTGCTAACTTTGCCCCCGTGACAATCCTCGCAGGTGACATCGGTGGAACCAAAGTTCGACTCGGCCTCTTCGAGACCCAAGGGCCCACGCCTAGCCTCGTGCGCGAGGCTGTCTTTGACAGCGCATCGTGGGACTCTCTGGATGCGCTCTGTGTGCAATTTCTCTCGGATTCGCGCGTGACCTCGGCATGCTTTGGGCTCCCCGGAGTGGTCAGCGATCAGCGCTGTGAGACCACGCACCTGCGCTGGGTCATCGACGGCCGCGCGCTCGCGCATACGCTGGGGGTCGCGCCCTCGCGGGTGCTCTTGCTCAATGACCTCCAAGCGACCGCGTACGGGGTGCTCGCGGTCGACCCTTCGCAGTGTGTGTGCTTGCAAGAAGGCACCGCGGATCGCAACGCCAACATCGCCGTGATCGCCGCAGGGACGGGCTTGGGCGAGAGCGCGTTGATCGCACACCAGGGACAACACTTCGCGATCGCGACCGAGGGTGGACACAAGAGCTTCGCGCCACGGACCGACGAAGACGTCGCCCTGTTGCGATTTACCCAAGCGCGATTGGGCGGCGAAAACCCTCACGTTTCGGTCGAGCGAATTGTCTCTGGCCCAGGTCTCGCGTGGGTCTATGCCTCAATGGCCCAGCGCGAACCAGGCGCCGAGAGCCCACGTGTCCGAGAGCGCATGGCCCACGAAGACCCCTCGGCGGTCATCGGTGACGAAGCGGTCCAGGGCCGAGATGTGTTGTGCATGCGCGCAGCCCGACGCTTCTGCGAGCTGTATGGCGCCGAGGCAGGCAACCTCGCGCTGAGCGTGCTGTCTCGCGGCGGAGTGTACGTCGCAGGGGGCGTGAGCGCCAAGCTCGCAAAAGTGCTCGAACTCGGGGACTTTTGCAGGGGATTTAGCGACAAGGGGCGCTTTGCGCAGACCCTCGCGGCCATGCCCATCTGGCTCATCACCGACGAGCGCTTGCCATTGTGGGGCGCCGCGCGAGCGTCAGCCCTGCTGGCATGAGACACTGGCGCCCATGCGTTGGACGACCTGGGTGTGTGCGTTGGCCGTGTGTGTGAGTGCGATCACCGTGGGACCGTCGCGAGCGAGCGCGCAGCCGCGGTGTCTCTCGCCGAGCCCCACGCTCAATCTCTTGCGCAACGACGCCATGCGACAGCTCCGCGCGGTCGCGGGCGGGCTCAGCGACGTGCAAATTGACAACTCATCCGGCGTGAGCACTGCCGCGTTTTCCGAGCGCGAAGTGGGCTACGTGATCGCGGACATGATGGTGCGCGAGCTCGCGCCGATGGCCCTTGAGCGCATCGGTGAGCGGGCGATGGCGAGACGATTGCGGAGGCTCGCCCCAGTGACCTCGCAGCAGACCGCGTTTAGGGCGCAGGACCTCGCCGAGGACCTCAGCGGGATCTTGGCGCGGCGGATGTCGAGGATCCGCTGGACGAGCCCTCGTGGGGCCACCATCGAGGTCTTGGTCGAGGCGGCCGCGGTCTCGGGCTACGTGGCGACGCCAGGGAGCATCTCGCGGCGGCGCTATGTGACCACCGTGCAGTCGGGCATCGGCGCGACCGAGCGCGTAGGGCTCAACAACGCGGTGGTGCTCAGGGTGGTGCGCGCGATGATGATTCGTGCGGCAAACGTCGCGCACTGCTGAGCGCTCGCGGCTGTCTTCTGCGCGCGACCTTGCGTAAGATCTCGCCCCGTGAATACCCCTCGATGGTCGCGGCTCTCGGCTGCGTTGGTGATTGGCATGGCCCTGAGCGCTACGGCGTGCGGCGCGGGCTCTCCGTTGATCGTTGTGCCAGGCGAGGTGGTCGAGGCCGGCGCGGGGCCCTTCTTGGGCACCTGGGCCATGAGCGGGACCGCCACCGAGCAGACCCCTTCGGGCCCAGGGACCGCGTCGCCGAGCAACGTCATTGTGCGCATCGAGAACAGCCCGATGCCCTCGATGAGCGTGACCTTTTCGGACACGTCGAGCGCGTCGCTGTGCACCATCTCTGCGCAACGGCGTGGTAATTCGGCTGTGTTCGCCGATGGCGCGATGTGCACTGTGACCGCGGGCGGGACGCAGACCACGCTGACCTTTCGCATGGTCACGATGAGCGTCACCGCGGGCGTCCTGACCTTTCGCGGGATCGCCTCGACGAGGCTGCCGCCTCCAAGCGAGGCGACCAACACCGTGCTCCTTGAGCTCACCGGCCGCATGGGGCGCTAGCGGGTATGAAATATCGTGTGTTGATCGTGGGCGCCGGGGCCGTCGGAGTCGCGTGCGCGATGTCCATGATGTACAGCCAAATCGCTAGTCATTTAATCTTAACGGACATTAAGATGGACAAGGCCCAGGGTGAGGCCCTGGACCTCGCACACGCGGCCCCTTTGATGGGCGCCCCGCAGGTCGAGGCGCTGCCGATGGACGCGCTCGTCCCTGTGGACCTGTGCGTGATCACCGCGGGCGCAAAGCAGCACCCTGGCGAGACGAGGCTCGAGCTCTTGGCACGCAACGCCCACGCGATGCGCGAGATCGCTGAGGCCATCGAGCGTGGCGGGTTGCCCAGGGTCGTTGTGGTCGTGAGCAACCCGGTGGACGTGATGACCGAGCTGTTGCGTGCCCGATGGGAGCCCCTCGGCGTCGCGGTATTGGGGACCGGGACGGTGCTCGACACCACGCGTTTGCGCAGCTTTATTTCAGAAAAATTCGCGATTCATCCGTCGAGTGTCCACGCCTGGGTGCTGGGCGAGCACGGTGACTCGTCGGTCTCGATGCTCGACAGCGCGCGCGTGGCGGGTGTGCCCTTGCGCGAGTTTTGCGCGCGCAACGGCGTGCCCTTCGATGATGCTTGGCGGGACGCCCTCACGCGCGAAGTGCGTGGCGCTGCGCAAGAGATCATCGCGCGCAAGGGCGCTACCTCTCACGCGATCGGAGCGGTCACCGCGCGCATCGCACGGGCCATCGCACGCGACGAGCGCACGGTGCTCACGGTGTCGACCTACAGCAAAGAGCTCTCGTGCACTCTTGGGCTCCCCGCCATTGTGGGCTCGCACGGCGCCACGTCGCTGGGACTGCCTGAATGCAGCGCGCGTGAGCGCAGCGAGCTCGCTCACTCGGCCGAGGTCGTGCGCGAGGCGATCGCGCAGGCGCGTGCTCACTTGGATCAGCGAAATAGCTGACAATCACAGCGCAGTACCAGCACCGAGCGCGCGCTGAATCTCGGCTCGCACAGGCCCTGCAGCGCGCGTAGCGAGCGCGGGGTGCTCACGACCCAGGTCGGCTGACCTGTCGCGAGCTGGGCTTCGCACACGTTGGCGCGGCGCACATCGCGCCCGGCCCAGCGACGCACATGCGTGCGGTCGAGCTCGGCGTGCAGCTCGACCATCGCGTCATCGCAAAACACCATCGCGTCGTCGTGGGCTTCGCGCGCGAGCAGCGCGGCCGCGGCGCGGACCTCGCGCTGGGCGCCTTGGGCCTGCAGCACATGCCCACGCACATGGGCCCCAACGTTGAACATAAACCAGCAAAATGACACGCCAATGCACAACACAAACGCAGCACGTCGTCGCGGATCGCCCTGGGCCCAGCGAGCGCACGCCGTCAGCGCGAGCGCAATCGCGCCCGCATAAAACGGGCTGGTCGCGATCGCGTGTCGGACCAGCCCAAGGTGCTGTCCTCGCAGCCACGCGTAGCTCAAGAACGTGACAATCACGCAGGGCATGAGCAGCCAGCGATGGTGTCGCCTGCGATGCAGGTGCCACATTCCCCATGGCGCCAAGAGCACCGCGGGGCCCCACACGAGCCAGGGCAACGTGAGCGCATACCAAGCCGCGCGACGCGGCACCGAGGGCAGCGAGACAAACAAACGCGCCACGGCTCGCAGCGCAAACGCGCGGTTCTCGCGGACAAACCAGAGCCACTCGCCGTGCTGCACGCGGTGAACCGCACACCACGCGAGCACCGCGAGGGCGGGCAACAGCCACGTGCCGAGATCTTTGCGTGCATCGATCGCGCGTTGTCCGAGGGATTTGGCGGATGGATTGATCCAAGGCCACAGCGCGACCGCCCCGAGGACGGGCCACACTTCGTAGCGACAGAGCGCCGCGAGGGCCAGCGCTGTCCCGGCGCGCCAGGGGTGATGGCGTGCCCACTGCCACGCAGAGACGCTGATCAATAATGTGAACAGCGCCTCAGGTTCGGCCGAGCTGCGCGCGAGCAGGGCGAGGGGACACAGCGCCCACAGGCCCGCGGCGAGCGAGGCCTCGATCACGCGATGTGAGCGGTCGAGCTCTGGGCTCTCTTGCGAGAGCGCTGCAAATACAACGGCAGAGGTCACCCCGCCGAGGGTCCACGAGAGCCAGCGCGCGCTGGTGAGCCCGCCCCCCAGCAGCTCGATCGCGGCCAACACCATGTGCCAAAGCGGGAGCCACACCCAGTGCACAGACACCATGCTGGGGTGCTCGATCATGCGGCGCGCGACGATAAAGTGGCCGAACGCGTCGGTGTCTAGTTCGGGACCCGCGAGGATCATGAGGGCCGCCAAAATCGCTGACAGACCCTGCGCGGTGAGGCAGAGCCAAAGTGCGCGCTTGGCGGCGCGTGAGAGCGGCAGATTGGTGATCAAAGGCAGAGCGGCAACGACGGACGGTTGCGCGGGGCTCAGCTCTTTTTGGGCTCTTTAGAGTCGAGCAGTGAGCCAAACTTGTCGGTGAGCTCTTTGACCTTGCTGGGGTCTTCGCGGGCGATGTTTTCGAAGTCTTTGCTGCCTTGCTCAAAGAGGGCTTTCATCTCTTCGGGGGTGGGCATCTTCTCGGGGAGCATGGCTTTGAGCTGGCCTGCGTCGATGTTTTGAGCGCCCATGACCTCGCTGAGTCCTTTGGCGAGGGCGTCCATTCCGCCGGGCTGAGACATCATGGCTTGGAGCTGTTGCTGTGCCATGGCGAAGAGATCTGCGCCCTGGGGAGAGCCCAACATGGCTTGCGCCTGCGCCATCATGTCGGGCGAGAACCCGCCCATCATGGCCTGCATCTGTGCGCCGAGGGTGTTGTCATCGCTGAGGGTCTTGCTCAGGTCTTCGTCGAGCTGCGCGCGTGGGGTACGTGCAGCCGGCTTGTAGTCTTTGTCGACTTTTTTGGCCCAGAAACCCAGCTCGCCGACCTCGTCGATGGCGTCGTCGTAGGTCTTGCTGCGGGGCTTGGCGCGGTCGGGGAGCACGAGCACTCCGCGGCTGTCTGTGTGCGAATCGAGGAGCGACCCAAGACGCTTGCGCAAGAGCGCGCCGGCTTCGTCGGGCTCGAGGTCAAAGCTCACGTTGAGCGTGAGCAACACCGCGTCTTCGAGCGCCGAGAGCTTGAGCGGCTGGCCGTCTGCGCCTGGGCGCGTGCTCCCTTGGGCCGGAAAAGCGGCTTCGATTTGTGCGGGCGTAAACTTGAGCAGTGCGATCGCTTCGATTGCCATATGAGGGTCGCGAGGGTAGCGCAACAGCACTCGCGTGCAACAGCTCTGACGCGGTTCGTGGGGCAAGCGCTTAGGGCTCGTCGGGTTTGCGCGCTTGGTACGCGGTGTACTTGTCCGCGCGTCCTCGGGATTGCGCAGCGGGATAGCGCGACTCATTGCGCGCGAGCTTGCCCTCGGTCGCGCCGAGCAGGTCCAGCTTGTTGTAGTCCGCGAGAGAGAGTAATAGCAGCAAAATATCAGCCATTTCGTCTTGCAGGTGCGCGCGTCCAGCCTCGCTCAGGGCGCGCTCCCAGGCCTGCGCGTCGGTGTCCCAGCGGTAGGGCTCGGCGAGCTCGCTGGCCTCGATGGTCAGCGCCATCGCGAGGTTCTTGGGTGAGTGAAACTGCTGCCAATCGCGCGCGAGATTAAACGCGTGGACCTTGGCCAAGAGTGTGTCCAGCGCAGAGCGTGTGTCGTCGCTCTGGTCACTCTCGTCGAGCGTGAGCGTGCGATGAACCGCAGCGCGTGGCAGCGGCGCGTGCAGGTGTGGCATCGGTCCGCGGGGGGTGTCGGCGTACACGATCTCGATCCCATGCGCGGCCAGCACGGCAGGGTCGAGCTGCAGCACAATGGGAGCGCTCTCGGGGGCAAAGTAGAGCCTGGCGCTCTCGCGTAATTCACTGCGAAAAGAGCCATGGATGTAGCCCTCATGCGCGATCGAGTCGGGCGTGTACGGGTCATCTCCGAGGGCCCACCGCGAGGGGGTCACGAGGTGATAGATCCATCGCGAAGAGGGCTCTTGCACAGGGGCGCGCTCGGTCATGCGCGTGACGATGGACGCGAGGGGTGGTCGGTGGCAAGCGAATGACTCCGGCGACGTCGCCGGGTCAGCGCTAGAAGGTCACGCCGACGCCGAAGTTCACGGAGAACTGGCGAAAATTCGGGTCGATTTGCACTGCGTCCCGTGTGGCGTCGTTGGACGCGCGAGGGCGCCCCGAGACGCAATACGCGGGGACTGAGCCGCTGCCACCGCAGCCGCCCGCGAGCGCCGTGGGAGAGGTCGCGTCCATGATGAACTCGGACGTGAAGGTAAAGACCCCGTATTTGATGCGAAATCCGCCAAATGGCCGCCAGCGCAGGAGCCTCGTGGGCAAAAAGACTACGTCGTTAAAAGAGTCGCTGGAGGCGCCGGCGGGGGTGCCTGTTCCGGCGACGCAGACGAGCGAGGACGTGGTCTGTCCGGTCATGGGGTCTGTGCTGTAGACCGTGTCGCGTCGTGAGCACTCTTGCGAGCTTGAGCGCGTCGGCGTCCCGTCGATCACC
This sequence comes from Deltaproteobacteria bacterium, assembly GCA_030694465.1. GTDB lineage: Bacteria > Myxococcota_A > Polyangia > Polyangiales > JAUXYJ01. The sequence goes on along the minus strand of JAUXYJ010000103.1, from coordinate 179,343 downwards.
GTAGAGTCCCCAAAGACCAAGAGCGATTGCAGCCCCGCGTAGGGCGTAATCGAGAACGAGCCCGCGACGGTGATGGCCTTTGAGATCAGCGCGTCGATGCTCACGACCGTGAGATAGAGCTGCTGATTGCCCACGAGCGTGTTGACCGCGCCGCGGATGGCGATGTCGGGGATGTAGCCCACACCCGTGCGAAATCCCTCGAAGGGAGCCCACTTGATGTCCACGCCCATGGCGACCAGGCCCGAGTCGTGGAGGTAGGTCCCTTGCGCGCCGAGCTCAAAGCCGTAGGGCAGCCCGTGGCGCATGTGCAAACGCGAGGCGAAGAGAACCTCGGGGACGCGGGTGCGTGAGCGCTCGGTGCCGTTGCCCTGCGACGAGGCCGCGATGCCCTCGGTTCCACGCTGCCAGTGGCGCAGCGAGGAGCCCGCGTTGATGTTGGTGATCGAGTGCTCGTACGCGATGTACACGCGGTTGTAGCCAATGGTCGCGGCAGGCGCGAGGAGCCCGGGAGCGAGCGCTCCGCCAAGCTCATTGGCGAGGTTTGCAAACGCTGTGTTGTCTGCAAAGCACTGCGCATAGTTCGCGGCCATCGTGCCGCATCCGCCACGAAACTGAAACGCGGGTTCGGGCGCACCGACCGCGGCGCCATCGAAGAAAGTCAGGCGATTGAGCGCTAAATCGTTCGTGTCCGCGTGGGCGATCTGGGGTGCAGCGCTCATCGCGACAGCGGCGACGCAGCGCAACGCACGCAGGGCGCTGCGTGGATGAGAGTGCGATCGACGGGCGGGTGGGCAAAAAGTCTCGGACATCACGGCGAGTGTGACGGTATCGTCCCGCGCACATGACACGCAAGCTCCGCGTTTCGCCCCTCGCGTCGCCCCTTGAGGTGGTGCTGGTCGAGCCAGAAATCCCGCAGAATACAGGCAACATCGCGCGATTGTGTGCCGCAACGCAGTGCCCACTGCACCTCGTCGGGCGCCTCGGCTTTCAGATCGATGAGAAGGCCGTGCGGCGCGCGGGCTTGGACTACTGGCACCTCGTAAAGCTCGAGACACACCCGGATTTTAGGTCCTTCGAGTTGCGCAAACCTAGTGCAAAAATCCACGTATTCTCAGCCACAGGCGCCAAGAGCTATCTCGACATGGACATCGCTCCGGGCGACGCGCTTGTGTTTGGCAAAGAGTCCGCTGGGCTCCCGCGCGACCTGCTCGAACGATTTAGCGATCGCTGCTACGGAATCCCCACCGCCGGCGCCGTCCGGTCGATCAACCTCGCCAGCGCCGCGGCCATTGTCGTCTACGAAGCCCTGCGCAAATGCGGCGGGTTAGACAACGCCAAGCTCGAAGACGATCCCCTCGGATCCCTGTAAAAACTCAGGGAGTGTAGGTCACTGCGGTGCCGTTCTCGCCCACCGCGAAGAGCTGCCCGGTGTCTGCAAATCCATGCACCGCGCGCAGGGTCTGGGTGGTGCCTGACATCACACGCTCCCACATGGCGCCGTTAAAGTGCACGACCGCGCCGCGCTCGCCCACAGCCCAGACGTCGTTGCCCGCGCGCGACCAGATTCCGTACAGGCTCTCGTTGATTCCCGTGGGAAAATTCACCCACATCGTGCCGTCCCAACGGCGCGCGCTGCCGCTCACGCCCACGATCCACACGTCGTTGGGCGCGATCGCCGAGACCGCGAGCGCGTAGCTCGTGCTGCCCGTGTTGGACCGGGTCCACGCGGTGCCGTCCCAGTGCCACACCTTCTCGCCCACAGCCCACACATCGCTCGGCCCTGTGCCATGCAGCGCGTAGAGATCTCCGGCGGCCTCGGGCGTCATCGACGGCGCCCAGGTGCCGTTGTTTGGAGCCCGCAGAATAAGCCCATTTCCCACAGCAAAGAGGTCCATTCCGGCGACGAACACCCCCTGCAACTGAGGCGTCGTCATCGCGACCATGCGCGAGGTCCAGCTTGTGCCCAAGCGCTGCACGATCACGCCGCGCCCCATGTCGCTTCCGCCGGACATCCCCATCTCGCCACCGACCGCGACGGCGCCCACTGCAGCGCTGCCGCTCACCGCAGCGAAGGTCTCGGTGCGACCGTCGCCCGCCCAGCTCATTCCGTTGTATCTTCGCAGCGTCTGAGTGCCCACGGCGTAGAGATCTGTGGGCGAAATTCCCCAGATTCCGCGGAGCTCACTGGTGGTCCCGCTGCTGATCGTCGTGAACGATCCGGTCACCCGTGAGAGGGTCATCCCGGCGTCGCCGTCCGCCCCTCCGTCGGTGTTGTTCACTGGACCACCGCCACATGCGACGAGGCACGACAGCGATGCAAAAAGAAGCGTATGAAGATTGCGCGTCATGATGTTGCGCGATCGTAGCGCGAGCCCACGCGATTGCGAATCCTCGATGTGCCCTGTCGAGCCCTGTCGCACAGTCGCGAGGTCCGACGGGATCGTCGATCGATAAGCCCATTTGCAGGCCCATCGCGCGCCCGAAGGCTCTACCCTCGCGAGGGTGTCTCTCCGCCCTTTTGAGCAGCTCGCGTACGCCGATGTGCCCGCACGGCCGCGTGTGCCCCACCCGTGGTTTTCGCTTACGGCGCGCTCGGTGCGCGTGCACACCGACTGGTTTGGATCGTTCGCGATGCGCTATCGCGTGACGGGCTCGGGGCCGCCCCTGTTGCTTGTCCATGGGCTCATGACGACGGGGTACTCGTGGCGCTACGCAGTCGCGCAGTTGGCTAGCGAATTTACAGTGTATATTCCAGATCTTGTGGGCTGCGGTGAGAGCGACAAGCCCGCGCGTCGCTATCCGCCCGAGGCCGTCGCTGAGACCCTCGGGGCCTTCGTGACCGCGCTCTCTCTCCGAGGCTGTGCCGCCATCGGAAACTCCATGGGCGGCTACCTCTGCATGCATCTCGCGCTGCAAGATCGCAGTGTGTTCTCGCGTTTGGTCAACCTCCACTCGCCGGGTCTCGCGACGGCGCGGATGGTCGCGCTGCGCTGTGCGCTCAAGAGCGTCCCAATCTGGGAGCGTGCGCTACGCGCCATCGTCCAGCGAGACCCGCTCAAGTGGGTCCATCGCAACGTGCACTACTACGACGAATCGCTCAAATCCCAGGAAGAACACAGGGTCTACGGTCACCCGCTCTCGACCGCGTCGGGCTTCAGCGCGTTTGCTCGCGCGCTCGAAGACACGCTCGATGTCCGCGCGATGCGGCGGTTTGAGCGTGCCCTGAGAGCCCTCGGAGAGAGCCCACTACCGCTGCAGCTCGTGTACGCGCGAAGAGATCCCATGGTGCCCCCGTCCGTCGGCGCGCGATTGCATGCGCTCTTGCCCGACAGCGAGCTCGTCTGGCTCGACGAGGCATCCCACTTTGCACACGTCGATGCGACCGAGCGCTTTCTCGATGTGGCGATGCCCTTCTTGCTGCGCGAGCCTGGGGCCTAAGACTTACGCTGTAAGCTTCTCAGCGAGGGCGGTGAGCGCGAGGACCGTCCGCCAGTTGCGAGCGGTCCCCTCGGGGTATTTGCGCGAGATGACGGGGGCGAGCTTGGACACGCCCATGCCCTTGGGGAGGTGCAAAAAGATCTCGCGCTGATCGATGGCGAAGCGCTCGGGCGCATAGCGCAGAGGCTCGAGGAGGGGCACAGGGGCCAGCGGTTGGGCAAAGAACATCACATGCAAATGCGTGGGATTGTCCTGCTCAAAAGGACATCGCGCGGCGAGCGTGTGCCAGTGATCGAGAGAGCACACCACCACTGGGATCTCAACGCCGAGCTTTGCGAGCAGCTGTGACTCAAGGTGCTTGCGCAGCGCGTCGCCCTGGAGTTTCGAGCGCAGGATGACATTGCCGCTCTGGATGTACGTTTGCACTTCGGTGCACTGGGCTTGCTCAAGCAGCGCGACGAGCTGCGCCATGGGGAGCTTGTGGTGCGATCCGAGGTTGATGGCGCGGAGCAATACGATCGCCGGGTGTGTCATCAGTGCTGCAATATTTCAGACAGAGTTAGCCACGCTCGCTCATCGCGGCGACGGCGATCTGCGCGCTGCACGCGAGCACGTAGGCCTCGAGAGCCTCGCGTCGTGTGGCCGCGGTTCCGCGTCGCGCGCGCTGTGCGGCGGTGCGTGTGCGTGCGTAGCGCTCGGGCGAAATCCCGAGCATCCACGCGGTCGCCTCGTGGTGCCCCTCGGTGCGCCCGACCATCCGTGCGCTGCGATCTAAGACCCTCACCAACAGCGCTTCGAGCAGCAAAAGTGCACGTGGATGCAGCCCCTCGTCGAGCGCGTCTTCGATGGTCCTGACAGCCTCTTGCTCGTCTGTGTCAAACAGCGAGGACAGCGTGAGCGAGCGCCGGTTGCGATCGCTCGTGGGCCCCACCTGAAGCGCGGGCATCGTGACCGTGTTGCGAGGCTCATGCGCTCTCTGGCCTGGGGACACCAGGCGCTCGACGGTCTCGGTAGCTTGGCTCAGCGCGGCCTCGATTTCGCTTGGGATGGGCACCGGCGGAGGCGTCCGTGGCGCTGCCCCAGCGACGACCTGGGCAGGCTCTACGCTGCGGCTGGGGACCTCTGCCTGGACGCTCGCGAGCCGCTCGGCCACGGTGCGGTCTTGGGGCAAGAGGACATCGGGCGGGAGGGTCTTGCGACGCACGAGATCCGCGAGGGCCTCGCGCACGACGGCATCCAGGGGCTCAAACACGCCCTCGCCGCGGGTCGCCGACGTAGCAAACGAGGGCACCTTGCGGGGGTTGAGCGCTTGGTCGAGCTGCGCCATGTCAAACACGTCGTCCAGGTCGCGCTTGTTGTACGAAAACACCAACGGGAGCTCGTCGAAGTTTCGGTTGAGCTCGCGGAGATTGTCCCGCAAATTGTCTAGCGCTTCGGTGTTTGCCTCGGACCGCGCGCGCTGTGAGTCTGCGACAAAGATCACGCCGTCAGCGCCCGTGAGGACGAGCTTGCGTGTGGCGTTAAAGTACACTTGGCCCGGGACGGTAAAGAGCTGCAAGCGCAGCTGCACGTCGCCGATGCTGGGCAAGCGCAGCGGCAAGAAGTCAAAGTACAGCGTGCGATCGACCGGAGTCGCGAGCGAGATCATGCGCCCGCGGTGCTCGGGCCGCACGGCCGCGTGCAGCGCTTTGAGAGAGGTCGTCTTGCCGCCAAGGCCAGGACCGTAATAGACGAGCTTAAGGACGAGCTCACGTGTTGCTGCAGAGAAGGACGCCACACAGAGAAGCTATCACCGTGTGATGTCCTCAAGGCACTTCACACGGTCATGATGTCTTTCTCTTTGCCGGCGACGATCTCGTCGACCTGCTTGTTGCCGTGCACGACGAGCTCTTCAGCCTTTTTCCAGGCGAGCTCGCCTTCGTCTTCGCCGACATCGCCGTCCTTGACAAGCGTGTCAACGAGCTCTTTGGCGTTGCGGCGCGCCTCACGCACGGCGATCTTGCACTCTTCGCCGACCTTGCGCGCTTGCTTGGCGAGGTCTTTGCGGCGCTCTTCGGTGAGCGCGGGGATGGGGATCCGGACGAGGTCACCGTCGAGCTGTGGGTTGAGCCCAAGGCCCGACTCACGGATGGCCTTGTCGATCGCTTTGCCCTGGTTTTTTTCCCACGCTTTGACCGTGATTAAGCGCGGCTCGGGCACCTGGACGTTGGCCATTTGGCTGATCGGTGTTGGCGTGCCGTAATAGTCCACGCGAACCGAATCAAGCATCGACGCGGTCGCGCGCCCGGTGCGAAGGCGCCCAAGCTGCGTGCGCAGTGACTCGTGGGCTTTGTGAATTGAAGATTGCAGGTCCTGAAGAACGTCGTCGAGCATAACGCGGCGAAGTATAGCACCAATCGATCGCTGCGACCCTAAGCAGCCCTCAGGTGCCTTCACTCGGTTGATCTTGCAGTGTGTATCTTCCGGCCAGCCACAGGCCCACGGTGGGCACGACGAGCGCGAGGAGTGTGGCGATGGCGAGCGAGAACCCTAGCGTGCGGCCGAGGGCTCCGAAGACACCCGAGATCATCAGGGTCCAGAGCATGGACTGGCTGGCTTTGCGTGCACGCCGCGCGAGCAAGAGCGCGTCGGAGGCGTCTCGGAGCGCGTCGCCTGAGAGCGCGATGGTGCACTCTGCGCCGGTCCCACCTGCGGAGGCGAGCCCGATTGAGACATCGGCGGCGCCGAGCGCGAGGTCATCGAGCGCGGGATGCCCTGCGACGGCGACGTAGCCGGAGAGCTCTCCCAATGCGCGAATTTGTGCGGGGCGGTCCTCGGGACTCACCTCGGCGCGGACCTGCGCGACGTCGAGCGAGAGGGCCAGGGCGTCGAGTGTGTTCGCGCTCTCTCCGCCGACGAGGGCGACCGCGAGGCCCGCATCTATCAGCGTTTGGACAGTGTTTCGTGCGTCTTCACGTGGACGATCTTCGAGACCTAAGATCCCCTCGAGGCGACCGCTCACCGCGATAAACACCGCGTGCCGCCCGTGGGCTTCGATCGCGCGCGCGAGCTCTTCGCCTGGCGCCACCGCGATGCCCTCTGCGATCAAGAGCGCACGGGAGCCCACCACGAGAGGCGCACCCAGCGACGTCGCCGCCACGATGCCCTTGCCTGGCATCGGGATGGGTCTGCGCACAGGATCAGGCCGCAATTGTCTGGCCCGCGCGGCGTCAAGGATCGCCGTCGCGATGGGGTGCTCGGGGGCTTGTTGCTCTGCGCCCGCGGCGAGGGCGAGGAGCTCTTTCTCGGTCCAATGACCCATCGAGACGATCTCGCACAGCTCGAACACTCCGCGTGTGAGCGTGGCGCGGACCGAGAGCACGAGCATCCCGACGCGCGAGGCGAGGGTGAGGGCTGGGAGGTCGCGAAAGACCGTTCCGCGCGAGAGAGATTGCGCTGCGGCGTGCATCCACGGGGCGCGAGAGAGCACACGCAGTGGCCCCAAGGGCAGCGCGACGAGCGTGAGCGCCAAGGTGGCCAGAGGGTCTTGCGGTGCCACAAAGAGCGCGATCGCGGTGGCCATTGCCACGGTTATGACCGCGAGGGTGGGCAGGCTCCGCGCTGTCGCCGGGAGCGCACCACGCTCTTCGCGCCCATCAAAAATGGCCCGCGCGCGCATGATGGCTGCGTCTTCGCCCGCGCGCGTCGCGAGCAATTGCAGTGAGCCCGTGCGCACATACGCTCCGGCGAGGACCGAATGGCCGACGCTCACGGTGCGTGCGTGAGAGCCCGTCTCAAGGGTCGCTTCGCCTTCGCGCACAACGCCATCGGTCGGGACGCGCTCGCCTGCGTCGACAAGAACCTCTTCGCCTGCACGGACCTGCTTGCTCTCTAGGATCGTCGGCTCAGACGCGGCGCCGCGGATCACGCGTGCAGTCAGCGGAAGCCATCGCTGCTGGGCATCGAGCGCCCCCAACGCGCTGTGCATTGTGCGATGCACAAACCACGCGCGCAGGGGCAAGACGCTCGCGCAGAGGGCTGCGAGCGCCAGCGATGTTCCAGCGCTGTGAACACTCGACGCGCGCGCGATCATGAGCAGCGAGGCGGCGAAGGGAGTGCTCCACCACAAGGGATGTGCCAGCACGCGCAGACTCCAGAGCGTGCGGCCCGCGATCGTGAGGGCGCCGAGCGCGGCGATTGACGAAAATGCTAGCGAAATCCCGGACGAACTAAGCATCGCGATCAGCGTGATCGCCGTGCAAAGTGCCGCGGCCCCGAGGGGGACCCACGTGATGGGCGCGAGGATCAGCGGCTCGGCGCGGCGCTCGACGAGATCAGGGATCTGCGCGGGGCCTTCGCTCTGCGACTCTACGACGCTGCGAATTCCGAGCATGATCCGCAGCTCATCGAGCGTGGGCTCGCCCACAAAAGACACAAGCACGGGGAGCGGCTGTGACAGCAACGGCGCGCTGTCTTCGACGACAGGGCTCGGTGCTTCGAGCTGCAAATCATCAGGGACCAGGGGCTCTTCGACGAGGTCCTCGGGCTCGCGCTGTGGCCGCGCGAGCGGATCGCTTGTGGCCGTCGAGCCGCGAAGAGATCCCTCCACGTCCGCACGCTGCTCAAAACAAGCGAACGAGCAATAATAGGCAAAGTGTCCGGCGCGATGCGCGACGTAGGGTGCGCGGAGGACGTCTACCGGGGCGCGACACACAGGGCAGGGGCGCTGGCTGCGGGGGGCTGCCAACGAGGTCGGCGTAGAGGGTAGCGCGTGGGACGACACTGCAGGCGAGACCGCGGTTAGAGCGCAAAAATGCAGAGAAAAAAGCGAGCGTACGAGCTCATTGCGCTCAGCCTCTTGGGGCAGGCGCGAGGAGCCACCGCACGGGAGTCGAGAAGATCAGCTCTTCGCCGGTGAGTGTGCGCGCGAGGGACAAGATGGTCGCGACCATCGCTTCACGCTCGCTGAGCTGGTGGCCCTCGTCGTATTGCATGTAGGGCCCCTCGATTTTCACTGGGTCTCCTTCGAACTCGCCGGGGTCAATCCCTGTGCATTTGAGCGGAAGAAGTGAGCTGCGGATGTTGTCGGACCAGTTGGCACCCCAGGCGACGAGGTCCATCGTGCAACCGAGCTGCTGCTGGAGAGCGTGGATCGCCGCGGCGCCATGGGCAGCGCACGTCTTGACCGGATCCACCGTGGGCTTGGTCGATCGGACAGCGATTTTGCTGCGATTTTGTCCAGAGACAATCTTGTGAATGACCACGATACCTTGCGCGATTTCAGGCACATGCGTGCTGAGTCCGCGGCGGATCGTCTCGTTGCGTGCGTCGTCGTCCATGACGTCGCCACCATGACACAGACGCGCAGAAACTTCGTGGTTGTAGTGTGTCCACGCGCTCTAATCGCTGAACTCCGCGCGATCAGAGTCTCTGCCGAGACCACGCAAAGCGCGATCTAGTGCGTACGTCGCCGGCGTCGTTGGGCTGCCATCAGCGTGGCAAACGCGCCGAAGGCCAAGAGCGAGCACGATCGATCGCCCGCGTGATTCACTGTGCGGCAGCCACAGCCAGAGGGCGCTTCGAGGGGCTCGCTTCCGCGGCGAGCGTCGGGCGAGGCGTCTCGCAATGGAGGGCTTGATGCGTCTTCGGCAGTGCCCGTGTCTGCGCCCGCAGCGTCCATGGGCGTGGGCCCAGAGGCATCGTCGAGGCCGCCATCATTGCTGAGATCGGGAGGATCTCCGGGGTCTTCGCCCATCATCATCATGGTGGGAGGCGCGGGCATTGCGCCGGTCCAGACACCCTGCAAATCCACAATCAGATCGGTGCGGACCAAAGAGAAGAGGCAGAGTGATCCGTTGGTAACTGGCGAGACGACGAGCCCACTGACGACGTCGCTCGCGCCGTAATTGAGCGACGAGGTGCCTGGGGCCGTCGCGCCTCCGCCGCATGGATACGCAGTGACAAACCCGTTGTCCGCGGTGTTGACCGCGGTGATGTTGGCGACCACGGCGTGCACATTGGCAGGCATTCCGGGCATGCTCTGGATGGGAAGTTCAAGAGTCTGTCGCGCCGCGAGGCGGTTGCGATAGCGGGTCGTCCCCGAGCGCGTGTCAAGCATTCGCACGGGGCGCAGCGGCTGATACGCGGACAGCCCAGTGGGCGAGAGGTAGCCCGAGACGTCCACGATGAGCCCCACTTCGGAGGTCGAGCGTGCGCAGATTTGCCGATCGGTCCCGAGCTGCACCATCACGCTGTTGGACACAACACGTTGCGCGGTGAAGTTCACGGAGCTTGTGCCAGGGACGGGCATTCCGCAGGGATAAAGCACGACAAACCCGTCGGCGGCGCCAGCGATGACGGCGATGTTGGCGATGACGCCCGTGGCTGTCGCGGGTGCGCGGACATCGATGGCGCGTGGCGTATTGGGTAGCAGCGGCATCGACGCGGACCGTGTGTCGTACACACGGAGGGGGCCCGCTGCGGTGAGGTTGTCTCCGGTGGGAGCAAACGCGGCGTACACATCGCTGATGAGCTCGACGTCTGTGTTGGGAGCGAAAGAGATTCCCTGTGAATCTCCAAGCGAAACCACCGCGGCGTTGGCAGCCACGCGCATGGGAGCCCAGTTAAGATTCGAGGTCTCGGGGCGCGCTTGTCCCGTGCCGATGACGGACAAGAACCCGCCCAGGGTGCTGGGCACCGCGGTGTTGTTTATCCACACGGTGCTCGCGTCCGCGGGCAAACCAGCGCCGGTCCAGTTGCGATAGACCGCCCCTTGAGCTGCGAGGACGGGGCCGCTCGTTGCGCCGCCTCCGCGGGTCAAGCGCGTGCTCTCGGCAGCGGTGCGCGTGTCAAACATGCGCTGGGGTGTGAGCCAACGGACGCGACCCACTGCGCCCAATCGCGCGACCGCGGGGAGCGCTGCGCCGGGGACCAAGACCGCCTCGGGGGGCTCTGGGGGAGGCGGGGTTCCGCATGAAGGCGGAGGGCCCGCGAGACACGGCGCGCCGACGAGTCCGCAGTGTGTGATGGTGCAGTTGGCTGCGATAAGATCGGTGCCGTTGCAGCGTGGTGTGCATGTGCCCGAGCCCATCGAGGCGCCCGAGGTAAAGAACGGAGTCTGCCGTGCCCCACCCGCGATGCTTAGCTCAACGTGGAGGTGGTCGGTGTGGGGCAGCGACGAAGAGCTCAAGAGCCCGAAACCTCGCTCGCCGTTCCAGTATGCGCGATCCCAGACGACGCGCTGAATCCCGATGAAGTTCGCGTTCTCGACGAGCCAGTTGGCCACCTCATCGCCGATCGTGTTGTCTGCGTCGCCGCCGGTCATGGGCACCATCAGGTCCATCGCGCGACCGATCGCGTGCACCGAGAGAGAGCCCAAGGCAGCGCTGTTTTGTCTGCAACAGTATGACCCACCGTTGCGAATGCGCGTGAATCTACGCAGCAAATACGCACGCAAATCGTTGGTCCCAGGGTGCGCGGGTGTGCACGCTGGGTGTGTGCACGAGCACGCAAACGGGTTGCTCGATGTGCAGCGTCCCGCCGGCGCCACCGTGGGTGGATCCACCACCGAGACGCGCTGTGTGCGGGCGATGTCGCGCGTCGTCGCGGGCGCCACCCACGGACCCGCGATCGCGATGCCTTCGACCTGCTGGCCCACGCCCTCTTCGCCTGCAGCGCAGCCCGCAGAGAGCATCACGAGCGAGAGCAAGAGCCCTCGGGGAGCTCGCGTTTGTCCTGAAAAAAACGCGGCCCATGGGATCCGTGCAGGGCGAGACGACATGCGAACATACTAAGAGACGTCGCACGCGTGGCACAAGCGAGGCTGCGATTTCAGCGGGCGAGTCGCGCGGGGTCTTCGATCATGCCAGGGGTGCACATCGCGGGTGCGGTGACCGGTGAGCAGCGCGAGGGAGTGCCCTCGGGGATGTTTGCTACGTAGTCTGTACCCATGGTCATCGCAGGAAAATCAGTGCTCACAAGCTGTGCGCCCGAGGCCAACGCGCGCGCAAGGCGAGGGGCACCGTTGCTACGGGCCATGGCAGGATCCGAGTCGGCGCGTGTGCGCACGATCATCCCCGCGGCGAGCGCACGCGTGATCGCTTCGGCGTCGGCGATCGGGTCATTGAGCACAGCGATGGCTGCGACCGGATCGGTGGGCGCGCTGTCGACAAACATGAGCCTGCCGTTGAGATGTTGCCCCCCGGACGAGTAGGTCTCTCTGGGCGCGGCGCGGTCGTCGAGATAGAACAGAATGCGACCGCGCGTGGTCTCGAGCGAGGGCCATCCTCGGGTCGAAATCGCCTCGCGCAATGTCGCAGAGGCCCCGCGCACTTCGTCCGGCGTGATGATCCAATCGCGCGAAAACACCGCGGTGATCTCGCCCTCGAGCGCAGTGAACCTCGTGCCATCCATGAGCAATGGCGGGTCTTTGGGCTCGATGTGCACAAAGATCGGGTGATGCCCCGGGTTGGCTTGTGAGAAATCTCGCAGCGCAAGGAGGCACTCAAAGAGCGTCCTGCACGTGGTGCGCTCGTCGAGGGATGCGACGTGATAGACGGCAAATTGCCTGCACGCGCTGTCGTAGTGGATGTCTAACTCGACGCTCCTGACCCCTTGCTCCATGAGCTGTGTGCGGAGCGGGGCGTGCTCGTAGTCCCACTCGGGGAGGTCGACGGCGGGGCGCAGATGGTAGCTGTTGTGTGTGGCTTTGGCCTGCAAATGATTCATCCGCAGCGTCGCGTCCGTGGGCTGAATCGACGGTAAATTGCGCCGAAATGCCATGGGCGCTGGCCGTATTGAGCAGCGCGCCGGGGTGACGTCAGGCCCAGTGTCTCTCACGTCTTCGGGGCTGCTGCCGGTCTCTGCGTTGCCACTGTCGGGCATAGACGCGTCCATCGACGGGTTTGCGCTGCAGCCCACCATCAGGGTGGCCCCCAAGAGCAGCCTCGCGCGTGCGCTCGATCGAAGAGTAGCCATTACCCCGAAGATCGTATCATTGGGACCCCTCGGGTGAGGGCTGCGCCCGCGGGCGTCATGCGATACACACGCCCTTAGAGAATCCTATGGCCCTTGAGTGTTCGTATTGCCAAGCCCAGACCGACGACGAGGCCATCCGCTGTCCCGCGTGCCTACGAACGACCGGGCTTATGGAGGTCCGCGAGAGCAAACGCACGCCGTTGAGCAAGCGCGAGAAGCGCGTGCGGGTGCTGATCACGTTCGCGATCATCGCTGCGGCCGCGGTGGTTGTCTTCAGCGTGACCAAGCTCCGCGCGAGTCGCTCGGCCACAACCGCGCGTGATTCACACGAGGGACGCACGAGCACTGTGGCCGATGTGCCCGCGCCGCTCGCAGAGGCACCCTCGCTCGCTGCCCTCGCCCCGCAGACGCTTCCCAGCGGCTCTCTCGCACGGGCTCGCGCGATCTTTGATGCGCTCGCGTCACGCATTCGTACTGCAAATCATCACGTCGTTGTCACCCCAGACCAGGTCGGACCCTCGCGTGAGACGCAGGCGCTTGGGGTCGCGCTTGCATCCGCGGGCGCGCGGTTTTCGTCGCTCGATCTCGCTCGCGCCCTCTCGGTTGCCTGCCGCTCGCGAGGGCTCGCTGTGACGTTTGCGCAGCGAACGCGGAGCGTGCGTGGAGATGTTCCGCCGGATCCGACGGGCGTGCTTGGGCGCTATGTGGTGGTCGTCGCGGGGCACGCGCTTGACCTCGTCGATGGGACCGTCGTCGCGGTGAGCGATGCGCTGCCACGCGCGATGACTGCAGAGGCGATCTCGGGCGCGATGATGGTGCAGTCCGCGCACGCTTCGGCCGCACTAAATCCAGCATCGAATGGCGCTGCGGCGCTCGCCCTTGTCGACAGCGCTGTGCGCGCGTGGCCCGACGGCGCGGTGCCCCTCGCGGCACGGGCTCAGCTCCAGCGCGCGAGCCTCGGAGGGAGCGTACACGAGGGCGTCGTACAAGACCTCGCGGCAGCGGTCGCAGCGAGCGGTGATGACCCCGCCGTGCTGATGCTGCAGGCGCGTGCTGCCGTGGCCCAAGGCAACGCGGGCCTCGCGCGCAACGCGGTCCGACGTGCCCTTCTCAGAGCCCGCGCGTGGGGCGACGTAGCGCTCGCGTCGAGCTTTGCGTTTGAGACCGGCGGCGTGGGCCAACCCTGCGATGCGTTAATCGACGCGCGCGAGTCGTGGACCGACGATGCGCTGTTGGCCTGCAGAATCGCTATGACTACGGCTGCCGCGGTCGCCCCCGAGGCCGGCATTGAAGCCGCGCGACGGCTGAGCGCAGACTCCCGAGATCCCCTGCGCGCCGCCCTCGCGTCCGCGGCGTTGGGGAGTGTGGTTGCACACGCAGAGGCTCAGCGACAAGAGCTCGCGGGATGGCTCACGATGGGGCGTCGACCCGAGCTCGCCGAGCGCGTGATGCACCCCGAGGACGCGGGGCCGTGAGGGCCGTCGCGCTCGCGGTGCTGTTGTGTGCATGTCAGCGTAGCCCTGCAGAATTGCAGCCCATTGAGCGCCCTCGTGAGGCCGCCCGTGCGCTTGTTGCGTGCGCGGTAGACGATGGCCCGGTGGGCAGCGAGCGTGACGCGCAGCGGCGCTTTGAAGCGGCGTTGCGTCGAGAGATTGTGCGAGATCGCTTGCGGTTCGCGGTGCGGGCGGGGCGATGTGAGAGCTCGCTCCCGGTGAGTCTTCAGCGACGCTCGGAAGCGGTCCGTACGTTGGCCGAGGCTTGGCGTGCGCTGCTGCCGTTGATTCAGCAAGAATCACTGAGCGAAATTGCACTCGAACAGTGTATCCGGCGCATCGGAAACGCGTGGCGTCTCGCGTCGCATACACCCTAGCGGATCATCGCTACACATCGCCGAGCGCGCCATGTGTAGAGTGCCGTAGGCTCTCAGGCCCGCAAAGTGAGAACACCGATGAAAGCAATCCCACGCACTCGAAGACTCGCGGCGTTGACCGCGGCGGCACTTGTGATCACGCCGATGGGCGTGATGGCTTGGCCATTTCCAGCGAATTTGACGCGAGAACAAGCAGCAGATCCGACGCAGTGGCCCAACGATCCCGACTATCCGCGTCAGTATCACCACTGGTCGTGGATGCCCGCACGCAACCAAGCGCTTGCGGGGTTTCGCACTGAAGAGACCGCGATCGGCGCAGGAAACAACGTGGACCGCGCGTGGGGATTGTCTCTTGGAGACCCAAGAGTCTTGATCGCCGTGCTGGACTCTGGGATCGAGTGGGACGAGCGCTCGATTCAGTTTCAGGCTGCAATTAACCTGGGTGAAACGCCGCTTCCACAGCGCGCCGATGGCACCTCGTTTGCGATGTACGACTCGGACGGCAACGGGCGCATTGACGTACGCGATTGGGCCAACGACCCACGCGTGCCGTGCGGGACCGCGCTGCCTCATCCGGTGGGCATGTGTCGCGACGCGATGGGCGCAAACAACGACCCTAACCGCAACGGGATCCTCGACGCAGGAGACTTGATCCGTGTGTTCTCAGACGGCGTCGATGACGACCGCAATGGGCACGTCGATGACATCTCCGGCTGGGATTTTATGCACGATGACAACGACCCGTACGACGACACGCGCTATGGGCATGGCACAGGCGAGGCCAACGACAGCACCGCGACCGCCAACGACGGCATCGGTAACATCGGCGCATGCCCCGAGTGCCAATACATCCCCATGCGTGTGGGCGACTCGTTTGTCACAGACGTGAACAACTTTGCCCAAGCCGTGGTGTACGCGACGGACCTAGACTACGGGCAAAATCGCAGGGTCCGCGTGATTCAAGAGGCTCTCGGGACGCTTAACAACAGCGCGTTCGCGATGGACTCGGTGGACTACGCGTATCGCAACAATGTGCTCGTCGTGGCGAGTGCCGCGGATGAAAACAGCCGACATCACAACATGCCCGGGACGACCAACCACGTGCTCTATGTGCACGCGGTGCGAGGCAACCGGACGCTTGAGACCTCGACCACTTTTTTGGCGTTTAACAACTGCACGAACTACGGCGCGCAGCTCATGTTGTCCGTCGCGGGCAACGCGTGCTCGTCCGAAGCCGTGGGGCAATCGTCAGGGATCGCGGGCCTAGTGTACTCGTACGCACAACAGCGCGGGCTCACGCCGGCGTTGAGCGCCGAAGAAGCGCGGCAGCTGATGGTCACCACGGTGGACGACATTAACGTCCCCGAATCGCAAGCGTCGCACCCGATGTTTAACCGACGGTACTACCCGTCGCTGCCAGGCTGGGATCAACGATTTGGCTACGGTCGGCCCAACACGCGCAACATGCTCGAAGCGATTCGAGACGGAAAAATCCCGCCCGAAGTCGACGTGACCAGCCCGCGATGGTTCACCGTGATCTACCCCGATCGCACGCCCACGCTGCAGATCGACGGACACATCAGCGCGCGCCGTGCGAGCAACTACGACTACGTTGTGGAGTGGGCGCGAGGGGTTGAGCCCGCAGACAGCGCATGGCAGACGCTGGTCACACGCAACAACGTCAGCGCCCCTGTGGATGGATCGCTCGCGACGCTCGATGTGTCTACGCTCATGGTGGACAACGCAGGTGAGCGCGAAAATCGCTTCACGATCACCGTGCGTGTGCGCGCAGTGGCGCACTACGGCGGCAGCGCTGGGGACGTCCGTGGGGAGTTTCGCAAGGCGTTTTATGTGCACCGGGACAGCACGTTGCTGCCGGGATTTCCGGTGGATTTGCGTGGCAGCGGTGAGAGCTCGCCGAGGATCGCGGACCTCAACGGAGACGGTCGCGGCGAAGTGATCGTGGCGACGAGCGACGGATTGCTCCACGCGTTGAGCGCAAATGGCTCAGAAATCCCAGGGTTTCCGGCGCGTTTGGGCGTGCAGCGTGGCTTCGATGCTGTGCAGCAAGTCAACGGCCGCGTGGTGGACTATCGGTTGAGCCCTGGCTACCAAGCGGGCACCGCGGGGCGCCTCGATCCTGCGACCTTGCGCGAAGCCGTGCTGGGTACACCGGCGATCGCGAACATCGACGATGACCCCCAGCCAGAGATCATCGTGACGAGCTACGCGGGCACTGTGTACGTGTTTAATCATGACGGGAGCGCGTATGGGCACGGGTTTCCGCGGACACTCCCGGACGTGCTGAGCGCGGACACTTCGCCCACGCGTGTGCTCGATCGCGGCATCGCGGCGTCGCCGGTGATCGTGGACCTCGATGGCAACGGCCGTCCCGAGATTGTCTTCGGCGCGTTTGACGGAAACCTCTACGCGATCGACTCGCTTACGGCTGCAAATCACCCGGGATTTCCTGTGGATATGCACTACACGGTGGAGCCTGGCACCGAGCGAAATCGTATCTTTGGCAGCGTCGGTGTGGCGCGCATGGATGCCGACGCGATCCCCGACCTCGTGGTGGTCACCAACGAGCGCATCGCGAACACCAGCGGAGACATCTCGCCCATCTTCGTTGTGCACGGCGATGGCACGCGACACGCGGGCGGACCTGTGCATTCGGGCTGGCCGATCCCTGTGACTTCGGTGGATATTCTCCCGATCGTGGGCACCGGGATCATGATGTCTCCGGCGATCGGTGACGTCGACGGAGACGGTCTTGATGAGCTCGCGGTCGTGGGCAACGCCAACCCAGATCTGATGGTCGTGCGCCCCACACAGCGCAACGTGCAGCCTCGCATGCCTTCGACAATCAACCGCTTGGCTTTGATGGACAACATCACCTACGGATCGCGCAGCGATGACCGCATGCGTGCGCCATTTATCCCCGCGTTTGGTGTGCCCACGTTCGCTGATTTGCAAAACTCTGGGGAGCTGGCCTTCATCGCTTCGGGTGCAAACGCGAACCTGCTCAACGGCGCAAGTGGTGGCGAAGCCGGCTACTTCAATCACCTCGTGGGCGCGTGGAACGCGCGCGAAGGCAACCCCCTCGCGGGCTTTCCGAAGGTGATCGAGGACTACACGTTCTTGGTCAATCCCGTGGTCGCTGACGTCTCGGGGGACGCGTACCCCGAGGTCATTCTCGGCACAGGTGGCTACTATGTTCACGCCGTCGATGCGTGCGGTGTGCAAGCGCCGGGGTTTCCTAAATTCACAGGCCAGTGGCTGATCGCAGCCCCCGCGCTCGGGGACCTCGATGGCGACGGCACACTCGAGATGGTGGTGCCCACGCGCAACGGCTGGCTCTACGCGTGGCACACGCAGGGCCGCACCGATGGCAACGTGCAGTGGCCCACGTTTCGGCATGACAACAGCAACACGGGCAACTGGCGCACGCCGCTGCCGTTTGGGCAGCGTCGCGTGAGCTCAAGCCCGACCATCGTGTGCGCCCCGCGCGTGACGGACGCGGGCGTTGGCGATGGAGGAGAACTGACGGATGGCAGCGTTTTGTCAGACGGATCGATTTCTGACGGAGGCATGGATGGCAGCGCAGACGGCGGCCCTGTGCAGGTCGGCGGCGGTGGTTGCGGCTGTCGTGTAGCGCGTACCCGCACGCCGCTGCGAGCCACTGAGATGGGGCTCTGGGCGCTCGGCGCCATGGTGCTCACGCTGCGACGCCGTCGTCGTTCTGCGCGCTAGCGCGTCCGCCACGGGTGGGCTGGACAGGTCACTTCCCCCCCTGGTGGGAGTGTCGCAGTCCTAGCGGCAGGTGGCTTGGCAGGTTCCCGCGTTGGCACCGCTGGGACAGCACATGTTCGCGCCGCCACAGGTGACACCTTGGCATGGGCTGATTGGGCAGCTCGCGAGGCAAAATCCAGCCATTCCGGGGAGTCCCTGGCAGCAGGTCTGTGCGGGTGAGCAGCCCGGGCGGCACACCGGGACGGGCGTGCTTCGGCAGGTCTGGTTGTTCGGGATGCACATGCGCTGCGATTCGCAGCAGAAGGTCGCAGCTGAGCACCGCGCGGTCGCGCAAAACGAGGTCCCGCTGTCGACGGTGCCCGCGTCGCCGCTGTTAGGGCACACGCCGCGAGGGACGCATGCCGTGCGACCCAGTGCCGTGCAACACTCTTGGCTCGGAGCACAGGTCATGCCGTTGCAGGTCCCCGCGCCCGCGTCCGGAACGCCTGTGGGGCAAAAGCGGGGCTCAAGGCAGGTCATAAAGCCCATCGCGCTGCAGCAGATTTGCGTGCCCGTACACACACGACCGCCGCAGGTCGCGCCCGCGTCGGCCGGGGGAGGTGAGCAGGTCCCGATGGGGGCACAAAACAGCCGGCCCGCGGCTGTGCAGCACTCTTGGCTGCCGTTGCACATCATGCCGCCGCACGAGGCCCCTGCGTCCACGGGGGCGGGACAATTGCCACGCGGAACACATCCCGTGCGACCGAACGCGCTGCAGCACTCTTGCGTGGCTGTGCAGGTCATTCCGCCGCAGGTTCCGCCGCTGCCGGCGTCACCGCCGGTGCCCATGCACGGCACCGTGTTGGGCAGGCAGACCATGCCGACGGGGGTGTTGCAGCAGTTTTGGTCTGCGCCACAGACCGCGGAGCCGCACATGGCGGGGCCCGCGTCCATGGGCGCAGGGCCTCCATCGGTGGACGACGCGCCGCACACGGTGCCCATCGGGATGCAGCTCGACGAGGCCTCGCAGCACTCGGTGCCGGGCCCACAAAACGCGCGCGCACAGAACGAGCCGCCACCTGCGTCGATGCCTGGCATCGCGCCGTCGATCCCGCCGTCCTGGGGGCTGCGTTGATCGGGTTGAGCGTCTCCCATCATCGCGGTGGTGGATGCACCGCAAGCGGCCATGAGGGAGGTGGCGCAGACCAACGAGAGGGCGTGTAGAAAACGTAGGTTTTTCATTGCGTAGATCCGGTGACGGTACCACGCGATGTTTCGCGAAGGCATCTTCGTGTCGCATTTGGCTTGACCTACAAAACGTTGCAAAATGCCACGCAAAGCAGGTCAGGCCGCGGCTTCTGCTTCGGCCACCGGGCTTGGCGGGACCCACGCGACGAAGATCCCCGCGAGGGCGGTCCCGACGGCGGCGACGGTCAAGGGCGCCGAGGCTCCGAGGTGATCAAAGAGCAACCCTGCCGAGAGAGGACCTAGCACGCGCGCGAGCGCTCCGGCGCTCTGTTGTACCCCGAGTGAGCCTCCCTGCTTGTCTGCGCTTGAGCGCTTGGACGTGGCCGCCGAGAGCGATGGATTGATCAGGGCGTTGCCAAACGCGGACACCGCCAAGATCGCGAAGACCCAGCGCGCGCGAAACAAGAACTCTAGGCTGTTCGCAGGCGGCAGCGCGTAGGCGGGCGGGCGCAGCGGGATGAGCGCGAGCGCCAGCATCGCGACAGAGACCATGAAGAGCCCCACACGAGCGAGTGACAGATCCGAGAAGCGCTTGGACAATCGCCCATAAAACGCGCCCTGCACGATCACGACGACCACGCCGATCCAGCCAAAGAGGTAGCCGGTCTCTTTGGCTCCAAACGAGAAGCGCGCCTGAGTAAACAGCGCGAAGGTGGACTCGAGGTTGGTAAACGCGAACGCCTGGATAAAGAACACCAAGACCAACATCGCCATGGTGCGCTCTTTGAGCGCCTCGCGGAGAGGTCGCAGGGTGACCTGGCGATAGATCACGTTGGCGACCACGCGGAGGCTCAAGGGGGCCAACGCGTTGGTCTCTACGGGGGGCTCGCGGTAGCCCGCGGCGTCCTCTTTGGGCGGGACCACTTTGCGCAGGTGCAGTGACTCGGGGAGGTTGCGCAAGGCGAGGCCAAAGTTGACCGTCGCGAGCGCCGCGGCGGCGAACCCCGGCGCGCGAAACGACCACGCCGCCAAGATGCCACCGACCGCGGGACCCACGATAAATCCTAGGCCAAATGCAGCACCGATGAGCCCCATGGCTCTGCCGCGGTCCGCGGGCTTGGTGACATCGGCGATGTAGGCCTGCAGGGTGGCGATGTTGGCGGTCATGATCCCCTGCAAGATCCGCGAGGCCAAAAGCATCCCGTAGCTGTCTGCGAGGGCGAAGAACACCATCGAGAACGCGGTCGCGGCGATGCTGATGAGCAAGACCGGGCGACGGCCCACGCGGTCGCTGAGCTCTCCCCAAAGTGGGACGAACAAGAAGTTCATCAGCGAGTAGCTGGCGAAGAGGAGGGTGACCTCGAGCGCGCTCGCCCCGTAGCGCTGCGCGTAGAAGGGCATGAGCGGAATGGTGAGGCCAAATCCAAGTAAATCGATAAACGCCGTGAGAAACAACGTCGGCAGCGGCGAGCGCGCGGTGGCGTTTACTGCGCTCACGTGTCACCACGTCGCGCGTTGCTGACGGGCAGAGACTCAAGCTCGTCTTCGTCCTCGGCGAGCGGGGCAGGGACGCCGTAGGACTCGTCGAGCCAGCGTCCGAGATCGACGAGCTTGCAGCGCGTGGAGCAGAACGGAGCCGTAGGATTTTCACTGCGAATCGCGACGGTGAGCGTGCGACACGTTGGGCAGGGCGCGCGAGTGAGAGCGTTCATGGACCGCTGTGGTTTAACACGCGCGGGCCCATCGCAAACCGTCACCCGCGGTGGCGTGGCGCTAAAACTGGGCGCCGAGTCCTGCGCTGACGCTCGTCGGTGTCTGGGCAAACCAGGGGCGAATATCCTGGATATTCGTCTGATTGCGTCGCGCACTGCGAGGCAGATCGGTCTCGGGGACCATGCGCTCGGTGGCTCCGCCGACGAGGATCATTACGGTGCCGCCGACGAGCGCGAGACCTCCCACGACGAGCCCTACATTGGCAAAGGTCTGGTACTGCGCGCCCTCGTCAATTTGTGCTGTCCATTCGGACCCGCAGGGCATGCCTCCGCACACGGTCCGCAGGTCGTTGAAGCGGCTCTGTGCGAGCGACCCGAACGCGACAAACGCGCCCAGTCCGCCCAAGCCCACGGCCGCGACGACCACGCCTGCGATGCGCGCGCCGCCGCCCTCGCGCACGGGCACCATGCGCACGGTCGGTGCCACGACGACGGGCGCGGGGGGCGTGTTCGAGCCCGGCGGAGGGGTGGACGGAGGGGTGGGCTGAGTGCGCGCGTTGGGGTCGGGGCGCAGCACGATCCGCACGTCCGCGGTCTGCCCTGCGATAACGGAAATCTCCTGAGAAAACGCGAGCATTCCGGGCGCCGATGCGGTCACCGTGAGCGTGCCAGGGTCCGTGGGCAGAGGCACCTCGAAGGTGGCTGAAGCGACGGGAGCATTGCGCACTCGCACCTCGAGCTGAGGCACCTCGGTCGCGGGCCCATGGAGCGTGAGATAGCCAACGCGTGCGCGGATGGCCTCGAGCTCTTGCCGCGCGGCGTCTCGCGTGGGCGCATAGCGCGGCTCACGGGCGGCGCGATCCGAGGCCTCAGACGCGGCACGGTAGTACTCGGTAAAAGCCTCACTCGGTCGGTTGAGATCACGGAGACAGCGCGCCATGTAGAGCCGCGAATTGGGCGAGGGGACCAGCTCGTGCGCGGCGCGAAACTCGAGGAGCGCGGCGGCGTACTCGTGCGTCGCGTAGAGGTCTCTCCCGCGTTGAAATCTCACGAGCGCGGCGGCCTCGCTTCCGGCGGATTGGCCTTGCGCGAGCGCCACGGTCGTGTGCGCTGTCGTAGCTCCTAGGGCGAGCAAGAAGGGCAAGAGGCCTGCACATCGGCGCGAAGAAACTCGGTGGTTCATGGCTCTCGGGGCTTACATCGCTTCGGGATTAAAGGTCTGCCCGTTGCTGGTCGTGGGAGGACGTGTGCCGGTCGTTGTCGTTGTCGGGCGCGGTGTAGAGGGTGTGCGCGCATGCGAGTGCGTGTTGCGCGCTGCGCCAGGGGCTGTGTTCGCTGCGACACTCTCGGGAGAGATCACCATGTTGGTCTCGGGTTCGGCCGAGGTTCCCGCGTCGGCGGTGGACTCGGCCACAGGGACGGTGGGCTCTGTCACGGGCGCCGCGGTGGGAGTCACCGAGGGAGTCACCGAGGGAGAGGTCACTGTGACCGAGGGCTGTGATCGCGCTGCGCCGTCGCGCTGTCCCCGGACATAGAGCCCGATGCCTCCGAGGGCCGCGAGCAGGGCCACACAGACGCTGCCAATGATCACCAACGGCACCACTGCGCGCGACTGCGCCGTCGCGGGCTGGACGGGCACTACGCTGCTGGTGATGGCCGAGGGGGGCGAGGTCGTGCGCGCGTCGGGCAGCGCAGTGAGCGAAGGGACCTCGTCGCGGACGGCAGTACGCTCAGGGTCGGTGGGCAAGCGTGAGCGCGTGACGGCGCGCACAGAGCTGGTGCCATTGTCGCCCACGGCAGCGCGTGCTGCGGCGTTGAGGGCCTCGATCCGGGCGCTGGCGAGCTCGCGACAAAAGGCTCCGACCGCGCGGGTGCTGGCGATGCCAATGGCGCCGCCTGCTTCTTCGAGGGCCTCGGCAAAGTGTGATGCGGTTGCGTAGCGATCATCGGGGTCTCGCGCGAGCGCTTTGGCGATCACGGCGTCGATCTCAGCAGGGATATCTTGCACAAGATCGCGCAGGCGAGGGATCGGATGAACGAGTAGATTTCGCAGGACTTCGCCGTCGTTTTGCCCAAAGAACAGACGTCGTCCGGCGAGGCATTCCCATACGACAACGCCCACCGACCACAGGTCTGCGCGGCGATCGACGGGGGTACCCGAGGTCTGCTCGGGCGCCATGTAGCTGAGCTTTCCCTTGATTTGCCCATCGCGCGTGACGCTCAGTCGCTCTTCGGCGCGGGCGATCCCGAAGTCGGTGATTCTCGAGATGCCATCGCTTCCGACCAGGATATTGTGTGGCGAAACGTCGCGATGGACCAACCGTAGAGGCTCGCCATTTTGCCCCGTGAGCTCGTGCGCGGCGTGCAGCCCCGCGAGCACGTCAAGCGCGATCCGTAAGGCGAGCGGAGTAGGGACGCGTTTGCGTTCGCGAAAGACCGCACGCAAAAGTCCCAGCAGGCCCTCGCCCTCGACAAACTCCATCACAAGAAACAGCCCGTCGTCGCCGTTCTCGAGGTCAAGTGTAGCGACTACGTTGGGGTGACGAATGCGCGCTGCCAGCCGCGCTTCGTCCATAAACATTCCAACGAACTCTTCGTCTTTGGCGACGTGCGGGTGGAGGCACTTGATGGCTACAAGACGTGCAAATCCAGCGGCGCCGAGCGCTCGGCCAAGAAAAACCGTCGCCATGCCACCGGAGGCAATCTCGGTGATGACTTCGTAGCGTCCCAAGCGGGTTCCGCTAGGGATGGAGACTTGCAGCGCGCCTGTGGTCTGTCCGGCCATGGGTGCTCTCTCCGTGAGAGTAGAAAAGGCTGATGTGCGAAAGAGTGGGATGAGCCTACCACGCGGCTCTCACTCAATCGACGAACTGGCAGAAATCTTCACACAAACGTCGCGTCGCGAGTCCGCCGCGAGGCGCTCGTGCGCATCCGCGTAGGGCTCACGCTGCTGTGGATCGCGCAGTTCGCAAGCTCGCGACGCTCGACACGACCAACACGCCCACGGACAACCCCACGAGCAATCCCATCGCCTCGCCGACAAACAGTTTGCTGCACTTGAGCACGGCGACGGACAGGACGCCTACGACCATTCCACCAGCAGTTTCCCAGCGTGAAGCGTCGCGAGATTTGGGCAACAGTGCCGCGAGTCCAAAACCGATTGCGCTCCCCGCGAGCACACAGAGCTCTGGCCGCGTGCAGCAGTCCGCGGTCATCACGACGCCGGGACGACAGCATGGGCGCAAGAGAGACAGCGGCAACAAGAGCGTCGCGAAGCCCGCAATGAGTCCCTTTTTGGCGCCCAAAAGAAGCGCTCCGCCGCGCCAGCCGGTCGCGATCCACGCGCCCAACGTACAGAGCGCCCAAGGGAGCGCGCTGGGGCCCACCGTGGCCATCGCGATCACACCGACGAGCGAGGCGAGCATCGTGGCGTTGAGTGCAGCGCGCCGGAGTCGTCCGAGCTCGTACGCGCGCAGAGCCGATTTGCGAAGAGACAGTTCAGTTTCCATAGGCGCCTCCCAAGGCCGTCCGAAGTTTTGCGTACGCACGCGAGACACGCTTTCTAAACGCAGGTGACTCGACCACGGGGCGCTCGCCGCGGCCGAGCACCGCGTAGATCGCTTCGGCTGCCGTGGCGTCCAAATTGGCGACCGCGGACTCGAGCGCGCGGCTGAGCTCACGCCAGGTAGCTTCGGTCTCGGGGTCTGCGTTTGAGTCAGTCAAATCTCTGCTGCTTCCGTCTTCACGCTCGAGCGTTGTCTGGGCTCGAACCATCGCGCCGCGAGTGACCGCGCGCACCTCGTTGGCGACCACCATGTAAAACCAAGGGAGCACGGGGCGCCCTGCTTCAAACTCGGCCGCACGCGCGAACACCTTGAGCATCGCGGTCTGCGCGACGTCTTCGGCCCGCGCAGAGTCTACGCGACGACGCGCCACCCGGAGCGCGCGTGGATAGAGCGCCGAAAACAGTGGATCAAACGCTGAGCGATCGCCATTGGACAGCCGCGCCATGAGCGCGTCGAGTTCTGCTTCGTTCGGCGCTCGCTCCACCATCAATCCGCGCTCAGCTTCGGTGGGCTCGGTTGCGTGCGCAGCAGGGCGAACCTGGGTAGCAGCAGGGGGCGCCCTCTTGGCAGCAGTCGTCTGCAGCCGTGACGTAGCGATAGGTCGCGAGGCTCCCGCCGCCAACAAGCATCCCAGCCGCGCTCACTACAGCGATACGAAGCCAACGCGCGGTCATCCAGTTTTTCATAACATATTCTCACTTTCGTGTGCTGAGCGTGGGAGAGAGCTGCATGCCCTCTTTCAGCGAGGTCGAGGCTCAGCGATCGGCCTGCTTGGGGTCCTAGCCGCTTCGTACAAACCTGTGACCAAACTCTTCTACGAGCTTCGACGCGTGAGGTACACCGCTCGCACCATGCAATCGAGCCAACCCTCCGCCGCCTCGCCTCCTGTCCCTGTCTTTGCAGAGCCCACACCGCTTGGGCTCTTGGGCCTCGCGGTGGGCTGTGCAGCGCTGCTCCCCATCGCGTTTGGCCAAGCGTTGACCCCCGCGGCGTTTCGCACGGCGGCGATGTATTGCCTGCTCTTTGGTGGCGGATGTCAGTTTTTGGCCGGCATGATGGCCCTGGTCAACAAGAACCTCTTGGGCGGAACGCTCTTCACCACCTTCGCGTTCAACTGGGTGATCAACTGGCACGTCCTCTCGGGGCTCTCGGAGGGACGTCTGCCCGATCCCACGGTCGCCCTCAGCATTGACCTCTGCTTCGCGGTGATTTTCGTCGTGCTCACGTTCGCGTTTGGATTTTACTCCAAGCTCTTGTTTGCGTTCTTGCTCGACATCGACGTGCTCTTTGGCTGTCGCATCGCAAAAGAGCTCACACACTCTGCCGCGTTCGCCATGCCCATCGCGCTGGCGACGGTCTTGCTTGGGCTCATCGCGCTCTATCTCGCGTTCGCGATTCTTCTCAACACGGCCGCAGGTCGAACCATTTTGACCATCCCAGGCCCTCTGTTTTCGCCCACGCTGCCCGAATCGGTGCCCCCTTCTGGGGACAGCACACACACGTAGGCGCTGCAAATTGTGAAGCGAATCACGCACAACAGCGTGGGATCTTAGCGGTCTCGGTACATACTCGTGGGCTATGAAGTATTGTCGGCCTTCGCTCACTCCCCTGAGCGCGGTGGCTACGCTTGCGGCGACGCTCGCGACCACTGCGTGTACCTCGCCACCACCGCCCACGGACGTATTGCGCTCGGACGCCGTCGCAGATCGTGCGACGAGCCCTGACGTTCTGCCCGACGCGGACGTGCCGCCCGATGTCTCGGACGTCGTCTCGGTAGACTCTGGCCCAGACGCTTCGATGGAAGACGTGGCCATGGAGGCGAGCATTGACTGCCCCATTGGGTTGCGCGCTTGTGGCGAGGCCTGCATCGATCAGAGCAGCAACGTGCTGCACTGTGGAGGGTGCGATCAGCGCTGTACGCTGGGGCAAATCTGCGAAGAGGGAGCGTGCGTCTCGCCCTGTACGGCGGGACAACGTCGATGCGCGGGGGCGTGTACCGACAGCACTTCGGACCGAATGAACTGTGGTGGCTGTGGCATCGCGTGCGGCACGCGCGAGCGATGTGAAATGAGCTCCTGTGTGCCCGACTGTCCTGCGGGACAATCGGTGTGCAGTGACATGTGTGTCTCACTCGCGACCGACAGCGCTAACTGTGGGCGCTGTGGTTCTGCCTGTGCAGCCGGACAGCGCTGTACCGGCGGAATGTGTGAGTCGATTTGCGCTGCATCGCAGCAATTTTGCAGTGGTTCGTGCGTCAATCCGCAGTCCGACAGCCGCCACTGTGGCATGTGTGACAACGCCTGCCCCGCCGGCCAGATGTGCAGCATGGGGATGTGCACGACGACCTGCACCGCGCCCACGGTGAACTGCAGTGGCACCTGCGTAAACACCACCAACACGCCTACCCACTGTGGTGCGTGTGGGCGCACTTGTGCGAGCGCTCCCAACGCTTCTGCGGCGTGTGCCGCTTCGAGCTGTACGATCGCGTGCAACGCCAATTTTGGCAACTGTGACGGCAACGCGGCCAACGGCTGTGAGACCTCGATCGCCAGCAATTTGAGCCACTGTGGCGCGTGCGGGCGGGCGTGTGTGGCGGGCCCAAACCAGAGCCCAACGTGCAGCGCGGGGTCGTGTGTTCTTCGGTGCAACGCGGGCTTCGGAGACTGTGACGGCAACGCCGCCAATGGCTGTGAGACCAACCTCTCTGCGTCGATCGCGCACTGCGGTGCGTGTGGCGCGAGCTGCTCGCCGCCCCTTGGTGGCGCGGTCTCGTGTGTGGCAGCGACGTGCTCACCGACGTGCGGAGCGCCGTCGACATTTTGCGGCCCTGCTCCTGGTCGATGTGCAAATTTGCAGTCAGATCTCGTGCACTGTGGTGCATGCGGCAACGCGTGTGCAGCGGGACAATCGTGCATCTCGGGGACGTGCATGAGTGCATGTTCGGGTGGGCAAATCCGTTGCGGCGCCGTGTGCGTAGACATCAACACGAGCGCGGCGAACTGTGGCGCGTGTGGCCGCACGTGTGCCCCCGGAGAGAGCTGTCAGTTGGGGGCTTGTCTCAGCAATTTTGCAATCGGATCTCTCTCTACGAGCGCCTGTCTGAGCTCGAACATTGAGATCTCAGGGGGCGACCAACGAGGCGGGATCGCGCTGAGCGCAAGCAACGTCTTCGTGATGGGAGACGCGAGCGCGACTCGAACACCCAACAGCACAATCACACCCAGCGCGCGTGTCGCGAGCGTCCATGATGGTCTGGTCTCGGACTTGGGTGCGGGGCAGAGCTATGTGCTTGGTACCGCGACAGGCCCGCTGCAGCCCTACCAGAACGTCAGCGTCGATCGGCTCTTTCGCCTCGATTATGACGGCGCCTGGAACCCCTCGAACCCCATCATGCTCTCGGCGCCCATTGCCATCGTCGGCGCGATGGGCACCACGCAAAACGCCATCTACAACGGCAGCGGACGCGTCGTGATCCACAGCGGCACACAGATCACCGAGATCTTGTTGCCCTCGGGCAACGTCGTAAACCGCGGCACACGCCCGCAGCCCACGCGCAGCTACACTGAAAACTGGGCGACGTGGGGCGTCGCCGAGATTGACGCAGGCGCGCTGCAGCTTGTCTACGTCGCGAGCAGTACGACCATCAGCCGACTGCGCGTGACCGATGGTGCGATCTTGACCGTGGCTGCGTTTACGAACCTCTCGGACGCCGCGAGCTTCGTGGTTTCTCCGTCGCTCGGGCGATGGTTTGTGCACTTCGAAGGCACTAGCCAGTTTGGGAGCGGCGACGAGTCGCTCACGAGCTGCCCGATGACCTTTGACTCGGCCGCCGGAAACTATCGCATCACCTCGCTGAGCGCGGTGGGCTGCAACAACATCGAGGTCAACACGGTCACCGGCGACGACCGTGGCGGCATGGGTCTTCACTACTCGCGGGTTGTGCTCAACGGAGACTCGGCAACGATGTTGATCCCAGCGGCCGCGACCCTGACGCTGGCGAGCGCGACGCAGGCTGGGACCTACGGAGACCACCTGTTTACCGATCTTCGAACAAGCACGCTCTATGGGCTTTTTGCGAATGGATTGCCTGTCGTGAGCTACTCGTCCGCGGCCACGGTGGTCAACCAGATCCGCCCGCTCAACGAGTTCAACCTGCAGCCCACAGGTGCAGGCGTGATGCTCTCTCCGCCCATCACGGTCACGACCAACTCAGGCTCGAACGCGAACATGATCTTCAACGGCTGGGGGCGGCTCGTGCTGTTCACCAACAGCCGGCTCTACAGCATCGAGATCAGCACAGGCCGCGTCAGCGATCTTGGCGCTTTTGCTGCGCCGACACACAGCAACAACGAGTCGTGGGCAGCGTACGGAGTCGCTGAGACGCAAGGCACACAGACCAACTTGGTCTACATCCAATCGCCCACCGCGATTGTGCGCCAGCCCATCACAGGGACGCCGTCCGTGATCGCCTCGTTTACGGGAATGGCCGGTGGCTACACGGGCCTCGGCGACTCGGGTTCGCTGATCTATTCGCCGCTTCGAAGCCGCTGGTACATCCAAGCCGAGTACCAAAATCAGCTGGTCCCTCTGGGTCCAATCGCTGAGTGGTTGATCTCGTGCGCTGGTACGCACAGCAACTGAGCGACATCACACCCTCGCGCAGTTAAAAATCGCGCGCGAGCGAGGGGGGCGAGAGAGTCGCTGGGGTCGGTGGGGTCGGTGTGACGCGACCTCCAAACCACTGCGCGATGGTCTGCTGCGTTTCGGGTGCGTTGAGTGCAAATCCACACGCGCCTTCGTCTTCGCTTCCGCCGGACGAGAACCACTTCCACAAGAAGACTCCACGGATGCCGGGCGTGCGTGCCGCGACGCGCAAGGTCGCCTCGAGGGCGCGTGACTGAACACCGCAATCCGCGCATCGGTCCTCGCGCTGAGGCCAGCGCCAAGGGTGCGCAAGTGCGTCAGAATCACAGCGAAATCCCACCTCGGTCAGCCACAGTGGCTTGCTCGCCGCGCTCGCCGCGCGTGCGTACTCGCTCAGCACTCGCGAGGTCTGAGCCTCGAGGGCGTCGAGCGCCTCGGCGGTGACTGCCCCCTGTGCGCGGGGGGCGTAGTCCTGGATGCTCATCACATCGAGGGCATCCCAGAACGCGACACGGTGATAGCTGTTCCAGTTTGCGCAGTAGGTGAGCGTGCCTGTGTAGCGTGCACGAACCGCAGCGATCATCGCGCGAAACTCGCTCTGAGCATTCGCCGCGATGCCGTCCATTTCGGTCCCCATCGCAAACGCCTCGCAGTGTGTGCGCGCCGCGAGGTCCGCGTAGTGCTCGACGACGGCTCGCCACGCGATGGCCTGCTGCACTGCGATCGGTCCTGTGCGACCGAGCTCTCCTGGCCACGATCGCGGGACCCAGACGTGTGGCTTGAGCATCACGCGAAGACCACGCTGGTGTGCGTCGCGGATCGTGCGTTCTAGCAGCGCGTCTCGCTCTCCGCCGGGCATCGCCCACCCCCCTACGAAGGTCGTCGCCTGCGCGTGAGGCAAGACCGCATAGGGCATCACCGAGATCCAGTTGGCTCCGCTTGTGCGAACCTGTGTGAGCGTCGCGCGGTCCGCCGCGGTGCCGTATCCCTGACGACCTCGCATGCTCCAGTCATGCGCGTACGCGACCCCTCGCGCGAACGTCTCACCCATCGGAGAGCGTCCCCGTGGCGCACGCAATGAGCGCCCCGAGGGGCTCGCTTGTGCGGCGATTGTTCCTGGATTTTCGCTGATCATTGTGACCGCGAGCACACAGAACGCGAGCTTGGTCTTCACCCGCCACGGTGTAGCACTCTCTGAGCACAGACGGTCGCCTGACAACAACGTATGCTCTTGAGTCCACGCCATGGTCGTATCGCCGCGCGCGCTGATGTCACGCCTCGTGTGCATGATCTGTGTGCTCGCAGGGGCCTGCGCGACGACGCCCTCAGAGCGCCCCGATGCGCTCGACGACTACACTCTTGTGCTCCGTGATTCACCTGAAGAATCGCAGGATATTCTAGCGCAAGATGCCAGCACCGATCACTCCGCAGTCGACGCCACCGACGGCACGGTCGTGAGCTCGGATGTGCGCCTCGCGTGTCCCGATGACATGGTGCATGTGCAGACGTTTTGCGTAGATCGCTACGAAGCGCCCAACGTGCGTGGCGCGTTTCCTTTGGCTTTTCGCACGGCCATCGAGGGCGAGCGCTGGTGCTCTGCGCGGGGCAAACGGATGTGCACCGACGTCGAGTGGACGCGCGCGTGCCGTGGACCTACTGCGCAAAACTATCCCTATGGCGAGCGCTACGTCCGTGGTCGATGCACCGATGACCGCACGTGGAGGTCGCCCTCGTGGAGCGCCCTAGGGACGTACCCAAGCGCCGCGGCGATGCTCGAAGCAGAGCGACTCTATCAGGCAGATCCCAGCGGTCTGCGAGAGGGCTGTGTCTCGCCCGAGGGCGCGCATGACCTCACCGGCAACGTCGCCGAGTGGGTCGTCCGTACGATCCCAAACAGCACAAACTACAGCCACGTGATGAAGGGGTGCTATTGGGCCGGATGCTTTGGGTCCACGCCGCCAAGCTGTAGCTTTGTAAACCCCGCGCATCCGGCGACGTTTCGAAGCTACGAGGCAGGCTTTCGTTGCTGCAGCGACGCGTTGCCTTGACGACCCCTCCTTCAGCAAGAGCGTAGAGTTCTGTGAGCCAAATGACCGACAAAGACGCACTGACTGGACAGCTCATTGGGCAGAAATATCGCGTGGTGCGCAAGCTCGGTGAGGGCGGAATGGGCGCGGTCTACGAGGCCATTCAAGAGGGACTCGGGCGGCGAGTCGCCGTCAAGGTCTTGCTCCCTGCCTACGCTGAGAACCCAGAAATCGTAGCGAGATTTCAGCGTGAAGCGCAGTCAGCGGCTTCGCTCGGTCACGCCAATATCATCGCGGTGACCGACTTCGGTGCGGGCCCCGAGGGCGTGTTCTTGGTGATGGAGCTGCTTGAGGGCGGGTCGCTCGCGCACGAGCTCGACTGCAATGGCCCCCTGTCGCCCGAACGCGCAGCTTGGATCGCCTCGCAGGTGCTCGCAGCGCTGCGCGCCGCGCATCATGCAGGGATTGTTCATCGTGACATCAAGCCCGACAACGTGTTCTTGACCCAGGTCTCGGGTGTCTACGACGTGGTCAAAGTGTTGGACTTTGGCATCGCGCGGTTTACCGAGAGCGGCGCACACGCAAAGCTCACGAGCACTGGCGCCGTGCTCGGCACGCCCGCGTACATGTCTCCCGAGCAGGCCCGTGGTCGCGCCGTGGACGCGCGCACCGATGTGTACTCGGTCGGCGTGATGCTCTATGAGATGCTCACGGGACAGCTGCCTTTTCGCGCGACCAACTATCACGCGCTGCTGTTTGCCATCCTCGAAGAGACCCCCGAGCCGCTCGCGTCCCTGCGCGCAGATCTCCCTCAAGGCTTCGCCGCTGTGATCGAACGCGCGATGGCCAGAGACCTCTCTGTACGCTTTGACACTGCAGATTCGCTAATGAAAGCGCTTGAGCCTTTCGTCGTGCGCAGCGTCTCGGCCACCACGCTCAGCAGCGCTCCTCGCGGCGACATCGCCCTCGCTCACACCATGGCTGCGACCGGTCTGCTGGTGACACCCGCGCCGCGAAGCACTCCCCCCAACGACCCCTTTGGGCCCCGCGCCGTGAGCCCCACCGTGACCGCCGCGCCGCCGGGCAGCGCGCCCACGACAGCGACAACGACCCCGCGCAAGTGGCTCCCTTGGGCTGCGGCGGGCGTGCTCTCGCTCGCGGGCGTAGCGCTCGGGTTTGGGCTCCGGGGAGGCTCGCGTTCGCTCGAGGTGACCACAACCGGCGACGTCGCCGGGACACGCAGTCTACACGTCACGAGCACCTACACGCCGGCTGTGAGCCAAGACGCTTCGGCTCCTGTGGCGCAGACTCTCGACGTGCCCGAGCCGCCTATGGCGCCTGCCGAGACACCTACGCAAGTTGCTCAAACGAATCACGAATCTCCTAGTGCTCCGCCCCAGAACGCCTCGCCCACCGCGCCCGAAGAGCCTCCCGAAGTCACCGACGTGCGCGCGCGCACCTCCGCCGCGTTGGCTCGCATCGCTCGCACAGCGCGTAGTCGCGTAGGCTCGGACGACCGCCCCGAGAGCGGCCTCGGCACACTGCGTGCGCGAGGCGCTGCGGGGCTTGGCGCGGTGCGCACGACGTACTCGGGGGGGCGGTTTCCAAACCGCACGGGGACCGATGCGCGCGCGAATCTGCAGCCCGCGCTGCCCGCGCTGAGTCGCTGTGCGAGCCAAGTGCGCCCAGGCGACGGAGAGGGCAACGAGCAGGGCTGGGGCATGGACTTTGAGCTCTCGCTCAATGGCCAGGGAGCCGTCGAGACTGTGACCCCGCGCGGAGACACCACGCGCGCGCGGCCTGCGCTGGTCGCGTGCGTTCGCCGTGTGTTTTCGGGGATGCAAATGGTCGACCCCGGCGCGACGAACGAGATCGAGTTTCATTTGTTCAATCGCTATCTCACGCCCCGCAGGTGAGTCAGCGAGCAGACACTGTCGGGAGCTCGGCGCCCTGCCATTTGCGCTGCAGATCGTTCTTGAGGGCGAGGGTCATCAGGGCCAGCAGGGCGATGAGCCCCGCGAGGGCGGCGAGCCTACGCACGCGCAGAGAGAGCGGACGACCACGCACTCCCTCGATCGCAAAGAAGAGCAAATGCCCACCGTCGAGCGTAGGGATGGGCAACAAATTGAGCAGCCCAAGGTTGATCGAAATCAGCGCCATGAGCCGCAGAAATCCAGCGGTCCCTTCGCTCGCGGTGGACGCGCTCGCGTCGTAGATCGCGATGGGCCCTCCGACCGTGCTCGCGGGGACTCGGCCCTGGAGCCCGCGGATGATCGCGAGAGACAAATAGCTCAGCGCGCGTGCGGTCTCTGCAAACGCATCTTCGATCGCTGAGCGCAGCAGCCGCGGGTTTGGGATCAGCGGCTCGGTGACCGCTGGAGCCCAGTGATTGCTTCGAAAACTCGGGCGACGTGAGCGCTGGCCAAACTCGTCCGTGAGGGTCTCGTACCCAAGCGCGAAGCCTCCGACGACCTCTCGACCCTCGTGCCGAAACGACACGCTGTGAGGCCGATCGGGGTGCTCTAAGAGCGACTCACGCACAGCCTCCCATGAGGGAGGAGCCACGCCATTGACCAGCAAAATCTTGTCGCCACGCCGCAGGCCCATCTCGTACTCGGGGCTCTGAACGGGCACATCCGCAACGTACAAATCCGTGGATTCGATGCCAGTTCGTGACGCGACGTCGCCCTCTCCGGGCTCGGGCGTGAGCATCGCGAGCCCTGGCTCGAGCACCTCGAGATCGCACAGCCCCTCGAGCGCAGCGTTGACCGCGACGGGTCGCGCGAAGCTCACTGGGACCGTCGATCCGCGTGAGCGCTCTAGCGAGTGTTCGAGCTCAATCCAGCGCCGAACGGGTCGACCTGCGTAGGCAAATATCAGGTCAAACGAGCGAAGCCCTGCGACCGCTGCCTGCGATCGCTCTGAGCGCACGGCGATCACAGGGATTGTAAATCCTGGGCTGATTCCGGCGCGTCCGACGTACTCGACAGTGTCGAGCGGGCCCTCGATCTTGATCGACAGCGGAGTGACGCTGGTCTCGAGGGTCTGCTCTCCGCGCTGAACGCGAAACCGCATCGGGCGGCCCGGAGTCGCAGCGATTCGCTCGCGAATATCCGCGAAGGTGCGCACTTCGTGTTGATTGATCGCGAGCACGACATCGCCAGGCAGAAGGCGTCCCTCTGCTGGGTGTCCTGGGACGACCGTGCCGATCGTCGGAGGCGACAGATGCGTCTGCCCTAACCCCGCGACGAAGTAGAGAAAGAGCGGAAATGTCAGCGACATCAGCGGCCCCGCCAGCACGATCAGCGAGCGGCGAAGCACCGACTGTGTTGCAAAGCTCCGTGCGCGATCGCGATCGGGGACTGGGTCCTCGGGGTTCTCGCCGAGCATCGTGACAAAGCCACCGAGGGGCAAAATCCCCACGCGGTACTCGGTCTCGCGCATCTGGATGCCAAAGATCCGTGGGCCAAATCCCAGCGAAAACTGCAGCACTTTCACGCCAAACAGCCGCGCCACAATGAAGTGCCCGAGCTCGTGCACAAACACGAGGACCCCAACAAGCACGACAAAACGCAACAGATTCACAGTGACCCGGAACCGAGCTTATACCTCGGTTGTCGCACAACGGTATAACCCAGCGATTCTCATGGAAATCACGGACGAGATTCTCGCGCAGGTGCGTCGGTTTATGAGCGAATTGGTGCCGTTTAACGCGTTTTTGGGGATCGAAGTCGACGCGCTCACGTCGGGGCACGCGACGCTCTCGCTGCCATTTCGCGTTGAATTTATCGGTGATTCGACACGCACTCCGCCCGCGCTGCATGGCGGGCTCATCGCGACGTTGCTCGACACCTGTGGCGGCGCGGCGGTGTGGTCTACGGTCCAGCCTACGGACAAAGTGTCCACGATCGACATGCGCGTGGACTATCTTCGCCCTGGTCGCAGCGAGCGCTTAATCGCAGAAGCCCAGGTCATTCGCAGCGGAAACCTCGTCGGGGTCACCGCCATGCGTGCTTATCATCCCAGCGACCCTACGCACACGATCGCCGAGGGGCGCGGCGTGTACAACATCAAGCGTCGCGGGGTGTCTGCGTGACCGACTCGATCGAGCGCGACGAGTTCTTCATGCGCGAAGCGCTCGCGCAAGCCGCTCTCGCGCAAGCACGTGGCGAGGTCCCGGTGGGCGCGGTGATCGTAGAAGACCGCGGCGCAATCGTCGCGCGTGCGCACAACCTCCGAGAACTCTTGGATGACCCGACGGCACACGCCGAGCTCCTCGCGCTGCGCGCGCTCTCGATGGATCGCAAGTCATGGCGGCTCGACGATGTCACCGTGTACGTCACGCTTGAGCCGTGCCCTATGTGTGCGGGCGCGCTGGTCAACGCACGCGTCAAGCGTGTGGTCTGGGGCTGCGATGACCCAAAAGCGGGCGCCGTGCGGAGCTTGTATTCCATCGGCGATGACCCTCGGCTCAATCACCGATTTGCGTGCACTTCGGACATCCTTGTCGAAGAGTGTTCGCAGATCCTTCAGCGCTTCTTTAAGGCACTGCGAGACCGCAAGCGCAGAGCCCCCTGACGCGGTTGCAGCGAGAAAAATCTCGCAAATTCGCTAAAGTTCTAGCCCATGATGTCGGCCGAGAGTCCCCCCCGCCCATGAACACGCAGACTCGCAAAGATTCAAGATCGCGCGTTGAGATCGTGCTCGGTGAGCGCGCCTCGTCCGAACACGTCGTCGCCGCGTGGCCACGGGATGTCCTCCGCGTTCGTGTGCAAAACACGGACGGCGCCGTGGCCATTCGCGCGCTCGTCGACGGAGTTCAGGTGGGGGCCGCACGTGTGGCGACCGACGGCGAGCAGAGCGAGGGCAGCTGCCTTGAGATCCCCATGAGCTTCGTCTCGCCGCATCGTGATGGCACCGTCTTGGTGACGGAGCTTGGCCACACGAGGGTATTTCATGGCCGCATCGCGTCGGACCAAGAGGGCATCGCGTGGACCCCTCTTGCGCAGGTCCGGGTGCTCTCGTTGCAGTCCCAGTCCATCCGCGTGCTGGGCGCTCTCGCTGTCTCGGTGTTGGGCGGCGGCGCAGTGCTCGCGATGCTCTTCGGAGAGACAACGAGCTCACGGGGGCGCGCCATCGCAGACCTTGTGACGCTCGTTCTGTCAATGATTCCGCTGGTATTTGCGGTTCGAAGTTGGCGAAAACCGCGACCCGCTGCGCACGTTCATGGGCTCGTCACGCTGGGCTCGTTGCTCGTGGTTGCGGGGGGCCTGTCGTACGAGACGAGGATCTTCAATCCTCGCGTAGACGGCGCAATGATCTCAGGACGATTGCTGCCACGAGGGATCTCACGGTGGCTGCCCTTTGAGCTCGCTCACCAGCGCGAGGCCCTCGTGCGAGAGGGGCTCCGTCTTGACCCGATCGGCGTCGAGGTCTCATGCAGTGAGCCGAGCCTTCAGGTTCTATCACCCAGTATTTTTGCAGACAGACTGCGACTGTCACGTCCGCGCGCGTTTCGTGAAATGTCCGTCGCCCTGGTGCGCCGGTTGGGGCTTGATCCCAGCCGCGTGTGCAGCGCAGATGTGAGCACAGAGACACGCTGCTGTGTCCCGATGACCCCGCGCGTAAACGAGTCGAGCTTTGTGGCGGACTCGTCCATGCGCGCTACGCAGCCCTCAGGAGTGATCTCTCGAAGCATGCACCATGCGCCCACGACGGAGCTCTTGTGGCGCTCAGGATCGAGCGAAATTCCAGCGTTAGACGACAGCGACGCGACGCTCACGATTGTGAGCACGGACCCCTCGCTGCATGTCGCGCGGGCTACGCGCACGTTTGACTCGGTGCGATTGCAGTGGAACATCGAGGGAGAGAGCAACACGCTCGCGCTGGACGGGACGGGCAGCTTTGGAAGTGTCCCTTTCTCTCTTGAGCTAGCCGCTGGCCGAGGGACGCTCACCACCGCGTGTGAACATCCCAGTTCGACTGTCTTTTTGCTGGGAAACCACTCGGGGCGCTTGAGCCGTGTCGTGCTCTCGGGGCAGACCCTTACGCTAGGGGATCGGCCCCAGGTGTTCTGTCTCTCGTCCTTTCCGAGGGCTCCTCTTACCGAGCTCGGGTACACCCTCGATGAGCTCGCCATTGAGCGCCTCCGAGGGTGGTCATGGTTTGACCCGATGGTGCTCCCAGGGGCGCCTGAGCGGGTCGCCGTGACCGTGGAGCGTCAGGGCAGCCCGGCGGTCTCTTCGCAGCTCCTGTGCCCTGCGAACCGCGAAGGCGGACCCTGGGTTCTGCGCGCGGTACAGTTCGACGACCTCGCGGGGGCGCGGTCGGTTCATTTTCGTCCACAGGGTGTGCTCGGCGAGCTGTGGTGGACCGGTGAAGTGCGCTCGTTTGGGCTCTTCTGTGTCCCTGCAGGATTGCCCCACACGTGGCGCCTTGCGAGTCTCACCTCGTTTCTTCGGCGACCCCAGAGGGTGCGCGATTTTGCAGTCACTCTGGCCAACGGTTCGGTCGTGCACGCGGTCTTGGACACCGAGCGAACGCCGTGGCGGCTGAGCCGGACCAGTGAACCGTTTCTTGAGGGGGTGCGATGCTGCCAAGACCGCGCCGGTGAGCCAGTCACACCGTGCGCGCAGTACATCGCGCTAGGCTACACGCACGACCCGGTGCCCCTCGAAGACGCTCGGTGCGACGGCGTCTTTCTGAGCGCCACCAAAGAGCTCCTCGCGGCGCGTAATCGCGAACGAGCCCGCGCGATGCGACGGCATTACCGGCGATAGCCTGCTATTTCGTCTGCGAAAAGTGCTCGATGAGCAGCTCGGCGGTGCGCGCGGGTTGCTCTTCGGGGGGCGCATGACCGCAGCCTGGGAGCGTGTGCAGCTCGCTACCCAAAATGTCCCTGTGGAGTCTCTGCGCGAAGCTCACAGGAAACATCGGGTCAAGCTCGCCCCACACGATCAGCGTGGGCGCGCGGACACGCGTGACCTTGGGTGTAAGCGAAGACAAGTCCGTCGCAGCGGGGAGCGCACGGTAGGCCGCGTCGCGCGCGTCGGGCCTGTCAAAACAGCGATAGAAGTACTCAAACGCCTCTTCGTCCATGACGAAGCCCGGGGCGTACACGCTCTTGCGAAAGTAGTCTTTGAAGACCGGCCGCGTGTAGAGCTTTTTAAACACAAAGGGGCCGATGCCCGGGAGCTGAACGAGGCGACCGGTAAAGGGTGGCTTAAACGGGTAGGACACCGAGTTGATCACCGCCAAGCGGTCCACGCGTTCGGGATGATCTGCTGCGAGGGTGAGGGCGATCGCGCCGCCCATCGAGTGACCGCACACGTGGGCGCGGGGCGCGTCGAGCCCCGCCAAGAGGTCTAGAATGGTCTCGGCAAAGCCCTCGCGCGTGTAGTCAAAGTCCGCGGGTTTTTCGCTCTCTCCAAAGCCCGGAAGATCCGGAATAATCACTCGAAACTTCTCACTCAGCGCAGGGACGACGCTGCTCCAGCAGCGCCCCGCGACGAGAAATCCATGGAGCAATACAAGCAGCGGACCTGTACCAACGTCTTGGTATCTCAGTCGAACGCCACGCACGAGGAGGTCATGAGTCTGAGCATCAGCGGGAGTGTTCACAGGGCCGAGACCATACTGGACACGGCGCGCCTCGCGGTAGTGCCCACGCGCACATTCGCCAGAGTATTTCTGCTCGCGAAACTGCGAGCCAATGGGCTCCGTAGTGGCACTATGAATGGCTCGACCGACGCCCTCACTGACTTAGGGATCGTCGAGCTTGAGCGCCCTCGAAAGAACAGGATCATGCAGCTGCCAGTCGTTGGCCAAAGCAATTTTACAGACCCCACGGACCGATTTGCGCAACGCATCGAGCGGCAAGATGGCCGCCCTCTCAGCGCGAAACGCGTAGAGATTTTGCAGGTCAATGTCGGCAAGCTCTGCAACCAAGCGTGCAAGCACTGTCACGTCGACGCCGGTCCTGCGCGCACCGAGATCATGACCGAAGAGACCGCACGGCAGTGCATCGCAGCCCTCGAGCAGCACGAGATCAAGACCCTGGATCTCACTGGCGGCGCACCCGAGATGAACCCTCATTTTCGATGGATGGTTCGCCGGGCTCGCGCGGCCGGTGCGCAGGTGATTGTAAGACACAACCTCACGATCCAGTTTGAGTCCGGGTACGAAGACTTAGTCAGCTTTTTTGCTGATCAAAGCGTCGACGTTGTGTGCTCTCTACCGCACTTTGAGCAAGACGCGACCGATCGTCAACGTGGCCGCGGCGTGTTTGACAAGAGCATCGCAGGGCTCCGCGCGCTCAACGCTGTGGGCTACGGTCAGGGGCGCGCAGACCGAGCCCTCGCGCTCGTGCACAACCCCGTCGGGGCCTATCTCCCTGGCGCGCAGAGCGCCCTCGAAGGGCAGTACCGCCAAGAGCTCAAGAGCCAACACGGGATCACGTTTGACGCGCTCTACGTGATCACCAACATGCCCATCCGCCGCTTCAAAGACTGGCTCGTGCGCACTGGACAGCACGACGAGTACCAGGGCGCGCTGGAGAGCGCGTTTAACCTCGCGACCATCCCGTCGCTCATGTGCCGCAACACCCTGAGTGTCTCGTGGGATGGCCGCTTGTTTGACTGTGATTTTAACCAGATGCTCGATCTCGAGCTACACGCGCAGCAGGCCACGCTCGCCACGGTCTCGTTGGACAAGCTCGCGGGCCGCGTGATCGCGACGGGCAATCACTGCTTCGGGTGTACCGCGGGGACCGGGTCAAGCTGCGGCGGACAGCTCACTTAAAATCGCAAATGTGCTGATAAATACCAGCCTACAAGCAAGAGTGCGGTGAGCGCAATCCGCGCGCGCTCGAGGGACTTTGCGCGTGGTGTTTGGTCGAGCAGAGCTCCGAGTGTGTACAGTGTGCACATAAGCCACAGCGTGCCGAGCGCGCGCAGGCGCCAGCTGTGATGGTCACGAAACCAGAGAATCCACAGGGCAAACACGGACGCGATGACAAACTGTGACACCGCGTACACGCGCACACGCAGCGGGATCTCGTCGTCGCGCGAGGCCACAGAGGGCGCGGGCAGCGTGACCCCGGGCGGGAGATAACCCGGCGGGCCAAGGACAACCTTCGCGCGCTCACGCCACGAGGGGGCTCGCGCAGCGACCCACAGAAGCTCGCGCATCGGCAGCCATTGAGCACGTGCGCCGTTGTGGGTCTGGTAGCCTCGCGCGGTCCCGAAGCGTGGCGGGATCGCGGGGTCTGGGTCACGGTGGGTGCCAAACGCGCGGTCCCAGAGGGTGAACATCGCGCCCATGTTTTGGCCCACGTAGGGGCGATTTTGGCAGTGATGGAGCTGGTGTGTCCGCGGTGTGACAAAGGCCCAGAGCCCGTGCCACGCGAACGTGTGCGAGTGGATCGAGAGCGAGTAGTACGAGATCGCAGAGATCGCGAGAAAGAAGTGCTCGGGGGGCACGCCAAGAAAGGGCAACGGAGCGTAAAAAGGCCACGCGAACACGTCGCTCAGCCACGGGTGTCGCAGCGCGATCGCGAGGTGAAACTCATCGCTCTGGTGATGCACGCTGTGCACGGCCCAGAGCAGCCCTACGCGGTGCCCCGCGCGGTGGTTGAGGTAGTAACAGAGGTCACCCAACAAGAACGCGAGCACCCACGGAGCCACCGAGCCTGGCGCCCACCGAACGAGCGCAAAATGGGTGAGCGCAAACCCATAGATCCAAAACAAAAACGGCGCCAAAAACAGCCCCAAGAGCACCTCGCCCATGCTCGTGCTCAGGTGCGAAATCGCAGAGCTCGCGGTCCACCCACGCTCACCCCGCTTGCGACACGCGCGGTGATCCCAGGCTGCCACCCCCAGCGCAAACGGGACCCCCAGCGCGTAGTAAGCCGATGCGTCAAGTTGCATGGTCGCCCAAAGCGATGCTCGCACACTCGCGCCCGGCGATCAGTGGCTTCTCACGCGAAGAGCAAACTACTATCTCTCCCCATGAGCCTCTCGTCGGTACTCTCTCTGCGTGCGCGCGTAAGCGTCCTGGCCCTCATGTCCGCGGGCTGCGCGATCGGTGTCAATCCCGCCGGGCCCGACGTCGTGCGCAGCGACGGACAGACCGACGCGGCGCTCGGGCAAGACGGCTTCGCGATGGACCGCGTGATGCCCCCCGGCGACGTCGCCGTCATGCCTCCTCTTGACGCACAGTCGGCCGACGTGGTGCCCGCGCTGTGCGCCGCGGGGCTGCGCCTGTGTGGGACAATCTGCGTAGATTTGCAGCGTGACAGCCGAAATTGTGGGGACTGTGATGTCACCTGCCGCGGCCTCGGGGGCGCGATGGGCACGTGCGTCGCGGGCGTGTGCAACTCGACCTGCTTGGCCGGCCGTGGCGACTGCAATGGCCGCGTCGACGATGGCTGCGAGACCGACGTCGCGAGCAGCCTCGCGAACTGTGGCTCGTGCGGTCGCGCGTGCGCTCCGGCCAACGGGATGGGCACATGCATGGCTGGACGCTGCGCGCTGGCGGGGTGCACGGCCGGGTTCGCCGACTGCAACGGGCTCGCGAGCGATGGGTGTGAACAAGCGCTGCAATCGAGCGTCGAGCACTGCGGCGCGTGTGGTCAACGCTGTGCGCCTGCGCAATCGACGGGGGTGTGCACCGCGGGGCGATGCGGGGTCGCGACGTGCGCCCGAGGCTTCGGAGACTGCAACGGGAGCGCGAGCGATGGGTGCGAACAATCCCTCGAAGTACCCACGCATTGTGGCGGATGTGGGCGGGCCTGTGCGTTTGCCAATGGCTCGGGTGCGTGCACCGGGGGCGTGTGTACCGTGAGCAGCTGCAGCGCCGGTTTTGCCGACTGCGATGGCAACGGAAGCAACGGCTGCGAGGTCAACACCCGCACCGACCCGAGCCACTGTGGCGGCTGTGGGCTGCGACCGGCAGAGAGCTGCAACCTCGTGGACGACAACTGCGACGGGCGCTGCGACGAGACCGCGGGATGCCGCACGGGCGTACACCGCTCGGTGCACTTGTCCACCGGCGAGCACTTCTACACGACGAGCCTTGCCGAGTCTGTTTGCTGTGGTTTTCGC
Source organism: Deltaproteobacteria bacterium (assembly GCA_030694465.1). Classification (GTDB taxonomy): domain Bacteria; phylum Myxococcota_A; class Polyangia; order Polyangiales; genus JAUXYJ01. Next base: position 137,109 of record JAUXYJ010000103.1, on the reverse strand, counting down.
CGCGAATACGAGAATTTTTACTATCTCTACAGCGGCGCTGCGCCGGGGCTTGTGCCGTTTATGCGCTGCGTGACACCCGCCGGTTGGCACTTTTACACTGCCGACCCCGCGTGCGAGGGCGTGCGTGTCGAGGGCCCCATGGGCTTCATCTCGACCAGCCCTGCGTGCGGCGCAGTGCCGCTCTACCGCCTGGTCTTGCGCGAGGATCACTTCTACACAACCTCGACCGCCGAGCGCGACAGCGCGATCGGCAGCGGCTACGTCTCTGAAGGCCTCGCGGGCTACGTGTGGCTCACCCCCGCGGGGAGCTAAGCGCTACTCTGCCGAGCGCACCAACCGAGGCCACCGCACGCCGGGCATCGCGGGGTCTTGACGCAGCACCCACATCTTGAGATCCCCAAACGTGCCAGGGCGACTCACGCTGCGAATTTGCCCATCAAGTGACGGGACATACACCACGCCCACCGTGTCTCTGAAGCGCCCACGGTCGATGCGCTCTTGCGCGAGGATCTTGGCCGGCGGCAACCCGAGCATCCTCGCAAGACGATAGAGCGACCCTGGCCAAGGGCTCGCGCAGCCACACACGCGATCGCCCGAGACCGTCCCTAAGCCCTTGCAGCCATCGCACTTTTCGTTGCAAAAAAGCCGGGTCTCGTTGTCGAGCCAGTCCACCGTGCAGAGGTCCCGCGCCACCGCGCGCTCGACGAACTCACGACAGTAATCCTGCAGCGCTTCCATCACGAGGCTCCGCGCATCTCGGAGGACGAGCCTGCGCTCGAGCTCGCGCGTCTGTCGATGCCGCTCGACCTGGATCAGCGAGCGTGTCGCGGGATCGCTCTCAATTTCATCGAGGATTTCGTCTAACAAATCACCGATCAGCCTCGCACGTATCGCGACGCTCTCGCTCACGGGAGTGCCTCTCTCAGCGCGCCCGTAGACGCGACTGGCATGCCATCGAAGACAAAGCCCCCGCGCTGTGGCCCGCGCAGCAAGATCGTCCCGCGCTGGCTGGGGCGCGAGTCAAAGAGCTCGCCGCCGACCGCGATCACGAGCCCGCCACCGCCCGCCACCGCGTGCAATGGATCACGCACCGCGGGCATCGGAGGACGCAACGTGGGCTGCGCTCCGGTGCTGTCTGTAAACAACGTGGTGCCCTGATTTCCCACGATAAAAGCGCGCCGGTCTGTACCGATCCATACGCCATTGAGCCCAGCGTTTTCTTCGCTGATCGGGTCAAGGGTCCATGCGCCCGCCGCGCCGCGCCGCAGCACGCGCCCGATGCCAACGCCTCCGACCGCGATGCAGTCCTCAGAGCCCGTCTGCGGGCACGCGACCGTGAAGAGCAGGTCGTCTCCGCCGAGCCTCGGGACGGGCTCGATCGCAAACTCTCCTCCCGCCAGAGGGCGCCGCGCGATGGTCCCACGCGCGCCCACAACAAAGAGCCCGCTGGCCGAGGGCGCGAGCTTGTAGAGGTTCACGTCTTGCATCGCCGACGGAAGAACCGCCTGCGTAAACGCAGCACCATCGTAGCGCAAGAGCACTCCCCGTGGGCCATCAGGGAGCGCGCTGCCGCCCACAAACGTGAGGTCATTTGCGCTCGGTCCCCACACGCCCCAGAGGGTCGGGAGCCCGCGCGGCCAGCTCCCTCCCAAGGGCAGACGCACGCACCCACGCGCCTCGTCGTAGCGCAAGACCATCCCGTCTTCGCCGCTCGCAAACACGACCCCATCGACGCCAAAGACCCACCACAGCACCGAGGGCGTGCGACAGAGCGTCTCAAAGCGACCCTGCCGATAGCGCACCAAGCGCCCCATGGCCATGGGATCCGGCGACGTCGCCGGGTCGACACCGACGAGCCCTCCGGCCAAAAACGCCTGCGATCCATCAGGCGAAACCCACGCTCCCAAAAACGCCCCGCCTGGGATCCCCTGCACCGAGATAAAAAAATCGGTCCCCGGAGCACACGAGAGCGACAGCGCCGCGCACGCCAGCGCTGCGCTCCGTAGTCCACGTGCAAACCGCCTCGGACTGCTCAAAAGTGTCATCACGTCGCCTTACGATCCTTTGCGCCAAATCCTACATGGCTCTCTCGCGCTTGGTGATCTCATCGCGCGCTCTGCACTTGTCACATGCCCCGATCGCTCGCACAGTCCCGGCCTCGTTTACCATGTCAATTCGCGAAAACCTTGTCCTGTCCCGTGCTGCATCCCGCGTCCTCGCGACCCTCAGCGGCCCACAGCGTGACGCCGTGCTCGAGTCCATCGCTGACGCGCTCGACGCCAACGTGTCCACAATCCTCGCGCACAACGCTCAGGACATGGCCCGCGCTCGTGAGAGCGGCATGGGAGAGGCCATGCTCGACCGGCTGCGCTTAGACCCCGCGCGAGTGCACGTGATGGCCGAGAGCGTGCGCGATGTAGCCTCGCTCGCGGACCCCCTCGGAGAGCTCCGCGAGATGGGAACGCGCCCCAACGGTCTGCGAATTTGCAAGCGACGCGTACCCCTTGGCGTGCTCGCCGTGGTCTACGAGGCGCGCCCCAATGTGACCGTCGAGTGTGCCGCCCTCGCGATCAAGAGCGGCAACGCGCTGGTGCTGCGCGGAGGCCGCGAGGCCCTCGAGAGCAACCGCGCCCTCGCCAAGATCGTCCGCGATGCGCTCGCCCAGGCCAAGGCGCCCATGGACGCAGTGCTCTTCATCGATGACACCTCACGCGAGCGTGTCGCAGAGCTGCTTGGCGCGACGGGCCTCGTGGACCTCTGCATCCCGCGCGGAGGTGCCTCGCTCATGGCCATGGTCGATGAGCACGCGCGGGTCCCGGTGATCCGACATGGCCAGGGAATTTGCCACGTATTTGTGGACGCGAGCGCCCCACGTGAGATGGCCGCCGCGATCTTAGTCAACGCCAAGACGCAGCGCCCCGGGGTGTGCAACGCGGCAGAGACTTGGCTCGTGCACCAGGCCGTACTGCAAGACAGCGGGGACGCGTTTGCTTTTATCGCGCGCGCGTTGTGCGACGCGGGCGTCACGCTTCACTGCGACGCGCGAGCTCACGCAGCGCTCACCGCTTCGAAGATCGCGTGTGTCCCGGCTGAGCCCGAAGACTGGGACCGCGAGTTTCTCTCGCTCGATCTCGCGGTGCGCGTGGTGGACTCACTCGACGAAGCCCTCGCGCACATCGCCAAGCATGGCTCCGAGCACACCGCAGCGATTGTCACGGGCGACCCCGACGCGGGCGAGCGATTTCTTCGCGAGGTCACCGCGTCGTGTGTGCTGCTCAACGCGTCTACGCGCTTTAACGACGGGGGTCAGCTCGGCCTCGGCGCCGAGATCGGAATCTCGACCAGCCGCATGCACGCCTGGGGACCCATGGGCCTGCGCGAGCTCACCGCAGAGAAGTTTGTGGTCTACGGCGACGGTCACACGCGACCCTAACGATCACCGCAATTTTGCCACGCATCCCTAAGATCGCGCATGATTGTGCTGAGCGTTCTTGGTGCAATCTCGTGTGAGCAGCGTCCTGGCGGGGGTCGTAGGCAGTCTGTGCCTCTGCGCCCCTGCGCGCGGCTTCGGGCAAAATGTCCCGTGGACTCAGCCTCCGACCGATCGCCCACGCGCTGACTTGCCTCTGCCCCCACGTGCACCTGAGTCTACTCCGACGCCGCCCAACACGCCGCCCAACGCGCCAATTCAGAGCGACCGTCCCCCTGCGTTTGGCCCACTCGACGCGCAAGAGCTCGTCGTGTCCCGACCGCCCGAGGCCACCGACCCTGCCCAAGGCGCCACCTTCGCGATGCCCACCGCCCGGCTCCCTTACGCCCACGACAACACCCTTGAGCTGGGCTCGCTGTTGGGCTGGGTCGCGGTGCGCCGCGGGCTCCATCGACGTGTCGACGTGGGCGTGGGGCTCCCGTTTGCGCTCGTCGGGCTCAGCGCCGATGTGCGCGTCGCGCTCGTGCGAGAGCGCGCGTGGGCCTTGGCGCTGTGGGGGATGACCCAGGTGCCGATCCATCCGGGGCCGGGCGCTACGGATTTCTTGGGATTCACCTGGGGAGGTGGCGGTCCGTGGTGGGCCGCCGGGCCGCTCTTGTCCGTCGGCGGTGAGGGCGGAGGCGTGCACGTAGGCGTCCACGTGGGCCAGCGCGCGCTCTTGGGCGGCCTCTGGGGACTCGCGCACGCGTCGTTTGACCTGCGCGTGACCGAAGGCGTCAAATTGTTGGCCCAGGTCGTGGTGCTGGGAGAGCTCGCGCAAGAGCAAGCCGCCCGCACCGCCCTGCGCTCTCTGCTCGGAAATTCGCAGCCCCGCGTGATGCCCTATGGCCTCCTCGGGGCCAGACTCTTTGGCCGCAAGAGCGCCGTAGATGTCGGCCTGTTAATCATCGGCGGCGAGCGCTCGCTGCTCGCGTACGGACCCATCTCGGTCTGGCCCTGGCTCCGCGCGTCTCACTCATTTTAGACCCCCTGATCACTTCACTGACTCGACATGCCTTCTCCCAATGCCCTGATCACACCCGAAGTGCTCCTCGCCGCGACCCTCGCGCGATGTGAGGCCATGGGCGTGCGCATCGTGCAAAAAGACGGGTTTTGGCACCAGCGCTGGATCGACCAGGCCCTGCGCGTAGTGACCCTGGGAGGGATGCGATCGTACATGACAGAATATGTCACTACCCTCGGTCGCGGGATCTTTGTTCCTCGCGACTGGGCCGAGCGCTCGGCAGGCGACCGATGGGAAGTGCTCGAGCACGAGCTCGTCCATGTGGCGCAATTCGAGCGATTCGGCTGGGTCTTGATGGCGCTGATCTATCTCTTGCTCCCGTTTCCGATGGGCTTGGCCTATGGACGCGCGCGGCTGGAGTGGGAAGCCTACGCGGTCTCGTTGCGATGCATCGCGCAGCGCGAGGGGATCGAGGCAGCCCGCAGCCCGGCCGTCGCGGCGCACATGGTCCGGCGTTTTGCTGGGCCAGATTACGGTTTTATGTGGCCCTTTGAGTCGAGTGTCCGACGCTGGATTGCGGACGAACTTGACGCCATTGAGCGGGCTCTCACGGTACAGTTTGAAGTTGAGCGAGAAGAACAGTCATGAGCAATCCGGTCGCAGTGGGCATCGACCTTGGCACGAGCAACTCAGTGGTTGCGGTCGCACAAGGTGGACAACCGCGGGTGCTAACCAACCCCGAGGGGTTCGCGCTTGTCCCGAGCGTGATCTCGTTTGGTCCAGATGGACGCACGTTGATCGGCGCACCGGCCAAGGCCGCACGGGCGATGGACCCCGAGAACACTGTGTTTTCGGTCAAACGCCTGATGGGGCGCCCGTTTGACACCGAAGAAGTCCGGCGTGCCGCGGCGCGGTTTGCGTTTCGCTTAGAGCGCGGCCCTGACCAAGCGGTGCTCGTGCGCACACGCGCAGGGACGCACACGCTCCCTGAGCTCTCGGCGCTGGTGCTCCGCGAGGTCCGGCGTGTCGCCGAGGCCGCGCTGGGACAACCGATCGGGCGCGCGGTGATCACCGTCCCGGCGAACTTCAACGAGCTCCAGCGCAGCGCGACCAAGCTTGCGGGGCAAATCGCTGACTTTGACGTCGCACGAATTCTTAACGAGCCCACCGCCGCCGCGCTCGCGTACGGCTACGGCCGCGGAACCCGTGAGCGCATCGCCGTCTTTGACTTCGGTGGCGGTACCTTTGACGTCACGCTGCTCGAGCTCTCTGGAAACGTCTTCGAGGTCCTCGCCACCGCCGGCGATACGTTCTTGGGCGGCGATGACATTGACCTCGCGATGACCGAGGGGCTCGCGGACGCCGCCACCAAGACGCTTCGGATTGACGCGGTCAAAGACCGACGCGTGTTCGAGATCCTGAGGGCCTCTGCGGAGCAAGCCAAAATCGACCTCTCGAGCATGGAATCCTCGCAAATTCGCATCCCGAATATCGCGACGGGCCCTGGCGGGCGTGCGCTCGAATTTCGCACGCGGGTGACCCGCGGAGAGTTCGAAAAGGTCGCCCAGCCCTATGTGCAACGCACGATCGACGTGTGCGCCGAAGCGCTCAAGCTCGCCGGACTCAAGCCCGCTGATTTTGGTGCAGTGATTCTTGTCGGGGGCTCTTCGCAGATGCCCCTCGTGCGCAAAGCCGTCCGAGACTTCTTCAAAGCCGAGCCGCACACCGCGCTCCCGCCCGAGACCGTCGTCGCGACAGGGGCCGCGATTTTGGCCGAAGCTCTCGGCGGAAAACGCACTAAAATCACCGGCCATTCGCGCTCCGGAAAGCTCCCCTCCGCGCCCCCTCCAGGCGCCAGCGCGAGCGACCAAGACGCCAACGCGCTGCTCAAACAGCCCGTCGCGCCGCGCTCTCCGTCCATCTCCGAATCCGCGCTCCCCGCGATCTCGCCCGGGCGCTCTGGCGCAGCCTACGCGTCCTCGATCTTTGGCGGCGCTGCCCCCGGAGCCCCAGCGCCCACAGACCCAAGCGTCAACGCCGCCCGAGGCACTCCCCCGCGTCCGCCCATGGGCACGCCCGCATACGGACTGGATCCCAACTTGGCCCAGTCCAACACGAGCTTGCCTGCTCTCCGGCGCCCCGACGGTAGCCCTGTGGCGGGCACTGCCGTCTTCGGCGGCGAAGCCCCTAGACCTGCCTCGGTCGCGGATCTCCCGGCTCTCCAAGGCAGCCCTGGCGGGACGTTTTCAGACCTCCCAGCCATCCCTCGGATGCAAGCGCCCGCGGCCCTCTCAGTCAGCGGTTTGCCTGCCGTCAAGATCGACCTGGACCTCGACGCGGCGCCCTCGGTCGCGTTGCCCGCCGCGCCCGTACAGCGCGGTCGAATGACCACCGAGCCCCAAGGCCTCGGAGCCGTTGTCTCGTCGCTCGGCGAAGGGCACTCAGACCTGCCCAAGGTCAGCCCTGCCGCCCAGCCGCCCAGCTCGCCCACGCCACGGATGCGCACCCGAACGATCACGCACTCCTCGGCTGCGACCCCCCCGCCGGCCCCTCATGGCGCTTCATCGAGCATCGCCCCCCCGCGCACTGGAGACCTCTCATGGTCGACCGGACAGTCCCAGCCGCCCCTGGCGACGGACTTCGACGACGACGAGTTGGATAACACCAAGGTCCGTGATTTTCCTGCGATTATGGACGATTACGGCGACGAGCCGACCTCCATGCGGGCCTCGAGCGAGCTGCTCCCCAAGGTGTCCTCACGCATCGAAGCCAAGCTACCGAAGCTTACCGACATGCCCGTGGCGGTGCCGGCGCTGCGTCCGCGCACCTCCACCGCATCGATGGGGCCGTCAGCTCGAAGCGCCCCACCCAACGCACTCAGTGACCTGCCGGCGATGTCGCCGCCCAAGCCACCGAGCGTGAGTGGAAGCTCAGACAAAGCCAAAATCGAGTCGAATTTGCCGACGTTTCCATCGGTAGACACCCGAGGACTCGGCGGGGCTCAGCCCCCTGGGCTCCCCGCGACCTCGGCGATCCGCACGCAACCTTCCATCGGCGCTAACCTCCCAAGCCTCGTGTCGACGCCATCCTTCGAGGAGCCGCCCGAGAGCGTCACGACACTCAAGCGCATCTCTACGCTCATCACCGAGGCTGACGAAGACCTCCCTGCCGCGGTCCCCAGTCGCCCACGCGCCTTCACGCCCCCCGCTCCCTTCGCGCCCCCTCCGCTGCCTCCGCCCACGCCAGCCTCGGCAAACGCAGTGGGCCGCCGCACAGCCGTGATGATCGCCGCGACCCCGCCGCCGCCGCCAACCCCTTCGATCGCGCAACCCCCGCCGCCCCTACGTAGCCAGGTGCACACCGCGACGTTTGAGACCGAGCCGGGCTCGATGCTCATGTCCTCGAAGGGGCTCTCGGCGGATGAGCTCGGTTTTGACGCCGAGCCCGCGCCTCCCTTGCTCCCGATGCCGGATTTCGATCCGCTACCAGCGCCGCCGCTTGCGCCGCCGCTTGCGCCGTTTGCAGTGTACACGCCCCCTGCCGCGTTGCAGTCGGCGGTCGCGACCGCTCCCCTCAAGCCCCTGCCCCCTTCGGGCGCCTCCGGAGGTACAGGAGCCCCGCTGCCCTTTGCCCAGTCCAGCGCTCCCGCGCCCTACGCGCCGCCGCAGGCCACGTTGCCGCCGTTGCCCGACCCCATGCCGGCGCCCACGCGCCCCATGGGAACGATGCCCGCCCCCAACGCCCCCCGCTTTGACGCCCCTGCGCACACGCCGCTCTTGCTCGACGTGACCCCACAGAGCCTCCGCGTCGAGACCGTCGGTGGGTTGAGCCAGACTGTGATCGCTCGCAACTCCACCATCCCGCTCGAGCAGACCCGCGCGTTTGCGACCGCGTACGACAACCAGCAAGAGGTCCGCATCCGGATTGCGCAGGGTGAGTCTGCCCGATTTGGTGAAAATCAGCCCCTCGGAGAGCTAGAACTCTCAGGTCTTCGCCCTGCAAATCGTGGCGATGTCACCATCGAAGTGACCTTCGAGCTCGACGCCGATGGGACCCTCCAGGTCCGCGCACGTGACACCCTCACGGGCATCAGCACTGAGGCGCGGATCAACCTCTTGACGATGCCAACAGCGGGACAGACCGCTGACATGGCCCAACGCCAACGCAATTGAGCGCTGCGCTCTCAGGGCAGCAGGACACTCACACCATGACCGACGCAGACGACTCTACGGTGCGCGATACGCTCGGTCAGCTCGAGACGCTGGACTATTACGCGCTCTTGTCCGTGGCTGACAACGCAGACTCTGAGCAAATTCGCGATGCGTTTCATCTGTTCGCGCTGCACTATCATCCAGACCGCTTTCAGGACGAACCCGAGCAAAAGTCCTACGCCCTGCAGATCTTTAAGCGCGGAAGCGAGGCCTACCGTGTGTTGATGCACGCTACCCTCCGCGCGCGCTTTGACGCCGCACGTCGCCGCGGCGCGCTCAGGCTAAGCCCTGACGAAATGTTCGCCGAAGGGGACGCCACAATCGTCGACGCCGCGATCCCTCCAGCTGCCCGCGCCTTCTTTGACAAAGCCGTCGAATCGCTCGACCGCAATGATTTTAAAGCGGCCCGCATGCATCTGATGCTCGCGCGCTCCAAAGGCAACTCGCCCCGCTTTGATGAGCTGGCCAAACGCATCGACTCGCTGAGCAAACCATGATCTTCAAACTCGCACCTTGCGCGCGCCCAGTGCCTCCCGGGACAATCGTCAAGGATCGCTGCTTCGGCGTAGCTTCATTGATTACCGCGGCAATCTCCGTGGTATCGTCGTGGGTCCCATGACCAAGGGTCCATCACCGCTCCTTGGATACAACACCAATGTCCGCCACAAGGGCAGGGTGTTTCATATCCAGACCGAGGACTCGGGTGTCAATCACCCGCACGTCATGACGCATCTGTTCGCAGATGGCGGCCGTATTCTCAAGAGCACCAAGACCACGTACAGCGAGCTCGTGGGCGTGCCAGACATGGCCGTCTTGGTGAAAAAAATCATGCAGGATCAACACAAGGCGATGTTCATTGCCCTGCGTGACGGCCAGTTTGATCACTTGTTCGATGCGAGCGTCCCGGACAAAGCTGGCCCATCGGTGAGCGGCGACCTGGTGTCCCAGGCGCTCTCGGCCCCGAGTGAGCCCGCGCCAGCGCCTCCCTCGAGTCCTGCGAGCGCGCTGCCCCCAGCACCCAGCGCAGACCAAGGGACCGCGAGCCGCCCTGCTCTTCAGCTGCCCTCCCTGCGCGCGACCGCGACCGCGACGCCTGTGCGCCCGTCCTCGCCTCCAGCGCGCCCCACAGGGGCCAGCGGCCACTACCAAGCGGTGAGATCCCCTGAGATCTTGAGCTCGTTTCGCGGCAAGCCCGAAGGGACCCCAGCCAACATCTTTGGCGATGGTCTCATGAGCGAAAAGTCACTCGACGAAGTGATCTTGGCCTACCTAGCCGAAGACCTCGACGAGCCCGCGAGCTGAACCCCTCCCGCGACGAGCAACGCACAAGCCATGCTCTGTCGTTTGCCCCCCAGAGCGCTCAAGGCTTCGCGGCTAACTCCCTGCAATCATTCGCTATTTGACCACGCGGAGCCACGCGGGCACCTCTCGACCGCTCCGGGTCAAGCGCTTGGGCGCGTCGTCACTCGCGCTGGATGGCTCGCTGTGCAGGCTGGGCTTCTCGCTCGCGACAGCCGCCTGCATCGCGGGGCTCTCGTCGAGGACCAACGGGGTCGGGGCGAGCTCAAGCGCGGGCGAGGGCTTCTTGCGAGGGGTCGCAGTCTTGTCCTTGGGAGGCTTGCGTGTGCGCACTGCTTGTGGTGCGCCGAGCTCTTTGCTGTCTTGCTCCCCGGACATTTCCGAGGGCAACTCTCCCGGAAAAACGGTCACCTGACCATCGTCCCCCACGAGCGCGTACACGGCGGTCCAGGGGAGCTCGCAGAACGTCGGCTGGCGGTTAAACGACAGCGTGCACCGCACGCCCTCGTCGTCGATCTCGAGATCGCGAATTGGAATTGGAAAATTCAGACCAATTTGCAACACGAGCTGATGTCGATCTCGTAGCCATTGCGGCACAGAGACCCCAGGGCGGCGTGGGTCCAGATGGATGTAGACACTCCCGCGCTCTAAGAGCTCGAGAATGTGCGCGTGCTTGTCTTGGGGTGACTTGGCCATGAGCGAGATCTTCGAGGAGGTTGCCGGTGTAACACCTCCTCGCGTCACCACGCTAGTGTGTGGCTCTCGATCGCAGCTTCGTCCGAGGCGCTCCCGTCGCCGTCACCAAGCGTGACGCGAAAACCCCGTGAAAACACTGCACATCTAGGCACACGCTCTCCGCGCTGCCGTGCGAATTTCTCTGGGATCGCCTCGGCAATCTTGCCGCCCACCCCGTCGGTCCGTGAGGTCTCAGCGCGCGACCGTGTGCTCGCTGGCCATCGCGACACTCTCGCTCTGCGCGACCGCGCGAGGCGCTTCGAGGGAGGGCGCGATCGCGCCCACAAACGAGGGATCCTGAAGATAGAGGGCCATCACTTGGCGCAGCGGCCCCATGACCAAATCTGCGACCACGTCGCCCGCGTCGGTCATCGCACGCACCCGCAGCTCGCGCGCGAGCCGGTCAGGCACCGGGCCCGCAGCACGAGGCAACGAGCCGAGGGCCGCCGAGAGCATCGCCGAGAGCAGCGAGGTGCCGAGCTCGGTGTCCAAAAAGCTCGCGATTCGCCCGCGCATGGACTCGTCGCCTGGTGCAAGATGGCGCGAGAGCAGCCCCACCAGGGGGTCGCGCATGAGCTTGACAAACTGAGAGCCCGCCAAGCGCCACGCTGCGTCTTGTGCGTCGTGCTCGAGGGTCTCAAGAAGCTGGGGTGCTTTGCGCGCGGGGCTGACTGGGTTGCTTTGCTGACTCATGGTGGACTCCGTGCCAATGGGGGATGGGGAGGCGATCGCTGCCTCGGTGACAATCTCAGGTGAAACACTCGCCAACGCGCTGTGTGTCGTGCGCGCAGTGGCCGTTGCAGTGGGTGTCCCGGTGGGCTCGGGGGTGTGGGCGCTCAAGAGCCATGTGTGGCTCGTCGCGGCCGCGCCCAAGAGCGCCACTGCACATCGGGCGAGCGCGAGGCTCGCCTCGGGTGTGCGCGCCCACTCTCGAGCGCTCGCGCGGGCCAGGGCCAGCGCTCCCTCGCAGAGGGCAGCGGTGACAACGGCCTCGCGCACCGGCTGCGGAGCGCGAACCCACGCGCCCTCGGTATCACTGTGCTCGGCGCGATCGGCGCGCAGGACCGAGGCCTGCGCGATCGCAGCCATGGTCTCGTGCGTTCGCAACTGCGAGACACCGTGTCGCAGGTGGCCAAAGAGCGAAGAGGCCACTGGAGGCACGCCATCGGTCGCGAGAGCGACCTCGTGGATCTCGGCGAGCACCCGTCTTGCTGCGCTCACAAGAGGCTCTCTGGCGCTCTCAGGCAGCGTCTGCGCGATGCTCTCTCGCGAAGCTCTGAGCAGCGGCCGCAGGTCCATCAGCGCGTGTGCCATGGCGTGTTCGGACCCAGCGCTCAGCGCTTCGCGTGCGAGGTCGCGGCACAGCGCACTGAGCGCGCACGCGATCCAGCCCTCGCGCTGCGCAGGGGGGGCATGGGTGCGTGTGTAGCTGTCTTCGAGCGCGAGGTTGAGCGCGAGCGCTGCCGGAGTCCCTTGCCGCAGCTGGGTCGCCAGCGTGGCGAGCAAGCGCTGGGTCATCTCAAGACCGCTCTCGTGCCACAGGACTTCACGCGAGAGGCCCGCGCTCTGGTAGCGAGCGAGGACCCCTCGGGTAGGCTCGGCCAAGGGACGCGCGTTGGCGGCCCCGTGATCCTGAAGTTGTGTGGGTTTTTGCATGGTCTCGGTGCTCATCGACAAGATCCATCGTGACCTAGTTAGGCAGAGCACGCAATTGCATGAGGACATTGTCTGTCACAGTGAATTCGATGGATTTTGGGGCCCCATCAGAGCCCTCGGGGGGCGCTCACACCTGCAGGCGCGCGAGTGTGTTATGCGCTGTGCCCACGATGACCGACTACACGCCGACACTGAGTGAACTGCACCGCGCGGACGGACCCTTGCGTGTGCTCTTGTTAGAGAACATTCATCATTCAGCTGTAGATTTGCTGAAGAACGAGGGCTTTGACGTCGACGCAGTCAGCGGCGCGCTCAAAGAAGACGAGCTCTGCGCGCGGATCGCGAGCGCGCACCTCGTGGGGATCCGCAGCAAGACGCAGCTCACCCAGCGGGTGCTCTCGGCCGCGCCGGGGTTGCTTGGCGTGGGGTGCTTCTGCATTGGGACCAACCAGGTGGACCTCAAGGCGGCCAACGCGCTGGGCGTCCCGGTGTTTAACGCGCCGTTTAGCAACACGCGCTCGGTGGCCGAGCTGATCGTGGCCGAGGTCGTCGCGCTCGCGCGCCAGCTGGGGGATCGCTCACGCGAAGTACACGCTGGTCAGTGGCGAAAGGTCTCGCAAGGCTGCTTCGAAGTCCGCGGAAAAACCCTAGGAATCGTCGGCTACGGCCACATCGGTTCGCAGGTCGGCGTCCTGGCCGAAGCGCTCGGGCTTCGTGTGCTCTTCTTCGACGTCGCGACCAAACTCCCCATGGGAAACAACCACGCAGTGACCTCTCTCGAAGAGCTCATGAGCAAGAGTGACTTTGTCACGCTGCACGTGCCCGCGACGCCACAGACACACGAGATGATCGGCGAGCGAGAGATCGCGTACATGCGCAAAGGCACCTACCTGCTCAACGCGAGCCGAGGCACCGTGGTGGTGATCCCTGCGTTGGCGCAAGCGCTCGCGTCGGGGCAGCTCGCGGGGGCCGCTGTTGACGTCTACCCCGAAGAGCCCGAGAGCAATTCTGATGGGTTTGTCTCGGCGCTTCGTGGGCTCTCGAACGTGATCTTGACCCCGCACATCGGAGGCTCAACGGTCGAAGCCCAGGCCTCGATCGGCGTCGAAGTGGGCAGCTCGTTGCTCAAATACGTGCGCAATGGAGCGACCACGGGCGCAGTGAACTTTCCGCAAATCGAGATGCCGCCCTCGTCAGGGACGCATCGCGTGCTCAACGTCCATCGCAATGTCCCGGGTGTGCTCCGTGACATCAACAACATCGTCTCTGAGCTCGGCGCCAACATCGCTTCACAGGTGCTCTCGACGGACGCCGCCATCGGCTATCTCGTGATGGACATCGAGAAAGACGTCGCGCAATCGGTCGCGCAGGCCATCGCAGCGCTCACGACAGACATCCGTACGCGCGTTTTGTACTGAGCGGCACAACGCGATAAAGCTCTGCACCATGCCTCTGGTTCAGCGCTCTACGTGCACACTTCACTACGACGACCTTGGCCCACGTGACGCACACTGCGTGTTGCTGATGCCCAGTCTTTTGTGCGACGCCGCGATGTTTGCTCACCTCGCCCAGGACCTCGCGCACGACCACCGGGTGCTGCATTTAGAGCTCCGGGGACATGGTCGTTCCAGCGCGCCCAGCAAGCGATTTACCCAAGAAGACCAAGCCCAAGATGCTGTTGCAGTCCTCGATCACGCAGGGGTTCGTAGCGCCACCATGGTGGGTCTCTCGCAGGGTGGATTTACCGCGATGCGTGCGGCGATTCACTACCGTTCACGCGTCGATGCGCTGGTGATTCTCAACAGCAGCGCAGCGCGCGAGTCGGCTTTTAACCGCGCGAAGTACATGGCTCTCGCGGCATCGGTGCTCGCAGTGGGCGTGACTGAGCCAGTGGCCAAGACCGTGGTGCCGTTGATGTTCTCTGAGACGTTTATGCGCAGCGCACCCCATGAGGTCGAGCGCTTCAAAGACCGGTGGAAATCCATGGACCGTCGTGGGCTCTTCTACGCGGTAGACGCCGTGGCCAATCGCACGGATCTGCGTCCGCAGCTCAAGCGTATTACGTGCCCCACGCTGGTGATCGAGGGCGGCGCAGATCGCGCCCTGCCCGCCCCGCACAGCAAGAGCATTGTCGATGGCATCGTCGGCGCGCAACACGCGCTCATGGCCGACGCGGGTCACCTGTCGAGCGTCGAGCAGCCCGACCGGGTGCGTGACCTTGTTCGTGAATTTCTAAGCAAAAATCCAGTTCGTTCGGTCTATGCGTGAGGTCCCTAAGGCCACAGCAAGAGCAGCCCGTACCCAAGCGCGAGGGATGCGCTGATCGCCGCCGTGATGCGCTCGCCGCGTCGCCAAGCAAGCACCATCGGCGCAAAGGGCACCCAGATCGGCCAACGTGAGACCACTCTACGGCTCAATCGAACGTGCTCGACGAAGAGCAGCCCCGCGCAGAGTGACAGGGCGATGAATCGAAGAAGCGCTAGCGAAATCACAAGACCATCGCGAGGTCTACACCTTCGCACGCGTGCGCGCTAGCGGCCTTCGTAGATGCGCCCAGAGGGTAGTTCGATCGCGCTCAGGTGTCCGCCTTTGCCCGCGCCAGTGTCGAGGCCAATAAGGTCCCCGCGCTCCCAGACATCGCCCGGATCATCGAGCCATCGCGAGATCAGCCCAAGGTGATCGATGGGGAGCTCGGTGACGGGGGTGTGGCCAAAGATCACGCGTTTTCCGCGGTATGTTCGGTAAAAACTGATCTCGCGCATCCAGAGCAGGGGTGGCTCACGGCCGTCGCGCGGGTGCTTCCAGTCATCGACGTCACCGTCGAGACCCGCGTGCACGTAGATCGCGTGCTCGTCTTCGTACCAGCACGGGCGCGCTTTAAACCACTCCAGGACGTCTGCAGGAAACCAGCCGCGCACGTTGCACATCTGCGCGATTTCGTCGTGCGGTAGCCCTGAGTCGAGCGGCAATCGCTCTCCGCCCACAAACGATCGATACGTGTCAGGGCAACCGTTTGCGCGCGGGAGCAAAAAGCCCAAATGCGGCGTGCGCTCGTAGCAGTCAATCCAGAGGTCTTCGTGGTTGCCACGGAGCGCGACCACCTTGTGTTTGGCCGTCGCTTCGATCTCGCGAACCCGCGCGACCACACCCCGTGAGTCCGGCCCACGATCGACGTAGTCTCCGAGAAAAAGCAGGGTGTCTTCTGGTTCGAGCTCAGGAAATTGCCCCAGCAGTTGGTCGAGCATCGCGAGCTCACCGTGGATGTCTCCGATGACGAAGGTGCGACCAACCATGCGTGCGTAAATTCTCGTGAAGGACGTTCAGAAATTAGTGAGTGAACAGACAACAACCTATCCCACAATCACGGAAGGTGGCGATAACAGATTTTCCATAGCAGCTAAGATTGCAGGATCGCATCGAGAAACTCGCACGGTGACATTGCAGCCCATAACTCAGCGGACCACCACTGCCCCACGGTACATGTCCATGCCGCACGTAAAACCCAGCTCGCCGCTCGCGGGCACCTGCAGCGCAACACGTACAGGTTGGTTGAGCGGCAGCGTGTACGTCTGATTCTGCGACGGGATCTTAAGCTCCTGCCCGCAGCTCTCATCGGTCGTGCGCACAAACGACAGTGTGATGTCCGAGCCGGCCGTGGCCATCACCCGCGCAGGGTGATAGCCCGAGCCATCTACGTGGACCGTGAGCGTCTGGCCCGGCGCAACGGTCGCTTCATTTGCAGACGCCGTCGGTGCAGCGGGCGCAGCGGGCGCGTGATCGCTCGCGGGCTTTCGACACGCGAATGCAGTGAAGGCGGTGCAAAGCAAGAGCGCGAAGTGTGCGTTGCGGAGTGTCTTGGTGATCATCGCTTGAAGTGAGCATGCCACGATCGAGCGTGCGACGTCTGTGCAGGGTCCGCAGGTCATTTGCAGAAAATCTCGCAGAGCTGTTAAGGGCGACGTTGTGAGTATTGCCGACGCCGTATGGATCGGAGACGAGCCCATTGTGAGCCTTGAGCGCGCAGGATCTGGCGCAATGGCTGCGGTATTTCGCGGTCGTGCGCAGACCACAGGGCGCTCGGTCGCTGTCAAACGCGTGCTGCCCAACTTGTCGTCCAATACCGAGATCTTGCGGCTCTTTGATGACGAATGCCGCGTGCACGCCACGCTCTCGCACCCGAAGGTCGTGCAGTACCTCGCCCACGGAGTCGACCAACAGGGCCCGTTCTTGGCGCTCGATTGGGTCGATGGCGTGAGCGCGAGACACTTCGTCGCGCCCTCGCGCAGTTTGCCCGCCCTCGCGGCCGCGATGCTCGCGCTGGATGTGCTGGATGCGCTCGACGCGTTGCACCATGGACGGGCGACCCGAGGCAAGGTGGGCCCGGTGCTGCATCGGGATCTTTCGCCTGCAAATGTGCTCGTCGATTCGTCGGGTGTCTCGCGCTTGGCAGACTTCGGACTCGCGCGCGCCCTCACGTTTGCTCGCACGACAACCCCAGGCACCACGGTCGGAAAACTCGGCTACCTCGCCCCCGAGGTCCTCGCAGGTCGACCTCACTCTACGCGCGCCGATCTCTACGCCCTCGGGGTCGTTCTCTGGGAAATCATCGCGGGTCGCAGGCTCTTGGCCGACCTAGTCTCTGCGAGCGATCGCACACACGCCTACCTCCACGCGCCCCGCCCACGCGCCGAGAGAGCCCGCGAAGGCATGCCCACTGCGCTCGCGCGGGTGATCGATGGCGCGCTCGCGATGGACCCCGCCGAGCGCTTTGGCAGCGCAAACGCGATGGCTGCCGTGCTCGACCGCGGACTCACAGCGGACGAAAAAGCCCTCGGTCGCACGCTCCTCGCCTGTGCCGCGCGTGGCGACTCGACGCGACGCGGTCGTAGACGGACACACCCGACCGCCTAAGGCCCACGCAGCGTCTGTGCGCCGCGCGCATTGTGGTGCACGCTCGGCGTCCTGATGAACCTCAACGGGCGCAAGGTAGTTCTCACGGGCGTGGGCGGATTTATTGGCTTGGCGTTGGCACGTCGGTTCTCCGCGATGGGCGCGATCGTGCACGGGCTCGACATGTCTAAGAATGCAGTCTTGCGTGCAAAATCGCAGGGTGTTCTCGCTGAGGTCGGCGACGTGTGCTCGAGCGACAGCGTGCGCAACGCGCTCGAGGGGGCTGAGCTTGTCGTGCACACCGCGGCGGTCGTGGGCGAGGGCGGTGACTTCGCACACTACGAGCGCATCAACGTCGGAGGGACACGCAACGTCCTCGCGGCAGCGGCTCACCACGGCGTCGCGATGGTCCATCTCTCGAGCGTGATGGTGTACGGGTTTACGTATCCCGAGGGCGTCACCGAAGAGGGGCCGTTTCGGGGCGAGGGCAACGCGTACTGCGAGACCAAATTACGGAGCGATCACGAGGTGCTCGCGGCGGCTGAGCGCGGCCAGCGCGCGTTGGTCATTCGTCCGGGCGATGTGTACGGGGTGGGGAGCGTTCCGTGGGTGATTCGGCCTGTGGATATGCTGCGTAAGGGGCTCTTTGTGCTTCCCGACGGGGGGCGCGGTTTGATCAACCACGTGCACCTCGAGAACCTCGTAGACGCGCTCGTCGCCGCGGTCACACGCGACGCGTGGGGGCGTGCCTTCAACGTCACCGACGGCGTGCGCACGAGCAACCTCGAGTACTTCACCCGCTTGGCCGCGCTGATCGGGGTGCCCAAGGTCCGCACCGCGCCTGCAGCGCTCTTGCGCCCGCTGTTCGCGATGGTCGCCCGTGGCGCGCGGTTGCTCGGTCGCGAGCCACCTGCGACCGAAGAAGCCGTGAATTTTCTCATGCGCGACGCGATGGTCTCGTCGGCCCGCGCGCAAGCTGAGCTCGCCTGGAAGCCCAAGATCACGCTCGAGGACGGTATGCGTGAGATCGCGCGCTCACTGCGCAACCCTTCGGCTATTTGACCAACGCAAACTCAACACGACCGAGGGCAGTGTCTGCCGAGAGCACCTCGATGGTGACCGCCTGACCGATCGTAAAGGTCCGTGTTTCTCCACGTAGATGTGTCTCTCGATCGTCGAGAGTGTAGGGACCGCCCGACATGCTCTCGACGTTGATGCTCCCCTCGATGAAGCTCGCGTCGAGCTGGGCGACCATCGCGAACGAGCGCAAGCGCGTGATTCGTGCGCTAAATTGCTGACCAATACGATCAGACATGTACTGCGCGTTGAGCATCTTGCGTCGGTCACGCTCGGCGTTGGCCGCGTTGCGTGCGCGGGCGTTGATGTGCTGTGCGAGGGACTCAAGCTCGGGATCGTTGTAGGTCCAGCGACGTTCTCCCTGCAAAAACGCTCTGATACTGCGATGAACAATGAAGTCCGCGTAGCGCCGCAGCGGGGAGGTAAAGTGCAGATACAGCGGCGCGCCGAGCCCAAAGTGCTGCGATGGGGTCACCTGATAGCGCGCAGGGCCCAGCGAGCGCAGCAAGACACTTCGGATCGCCGGCTCCATGGGAGAGCCCTCGATCTGTGCGTCAAACGCCGCGAGCGAGCGCGGGGTGAGCACATTTCCGAAACCCGCAGCGTAGCCAAAATTCTCAGCGATTTCAGCGAGATCGCCCACCACGTCGGCGCGCGGAACGTCATGCACCCGCAGCAGCGCGGGCACTCCGCGGTCGGTGAGCCACTGCGCGATCGCCTCGTTCGCCGCGACCATAAACCGCTCGATGAGCAAGTGTGCGCTGTTGGGCCTGTGGGCCTCAATCGCGCTCGCTTGTCCCGTCGCGGGGTCCACCGTGATCTTGGCCTCGTCCTGCGCGATGCGCACCCCGCCGCGGCGCGCCCTCGCGGCGCCCAAGCGCGCTCCCGCTGCACGAAACCACGGCATCGCCGCGCGCACCGGCTCCATGGCTTCGCTCACCTCGTTGTGGTCCAAGAAGGCCGCGCTCTCGGTGTAGTTCAGCCGCGCGTGCGAACAGATAAGACTCTCGTACACGTCCACCGCGATCACGTGCCCTTCGGCGTCGATGCGCAGCTCTGCGGTGAGCGCGCAGCGGTCAAGTCCAGGCAACAGCGAGAGGTGCCCTGAGCTCAGCTCGTCTGGCAACATCGGCAGCGTTCGGCCTGCGAGATAAGTGCTCGTCGCGCGCTGCTCGGCCTCGCGATCGAGCGGGCTGTCTTGCGCGATAAAGTCACTCGGGTCTGCGATCGAGACCAGCAACCGGAGCGCGCCGCTGCGGTCGGCCGCGATCACCGAGATGGCGTCGTCGATGTCCCGCGTGCTGGGGGCGTCGATGGTGACCGTTGGCACGTCGCGAAGATCCCGACGGTGCCCTAGCGTGTGTGGCTTTTGGCAGAGCGTGCGGGCTTGGGCGAGGGCCTGCGGGCTCCACTCGGTGGCGATACGGTGTCGCGCGATGACCCTCGCGAGAGAGGGCTCGTCGTCGGCCTCAAGTTGGCGCAACAAGACCGCGGTGCGGTCGTGAATGCGGGCCACAATGGTCTCGCCTACGACAAGCGATTGACCTCGTGAATCCAGCGGCCAATCGGTGTTGCTCACCTCGCGATCGACCCGCAGTGAGAAGACCCCGCGGCGCTGAACCACCTCGCCCACGAGCTCGGTCCGTGGGCGCTCGTAGAGCTGCAGGTTGTGTGCAGACCAGCGGCCGTCTTTGCTCTGCTCAAGCGTGGCCGCGATCACGTCGTCCAAGAGATACGCGTTGAGATCAGGTGGCGCGATAAAAGCCCGCAGGGACTCTTCGCCATCGCTCTCGACCTCAAGAAAACCAAACCCTCGTGGGTTAATCAGTACGCGTCCGACGACCTCGCGTGTTTCGCGTCGTTGTGAATCATTGTTCATTCGTTAAAAACCAGTGCGCGCGAGGGTGTGTCCTGATCTGCTCTCGCGAAAGTAGCTTATGAAAATATAAGACGGCGAAGCACCGAATTTCTCCCGTGATTCGCTCGTTTAGTTGGGCGCCTTTACGACACCCAGGGGCCACAGCTCGGTGACCACTTCGAGCAGCTCTCGCTGCGCGTTGATCACGTGTGTGACGTCTTTGTAGCCATGCGCGCGCTCATCGATCACGCCGGTGGTGTCGTGCGTGACCAATGTGATCCCCTTGGCTTCCATCTCGAGGATCATCTCTTTTGCAGCGACGCGGCGCGCCTCGTCCGTCGCGGGGCGATCGACACGCGCGTAGCCGCCCTTGTCTCGAAACACCTCACCGTTGTCGTCCTTGAGATAGACCTTGGGGGTCATCTGTCCGCGGCTCTTGGCGCGCCCAGCCCCGTGAGAGACCGAACCGAGCGAGAGCGCAGAGCCTGTTCCGCGGCACAAAAAGCTGGATGTTTCCATCGAGCCAGGGATGGTCACGAAGGCGCCCGCGGGGGCCGCGACGGCACCCTTGCGGTGGACAAACACATCACGATCGTCCCAGCGCTCTTTCGAGAGAAAGTTGTGATGCGTTTGGACCACAAGCGAGACCTCAAAATCACCGATCTCTTCGCGCAGGCTCTCTTCACACGCGCGCCGCAAGAGCTCACGGTTCGCCTCGGCATAACGCAAGCAATAAGCCTGCTCGGCCAAGTACCCTCGGCCCTCGTCGGTGTCTACCAATAGATAGGGAAATCCCTGAGGATAACTCGCGCCCAATCGCTCGCAGAGCGCCAACGCAGCGTCGTGATAGTACCCGTTGACCGCCTGGCCAAGACCACGCGATCCCGAGTGAACCATCACCCACAACATGCCCTCTTCGTCGCGCTGAAGCTCGATAAAGTGGTTTCCGCCACCGAGCGTCCCGAGCTGTCGCGCGGCACGCTCAGCGCTCTTGGCCACCACGGGCTCTGCGCGGTCGACAACGCTGGGCAGCATCGCGGTGAGCTCGCTCGACCCGTGATGGTGGATGTTTTTGCAGACCCGGTTGTTCACTTTCTGAAGCAAATGGCGCACCGAACGCGCGTTGAGCTCCTCGGCGCGGCGCGTGGTCTTCATCAGCACCATCCCGCACCCGATGTCTCCTGAGATCACATCGGGCACCACGAGATCCTCGGTCGCAAACACCGTCCCGATGGGCACACCCTTGCCCGTGTGCGCGTCGGCCATCAACGCGAGGTCGCCCACGATCGAGGGAAGCATCGCGATGTTCTCGATCTGCGCGAGCGCGCTGGCCTCGAGATTCTCTGCAAAAATGCGCACATTCTTCTGGTTGGGGGTCGTGTGGATCTTCATGGTCGCTCTGCCTTTCGTGTCACCGCGTGCTCCCTTCGAGCCGCGTTGATGCCAGAGTTCACTTCACGGACCATGCCAGAGCCTCATCAGCATAAAAATGCAGAGAAAAATCACTTAGTATATCTGTATCGATATATCTTTCTATCTTAATGAAGACACGTGAGCGCGTGATGATCTCGGTGCTGGGGGCCAAGCTCGACGCCCCGGGCCAGTGGCGACCGACGCTGCAGTGTGTGCGACGGCCAGACCTCCTCGCGGTCGACCGGCTGATCGTGCTCGAGCAAGACAAGACCTCTGAGTATGCGGTGGCGCTCGTGCGAGATCTCAAGAAGCTCGCGCCGTCGGTGCAGGTCGAGAGGGTGCCCATTCCCCTAGAAAATCCCTGGGATTTCGAAGAAGTCTATGAGCGCTTCTACGAGTTCTGTCGTGCGCAGACCTGGGACGACCGCTGCGAGTACTACGTGCACCTCACGACTGGGACACACGTGATGCAGATCGTCTGGTACCTGCTCGTCAGCGAGCGTTTTGCTCCCGCGCGCTTGGTGCAGACCCGCCCCGGAAAACGCGACGGTCCCCCGGGCCCCCTCGACATCGTGGACCTCGATCTCTCGCGCTATCCGGCCATCGCGCGGCGAAGACACACCCAGCAGCTCGAAGGGCAGTCGCTGCTCAAGATGGGCATCGAGACGCGCTCCGAGGTCTTCGCGGGGCTCATCGCGTCGCTTGAGCGCGCGGCGCTGGGGCCGCCCGTCCCGCTGCTCCTGTGGGGCGAGACGGGCGTGGGCAAGAGCGCACTGGCGCGCAGGATCTACGCGCTTAGAAAGGCACGTGGCGCGCTCGATGGTCCGCTTGTCGAGGTCAACTGCGCGACGCTGCGTGGGGCGCTCCGAGAGAGCGCTCTCTTTGGCCACAAGCGCGGGGCGTTCACGGGCGCAGAGCGCGATCGCAAAGGCTATTTGCTGGCCGCGGACGAGGGCATGCTGTTTCTCGACGAGGTCGGCGAGCTTGGGCTCGAAGAGCAGGCCGTGCTGTTGACCGCGATCGAAGAGGGGCGGTTTTTTCCGGTGGGTGCAGACACGCCCGTGCACTCGCGGTTTGCGCTGGTGTGCGGGACCAACCGTGATCTGCGTGTCGAAGTGCAGGCGGGACGCTTTCGCGATGACCTCTTGGCGCGGATCTCGACGTGGTCTTTTTGTCTTCCGCCCTTGCGCGAGCGACGCGAAGACATCGAAGAGAACCTGCGCTTTGAGCTTGAGCGCTTCGCCGACACGTACAAGCGCCAAGTGCGGTTCTCTCGCGCAGGGCTCAAGACCTATTTGGCGTTCGCGCGGAGCGAGCAAGCGCGCTGGCCACACAACTTTCGCGACCTGTCCCAATCGGTGCTGCGGATGTGCGCGAGCGCGAGCGAAGGGCTGATTGATACCGACGATGTCGCCAGCGAAATCACACGACTCTCAGAGCTGTGGGCGCCAGCCACCGGTGGCGGGCTCGCGCCCTCATACGCTGCGCAGCAAGGCGCTGAGAACGCCCCCGCTTCGTTGCATCGCGTCGAGCGCGTGCAGCATGCGCTGGTGCTTGAAGCGCTCAGGCGCTCGCGCTCGTTGGCCGAGGCAGGCCGTTGGCTCTTCGACGGTGACAGCGCGCAGGGAGCCAAGACCAACCACTCGGACCGAGCGCGCAAGCTCTGTGCACGGATGAAGATCGATCCGCTTGCGTATTTGCAGAGCTAACAGAGTCTCAGTGCTGGCGCGCCATGTGCGCATCGAGCGCGCTCGCTGGCTCGCCAAGCGCGTCATGGAGGGTCTGCAAGAGCGCGTCGTCTTCGGCAGTGCGTGTGCTGAGCGATCGGACGCACGCGAGGGCGGCGACCGAGCGGCCTGCGCCATGAAGAGCCCGCGCGAGAGGCGGAAGCACCAGAGCCTCGTCTACTTTCAACGTGCGGGCGCGACGAAACGGACCGATGGCCTCGCCAAAACGCGCCTGGGACAAAAACGTGTGTCCGAGCGCTAAAAACAGCGGCCCGGCAGCTTCGCCATCGAGCGCATATTGCAGGGACAAACGCAGGGTCTCGTGCTGTTCATCGAGGCGACCGAGCTGGCCATAGGCTTGCGCGAGCGCTCCCAACGCACGGGCAAGCCGTGCGCGGACGCTGGGGTCGAGCGCCTGGCCTTCAGGGCTGCGATGGTAGACCGACAAGGGCGCGATCCAGCTGATAAGCCTCGCGACGACCTCTTGGGGTCGACCTTCGTCGAGCGCGATTTGGGCCAAATCTGCCTGAGCGAGCTCAATCGCGACCTGCGAACGACCCGCGCTCTGTTGAAGCACCTCGACGACGCGCTGCCGCAAAAAGCGCCGGAGCTGCTTGAGCGGGACGACCTCTTCGATGTTGTCATGGGCCACAACGACACGCGCGTCGCCCTCGGCTGAAAGCCGTAGCGTCCGCAGACCCAGGCCAAACAAGGGCGCGAGCAGCGCCGACCGCGCACCGATGAACGCGCGCAGGGTCTCGGGCGAGCGCGAGACGTCCTCGGCGGACACGGCGCTCTCGGCCTCGCCGACGAGCGAGGCAAGGACCTCTGTGCGGAGTGTCGCGATAGGGCCACGAAAGTTGACCTGAGCGGGTGTCGTCGCAGGGTCTTGGTCACGGCTCACGCGGAGCTCTTCGGTGAGCGAGGCGAGCGTCGGTGAGAGCTCTTGGCTCTTGTGCCAACGGAGCTCTTGGAGGGCCTCGGTCGTGCGCTCTGTCACCGCAGATTCGATGCGAAATCCAGCGACGAGCGAGAGCGCGAGCAGGCCATCGCCGAGCGCGGTCGCGAGGCGCGCCAGCGCAGGAGACGAGTCTACGAGCTGGTCGTACCAGCCATCGGCTGCGATCTGCGACAGGTCGATGGTTTGCTCGTCGAGGCTCATGGGGCGATTCGCTTTCGCGCGTCTCTGGTGGGTCTTTGAGGGAAATAGCGAGGCTCAGCCTGCAGCGGCTGCGGCGTCGCGTTCGATCTTCTTGCGGTACCACGCGATGGTGCGAAGGAGGCCGTCTTCGAGGTCTGTCTGTGCGCGAAATCCCAAGAGATTCTGCGCTTTGGTGGTCGAAGGGATCCTGAGCTCGACGTCGGCGAAGTCCCACGGGACAAACTCGATGGGAGAGGACGAGCCCGAGAGCCTCACGATCAAGCGCGCGAGCTGATAGATGGTGACCGACGAGCGCGCGTTTCCGATGTTAAACGCCTGGCCGATCGCTTCGGGGCGCTCCATCGCGAGCAGCACTGCCTCGACCATGTCATCGATGAAGCACCACGCGCGGATCTGGTCGCCGTCGTTGTGAATTCTGAGCGTCTCGCCACGGATGGCGCGGGTGACAAACGCGTGAATTGCCCCCTCGCCGATCTGCCCAGGGCCAAACACGTTGAAGGGCCGGATACTGACCGTCGGCAGCCCAAATTGCTGGTGATAGTTGTGCGCGAGGTGCTCGGTCGCGAGCTTGGCGACGGCGTACGTCCAGCGCGCTTCGCCCACGGCGCCGAGCGTGGTGACGTCGGTCTCGCTCACGCGGTAGGCGTGGGTCCCAAAGACCTCTGACGTGCTGAAGTCGACAAAGCGCTTACACGTCCCGCCGTCTCGCGCCGCGCGCAGGGCGTTCATGGTGCCCTCAAGAGCGATTTCCATGGTCGGAACGGGGTTTTTCAGCACCGTGTCGACGCCGGCAATCGAGGCCAAATGCACGACATAGTCTGCACCGCGCATGGCCTCGGTCATCTTGGCGCGGTCACAGACGTCGCCTTGGATGACCTTGACGTTTGGGTGCTTGTCCATGCCCTCGTCGCCGAGCGCGTTGCGGCGCATGAGGTCGTAGACAATGCACTCGTTGTGGTCTGCGAGCTGTTTGACCAGCCGCGATCCAATGAAACCCGCCCCGCCCGAAAGAAAAATCTTCTGTCCCGTCAACATCGTAGAATTCGCCGGATGATTGCACGGCTCGCTCGTTTGCTACCACCACAACGTGCATGAAGTGTCTGTGCTACAACCGCTCACGCTTGTAGGCTGCGTGGTTCACGGTGTGTGACCGGCTCAAACTCACGTAGAACAACACCGGTTGTGCTGTCTGGGTGGTTCTACAGGTCCGCGGTTCACCACCACCTTCATTGTTTTTTTGCTCCCTCAGGAGGCATTCAGAGTCATGGGAATTCTCGATCGCTTCGGACGCTCACTCAAGGCCAACATCAATAGCTTTATTGACAAGGCCGAGGACCCCGCGAAGATCATCGCGCAGACCATCGAAGACATGCTGAGCGAGCTGAAAAATGCCCGACAAGAGCATGTGCAAGCCTTGGCTTCGGTCAAGCAGCTTGAGCGCAAAGTCGCCGAACACGTCAAAGAGTCTGAGTCTTGGGAGAACAAGGCGATGCTGGCGCTCGAGCACGGCGACGAAGAGCTCGCCCGCGAGGCCCTGCGCCGCAAGAAGAAGTCCGAGACTGACGCGGTCGACGCCGATCGTCTGCGGAGCCAACAAGCGGCGATGTCAGACGACATCAAGAGCTCCATCGATTTGCTCGAGAAAAAGGTCGAAGAGCTCAAAGCCCGCCGCGCGTCACTCGCTGCCGCGGTCGTCAAAGCGCGCAGCACAACGGGCGACGGCGTTGGCGACGACGCAGGCGCCCCGACGCCCGCGCTCGCACGCTTTAAAGAGCTGCAGGAGCGCGTCGAGGGGCTCGAAGCCGAGGCCGAGGCGCACACGATCTTGGACGATCCCAAGAAAGCAGACCTCGAAGAGAGGTTTCGGCGTCTTGAAAAAGGCGAGAGCAAAGACCAGCTCGACGATGACATCGCGGCGCTCAAAGCGCGGTTGAAGAAGTAGTTTTCTTAGCGCTCGCGTCGATCGAACAGGACTCAGACACCATGGACTCGTGGATCGTTGTTCTCCGCGGCCAAGACGACGTTCTCGTTGAAGCCCGTGCAGTGCTAGGTGCCCCCGCAAGCTGGGCGGATTGTCTCGAGTCGTACTTCTTCGAGACCCTCAATCCCAGTGACGCTGCTGCACAGCTCTGCAAGCTCACACCCTTGCTTCAGCAGGGGATCGCTGGCGCTGTGGCGCTAGAGTCTGAGTTTACGCAGCGGGCCCGTGAGCGCGCCGTCGCCCTCGCGTGTGCGGCCGAAGAGGGCGAACTCTTGCTCGAAGCCGGCGCACACAGGAGACTCGAACGCGAACTCTTTGTGGTTAAACCTAAATCGCGTCCGACTTGGAAATTGCCTTGCTACGCGGTCGCGATGGCCCCGGAGTTTGCAAGCCGTGCCGAAGCACGTGAGCGTGTCAGGACCCTCCCGTTGCGCCCCGCTCTGGTCGCACGCAACCGCGAAGTGAGCGCGCTCCTCGCGTGCATCGAGCGGAGCTGCCCAGTGATTGTTCATGCAGAGCCCGGTGCGGGCGCGTCGCGGGTGATTGAAGAAGCCGCTCGGCGCGTCGGGCGTGCCGCGGTGTACCTGCCGAGCGATATTCTTCATGGCTCACTCGCCAGCGTAGAGCGCGCGCTTCAGGGAGCACCGGCGGACGCGTGGGTGATCGCGGATCCGTTGCCCGAGAGTGCCCGCACGTTTGTTCCGATCGCCGAAGAGCTGGGCCGACGGCGCACCGTGATCGTGCGCGTGAGCCGCCCCATGGAGATGACCTTCCGGGTACCGCCTGAGGGGATCACCCTGGGCGCCCTCCGCGACTATGACGCCCGCGCGCTGGTGAGGCAGATCCTTGGTGAGCCCACGGACCCTCGCATTGAGCGACGACTCGCGCGCAAAGGTGAAATGCTGCCTGGGCGCATCGCGCACGCGGTCCGCGCGGCCATTCAGCTCGGGTCCCTGGTGCTCAAAGAAGGGCAATGGCGCAAGCGAGAGCGGCCCGTTCTGCGGCGCAAAGACTCTCCGCGTGTGGCCATCAACGCGCGAATCGAGGACATGGACATGCCGCTTCGCGCGGCCTTGGCGACGCTCACCGCGCTCGGTGACGGGCGCAGCCTCGCGACCGCCGCGGCGCTGTTGCGCGGGCTGTTTGGGCAAGACCCACAGAGCTTGCTCTCGACCCTTATTTCGCAGGCTCTTGTGCATGACAGCAACGAGCGCGTCCGGATCGATGAGTCTGTGCGCATCGCTGCAGGAGCCCCCTCGATCCGCGCCGTCGAGGTGCTGCATTCGGGAGCCGTTGCGCTCGCTGCGCAGGGTGAGCGGCTGCTGGGTGCACAGCAAGCGACCGAGGCCGCCCGCACGTTTGCGCAGGCTGCTGCCACGGCCGACAAGGCGGGGCTCAAGACCACCGCGCTCAGATACCTCGTGTTGGCGCGCCGAGAGTTTAACTCGCTTGAGGTCGCGACGATCGCGCGGGCGATCCTGGATGACATGGGGCCAGTGGTCTCGGTCACCGTCACGGGTGGACTCTCGCGGCCGTCACGCTCTAAGCCGCTTGACGCGGTGAGCCTTGAGAGCGCCGCGGGCCAGCTCGACGCACAGGACGACCCCGAGGGCGCGCAGCGACTGCGCACGTTGGCGGCCCTCGTCCGGGGCAATGTCCAAAGAGCGCTTCAGCTCGCGGACGCGCGTGGGCCAGAGGATCACCAAGACGCGAAGACCTTGCTCACGGCTGCTCTCGCGCAGGCCTCGACGGGTGATATGGGACGCGCAGTGCGCTCTACGCTCGCGGCGCTCGCGACCGCGCGTTCTCGCCGCGAAGGAGCGGGTGAAGTGGCCGCGCTCTCGCTGTTGTCCACGTTTTATCGTGCGCTCGGTCGCGAAGAGGCCTCTCTCTCGTTCGCCGAGGCATCGCGACGCTTGATGCCACCGGTGGCGAGCCCCGCTTAGTCCAGGGCTGCACCCGGCGACGTCGCCGGATTAGCGAGAGCGCACAAATGTGACGTAGTGCAAGAGCGCCGCGACCGACTTTGCGTCCTCGATTTGGCCTCGCTGAATCATCGCGAGACACTCACTCCACGAGGCCAAAAGCACGGTGATCCGCTCGTCGTCTTCGAGCCGTTGTGGCCCAGGTGAGAGTCCCTTGGCGACAAAGACGTGCATCTCTTCGTCGGTCACGCCCGGCGCGATAAAAAACCGAGTCAACGGAGTGAGCGCTTCGCAGCGGTACCCTGTCTCTTCGGTGAGCTCACGGAGCGCGCAATCGTAAGGCAATTCGCTGGGATTTCTGGTTCCGGCGGGGAGCTCAATGAGCGCGCGCCCGGCCGAGACGCGCTCGTTGCGGATGAGCACAACCCGGTCGTCGTCGAGCAACGGCAAGATCACCACCGAGCCCGGGTGAATCACCAGCTCGCGTCTGTGATCAGGGTTGCCCCGAGAGGGCTCTTCGCGGGCCACAAGATCCCAGCGCGCGCCGCGGTGCAAGAGTATGTCGCTCATGGGTGTGCTCGGACCCTAGCGCACTCGCTCGTGTGATCGCGGCGATTGTTGTGCGCGAAAACTAGGCCGCCGCGCGCTCGCCGCTGCGCGTCTCGTGGTGCAGCCTGCGCAACACAGCTTCGATGCGATGCAACTCTGCGCGCGAAATCTGTCGCTGCGGCAACAGCGCTCCGCCCTGAAATCCTGCGCCTTCACCAAACTGAACGAGCGTGTCATGTTCGCGCTGCAGGACGATGGCCACGGGGCTGCTGAGGCCTGTGCGAGCGGCCCTCTCCAAGATTTCTGCGAGCCAGCCGCAACGCGTTTGCATTCCGGCGACGTCGCCGGGGTCTCCGCAGGCTCGTGTTCCGACCCAGAGGGCGCGTGCAGCCACCGTACGCATTCGGGCGTCGAGTGCTGGGTCTTGCGAGAGCGAGAGCGTGACGCTTTGAGGCAACACAGGCGCGGGCTCAACGCTCGCGCGCTGACCTCGCTCAAGCAAGAGCGCTGCACGCTCAAAAGCAAACGAGTCGATCGTTCGCACGGCATGAACCCCAGCCAAAATCATCACGCGGCCTTGATAAACACAGCGCAGCGCAAACAGTGTCGCTCCCGAAGCGCCGAGCACCCGCAGCCGCGATGACGCCTCCAACGCACCCGGCGCGAGCATCCACGGAGCGAGCGCTGCGAGCTCAAGCGCGAGCTCTCGGTCGCCCGCGCACCCCCACGGCAGCCCCTCGGCATCGGCCAAACACACGGCGTCGAGCTGCTGCCCCGAGGCCAGCTCGCTCAAGATCGCGTCGGCGCTCACCGGGCTCGTGCCAGACAGCCCCATTCGCATCGAGAGCACGCTGTGTTGCCGCTCGGCGTGCATCAGATCTGTCTGCAATGATCGCAATTGGATCTGCAAATTGGCTTGCAGAATCTGTTCTCGGTCCAGCGCGCGTTGTGATTGTCGTGCTGCGACGAGGTAGCCCACCGCGGTCGTGCCGAGGGCGCCTGTGGCGATGGCGAAGAGATCCATGAGGCTCATCGAGAGACTCCAGGGGCGAGGGGAGTGAGCACTACGCGCGAGGTCTGCGCGGGCGCGAGAGTGGTCGCGCTGTGGACGAGTTGAGCGTTCCACACGCCGTGTGAGCGGAGGAGCTGCGAGACGTTTTGGCTGATTTGCTGGGCAGAAACGCTGCTGTCGCTTCCGGCGATGACCTCGATGCGCACGCGTCGACGGTGCACACTGTGGGGACGCGCGATGAGCTCGGCGACCCAACGCGCGCGCTGAAGTGCGCTCGCTTCGATCTGCCCCTCGGGTGTGATCGGAAGCTCGATCCCTGCAGGGTCATCGCGCAGGGCGGGTGCTAGCGCGACGGGTGCTGCTTCGACGGGTGCTGGCGCGACGGGAAGCTGCTGAGGCGTGGGCTCCTCGCGCACAATCGCCGGTGTCGTTGGTGGGGTGAGGGTAGAGAGATCCGGCGCAGGCTGTGAGCGCTCCGAGTGTGAATTCGCGGGGATGATTGCAGGCGAGTGTGCGGGGTGAGCGTGCATGGCGCGCTGGGTCGCGAGGCCCCAGCCAGAGGCACTCAAGACCACCGCGAGGCCGAGGCGGAGGGCGCTCACGCGGCGACTCCGAGAACAGGGGCCAGCCGTAGACCCAGCGCGCGAGCATCGGACCACAGGGCGCCGAGGGCGTATGGGTCGCTCATGAGCACCGCGACGAAGTGATCATCGCCTGCGGGGACGACCAGCAAGGCGCCTCCTTCGGCGTCAAAGAGCATGGTCCGAAGTCGTCCAGCGCCGAGCTCGGACATGGAGCGATCCGCGAGGGCCTCGAGCGCGACGACAAACGCTGCGAGCGCATCGCGCGTCTCGTCTTGCTCAGAGATGGCCTCGCGCAGTGTGCCGTCAGAAGTGAGAATAGCCGCCGCGCGAACAGAGGGGTGCGCGGCTGCAAAACGTGCAAGCTCGGTGTCACTCAAGAGAAGGTCCTCAGGGTAGATAGAAATTGTCTGCAATTTGTCAGGTCGAATGGACTACGGTACGGCGTTTGGCTCGATCGCACGGCGTGTCATCGCGACGTTGAAGGTCCCTCGCACGCGGCCGGGGACAATGAAAATGGTCACGTGCTGCGTGCCGTGTGCGAAGCGAAACACGAAGTCAAAGGTCTCGAGCATTCGCGCGCCGCCGCTTCGAACAAAGGCCCTAAATCGCCCTTCGAACTCGCGAACCCGGGTGCACGGCGCGACGTCGGAGAAGAAGTTTTTTCCGATCACTTGTTCGCGTCGCAGCTTGGCCATTCGGCTCTCGGCGTCGTTGTAAGAGAGCACCCTGCCTTCGCTGTCCAGCACGATGAGCCCATAGGGGAGCGAGTCGAGCTCTTCGGTCCGCAGCTGCCTCACTCGACCTAGATCAAACGACGCGCGGTCCTCGACCGCGAGGGGCGCAACACGAGACTCGACTCGCGCGGGTTCGGGTTGAACCTGCTGCAAAAACACCGCTGGATTGCCCACACGTAGCAAGTTTTCGGCTTGACGCAGCGCTTGCTGATAGGGAGAGGTCGTGCTGCTGCTGTCGCCCTGGATCCGCGCCGTCGCGACGGGCGGAGACTCGCTCCAGCGGTCGTTTGACGTGGGCCCGAGCGCAATCGCGCGGCGGATTTTTTCGATCTCGCGCTCAAGCGAATCACGCTGTGCGACAAGCTCGCCGAGTCGCTGAAGTAAGTCGATGGAGGGTGCTTGGGTCACGACAATGGGTGGCAGCGCGGGGGGCGTAAGTCGTAGAGTCCGACTGGCATACAGACGCTGTCGCTGAGCAGCTTCTGTCGCACGCCCTCTGTGATGTGCGCGCAAGCCCATGTGTTGCGCGCTGGGCCCCAAACGAGTCTCCTCTTTGCGTACACTCTCTCACCAGAGGACCTCGCAACCATGAGCCAGACCGATCCCCACGAGCACGCCGTCGTGCTCTCGCACATCCCGTCGAACATCGAGCCATTTCTTACGCAACGTGACGCTCTCTCGGTCTCTCCTCAGGGCGCCGCTGCTTCGTTTGTGGCAGCGCTCAACGCGTATGTGCGCGACCCACGCAACACGCTGCCGTTGATCACGGTGTCGCTGGATGCCTCGCTGCTCGATGACGACCCCGCCGCGTACAAGGGCCGCCGTCCACGCATGGCGATCATCCAGACCCTCCGAGAGCGCCTAGCAGCCAAGCCCTACATCGCGGCGTCTTACCTGCAAAATACCAGCCCATTGAGCTCGTACGCGCTGCCCGAGGCGCCGTACCTCGTGGCCGTGCGCGTGGCCAAAGATGCCATCCAAGGCGACCGCGCCAAGGTGTTTGTTCACTCCACGGGGAGCGACTCGCCCAGACCGCTCTCTCTCAAACGCAACGACAAGGGCCTGTGGAAGGTCACCGAGTGGAGCTCGCTCGAGGTGGGGATTCGACCCCCAGCGAGCGCATCCCGCGGCTCGGACGATCTCTAGAATCGCTGCTATTTTGCAGGGATATCAAAGATCTTGCCGGGGTTTAAGATCCTCTTAGGGTCGAGCGCTTGCTTGATCGCGCGCAGGGCCATGAGCTCTTCGGGCGTGCGGCTGTAGCCAAGGTAAGGCTTCTTGAGTAGGCCCACGCCGTGCTCGGCCGAGATGCTTCCACCGTGCGATTTGACTAGCGAAAACATCGCGTGGTCCGCCTCGGAGGTGCGCGCAAAGAACTCTTCGCGAGACATCGCTTCGGGTTTCATCACGTTGACGTGGAGGTTTCCGTCGCCGATGTGACCGAAGAGACAGATCTCAAACTCTGGATATTGCCTCGCAAAGAGCGCATCGAGGCTCGCGCAAAACTCGCGCAGCGCGGCGATGGGAAGCGCAATGTCGTTCTTGTGCGGCAGCCCTGTTCCGCTCAGCGACTCGCTGATGGACTCGCGAAGCTCCCAGAGGCTGCGGGCCTGCGAGCTGTTCTGCGCCATCGTCCCGTCAGTGATCAGCTCACGCTCAAAGAGCGAGGCGACCCAGAGCTCAAGCGCCTCGGGGTCGGCGCTGTCGGTCTCGACCAGCACATAGTGCGAGTGCGACGTGTCCGCGAAGGGCGCGCGGATCGTGCGGTGTCTCTGCACCCTCGCGAGGCAGCGATCGGTAAAGAACTCAAACGCGCTCAGCGCAAACGGGCCCGTTCTTGCTGCGGCAAACAGCGAGAGCACTGCATCAAGATCGCGCACGGCGAAGAGCATCACGTCGAGCCGCGTGGGCAAGCGCGCGAGCTTGAGCGTGGCCTCGGTCACAATCCCCAGCGTGCCCTCGCTGCCAATCATCAGCTGCCGAAGGTCCACGCCGGTGTTGTTCTTCTCGAGCGCGCCATTGAGCGAGAGCACCGTCCCGTTGGCGAGCACGACCTCGAGGCCCAGCACCCACTGCCGCGTGAGCCCGTAGCGAATGACTTTGACCCCGCCTGCGTTGGTCGCGATGTTTCCGCCGACCTGTGAGCTGCCCTTGGACGCAAAGTCCACGGGCCAGGTCAGCCCATGCGGCTCACAGTGCCGATGCACCGCCTCGGTGACCGCCCCAGCTTGCACCCGCACGGTCTGTCCCAGCGTGTCGACCTCGTGCATCGCGTGCATGCGCTCAAGCGACAGCACCAGCTCGCCGTGCGCTGCCACCGCGCCCGCCGCGAGGCCTGTGCGCCCACCCGACGGGACGACCGCGAGCTCATGGATGTCACAAAATCGCATAATTTCTGCGACTTCGTGCGTGCTTCGTGGCAACAAGATCGCGCTCGGCGCGGGCGTGTGGACCTTGGTCCAGTCGCGCCCGTAGGTGACAAGATCGCTCGCGTCGGTGCTGACCACGTTGGGCGAGAGTCGTGCGGCGAGTGCCTCGATCTGTGCGCGCGTAGGGGCGTTGGCCATGGGTGCTGCACTACCTAATCGCGTGCGAGTGCGCAACGTGCACTCACAGCAGCCTCGCCAAGACGTCGCGCAAGACGGCGGGCCTTGTCCATACGGCCGTCGCGTCCGACGCCGTGCACGGATCGCTCCCGCGCGACAGGACGCCCACGACCGAGCCCGTGCGTGGATCGATCGCGGGGCCTCCGCTGTCCCCTGCGCACACCGCGCGAGAGCCCGTGAGCTCGCGTGTCGAGCTGCTCAGCACGGTGATTCGCTCGCGAAAATACCGGATCCCCGAGCGCGCACGTGCAGTCGCGCCGCGTTGGCCAAAGCCCACCGCGCTCATGGTGCGCGTACGCAGCGGCAGTGACGAGAGGTCCACACGCATGGGCGCGATGCCCCGCACGGCGCGGTCTAAGAGCACCACGGCGATGTCTGCCTCGCACAAGCGCTGCGTGTTGGGCGTGAGCACACGCGACCCCCGCGCGAGCTCAACGCTGCGCGAGACTTCGTCCCCTGAGCGCAGCGAGAGCGTGCTCGGTTCTAGGTCCGAGAGCACTTGTCTGCCCGCAGAATCACAGAGGATTCGCTCGACCGTGCGGCTCACACAGTGCCTCGCTGTGAGCACGGCGTTGGGCGCGATGAGCGTGGCGGTGCACAGCGCGTCGTCGCCCACCAGAAGGGCGAGCACCGCGGGGTGGCGGTCGCGGTCGCGCACGCCTCCGACGATCTCGGCAGCGAGCTGATCGACCCCGTTTGGGTCATCCAGGGGCGCACACGCGCTGCAGAGCCAGAGGGCAAGACAGCCCCGAGAGAGCCAAGACATGAGCTTCATGCGCTGGGTAAGTGCAGCGGATGTGCCAGATGGATAGGCTTGAAATCATTGGTGAATTTTAGGTGAGCCCTGGCGGTTGGGGTGGCGGCTTCCATGGCGGCCGCCATGGCGGTCTACGAGGTCGCGGGCTTGCGCGCGGTGCGGATGATCTTGAGCCAGGTCGGGATGGCGTAGCCCACGATGATCGCGACGCAGAGCAAGAGCACCGAGGTAAACACCGTGTCGACCCAGCCCTGAAAGCGCAGGGCGGGGTCAGCGCGGCGCGTGAGCGGGAGGTAGATGTCGCGGATCCCCTGCAGGCCCGCGGTGACCGTGGTGGTGCCGACAAAGAGCAAGGGCAACCCGGTGACCCACGCGTATCGGTGGCCTGATTTGCGCAGAATCACGGTGGTCCCGACGGTGAGCCCGACGACGGCCAAGAGCTGGTTGGCGATGCCAAACATGGGCCAGATGGTCTGCACGCTGCCGGTGAGCAAGAAGGTGGTCCAGCCTCCGACGACGAGGGCGGTCGCGAGCGCGCCTGCAAATACGCTGTCCGAACGGCCCAGTGGTGCCCAGAGCTTGCCCAAGAACTCTTGCACGAGAAAGCGCCCCACGCGGGTGCCTGTGTCAATCGTCGTGAGGATAAACAGGGCCTCGAACATGATGGCAAAGTGGTACCAGTACGCGAGCAGGTTCTTGGCGCCACGGATGAAGGGGAGCCCTGCAAATATTCTCGCCATTCCGACGGCGAGTGAGACGCCTCCGCCGGTGCGCGCGGCGATGCGCTCGTGCGTGCTCGCGGCGAGGGCGGGGAGGTCTGTGACCGAGACCCCGAGGCGCGCGAAGTCTTCGTTGGACAAGCTCGTGGGGTCTTGCTCGCGCGGGTCGACGTGGTAGCCCGCGGCGGCGAGCGAGCCGTTGCTGAGCGACAGCACGCGCGAGAGCGGAACACGTCGCTGCGCGAGCGCGCCGAGGGACGCTGCGTCGGTGGCCGTGAGGGCGAGGGTGCGTCGATCTGCGGTCGAAAAAGCACTCGCAACGCGTGTGAGCGCCGCGCGGTCTGAGACAAACCCGGGGCCATGTGCGCTCGTCGCGACGATGGGCACGAGCGGGTCGGTGTTGATCGCGAGGTAGTCATTGACGGGCAGCGACGTCGCCGCCACGAGGGCGGTGAGCCCGACGACGCCCTCCATGAGCATCGCGCCGTAGCCGATGGTGCGCGCGTCACGCTCGTTCGAGATCATTTTGGGCGTGGTCCCCGACGAGACCAGCCCATGAAATCCCGAGATCGCGCCGCACGCGATGGTCACAAACACAAACGGAAACAGCGGGCCTTTCACAATGGGCCCGCCTCCATGGACCCACTGCGAAATCATGGGCGCTTGGATCGTCGGGTTGACCACGATCACCCCCACGACGAGCAGCGCGATCGTGCCGATCTTGAGGTAGCTCGAGAGATAATCTCGCGGGCAGAGCAAGAGCCATACGGGCAGCACGCTCGCGAAAAAACCGTAGGCCGCGATGGCGTAGGTGATGGTCTGTCGATCAAAGCGAAAGTGCGCGCCGAGGGGGCCGTCTTGGACGTGTTTTCCGACGACGAGCGCGACGAGCAGGGCGATGATGCCAAAGATCGTGCTCTCGACAATCGCGCCCTTGCGGATCTTGTAGGCCCACACGCCCATGACCAACGCGATCGGTACGCTCGCGCCCACGGTAAACGTGCCCCACGCGGACTCGGCGAGGGCGCCCACGACCACGATCCCGAGGCCCGCGATCGCGATGATCACGATGGTCAAGATGGCGATCATGGCGACGAGCCCTGGGACCGGGCCGAGCTCTTCGCGCGCGAGCTCTGCGAGAGAGCGCCCGTCGCGGCGTGTACTCGCGACTAAGATCACAAAATCGTGCACCGCGCCCGCGAGCACAACCCCTGCAAGAATCCAGAGAAAACCCGGCGCAAAGCCAAACTGCGCCGCGAGCGTAGGGCCGATGAGCGGGCCCGATCCTGAGATGGCCGCAAAGTGATGCCCAAAGAGCACCCACTTGTTGGTCGGGACAAAGTTTTGCCCGTCGCTCAACCGGTGCGCGGGCGTGACCGCGTCGCCGTCGAGCACGAGCACTTTGGCCGCGATAAACGCAGCATAATATCGGTACGCGATGGTGAGCACACAGAGCGCACCGATCATCACGGGGGCGGCAGAGACCATAGGGGTTGCGTGCGACTGTAGCGTGAGTTCGCGCGGTGAATTTGCAGCAAATTCGTGTGAGAGTTTGTGCGCGATCTCGACGCGTGGCGGGTCTCTGTGCTTCGATGCGCGCGTGCATTGGCATCACAGATTCATTGGGAGCTCTGTCACAAGAGCGCTTGCGTGTGGGGTGGTGGCCGCGACGCTGAGTGCGAGCACTACGGCGTCGGCCGAGGTGATCGCGCCGCCACCGCCCGCATCGGATCCGCGCGTGTCGCTCACCGCGCGAGAGACCGCAGAGAGCCCCGGGTGGTCGCCACGCGCGATGGCCGTGTTTGACGGTGTGGTCGCTGGGGTGGCCGCGACGGTGATCACGGTGCCCGCTGCCGTGGGCCTTGGGACCGCGTTGACGAGGGTTTCGCCTGATCTTTTGGGCGGAGGGCTCCCGGCGCTCTTGGTGATGGGGCTGGGGCCACCGATGGCGGTCTCGGGCTTGATGAGCTTTGTGACCAACCAGTACGAGCCCGGCGCGTACCGCTTGTGGCCCGCGGTGGTCGCGACGCTTCCGTTGCACTGGGGCGCGATGGCCGTGGGCGCGCTCTCAGGCGTCTGGATCGGAAACATCGGAAACTTTGCGCTCTTTACGCTCGCCGAGTCTGTGCTTTTGCCCGCCGGCGCGACGCTCTTGATGCAGCTCACACGCAGAGCGCCCACGCCCACGCGCACTGTTGCACGCACACACACGACGAGCCCCACGGCGCGGTGGTTTGACGACGGCAGCGTGCGCTCACAATCGCTCGAGGCCCGCATGTCGCTGTCGCAGGTGACCTGCACGAGCATCCCGTTGGGGCTGCAGGTTCCGCTGATGCAGGGAGTGTTCGAATGAGAATTTTAGCTGGAATTTACCTAGCAATTGCGACCCTCGCGCTCTCTCCCACGAGCGCCCTCGCGCAGTCGTCGTGCCCTGCGGGCGTGCGCTATCCCGACGCGCAGTGGGAGTCCGCGATTGAGACCACCCGCGCCGCGCGGGCGACCGAAATCGCAGCGCTCGAGCAGCGTGTGTTTACGCTCACGGGCGAAGACGACCAGCGCTTGGGCGTGCGCACGGACTCGGTGCTTATTCTCCATCGCGGCGTGCTTGTGTACGAGCGCTATGGGCGCACATGGACCGCCGAGCAGCCGCACTACACCTGGTCGATGACCAAGAGCTTGACCAATGTTTTAACAGGCATCGCGGTCGGTCGCGGCTACCTCAATCTCAGCGATTCGCTCTGCCGCTGGATGCCCTATCTGCGCATGGACATGTGCGCGCTCACGGTGCAGCACCCGATGGAGTTCGCGACCGGTCTTGATTGGCGCGAGACCTACGAGAACGCGTCCAACCAAGAGAGCTCGGTCCTCGCGATGCTCTACGGCGTGGGCCACCACGACGCCGCGGGCTTTGTGGGCTCGCACCCTTTTCGTGACCGCCCAGGGACGACGTACATGTACTCGTCGGGCGACACAAACTTGCTCTCGCGCGCGGTCGATCGCGCGTACAGCGCAGCGGGCGAAGACAGCGAATATCCATGGCGATATGTGTTTGATCCGCTCGGGATCACCTCGGCCACGCTCGAGCGCGACGCGAGCGGCACGCCCATCGGCTCTTCGTACTGGTACGCCACGCCGCGAGACCTCGCGCGCTTTGGCTACTTCTTGCTGCGCGATGGCTGCTGGCGAGATCAACGCATCCTGCCCGAGGGGTGGGTGCGCACGTCGACCGAGGTGAGCGCTCCGCAGCGAATTCGCAGGCTCGATGCAGACGCCGACGACGTGCAGGGCCGGCAGTTTTGGCTCAACCGACCAGTGCCCGAGCAGGGCGTCACGACGCCGTGGCCCGGAGTCCCCGAGGACACCTACGCAGCGCGCGGGCACTGGGGTCAGTCGATCACGGTGATCCCCTCGCGCGAATTGGTCATCGTGCGCACCGCGGACGATCGCGTTCGGGGCTTTGACTTTGCTGGGTTTATTGCAGCGGCGATGGCGGTGGCACCATGAAGACTCTGTTGCGTGCAGCGCTGGCCTCGGTGGCGCTCGTGCTCGCGGGCTGCCCCGGCGACCCGCGCCCGTACAACAACCACGACCTCGCGCTGCTCACGTCGTACGCGGCCAAAGAGATGTGCTCGTGTGTCTTTGTGATGCACAAAGACGAGGCGTTTTGCCTGCGCTGGACCCGGGCCAACCCCAACCTGCGCACGGTGCGCGTGGACCACGCGCGGCGCGAAGTCGAGACGCAAGCGGTGCTCTCGTGGGGAGCCCGCGCCCGCTGGATCTCACAGCGCGAGGGCTGCCGATTGGACTGAGCGCGCGCGACCCGGCGACGTCGCCGGGTGAGGTGAGTTAATCGTTGTCGCAGCTGATCCAGAAGCAGCCAGCGTCGAAGCAGCGGCAACGGCAACTAATAATAATTGGACGACGACCGTATTGACAGTACTCGCCGTTTAGTGAAGCGCTGCACATGCTTCCGACTACAGGCCGCACTGCGGGGCATGTTGCTGGGGATGGCGCCACATCGGGCTGCGTCGCCGCGTCGGTGACACAGGGCCCATCGCACACCTGCGGTGCCACGGACTCGCCGCAACCGACAAACGCCCACGCGAGAACGAGCAGCGAAATCACTGGGCGAAATGTCACGATGGGCTCATGGGCTGAGGTGAGTTAAGCGCTGTCGCAGGTGATCCAGAAGCAGCCAGCGTCGAAGCAGCGGCAAATGCAAGTGTAAGTAATCTCACGACCGTAGAAACAGACCTCGCCGCCCAATGAAGGGCTGCACATGCTTCCGACCACAGGCCGCTCTGCGGGGCATGTTGCTGGGGATGGCGCCACATCGGGCTGCGTCGCCGCGTCGGTGACACAGGGCCCATCGCACACCTGCGGTGCCACGGACTCGCCGCAGCCGACGAAGGCCCACGCGAGAACGAGCAGCGAAATCACTGGGCGAAGCATCAGTGAAACCTCACGTCGCCGCCATGGGAGTAGGCCGCGCTGAAGAGGTACGAGCCGCTCGGAGGCGCAGTCCAGATCTGCGCGCGCATCTCAAGACATCGGCAGGTGGGCCGTCCCTGCGGGCAGATGTCGGCCTCAGAGAGCTGGATGCGTTTGCGGATGTCGAAGGAAGGATTGGCTCGCAACTTCACTTTCGTCTGCATTTTCGCTATCCAATCATCCATGGTGACCTCGCCCAATGTCAGGGGGGCTCTGGTCACCTCGCGCCCCGCTGCTGCGAAGAGGTCTCGATCCCCCGACGCACAGCCACGCTAGCTTGGCCACGAGTCACCCGCACGAAGATTGCGACTTCGGATTCTCGCGCCTCTCGATGCGCCTGCAAATTCACAGGCTGTTACAGCATCGTGCCCACACGGAGGCCGAGCACTGCGATGGGTGTGATCGGGTTGGCGATCTGCACGCCGGCGGCCAAGAAGGGCTCGAGGATCACGCCGCGGTCGGTGACAATCGTGAGGTGCGGCGAGAGCTCGACTTGGTGAATAAGCCCCGGCGGGTTAAAGCGTGAGATGGCGAGGTCCATCGCATATCCCAAGCGAATTCCCAGGGCGATGTGCTGAGTGATCGCGCCCGTGTAGCCTCCGCGCACTGCCGGTCTGATCTCGAGATAGGGCGCAGAGCTGCCCAGACGCTGGCCATCGAAGACCACATCGAAGCTCGGCTCGACGAGCCAACCGCTGCGCACAATGCGCAGCGATGCGCCCAGCGTGACTCCAGGGATCACCACCGGGAGGGTGCCCGAGACGCTGCCGTAGCCAATGCTCCCAACGAGAAAGAGCGTGTTGGATCGCTCGCGATATCGCTCGGCGCTCTCTCTCGGGATGTACTCTTCTCCCACGCTGGGGCAGGGCGGTGGCTCCATCGGGCGCGCGATCGGGGGCTGGCGTACGGGGGCCTGCGTGATCGCGGGCTGCACCACGATGGGCTCGATCATCACGGGCTGCGGTTGGGGTGAGGGCATGGGGCCCTGGTCGCCGCCGGGCGGCACGACGATCACCTCGACGGGCACCGGGTTGGGCGAGGGCATCGGCGTGACTGGGACGGGCATGGGCTGCGGTGGCGCGATGCGCAGGGCGAGGCTCGGCGAAGCGTGCAAAAGCACCACGGCGAGGGCGAGGCGAGGAGCAATGGATTTCATGGGGTGGGTCCTAAGAGAGCGCGGTGTGCAAAGAGCGAACCGTTAGCAAATCACCAGGGGATCGTGATCGCGCTGGCTCAGGTGCAGAGACAGCTCAGGCAGGGCCGCGCGCAATCGCGATTGCACATGGCGCAATGTGGCGCGCTCTGAGACCGAGTGCAGGGTCATCACGACGGTCAGCCCAGCGCTCGCCGCGCGGAGGGCGTCGTGGTGTCTGAGCTCGCCCAAGACAAAGAGATCCACACGTTGCGCGAGGGCTGCGCCCAGGTATTCGCCGGTCGAACCCGCGCCCACTGCGGCACGCGTGATCACCCGATCGGTGGGGCCGGCGACCAACACATGGCTCACGCCGAGCGCCTGCTTGAGCCCACTCAGCACTTCGCGAAAGTGCGTCGGCGCAGTGAGCGAGCCCACGCGGCCATAGCCCTTGTGCTCGGGCTCGTCGAGCAATTTTACTAGGTCAAACGCAGGGGTTTCGTACGGGTGTGCTGCGTAGAGCGCTTGCACTATGGCCTCTCGAAGAGCCAGCGGGACCAGCACCTCGACGCGGGTCTCTTCGGCGCGCTCGCGCTGCCCGGCTTGGCCCACGGCGGGGCTCGTGTGCGCAGGGTCACCCAAGAAAGTCCCGTGTCCGTCCACGCGAAACGAGCACTGCGTGTAGTGCCCGATCACCCCGGCGCCCGCTGCAAAGAGCGCATCGCACACGCGGTCTTGCGCGTCGCGCGGGACAAACGTGACGAGCTTGCAGTGGGTCTCGCGGCTCGGAGGCGGGGCGAGAGAAGTGCGATTGTGCCTGGAGATTCCCACGCAATCCGCGAGCACATCGTTGGTCCCTCCGTCGGCCGCGTCGAGCGCCGTGTGCGGCGAATAGATCGCGATGTCGTGCCGAATGGCCTCGTAAATGAGCGAGCCCTGCGTGACCCGCGCGAGGGGCTTAAACAGCGGCGGGTGATACGCAATGATCGCTTGCACACCGAGCGAGCAGGCCTCGTCAAAGACCTCGCGGGTGAGGTCAATGCAGAGCAAAACCGAGGTGATCGTGCTCGTAGGGTCTCCGGCCAAGAGCCCCACGTTGTCCCACGAGGCGGCGAAGCGCGTGGGCGCGATCGCCTCCATGGCGCGCGAGAGAGAGCCCACGGTGTGCACGGTTGTCATCGCGCGAGAGTACACGCGATGTGCAGGGATTTAACCGATGGTTTCGTTTTCGCAGCGGGTCGAGCAGCCGTCGCCGTTGACCATGTTGCCGTCGTCGCACTGCTCGCCGCTGTCACGCTGAAGCATCCCGTCGCCGCAGAAGGGCGCGCGCATGCGGCAGCCCGGCAGACAGCCCCCGTAGCGGCCGTCGTTGGTGCCGTCATCGCAGGCCTCGTCGCGGGTGACCACGCCATCTCCGCAGGCCGAATTACACAATGATCTCGGCAGGTTAAACCCACCCAGCGTGAGCCGATAGTTCGACTCGGTGGTGTGTCGTTCGGCCTGAAAGAGCGCGAGCTCATACACGCGCCCCACGGTGAGCCCGAGCGTCGTCGCGGTCGCGGGGTTGAGCGTGACGCTGCCGCTCTCTGCGCCATGGACTCCGCCGAGATCCACGGCCAGACGGCCGTTGATAAACACAAACACGTCGTCGTCGCCGGTAAACTCAAGCGTCTCGCCGCCCGCGTACTGAAACCAGTACCGAAGCTCGCTGGTGAAGTGAAAATTGTGCCCGTCGTTGCGAGGCATCTCGCGTCCCATCGCGATCCAACCGCGTCCATCCAGCGGAAAAAACGCGCTGTTGTTGTAGCGATAAATCCCTGCAGAGACCCTCGTCAACGTGAGCCGCTCGACGAGCGTGACGTTGACCCCGGCGGTGTCTCGGTACCATTGGTCAAACGCGGCACGACCGCTCGTGGTGGCCGAGCCGCCCGCCGCGCGCGCATAGGTGGGCTTGCCGCCGGTGAGCATCGCCGTGACGATGCCGCGCTCAGAGCCCCCAAAGCTCTCGAAGTCCGGGTGCCCGCCCGCGAGATCTGCCCCGCGAAAATCGCGATACACAATGGGAACTTGCACCGTCGCGGGCTCGGCCGCGCGGATCATCATGCACGCGTAGCCAGGCTCGGTCATGCACGT
This sequence comes from Deltaproteobacteria bacterium, assembly GCA_030694465.1. Lineage (GTDB taxonomy): Bacteria > Myxococcota_A > Polyangia > Polyangiales > JAUXYJ01. The sequence continues at coordinate 94,025 of JAUXYJ010000103.1, read as the reverse complement.
CGCGCTGCACCCGTCGTTGTTGCGCGTGTTGCCGTCGTCGCACTGCTCGGGTGCCAAGAGCACGCCGTCACCGCACTGCGTAGTGCAGCCGCTCGTGGTGCACGTGGGCTCGCGGCGGCACTCAAAGCACCCGTCCCCGGGGAGGTTGTTGCCGTCGTCACACTGCTCGTTGCCCTGTGTCATGCGGTCGCCGCAGCGGATGGCGACGCACGGCATCCCTGGCATTGTGCAGGCAAAACCGTCTTCGAGTTGGCACATGGGCGAGCATCCGTCGCGTGCGGCCATGTTGCCGTCGTCACAGGCCTCGACGTCGGCGCGGATGCCATCGCCGCAGCGGGCCGCGCGACACGCGACGCCCTGCAGTGGGCACACATAGCCAGGCTCGAGGGTGCACATGGCCGAGCAGCCGTCGCCCGAGGTCATGTTGCGATCGTCGCACTGCTCGGGTCCACCGATGCGCCCGTCGCCACAGACCGCGGTGGTCATGCATGGCATGCCCGCGACGGTGCATACATAATCTGGCTCAATTCGCAGGCAATCATCGCGACATCCGTCGCCGCTGCGCATGTTGCCGTCGTCGCAGACCTCGCCTGATTCAACGCGGCCGTTGCCGCAGACGGGCATGGGCGGGGGCGCGCGATCTTCGATCACGGCGTCCAAAGCGGCGACGTCGCTGGGTGGGGCGGCGACGTCGCCGGATGCGTCACTGTTGCGATCGGCCATGGGGGCCGGAGGATCCGAGCAGGCAGTGATCGCGAGAGTGAGCGTGAAGCAAAGTGCAGAGCAAGTACGCATGCGTGCAGCGTAGGGGGTTCGTGCGCGATCGCCAATCGGGAGAATCCCGGGGGGGGGCGCTCTCGAGGCTCACACCCGCTGCGGTTCGCTCGTGATTTCGTGGGCTGCGAGCTTGTTGGCGGGGCTCCAGCGCGCGACCTGGATGTTGTCCGAGAGCTTGATCACGCCTAGCCAGTTCAGGGCCTTGATGATGGGCCACGAGGGGTCGATCTCCCACGCGCGGGCTGCAAAATTAGGCGCCATTCCAAACTTGTGGTGGTTGTTCTGAAAGAGCTCGCCCATGGTCAAGAAGTCAAACGGCAGCGTGTTGCGGCTGCAGTCGCCGTCGTCAAAATTGCGGTAGCCGTACTTGTGTCCGCACCAGTTGACGATCGCACCGTGCACAGGGCCCATGAGGTAGTGCACGGGCAAGAGCGCAAACCAGGCCCAGTGCGGAGCGAACTTTACGTACACCGCGGTGTAGGCCACACCAAACGCGATGCGCGTGATCCAGCTATCCCCAATGCGGTCAAGCGCAGGCCACGACGGCGCGCCGCCCTCGAAGCGAGGCTCACTGCGGATCGTGCCAATCAAGAGCCCCTGGTAGCGCTCTTTGGTCTTGCCCATCATCGTGAAGACATCGGGATAAACATGCGGCGAATGTGGATCGCGCACCGTGTCGCTAAACGCGTGGTGCTCGCGATGCAAGATCGCGTACGCCCGAGGGTTGAGATAGCTGCTGCCCTGCGCGAGCCAGGTGAGCACGTGAAACACCTTCTCCATGCGAGGGCTCATCGTGAACATGCGATGAGCCCCATAGCGATGGAGAAAGAAGGTCTGAAAGAAGACCGAAATGAGCCAGTGCGCGACGAAGAAGCTGACGATGGCGAGCAAGGTAGATGCACTCCTGCGCCGTGAGAGAGTTCGCAGCGCGTAGATCTAGTGCTCCCACACGGAGTTGTTGGGCCTGCGCTCAATTGGTCACAAAGAGGTCACAGCCCACGAGCCAAGGCACTGTGTGCGCTCGGTGAGATGCTTGTGTGATTCGGGTGACCAAACAGTGACTCAAAATAAGAGCCGCTCAATCCGCCCGATCGAGTGTTGTGAGGGACGCACGCTGGTGCACATCGAGCAGCGAATACTCAGTCAAATCAGCATGGCTCATGCCGCCGTCGAGGTGCCACACGCTCGCGGTGTCGTCCGAGAGCACTGTGTCCGAAGGCGCTTCGAGTGGGCCGTAGCGCAGCGCGGAGTCACTCACGCGCAAGAGTCGCAGAGGGCCATCGTGTGCGCGCGAGACGTCTTGGCCCAAGAGCGCGCGAGACTTCTTGTCTCGCACGTGACCAATTGCCTGCAAAAGACCACGCGGAAGCTCATAGACACTCGTGCGTCTGTGCATGCTCTCGGGCTTAGGTCGGGCCACGGGCTCTACGGTAAAACGGTGATAGAGCATCCCTACGCCCTCGTCGTGGTGGTCGCCGGGGTGGTGCAGGTCGGGGATGTACAGGGGGCCCTCGGTCCAGCGCCTGACGGCCTTGAGAAGGGCTGCGTTGAGGCCATCCGCGATGCGGTCAGGGTCTTGCGGTCCCTGGGGGTCGAGGCCGAGCACCGTGAGCTCGCGGCGCGAGACGCCGGCGTGGGTAAACAGCACGCCTCCCTCGGACCACGCGAGGTGCAAGCGACCGGCGCGCAAGAGGGAGGTAATCCACGTGCGTTGTGTCTCACGAAATACTGAAAAATCCCTAGCGATTAGCTCCCATGAGGGGGTGTTGTAGTCTTCGCAAAACAGCGCCTCTTTGCGCTCGGGGTCTTTGTCGAGGTAGGCGCGGTCGGCTTCGCGCTGAGCCTGCGCAAAGAGCGCGTCGCTGAAGTGGGCGAGCTCGCCTACGCGCGCGAGGTCGTGGTTGCCCGTGAGCGCGATGACCTGTTCGGGAGGATGCATCGCGATCCACGCGAGCAAGCGCAGCCCATCGGCCGCTGCGGTGCGTCTCTGCGCCGGAGCTCCCCAGTCAAAGTAGTCGCCCATCACGATCAACCGCGTGTCGTCTCGTAAGCGTCCACGAGGATCGAGGAGCTTGTGGTGTGCGAGCACCGTGAAGAAACGCTCAAGCGATGTCTGCGGATCGCCGATGGCGACGGTCCTGCGAAAGGCCCTCGCGCGTCCGATCGGGGCCGCAAATGGCGCCCCTTGGGAGTGCAAAGTGGCCAGCGCGAGGGCCGAAGTGACATCTTCTGTGGTCATTTGGTCAGTCAAAGTGCAGTCATCCAGTAAAAGAGAGGGTGAGGTGAATGCTTTGGGGCTTTTGTTGCCAAGGCAAACCCACGTAAGATTGACTCTTGCGCGTGATCGATCCGCGGCGCGCGGCAGCTATATTCATCACCCCTATGAGATGTTTTGAGTGTTCAGGACAAGCACACAGGGTGGCGCAAAGCACAACGCTGGTAGAGCGATGACGCTGGGCGCAGTCTTACAGACGAGTGTTTAGGGATGACAGACCTGTACGAACGGCTGCTGAGGCCCGAGCGACCGCGGCTCGCGGCAGCGCAAAAGCTGGTAGAAAATCTTTTCGACGGAAGAGAAGCCTGGGAGCTTTTTGCGTCCGAAGGGTTTATTCCGCGTGAGTGGGTCCAGCACGAATGGCGCACTTACTCCCTCGAAGCGCCGGACGGGACGCGCCGCGCGTACTACCCGCCGAGCGTCAAGATGGCCGTCGCGCTCGCCGCCGACGCGGCCAACGTGCGCGCAGCCGAAGAGATCGGCCGTGGCATCGCGCAAGACATCCGTCATCCGATGCGAATCGTGTGGCGATTGATCCGCGCCGAGGCCGTCAACGCCTATCGAGACTCGCTCCTGCGGACGTTTAAAGACAACAACTTTACGGTGCCCCCAGAGCTGATCAACACGGGTTATATGCTCGACCCGTTTCACACCGAAGCGATCATGATGCTCATGCCTGAGCACCCCTAAGAGCCCCTGCGCTTTACCAGCCGTACTTTGCAAACAACGGGGAAAATCGCTCGCGAACCTTCGCAGGAATCCGGTCGCGATCTGTGAGCAACGCGAACTCTAGCGCGCGGCTCGCCGGCGAGTGCGCTGCGTCCGGGAGTAGGGCCGCCAACGCCCGCACGGTCTCTTGCGCACGGCTCACGTTGCTCTTCAAGATCGCCAAGATGTCCGTGATGTCTACGCTGGCATCGTGAGAGCGCCAGCAGTCGTAGTCGGTCGCGAGGGCGAGCGTCGCGTAGGGCAGCTCGAGCTCGCGCGCGAGAAAGACCTCGGGCACGTTGGTCATGCCCACGACCGAGCAATCCCAGCTGCGAAACATGTGGCTCTCGGCACGCGTCGAGAAGCGCGGGCCCTCGATGCACACGTAGGTTCCGCCCTCGTGGACGCGCGCTTCGGTGCTGCGTGCTGCTTCGGCGACGGCCTTCGCGAGCAGCGGACACACGGGGTCTGCCATGGACACGTGGGCCGCGATGAGCTCGTCAAAAAAGCTCCCCGCGCGTCGCTGGGTTCGGTCGATAAACTGATCGACCACGACCAGCTCGCCCGGCGCGATCTCTTCGCGCAACGAGCCCACCGCGCTCACGCTCAACACATGGGTAGCGCCCTGGGATTTAAGAGCCCAAACGTTTGCACGATAGTTAATCGCGCTCGGTGGGATCCGGTGTCCGCGTCCATGCCGGGGCAAAAACAGCAGCGTCGTCTCGCCGAGCTGCCCCTTGATCAACGCGTCCGAAGGCTCTCCCCAAGGAGTGTCCACGACGATCTCTTCGACGTTGCTGAGCCCAGGCATTTGGTAGAGCCCACTGCCACCGATGACTCCGAGTACCTGACCCATACGAGACCTCCACGTGCGTTGTGTCGGTGTCGAATTGCGCATCCAACACGCGCCAACTGACACTGTCGCCAGGGATATACACAGGCTGTCACGCTGTGTATATCCCCAGGGATTCTATGGTTTCACTGGGTGAACTGCTGGTCTTCGCGAGGGTGCCGGTGCTGGGTGAGGGCAAGACCCGGCTCGCTGCGCAAATCGGCATCGTCGCGACACACGAGCTCTATCGCGCCATGGGCGCACACATCGTGCGATCCATCGCCGAGTCACCACGCAACTTCTCGATCACGGTGGTCTACACGCCCTCGGGAGAGGCCTCGCGCGAGGCCATCGCCGCGTGGTTGCCCTGGGCCGTTCGCTACGAAGCGCAGCGCGAGGGCACCCTCGGAGAGCGCATGCAACACGCGCTTGGTGCTGCCATTTTGCGCTCCAATCGCGCTGTCGTGGTCGGCACTGACTGTGTATTTGTCACCGCGCCGTTGATTCAGCGGGCCCTGCATGACCTCGACGATGTGCCCTGTGTGTTGGGCCCCGCAGAAGACGGCGGGTACTTTTACCTCGGCGTAAACCGTGGAGATTTGCCCATCTTTAATGAGATCCCTTGGAGCACTGAGGTGGTCTTTTCTGAGACGATGGCGCGATTGCGCGAGGCGAATCTTCGCGCGGTGATCGCCCCCAAAGAGCGCGACGTGGACACGCTCGAAGACCTCGTGGCCATCGCCGAAGATCCACGTGTGCGCGCGCAGCCTGAGCTCTTTCGGGCGGTCTGCGATGCCCTCGCCGCTGCGCCGAAGTGAGCCAGCGTGACGCCTCGGGAGCTCGCTCATGGGCGTGATCTAAGTGCCTCTACCTAGCGAATCTTCGACAGATCGTGCGGCATCAGTACACTCCACGCCTGTGTGCTCTTGTGTGGGAGCGCTCTTTGCATAGTCTCCCGCTGGTTGCTCTATGCGTGTCTCCCTCTTTGCTCCTCAGGAATCGTCTGCGATGAAGGCTCTTACCTCTCTTCGTGCTCTGCCGTTGACGCTCGTGGCGATACTCGCGGTCGCGTGTGGTTCTCGTTCGCAGCTTCGCGACAGCTACCCTGCGCTGCCCGAGCCGCCACCCGACGTCACCATGGTCGACGCGCGCCCAGACGGGCCTCCTGGCGTCGATGTGAGGCCGATGCTCACCGTGTCTTGCCCAGCACCTTTGCGCTCGACGCAGTCGCTCTCGGGGACGATCACGGCCAACGCGAGCTCCAACGTGTCGCGACCGATTACGGGCCGGTGGGAGCTCACGCGTGGACCGATGGACTCGCGCGCGATGCTCACGATGATGGGCGAATTGACTGCTCAAATGACGTTTGATGTGGGGGGTGAGTATCGTTTTCGTTACACGGCGCGCGATGACCTTGGCAACGAAGCCTCGTGCGAGACGCGCGCGGACGTCGAGAGCGCGATCGACCTCTTGTGCCCCAATGATCAGAGTAATTTTCAGGGCGCGACGGTCTCGTTGGCTGCGCGTGCGCGCTCGCGATTGAGCCGCCCGGTCACGGTGCAATGGGAGACGGTGATGCGTCCTGCGGCCTCGATGACCATGCCGACGCCCGCGACCAGCACCGACGCAAGGCTCACGCTGGACGCGCTCGGGGACTGGCAATTGCGTTTGGTCGCGCGGGACAGCATGGGCTTGATGGCCTCGTGTCAAACGGCAGTGCACGCAGATCCCGATGTGATCGTGACGTGCCCTGCGGATCAGACCTCGCGGCCCTTTGCGACGGCGATGTTTGCAGCGATGGCGCGCTCTCGCACGGGCCGTCCGCTGCGGTTTCAATGGGAAATTGTCGACCAGCCCATCACGAGCACTGCGCGGTTGACCAACGCGACGGCGCTCACGTCGAGCTTTACCTTCGACGTCGCGGGCAACTGGTCCTATCGGTTTACGGCGACGAACGACCAGGGAAATCGCGCGTTTTGTACGACCCGCGCGCTCTCGGCCAGTGACGAAGCGGTCCGTGTCGAGATCGTGTGGAACACCGACCGCAGCAACCCGCAATGCAACCCCGACCGTCCCGCGGGCAACTCGTGTGGCGACATTGACCTGCACGTAAACAACTCGGAGCTCTCGAACGGACGCTGGGCCGACGAAGCGCCAAACGGCTCGACTTGCTACTTTGCCAACTGCCGTTGTGGCACGCCTGGCATGGTCTGCACTGAGCCCACCGCGGTCGAGTGGGCGCCCCCAGGGCCGGTCAACAATCCTCAGTTGGACGTAGATCACACCTCGGATTTGCCGGGTCCCGAGAACATCAACATCGTGCGCGCTGCGCCTGGCGGACGCTTCGACGTGGGCGTTCATGTGTACAGAACCAACCAGGCGACCCCTGTGGTTGCCAGGATTTATTGCGGCGGAAGCGTGATCTTCGAGAGCGAGCCCGTGCGCATGCGCCAAGGGTCAAGCCCCTCTGAAAACGACATGTGGCTCGTGGGTCGCATCGAGACCACCGCAGGCGGCTGCACGTTTGTCCGCTGTGGGAGCCCAGGCAATCTCACCGCGTGCATTCGTCCTCGGAGCGAGTGGCGGCGTTAGTCTACGGTGAGTCGCGTGCGGTGGGTGTCTACAAGACATGCACGCTTGGGGAGATAGAGTCTTAACGCTGAGCTCGGATCGCTGGGATTTATCAGCGATTGAGCGTGCGCTCGGTCGCGCACGATTGTGCGCATGCTCTTTGCACTGAGGTCGTGTGTGATGGCATCAAGACACACCATGATCGAACGCGCACTCAAGAGTCACTGGAGCAGGGCAGCGATCGCAGGGGTGATCGCAGGGCTCTCAGCGAGCTGCGGAGCGCCTGTGGTGAGGCCCGATGCCGGCCCAAGGCCCGACGTGGTGGTTGTCGAAGCGAGCCTGTGTCCAGTGGGTGCGACTTACTGTAGTGAGGTCTGTGTAGACACTCAGAGCGATCTGACAAACTGTGGTGGCTGCGGGGTTGTGTGCGGGTTCGGGGTTCCGTGCCGCGGGGGGCGCTGTGATGATGGCAACTGCGGCGGCGGGCAAGTGCGCTGCGGCGACCGATGCGCCGACCCACGCAGTGACAACGCGCACTGCGGTGGCTGCGGAAATCCCTGTGATCGCGGCGTCGCGTGCATCGAAGGCCGATGTGCCGCGGGCACGTGTATCAACGGGTTTAATCGCTGCGGGAGCGACTGTGCCGAGCTCTCTTCCGATGCGCGCCACTGTGGTCTGTGTGGCAATCGTTGTCCCACCGGGTTCGCGTGCGTTCAGGGCCGATGTGCGATGAGCAACTGCCGCGAAGGCCTGATGCAATGCGGCGCGACATGCACCGACACGCGCTTTGATCCCATGCACTGTGGCGCGTGTGATCGCGCCTGTCCGAGCGGTCAGCGATGCTCGCTGGGCGCGTGCGAAGAGATCCCGTGCTCGGGTGTTGGGATGTCTCGATGTGCACAATCATGTGTAAATTTGCTGTCCGATGCGACAAACTGCGGACGCTGCAACGTGCGCTGTCCCACGGGCGAGTGCAACAACGGCACGTGCCGCGCGGATGTGCTGCGCCCCCAGTGGGCTGTGAGCTTTGGCACGGTGGGCGATGACTCGGTCGAGGGCGTCGCGCTCGACGCGGCGGGCAACGTGTACGTCACTGGCGCGTTTGATGGACCCATGACGGTGATGGGGACGACGATCGCTCCGCGCGGCCGCAGCGACGTGTTTGTCGCGAGTTTTACACGCACTGGGACGCTCCGATGGCTCCGTGGATTTGGCGGTCGTGGCGCGGACGTGGGCTCGGCGATCGCGTTGTCCAGCGCGGGCGACGTGTTTGTCGCGGGGATGTTCAGCGGCGAGTTTGTGAGCGCCACACAGGGCATGATCTCGGGGCCTGGGCAGCTCGATGGCTTCGCGATTCGGTTGGACAGCGCGACAGGGACAGAGCGCGCGTTCTTGGTGGTCGGTGGCGTGGGCTTTGATGCGCTCGCGAGCGTGAGCTACCGCGCCGGGCGTTTGGTATTGGGTGGGAGATTTTCAGACCAACTGAGCGTTGGAAGCTCACGAGTTGTCTCTGCAGGGCGCGACGATGGCCTCGTGGTGGCCGTCGATCCAGCGACGTTGCGGCCCTTGTGGGCGCGCAATTTTGGCGGCGTCAACGACGACCGAGTCAACGCGGTACAGCTCGATGACTCGGGGCGGGTGTTCTTTGGTGGGAGCTTTGAGTCGAGCACCGCGTGGGGCCGCTCGCGCATCGCCTCGGCGGGCCAAGACGATGGCTTTGTGGCTGCGACAGACGCGGTCGGGACGCCCCTCTGGGCTGAGCGATTTGGTGGCGCTGAAGGCGACGCGGTCAACGGCCTCGCGCTCGACGGCGCAGGGGGATTGATGGCCACGGGATACTTTCGTGGCACGGTGGTCTATCCGCTCGGGATGACCATCGCTGCGCGCGGGAGCGACGTCGTGGTGATCCCGTTTAGTGGCGATGGCGCTGCAGGGATGGTGCGAACGTGGGGCTCGCTCAACGATGACACCGCGTACGGCATCGCGCGCGGGAGTGACGGTCGCTGGGTGCTCACGGGCAGCTTGCGCAACGGCGCAGACTTTGGCCTCGGTGAAATCGAGACGTATTTTCTCACGTCCGACGCGTTTGTCGCTTCGTTTGACAGCGCGTGGAGGCCCCGCAGCGTGCCCACCGTCAAGGGCACCCGCGAGGACGTCGGACACAGCATCGCGATCGCCACGGATCACTCTACGGCGTGGGGTGGGACCTTCACCAATGGCGGCAATCTCGGCCTCGGGTTTGTCTCTGGAGCGGGCGGCACAGACGGATTTTTGGTCTATCTCGGACCGTAAGCCGAGCTTTGCGTTGCGTGGGGTGACAGCGCAGGGTGTATCTCTTGCGCTACGACGCCATGACAGACCCAGCTGCAAACGAAGTTCTCTGTGTTCGCTGCAAAAACACTGGCCCACGGATGGCGCGCCCTCCGTTTCGTACGGGCACAGTGCTGGCAGCGCTAGGCCAAGAGATCCACGAGAAGGTGTGCGCTGCGTGCTGGCAGGCGTGGCTTGAGAGCTCTGTGAAGCTCGTCAATGAGCTCCGTTTGGACCTGCTAGACCCGCGCGGACAGTTTGTTTGGACTGAGCATTTGCGGGCGTTTGTGGGCCTCGGTGCGACACAAGACCCGTGGACGCGCTTTGTCGATCGCCGTGTTCGGGTCGAGACGCTGGATCGCGTCATCGCAGAGGGCACCGTGGTGCGCATGGACGACACGCACGTGTGGCTCGCTGATTTCGCTGGCGCGACGCTTCCGCAAGGATTCGAGCCCGCCGCGCGAGGCGCCAACGGCGAGCCCACCAGCGGCGCCATCGCGCGCGACCGTGTCGTGTGCATGGACCCCGCGGGCGAGTAATTTACGCGGTGCTCAGTGCCCCATTTGCGCGCATATTCGTTGAGTGAAACCCGCTGTTTTCTTCGCGACTCCGCGCAAGCTCCCCAAGGTCACCGCGCTCGCAGGTCGCGTCGTGGTGCTCGACATTGCCTTCGCCGCCGACGGGACCGGCGCGAGCTTTGACAAGATCACCGGACACTTTATCGCGGGACTCGGTGACCGCTTGGCGCGCTGGGTCGACCACCACGACCACGAACTCCACCAGCGATATGCCAGCGATCCACGCTTTGTGCTCTTTACCAAACAGCAGCACGGCGCGTGCCCCGAGCTGGTGACTCCGGCGCTGGTCCAAGACACTGGGCCCGTCGACACGGTCGTGTGTCACGACGACCTCGACGGGATCTATTCGGCGGCCAAGTGGCTGCTCGAAGGCCGCGAGCCCTACGAGGGCGCAGACGCAGACGCGCGCGCCGTGGACACCCGCACGGGCACTTGCTCGCGTGTTGGGCAATGGATGGATCGTGCGCTGCGAGGGCAGCACCGAGACGAGCGCTTGCGGCGCGATGTGCTCGGGTACTTGGTCGGTGGTCTGAGAGACCCAGACGCACGCGGGCGCATTGATGACGCGGCCGATGCGTTTGCGTTGCACGAAGAGCGCGCCGAGCGCTTGGCCGAGCGCTATGTGCTGCAAGGCTCTCTGGCGATCGTGGACGCGACCGGTTTTGTCGAGCGCGAGGGGCACTATGACAAGACCCTGGTGCTCTTGCTGGGGCAGAAGCGCGCGAAGGTCTCGATGGTCTTTGACGACCAGACGGTGACCTTTGCGGCGGCGTTTGACTCGGGGGTTGATCTCCTCGCGCTGCTTGGGATCCAGGGCGGGATGCCCACGCGGGTCAGCGTCCCCCGCACGCGACTGGATGAGGCGATCAAGCGCGTGCGTGAGGGGATCTCGAAGCGATAGTGCGCTGGATTATTTCAGCTCAATCGCGAGAGACTGCGTCGGCAGTGGCATCGGAGAGAGACCCGGCGACGTCGCTGGGTGGGGATCCGGCGTCGTCGCCGGAGCAGCTTGTTGGGATCGACCCGAGCTGTCGTCCCCACGCGCGCGGGACACAGGCGCCTTCGCATCGGTCCGTCACCGAGCAGTCAAAGCCAGCGGGGCACTGCTCGTCGACGAGGCATGTCAGGGTGCGTTGTTGCCGCCAGCATCCGGGCGCCCCCGAGATGAGACAGGACTGCTCACCGCTGAGCTGCCGGACCCCACGAACGAGCATTGCGTCTGGGATTTCGCAGCTCGTTGCGAACTCGGGTGGCGGCGTGGGGCGCGGGACTCGTTGGCATGCCCCGGCGACACAGATCAGGTTGAAGTCAGGCAGATCGGGTGCTGGGTGGCAGTTCCACGCCTCGGTGCATGGCGAACCTTCGGAGGGCTGTTGCTCACACAACTGCCCGAGCAGATGATCGACGTAGGGGGTTGTTGGTGTGATGCGCTGACAGCGCGCATAGCGAGGATCGCGCCGAGTCGCACTGCATCTTGGTAGCGGACCCGGACAACTCGATCGCCCAATCACGTAGGGCACCGAGCAAATATCCATCCTGAGCAGTCGCACCGCTTCTTCTTGAGTGCATGCGTTTACCGGCGCTCCGGTTGTGACATACGGCTGATCTCTGCTTGAGCAAGACATCGGAGCAACGCAGTCAACGTGAGCGCCCGAGGGGCATCGAATGCTGCCACCACAGCCGTTGCAGTCATCCGCGTCCACCCCAACGTCGCCGTCGCCGCGATGCAGCACATCGCCTGACGAATCTGCACGCGCTGTCCTATCTCCTGCCGCATCGCCATGCGCAGCATCTGTTGGCGACGGCCCCGGCGGCATGCACCCCGCACTCAAGCCCAGCGCAAGCACCCACGTGTGTCCCCAGAATCTACTCATTGGCTCTACCTCCCGTGCGTCAGAGTCTTGCACGAGATCGCGGCCATTGCAGCTCAATCGAGCGCGCGCGGGACGTAGCCAAAGGCCTCTGAGCCCACGGGTGCGCCGTACACTCGGAGCTGTTGTGCGCGGGTGACAACGGCGGCTCCTTCGAGCAAGTTGAGCGCGATTTGCACGACCGTTCGGTTCTCTTGGGGCGCGAGGTACGAGCCCTCGACCCAGCGGTTAAATGCGCCCATCGCGGGGCCACACCAGACCTGGTAGTCCGCGGCGCGTGAGGGCTCGCCGTCGATCGCCCATCGCGAGGCCATGCCGAGATACCAGCGAAATGTCAGGGCCATCTTGTGCTTGGGCTCGCGTAGCGCCTTGTTGAGCTCTTCTTGGTCGCGGCGCCCCCAGAACGCGCGGGTCTCTTCCCACACGGCGTCGAGCGGTTGGCGAAATAGGTCGCGCTCGAGCTTGGCGCGGACGTCTGGCGCGATGCTCTCCATGCTCTCGTGCGTGCTGTAAATCTCGTAGAGTTTCTGCGCGCGGACACCAAACATGGTCCCACGTCGCAGCACTTGCACGTCGACGCCCAGCTCAAACATGTCCGCCGCCGGGGCCATGATGACGTCGGCCACGTCGGCCTTGGCGAGCAGCGATTTGGCCAGCGGAGAGAGCCCTGCTTCGACGGCACATTGGTTCACGCTGCCGGTGACCACGTACGCAGCGCCCAGCGAAAACGCAGCTGCAATCGCGCTCGGTGTCCCGAGTCCGCCTGCCGCACCCACACGCACAGGGCGCGTGAGACCATGCTTTGCGACCAGCGCGTCACGCACGCTCAAGATCGCCGGAAACAGCGCGTTGAGCGGGCGATTGTCCGTGTGCCCGCCCGAGTCGCTCTCGACGGTGATGTCCTCTGCGACCGAGACTCTCGACGCGAGCTGCGCTTCTTCTTGCGTGAGCCATCCGCGCGAGACCAGCGCTTGGAGCATGTCGTCGGGCGCGGGCGCGATGAACCTCGAGGCCACCTCGGGACGAGAAATCTTGGCGAAGATCCCGCGCGGGCGTTCGATGTTTCCCTGCGAATTGACACGCAAACCGGCGGCGCTGGCGTAGACCACCGCGGGCGTAAGGCCCATGAAGGCAGAGCAGCTCACCAGGGGCACTTCGCGCTCGACCAGCATCCGCGCGACGCGCTCTTCGAGTGCGCTCTCGTTGGGCGAGTGGATGAGATTGACTCCCCACGGAGCCTTGGGGCCGAGCGCTGTGAGACACTCGGTCACCGCACTCTCAACGCGCTGAAATGACAGCCCCGCGGCGCCGAAGAAGCCCAACATTTCTGCGCGCGCCATCGCGATGACCATCGCCGTCGTCGCGATCCCGTTGGCCATCTCGCCCGCAACGTACGAGAAGCGCACGCCGTGCACCTCGTTAAATGTTCGGTCGCCCAGCCACTCGGGATAGAGCGGCGGGAGCGTGCCGAGCAACGGCAAACTCCCTGCGATTTGCCCCGCATGAATCTGCCCCCCGGTGGCGAGACCCACGTGTCCATCGTGCGATTGAACAACGTGCACGGGCTCGCGGACGCGCTGTGCGATCGCGGCAATGGACGCGGCGTCGGTCGCGATCGCGGTGTCCGAAGGGGTCCAAAATCCTGCGCATCGAAGCTGTGTCATCGGGTCTCTCCTGCGTGCTTGGTCGCGTGTGCGAGCGCGTCGAATGCGGCGATCACGTTGGGCGGTGCCTGCACGAGTTCGATCAGCACGCCCTCGCCCGAGCGCGGCTGTTCGCTTGAGCCTTTGGGGTGCACAAAGCACACGTCGAAGCCCGCGGCGCCCTTGCGGATTCCGCCCGGCGCGAAGCGCAGTCCCTGGGCGGTGAGCCACGTGACCGCGTCGTGCAGCGAGTCTACCCAGAGCCCGACGTGGTTGAGCGCGGGCAGATGAACGGCAGGCTTTGCGCCGGGATCAATGGGCTGCATCAAATCGATTTCGACTGCAAAATCACCGAGTCCCGCGATGACAATGTCCTCGTCGACGTTCTCGCGCTCGCTGCGATAGGTGCTGTGTGGCGTGAGCCCTAAGAGGTCCACCCAGAGCGCGCGCAACGGGGCCTTGTCGAGCGCTCCGAGCGCGATTTGCTGCACACCAAGGATGCGAAAGGGCCTGTCGTTCATGAGCTACACCACGCGTGAAGGGGCAGTGAATCGAGGGCAGCTCGCCGTCGAGGCCGAGCGCCCCATGAGCTCGCGTCCTAACACACAATGGCCCCCCGCTGTGCGCTCGAGATTGCGTGCGTTTACGGCGCAACAAGCCGCAGAAACGTCACGCATCCGCGCGAGACATACGCGCGCGCCATCCGCAGTCGACCTGCGCGCGAGAGGGTCAGCGAGATCGTTGTCGGTGTGAGCCCTGGGTCAAGATTGAGCACGAGGGCCATCCCCTGCGGGCCGCTCGCCGCGACCACCGCGAAGCTCCCTCCCGCGGTGTCGTAGAGCGTGTTCGCAGCGAGCGGCGAGGTCACCGTGACGTTTACTTCGGGAGCACGCGCGCCGGTGCCATCTTCGAGCTCAAGCGCGAGGTGTGCTCGGACGGGATCCACCGTGATGTTAGCGATCGCGGCGGCGGTCTCAAGCCGCGCAGTGCTGAGCGCGACGACGCCTGTGTTGGCGCGGTCGCGGCTGTCCTGACTCTGTCCAATGGCGCACTGGCGGCCGTCGTTGGACTGGGCACGCACGGCGGCGATCCCCTGCATGTCCGGCGTCGCGGTGATCGCAAAGTGACCCACGCGATCGGTGACAACGGCGGGCACCGTGAGGTCCAGCAATGGCTGTACGGACCACCCCATGAGGGGTACCGTGTGCGCGGGGAGAGTGCGGGGTAGGGTTGTGATTTCGGCTACCGTTCCCTCGATGCGGGTGTTGGCAGCGCTCGCATCGGGGTCTGCGGTGCCTGTGTCACTCGTGCCCGCGTCGCGCCGCGTACCCCCGCCGCCGCCCACCGCAGGAGGCTGGTTGCCGAGCGAGCAGTTGTCTCCGCTGCACGGAGGAGGGACGACCGGGGCAGGAGCGCAGCACACAGATGCCAGACAAAAACCAGTGAATACCGCGAACGCCCCTACCCTTTGTGCCCATCCCACTCGCTTCATAGCCTACGGTCATAGCATGAGAGCTTGGACAAACGCGCGTTCTCGTCGATGAATTTCGTGCGCGCAGCGAGCTGGCTTTGTGCAGAGAAGCTTCAGGAATTTCTGTAGTTGAACTGTCGTCCGAGGGCTTCAGCGCGTGCTGCTGTATTGCTGCCAGACCTCGACCGCGCGGCCGATGTGATCAAACGCGCAATGCCCCAAGCCAGCGAGCACGCGCTCGTCGATCAAGAAGCCCTCGGTGCGATAAAATCCAATGCCTCCGCGGATGTCCGCGAGAAACTCATCTTGGTCGCCGTAGGTAAAATACAGAGAAGTGGGGCCACGCAGCGCGGCATCGCGGCCATTCCACGCGAGGCTGTTGGACCAAGGCGCGTGCGCTCCGCAACCAAGCGCAAACGCGCCACGGAGCGTCGCACCAAACATCGGCAAGAAGCTCGCGGTCAAAAAGAACGAGCCACCCGACGAGCCCGCAAAGAGCGTCGCGTCGGTTCGCACGTTGTAGCGCGCGCGCAGCGTGCTGATCACCGTCGCAAAAGCGCGTGCGTTTTCGCCCGTCGTGTCAATGTCTCCAGGGGCCACGGTGCCATCGCACGCGGTGTAGCCAGGGCGTAGCCACCAGGCGCAGCGGTTGGGCGCTCGCGCTGAGACGTAGAGCGCCCTGTGCGTGCTCGTCCATGGAGCCTGCAAGCGCGGCGCGGTGTTGTTGTCATGTGCGCGGGCTCCGTCTCCGTGAAGATAGAGCGCGAGCCACCATGGCGCGGGGTCTGCGTCCGCGTTGGGCGCGATGAGCTTGAGCTCGATGCCCTCGATCGTAGCGACACAAATGCGATAGGTTACGCCATTTTGCGTGGCCATTTGCACGCTCTGGCAGGTGATCCCCCCAGCGCCCCCCGAGCCTACCGAGGCGTCCCCGCCGCTGTCTTGCGCGTCCTCGATCGAGGTGTCTTGTGAGACGTCGACCGAAGCGTCCGACGAGGGCGACTGCGCGTTGTCGGGCGGGCTGGTTTGATCACTTAGGCTCGCCTCAAAAGACGCATCAGTCTGCAAATTCACAGGAGAACATGCAGCCAAAAGAGCGAGCACGAGGAGCGCGACGTTGCGGGTGGTCATCGATGAGCCACGGCAATAATTCCAACCCTTGCAAAGCGCCAGCAAACACACCGTGGCTAGAGGACTTGGACGTTGTTCTCGATGTCGAAAGCCATGTCCGTCTGAAAGAGCGCGACCAGCCCTTCGATCCAAGACACGATCGCGGGCACGCCTGTCCACGCGGTCAGCATGTACAAGAGCCCCCAGAACGGTTTGCCCTGATAGAACTTGTGCAGACCGATCCAACCCAGCAAAAACGCTAGGATTGCGTACACTACGCGGTTGGCGTTTCCGGTGCGTACGACGGTGCCGGCGCGCGCGTACGGCATCATCGCCATCATGGGTTGCTGTTGAACCACGACATGCACGACCGTCTGCGGCGGAGGTGCATAGGGCATCGGCTGCGGCTGC
This sequence comes from Deltaproteobacteria bacterium, assembly GCA_030694465.1. Lineage (GTDB taxonomy): Bacteria > Myxococcota_A > Polyangia > Polyangiales > JAUXYJ01. Next base: position 77,468 of record JAUXYJ010000103.1, on the reverse strand, counting down.
ATGTACGCTGGGTGGACGTGCTGCGGCGCGTACTGCGGCTGTGCGTACTGCGGTTGAGCGTACTGCGGCTGTGCGTACTGCTGTGGAGGAGCGTACTGCGGCTGTGGTGGCGCGTACGGCACATGCGCCAGCGGATACTGCGGCTGTGGTGGCGCGTATTGCGGCTGCGGCTGTGCGTACTGCTGTGGAGGAGCGTATTGCGGCTGCTGTGGTGCGTAGTGCGGCTGTGGTGGCGCTGCGTAGACGGGCGTCGCGGGGACGTGCTGTGCGGGCTGTGGCTGGGGGCCGGCGACGTAGCCGGATGCTTGTCCCGCGTACCACGGAGACTCTTGCGCGACGGTCGCGGGCGGAGGCCAAGCGGCGACGGGGACAATCGCGCCCTTGGGCTCGCTCGGGGGAGGTGCAGCGGGTGCAGACAGAGGCGCTGGCGAAGGGGTGCCAAGCGGCTCTGTGGTGTTTGTCGGTGAATTTGCAGACGAAGTGGGAGCACCGAGGGCCTGTGCCAGCGGGTCAGTGGTCGCTTCGGTGCCGCTGCGTGGGTCGGCTTCGCTCATGGGGTTGAGGGTGCTCCTTCGGGCGTTGTCCGCGCAGGAAGCTGCGCTGGCTTCGATACGAGCTCGCGAAACACGTAGACAATCACAGTGCTCGAGGGGTCCAGCTCTACGTCGACATAGTTCGACCCCGCCATGGCATGGAGCGCAAGGTCCGCCTCGTCCAGGGTCAAACCGAGGCCCTGTGCCAACGAAGTGACCGTGACGCGACCACGGTTTCGTGCGGCAAAATCCAGGATCTTTACCTGTAGCTCGGGCGCTAGCTCGACACGCCCTCGCGTCGATTTCTTTCGCTTGCGCATGAGCCATAGCCCCACGCCGCCGGTCACTCCGCTCGCGACCGCAGCCGACGCGAGCACTGCCCCGACAGGCACCGCAAACAGGGTCACCGTGAGCAACGCCGACGCCATAATCAACGCGCTCGTGGCCAACGGAAGAGAGCTCCCGGGCGCGCCTGCGGTCTGCAAGGTGTGCTCTCTAAGCGCGAGGATGTCGCCGCTCACCGGAGCCAACGCAGAGTCTCCGGGGCTCGGGTGACCCGACCAAGAGGGCGCATAGGCGGCTGGGGTTCCCGCAGAGAGTGCGTGCATATTTGCAGGTGAATGTCCCATCGTGTGCACTGCCACGGGCAGGGGCGGGAGCAGCGCCTGCGGGCTCGGCTGCATGGGATACCCAGGCTGCATGGGGTACGCAGGCTGCATGGGGTACCCAGGCTGCATCGGATGCATCGCGTGCTGCGGAGCGCCGGTCGTGATGGTGACCGAGACCATCGCTTGCTGAGGATACGTGGGCGCTGCGTAGGGCGGATGCACAGGTGCGTGCGCCATCGGCCCCATGGGATAGCCCGCATGGGGGGCCATTCCGGGAGGAATGGCGACGAGGGTTCCGTCAGGAGCGAGCATGTACCCGGGCGGGATCGCGCCAGGTCCCCAATACGTCATGCGGAGTCTACCTTGTGGTTCGAGAGCGGATGAGTCACCCAGTGGACGCTGCGCCTCGCCATCAAGAGCGCATACCATCCATCCTAGCGTCGTGTGCGCTCGTTGGCACCTCTGCAACGCGCGAGAATGTTGCATCGTGCATGCTTGGTGCGTTGGTGTGCGCCCAATGAGCGCGCTCTCAGACCGCCCAATCACAAGATCCCACTCACGATTGACTAGGCGAATCCCAGCGAGATCGCCTCTTTAGAGAGCCCTGACCCATCATGCACTTTCGCGCACAGACCGAGCTGATCTCGGCATTTCTTGCGCTCTCGATCGTCGCGGGCGTGCTGCTGCGCGAGCGCAAACGTCGACTTCATTGGCTTTTCGCCGCCTTTGCAGGGTCTGTGGGCTTGTGGTTTCTCGCGCTCTTTCTCAAAGACCGCTTCGTGGGGGTGCCCCTGTGGTCCTACCTAGCCTCGGTCGCGATTGTGCTCTTGCCCCAAGCAGGCGTGCGCTCGCTGCGAGCTTTTTTGGGCGAAACCGCAGGCAGACCGAGCGGGCTGTATCCTTGGGTGACCACGCTCGGGGTGCTCATGATGGCGCTGGCGCTCTCGCCCTTTCACGCGGTCACAGCGGCGAGGGTCACGCTGAGCGCCTACGTAATCGGTCTGTTTAGCGCGGTGGCCATCGAGTGTTATCGCGAGTCGCAGCGCGCTCCCTCGCGCATCGAGCGCGCTCGCGCGGTCTATCTGGTGGGCGTGAGCGTCGCGACGACGGCCGTGTTCTTCACGGATCTGTTGCCGTTTGTGGGCATCGACATGGGGCCCGTGGGCAGCACGCTCGTCTTGGTCGTCTTGTTTATGCTCTCGCAGGCGATGGAGCGCTCACGGCTGGTGGATCTCTACGAGATCACGTCGCGGTTGGTGGTGCTGACGGCGCTCGCGTTCGTGCTCGCGGGGGTTTATTACCTGCTGGTGGACTGGGCACGGGGGCAGGCGCCGTACATTCTCAACGCGATCGTGGCGTCGCTGGTGATTCTGATTCCGTTTGATCCATTGCGCGAAAAAATGGAGTCCCAGGTCGCTCGGTTTTTCTTTCGTGAGCGCTTTGATCTCGAGACCGAGATCACCGCGTTGCGCAGGCGTTTGGCCAATGTGCTCGAGCTCGACGAGCTCGGTCGCGAGCTCATCGATGGGCTCTCAGCCTCGCGAAGAGTCACCCACGCTTCGCTCTTTTTGTCCGACGCGGTGCAGCGCGGTCTCGAGTGCTTTGTGCATCTCGGAACGCAAGAGCCTCAACGCATCGAGAACGTGAGCGCACGTCTGCTCATTGAGCGCATGAGTCGCGACGGAAGCGTCGTGGCCGAGCAGCTCGTGCGCGAGGCGATTGATGCACGAGAGCGTGGCGAAATCCGCGAGGGAGTCGAGCTTCAAGAAGCCGCAGAGCAGCTCCAGCGTGCGAACGCGAGCGTCGCGATCCCGATCGTGGACGCGCAGGGGCGCTTGAGCGGCGCGCTCTTTGTGGGGGACGACCGAATTCAAGAGCCGTTTAGCTCTGAAGAAGTGCAAATCTTGAGGGATTTGGGCGCGCAAATCGCGATCGTCCTTGAGAACACCCAGGGCCACGAGCGGATCAAAGAGCGCGATCGGTTGGCCGCCATGGGCGAGATGGCCGCGGGGCTTGCGCACGAGATTCGCAACCCGTTAGGGAGCATCAAGGCGGCCGTGCAGCTCTTACAACCGGACGCAAAGGCTGGCAGCGTTGAGGCAGAATACCTGGGAATTATCGGCGAAGAAGTCGATCGACTCAATCGCGTCGTCGGAGGCTTCTTGGACTACGCGCGGCCTGGGCGCGCCGCCGCCGAGGTGATCGACATCGCCGAGACCACCCAGCGCACGCTCTCCATCATCGAGAAAGATCTCCCTGCCGAGGTCGAGCTGGTGTTTGAAGCCGAGCCCGATTTGCCCCCCGTGCGCATGGATCCGTCGCACGTTCGCCAAGTGTTGCTCAACCTTGTGCGCAACGCGATCGAGGCCATGGAGAGCCGCGGACGCGTCAGCATCGTGGTGCAGCGTCGTCTAGCCTCTGCGCCCATGATCGAGATCGTCGTGCGTGACTCGGGCCCAGGAATTGACGCCCGCTTGGTCCCCAAGCTCTTCACTCCCTTTGTCACGACCAAGGCCAGCGGGACGGGGCTTGGTCTCGCGCTCTCTCAGCGATTTGTCGCGAGCGCGGGGGGGCGCATTGAGCTGCGCACTCAATCGGGGCGCGGGACCACGTTTGTGGTCGTCCTGCCTGCGCACGACACAGGCCGAAGCAGTCTCGTGCCGATGCAGGTTGCAACACCCAGGTAGTCAACGCGCTGAAATCTCATTCGCGCTGTGTTTGTACAGGGATTTGCGCTTGCCAAAATGTGCTGATCGCGTAGCTTCGCGCTCCCTAGATAAGCCAACCAAGCGCGTTTTAGGGTGTCGATTGCGTGTCCCACCGATGCGAAAAATCGACCGGAGCTTGGCGCATCGCGCTGCGATGAATAATGCAATCACTCTGTAAAATGACTGTGAACGATCTCATGAAGACCCCCTCATTTCTCCTCGCCCTGGGTTCTGTACTTGTCCTCGTCGCGTGCGGCGGTCCCGTCCCAAACAGCGACGCTGGCGCAGGTACCGACGCGATGACCGCTGAGACCAGCACTCGCGCAGACAGCGGCTCAGCAGACAGCGGCCGCGACGCCATGGTGAACTCCGATCGCTGCGCTGCGAGCGACATGAACGCCGTCTCGACCGTGGGCTGCAACGGCTTCGCCATGGGAATGTCCGCTGCAAACACTCCCGGCGGCACCTGCACCGGTGGTGGCGAGCCCATGCCTGCTGGCACCTGCACAACCCCCATGACCGAGTGTCTCGCAGACGCGATGATGCCAGGTGTTTGTGCCCTGACGTGCAGAGGTGGCTCGACCTACGTGACCACCGGCGGATGCCCCTCGGGCTCTCGTTGCTTTGGTGACACGACCGGTGGGTTCTGCTACCGCGACTGCGACGCGACACACCCCTGCGGCGCTGGCTTGATGTGTGACGGCGAAGGCTCCTGTGTCCCGGCGATGGCCGGCGCAAAAGCCAACTGATTCAGCGCATCGGCTGTGACGGGGGAAAGTGATCTTAGTCTCGTCGTGGGCGACCTTGGCCTTTGGGCGAGGGGGTCCCGTCCTGCGCGACGCTCGCGATGCCGTCGCGGATCACGCGCTCGATCAGCGCGCACGACTCATCGAGCACCGCGCCGAGCGCGGTCTGCTCGTCGCGATCAAAGCTCGAGAGCACGTAGGCGTCGACGGCCATGGGGGGCGCGGGTCGGCCGATTCCTACGCGAATTCGCACGAAATCTGCGCTGATTTTCGCCGTCGTGTCTCGCAACCCGTTGTGCCCCGCAGCGCCTCCGCCGAGCCTCGCGCGCACCGAGCCAAAGGGGCGCTCGAGCTCATCGTGCACGACGATCACGTCCGCTGGCTTCAGCCGTAGATCCAGCATCGCGCGCTGCACGCTCGTGCCCGATTTGTTCATAAAGGTCTGCGGCTGCAAGAGCGTCACAGGGGTGCCGGTGACGATGCCCTTGCACGTGAGTCCGCTCCATTTTTCACGCCATTCGGACGCCATGGTGACCATGCGAAGCCGCTCAAGGACCATGAAGCCCACGTTGTGACGATGGTGGCGATACGACGGCCCAGGATTGCCAAACCCTACAATCAGCATGAGGCGCGTAGATGCACGCAAGTCTGCGCCACTGCAAGCCTGAGCTGGCAGCGTCGGCGCGCATCGCTGGATCTCCACCCAAGTCCCCCCAAACGAATCCACGCACGCGCGATGAAAGAACTACTTCTTCTTCGCGGCTGCTGCGGGCTTGGCTGCTACTGCGGCTGCTGCGGGCTTGGCTGCTGCCTTGCCCTTGGCGCCCTTGGCGTCGGCTGCGGGGGTCTCAGCCTCGGTGCGGTCGATTTCGGCGGCAACGATCGACGCGACGGTCTGGTTGGCGTCGAGCATGACGCGGACGCCTGTCGGGAGCACGAGCGTCTTGGTGGCGACGCTCTGTCCGGTCTCGACGCTGGTCACATCTGCTTCGATCTTGGCGGGGATTTTGTCTGGCGTGCAGCGCACGGGCAGCTTGCGGTAGATCTGCTGCAGGATGCCGCCAGCGGCCACGCCCTTGCTCTTGCCGACGAGCACAAAAGGCACCTCGACATCGATCTCGCGGTCCAGGCTCACCGAGTACAGGTCGGCATGCTCGACTTCGCGGGTCATCGGGTGGATGTCGAAGCTCTTCACCATCGCGAGCTGCGCGACGCCGTCGATCTCGAGGGTAAACACTGTGTTGCGACCCATGGGAGCCGTAAGAACCGTCTTGATGTTCTTGGGATCCATCGCGATGGCGGTGCCGGTCAGGCCGGGTCCGTAGACAATCGCGGGGAGTTTGCCCGAGGCGCGGAGGCGTCGTGCTGGGCCTTTGCCGTTGGCGATGCGTGACGTTGCTTCGACTTTGATGCTGGTTTCCATGGTGCTGTCCTTTGGCTCTCCCATTCGTTCGAGGCGTGCAATGACTGCGTGATTTCGTGCACGCAGTGACCCTTCGCGACCGTAAGAGAACGCGCGGTGTAGCCCCGTCTCACCCCTTGGGTCAACAGCTACAATCGACGCGTCGAGCCCACAACCGCGATACCGAACAGAAAATGATCACAACGTGTGCAAAAAAACAGCACATGGGGCGCCCTTCGCCCGCTCGCCGCGACGTACCCTCTCGCGATGGGCTCTGCTCGCGCGACGCTGCTCTCGCTTGGACTTGTGCTCGCTTGCTGCGGGCCCGTGGAGTCACCGCGTGACGTGCCATCGCTCGACGCGACGCTACGCGATGAATCCACCATGGCGCCAGACACCAGCGACGTGGCCCCAACGCTGTTTGACGCGCCTGACAACACCCTGAGAGACGCGAATCTAAGCGAAATCACTGACTCGATCGCACGAGACGTTCTCGCTCAGGATCGCGCAACTCCGGACGCGTCGACGACGTTGAGCGCCACGAACCCAGTGCTCGGCGAAGATCATCCAGATCCACAGGTCGTGAGGACCACCGACGGCGCAGGGCGAGCTGTGTATTACCTCCAAGCCACAGTGGACTCGGGGGACTTTGCGCAGTTCGAGTCACGCGACCTCTTGCGTTGGACGCGTCGGGCCGAGGGCCTCTTTCGGCGCACTACTTTGCGTGGAAATTCACTAGAGATTAACGGATCTCACTTCTGTCATCTCTGGGCCCCCGAGGTCGCCGAGGTGCGCGCCGGAGTCTGGATGTTGAGCTTCACCGCGGTGCGCTTTCGCACACCCCAGACGCCGTGTCCGCCCTACCGAGAAGACAGCGGCGTGTACCTCGCGTCTGCCTCTGCGCCGACGGGCCCTTTTGCGCTCGCATCGCGTCCATGGGAGCCGCTCGTCGCCGGAGGCCACGCCACCGACTGCGCGGCGAGCACGCGACAACAGATCCCACACGCGCTCCCTTACAGCGCACAAGACTGCCAGGGAGGCTTCTGTCACCACGTGATTCGCCTGGATTCTACGGCGTTTCGTGATCCCTTAACGAATCGATGGTGGCTTGGATACAGCTGGTATACCAACACGCCGCCGCAGGTCGTGTGGGAGCAAACGCACTACGGCGAGCACGTCAACTTGGTCGAGCTCGACCGTGCAGACCCATTTGCTGTGCGCTGCGCGAGCGACGTCGCGCAGATCCCAGTAGGCGATCCGCACGACGCAGACCTGACCAATGCGCTCAGGGCGAGCTGCACTCGGTGTGGCGAAATGCTGAGCTTTACACGCGGACGCGACAACGCCGAGTACCGCCGTGAGGGCTACACGTTTGGGGTCCAAGAGGGCGTCTCGCTCTTTCGCCGTGGGGCGATGGTCTACGCGATGGTCTCGGGGAGCGTCTGGGACAGCGCGTACTACCACGTGTGGTGGGCCGCGGCGTCTACGCCCGAGGGCCTCGCGAGCGACAACCGTGGGCGAATTGTCGGGAGATTTCTGATCCCAAACCGCGGCCAGTCGTTTGGCCACGGCAGCGCGGTGCTGGGTCCCGATGGGCGCAGTTGGTACTTTGTACACCACCGATTGCAGGCCGATCGTTGTCGCACGACGGGCCGCTGTGCGCGCGATGTGTGGGTGAGCCCGATCGCGTTTGAAGATCGCGGGGATGGACGAGGTGACGTGTGGATTCGGCCGAGGTTTCCCGCAGAAGATCCGTCGGTCCGGGTGCAGGTCCCCTGAGCGCCATGAGCCTTGGGGCCCGCGCGATGCCCTGTGCAACGTTCGCATTTGGCACCACACTGCGCGCGCTTTATGGCTGATCCACCTGCCCGCAACGCACGCTTTGTGCGCCCTGAGACCATCCAACGCATTGGCGCGACCGCACGCAGCACGGACGTGTACCACTACCTGTTGACCGCCTCGTGGTGGCGTGTCGCTTTGCTTATTTTGCTTGGATATTTGCTGATCAATGCGCTCTTCGCTGCGTTGTACTATCTCGACCCTAACGCGCTCGATGGCGCGGTCGGTCGTCGGTACGCGGACGCGTTCTTTTTCTCGGTCCAGACCATGGCCACGATCGGCTACGGAAAGCTCACGCCTCGATCGGACTTGGCCAATGTGCTGGTGACCCTTGAGGCGCTGCTGGGGCTTGTCGGGACGGCGATGGCCACTGGCCTGATGTTCGCAAAATTCTCGCGGCCCACTGCGCGTGTCGGCTTCTCGGACGTGTGTGTGATCCAGCGTCGAGACGACATCCCGACGTTGGTCTTTCGCATGGCCAACGAGCGTCGCAACCAGATCATCGAGGCCCAGGTTCGCGTGGTCTTACTGCTCGATGAGCGCACCCAAGAGGGAGAGAGCATCCGGCGTCTGCGTGATCTTTCGCTGGTCCGATCGTCGACGCCCGCGTTTAGCCTGAGCTGGATGGTCTTTCATCCCATCGACGAGACGAGCCCTCTGTATGGGCTCACGAGCGAGCAGCTGCGTGAGCGCAACGCGACGATTCTGGTCTCGTTTACGGGCCTTGATGACACGCTCAACGCGGTCGTCCACGCGCGTCAACTCTACGATGACGAGCAGCTTCGCTTTGGCCACCGGTTTGTCGACATGCTGACCGTTACAGAGGGGCGTCCGCGTGTGCTCGATTTGACGATGTTGCATCGCATCGAACCTGAGCCAATTCACACGCCGTTGACGCACTCCGAGGCAAACACTTCTTCAAAGTGAGCGACGGCGCGCTTGGCAAACCACTCTATGCCGGGCAGCGTGTCGCCGCCGACGATGGACGCGAGCGAGCACACCGGATGCGTCGAGATTCCGCACGGAACGATCATCGCGAAATCATCGAGTTGCGTGTGAATATTCAGAGCGAATCCGTGCATCGTCACCCAGCGTGAGATCTTGACGCCGATGGCGCCGATCTTCGCGGGGCGCGTCGCGTGGGCCTCGCCCTGCCACACAGCGCTTGGGTGATCCAGGTCCGTCCAGGCGCCCACCATGCTCCCATGGGGACCTACTCCGACTGAAAAATCACTGCACAAACGAGACATCACGGTCACCAGATCGCGCACATAACGGCGCACATCGCAGCGGTCTGGGCGGAGATCAAAGATGGGATACGCCACGAGCTGTCCCGGCCCGTGATAGGTCACGTCGCCGCCGCGCGAGCTCTCGTGCACGCTCACCCCGCGCGCCGCGAGCGCTTCGTCAGTCCAGAGAATATTCTCGCGATGTGCTGCGCGCCCAAGCGTGAGCACGGGGTCGTGCTCGAGGAGCAAGAGCGTGTCGGGGATCTCACCGCGCTTGCGTGACTCAGCCAGCGACTGCTGCAACGCGTACGCTCTGTCGTAGGCGATGCGCCCAAGCCAGCGTGCCGAAAACGTGCGGGGCGCGTTTGACACGCGATCAGCCAAGCGCTTCGAGGGCCGCGAGCAGGGCCTTGTCGTCACGTGGGGTGCCGAAGCCGTGGTCTTGGACGAACGCGATCTTGCCGCTCTTGTCGACGATCACCGTTGCGCGTGCCGTGATGCCCTTGTCCGCGTGGTAGAGCCCAAACTGCGTGGCGACCGCGCCTTTGGGGTGAAAATCAGCGAGCAACGGAAAGCTCAGTCCCTGCGCTTTTGCAAACGCGAGGTGGGTCCAGACGCTGTCGATCGAGATGCCAAGGACCTGCGCGTCGAGCTTGTCAAAGCCGGCGAAGTCGTCTTTAAAGCAGGACATTTCGCCAGAGCAAACTGGGCTAAAATCGAGGGGATAAAAAGCGAGAACAACGTGCTTTTTGCCACGAAAATCACTGAGCTTGATCTTCTTGCCTGGGCGGCCATCCTCTAGCTCGCTGGAGGGCAGTTCAAAATCTGGGGCTTCGCTTCCGAGGGTCAATGACATGAGGTCTTGCTGCTCTTTCGTGTCGCACGCGATGGCGACGAGTGGAGTGAGTCAACGCGCAACCGTGTGCGCACGGACGCCGCGTCGAGAGGAAATACGCGACGTGCATCTCTTGCGCAATGCAAGAGCGGTCGACGCTTGGATGCACAAAGGCCTCGCGCGATTGCGCTGCGTGGGTCTTGTGCCGGAGCCCGCCCAAGGGTGCGCGCTAAGTTCGCACGGAAACGAAGTTAACTCTGTAAAATCACTGGCGAATTATCTCGCTCGCTCGAAGATCCACTGCTCGCCGAGCAGGTCATGCTCATCGGAGGCGATCTTGTGCATGCCGATTTTTTCGAGCACGCGCACCGACGCGCGGTGCCACGGAAACGTCCGCGCTTGCACCGAGACAATGCCCTCGCAGCTGAGCGCCCAGTCTACCGCGGCGCGTGTGGCTTCGGTCGCGTAGCCGGCCCGCTGCACGTCTTCGTCGACGCCGTAGCCCACCTCGGCGATCCCGTTGTCCGGAAACCCATGAAAGACCACGCTGCCCACCACGCGCCGCTCGCCCACCCGAGTGATCATCAAGCGATCGCCCCACAAGCGCTTCTCGGGCATCGCACGAATGCGCTCAAGCGATGCGCTAAACGCTCGCTCGACCAGCGCGCGCCCTGGCCATCGGGAGGGCATCTCGGCGTCAATGAGCGCGCGTGCGTCATCGCGACGATCGAGCATCACCGCTTCGACCAAGGCGAGAGAAAAGGGCCACAGCTCAAGTCGATCGGTCACAATGATCGACGGTTCTTGTGCATACGACGGCGCGGGCGAGAGGAGCAACTTCCCCGTTTCCATAATCCCAGTTGTGAACGAAATTCGTGTCAAGATCCACGGTGCGATGCGTCAGAAATGCACTCACTCCGCCGCGATGTGCGCGCTCGGTACGGCCCTGGTGATCTTTGCGACGGGTGCCACTACGCATGCGCAGACCACGGTGCGCTATCCCGGTCGCTGGCAGCTCACTCAGTACTGGATCGCGCAAGAGTCCGCGGCGCTCCATGATCTCCACGCGGCGATCATTCGAGGGCGCACGGGGCACGCGCTTGCCTGGGCTTGTCCACGGTTTGTGACCAACCTCACGATGGAAGGCACGGGGCTCACCTGGGACAACCGCCTGCTCAATTGGGACGGCCGAGTCAACGGCCAGGCATGCTTCGTCGAGGTCGATCGCGGGACTTATCCCTACGGCATCGGCGTGATGGGCTACGCGCTGGTGCCCTACCGATCGCTCGCAGTGGATCGAAGGTTTATCTCGATCGGACACACGGTAGAGCTCGCGGACATCGCTGGATTTCCGCTGCCCGATGGCTCGCGCCACGATGGCTGCTTTGTCGCCGTCGATGGTGGCGGAGCGATCGTGGGGCACCACATTGACATGTTCGTTCCGAGCGAAGGGGACTACCAGCGGTTGAACCGACAGGGCTGGATTCGTCCGTATATTCACTCGGTGATCGTGGACTCGCCGCGTTGCCAGAGCGCGCGACCGTACGCGTGGCTGCCGCTGCCCAGTGACCCCGCGCTGCCGCGATAGACCGACACAAGGGTCCAGAGCGTGCGTTTTGTTTTGTCAATGCACTGAACACTCCCCAAGGTGCCCAGTGCCACGGTAGAGTCTGCGCCGTGAAGTTTTCTCGCTCTGTCCTAGGCTTGGTTCACCGCACGCTGCCGAAGCGCCACATGCCTCGCGCGACGTTGTCCCTCTTGGCCCTCGCGTCTGCGACGTCGTGCGGGGGCCTCGCGCTGGATGCTCCTGTGCCCGTGGGCATGAGCGTGCGGATCCCGCAGATCACGCTCGATCGCTTAGATAGCAATTTGCACCTGCGAATTTTCGAGAAAACCGGAGATCTCGGCTGTGACACCGCGTCGGGACGGATCACCGGCGCGGACCCCTACGCGACCATCGCCGGCCGCAGCATTTCGCCCAACGAGCGATGCGATCCCACGCGGTGGAACCAGCTCCGTATGGCCAACGGAGAAGCGACTCCGACAGACCTGTGTTTTCCCAAGACGGGTGGCCTTCAGACCGTGCGCGTCCCGGGTGGCAAGACCTACCTCGTGCTCATCGAGGGCTCAGGCTCGGTCGCCGCGGCGGGGGGTGGCATGCAGACCATCACGCTGGGCTCTGGCTGCCGCGAGGTGAGCACCATGGCGGGGCAAACCGTGGGCGTCTCCATCGAGCTGCAAGAGCAGGCAGACCTCGGTCGCTGCGGTGATATGCGCGTCTCGAGCGGCGAAGTCTGTGACGAGGGCATGGCTACGCCGACGTGCAACGCGCGATGCCGCATCCCGGTGCAAGACGTCGCGACGACCGCGGTAGGTCCGAAGTTTAACCCCTCGATCGCGTGGGCTCCGTCGCAGAATTTGCTCATCGGATTTCACACTACGGGTTCGCCGGACAACCCCTACCTCCGCATGATGAACCCCAGCGGATTTCCGATCACTTCGCCGGCTGTGCTTGCGCGCGATAACGAGCTCGACGCGATGGCGCGCTCTGAGCAGCTCAATGTCCGTGTGGCAGCGAGTGCGACAGGATTTGCTGCGGTTTGGCAGACGTTTGAGAGCACGACGACGTTTGATATCAACGCCAACATCTCTGCTACATACGAAGCGCCCACACCGCAGCAGCTACTCATCAACGCGACCACCACCGGGGCCGCTGCCAATGGTCGGATCAACCCAGCCGTCGCGATCAACGCGACTCGCGCGCTGTTTGTCTTTGAAAACGCTGACGGAGCGAGCCTGCGTGTCGCCTCGAGCATGGTCGCCGCGACGCCCGTCGCGCCTACGGCGGACACCGCGTTGGTCATGGCGGGCCCTGGCTCTGCCGAGATGCGCGAGCCCGTCGTCGCAGCGCTCACGGACGGAACCTTCGTCGCCGCGTGGACCTCGGGAGGCACAGGATCGCGTGATATTTTCGCGGTAAAACTCAACGCGCTGGGCGTGGCCATGGGCACCCCTGTGATGGTCAATTCGCAGACCACGAGTGATCAAGATCAGGTCGCAGTCGGCACCAACGGGACCACGGTGGTGTTCGCGTGGCGAGACACCTCGGGTGGCGATCCGATGGACACGTCGGGGAGCACCGTGCGGTGGCGCACGTTTGACGCGAGCTTGTCGCCAATGGGCACAGACCGCTTGGCGCCTGTCACGGTCGAAGGTGATCAGGCGCGGCCCACGGTCGCCCTCTCGACCGCGGGGACTGTGCTCATCGCCTGGGAACACGCAGGCGGATTCATTCGTGGTCGCTTGTTTCGTCCCGATGGATCGCTTGTGGTCAACCGATTTTCGGGCAGCACCGGAGACTTTGAGGTCAACGCGAGCGCAGACGAGAACGCGCCCGCGGGAGGCATGCGAGCGCGCCCTGCGGCTGCGTTTGGCGGGACCAATCGCTTCGCGGTCGCGTGGCGTGACGGCGTCGCCGCTGGGATCCGATTGCGAGTGTTCATCGAGTGATCGAGGTCAGCGCAGAGCGAGCTGCAGGGCAGGTGATCGCAGAGCGGTACACGCTCGTGCGGATGCTTGGAGAGGGCGCGTTTGGTTCGGTCTGGGCGGCCGCGGACAACCGCGCGTTTGGTCGACAGGTCGCGCTCAAATTCTTGCTCGAGCGGCACATGAGCAACGAAGAGGTCGTGCGACGGTTTTGGCAAGAAGGCCAGGCAACCGCGGCACTTTCTCATCCCAACGTGGTGGCGCTCTTAGAGTTTGGCGAGGCGCAAGGCATCCCTTATCTCGTCAGCGAGTTTGTCGAGGGCGAGTCGCTCCGCGCGGTGCTCGAGCGCTACGACGCGCTGGGACAGCAGGTGCCCTTGGATGCCGTCGTCGCGATCTTTCGTCAGGCCTGCATGGGGGTCGCCGCTGCGCACGCGAAAGGGATCGTGCACCGAGATCTCAAGCCCGAGAACATCATGGTGCAAAACGCCGAGACGCGCGCGCTGAGCGTCAAGGTGCTGGACTTTGGTGTCGCGAGGATCCTCGGAAAAGACAGCTCGTCGTCGTTGGGCAAGACCGAGATGGGCAAGGTCATCGGGTCGATTCAGTACATGTCTCCCGAGCAAGTGTTGGGGGACGTACGGAGCATTGATCGACGCACAGACCAGTTTGCCCTGACCGCGGTGCTCTTTGAAATGCTCACGCTACGCCCGCTGTTTGACGGGACGAATTACCAAGAAATCATCGGTAAAATCCTCGATCCGACGCGCCCGATGATCGGCTCACGGAGGCCCGACCTCTCGGCGTTCTTCGATCCGGTGTTCGCGCAGGCCCTCGCGATGCATCGCGACCAGCGACACCTCGACGTGATGGACTTGCTGACGTCGGTCGAGAAGGCGTTTGACGAGGCCACCGAACACTTGTCCGTGCGCACGTCGCGCAAACAATTGCCAGTGGTTCCGGATTTGTCTGGGCAGTGGGGCAAGCTCTCGATGCGGCCTCCGCCCGCTTCGCCGAAATCGCAGCCGCCGGCCGAGACCCTCGATGAAAACGTCTCGCCAGAGCCTGAGCCAAGCACGTCCAACGCAAAGCTGGGTTTGTTGTTTTTGTCTGTGTTTTTGCTGGTCGCCGTCGGAGGAACGTTCGTCGGCACGCGGCTACTCAAGCGGCCTGCGACGCCTGCCAACGAGCCCCTGCAAGCAGCCCAAGAGGCCGACGGAGGGGCGCCCTTAGGCTGGACCGCGCCGCCCGAAGACCCCACGATGTGGGTCACGGTGGCTGCGCCGAGCGCGCCCGTTTTGTTGGGGCATTCGAGCGCTGTGCTCAACCGCGGAGGCGCAGCCCCATCGTTGGGGATGCAGTTCGCAGGCCCTGCATTTCGTATGATGAAACGCGAAGTGACCTTTGGCGAGTACGAGTCCTGGAGTGACACGCACCGTGAGCATCGCGTCAACCTCCCCGTCTGGGTTCAGAGCGACCCCGATGTGCGCGCTGCGCTGCCTGTGGTCAACGTGATGTTTACGAGCGCACAGGCTTATTGCAGGGCGATTGGCGGTGAGCTTCCGAGCGAAGAACAGTGGGAATTCGCAGCCCGAAGATCAAGCGCGAGCTTGGCTCCATGGGGCGCTGGGCCCTTGCCAGAGGGGGTCTCTGCGATGGTCGGCGCGGCCGGACGATTGATCCCCGCAGGGAGCTCCCAAGTGGACCGCACGCCCGAAGAGCTCTTGGGCCTCGCGGCCAACGCGCAAGAGTGGACTTCGTCCGTTTTTCGCCAAGACAACGGCGTCTCGCAAGGCTGGGAACACGATTTTCGTACAGTGCGAGGGTTGCCACTGCAAGAGGTGCTCCCGCCCGGGGTGGTAGTGCCCGGAGCTTTTCTCTATCGCAACGCGGGCTGCGCTGGCGAGACCTGCTCAAGCGAAGACCGACAGCGGCTCGAAGGTGTGGGTTTTCGCTGTGTAAAACCAGCGCAGACCTGAGCCTAAGGGGTCAGTAAATCGAGTAGCCCAAGAAGAGCTGCAGGCTCCCTCCGCCGCCCAACGGAGGTGTGCCGCCTTCGACTTGGTGCGTGGTGTTCACCGTCGCGTTGGGGTCCATGGGGTCTGTGATCCTCGGGTCCCGATCACGAAATGCCATCCCGTCCATGCCCATGCTCCGCAGCGCGTTGGTGTATCCGGTGGGTGTCTGCACCACTTCGGACTGACGAAGCGCAGGGTTTTGACCGCCGTTGAGCAAGCGCACCATGCCCATGAGGTGCGCCTCGATCGCGACGAAGAGCCCCGCCACGATCCGAATGCTCGATCGATAATTGATCTGTGTGGCAAACGAACCGCTAGCGAATTCCCATCCAAAACCGAGACCAAACCGAAGCGTGTGCCTGGGCCCTGCGCTCTGTTGTCCCACATCAAGCATCGCGAGATGCATCGGTGAGCTCACAACACACCAGCTCGCAGTGCTGAGCTCTGTCGGCGTCGCAGCCGCAGCGTTGGTGCACGGAACGCTCGAGGGGCTGCCGCTGCTCCATGCGCTGCCCGGCGCGTACGAGTAGGACGCGTTGATCGCGAAGTCGCCAAAAATCCCTGTCAAACCGCCAGTGGCGACGGGGCCGTTCCAGACCGCGGCGCCGTCGCTGCCTGAGAGAAAGCTCCCCGTTGTCTCTCCCATCGGGCCAGGGCTCGCGCGGCGCGCCACCGCGCGATACGCGTTGGGCATGTAGACAAACTGATAGCCGCCCCCGGCAAAAATCTGCACACCTGGCCCCGTGCTCCAGCGCCTCGCGGCACGCTCTCGCTCTTCGTGCGCGATGTTCTCGAGTCGCTCGCGCTCTTCGCGGGCGGCCAGGTCGCGTTCGTCGCGGGCCCGACGCTCTGCCGTGGGGTCAATGCACCCCCGTCCAGGTTCAAAGGTGTACCGCTCGGGGCAGACCACGTCGGCGACACAGTGCCCTGCCTCGGTGTGCGCGCCGCTCGGACAAGGGTCTGTGCGAAACACGCACGCCCCGCCCTCTGCGACGTGTCCCTCGACACACACGCATGCACGCCGCTCTCCGTCCCATCGCGAGTGCGCGATCGCGTTGCACACGGCCTGACAGCGCCCCTCAAGCCACTGTTCGCCGTCGAGACACACATGGTCGGGCACGCACGCCTGGCCCTCGAGATGCGTCAGCGCGGGGCAGGTGACCGCGCCAACGCACCCACGCCCCTCTGTGTACTGCGCACCCTCTGGGCAGGTCGGCGGGGCCACGCAGCCCACGCCGTCGCGTCGCGTTGTGCCTTCGGGACAGCGCACGTCCTGCGACAGACAGCTCCCGTTGGTAAACGTTGTCCCCGCGGGGCAGGTCACGTCGCTCACGCAGCGATCGCTCTCGAGCCGCGCGCCCTGTGGGCATGTGCGCTGCGAGATGCACTGGCCATCGGTCCGCGTAGAGCCCACAGGGCACGCCACCGCGTCGATGACGCATGCCCCGCCGCTCGCGTGCGAACCGCTTGGGCACGTGCGTCGGCCCACACAGGCGCGCTGGCCTGCGTTCCAGGTTGTGCCGCTGGGGCACTGGATCTCTGGGGCGGTCTGCGGCGCTGCGCTGCAGCAGCCCTGCTCGTTGCGCACTTCACCCACCATGCACGTGCGACGACACTCTTGTTGTGCGCTCGCGTTGGCGCCCAATGCCAGCGTCGCGATGAGCGAGAACGCAGACAAAATCCGAGGCTTCGTACGATCAATCACGCGGCCGATGTTCGCAGATACGCGCGATGAGCGCTATCGCGTGCGCAACGGCTTACTCTTGTTCGCGCTTGCGAGCGACGGCCTCAAGCACATGCGCGACCGGCGATCCGTCCAGCAATTTGCGCAGTACATCGACGACGCTCTCGCCGCCAAGGATCGCCATCGGGGCCATGCTCTCGGCCATTTTTTCGGCGAGCGCGCGGTCGCCAAATGCTTGCAGTGCGGCGATAAGATCAGGCGAAAGTGCGCGTGCTTTCTCCGTGGTCGCTCGGACCTCGGCTTCGAGGAGCTGGCTCTTGCGCGCGACGTCTTTTCCGGCGATTTCGTCGACGAGGTTGGCCTTCGCGCGATCGCGCTCAATGACCGCGCTAGACACCGCGTCCAGCAAGGACTGAAGCGCGACCTCGGCGCTCTGTCGTGACTCACGTGCGGCGGTCTCTGCTTGGATTTTTGCTAGGTCTACGCTCTTTTTCTGCCCGACCTCTTGCTCCTCGAGAGAGAGCAAATCACGTCGCGTCTTGGACTCGAGCGAGGCGGTCTCTTGCCGGGTGGTTTCGCGTGCACGGGTGAGCTCAAGTTTGCGCTGCTCTTGTGCGATCGCGAGCGCCTGCTGCACGGTGGCGTGCTGCGCTTCGACCAGCAATTTGGCAATCGCTTCGTCACCGATCGAGACGTTGAGCACCTCGACGTCGTACACGCGCATGCCGTTCTCGCCAAAGCGCCGTCCGACGCGCTTGCCGTCCTCGCTCACCTTGCCGAGGATCACGTCACGCACGATGGTGACCGCGTCGCGATAGAAGGCCTCGACGCCGTACTGCTTGATCGCGTGTCGCATAATCGAGCGCAGATGTTCTGTGAGAAATCGCACGTAATTCTCAACAGCGAACCACTGCGATGGCTCGCCATCAAAGTCCACGCGATAGGACAACCAGAGGTGTACGGCGACGAGGTCCGAGGTCTCGCCCTCGATGAGATCTGAGACCTTGTTGTTCTTTACGCGCAGGTACGCCGTGCGCTGGAGCTTGTCGTCTTTTTTGGGCGTCCCAGTCGAGAGCTCAAGGGGCTGCAGGGTCTCGTCGTATTCGAGCAAAAACGTAGATGGACCTACGACCACACGCCGAGCACCTGAGCGCGATTTGACCATCGTTGCGTAGCCCGTCCAGAGATCAATCGAGACAGCGCCCTCGTAGCGTGTGTCGAGCACGATGGTGCGCGGCGGGGTAAACGTCTGGTTGCGCGAGACCGCATCGCCCATGTAGCCCACGTCTGCGCGCTGCTGTTTGCTCTTCTCGCCGAGCTCATTTCGTGAGCGATCTGCCTGACGAACTTCATCGTCGACGACAAACTCGTTGCTGCCCTCAGAGCGCTTAAGCTGAGACAACCGCTGGTTGTATTCGAGGGCCTCGCGGTTGCCCGGAAACAAGAGCTCGACGGACCGAGGATCGAGCACGCGTCGCACGATCACTTCGCGCCGAGGGTCGGGCAAGAACACCGTGGGCCCGCGCTCGAGCCGGATGTTTCCGGCGTTGCGGTCGAGGACATAACGCGCTTCTCCGGCAGGGATCGCCACGCCGTAGTGAATCTCGCGGCCGCCGTACCGGATGAGCGCGTGCTCGGGGCGCGGAAAATAAATCATCTGCTCGCGGCCGGTAATAAAGAGCTCGTCGCCGACCTTGTAGCTCTTGTCCTTCTCGTCGTAGGGCGCGATGACCTTGACGTACACGCCAGAGATTTCGGTCAGCTCAATTGCACGAAATTTACGCACCCCGTCGCGCTCAATAAACGTCTCGGTGGGCATCGGAAACACCACCGCCGGCCCTTGGATAAACCGCTTGTTTCCGTCCTCGTCCAACAGAATGCAGTACTCAAGTCGCTCAAGCGTGATGGCCTCGCGCACATAGCGGCCCTCGTGGTCTGCGATGACCTCTACCCCCGTGGGCGGGATGTAAAAGCTCACGTCCGTCCCGCGGATCACCAGTGCGTTGCCCATCGTGAGCTCGGGCAATCCCTTCGCTGGATCGAGCACGCCAGAGCCTCCGCTGTCTTCGCCCGCGAGCTCACTCGCCGCGGTGCTCTGCAGCTTGATCACGCCCTTGGCCCAGTTCGCTTTGGCTGCTTCTTCGTCGTACACGCGCACGAGCAAATACTGATTCGACCTGAGAATATGCCCAGGAACGACCTTCACCATCTGCCCCGGCCACTGCGCAAACGAGACCGGGCCAGGGATGTTGACCTTGCGACCCACATCGAGCTCGGGGAGATTGTTGAGCGCCCCCGTCCGTGGATGCGAGGTGTCTTTGGCTGGGTTTTTGAGCACCAAATACCAGCCCTCGGGCGCGACTGAGAGCGCCTGGATGGCCTGCTCAAGGTTGACCCGCGCGAAGCGCTTGGTCTCGGCCTGAAAGATCACCGGCTGGTCGGTGTTGGCCAAGCTCGTCTTGTGCGGCCCTACGTAAACGTTGATGTTTCCCTTGGTTTCGTCAGAGATAAACGCGTACTCGTTGGGGGCCAGTACCAAGTCGCGCTCACGTCCACGGTCTCGCTCGGTGCTCATTTTCGTTCGCAGTCCTTCTCGTTCAGTGGGGGATGACAGGGGGATCGCCAAGTACGCGCGCAGAGGGGCCACGTCGCCTCGTTGCAGGGCAAACGCACGCGGATCGCGCTCTCCGCCTCGCGCATTCGATACTTAGTTGCACGACTATACTAAGTCAAGGTTCGCGCTCTGACACCTCACAGATCGCGCCGCGACAGACATCGCATAGAGTACGATCGCGCGCACGAACCACCATGCAAACGACCACCACGCAGCCCTCTACGGGCGAAGTAGAGCCTTCTTCGCAGGCCGCCGTCGGGCCCGAAGATCCTGAGCAACACTGGCTTCGGACGGTGTATCAAGGCGACTCGATGCCGCAGTTTACGCTGCGCTCGTTCGTGATGGGCTCGGTACTCGGCGGCTTTATGGCCCTGTCGAATTTGTACGTCGGGCTCAAGACGGGCTGGGGCTTGGGCGTGGCGATCACCGCGTGCATCTTGTCGTTCGCGATCGGTCGCGCGATGCAGGCGACGGGGCTGGCCAAGACCAACTTGTCGCTCTTAGAGAACAACGCGATGGCGTCGACCGCGTCCGCAGCGGGCTATTCGACCGGCGGAACGATGACCTCGGCCATCTGCGCTTTCTTGCTCGTGCGCGGGTCTCACATGCCCTGGCCTGTGCTCATGGCGTGGACCTTCTTTCTCGCGGTGCTCGGGACCGTGATGGCCATCCCGATGAAGCGCCAGATGATCAACGTCGAGCAGCTCAAGTTTCCCTCGGGGACTGCGGCCGCTGAGACCCTGCGATCGCTTTACTCAGCGGGCGACGAAGCCGCGCAAAAAGCACGCGCTTTGTTTATCTCGATGGGCATCGGCGCGTTGATCGCGTGGCTCCGTGACGCACACGCAGCGGCCTCGACAGGCGTGCTCGCGGTGCTCACCAAGTTCTCAAAAATCCCTGCCACGTTTGGCATCCCCAAGCTCACCATCGCGGGCGTCCCCGCGTTGCAATGGACGGTGGGCTTCGAGGGCTCTCTTATCATGGTCGCTGCGGGCGCGATGATGGGCTTGCGCACGACGATCTCGATGGTGATCGCGGCGCTCTTAAACTTCGGTGTGATCGCGCCGAAGATCCACGCGATGGGCGGAATCACTAGGATTTCGTATCGCGGGATCGTCGCATGGAGCTTGTGGCCTGGTGCCGCGCTCATGGTCACCTCGGGGCTGTTTACCTTCGCGATGCAGTGGCGAACGATCGCGCGCGCGCTGGGTAACTTCTCAAAGGTGTTTAAGAGCAAGAAGTCCAACGAGGGCGCAGCGTATCGCGAGGGCGCAGAGGTCTCGCACGCAGACCAGCTCGCAGCGATTGAGACGCCCGTGAGCTGGTTTTTGGGCGGGATGCTCTTCTCGACTGTGGGCTTGGTGATCGTGGGGTACTTCGGGTTTGGCATCGCGCCGTGGCTCAGCGTGATCGCGGTGATGCTCTCGTTTGTGCTCGCGATTGTGGCGTGCCGCGCGACCGGAGAGACCGACACGACGCCCGTGGGCGCGATGGGAAAGATCACACAATTGACCTACGGGATCTTGGCGCCGTCGAACATCACGACCAACCTGATGACCGCGAGCATCACCGCGGGTGCCGCCGGAAGCTCTGCAGATTTGCTCACCGATCTCAAGAGCGGCTATCTCTTGGGGGCCAACCCACGCAAGCAGTTCTTGGCGCAGGTCTCTGGCACTGTGGTGGGCACGCTCGTGGTGGTCCCAGCGTTTTATCTCTTGGTCCCGAACGCAGAGGCGCTTGGTGGCGATCGGTTTCCGGCCCCGTCGGCGCAGGTGTGGAAGGGTGTCGCCGAGGCGCTCTCGCACGGCGTCCATTCGCTGCACCCCACGGCGCGCTGGGGCATGCTTGTGGGTGCCATCTTGGGCATAATTCTCCCCCTCTTGGAGAAGGCATTTCCCAAGCACAAGAACTACATCCCGAGCGCGATGGGCGTGGGTCTCGCCCTGGTGATTCCCGCGTGGAACTCGGTGAGCATGTTCGTCGGCGCCCTGCTCGCGTACGGCTTTGCCAAGCACAACGAGGCCAAGGCCGAGCGCTACGTGATCCCGATCGCCTCGGGTCTCATCGCTGGCGAGAGCTTGCTCGGTGTCGCCGTGGCCCTCATGGGCGCGGTCGGCTGGCTCTCTTAGCCCCCTAGCAACCCGGCGACGTCGCCGGATCAGCCAAACGCGCGCTCATCGAGGGTCATCACATCGAGCACGCTCTGCCTGTTCGCTGGACTCTCAGCGCGTCGTGTTTTCTAATCTCCGTCATGAACGGCGCAGAAGACATTACGGTACAGCAGCGTTGGCTCAACTTTCAGGCTGTCTGTGCGGTTGAGGCCGGAGCCGTTGCGCCTGAGTTGGTGGTTGCGCGTAGTTACTCGCCCTACGACGTAATTCGTCGAGAACTCAGAATTCCCCAAATGGTTCAGCCTCCGAAGATTCTCTTGAGTGGTCTGATGGGATCGGGCAAGAGTACTGAACTGCTCAAACTGGCGCGCGATCTATCAGATAAGTTCGTTGTCTACATGGATATCGACAGAGTGTTGACGAAAGTATTTGGGGATGCCGAGGCGATCAATCGGATCGAAAGTTGGGAAATTGCATTCCTGCTCGGTATTCAAACTTTTGCAAATGCTCAGTCAAGTCTCGGTACCGAAGTCGTTGCTGATGATCTTCTGGAAGACCTTGAACAAGCGTGGAAGAAGGCTACCAGAACTGAAGATCCTGCCCCACTAAGACTACTACCGCTCGCCAAGGCTCTGGCGAATGGAGCCTCTGTACTCATGGCAGTCTCCGCGGCTCCTGTAGCGGCGACCGTTATGACCGTAGGGACGCAGGTTGCTGAAGCGATTGCTACGCTCGGTGTGAAGGTCGGTCTTAAACATGGGGAAAGACTAGGGGCGCAGAGCGAAGAGGTCACGACAATGCTCCGAGCGGTCAATCGCGTCTTCAATGTAATTGCCACCAAGCACAAGCAGGTTGTTGTCATTCTGGATGGTCTAGACCGAGTTCAAAACGATGAACGAATCAAGACGCTCTTTGTTGAGTCAGACCTGATGGCAAAGCTTGATGCGGCGGTTGTCCTCTGCGCACCGTTTGCTCCCCACGGTCACGGGGGAGTGGCTGCCATTCGAGGCTTCAGAGTGCATCGATTGTTGTGTGAGCCCGTTGTTGATCCCAAGACGATCTCTCCAACTATTATTGCGAACTCGACTGGGATCAATGTCCTCAGAAACGTCTATCTTACGAGAGCAAAGTCCGTAGGTTTGAATGGTGGGATTCCTGACTCATTGCTTGACCGATTGGCACTCAACTCTGGTGGAAGGCTACGTGATTTTGTGAAGCTACTCAACGAGATTGCGTCTGAGGCCTATCACGCCAATGTTAAAGTTGTTGATGAGGACTTGGTCGATCGAGTGTTGACAGCACACCGCAAGAACGTCGAGGAGAGTCTCTTCAAGGAAGACTACGAACTTCTTGGAAAAATTATGCTCGACCCTCTGCATGAGTTGCTGGACCGTGATCGGGCGGCAGGTTTGCTTCGGGACCAGAAACTGATGGTCTATCCAAACGAATCAGAGTGGTTTTTTCCGCATCCTATGTTGAGTCGTAAGCTATCACAGCGGCAACTTTAATGTCTGATGATTGGCTCGCGATCATCCTTCGAAGGCTCGCCTCGAACAGCGGGATGGGTTTGTTGCGCGTCCGTGGTGCGCACCACAGCGCCTTGACCATTCTAGTCCGATCCCTCATCAAGGCAGGTCATTCGGTCACATTGACTTCAAGGGTTCAAACCCTTCGTGAAGCGGATCCAAAGAACGTTGTGATCTACTTGCCTCGTGTGGACGAAGCCGAAGCTGTCAACATAGAGCGACCCATCTTTGCCGATCGAGCTCTTCGGGTCATCTTCTGGATCGAGGATGACACCTATACGCAAGTCAGAACAGTGATGCGAGACGCTTTGGACTGGGTAGTCACGACCGTGGATGCTCCCTCAAGAATCACCCCTGCCTTCTGGCAGCTGAATTTGAAGGCTGCCATCACAAGTGGAGCGGCAGGTGTACGTTGGGATCGAAGGGAATCAGTTATCGATCTTCTGACAGAAACGGTCGGTTCAGTTGCCTTCCTAGAAGTCGATGTTTCACGGTCGAGCTATCAAGAAATTTTGGATGTGATCAACACACGAGAGGATCGGTGGTTGATCTTTCGGGGCATTGGTGATGATTCGGATCGCGCCACGAAGCGCGTGCGTTGGGCGCTTGCCGCGACTGACCAACATCAGCGCACGATTCTGGTTTCTGAGTCTCACGGCGATACCGTGGGCTGGTGGAGAGTGCGGACGGCGCAAATTGATCCGTTAACATTTGAAGACGAACTAAGCCGAGATGGCCGCCAGAGGCTCCAGCGGACCAAAGAATTTCTCGCGAGTTGCTTGTGTGAGTTTGAGTTGGTTGATCCTATGCCAGAACTGCCGTCTGAAATGAACTGGCTAAGAATCGCTAACAGCGAAGATCCTCTTGCGTCCTGGTGCAGTCTGGATCGGAGTCACCAGGTAACTTGGGATTCCTTGCCGCAAGAGGGCTGGAATGCATGGACACGTTCTCGCTCTCGCGAGCCCGAGTGGGCAAAGATTCAGAATGCGCGGCTTAAGGAACTGAGGAGTTGGACCGTCGGAGGACCTTCTGTCAGTTCTCTGTTGGCTCGCCGTGTGGTGGTCGAGAGACTAGGAGACGTTAGAGTTGACTACAGATTTCCCAACGATATTGTTCTTACAGATGACTTCGCCGCGACTGTTGAACTGAGGTTGGCTACAGAATTTAGTGCTGGCGAATGGAGCAAATATTTTCACGCCTACTACGCCATGTTGAGCGGTGATTTGGAGACTGCGACCACTCTGCATGGAAGCGATCACTTCGGTCAGTATTTGGAGTCGGACATGTCGGGGTCAGAGCCTAAAGAATTTCTCAAATTTTTTAGGCGGATTGGCTCTCTTATCGAGGCTGGCAAGATCAATGCAGCGCTAAAGGTTGAGACTGAAGTTAGCGCTCAGCTTCGCGGGATGATTGAGACTCACGACTTGGATATGTTGTTGATCGAAATCCATTCGATTCGTGGAGAGTTTAGTGAAGTAGAGAGTCTAATAGAAGTGACTAGGAATAAACTCACACAGCGTCCGCCCTGTCATTCTCCGGACTATCCATATTTTATAGTAGCACATGCAGAGCCTGATCGCGACTTCACTTCTATTGAACTTGAATATGCTATCTTGCGTTCAGGCTTCTTGACGTCGCAAGAACTAGAGCGTTTGACCGAACTTCGACAACAGTTCGGAGCATCGATCGGCCAAGATACACGGATTCAAATTCGGCCTTCGATCACTGCGGCGATGTATGCCCTGCTTCAGCGCGATCTGGCTCAAGCAGAAGAACTTTCGAGTTCAGCTGTGTACATGGCCGAAGATGGCGCGTCGCCGCATGTCTTTCGGAGAGCTCTCCTTCTCCTTGCCTATTGCCAACTTGAACAAGGTGGTACCGGCGAAGCCGTCGAGACTCTTCAGCGTGTGCTCGATCAAGACAATGTACGGCGCAACCCCTATCATCCCCATAAGCTCCGTGCGCTGCTGGAGCTTGCAAGAGTAGATCGCAAACGCGGGCTCTATTCGAGCGCACGTAGCAAGCTCACCAAAATCCTTCGAGGGTACAAAACCTCTCTGCCTCGCACTGCGCCTGATTGGCGGTGTGCCGAGGTTGAGTCGGCGACGCTCGTGTTGGTCGAGCAGACAGTCACGATCGTCGCCATCGGGCAGGCAGAGAATGCGCTCAGCGAATTGAGTCAGATTCTGTCGCCCCTTCATTGGGATGTTGTCCGAGCGCGGGGCGAGATCGACGCAGCGATTCGTCGGCTGGCTCTCTTAGCCCCCTAGCAACCCGGCGACGTCGCCGGATCAGCCAAACGCGCGCTCATCGAGGGTCATCACATCGAGCACGCTCTGCTCGACGATCTTGCGCGAGGACTGCAGCATGGGCAGCACTTCGGCGCAGAAAAACCGCGCGCTCGCGACCTTGCCATCGTAAAAGTGCTTGTCGTCTTCGTGCGCCCCGTCACGCTTGCTGAGCGCGATCGCCGCGTGACGCACGAGCAACCACCCGATCACCGTCTCGCTCAGCGCAAAGAGCACGCGGTTGCCGTGCAGGCCCACGTGGTAGAGCGACTCGCCCATTTTGCCCAAGAGCGCGCCCAGCATGGCCTGGGTGTTCGCGACCGCTTTGGCCACCGCGGCGCGCTCGTTGGCCAGCGCGTCGCCGCCCTCGTTGCCATCGAGCGTGGCCTGGATTTGGCCGAGCAGACCCTGCAACGTGGCGCCGTTGTCCTTGGCGATCTTGCGAAACAAGAGATCCAACGCTTGGATGTGCGTCGTGCCCTCGTAGAGCGAGTCAATGCGCTGGTCACGCATGTACTGCTCCATGGGGTAGTCCTGCGTGTAGCCCGAGCCGCCAAAACACTGCAGAGACACGCTCAAGAGCTCAAACGCTTTCTCTGAGCTGTAGCCCTTCACCATGGGCAAGAGCAGGTCATTGAGCCGATCGAGGTGCTTGGCGCTGGGGGCCTTGGCGCCGCCCTCGAGCTCAATGCGATCTTGAATGGACGCTGCGAAGTGAGCGAGCGCACGCAGTCCTTCGGCCGTGGACTTTTGCTGCATGAGCATCCGTCGCACGTCGGGGTGCGCGATGATTCGTACGCGCGGCGAGTTCTTCTCCATGGCCTGCGCGAGATCTCCGCCTTGGACGCGATCGCGGGTGTACGCAAGCGCGTTGAGGTAGCCCGTTGAGAGCGTCGCCATGGACTTGATCCCGACGCTCATGCGCGCGTGCTCGATCACGCGAAACATCTGCCGGATGCCGTCGTGCACTTCGCCCACAAGCAGCCCCCGCGCGGGAATTCGCTCGCCAAACGTCATCTCGCACGTGGCAGATCCCTTGATCCCCATCTTCTTCTCGATGTTGGTGCAGTACGCGCCGTTGCGCTCACCGAGCGAGCCGTCTTCGTGGACCCAGAACTTGGGGACGATAAATAACGACAGCCCCTTGGTGCCTGGGCCTGCGCCCTCGGGGCGGGCCAAGACCAGGTGCACGACGTTCTCGACCGTGTCGAAATCGCCGTTGGTAATAAACCGCTTAACCCCCTCGATTTCCCAGACATCATCGTGCAAATGCCGTGCTTTTGCCCTGGCAGAACCTACATCGCTGCCTGCGTCTGCTTCGGTCAAGACCATGGTCCCGCCCCAGCGACGGTCGATCATGTTTTGCACGTAGCGAGCCTTCTGCGACGGCGTCGCGAGCTCATCAATCGCGCGCGATAAAAACGCTCCAAACAGATAGAACATCAGGTTCGCGTTGGCCCCAGCGCCAAACTCAAACGCCGCCCAATTGATCGATGGCGGCGCGCCCGTGCCGCCCATGTGCGTGGGCAAACCCAAGAGATTCCACCCTTGGTCGTACCAGTGCTGGTAGGTCTCAGACAGGCAGCTGGGGAGAGTCACCGACCCCGTCTCGACGTCGAGCTTCAGCGGCTCGCGGTCGGCCTGTGCATAGCTCTTGGCGAGCTCTGTGCGGCAAAACAGCTCGTACGCGCGCAGGGTCTCTCGCGCGGTCGCCTCGTCCATCTCGGCAAACGGCCCACGACCCAGCACGTCGCGCTGAATCTCTTGCACCTCGAAGAGGTTAAACTCGACGTCTCGAAGGTTGGACTTGTAGTGCAGTTCGCTAGTCATCGCTGAATCACCATTCATCTCGGAGTGAGTGTCTGTAGGAGCCGCAAACCATAGCCGAATCCACGCCAATGCAAACGCGCTGAATGGCGATTCAGTTCGTCCGAGGCTCTGGCTAGACCTTCGGACTCTCGCTGGGGTATGCACCGTGCTACGAGTTTTCTTATGGCGCGCAATGCATCGAAAGAGGCGGGGTTTCGTGTGGCCACGGCGACCAGCGCCGCGGGCCTCCGGTGTGACGACCACGTCTCAGTCGCCCGACGCGAAGATGGACTGGTGCTCGCGCTCGCCGACGGCGCGGGCAACTCAGACGACGGCGGCCCCCTGGCTGAGTGGCTCGTCTCAACAATCAAAGAGCGCGCGCTCGAAGCCAAGAATCTCCCCGGTGCCGACGCCCTCTCGCGGTGGATCGAGGCGCTGGACATGCAGTGGTTTGCCACGGGGCGTCGCGGTGAGAGCGCGCTCGTCGTGGTGAGCGTGACGCACAGCAAAGTGAGCGGCGCGAGCGTGGGCGACTGTGGCGCGTGGCTGGTGCGCTCGGGGCGCTATCAAGAGCTCAATGGCGAGCAACGACGCAAGCCTCTGGTGGGGCAGGGACGCGCGACGGTGCTGCCTTTTGGGCCGCTGCCCATGCAGGGCGTGCTGTTGCTCGCTACCGATGGGCTGCTCAAGTACGCGCCCGAGACCAAGATCCAGCACCTCGCGACCGACGGCAACGTGAGCGTCGCAGCTGCCAAGCTCGTGGACCTTGTGCGCACCGCGAGTGGAGCCCTCCAGGACGACGTGGGCTTGATCGTGTGTCGCAAAGAAGACTGAGATTTTACAGGTAGAATCTCTAGGGGTTCGCGTCGCCAGGTGTGCCCATGGTGCGCAGCATAAAGTCTGCGCTGTTGTTGTCCGTGTCGCGCCCGTTGGGGCTGCGCGCGACCACAATGGTGCCCGCGGTGGCCGACGTGGCCGGAGTGTTCTCGGTGAAGGGATGCGTGGCAGAGACCATTGCGCTCGCGGTGCCAAAGCTCACCGAGTCAACGCGCGTCCCAGCGCGCATGAGCGCGACGCCGCCGCTGTCCGCGATGCCCACAGTGGCCAGCGTCGCGAGGGTGATCGCGCCCGCGGGGATGGTCCCTACGCTGCCCGAGACGACCACGCCGTACTGCCCTGGCGCGAGGGTCTGTGCGGCGGTGCCCATCCATTTGCTCGACGGAGATCCGCTGCCGCTCGAGGACAAATACACGAGCGACCAGCCGTCGAGGTTGACCGCGCAGGTGCCAGCGTTGAAGATCTCGATAAACTCATCGCTCGCGGTGGTTCCGCGGGATTGTACTTCGTTGACCACGAGCACGGGGGTGCACACGGGGCCGGCTTCGGCTTCGACCGCCGCGTCGCGCACGTCGGGTCCGCTGTCTTGCGCATCGACGCCAGCCTCTTGCACATCGACGCCCGCTTCGCGCACATCCGCAGCATCCATGGGTGAGCCTGCGTCGGCGACGTCGCCGGCATCAAGAATGGGTGTTGTGTCCTGAGCGTCGCTCGCGAAGACATCGACCGAGGCTTCGACCGAGGCTTCGGGGCCCGTCGTGATGTCTGGCGCCATGGCGTCTTCGCCCACGATCACATCGGGCTGCGTCGTGCTTGCGTCAGGCCGCAGGGTGTCCCACGGCAGCAGGCAGCCCGAGAGCGGAGCAGAGAAGAAGAGCGCACAAGCAAGCGTGGATCGGTTCATGAGGTGCACACCAAGCAACAGAGGGATCGCGAGGTTGACTCTCCGGCCACGGCGAAGCGCGGCGATCAACGAGACAACGCGGATGCAGTCTAGCGCATGGCACCGCACTTCATGAACTGCTCTGCAGTGAGCCGCGCAGACGGTGTAGTGTCCAAGCGCAGCAATGACCGAAAAACAAGCGACAAGCGGTGATCTCGCGGCGCTCCGAGGCGCGCGTACTTTTGTGACCGGTGCGACGGGATTTCTCGGCTGGGCCATCGCCGATGCGCTCTTGGCGTGTGGCGCCGAAGTGCGTGCGCTTACGCGGAGCCGGGGATTTCCGGGAGATTTAGAGGCACGCGGCGCTGTGGCGGTGCACGGAGATCTCTTGGATCAAGAGGCCATTGATGGCGCGCTCGAGGGCGTGGACTATGTGTTTCACGTGGCCGCAGACGTGCGGATGTACAGGGCTGCGTACGACGAAGCGTACAAAAACAACGTCGCGGCGACGCGGTTTTTGGTCGAGCGGAGCGTGCACGCAAAGGTCAAGCGCATGGTGTTTACCTCAAGCGGATCAACGCTGGGCAAGCCCTTGGACGCGACCTCGGGGCCTGTGAGGCCGGTCAACGAAGAGAGCGCCTACAACTTTGATGGGCTCGGGTGGGTGTATCCGCCAACGAAATACCTAGCCGAATGCGAAGTGCTCGCAGCGGTCGAGCGCGGCTTTGACGCCGTGATCACTCACCCCACAGCGATCTTTGGGCCCGGCGACTGGAAGAAGAACCTGCTGCCGTTGTTCTTGGCGACCAAGCAATTTGCAGGCAATTTCACGACTCGTGGGACGCGCACTGTGTGCGATGTGCGCGACGTCGCGGACGGTCACCTCCGCGCGGCGCTCTTGGGCGAGCGAGGACATCGCTATGCGCTCTCTGGAGAGCTCTTCACGGTGCGTGACTTAATGAGCGAAATCGCAGCGGTTACGGGCGGTCGTGCTCCTCGCGTGGCGCTCCCTGCCTCTGTGATGATCAGCCTCGGTCGCGTACTCGATCGCGTCGCGTCGATGCGTGGCACTGTCCCGATGATCTCTGAAGAGATGGCCATGCAGTCTGTGCTCCGCGTCGAGATTTCGTCTGAGAAAGCCAAGCGTGTGCTGGGCTACAAGACCCGGCCTGCGCGAGAGTCCATCGCGGACATGGCCCAATGGTATCGCGCACAGGGATGGCTCTAGCGCTCAACCCGGCGACGTCGCCGGGTGGGCTAGAGATCCGTGCCCACGGTGACGTCGTAGATCGCGCTGTCGTGCCCTTTGCCAGGCCAATTGCAGAGGTCAATCTCTTCGTGCATCGCATGCGTGGTCAAGAGCGCGTACGACGCCCCCCAGTGCGCAAAGAGTGCCTCGGTGGGGCTCCCGTGAAACGCGATCCGTAGCAGCGTGTGTCGCGGAGGCAGAATGGACGCGAGCCGGTCAAACACCGCGCGCTCCATGGCGCTGGCGCGCTCAAGCGCGATGAGGGTGGCGTCGTGGCCGTAGAGCGCCTGAAAGGGCCCGTGCACAAAGCCCAGCGCGTCCCAGACGGAGTGGTCGGTGCTGAGCGTCCCTTCGGTCCACGCCCACGCAAGACCGGCGAGCGCCTCGCAGCGGTCCCCAAGCGCGATGAGGCCACGGATCTGCGCGAGCTGTGAGCTTGTGAGCGTTTTTGCAGCTTCGAATCCCAGCGCGAGCCCGCGCGCCAGTGCCTGCGCCCAGTCGTCTTGGGGCGCTGTGCCGAGCGCGCCCATCATCGCGCACGCCGAGGCCATCGCGCAGATCGGACCGCTGACCCTGAGCAAGAGCGCGCTTTCGTGAGAGGGGCCGTGAGGGCAGACGATCCACCGCTCGTTTTGCAGGTAAGTGTCGAGCGTCTGCGGGTCCGCGGCGGTGAGCAGTACCCGCGTTGTGTGCCCTCGCGCTTGCAGCGCCATGCGCGCGTTGGGGCACAGCCCCTGCGAGCACACGATCAGCCCGTCGGCGTGGCTGAGCCTGCGAGGCGAGAGCCAATGCGAAATAGGCAGAAATTCTGCAGACCGATCGTGTTCGTTGCGGAGCGTGAGGGCGAGCGCGCGCGCGACGCCTTCGGACGCGCCGATGCCGGTGGTGATCCAGCGGCGTACCGAGATGAGCTCTTCGCGGTGGTCAGCGCCCACGAGGGATCCGATCGCGATGGACTCGCGCACAAGCGCTGGCGTGTGGGCGATGCGATCCATCAGCGAGTCGTGGGGGGGACAGATGGGGGCTGAAGACACCGCGCCGATGATGCCTTGCTCGGGGCGTTTTGTGTGAGCTTCAGTGAGGGGCGGATGCATCGCGAGGGGCTGGCTGACCGGCATCGGGGCTCGCGTCGGGGTCGTATTTGAGTGGGCGCATGGCGGTAAAATACGCGATGAGCTCGTCGAGGTTAGCCTCGCTCAGGTGTGGATGTGCCGGCATGGCCCCATAGCGAAACTGCAGCGGGTTGCGGATGTACGCGCGGATTTGCGCGATGGGACGGTACTCGGTGATGTTCTGTGGGACGTTGAGCTCGGGCCCGATGCGGCCGCCCTCGCGGTTGATCGCATGGCAGCGGACACACTCACGGGCAAAAATGTGAAACCCGTTCATGGTGGGTGACGACGCGGCGACGTCGCCGGGGACCGTGTGCGGAAACACTGATGCAAAGCTCGCGATTTCGATGCTCGCGAGCTGCCACGGTCGTGGGTGGGTCTCGAGGTCTCGCTGCGTTGCCTCGGACCACACGAGATAAAACGGCCCTGGGTTGGATCTGCGCGGACCGATGGGTTCCCAGCCGGGGACTTCGAGGTCTTCGAACGCGAGGTGTGCGCCACCCTCAAGCAAGCGCGAGCCATCGATGGGCACCGTATAGCCATCTTGGGCGCGCAAGACAAAGTGAAGCGAGCCAAACACACCCACGGATTCTCCGCGAAATCCCTCGCGCAACACCGCTTCGATCGGCAGCGCGCGAAAGCGTTTGCTGCGCTGGTAGTACGGGTCAAATCCTTCGATAGACCTCGGGACGATGTGGTCGGTGAGCTCTTCCAGCGTAAGCGTTCGGAGCGGCTGTCCCTCCATGCGAAACGCGAGCGTCGCGTGGAGGGCGGGGGGTGCGCGCTCGGAGGCATGAGCTCCGTCGGCCGCGGTGTGTACGCGTGCAGAGCGCTCACAGGCCGGAGCGAGTACGAAAAATGCCAGCGAAATCGCAGCGATTCTAGGTCTCATCGGTCGCCCTATCGCTCGGAGCCGAGCCATACGCGAAGGGCAAAAACAGCGCGTAGTACATCGCGTTGGGGACGAACCGGACGAGGTATCCCGCGTCGAGACCCGCGAGGATCATCACGTCGGCGAGGGCCCACAGTGCGTATTGCGCGAAGACAAAGACCCCAAGGAGCGAGAGCCACTTGCCGCCCTGAAGCCAAGTGTGTTGGGTCAATCGTTGCGCGCGAGCCACAAGCGCCGGCTGCACACGCACGCGGATGTAGCCCAGCAAGACGGGCAAAAACATGAGCTCGTACGCGAGAAAGAGTCTGCGGCGTTGGGCAAACATCGAGGGAAAAAGCTGCAGCAAGATCGCTTGCAGCACCGGCACGATGAGCGCCATGGCGAGCGCGCGTCCGTAGGTCTTCAGCGAGCGTGCTGGGTCTTGCACCGTGCTTCGTGCGAGCTCTTGCTCGAACAAAAGAAAGACTCGCGCGTCGCCTAAAATCACAAAAGGGATGGCGACGTAGCCGATCCAGTGGCGATGCGCGGGCGCGAGCGGGCTGAGGCCACCTGTGAGCGCAATGTCCGCCAAGACCACCACGGCAAGCCCTGCCACCAGCACGCGAAGGTGCCTCAGTGATGGCGCGTGTTTGGGCCAAACGATGAGCCAAATCAGCAGAAAAAACGCAGCCAGAGCGAAGATGCCGGGGTTGTGCCAGGCGCTGTCGTAGAGGGATTTCCACATGGACGGTGAGACAGAGAACGAAGGGGCGAGATGAATACTGAGTGACCAGATGCCGTCTTACCCCGTTTGGTCGCGCGCTAGGGGGCTTACTTCGTCGCAGAACGCTACCGAAGGACATCGTCCAAACAGTGACGCTCAGCCCCCTCGTTGGTGTAATACACGCCATCATGAAGGCTTATGAGCACCGCATCTTGCTCTCGCAAATCGTGTCTTGCTTGGTGCTCGCCGCACCGACCATGGCGCTGGCGCAGAGTGCCCAAGATCAGGGCTGGGCGCTGAACCGATTTGAGCCCGCGCCCGCAGGGGATTCGTTCTTTGCGAGCGAACATCCGCGCACGCCGGCGACCGGAGCAGGCGTAGTCCGCGTGGGGATTCTCGGAGACTACGCGCTGCGACCCCTGGTGTTTACCCCGCGCGAAGCGAGCGGCACAAACCCCATGTCCGCGGGAGTGGTCGACCACTTGATCTCTCTGCGATTGCAGGCCTCGGTCGACATCCAGCGGAGGCTCGGGCTCAACTTTGACATGCCCTTTGCGGTACCCGTCGCGGGCTCTCTCTCGCGTGCACTGCAGGGCGGCGTCATCGAAGGATTCTCGGTGGGTGACCCGCGTTTTGGAGCGCGCCTGCGGCTCGCCGGCGAGGCCGACCGAACGCCGCTGAGCGTCTATCTTGGAGCGCAAGCTTTCTTTGGATTTTTGCTGTCTTCTCAGCGATCCCAGCTCGTGACCGACGAGGCCCTCCGGGGTCGCGCGTATCTCACCCTCGCCGGTCGCGGAGGCCCGGTGCGCTGGTCGCTCAGCACGGGCTATCACGCGCGTCCAAGGCACGTGGTCCAAGGCGCAGTCATCGCGAGCGAGCTCTACCTCAACGCAGGTGTGAGTGTCGCGTTGATGCAAGATCGGCTCTCGGTGGGCGCAGAGGCGTGGGTCCAGACCCTCGCAGAGACCGCATTTGCGTCTGGAAATATCGCAGCCGAAGTGATCGCGATCGCGAAGTACGCGCCGTGCTCGTGGCTCGAGCTCTCTGCGGGCGTAGGTCCCGGGATCACGCGCGCGGTGGGGGTCCCTTCGCTCCGAGGTCTGGTGGGCGTCACGCTTACGCCGTTTGACGGCAGCCGTGTGCCGCAGCGGACGCCAGCCGACGACGACGCATTTGCGCGCGCAGAATCTTCGGCGCGCAGCGCGCGTGCAGAGCGAAATACACCTTCGCAAGATCCCGTAAATATTCAGGAATCACGTGTTGCACTCGCGCCCTGTTCGCTTGGCGCGCCCTGCGATCCGGCCACGCTCGACGCGGACCACGATGGCATCTTGCTGCCGGTCGATCAGTGCCCCAACGAGCCCGCGGGCAGCTCGCCCGATCCCGAGCGTCCAGGATGTCCCGACGGAGATCAAGACCACGACGGCGTGACCGATCATCGCGACGAGTGCCGCACGGAGCCGCAAGGGAGCACTGCAGATCCCCTGCATTTGGGCTGCCCGTTGCAAGATCGCGATGGAGACAATGTTGCGGATCGGGACGACCATTGCCCCGACGTCGCGGGCGCTCCCAGCCGAGATCCCGCGCGCAATGGTTGCCCCTCGCTCGTGCAAATGAGCAGCGGAGAGCTGCGAATTTTGCAGCCGGTCTTCTTTGACACGGGCCGGGCGACGATCCAGCGACGCTCGTTTGAGGTGCTTCAAGCGGTCGCGGACGCGCTCGCTGCGCGCACAGACGTCCGACGGCTGAGCGTCAACGGACACACCGACAGCCGCGGAAATCTCGAGCTCAACGTAGACCTCTCGGTTCGCCGCGCGACCGCTGTGATGCTCTGGCTAGCCGAGCACGGCGTCGAGCCACAGCGTCTTGAGGCTCATGGTTTTGGTCCGACCCAGCCGATCGCGGACAACGCCACGGCCGATGGGCGCGAGCGCAACCGTCGCGTTGCGTTTCGTGTGCTGATCCCTGCTCCGACTGAGCCGGCTGCGGCGACGCCTCCGGTTGTTGCTCCAGCCGCGGTTGTTCCGGCGACGTCGCCGGCTCGCGCGCGGGGTGCGGTTCGGAGGCCCCGTTGAGCGAGCAAACGGACAGCGCTGTGAGCGCCAAGA
This sequence comes from Deltaproteobacteria bacterium, assembly GCA_030694465.1. GTDB lineage: Bacteria > Myxococcota_A > Polyangia > Polyangiales > JAUXYJ01. The sequence continues at coordinate 42,248 of JAUXYJ010000103.1, read as the reverse complement.
CGCAGACCTCGACGCGTTCGACGCGCGGGCTGTCGTTGCGCACGCGTTGGACCATCGCGTTGCTGCTCTTGGGGACGATCCCGCTCGCGGTGCTTGCTCCATTTGTCCTGCAAAAACAGCGGCAGGGTCTGCTTCACTCCGAAGAAGCTCACCAGGCCGCGGTGATGGACCACGCGGGGACACGTCTAGAGAACACGCTTGAGAGCGCAGCGCGCGCGGTCTCGCACATCGGTCGCATCCTCTCGGATCCACGCTTGACCGACGGAGAGGCCAAGATCGCGCTCGCCCAGAGCGTGCTGGCCACGATGAACGCGCTCGACTCGGTGGCGATCTACAGCGACAGCGGCGAGCTGATTGACACGATGATTCGTGGAGAAGGCCAGGCGACGACCCCTGCGCCACCGCGGCTTGACGAGAGCCTCCGGGCTGACGCGCGAGGGCGCTGGATGCCTCCGGCGCTGCAGGGGCGCGCTCTGAGACTGCGCTACGTGCAGCCCTTGTCCAACGGAGGCAGGCGCACGGGGTTTGTGCTCGGACAACTGCGCGAAAACGTGGTCAACGACCAGTTCGAAGAGCTCTCGCGAGATCACTTTGAGGGCCGCAATGATGGGCTGGTTCTCTTGGACCCCTCGCTCACGGTGCTGGTGGCGTCTGGGAGCGCGGGGCCGATGTACGCGGTGGGCGCGTCGCTGCGAGGGCGTGAGCTTCTCAGCAAGATCAACGTGCCCGAAGAGCGCTTCGCGGTGAACTTCTTGAGCTCTGGCGAGTATCAAGACGCGGGCGGTCAAGACTGGGTGGGTTCGCTTCGGACGGTGCCTGGGTTGCGCGTGGGCGTGCTGGCGCGGCGCCCTTCGGCCTCTGTTTTTTCAGGGATCGCTGCGACGCGTCGCGCGGTCTTGGGCGCGGTCCTGTTGCTGATTCTGTTGTCACTGATTGTGGGCACGACCGTCGCGGCCAGGACAACCCGGCCGGTTGGGTCGCTGATCGCGTTGGCGCGATCGTACGCAGCGCGGCGCTTTGAGACGCGGAGCGATGTGCGCTCGGGCGATGAGCTCGAGGTGCTAGGCGCCACGATGGAGCAGATGGCCGATGATCTCTCTGCGAGCGAAGACGAGATCGCGCGGAGGGCCGCGGTCGAAGAGAACCTCTCAAGGTTTTTGCCCGCCTCGGTCGCGCAAGAGATCGCAGAGGGCAAGCGCACTCTCGCGCTGGGCGGTGAGCGCCGTGAGGTCAGCGTGCTCTTCGCGGACGTCGTCTCGTTTACGCCCTTTGTCGAGCGCGCCGGAGCCGAGCAAGTCGTTGAATTTCTTAACGAATTGTTCACTGTGCTCACCGAGGTTGTCTTTCGGCATCAGGGCACGGTGGACAAGTTTATGGGCGACAGCGTGATGGCATTTTTTGGTGCCCCCAACGCGATGAGCGACCACGCCGAGCGCGCGCTCTTGTGCGCCGAAGACATGCACCGGTTTGTCGAGGCGACCGCGCCCTCGTGGCTCACGAAGTACGGCATCGACGTGCGGATCGCCATAGGAGTGAACTCTGGCGAAGTGATCGTGGGCAACCTCGGGAGCGAGCGACGCATGGAGTACACCGTGATCGGTGACGCCGTGAACGTCGCCGCGCGGCTCGAGGGTGTTGCGCGCGCTGGGCAGACGCTCGTGACACAAGTGGTGGCGGACAAAGCCGGCGATGCGTTTGAGTTTAAGTCGATCGGTGAGCACCCGTTGCGAGGCAAAGAGCAGCCGGTTCCGATCTTGGAGATGCTCCGATGAGTGAGAACGACAAGCGTGGTCCTCGCGAGACCCAAGCCTTTGGCGAAGAGCCCACCGAGCTCGCGGTGCCGGTCTTTAAGCCCGCAGTGCCCGCAGTGCCCGCAGCGCTCGTGGTGCCAGCGGTTGCGTCGCATGACCGCGCCACGATGGACTATCGGCTGGACAAATCGCAGCCCTCCGTCGAGATCTACGATGCGCCGGAGAGCGCCGCGCGCGCCCTGCCCGTGGACGAGGGGCCCGTGCTCGGGTTCGCGTTTCGAGAGACGCGTGAGGCCGAAGTGCCCGTGATGACGGCGCCTGGCATTGGCGCTTCGCATTGCCCGGTGTGCGGCGCGCTTGTGATGCACCAACCGCGATGTTCTGAGTGCGACTATGCGTTTGAGGACCCTCGGGTTGGGCAGATTATCAGTGGCCGTTATCAGGTCAATGAGCTCATCGGCGCCGGAGGGTTTGGCCGTGTCTATCGCGGAACGCACCTGACCCTCGGCGAACCCGTCGCGATTAAGTTCTTGCTCAAAGAGTTCTCGGCTCGCCCCGAGGCGCGCGCACGGTTTCGTCGCGAGGCCGTGGCGCTCGCAAAATTGCGGCATCCCAGCATCGTCGCAGTCCATGACTTTGGTGAGCACTTCGAAGAGCTCTACATGGTCATGGAGCTCGTCCGCGGGCGACAGCTCTTTGATTGTATGCGCGACGAGCAAGGGGTCCTCTCGTCGATTGACCGTGTGATTTCGCAAGTGCAAGAGGTGTTGAGTGTCCTCGAAGTGGCCCACGCGATGGGCATCGTGCACCGAGATCTCAAGCCCGAAAACGTGATGCTCCTCGAGATGGGAGATCGCAGTGAACGCGTCAAAGTGCTGGATTTTGGCTTGGCGTTGATGGATGACCGCCCTGAATCTCAGCGGCTGACTGGGACGAGCACCGTGCAAGGCACGCCGTTTTACATGTCGCCTGAGCAGTGCCGTGGACGCGATGTCGGAGCGCCCACGGACATCTATGCGACGGGCGCGATGCTCTACGAGTTGCTCACGGGTGATCCTCCGTTTGTGGGCAGCTCGGTGCCTGACATCATGGCCAAGCACTTGTTTGTCGAGCCGCCTCCGATGGCTGACAGCGGTGACAAGCGCGAGATTCCGCCAGGGATCGAAGCGGTCGTTCGTCAGGCCCTCGCCAAAGATCCCGCAGAGCGTCCCACCGCGAGCGTGATGCGAGACCTCTTGGCGCAAGCTCTCCGCGGCGACGACGTGGTCAGCCAGAAGCACCTACAAGCACAACAGCGTGTGGCCTACGCTGCGCTCTCTCGCGAGCAGCGCGCGCTCGTCGCGGCGTCGGTTCCGCACACCGATTCTCACCAACCGCTGCAGCCCGCCGAGGACGGCGCCATGGCGCGCGCGGTGCTGTGGGGTCTCAACACGGACCTCGCGGATCGACTGCGCAGCGCGCTCGCGCTCCAGGGGGTCAGCGCGCTGGTCTGGCCTCGCGTAGAGCTCCCCGACGCGGAGGTCTTAGCGCGCCGCCCGGCGAAGGTCTTTGTTGTCGCGGGACATGATGATCCGCTTGCGCGTTTGCAGCAAGTTCGCTCGCATGAGCACACCGCGAAGACTCCCGTGATGGTCGTCGATGTGGACGCAACGGCGACCCCCGCGCTCATTCGCGCAGGAGCCAACGACGTCGCCGCAGCAGGCGCCACCGACGAGTCCATGTGCAAGCAAATCACTCGCCTTGTGCGGCGTGGTCGGTGACGGATGAAAACTTTGCACAGCTGTGACAGTCATTCTTATTCGCTTTTTCAAGGATGGAACATGCCTCGATTCGCTATGAATCCCTGGTTTTTTGCAGGCTCTCTTGTGTTGTGTGCGCCGAGCGCTTTCGCGCAAGAGCTGACGGACTACCGAGTCCAGTCCGGGGACACATGCCCCTCGATCGCGCAGCGCATGTATGGCGATGTTGGCCGCATTGACCTCATCCATCAAAACAACCGGTTGGGGCGCTTGCCTCATCGGTTGCGACCGGGCCAGATCCTGCGCTTGCCGCCGACCGCGACGGGCTCGCGCCGCGGCGCCGACGCGACGATCACGTTTGTGCGCAATCAGGTCAACGCGTTTACGCCCGAGCAGCACCACGCGAGCCGAGAAGAGTCCCTTGAGCGTGGACACCGTGTCGGGACGCTCGATGCCTCAAGCGCCGAGCTGACCTTCATCGACGAAGCGCAGCTGCAGCTCGGTAGCAACACGCTCGTCGTGATTCTGGGGCGCAGCGCGCGCCGTGTAGACGCCGGAGACAGCGCCAGCACGAGGCTTGAGCGCGGGACCCTACGCGCGAGCCTCGCGGCGCTCTCAGGGGGCTCTGCGGCGCCGCAGACTGTGACCATTGAGACGCCTTCGGGGAGCGCCTCGGTGGGACGCGGGACCTCCCTCGTCGATGTGGATCAGCGAGCTACCACGCGCTTGGCTGTGCACGCGGGCAACTCGAGCATCCGCGCCCGAGGTCGGACGGTCAGCGTTAACGAGGGATTTGGCTCACGCGCAGATCGTGGCCGCGCGCCCACGCCACCCCAGCCGCTGCCTGAGGCGCCGCAATGGATCGCTGGGTTTGCCCCGTTGTTCTTAGCGGATGGCGACGCCCGCATTCGTTTGCAGGGGCAATTTGCTCGTGGAGTGGGCGGCCCTGCGCCGGTGGTCTGGCACGTTCAGCTCGCACGAGACGAGCGCTTCAACGATTTGATTGTCGACGCGCGGGTGCCCGCGGCGGTGACCAATCTCGACGCCGATGTGACAACGGGCCGGTATTTTGCACGCGTTAGCGCGGTCGATGCGGACGGCTTTGAGGGACGACCGAGCAGCGTGCAGCGCTTTGCGGTCGCCTCGGTGACCTACAACCGCGGAGGCCCGGGCATGCTCGCGTCGGTACGCGTGAGCGAGGGTGTGTTCTGCGCGATGGACAATCAGCCATTGCGCGCGGTGACTGCGACGCCTTGGGTGCTGTCTCCGCTGCAGACTCATGTGCTGCGCTGCGCGAGCGACGCCGAGGCAACGCGGGTCGTGGACCGGACGTTTGACCGCGCCGACAGCGGCTTCGTGGTGGTCCAGTCGCGCCCTATGGTGCCTCGCTACGAGGGCAACGTGGGACAACGTCGCGTGCTCGTGCGTCTGCTCGACGCGGTCGGCTCGCCCATCGTGGGCGCGTCGGTGCGCGCGGTCGTGCAGGCTGGTTTTACTGCAGAACCGGTGATCCCGGGCGATCAGCCTGGGACCTACGAGACCGTCTTGCGCTGGACCGGAACCGTCCCGCAGACGCAGGTGAGCTTCTTTGTCGACGGAGACCAAGAGGCTCGCGCCACCGTGGAGGTGACGTCCAGCGCGCCGCCGCCTGCGGCAGAGGCTCCTGCGGCGCCCCCCGCGCCGCACGTGGGCCTTGAGGCCTCGATGGAGGCCAACGCGATGATCACGTTTGACGGGCGATATCGCTCGGGATTAGGGCTCGCGCTTGAGGCGCGCGCGAGGATTCCGGCCGGCCCTGGTCTGTTGTTGGGGGTGCGTGCGGGCTATCTGCGCTTTGGCTGTGTGGGCCCTCAGCTCGCGGATCCGTCCGTGATTTGTGCTCCAGCGAGCGCAGGAGGACCGAGCGCGCCGTCGCTCACGCTGGGCATCGACGCGTTTGACTTTGGCCCGGTGGTGGGCGGCTATTTCGCGAGGCACAACGGGCCTGTGACGGGCTATTTTGCCTTCGTTCCGCAGTGGGTCTTTGTGCGAACCGCGGTGACGCGCGCGGATGGGACCGAGGCGATCGAAGGTCTCTCGACGGTCACCGCAGCGGCCATGGTGGGCGCGCAGCTGCGTATCGGTCCCGGTGGCTTGTTTGCCAATGTTGGCTATCGCGGAGCGGTCGCGCCGACCCGAGGATTGGGCGAGCTCCCGATCGGTGGCTTGCTCATCGCGATGGGCTATCGCGCACTGTTTTAGCCCGCAGAATGCGTCGAGGGTTGGGGCATGCCATGACAACGGTCACGATGGGGCACACGATGGACCGAGGGCTTCACGACAACGTCGCGCGCTACATCGATCACCTCGAGGATCGCGCGTGGGTCAACGCGCTGATGGTGGACCATGGGCTCGACGCTGTGCTTGCGTCGTGTGTGGACGTGCTCGGGACGGGCGACTGCGACGCCAAGCTCAATGTCATGACGTTGCTTCGCGATCTGGGAATTTACGGGATATTTGACCGTGAGCTGGTCACGCAAGTGCGCGATCGCGTGCCGCTGACGGTGCTCCCCGCCCTCGCTCAAAATCTTCGCGACGCCTGCATCTCGTCTCGCATGAACGCGATCTACACCTTGGGAAAGCTCTCGTTTAGCTCAGAGATCGCTTCGTTAATCGCTGCGTTTGAGTGGTACCTCGACCGCGACGCGTTCTGTGTGGCGCGCGTTTTGAGCGAACTCTCGTGGCTTGGAGACGACGACGTGATGGGCAAGATTGAGCGCGTTGCGGCGCACAGTCACCCTGTGATTCGCTGGTCTGCGCTTGGTGCAATGGAGACCCTTGGTAGGCCCAGAGACGAGGACTTGCAGCGATGGGACAAGGTTCTCGAGGCGCTGTCCAACGATGCGATGTCCTGTGTGCGTAACGAGGCTCGGTACCAGCGCGTAGACCTCGCGCTTGGGCAAAAGCGCACACTGAAAGCCATCTCTAAGACTACCCGAAAAGAGCGAGACCTTGCCTGGAGAGAGCACCTCAAGACTCAGCCTCGCTGGACCTTCGGCTCCCTCGAAATCCACGTCGTCCATGAGCTCACGAGAGACCAACGCATCGACCTCTCGATCGATGAGATTGAGTCGCTGGTGCTCGCGCTCTGTGAGTCACCGGAGAGCGCTTCGTTCATCTAAATGGTCGACATGATGAAGCGCCGAGAGCCTTCAAGACACCAACACACTCGTGTGCGGCGCGCGTCGCGACAGAGGACTAGCTGCTATGAATACAAAGACTGCTTGGCTTGCAAAATCATTCATTGTTTCGCTTACGACGGCCGCCTGTGGTGTACCGGTCGTTGGAGACGATGGCGGTGACGCCGGCGCAGACGCCGGCCTGGACGCCCGCCTGGACGCCCGCCTGGATGCTCGCCTGGATGCTCGCTCTGAGACAGGCGTTGAAGCGAGCGTAGAGGCAGGCGAGGAGGCGGGCATGGACGTTGTCGACAACGACAGCGACGCGTCCGATGCGGGGCCCGATCTGAGCTGTCCCGCGGGTGAGACCCGCTGTGCGGGCGTGTGTGTCAGTTTGCAGACGAGCTCGGCGAACTGCGGCATGTGTGGAACTACCTGCACGAATCCCGCGGGAGGCACGGCGACATGTGCCTCGGGCGCGTGTGTGAATGCGTGCCCCAGCAGCCGCTCGATCTGCACTGCGAGCGGAGTGAACTCGTGTGTGGATTTGCAGACCGACAACGCAAACTGTGGTGCGTGTGGGACTGCGTGTCCGATGGGGCAGCTCTGCGTGATGGGGACGTGCGATACGGGCTGTCCTCTGCCCAATTTGGTCTGCGGCCCTGCCGGCATGCGGGTGTGTGTGGACGTGACCGGGGATTCGCAAAACTGTGGCGCGTGCGGCACTGTGTGTCCCACGCCAGCGAATGCGGTCGCGGAGTGCCGGCTCAATCGCTGCGGACGTGGGGCGTGTGCCGTCGGTTTTGCGGACTGCGATGGAGACGCAAGCAACGGCTGCGAGGTCGACACTCGGGTCAGTCGAGATCACTGCGGCGCGTGCGCGAGCCGATGTATCGCGCCCGCAGGAGGCACAACGACGTGCAACGCCTCGGCGTGTGTGCCGGCGTGTTCGGCTGGAGAAACACAGTGTGGAATGGGCGCAACGGCTCGCTGTGCGAACCTCACGACTGATGTGAACAATTGCGGCGCGTGCGCGATGGCGTGTCCGGTTCCGGCCAACGCGACCGCGACCTGCGCAGCGAGCGCGTGTGGATTCGCTTGCAACGCGGGCTTCGCGCTCTTGGGCGGCGTGTGCGTGACGCCAGTGAACCCGCCTCGCGCAGTCATGCCCATTTCGCTCGGAGACACCACCTCACTTCGCCCAACGATTCGCTGGGCTCTCGCGGCCGGGAGCGATGGCGCGACGGTAGAGCTCTGTCGCGATCGCGCGTGCACTCTGGTGATCGAGACCCTCCGCGTGACCGGGACGAGCGCGCGCCCAACGATGGCGCTCCCTGCGCGCTCAGTGATCTTTTGGCGCATGCGTGGCCGCAACGGCGTCATCGAGGGGATGGCAAACAGCCCCGTGTGGTTGTTTCATACCCCTGCGACCGAATCGAGCGCGGGCGTCGATGTCAGCGTGAGCCCGCACCTGGACGTCAACGGCGATGGCTTTGACGACGTCGCCGTCGGGGCACCCAACGCGGACCCAAGCGGCCGAAGCAACGCTGGGACCGTGTCGATTTTTCTCGGGAGCGCGATGGGTCTCTCGACGACTCCGTCTGCACTTTTGCAGGGCCTAGCTGTCGATGACTTCTTCGGGAGCGCTGTCGCTTCGGCCGGGGATCTTAACGGCGACGGGTACGCAGATCTCGTCGTGGGCGCGCCAGGCGCAGACCCTGGTGGGCGCGGTGAAGCGGGCAGCGCGTCGGTCTTTCACGGCAGCGCAGCGGGCCTGCAGACGGCGGTGGTGCGCACGCTCGTAGGGGCCGCGGCGGGTGACGAATTTGGCTTCTCGGTCACCGGAAGCGGTGACATCAACGCCGACGGTTACGCGGACCTCGCGGTCGGTGCCTACGCGGCGACCCCGGCGGTCGGTTTAGACACTGCGGGCACCGTGAGCGTGTTTCACGGGAGCGCAACAAGCGTTTCATCCGCCGCGAACGCCGTGCTTGCTGGACTTGAGTCGATCGATGTCTTTGGCGAGTCCGTCCATGGGGGCGGAGACGTAAACGGAGACGGCTTCACCGATCTGCTCGTAGGCGGCTATGCAGCATCCCCAGGTGGGGTCTCTTTGGCAGGGCACGCGAGGCTCTTTCTCGGTAGTTCTGCAGGGATTGTGCGCACTCATGCGCGGTACTTCGCGGGCACCGTGGAGGACGAGTCCTTCGGTGACACCGTCGCCTTCGCCGGCGATCTCAACGGCGACGGCTACTCGGACATCGCCATCAGCTCCATCGGAGCTTCGCCCGGTGGGCGCTCGTCCGCGGGGATGGTGACCGTGTTTCACGGCAGCGCAACGGGTGTTTCAGCTCCGGCGGCTCGTGTGCTCGAGGGCCTGCTAGCAAACGACCTGTTTGGCAGTGATGTCTCGTCCGCAGGAGACATCAACGGCGATGGTTTTGCAGACCTCGTGGTGGGTGTGGTTGGCGCGTCTCCGTTGGGTCGGTCGCGCGCGGGCAGCGCGAGGGTGTTCTACGGCAGCGCCATGGGGCTGGGCGCCGTGGCAGACCGCGTGCTCGACGGGGCGACGGCAAACATCGCGTTTGGCCACGCGGTCGGCGGCGCATGCGATCTCAACGGCGATGGTTTTGGGGATGTTCTGGTGAGCGCGCTTGCTGCGTCGCCAGGTGGTCGCATCAGCGCTGGCAGCGTCTCGGTCTTTCGCGGAGACGCGTCGGGGCTGGTCCCGACCGCGCAGGCCGAGCTCACCGGGGTCGCCCGAGGTGACGCGTTTGGAAACGCGATCGCTCAATGACCTGAAACATTGCCCTCGCCAGACACCCTCTGGGCGCTCGCAGCGCCCGCACGCCGTGCGCATAGGGTGTCCCGCCGTGCGCGCGCTTAGGGGCGCGGGAGAGCGCACTGCAGGCGGGTAAATCGCACCTGCCAGCGCCCCTCGCGTTGATCTCGAAACAAGACGCCCACGTCGCCGTCAGGGCCGAGCGTCGCGAGGGGATAGACCGAGTCACGCGAGCCCATCGTGACGCGCTGCTCGGTGCTCAGAGGCTCAAGCGCGGCAGAGTACATGCGCGCCCACACGTCGTAGCCGCTGCCCGCGCGGTCGTCGGCCCAGAGCATGAGCACGCGGTCTCCGAGCGTGACGAGCGATGGATACCGAGAGAATCCAGCGTCCATCGTGAGCCTACGGGGAGCGACGAGCTCGGCCCCCGACGGGCTGCGGATGGCGCCCCAGATTTCGTGATCGGTGCTGCTCGCGAGCGCGTCGTGCCACGCGAGGACCCAGCGATCGCGGTTAAACGCGAGCACGGGCGAGACCGCGTCGAAGCCCTGGGGAGTGACGCGTAGATCGGGTCCCAGTCGCCGTAAGTCCGGGGTGAGCGGAGCGAAGAAAATCCCGCGATTTCCCTCAGCGTTGGGCATCGCGCCGCGGCCATCGAGCCAGGTGACCCCGACGGTCCCGCCCCCATACGCGACCACCGGAGACTCGCTGTTTGCGCTGTCCCGCGTGAGCCGAACGTTGTCCTCGATCTGTCGCCCTTGCTCATCGATTCGCTGGAGATAAATCTCGAAATTGCGGTTTGCTCCACCGGGGACGGGCACCGTGTCGCGCTCGTCTTGCCACGCAAGAACAAAGTCTACGCCGGTCCACGTGATGCTGGGATTGATCGAAAATCCCCTGCTAAAAGTCACGCGCTGGTCTGGTCCAAGCTTCTCGCCCTGCGCGTTGAGGCGATTAAAATAGATCTCGTAGTCCCCGTCGCGGCGGTCTTGCCACACGATCCCCAGGGCGCGCCCAGTCCACGCAACTCCCGCGCCATAGGCGTCGGGTTCGGACAGCGTGAGTCTCCGTGTCGGAGGCGTCTGTGTCGCGGACCCATCGCGATTTCGCTCGGTAAAATACACGTGAGCAGCGCTGCGCTCGTAGCCCCAGAACGACGCGAGGTAGCTCGTCCCAGACCACGCGACGCCTCCAACGCTCGAGGGCGCAAGGGTGGGCTCGCTCACCGCGACGTCGGGCCCCGCGGGGCTAAACGTCGCGTTGTCATCGATCACGCCGTTACAATTGTCATCGCGGCCGTTGCACACCTCGGTCGCACCCGGAAACACCGCGCGATCCTGGTCGTCGCAGTCGTCACCGCACGCGTCTGGGCTGCCTGGTTGCGCTCCGGCTGCGATCGCGTTGTGCCCATCGCCGTCCTCGTCGCGCGTCCGCGGTGTGGTCGTACATGCACGTGTGGTCTCGTCGCAGCGGTCCGTGGTGCAGCGGTCGTTGTCGTCGCACACGACGGGCGCGCCAGGGACACAGCGCTCTTCGATGCAACGCTCGATTCCGCTGCAAAAAAGCCGGTCATCACAGTCGCTGTCGGTGACGCAGTCCGGGGGACGTGGGGGCGGCGGCTCGACCTCAAGCCCCGTGCGCGCGCCACACTGGGCGGTCCCCAAAAGCACGCTCAGACCCGCGAGGACTCGTAGGGGTGAGACTGAATGGTGGTTCATCAATCGCATGCACCGAAGTCAGGGATGTCTGTGGGCTCGCAGACTGCGCCACGAGGGCAGCGTGGCTCGGTTCCGTCGAGGCGACACAATCGCAGGCAGCGGGTGCCCGCGCCGGTCGCAAAGCAGGTGCTCCCTGCCACGCAGGACTGGCTGCCCTCGCAGGCAGACCCTGGCTGCGAGGTGCCCGCTTGCACGCACTCGGCGCGGTAGATCTCTCGCGCGCAGCGACCCATGGGGTACTCGATGTACGGGTAGCAGGCCTCGCCCGCCGAGCACCCTCGCTGGGTCAACGGATCGCACGAGTACATTCGCACGCCATCGGTGGACCCATCAGGGCACGGAGGTTCGCGAAAAACGTCCTCGGGAGGGATGGGCACATCGCGAAATCGCACGTCGCGCCCAGCGTCCTCGCCGGTCGTGACGCTCCCATCGAGTGCGTCACCGCGCCCTCCGTCGTCGCGTTCGGGGTCGACGCGCGCCGCGCAGGACGCGCTGAGCGTTGCGATCATCGCGAACACAGAGAGAAGCACGACTCGATTTGCAGGTCCCATAGCGTGAAGAGCCTCACTGTGTGGGCTGAGCGCGGCACGAGCGTCGCGCGCACACAGCCAAAGTTTAGGCGCACAGTGTGGCCCAACCCCGCGAGCCGGTCCATTCGGCGTGTCGAATCACTCAGCTTGGTGACAGTAAATAGAGCCGATCGGTGCGCGCGGAGAGCTCTGCGATCAGCTCGGCGCTCAGGGGATTTCCGTCGAGATTCATGCACGCGAGCTGCGTAAGCGAGGCGCTCTCGACGAGCCAGCGCGCGCCGACGTCGGTGATCCGATTGTGGGACAGGTCCAGCGAGGTCAGTGACGCCAGCATGCCCTGGGCGATCGCGCGTGCGCCCTCGTCTCCGATGGCATTGGACGAGAGATCGAGCGCGGTGAGGCCGCTCCAGTGGGGCGCATCCGCGATCGCGACTGCGCCGAGATCTCCCAGCCGATTGCGCGGAAGTGAGAGCGTGCGGAGGGTCGCAAACGCGGCCGTCGCGGTGAGCGCGATCACCCCCGCCACCGTGAGATTGCTGCCACCGATCGTGAGCTCGGTCAGCGAGCGACACGCGGGGCTCTGCGCGATCGCGACGACCAGCTCGTTGGCGCCCATGTTGCGCTGCTTGTTCGCGAGGCTCTCTTCGGTGGCCTCGGCCAACACGAGCGTTCGCAGCGGAGAGAAATCTTCGAGCTCAAGGACCGCGAGCATCTCGCCCACAGAGCTCCACGGAGCGCAAAATCGCAGGCCATTGCACCGCAGCTCGCCACCCGCCACCGACTCGCGGACGTGCTCGGCGACGCTGCCCGAGGCCACCTCGAGCACGTTGTCAGGGTCAAGCGCGCGATCGAGCGCGTGGAGCATCGAAGCGGCGTTCTCAAAGCGCATCGTGCGGTCTTTGCTCAGCGCGCGTCGCACCAGCGCTTCGAGCGCGATCGGCACGCCCTCGACGCTCAGCACGGGCACGGGCTGCGTCTGCACGGCGTGGATCTCGGCCATCCAGGACTCGTTGTCGCGCGCAAACGGGTTCTGCCCGCTTAAGAGCTCGTAGAGCATCAGACCCAGGCCCCACACGTCTGCCCGCGCGTCGACCGAGAGCGGGTCGGTAAACGCCTCGGGAGCCATGTACGCCGGGGTCCCGTGCATGCGGTCTTTGACAGTGATCCGCGCGTCTTGGAGCTGGGCGATGCCAAAGTCCAGCACCTTGGGCAGCGGCGGTTTTCCGAGCGCCGAGCGGTCCACCAAGAACACGTTCTCGGGTTTGAGATCGCGATGCACAACACCCACGCTGTGCCCCACCGCGATCGCATGCAGTACGGGTCGCATGAGCGCCACGGTGACCTCGGCTGAGAGCCGCCGCTCGGGCTGCTCATCGAGGTAATCCGCCAGTGTTTCTCCATGCAAGAGCTCTTGCACGAGGTAGAGCTGTCCGTCGCTCTCGCCGGCGTCCACGATGTCCACGACGTTGGGGTGCGCTTGCCCTTCGATGCGGACCCGATTGGCCGCAAAGGCCTCGCGCTTAAACCTCTCGACCAGCTCAGGCTCTCGGCGATGCTCACCGTGCAAGACCTTAATCGCGCATGGGCGCCCTACGTACACGTTGGTGGCCACATAGACGGCGGCGGTACCGCCAAAGCCCAAGAGCGCTTCGAGCTGGTATTTCTCAGATAAGATCGAGCCGATGCGTGCCGACGCTGCGCGCTCAAGTGCCTGGATGTCCGTCATGAAATCTCTCAACCTTTGGACGTGATCGATGCATCCCCGCGTTTGTGCTCCGCGGTGAAGTGCACAGTCCTCCACGATCATCGCGCACTCGAACGACAGATGGCACTCCCTTCGATACCGCCATGGAACCGCCATGGCGGACCGCCACGCTGATCGTCGATAACTCCTTGAAAATACACGGTCTTATCCCTGGCCCAGTCTGTGCGATTGGACCCACGCCATGGACATTCAACACAGGGATCAGGTCACACACCACATCGTACGCGCCGCGACCATGCTCCGCCGCGACGAGCTTCTCGCGATTCACGGGGGGATCTACGTCGCCGGGGTAAAGACCTTCGAGGCGCTCGATGCGACGCGTGCCCGCAGGCTCGTCGAGGAGGGGTATCTCGTGCCTGCCCTCCGCGCGTGCGACGAAGCGCCGGATGGGCTCACGGTCTTGCGGTTTCTTGAGCGCTGGTGCGGCGCCGCATTGGCGAGGGGATTCGCTCGCGGAACACGTCCTGCGAGCGCCTCGGTCTTCGTCGATGGGCTCTCTCTCTCGCAGAAGCTACTCGATCCCACGCTGCGCGATCGCGCATGGTGGGAGTTTGAGAAGCTCTCGGTCCAAGCCACCTTGGTGCGTGAGCGCTGTGGTGTGCTCGAGGCGCGCTGGGAGGTCGATCGCTGCGACTATCTCTTGCCGTGCAGCGCAGCGCGCTAGAGGCTCCGCGCGACGCGCTCGCGGGCCTCTTCGAGGACGACCACTTTGCGCACACCAGGACGTGCGACGGTCTCGTTGGCTTTGGCGCTGCGCACTCTGGGGAGCGGGTCCGCAGCGATGGGATGCTTTGCACGAGCGTGTGCGATTTCCCAAGCGAACAAGCGTCGATCGAGTGACCGCTGTTGCTTGCGCGCTGCGGTCTCGATCAGCGCGAGGGCCTCGAGTGATCGTGTCACTTTGCGCGCCATGCGTCGGCACGCCTTGAGCACGGTGTCGTCCACGCTGGCGCCGTCGCTGTTGTGCATCGCCTTCGCGGCGAGCGTCATGAGCGCAGAGAGCCTCATCGCGCTCCCGCGAAAGAGCAGGCTCGCGCTGTCGTTCATCGGGACGCTGGGGAGCGAAGAGCCACGGCGGCGGAGCACCGGACGCAAGAGCTGAAACAGCGCCATGAGGTCCGCGATGTCCCGTGCGGCACGTGCGCGCGCAATCGAGCGCTCGCGCTGTGAGCTCTCCATCGATTCGAGCGCGTCGGTGAGCGAGGTCTGAGCCTTGCGAAGCGAGCGAACCCCCACGGACAGCTCAGCGCCGTGCTTCTTGTTGGCGATCTTTGCGAGGGTCTTCTCGCCTGTTTTGAGCATGCGTCGCGCTTGTGAAAGCGACGACACTGTAGGGCTAGCGATGGGGGTGTTGCTCATGCGAGGGCCGAACACCATCCCCTATCCGTACACAGTCCCGCAAGTGGATCGTTCGTGCAGTGTGAACCACGTCGCGAAGCCCTCGTGAAGCAGGTGTCAAAATCACGAATTGCTCGGTGCACGGTGAGCGCTTTCGCAGCTAAAATCGCACGCAATTATTGAAGTGTATGGGTAGTCTTTTGCGTGACTTTAAGTCAAAAAACTACGAGAATTTCTGATCACAAAACGTTGACAATGCAGTCGCGAAGTTCGCGCGATTCGGGCGTCACGTTGGAGCGAAATCGACCCACGATTTGACCTTCGCGATTGACGACAAATTTCTCAAAGTTCCACTGCACATCGCCGCTCGGCGAGGCGCCCGTGGTGAGCCACTGATAGAGCGCTGAGATGTCGCCTCCCTTGACGACCTGCTTGGCCAACATCGTGAAGGTCACATTGTACTTGGTCCCGCAAAAGCTCTCGATCTCGTCGTTGCTCCCGGGCTCTTGAGCGCCAAACTCGTTGGCCGGCACGCCGACCACCACGAGGCCCTTGGGGGACAGCTCGCGATGCAGCGCCTCAAGCCCCGCGTATTGCGGAGTAAAACCGCAGCGGCTCGCGACGTTGACAAACAACACGACGCTCCCAGCGAGCTCAGAGAGCTTCAGGGGAGCGCCATTGATCTTGGTGACTTCAATCTCGTTCAGGGTCATCGTTTGCTCTTTCGTCTGCGTGTCAAAGTGTCACAATCCGTGGTAATTCACGGCGATAAACAGGGTACTGCATGTGCTCGCGGGTGAGCTCAAAGCCCAGCCGTTGATACACAACGTCCGGTCCCATCCACTGCTCTTCGTCCCGCAGCTCATCGCCCAGCCGCGGGTACGCCTCGAGCCACCGCGCACCAAACCATCGCGCGCTGTGATCGACCGCGGCTTGCACCAACGCCGTCGCCACGCCGGTCTTGCGCGCGTCGGGATGCACCAAAACACACCCGATGGACCAGACCGCGTCGAGGGGCTCAAGGTCGCGATAGGGCATTCGCTGCGTGAGCTTCGTGAGGCTCGCGCGAGGCTCAAGCTGCAGTGACCCTACGGCGATCCCGTCACGGAGCGCGAGGACCCCGTGGGTCTTCTGTGCGTCAACAAGCGTGCGTTTTGCCTCGCAATTGTCATTCGCATCGCGCAGCTGCCACGCGCGATTGTCTCCCTCGAAATGCCAAAACATACAGTGACAACCGCCACACCCGGCGTCGCGTTGAAGCGCCGCGTAGCGGTCGAAGTTCTCGGGCTGGAGGGGCTCAAAGGTCAGCATGATTCGTGGGTCTGGCTCGGTGTTCGGGGTGTGTGCAGGCTACTTAGAGGCTCGCCGCGCGAGAGCGTCTCGCGAGATTGCAACAATCGGTCGCTGCACTCATTGAGCGTCTCGGTGCGCTTGATGATCTCAAACACCTGCGCGATCTCTGGCTCGGCGCCCCCCATGACGCGCAGCCACTGCTTGGTGCGCGCGAGGGTGACACGCTCACGGTCTTCGCCGCGGGCCATGCTCTCTGAGATAAACCGCGTGATAATTTGCAGGCGATCTGCGCTTGAGTCGAAGCTCGGTTGGAGCCCACGGATGACCCTAAAGAGCTCCGGGCGCGCGATGGCTCCGCGGCCCAACATAAAGCGCGTACAGCCGCTCTCGGCTTGGCACACCGCGAGGTCCTCGGGCGCAAACAAGTCTCCGTTGGCGATCACTGGGATGCGCACGGCTTCGCGCGCTTGGCCAATGGCCTGCCAATTTGCAGGCGGAGCATACCCTTGCGTGCGCGTGCGTCCGTGCACCGTGAGCCACCGAGCGCCGCCCTGTTCTGCGTGCTTGGCGATCTCGACAATGGTCTCACTGCGGTCCCAGCCGAGCCTGACCTTGGCGCTCACGGCGATGTCTTTGCCTACGGCGCGAGTCACCGCAGTGAGCACTTCTTCGACACGCGCGGGATTTTTGAGCAACGTCGCGCCCCCATCGTGGCGGTTGACCGTGTTGGCGGGGCAGCCAAAATTCAGGTCGATCGTATGTGCGCCGCACGACACCGCGACGCGCGCGCTCTCTGCGACGAGCTCGGCGTTGCCGCCCAAGAGCTGGACGTGCACAGGCACTGGGCCGAGCGTCGCGCTGTCAAAGAGCTCTGGGCACGCGCGAAAGAGGAGCTTGCGAGTGAGCACTTCACTGGTCACGCGGATGAACTCGGTCACGACGTAGTCCACGGCGCCCAAGTCCGCGAAGATCGCGCGCACGACCTCGTCGGTCACGCCCTCCATCGGTGCGAGCGCGAGGCTCTCGATTGCGTTGTGGTTCATGGCGCAGACCTCTGTGGGCAGAGCCACTAGCACAGACACACCCGCCACGATGCACTGCTCTGCGCGACCCCACGCGGAATATCCTCGCGGTCCTCGTTCGTGCAAGTCTCTGGATCCCTTCGCGCGATGACCCATTCAGACCTCGAGACCCCGACCTCTCCGAAATCGCCGCGCTCCTCACGCTCTGCACGCGCCAAGCGCATCGCCAAGCGCGCGCTGTGGGTCGTGCTGGGCTTCGCGGTGGTGCTCTTTGGGCTCGCCATGTGGGCCGAAAATCGTGTGCGAGTGAGCGCACAATCGCGGGTGTTTTCGCTTGCAAACGCGCGCGAGACCGAGGTCGCGATTGTCCTAGGCGCGCGGGTGTATGCCAACGGGCAGCCCTCGATCATCTTGCAAGACCGCCTGGCCTGCGGGCTCTCGCTCTACCGTCGTGGCCTTGTCTCGTATGTGATCGTGTCCGGCGACCACGGCACCGATGGCTACGACGAGGTGCGCGCGATGCGCGAGTGGCTGCTCGCGCGCGGAGTCCCGAGCGAGAAAATCTACGTGGACCACGCCGGATTTCGCACACTCGACAGCATGGCACGGGCTGCGCAGGTCTTCTCTGCGCGTCGCGCGTCGGTGTGCACGCAGGCGTTTCATCTGCCGCGCTCGCTGTGGTTGGCGCGCGCGTTTCACCTGGACGCCATCGGCGTAATCGCTGACCAGCGAAGCTACAAGAGTCGCCGCGTAGACGCCGTGCGCGAGTGGCTTGCGCGGGTGCGGGCAGTGCTGGACACGTCGGTCTTGCACACGCAGCCTAGGTTCGTGGGGCCTGGGATTCCGCTGGGATCAGACACCCGAGCGACGCATGATCGGCACACCGTGTCACAGTAACGACAGTGACGACCGCATGGGGCTTGAGAGCGGGCTTGTGTGATTGGGCTAGGCAATTCGCACGCCGAATGGTGACAGACTCAGCACGCATCGTCGCTGGCTCGCTTGCTGCATAGCTCGCACCCACCCTGACCCTCGCTCTCATGCTGGCCTCTCCGAAGGATTCACGATGACGCACCCCCCTAGGCTCCTTGTTGCTCTCTCGCTCGTTGGGCTCATTGGCTGCAATCTTGTGATCCAAGAGACGCCGCCTCAGCTCACTCGGCCAGGCTCCCAACCTGTGCTCGGGGCCACGGTGAGCACGCGCCATCGTGCGGTCCCGATCTCTGGCGGAACACTACAGATTCTGTCCAGCGGCCTCGCGCTTGCGGCCGATCCCGAGCGTGACGCGGTCTTCGTCGCGGACCTCTCCCAGGCCCAAGCCGTGCGTCAGATCGCGTTGCGTGCGGGCGATGAGCCTGGCCGCAGCGTCGAAGACCTCCGAGGTCATGTGCACGTGGTGTTGCGCGGTGCAGGCGCCGTCGCGGTCGTCGATCCCTCGGCGGGGAGCGTCGTGAGCCGCCGAGAGGTCTGTGTCTCTCCTCGCGGAATCGCGTACGACCGCGCGCACGACCTCGTCCATGTTGCGTGCGCAGGCGGTGAGCTCGTGTCGATGGAGGCCCAGAGCGGCGCCGTCACACGCAGCCTCAAGCTCGCACAAGACCTCCGAGACATCGTCGCGTTGCCTGATGGACGCCTGTTGGTGACGCAGTTTCGGTCCGCCAAAGTGATCACGGTGACCGCAGAAGGCCGCGCGCTGGATCCCGTCGCGCCGACGACCTTTGAGCGGAATTCGGGCTTTTCTCCAACGATCGAAGACCGTGGCGGCGCATCTCAGCCCGTCGCCCCTGCGCGTGCTGAGCCGTCGACCGCGTGGCGCATGGTGGCCGGACTCAACGGTCAAGTGGTCATGGTCCACCAGCGCGCGCTCGATAAAGAAATCTCAATTGTTCAGGGCGGTTACGGTGGCACTGGGAGGCAGTGTGGCTCGGGTGGGATTGTCGAGAGCGCCGTCAGCGTGTTCTCGACGAACGGCAGCGAGAGGCCCGCAGTGGTCAGCGGCGACAGCCCCATCGTGGACGCCGTCCTCGCGGTGGATGTCGCGGTCTCGTCGCTGGGGACGCTCGCGTTTGCGATCCCAGGCAACGCGCGCGTTGCGTCGCACTCGCAGGTGATGGTTCATCCTGGCGCGGGGCTTACCGAGCGCTTGAACTGTATCGGTCATGAGAACTTGATGCCTCGGAGCCTCCCGGGCCAGGCGACGGCCGTGGCCTTCGTGGGCGAGGCCGTGGTGTTGCAGCTTCGCGAGCCGGCGGCGCTCTATTTGCCCGGTACAAACCGCACGATCGCGCTCTCGCGTGACTCTCGTAACGACACGGGGCTCACGATTTTTCACTCGGACTCGGGCAGCGGGCTCGCGTGTGCGTCCTGTCACGCCGAAGGCGACGAAGACGGCCGCGTATGGAACTTCGCTTCGATCGGCCCTCGCCGCACGCAGGCCTTTCGCGGCGGCCTGAGCGGCACCGAGCCCTTTCACTGGGACGGCGACATGCAGAGCATCTCGCACCTGATGAGCAGCGTTTTCTCTGAGCGAATGAGCGGTCCCATCCTCGACCAGCCCCAGGTGGCGGCGCTCCAAGGCTGGATCGATCGCCTCCCAGCACGTGCGCCCATGCGCGCCATGGACCCCGTCGCAGCGCGTGGACAGACGCTCTTTCACGACCCCGTTGTCGGTTGCGCAAGCTGCCACGGTGGCGCTCAAGGGACCAACAACCAGACCGTAGACGTAGGGACTGGAGCTGCGTTTCAGGTCCCCTCGCTGCGCGGCCTCGCGTGGCGCTCGCCCTTTATGCACAACGGCTGCGCCGCAACGCTGCGCGCGAGGTTCTCTGACCCGCAGTGCGGCGGCGGCGAACGCCATGGTCGTACCGCGCACCTTAACGGCACACAGCTCGACGAGCTGGTCTCGTACCTCGAGACCCTGTGAATCGCTCCGGTTGTCCGTATTTGTACAGTGAATTCACAGGTGGATTGGTTGTGACATAGCCTGACCATGGTCCCTGCGCTCGCTCTCGCGCGTGTGCTAGTGGTCTACGAAGGCAATGCAACTCGCGCATGACCCACTCAGCCTGTGGCACCGCGCCGCGCGCGAACCCAGCCACGTGATCTCTACCGCGGGGCGTGACGTCCGGCGCGCGATGACGGCGCTCAAGAGCTACGAGCGTGCGCACCAGCATCGGGTGCAACGGCCTGCGTTTTTGCAGGACCGATTGCGCCAACAGGACCTCGTGTCGCTGGGACTGGGGCCCACACCGCACGTCGTGCAGACGCGAGACGAAGAGCGCGATCTTTTGCTCTCGTGGCTCGGCGCGCGCTATGCGGTGGACGCGCCGGTCGATGAGCCCTGGCTTGAGCGGCAGTTTCTCTGTCTGCTCGGCATGCAGCGAGACGATGATGCCGAGAAGGTTGCCTTTTGGGAGCAAATCCTCAGGCGAAATGCCTTCGGTGAAGACTTCGCGGGCGAGCGCAGAGTGTACTCGCTCGCTGCCCTCGCGTGGACCGCCGCGGGGGTCGCCGAGGGGCGAGCCGAGCGTGCGCTCCGTGGCGCGCTTGAGCACCCTCGCGGAGACATCCGAAGCGCCGCCGCGGTATACTTATTGGCCGCGCATCGGCTCGCGCAGCGGGGCGCTCCGATGGCCACGGCGAGCGCGCTACACCGCATGGCACAGCACGACCCAGTGCTCGCGCCGCGGGTGGTCGCGCGGACGCTCTTAGAAGCCGATCGTATGGATTATTGCTGGGACCACCCGCAAGGAGCCTACCTCTTTGCGCTCTCTCAGATGCAGCGAGAGCGCGCGCTCCTAGGGACCGTGTGGCTCCGCGGAGCGCAGACGCTGGCGCACCTCGAGATGCTCATCGGGCGATTGCAGAGCGAGCACCCCTCTGCCGAGCATCAAGGCGTCGCGAGCGTGTTCTCGCTGGCCGAATGGGTGCGACAAACGCGCTTTGACCTCTCGTGGTCCGAGGGCGTTGGGCGCAGACACGGCGACGTCGCGCTGGCCTCGCTAGGGCTCCGTGTGGGGGACCAATTGCGGCACCAGCGTGGTGACGATGTCACTGCGATTTCAGTGAGAGAATGCACTCCGTGGCTGCCCGAAGATCACACCCTCACGTGGCCTGTCGCGCCGCGCCCGGTCGCGGTGCTCGAGTGCTCGGTGGCGGGAGCTCAGTTTCACCAGGCGCGTGCTGCGCTGGGTTCGCTCGCCGAGGGCGACGCGCTCGTGCTTGAGCGCGAGAGGCAAAACACGCACGACGACCGCGCGATCGCGATCAAGACCTCGCGCGCTGAGATGCTTGGGTACATCCCTCGCACACGCAACAGGGTCCTCGCGGGGCTCATGGACGTGGGCGAACAAGCGCTCGCCCGCGTGCTCTCGGCGCAGAGCGAGAACGATCTGCCTGTGATTTGGCTCTCGGTCCATTCGCTCCCGCGCGTGACGATCGCGCGCTGACAGAGGTACCTTGCGCGAGGGTCGCGCAGACCCTCTGTCTCTCTCTCGCGAGAATGCCCTCCCGCCCACTGAGAAAGTTTGTCACTCATGCAATCGCAAAGCGCTCGGTCCTTTGAGGGACCCAAGGACCCTCGCTTCTTTGTCACGCTGCAGTATCTCCGTGATGCGTCGGGATTTTATCGCAAGAATCACCAGCGTTATGGCTCGCCGTTCTTGCTCCAGACGCTCCGAGGGCCGCTCGTCGTGGTCAGTACGCCCGAGCACGCGCGTGCGGTCTTTACCGCAGACCCCGACACCTTGGCCGTATGGGGCGCCGACGCGCTGGATCCCATCGTGGGCCCCATGTCGCTCTTGCTGGTGTCCGGTGAGCGTCACCGTCGTGATCGCAAGCTGTTGACTCCGCCGTTGCACGGCGCGCGCATGCGGGGTTACGCCGAGGTGATGCGTCAGGCCGCGGTGAACGCGAGCGGGCGCTGGAGCGAGGGGAGCGTGGTGCGCATGCTCCAGTCCGCGCAAGAGATCTCTCTCGAGGTGATCTTGCGCACGGTGTTTGGGGCACAAGACAGCGAGGTCATGCACGAATGGACGCGCCTGGTGACCACGATGATGGAGTCGGGGACACCCGCGCTGATGTTCTTTAAGGCCCTGCGCGTCGCGCCGTTTGGGCTGGGACCGTGGGCACATTTTGCAAAAGCGCGCGCTGCTGTGGATAGCAAGATCTATCAGGAAATTCACAGGCGTCGCGAAGAGAAGCACTACGGCGACGATGTGCTCTCGCTCATGATGCAAGCGCGCTACGACGATGGGAGCAGCTTCTCGGACGCGGAGCTTCGAGACGAGCTCTTGACGCTCTTGCTCGCCGGGCACGAGACGACCGCGATCTCGATCGCGTGGGCGATGTGGCTGCTGCACGACAACCCCATGACGCTGAGGCGATTGCGTGCCGAGCTTGATGGGCTCGCGCCCCACGCGGACGCAGAGGCCATCGCCGCGCTGCCCTACCTCGACGCGGTCTGCAGCGAGACCCTGCGGCTGCACCCCGTGGTCATCGATGTGGTCCGCGGACTCGAAAAACCCCTCACGATCGGCAACATGGTGGTCCCCGCCGGGTTTGCCGTGAGCGTCTCGATCGCGACGATTCACGAAGACCCCACGCTCTATCCTGACCCCAAGGGCTTTGTGCCTGAGCGATTTTTGCAGCGAAAATTCTCGCCGTTTGAGTTCTTACCCTTTGGCGGAGGGCACCGACGCTGTGTGGGTGCGGCGTTCGCGATGTACGAAATGAAGCAGGTCTTGGCCGAACTCATTCGAAGGCACACGTTTGAGTTGGCCAGTCATACTGCAGAGGTTTCGGTTCGCCGAGGGATCACTTTTGGTCCCCGTGATGGGGCCCCGCTGCGGTACGTCGGTCCGCGATCCGTTGCCCCTACAGCGGCGGTCACGCACTGACACCATCGTCACCAAGACATCACTGCACGCTTCACGAGTCGCATCGTGAAGGACTACGATGCAGCCGATGTCTGTCACGAACTCGGATGCGAGCTGGACCCTTCCCGCTGGCTACGTCGTAGCGGGTGAGTACTTCGTAGAGGCGCAGGCCTACGCGACGGAAGCCTGGGTCTCCTATCGCGGTCATCACACCGAGCGCCAGACCGAGATTGTCTCCATCACCACGCTGCGCTCGGATGCGCCTAGCGCGGCGTACATCGACGCGTTCGCGCGACGCTCGCAGTGGCTCGCGAAGGTCAGTATTCCGCACATCCCAAAGCTGCTCGCGTCGGGCGTCGAGATGGGATTTCCGGTCATTGTGACCTCGTGGGTGGATGGCCCCACCTTGCGCGAGGTGCTTGACGAAGAGGGCTCGCTGCCTCGCGCAGAGGCGCTAGAGATCATCCGCGCGGTGGGCGAAGCGATGGACGCCATGCACGCGCTCAGCCCGCCCATCGTGCACTTGTTGCTGTCCTTGGACACCATTCGCGTCGACCGCGTAACACGCGCTCCCCGCATTCTTGACGCGGGATTCGCTGCTGCTCTTCTTGCCGCGCGCGTCGAAGACGTCCACGAAGCGGCCCAAATCAAGGCGACGTTTCGTGCACCCGAAGACGTCGCCGGCCGCTCGCCGCAGCCCGCCTCCGACCGCTACGCGCTTGGACAATTGGCCGAAGTGCTCCTCGCGCCCGTCCCGGCAGCGACGCCCCTCGCGCGTGTCCTCGCGCGTGCCACGGCGAGTGTCCCCGTGGCGCGGTTTCCGAGCTGTCTAAGCTTTGCCCAGGCGCTGTCGGCAGCGCTCACCGCGGCGCCTTCGATTTCGGGGCTTAAGTCCTCTTCACGCACGCCTTCGGTGCCCGAACTCTCGATCCCATCGCCCGTTCGCGCTCCCTCGTTGCCCTCCTCCGCAACGAAATCCCCGAGCGCATCAAGCCTCGCGAGCGCAACGAAATCCCCGAGCGCATCGAGCCTCGCGAGCGCGACGAAGTCCGCCAGTGAGGCGCCAGAGGTCTCGACCACCACGACTCTCAGGGGCGTCGCGCCTGTCGCTGCGGCCGACGCTCCCGCTCCCGAAGTGGCTCCCTCCGACTCTGCACGACACCCACCCTCGATGCCGCCCCTTCGGCCGGCCTTGCGAGCGAGCAAATCGACGCTCATGGGCATCGCGCCCGAGTCGCTGGGGCTAGAGCCCATGAGCGGGCCTCCTAGCGCTGTGCTGTCCGTCCCGATCGCGGCCAGCAGCCCTCTCGAGACCGAGAAGACCGAGCGGACAGACGCCGCGCTGTTCGCTGACCTCGTCGAGGACGAAGACCCAGTTGACTCGGTTGAGTTGACTGACATTGACCTCGACACGCTAGACCCGAAGGTCACAGATGAGATCTTAGAATTTCCTGTAGTTTCAAGCACTTCTGGGTCTTCTAAGAGTCCGGGGCCGGTCCCTCTGGCGGACGCTCCCCCGGCGCTCGAAGTGGGCCACGATCCCGAGGACGACGACGCTCCAGCCATCGCCATGGACCTTGAGGTGCCAGGGATCAGCGTCGAGTTGTCCCCTGCCGTCAGCGAGCACATTGAGGTGCCGCCACTGTTTGACATGGGGATTCCGGTGCCGATGCCCATCGCGCCCAAGCGCCCCTCAGTGCCCGTTGCGGCGAGGGCAGCGCCGGACGCCGCGCGTGGCTCCAAGCGTCCGATGGTGGTGGTCTTGGCTGCGATCGTCGGGCTCGTAGGCGGCATCGCCGGGGGCGCGTTCTTGTTCTCGAAGCTCAATGGGGTCCCTTCGGTCAATCCGCCGCGATCGCCCCCGCTCACGGGGCTGACCGAGGACGCAGGCGCGGTGACGGAGCCCGCTTCCGAGGCCAGCGAAGACGCAAACGCCCTGCAAATTCCCTTGGTCGCCGAGCCTCAAGACGCCGCCGAGCCGCAGCCCACGCCAGAGGTCGCCGATGCTGCTGTGGCGCTACCCGAACCCACGCCCAGCGCGCCCGAAGACGCAGGCCCTGCGGTCGAGCCCGAAGACGCTTCGCCGTCGCCCGAAGACGGCCTTTTGCGCGTCGACGGACACAACGGCGAGCAGACGCCGCATTGGCGCGTGCGCGGAAACGCTCGCCGCGCGATGCAGGTCCGTGTGAGCGCTCGGTGTCACCCCGCGGCGCCGATGACGGCGCGTTTTGCCGTGCAGTTTACCGGTTCGACAGGCCAAGTGGCGCGCGTCGAGCTCTTTGGTCCCGCCCTGCACAACACCCCCCTTGGGGCTTGTGTCGAGGCTGCCGTGCGCACCGTAGCGCTCCCTACCTTTGTGCACGAGACCTGGGACACCGACTACGCGGTCGAGCTGCGATAACGCTGGGTCGTAGCGCGCTCAAGGGTGCGCACGAGACACGCCCCGATCACACACGCGATGGGCAGCAAGAGCGTGCTGGTCGAGAGCGCGCGGAGCGTAGGCGCGAGCGTGTGTGCCAACATCACAGCGAGCGTGATCATCGCGCCCAGCGCAAACCCCACGAGGGTGTGAAGCGCGCTGCCACGGTGATCGCGTGCAGGCACCGAAGAGGCTCGACGGTTGCGCTGGGTGCTCGCGACACGCACCAACGAGAGGACCTGCATGGACTGGGTCGAGCGGGCAGAGGTGGTGCTGGTCGAGTGCTTCGTGGCTGCGTTCATGAGTGGATCATGCGCTAGTGTTTTGCCTGATGAGAAGTGATTGCAGTCATAGTCTGTCACAGCGTTTGCGTCCGAATTTGCAGACAAAACGAGTGACAGACTATGTCTTCGGTCGGCTGCATCCGAGCGCGAACTCTGCGTGCTGCGCGCTAGCGCTCGATCGCGACGGCGAGGGAGCGCCCTTGGGCCTCAGCGAAGCGTGCATCGAGCCACGCGCGTGTGCGCTCGCTGTGCTCTCTGCATGCGACAGGTGCCCAAATCAGCGTGAGCGTTGTGCGAGTATCTGCGTGGGTTTTGGTGCGCTGGGCGTCTTTGACGGCGTTGGCGCAGGGCCCCAGCGCGTCGTGCAGACAGAGCAGGTTTGCGACGTCGAGGACCTGGCCCGAGGCGTTAAACACGTACTGCTCCGACGGGGCCGCGAGGCGCACAGCCAGCGGCAGCGCGGTCCGGTCGAGGTCCACGACCGAGATCGGTAGCCCGCTGTGAAGCGAGGCGTAGTTCGCCAGATCGACCGCGACGTTGATGGCCGCGAGGGGCTGCTCTTTGGCCACGCGCAAGAGGTACTCAGACGAAGGCTTTGAGCGCCCCGTGGGTTTAAACCCGCCGTGCCGCAGGAGGTCTCGCACGTGCCCTCGCAGCGTGTCGTCGGCCCGCGGAAGCGAGGCTGCGTCGGGAGGTTCAGCCCCCAGCGCAGGGCTCGAGAGCCCGCCCAGGGCAGCGGGCCACTGGGTCGCGATAAGCTGCAAACAGAGCGACGGATGTGTTGCGACAGTGAGCGAGAGGGTCACTGTGCGAGCATACGGAGAGGCTCCGTTGTTCAACACGAAAATACGCGGTTATCGCGGTTGTCGCGCTTGTCGCGCTTGTCGCGCTTGCGTTGGGTCCTGCGCGTTGTCGCGCGAGGTGAGTGAGTTACCCGTTGGCCTTCCAGCCGAGGCCGAGCTGCTGGTCGACGAGAAACATGGTGCCGTCGCCCACAATGCCGTCGACGGTGTAGCCAAAGGACTTCTGGAGTTGGCGGACTGCGTCTTCGGTGCCGTTGCCAAAATCGCCGTCTGCCGCGAGCGTGTAGCCCAGCATCCCGAGCTTCTCTTGAAGTGCCTTGACGCTGTCGCCCTTTGAGCCTTTTTTCAGTGTGTCAGCCATGGTGATTGCTCTTCTTCGCGCGTCGGTTTGGGGAGCCAGTGGTTTGCTTGTCCCTTCCGCGACCGCGCATCGGTGCGGATGAGTTGTGTGGCTTCCCCGGTGTGCTGTGGTGGCTCTGTGACAAGTCCACCGAGACCCTCAGCGCGAGGCCAAAAGATACGCGCACTCACACGCAACGCAACGCCCGTTGTGCAGTTTGCAAATCTCAGAAATTCCTGCGAACCTGCTGGGATTTGTGTGCAACTGCCCAACGCGCCGCGCTACGCCGCCCGCAGCTCTTGGGCGTCCAAGCGTTGACGGACTTCGACCAGGCTTCGGCGCGAATAGACCACGGTGATCCCGCGACGACGTGCCTGCGATCGCAGATGCTCAAGCAGCGGGTGGCTCGTGTAGTCCGTGAGCACAACGACCAGCGAAACGTCTTGCGGGAGCAACTTTCGCGTGTCGCCCTGCTTGCGGCCATCCCAGTGATGCACGCGCTCAAAGCCACGCGCCTTGAGGGTCCCGATCAGCGGCTCGACGTAATCTCCTCCAACCAGAAGTGCTTGCATGACTTAACTCGTTCTTTCTGGCGGCGCGCGTGAGTGAGTCGTGTGCAGAACATCGCAACACGGCGATCACGTTCACCGACCGATACACGCTCAGCGGCCTCGGTGTTCGAGGTCCGACTGTAGCGCGAGGTTGTTCAGTAAACTAGATGTCTTTGTCGGTATAATAGAAACTACCGAGTGGCTTTACCCAGAAGACCTGCACCGGGGGGTGCAGTGGTTGCTGCGCTCTCACTGGGTTGTATGTGCAACGCGCTGGTTGAGAGCGCTGTTCCGAAAATTGATTCGATTAGCGAATTGTCAGGTCGATTGACGTGTTGTCATCCGCTCGCTGACACGCAGTGACAACTTGTCTCACCGGCTCACTCGCCTGTGGATTCAGTCTGGGAACCCGCACCGTAGAGTGCCTTCGTTAGAGTGAAGGTTCGTTCGGTGCAGTAGTCGTTGCGTTGACAACCATCTGTGTCCTCTGTTCGCGCGGGGCTAGGGGGGGCGCATACGGATTCACAGTTGTTTACAGAGCGGCCCCTGACGTCTTCACAATCCGAGATGCATCACTGAGGGAGTCGCAGTGATCGGTATCGCAGCCGTGCAAGCGCGCTCTTCGCTGAGAGCGCCTGTCATTGCGCACACGAAAGGCACCACAAGGTACTTACTATGTGCGGATTTATCTTCGGAACACTCTGCCTCATGGCCCTCGCCAAGCTCTCTTTCGGAGGCCGTCGTGGACGCTGCGGTCGCGGCGGTTGCGGCAAAGGTCACTGCGGTCATGACAGACATCGCGGCCACGGCGATCACGGCCCGTGGGGTGGTTGGGGCCCCGGCGCCCACCCCCGTGAGCGCTGGATGCTTCGCATGCTCTTTGAGCGCTTGGACACGACGCCAGGACAAGAAAAAGTGATGATCGCGGCTTTTGAAGCGCACCGCGAAGCCCTGCGAAATGCTTGGCAATCGGTGCGTGCGTCTCGTGAAGATCTCGCGCGCGCCGTGCGTGGAGAGGTCTTTGACGAGGCCGCGATTGTCACCGCGCAGCAGTCCCATCAGCAGTCCATGCATGCGCTCCATGAGGTGATCACAGACTCACTTCGCAAGGTCCACGAGGCGCTCGATGGCCATCAGCGAGAGACGCTCGCCGAGCTCATCGCCGAAGGGCCGTGGGGTTTTCGCGGCGGACGTGGCGGACGCGGTGGGCCCTTTGGCCACCACGGACCTCGCGGGCCCTACCGCGGATAGCCCTGCAGGGTCTCGGTCTGGATCAACCACGTTTTTCTCGAAGGAGTGACAATGTTTATGGCTCGAAAGATTCTCATGGGGCTCTTGGCCCTCGGCGTTGTGGGTGGCTACTCAAGTGGGTTTCACCAGCTAAAACACAGGCGCGCACAGCATCAAGCGATGCAAGAGGCTACGCGCAATGACATGGCGCGGAGGTGCGCGACCGCGGCGCTTGAGGCTACGGCACAGGCTCCCGCGCTCCGTGTTCGTCCTGTGACGCAGTAGCCGCTTGTGGCCCGCGCGCACGCTGCACTCGGAGAGTGTGCAGCGTGCGCAGTGACGTACACTCTCCAGAACCGCGATGACAGTGCGAGCCCTTTTGATTGACGACGACCCCCGGTTTTCGGACCTTTTGGCCACGTATCTCACACAGAACGGTGTGCTGGTGACGCGCGCCGCCGATGGCCTCAAGGGCATCGAGGCCTTCGATCGCGGCTCGTACGACATCGTGCTGCTCGACATCATGATGCCCGGCATCGATGGGCTCGAGGTGTGTCGACGCATCCGTGGCAAGAGCACTGTGCCCATCGTGATGCTCACCGCGCGCGGAGACGAAACCGACCGCGTCGTGGGCCTCGAGCTCGGCGCCGATGACTACCTGGCCAAACCATTTTCACCGCGTGAATTGCTGGCTCGAATCCGTGCTGTTCTTCGCCGCGTGATGCCCGACAGCTCCCGAGAACACATCACCGTGGCGGGGGTCAACATCGACGTCGGCTCACGACAAGCCAAGCTCGAAGGCCGCGATCTGGACCTCACAGGGCTCGAGTTTGACCTGCTCTTGGCGCTCGCGCGCCGCGCCGGAAAGGTCGTCCCTCGCGACGCCCTCTTGTCCCTCGCGGGCCGCGACGACGTGGTCGTGGGCGAGCGCACCGTGGACGTGCATGTCTCGCACTTGAGAGCCAAATTAGGCGACGATTCGCGTGCACCCAAGCTCATCAAGACCGTGCGCGGCGTAGGCTATGTCTTCGCGCGCGACACCGCCCAAGGAGACCCATGATGCCCACCAAACCCATGCCCAGCCTTCGCTGCTACCTGGGCGCACGGCTCCATCGCCGGCTGTTCGCGTGGTTCGGCGTGGCCATCGTGATGACCACGCTCACCGTGGCCATGTCCATGCACATGGTGGCCTCGCCCGAGACCTCGATTCGCTCAGAGCGCGCGCGCGTTGAGCGCTTTGTCTCTGCAGGATTCGCGCGGGTCTGGGATGACTCTGCGGGCCGCGACGAGCTCGCGCGCTCGTATGGGCAAGACCTCGGATTTGGTGTGCGCGTGCGTGACCTCCGTGGCCAAGTGATCACCGAGCACGGCTTTGCGCGCGGCCTCGGTGGCCTCG
This sequence comes from Deltaproteobacteria bacterium, assembly GCA_030694465.1. Lineage (GTDB taxonomy): Bacteria > Myxococcota_A > Polyangia > Polyangiales > JAUXYJ01. The sequence goes on along the minus strand of JAUXYJ010000103.1, from coordinate 12,253 downwards.
TGCCCCACTGGACAACCGCGGTGCGAGATCGCGAAGGGCACGCGCTGGGCACCGTCGAGATCTCGCTCACACGGACCCGCATGCAGGGCGCGCCCTGGCGCACATTGATCACACTTTTGGCAGGCGGATTGATGCTCTGGGCGATCTCAAACAAGGTCGCACATCGCTTGTCGCGCCCCATCGAAGAGCTCACACGCGTCGCGCAAGCGCTCGGCGAAGGCGACCTCTCGCGTCGGGCAAACCTCTGTCACACGCACCCAGGCGAGGTCGGCGAGCTCACGCGCGCGATCAACGAGATGGCCACGCGGATTGAGCGCCAAGTCAAAGAGCAGAGGCAGCTTTTGGCTGCAGTTTCGCACGAAATGCGCACACCGCTCGCCCGCGTCAGGATCTTGCTCGAGATGGCTCGCGACGGCAGCGCGCCGGGCAGCGGCAAAGACCCGCTCGATGAGATCGAGGCCGAGGTGCTCGAGATGGACTCGCTCGTGGGTGAGCTCTTGGCGAGCGCACGGCTAGAGTTCTCTGCGCTCTCGCGGCGCGCGTTGGACCCACGCGAAGTGGCAGAGCGTGCCGCAGATCGCGCGAGCCTCCCGAGCGAAGCGGTCAAGATGGACAGCACCCTCAATGTGGTCCACGCAGACCCTACGCTGCTCTCGCGCGCGCTCGGCGCACTGCTCGACAATGCCCGCAAATATGGCCGCGGAACCGTGATTCTTCGGGTGAGCGAGGGCGCCGCGAGAGACACCATCGCGTTTGCCGTCGAGGACGAAGGCGATGGGTTTGACCACGATGACCGCGAGCGCGTGTTCGAGGCTTTCTATCGCGGCCAACGTGCACGCGAGAGCGAGGCACGCGGGGTCGGGCTTGGGCTCTCGCTCGTGCGACGCATCGCCGAGGCGCACGGTGGCTCAGTGCGCGCAGAGAACACTCCCAACGGCGGAGCGCGCGTTGTGATCGAGTTGCCCACGCGCGCAGACCTCTCGCGTGGCACCAAGAGCGCCCCAGAGGCCACCCAGTCGGCGGCCGCGTAAGTTCGTTTTACGGGCAATATTGCACGATAAGTTCGTAGGGGCCGCTCGCCCCATCGGCGCCATCGACGACCACCGCGTAGCGCGCATGGGCCTGGAGTGTGACGGTGACCTCGCTCTGCGCGATGGCCATCGCGTCATCGCTGCAAACGAGCTCTCGCGTAGCGTCAAACACCGCGAGGGTGACGTCGAATTCGGCGCGGACCTGCACCCGGTAACGGCCCGCTCGCGCGGGCTCAAATCCCCAGCCTTGGTCGCTGGGCTCTTGCGCTTCACGCCGCGTGGCACACGACGACCGCCACCGCGCGTCTGCGTGCCGTGTGTCTCCGCGGACAGCGAGGTCGAGGGGCACGGTGCGCGTGATCGCTGCGCGCCGCGTAGCGCGAAGAGCCAAGAGCATAGGCGCACAATTGACTGCAAATACGCTGGTAAAAATGGCGATCACAGAGATGGCAGTGCGTGGACGCGGATGCAGTACCATGGCCTCAGTGTTGTGTCGTATCGCGCGTTGGGAGAAGGGGTTGGCAGCGTTGGCCGCCGCGCTCGCGTTGGGGCTCTTGTCGCACGACGCGCACGCGGTTGGCGACCCTGAGCGGAGGCCCACCCTGTTAAGCGATGGCTTTTATCTCGGCGCGCGCGGAGAGCCTGGGTGGGCCCTGCTCGCGGGCTGGGATCTCGACGTGTATCCCACCGCGGATCGGGCGGTCTCGCTGGGGCCCGCGGTCACCGTGACGGCCCTGTCGACCGACGCGCTCTCGTTGCGCACACAGCGCGTGATGGTGAGCGTAGACGCGGTGCGATTGAAGGTCGGGCTCAACTATCCGGGCGGGTTATTTCGGCCATTTGCGCTCGTGGGCGGGGGATTTTTGTGGACGCAATTTGCTCTCCGTGAGCTGCCGCTTGCGACAGCGCCCGATGAGAGCTTTGCAGGGCACATGGTGGTCGGCGCCGGGGCAGACATCTGGGGGAGGCGCAGCTTTGGCGTGACGGTGATGTCCCTCACGCGGATCCGTGTGGTGGGCCCCGAGCGGTTGCCGCTGGCGTGGTTTGAAGCGTCGATCGGTTTTCGCGTGGGGCTGTGAGCGCTCACTCGGTGCGCACACTTGGCGTAGGGGCGGTGTAGGCTCGGTGGCTACGCGATGAGTGGTCCGTTGTTGCAGGTTGAGGGATTGGTCACAGAGTTTCCGACGGACGAGGGCGTGCTGCGCGCGGTCGACGACGTCTCGTTCGCTGTGGACTCGGGGCACACGATCGGGATCGTGGGCGAATCTGGCTGCGGAAAGAGCGTCACGTCGCTCTCGATTCTGCGGCTGATCCAGCGCCCTGGGCGCATCTCGGGGGGCAAGATTCTCTTCGAGGGGAGAGACCTCTTGGCCCTCTCAGAGCCCGAGATGCGCAAGCTTCGCGGCCGCGAGATCGCCATGGTCTTTCAAGAGCCTATGAGCTCGCTCAACCCCGTGTACACCGTGGGCGATCAGATCGCCGAGAGCTTGGTGCTGCACCAAAACAAGAGCAAGAAGCAGGCGCTTGAGCGCGCGATCGAACTGCTTGAACTCGTGGGAATTCCCTCGCCAAGTGAGCGCGTACGCGCATATCCCCACCAGCTCTCGGGCGGCATGCGACAGCGCGTCATGATCGCGATGGCCCTCGCGTGCGACCCCAAATTACTCATCGCCGACGAGCCCACCACGGCCCTCGATGTGACCATCCAAGCGCAGATCCTTGAGCTCTTGGGCGCCCTGCGAAAGCGCACGAACATGGCCGTGATGCTCATCACCCATGATCTCGGTTTGGTCGCCGAATTTGCAGAGCGAATCGTCGTCATGTACGCAGGCCGTGTGGTCGAAGAGGCCTCGGCTCGGGACCTCTTTCGTGATCCCAGACATCCGTACACGCGGGGGCTCTTGCGCTCGGTGCCGTCGTACGGGGACAACGCTCGCAAAAAGCGTTTGCCGACGATCCAGGGGGTCGTGCCTGATCTTCGCAAGCTGCCGAAGGGCTGCAGATTTCGCGACCGATGCGACGACGCCGTAGCGCAGTGTGGCGACAAAGAGCCCGAGATCACGGTGACCGGCGAGGGCGACGCGCGCAGGCAAGTGCGCTGCTTTGTCGCTGCGCAATCGACGCCGTGATGCCTCGCTCGTGGGGTACGCTCGCGCGGCAACCGTGAGTGACCTCCCTTTGGTTCGGATCGAGAATCTGTCGACACACTTCAGCGCGTCGCGCGGGCCCTTTCGGCCGCCGGGCGTCGTGCGCGCGGTCGATGGCGTATCGCTCGAAGTCTTCGCGGGCGAGACCCTCGGTCTCGTGGGCGAATCTGGCTGCGGAAAAAGCACGCTAGGCCGATCGCTCTTGCGCTTGATCGAGCCCACCTCGGGAAAGATTTTCTTCGAAGGCCAGGACATCACCAAGCTCTCGCAGCGCGAGCTCAGACCTCTGCGACGCAAGATGCAGATCGTGTTTCAAGACCCATTCTCGAGCCTCGATCCACGCATGACCGTGAGGGACACCGTCGCCGAGGCTCTTGAGATCCACGGGCTGGCACACGGCCGTGTGGCCCTCGACGAGCGAGTCGCCGCGCTCTTCGCCAAGGTCGGCCTGCGCCCGGACCAAATGAACCGCTATCCCCACGAGTTTTCGGGCGGACAGCGCCAGCGGGTGGGCATCGCGCGGGCCCTCGCGGTCGAGCCGAAGTTTATCGTCGCCGACGAGCCCATCAGCGCACTGGATGTGTCCATTCAGGCTCAAATTGTTAATCTTCTCAAAGACTTACAAGAAGAGCTGGGCCTCGCGTATCTCTTCATCGCGCACGACCTCAAGGTCGTCGAGTACCTCTCTCACCGCGTCGCCGTGATGTACCTCGGCCGCGTCGTTGAGCTCGCCCTGGCGCGGGATCTCTACGATCACCCGAGCCACCCGTACACGCGCGCCCTCTTGAGCGCAGTGCCCGTGCCAGACCCCGAGCACAAACGTGAGCGCCAAGTGCTCGAGGGCGATGTCCCTTCGCCGCTCAATCCTCCCAGCGGATGCGCTTTTCATCCGCGCTGTCCCATCGTGCAAAAGGGCCTGTGTGATGTCTCTGCGCCGCCCTTGGTGGCCCTTCGCGCGAGGCCTACGCACCAGGTCGCGTGCTTTAAAGCCGAAGACCCCGCGAGCGCAGCGACGCAGCCCGTCGCCGCACCCTAGCAACCATCACTTCGCCGCTGAATTCGCAGGGATCTCAAAAAAATTGAGAGCAAACACGAATTCGTGTTGCGGCAGTCTTGGTTTCATGGTTTTCTCTCTTTGCGCCGGTCAGCCGAGGCGGTCCCCCCCCCACGCCATCCTGACCGGCGTTTATCATTTCTCCCTCCGAGTTTTGTGCTCCCTAGGGTGCGTGAGTCTCGGCCGGTGACACCGCGTTGAGCTCGCGCCGCAGCGTCTGGACCGCAGCACAGGTCGCGTCCGTGTCGCACTCGCGCCCCGCTTGCTCAATGAGCGCGCGCGCCACGACGTAGTCGCCGATCGACGCCTTGAGCCTCGCTTGCGTCAGCCGAATGCCCGGGATACGCGCGTGCATCGCGTCCGCGACCGAGATCGCGCGCTCAAGTGCGCGCATGGTGCCCAGCGGATCGATGGTCCCTGCGCGCCATTCGGCGAGCAAAACTGCTGCTCGAAATGTGTCTTGTGGCTGTCCGTGGCTCTCTAACACGCTGCGCAAGTCGTCGATGGCGCTCCCGAGCTCGCCCCCACGTTTGCGCAGCAGCGCCCTGCGGAGATAGAGCCTCGCGAGCGCATGGCGGTGGCTCTCGTTGTGAGGCGCGGCGGCCACGGCGAGCTCGCCCTCGCGCAGGGCTTGATCGAGGGCTCCGCGCGCAAAGAGCGACTCGCGTTGTCGTGCGTGCATCCCTGCCTCGCGGGACGCGCTCGCGTCGTCCAAGAGGGTCGTGAGCGCGCGACCGTGTGCGCCGAGTCCGGCGAGCGGGAGGTCTTGCGCGCGCTGCACCAGCGCCATCGCAGCGAGCGGGCCATCGCCTGCGCGGAGCCCGCGAAACTCCAAGTAAAGCGCGTCTTGTTGCAGCACCTCACCCGACGCCGAGATGGCCCTGAGGCCCTCGGGACCTGCGACAAAGCGGCCCAAGAGCGTGGCCAAATCAGGGGTCTCGGCGCGAGCACGCAGGGCCTCGAGCGACGGGTCCTCGAAGCGTCGCTGCATGGCGTCGACGTCGAGCGAGGGGCGCCGCGCGAAGCCCAAGAGCATCCAGTCGCCGCGGGCATCCAGCTCGACGAGGGCCGCGCTCGCGAACACGCTGACAAACGTGGCGCAAATCGACGCAGTGAGCGCGCTGTCTCCGCCGTGAAACCACACGGCCATCGCGCCTCCGTCGGTGAGCCGCTCTCTCGCTAGCCTGAAAAATTGCTCGGTAAACAGCGCCGCCATGCCCGACACCCACGGGTTAGACGGCTCGGACACGATCACGTCGTAGCGCGCCGGGCTCGCCCGCAAGACCAGCATGGCGTCGTCGCGTACAAGCTCGACGTTGGCTTGGCGCAGGACGTCTCCGTTGCTCTGCGCAAAGGGCCCCTGCGCGGCCGCGATGACGCCCTCGAGGCGCTCGATCACACGGACGTGTGAGACTCCCGGGACCGCGCGTAGGGCCTGCACGGTCTGACCCGAGCCGAGGCCCAAGACCAGCGCGCGCGTGGGGCGCGCGACGAGCGTGGGCGCGATGAGCCCAAGGAGGGTCTGGGTGGGGGCATCTCCGAGGGCGGTCGCGTCGATTTTTCCGTCGATTTGCAGGGCGATCTCGCCGCTAGAGTCTCTGCGGATGGACACGGTGGCCAGGGGCTCGTGCCGAATCGAGGCGAGGGTCCCGAGCGAGGTCTGCGCGGTGTAGAGCGACGGCGCGCTGGTGAGCGTGTGCCCATCGACGGTGCGCGCGAGCTGGGCTGCGCCGAGGGTAAACGCGAGGGCGAGGGCTAGCGTTGTTTTGCGGGCACCGAGTGATTCTGTTCTGTGAATATGCAGGCCAAGTGCGAGCATCGCGCACAGGGCGCTCGCGGCCATGAGCCCCTGCGGTCCCACCCGTGGCATGAGCATCGCGGGCGCGACGAGGGCTGCGAGCGTGTTGCCCACGGCGAGCCATAGCACCGCGCGCGGGGTGGCCTGTGTTGCGCCAGGAGCAACACTGCGCGCTGAGAGAGACAGTGTTGCTCCTACCGCACCCATGGGGATGAGCGAGATAACGAGCGCGCACACAAATGCTGCAGCTAACATGCGCTCAAACGACACGCCGCTGACGGAGATCATCCTCGCGACCGCAAAGGGAAACGCGCGCGAGAGCCAGGTGCTGAGCAGGGCACCGAAGACGAGGAGCGCAATGGCTACGCGGAGACTGGCGTGCTCACTTGTGCTGTGAATTGTCAGGGATTTTCGCTTGAGCCACGCGAGGGTCGCGATCTCTCCGAGGGCGAGGGCGAGGGTGTGACCCGCGAGCGTCGCGGCAAACGCTACGATCGTCGGGGCGAACGCGAGCTGGAGCACGCGCAAGACGGCGAGCTGCACGGTGATCGAGGCAAAGCCCACGAGCGCGAGGATCGCCGCGATCGCGTGGGGAGTGCGGACCGTCGGCGCTTGGTCAACTGCTGATTCGAGCTGCAAATCTACAAGCGAAGTGTGCGCACAAAGAGCAGAGAGCGCGAAGAGAACCGCCGCGAGGTCGAGCGTGTGCAGGGCCCCGAGGGTGGGCGCCGCCCAGGCGAGCAAGAGCAACGAGGCCAGCGCCGAGCCCATGGACGAAGCGGCCGACGCGAGGGCCGTGCGCTCAGATGCGCGGTCGTCGGTGCGTGCGGCGAGGAGCGAAAACGCTGCCCCGGACAGGGTGGTCAGGGGCAGGACGCACAGGGCCGCGAGGGCAGCGCGCAGGGCCGAGGGGACCGCGTACAGGGCAGGGGCGATCACCGTGGCCAGGGCAGGGAGGGCGCGCGGGAGGGCCAGAGTGGCGAGGGCGAGGGTGCCCAAGAGGGCGCTCGGGCCGTGTGCACTTAGCCAGCGAAATCGCTGGTGCTTGTGCGCACGAAGGGCGATCAGTGCGCCGGTGGCGAGCCCCGCGAGGGCCGCGGCGACCATGGCCGCGGACGTGAGTGAGCCCGCGCCCAGGGCGGGGCGCAAGAGCACCGCGCCGAGCGATTCGGCGGCGAGCGAGGCGGCGCCAGCGAGAGCGAGGGCGGCGAGGGTGCGTGCGTTCATCGCGGACAATGGGTGAGCGGTTGCAAAGAGTGTGCGTGGCGAGCGGGCGTTGTCGCATACACTGACGCTTGTGGGACGTGCATCCATTCTGGTTGTGGACGACGAGCCGAATATCGTTCGTACCATTCGCAGTGCGCTCAAAGTCGAGGGCTACGACGTAGACTCTGCGGTCGACGGGCCCAGCGCGCTTGATCGCATGGGCTCGCGTGCGCATGACCTTGTCTTGATGGACGTGCAGCTCCCGGGCTTAGACGGCCTCGCGGTGCTCGAGCGCGCGCGTGCACAGGGCATTGATACCCCGGTGATCGTGATGTCTGGGCACGGCACCATCGAGACCGCGGTGTCAGCGACGCGGCTGGGCGCGCAGGACTTTCTTGAGAAGCCGCTCTCGACCGACAAGCTCTTGCTCACGATCGCCAACACGCTCGAGCTCGTGCGGCTCTCGGCCGAGAACAAGAAGCTCAGGCGATTGACCGGCGTAGGCTCGGGGCTCTTGGGCGACAGCAGCACCATGCGCGAGCTGCGCGAGCGCGTGCGTCTCGCTGCCAACGCCAACGCCACCGTGCTGGTCACGGGCGAGCGTGGCACCGGCAAAGAGCTCGTCGCGCGGGCGGTTCACGAGGGCTCTAAGCGCGCGCAGGGGCCGCTTGAGAAGCTCAACTGCGCAGCCGTCCCCGCAGAGCTCATCGAGAGCGAGCTCTTTGGCCACGAGGCCGGCTCTTTTACGGGCGCAGCGCGGTTGCGTCGGGGCAAATTCGAGCGCGCGCACGGGGGCACGCTGTTCTTGGACGAGGTGGGAGACATGCCCGCCGCGATGCAGGCCAAGCTCCTGCGGGTGCTGCAAGAAGGCGAGCTTGAGCGCGTGGGCGGGCACGAGGTCCACAAGGTGAATGTGCGCATCGTAGCGGCGACCAATCGAGACCTCGTGAGTGACGTGAGTACCGGGCGATTTCGCGCGGATTTGTACGATCGGCTCAACGTGCTGAACATTCACGTTCCGCCGTTGCGGATGCGACGCGAAGATGTGCCGCTGCTGGTCTCGGCGTTTTTGCCCGCGAGCTGCGAGGCCAATGATCGCTCGCTCAAGAGCATCCAGCCCTCGGCCATGACCTTGTTGGCCAAGCAGTCGTTCGCGGGCAACGTGCGCGAGCTCAAGAACCTCGTCGAGCGCTTGGTGATTCTCACGACCCACGACGTGATCGATGAGCACGACGTGCGCGCGGTCACCGGAGGCTCTGCGGGTGCGAGCGCCGATGGGTATTACCGACCGGGCTTGTCGCTGCGCGAAATGACCGAGAGCGCCGAGCGAGACTTCGTCCAGCGCGCGCTCGATCACCACAAGGGAAACGCCACGCACGCGGCACGTGATTTAGGGCTCGAGCGGTCGCATTTTTACAAAAAGATGCGCGCCCTGGGGATCCGGCGGAGCGGTGACGACGAGGACGAGCCGAGCGAGTAGTTCGGTGAACTCAGCAAATTTGCTGACGAATGACCACCTCGTCACTCCTGGGGTCCATAAACCCAAAAACCTAATCATTTCAAAGGGATAATCAAGTCTATCGCTGCTCGCTGACACGCGGTAGTCTGGCTGCGTCATGAAAGAAACCCTCCCCCAGGCAGGGCGCTCTCTGAAGCGCCCTCTTTCATCTCTGGTCGGAGCCTCGGCTGCAGCGTGTGTGACATTGATGTCCGCCAGCGCTCTTGCGGATGGTCCCAACCCCTTTGACCAGCCCATGGCGCAAGCCTGGCCTGCCCGCCGCGTCTGGAACGATCAAGCAGAAACTGAGTTCGGCCAGTTTGTCACCGCCATTGGCCGTGGCGTGTCCGAGCACCGCTGCGGCACGCTCTCGCGTTGCCTCAACAACCCCAGGATCAACCCCCTGCACGTCGCGTCGCGGCGCCCACTCAACTTGCACGCCGACTGCGGCGATGTGCCCTACACCTTGCGTGCGTACTTTGCCTTCAGGCAAGGGCTCCCGTTTGTGTGGGCGCGTGACACCGTGGGCCATGGCCGTGATCGCCGCTATCGCTCCAGTGTGCGCCCCGCAGGCCTGCGCCGCTGGACGGATTATCGCACCCCCAGGGCGCTCTTTAACGCGCTCGCCAGCGACGTAGACTCGGGGTTTTATCGCATGGGCCCCGAGGTCGCGGGAAGCGACACGTACCCCACCCGCGTGGATCGCCACTCGGTGCACCCAGGCACGGTGTATTACAACCCCAACGGGCACGTGCTGATCGTGTGGCGTGTCGACCCCGATGGCCAAGTGCACATGATCGATGGCCACCCAGACAACAGCATGTCCGCGCGCACCCTGACCGACCGCTATCCTGGCGGCTCGCGCAGCGACGGTGGTGGCTTTCGCAACTGGCGTCGTGTCGCGGTGCAGGGGGAGGTCCGACAGGCGCTTAACTCTGAGATCCCAGATCGTGTGGACGAGCAGTACGACCGCAGGCGCTGGCTGATCAGCGGCGAACGCGTGCCCTTTCAGCGCTGGGTCCGCGCGCGCTTGATGGTCAAATCGCCGCATTCGGGGCGGTAAACGTCGCGTGGGTGCTACCCTCGGGCGCACGCCATGAAGACCCCTGTGACGCTCGCTTTGCTGCCCCGTGTGACCTCAACGCTGCTCTTGTCCGCGATGGCCTCGTGTGGCGCGCCGCCCGGTGAAATGGGCGGCCCGTTGCCCTCCGCGGGGCCCTACCTAGAGTCCACCATGACGCCCACGCGCTCGGTGGTGTTTACCGCGTACAGGCCCCCGACGTCGGCGGGCGAGACTGCGCGCTGTGGTGTGCAAGCGCTGCTCTTTGACCCGAGCGCGGGCAACGGGCGGTCGCGCAACATGCTCGCACGCGAGGGCGAGTGTGTGATGTATCCGCCTGCGGTAGACCTGCAAATTCCCTTGCAGAATTGGGTCTGTGCCGGTGCGCTTGACGTCACTGTGGGCTCGCTCAACGAGACCATCGCGCTGTGCCCAAGCATGCGCATCGGGATGGTGGGTGCCGCGGGCATCAACGCGCCGTTTGCGGGCTGCGAAGCGCTGATGGCCGGGGCCGCGGTGAGCGTGCGCTCAGGTGCCGAAATCGATGGAGATACGCTCACGGATCTCACCGCGAACACGACGCTCCCAGGGCCCGTTGAGATCACCTCGCCCACCGCCCTCGCGGTCGGCCCGTGGCCTACCATGGGGGACCTGGATCTGCGCTGGCGCAGCGCCAATGGGACCAGCGCCCTCGTGACGCTCGAAGCCCGCGACTCCGGAAACCCCGCGCCAACCATCGTCTGCATCCCGCGCACGAGCGGCCGCGTGTGGGTGCCCTCGGGGTTGCTTACGCAGGCGAACTTTCGCACGCGCGAGGTGCGGGTGACCGTGTCGAGCTACCGCGATGTCACCGTGCAGGCCGAAGGGGGCAAGGACTATCGCTTGTCGGCGGGCTTTGCATCGAGTGTGATTTTGCAGCCCAATCGCTGATCGCGTGCGATCACTTGGGGGCGAGCATGCGGCCGATACGCGCGAGGACTTCACCGCCGAGGCCGCCCAAGATCGCACCCAAGAGGGCGCCGCCAGCGAGCTCTGTGGGCATGCTCTCGCCGGTGATGGTGCGCAGTTGGTAGTAGGCCACGGCGATGAGCGGGATGCCCATCGCGGCAGCGTAGGAGGGCTCGACGCCGCGGCGGTAGAGCGCAGTGTCGATCATCGCAGCGAGGATCCACAGGGCGCCGAGCACCACGAGCAGCGGCATTGTGGGGACCAGGCGCCCGTGCACTTGCACGGTGATGGGCGTGGCGATGGCGCTTGAGAGCCCACGGAGCTCGACGCGCAGGGTGCCTGGGCCGTGGATCGCGAGGGTGTTGCGTTCGTGCAGGACAGGGTCACCGGGCTCTCCGCGCAGGCGCCCGGCGACGCGCTGGCGCTGCGCGTCGAGCGAGAGGGCGAGGGTGTAGTCCGCGAGTCCGACGGCAGTCGGGGATTGGCGACCCGACACGTCGATCCAGAGATTGGTGGCCGAATTTACAGGGATTTCGTGATGCTCGTCCGAGGCGCTGAGCTGCACGACGCCCACCGGTGGGGGCGGAAACACCACCCGCGCGAAGGGCACAAACGCGACGGCCAAGATCATCGCGGTGATGGGCGTGAGCATCCATCGGAGCTTGTCGTCCGCGGGGAGCGACACGCGGTAGCTGTGCCCAAGCCAGAGCAAGAGCGCGCCAAGCACGCAGCCGATCGCGAGGCAGCCGGCCGAGGCAAACCTTGGGGTCCGCACGAGCAGCGCGAGCACTCCGATGGTGGACGCGACGCCGATGTACGGGAGGTACTTTTTGAAGTCCCGCTCAGCGGCGCCGATTTTGGCGGCGGCCTTGGCGTTGGCGGCTCCGCTGCGTGAGGCGACCACGCGCTTGGGTACGCGCGGCGTTGCGGGCTCGGGGGCTGCTGTGGGCTCTGAAGGCGAAGGGTCGGTCATGGCAGGTGTGCGGTCGAGGGCGAGTGGTGCAAAGAGATGTGTTGGGCTGCGTGATACTCTGCTTCGAGGGCTGCGTGCGCGTGAAGCGTGCAAAAAGGGGCTTCGAAGCGAAGGTTATCTCTTTGCCTGGTTTGCCCATCTCACCCGGCGACGTCGCCGCTCGCACACTGCCAACGTTGGCCGAGTGCCAGCCAACGTTGGCCGAGCGCCTGCCAACGGGTGCACCGCCATGGCCGCCGCCATGGAGCCCGCCATGCACGCACACGCAACCCGTTGAAATCACGTACCCCCTCGCGCTGGCACCTGCGCTGCATTGCGCTGCCCGATGAAGTGGCACGACCTCTTCGCCAAGGGGCTCGCAGACGCGACGCTGGCGCCCCACTGCGATGTCACCCTCGAAGAATCTGTGAGCTTGGTCTCTCTCGCCTTGGACATCGTCGCCGAGCCTCGCGATAACGCCGAGGGCCTGCGTGAGCGCGGGCTGTTGGGCCGCATCGCCATGCGCCCCTGCGTGATCGAGCCCTACTCACGCACGCCC
>JAUXYJ010000089.1 GCA_030694465.1 Deltaproteobacteria bacterium | reverse complement strand
GGTCCGAAAATCTCAGCCTGAGTGCGCGCTCCGCCTAGAATTTCATCTAGCAATTCCGCGCGAATCTTCTCTTTTTTCATCAGTGCCATGCTCCTTCGATTCGGGTCGTCGAGAGAGCACAAAAGTTGTTACAGGCCCCCGTGTATGTGTCGCGGTTTCCCGAGTAGGCACGCCCGCACCCCGCTGGCCTCTGCCCGCTCGCGATGTTGGTCGCGCACAGACCCCTGGCTGCCCCACCATTTGCCCAAATGAGGCCTCGGACACCCTGCTTGCCCCCCCTACGAGGCCCAATTGGGGTCAAAATATAGGGCCATGACCGGATATCCAGTGCCCAAGTTGGGCAAAAACATAGGGTCATGAGCCCCTCTCCGTGCCCAAGTTGGGCTCTGAGACACCCCTGCGTGGTGGTGTGTCATGCCCATTGGCAATTGTGAGCACTCTGCACAATGCCCACGGGCCAAGCGCGGGATCGGTGGTAAGCCCCGGGACCGCTGTAGCGCGCCACGAGAGCGCGCTGCAAAATCACCCTTCCGTCGGAGGTCATCGATCGTGTCCAAGTCGCTCAAGGATGTGTTGCTCACCGAAGAGAAACGCCCAGGAATCATCGGCGAATGCGAAGTGCTCATTGACGAAGAGGTCCAGAGCAAGACCGGGCTCACGGGCATCGCGGTCAAGGCCTCGTTTGCCGTGGTCAAAGCCGTCAAGCCCGGGATCATCCGTGAGAGCGTCAACGCCCTGCTCGACGAGTTTGTCGAGAAGATGGAGCCCTTCTATCTCGCACAGCAGTCTGGCACGCAGCCCATCGAGGCCTACTTTAGCCAGCGCGCAGGCGAGGTCGCCGACGCGCTCTTGGGCGTGACCGACAAGCGCGCCGAGCGCTCGACCAACAGCACCATCAAGAAGGCCTACAGCTCGCTGCGCCCCAAAGGAAAACAGCACGTCGAGGCCGCCATCCCGCGCCTGTCGCGCCTCGTCGCCAAGCACGCAGGGTGACCCAACGATGAAGCCCGCTATTCACCTCGAAGGCAAGGTCGCCATCGTCCACGGAGCCTCGCGCGGCATCGGTGAGTCCATCGCCCGGTGCTTTGCAGCGCACGGCGCCACCGTCGTGCTCTCTTCGCGCAAGGTCGAAGCCTGCGAGGCCATCGCCGAGGACATCCGCCGCGAGGGTGGCCAGGCCCTCGCGCTCGCGGCCCACGGCGGGCGCCCCGAAGAGCTCCACGCGCTCATTGCCCGCACCGTCGAGACCTTTGGCCACGCCGATGTGCTGGTCAACAACGCCGCCACCAACCTCCATTTCGGCCCCATGCTCACCGCCGAAGAGTCCGCGTGGAACAAGACCTTCGAGATCAACCTCCGAGGCTACTTCGAGACCACCCGCGCGTTCGCCCAGCACGTGATCTCTCGCGATGGCCAGGGCTCGATCATCCAGATCGCCAGCGTCCAGGGCCTCGGCGCCGCGGTCACCCAGGGTGTCTACGGCATGACCAAAGCCGCAGTGATCTCCATGTCCAAGACCCTCGCCGTCGAGCTCGGGCCCTCAGGCATCCGCGTCAACACCATCGCCCCGGGCCTCGTGCGCACCCGCTTTGCCGCCGCCATCACCGACAACGAAGACATGGCCCAGCACGTGCTCTCGCGCACCCCCTTGGGCCGCTTCGCCGAGCCCGACGAGATCGCCCCCGCCGCGCTCTACCTCGCCTCGGATGCCTCGCGCTTTGTCACGGGCCACACGCTCGTCATCGACGGTGGCTACACGCTCGGCTGAACCAGCTCAAGCCCACGCCCCACCAGGTCGCGCGCATCCTGCAGCGCCCGCCCTTGCGGCCTCGCCTCGACGCGGACCACATCGCCAGGGCTCACTCGCAAATCGCGCCCATCCAAGCGCCACGTGCGCTCACTGCGCGAGAGATTGCTCAGCTCGGTCAGCGTGCGCCCATCGCGCCCGGTCAGCGTGCGCTCGACCACCGCCTCGGGCTGCCCAAGCCCATCGGCCAGCGTAACCACCGCCCGCTGCGTCCGCCGCGAAGTGTGCCAGGACAGCGTCACCGTCGCGCTCGTCGCGCCCTGGTTCATCACCACCTCGTACACAGTCGGCTCTTCGCTGCTCGCCTCGTCACTGCCCGTCTCAAACGACACCACCTGCTCGATGCCATCCCGCACCGAGCGCGAGCGCACCAGGCCGTTGGTAAGATCCACAATCAGCGAACCCCAGCCATTGCGCAGGACCCACTCCGACCCACGGCGCTCAGCCTGCACACGCGTCGTGCTTGCCCCAGCGGCAGGCGCACTCGAAGCAGCACATCCAAAGGGCCCACAGTCTTCGCTCGGAGCAAACGCGCTGGGATCGAGCGAGCCATTGCCCTGCGTGAGCGACTGCAACATCGCGCTGCGGGCCATCATCAAGCGCGCCCGCGCCGGGGCCTCGCGCGCCAACCGACGCTGCTCCCAGTACGCCCGGTAGCGCGCCATGCGGCCCTCCCACCACGTGCGCCACGAGGCCTCGTCCCAGCTCATCCCAACGCCCTCAAACTCAGACGACTCAGAGTCCGTCCCGTCCAGCACGCCGTGGCTCACCGAGCGGGTCGGCGAGATAGTCACCGTAGGGGTCCCTCCAGCGGCCACAGCGTGTGGGGAGGCTACAACCGCCACACGTGGGGACACCCGCGCAGCGGGCGAAACCACCGCGCGCGCGGTCGCTGGGACATGCACCACCGCCACAGCAGGGCTCACTGGCGCAGGGACAAATCGGTCTCGGTAGACCGCTCCGCCATCGCGTGAGCCAATCAGCAGGGTCGCGGCCAAGACACAGCCCAGCGGAGCACCCACTGCAAACAAGCTCTCTCGCAAACTATTACCTTGAGCCATCGCTGCGCCGCTCCTGTGCCTGACCATCGGTGACTCCAACGCTCCCGCCCTCGGTGTGCTTACAGCGCGACGAAGGTCTCGATGCAGACGCACAGCGCTAGGCAAAAGTTCCCAAGAGAACACACAGAAACCAAATAGCTTTGGCTCCCTAACCTCCCCCAGCGAACCACCCCCGCCTACACCGTTCTACAAACGAAACGGGTAGTTCACCTGAAACGTCGCACGCGTAAACGCAGGCACCGTCGCGCTCCGCACAGCCCGCGCGATGCACGAACCCGTGGGTGTTCCCGCAAACGGAGGCCCCACCTCTGCGGTCGTCACACGGCCCGACGAGGCAAACGTGACCTGCACCGTCGCGATCCCAGTCTGTCCATTGGCGCACGCACGCACGGGCACGCTCACCCGCGACATCGCGCCCAACACATCACTTCGACCAGGAGACTCAGGCGTGGGCCCCGAGGCGCTCGCGCTCGAGCCCGAAGAGCTTGCCGAAGAGCCCCCACGACCACAGCCAATCAAGCACGCGATGTCCCCACGGCAGCGCATCACACAGGGGTTCGCGACAGGCGCGCTGCTCCCCGTGGACGGCGTAGGCGGCGCCGAGGGTGCCGCCGCCGCGCTGGACCCGCTGGATCCCGAGCTGCCCGAAGCGCCACTCGAAGGCGAAGCGCTCCCACGTGACCCTCGCGAACCGCGCGATGACCCTGAAGCGCTCGAACCGCTCGAACCGCGTGAACCCGCCGACTCGCTCCCCGTCGACGGAGCCGCTGCCCCCGCGGCGCTGGGAGCGCCCGCTGCGCCCGCTACACTGGGCGCCACACCGGGCGCTGCGCCCGCCGCACTCGGCGTCGCGACCCCGGGAGCCGCCGCCCCCACCGCTCCCGCAGTGACCTGCGCCGCATTGGGGGCTGCCTCGACGCCCACCGTCGTCGTCGGTTGCCCAGAGCGCAGGAGCCAGATCGCCCCAAGCGCCCCGCCCACCAAGATCAACGACGCGCCAATGACGCTGGCAAACACAGTCGTGTTCGCTCGGCCAGCGGGTTTGGGCTCGCTCGGTGTCGCCACCACCACGGGCGCCGGCACCAAGCCCGCCAAGGGCGACAGCAAGGGCGCTTCTCCGCCGACACCACGCAGGATATCGAGTGATCCCTGCGCAAAGGTCATGGACTTGATGTCAATCAAACCCGAGTCGTCGCCACGCGCAGCGCCAGCCATTTTGGCCGGACTCGGCGACTCATGGGCTAGCTGCGCGAGCGAGAAGACCTCGGACTGCTCGTTGGGCTCGTTTTTCACGCTGACGTCCAGCGCAACCACCGGCGCAGCCACCGCTTGGTCTGCCAAGAAGGCCTCCAAACGCAGCCGCGCTTTCTCAGCCCGCAGCCCGTCGGGCTCGTCGACGCCGGAGGATTTCACCAGCTTTCGCTCAAGCGAATCGCTTGGCATTGAGGCCAAAATCCTCGGAGAGAGCTGATCACTCATGGCTGCCTCCGGGCCTCATGACTGAGCCGAATTCGAATGCGTTGCACCGCGCGATCAAACGCGATCCGAGCCGCTTTAAGCCTCGAGTACACGGTCGCCGCAGGGACCGACACCCGCGCGGCGATCTCGTCCACGGGGAGCTCGTCAAGCTCGTACAAGACAAAAACCGCACGTTTGTCCACGTCCAGTGTGTCCAACGCTTCGTCTAACAGCGTGCGTGCTTGTCGCATTTCGACCGCGAGCTCACCGTCCGGGACCAGCCCCTCTGCGGACGCCTCAGGCACCTCGTCGGTCACCACCTCGCGACGCACATGCGCACGCCGTTGATAGTCGCTCGCGACACGAAAACAGATGCCGTAGAGCCAAGTCGTTAACCGCGCGCGTCCTTCAAACTCGTCACGCTTGCGATAAACGATCACGAAGACCTCCTGCGCCGCGTCGTCCACGTCGGACTCACGGACTCCCAATCGCCGCAACGAGCGCCACACAAATGCGAAATGCGCTTCGAACACGACGCGAACGTCCAGAGAAACTGTCATCGCCGATCGCTCACTCGTCGAACCATGCGCCGGTGTCGATCCAAACACGACAGAAGCCACCACTCCATCACTTCGTGACGAAGTCGTGTTTGTGAGTGGCAACACTGCCTTGGTCTCTCGCACCAAATCGACGCACTCCAGTTAGAGTTCTGTAACCCTTTGACCCTATCACCGAAGGTTTACAGCTCAATAGACTCACTGCATGGGGTGCGTGTTTGCCTGCAGCCCACGTTGACCCTCTGCGCGCCCACCCGCGCTGCTGGCCCCACCCACACCCGCAGCGCCCACACGGTAGTTCACCATCTCTTGCACCGGTCGCATGGTGCCCTCTACCCACACCCCCACGCTGGGCCCGCCGCCGCCGCCCCCGCCCGATCCGCCCGAGCCCCCACGGCGCCCATCGCCCCCGCGGCCCCCATTGCCAATCTCGACCGCGCTCGCGGTCGCGCCCAGGCC
>JAUXYJ010000084.1 GCA_030694465.1 Deltaproteobacteria bacterium | reverse complement strand
CGCCTGCAGCGCCTCCGCCTGCAGCGCCTCCGCCTGCAGCGCCGCCCTCTTCGGGGCCGCCGGTACTCTGATCGCTGAGGGGGGATGGATTGGGACGGCGAACGTGGGACCTGGGTGGGGGGACCTCCCGCGATTCTGCGTCGGTTCGTCTGCGCAGCGCGAGGAGTTCAGCGCTTGTTCAGCGCCAGCGCGAGCTGTGCACGCAGCGAGGCCCGAAGCTCGAGGTCATGCACGTGAAGCAACCGGGTGTCCAAGCGCGCGCGTACCCCTCGCTCGGCACGCGCGGCCAAGACCTTCTCGCCTAGCATTTCGCAGCACAGCAAAAGAAGCTGCAGCGCGGGCTCGTCGCCCTCGTCTTCGCCCCCACGGTCGATCAAAGACAGCGCCTCTTCGAGCAGCTCGCGCGCGACCCTAGGCTCGTGGTTCTTGATCGAAAAATACGCGCGGACACCCAGGACAGTGGCAGCCCATCCGCGAGGCAAATGACTGCTCTTCACCACCGAGGGGAGCGTGACGCTGTCCTGCGTCTGTCCCAAGACCGCGATGGCCGCACGCAGCGCGTGCGTGCTCGCAGCGAGGGAGGGATTGCCGAGCTTCTCGGCGAGCGCGATGGCCTCGGCGGCGTCGCGATCGGCCTGCACATAGTCTCGCATCCGTAGCCTTACTCGGGCGCGATAGTGCAGCGCGTAGGCGTGAGGGCTTGGCATCGAGGCCTCGACGGCGCGCACGGCGATCGTGTCGAGCTCTCGCAGCCCGGCCTCGTTGAGACCGAGCGCGAGCAGCACCTGCGCGAGCCCTACACGCGCTCCAATCGCGCGCCACAAGAGCCCCGCTTGCTCGGCGCCCTCGACCACCGCGCGGTGCTCTCGGAGCGAACCCTCGAGCTGATCGGTGCCCTGAAGCGCCTGCGCGAGGGCGTGCCGCGTGGCGAACCGCAAGACCGCATCGGTGCCGTGGTCAAGCCGGGTGAGCACGGCGTTCGCGCGCTCTTCGGCACGCGAAAACTCGAGGCGGTGGATGTCGTTCCAGGCGCACTCGAGCTCGACGGCGAGGCGCTCAGCGTAGGTCGCTGGGTCCTGCGCGTCGTCACGCTCGGCGCGGGCCCCGAGGGCGACGACGAGCAACTCCATGCCCTCGTGGATCTGCCCCACGCGGCGCAACGTAAGCGCGTGCTGCGAAGTCAGCGCGAGCTGGATATTTCTTGGCGGATCGAGCGCGAGCCCGCGCGCCGAGTAGCTCAGCGCTTGCTCGTAGCGTCCCGCACGATGCAGCGCCGTAGCGGCCAACAACCCCAGCTGCGCGCGGGTCTCGCGCGCGCCCTCGTGCGTGGCCAGCGCTCTCTCGGCGTGCGCGATCACCGCGTTGTGTGCGCCCTCGCGCAGCGCCTTGCGCGCGGCTCCCAAGAAGTGCTCTACGGCTTGCCCGCCCTCGTTGGCGCGGAGGTAGTGATCCGCAAGCACGGCCTCGTCACGCTCACCCGCGCGACCCAGCCACTCGACCGCGCGCAGGTGCAGCTTGGCGCAGTCCTCGGGCGAGAGCATCGCGTACGCGGTCTCGCGCAAGAGCGCGTGGCGCCACACGTACTCGCTGCGGCGGCCCAAGCGCGCGCGCCGACGCTCTGCGAGAACCTCTGCGTGCGTGAGCGCAGCGAGAGCCGTGTCAGCATCAAGACCGGGCTCCATGTGCGCGAGGGCGTCGGGCCACACCGCGACGCCCAGTACACTCGCGACAAGCGCAGCGCGCTTGGCCTCTTGCGGCAGCGCGTCCAAGCGCCCCTGAAACGCCGACTGGATCGCCAACGGTAGCTCGTGATCGTCAGACCCAGACACCCGCACGAGCTCCTCGACAAAGAGCGGAATCCCTGTAGATCTCGCGACGATTCTCTGCACCCGCGCTTCGGACGCGTCCTCGCCAAGGGCGGCACGCACGAGCTCGGTGGTCGCCTGGTCCGTCAACGGCCCGAGGGTCACGTTCGCGACCGTCGTCGCCTCCCACAAGCGTGGCCAGCGTCGCAGCGTCTCAGGTCGCCCAACGCCCAACACAAAGAGCCACCCTCCGTGCTCGGCCTCGAGGACAAACCGCAGCGCATCGACGGTCGCGTCGTCGAGCCACTGCAGGTCCTCGACGAGCAGCACCAGCGGGCCCTCGCCGCGACGGGCGAGCGCGTCGAGCAGGCCGCCCAGCGCGACACGGAGCCGGTCGCGCCTAGACTCTGGGTCACCCTGCAAATCATCTGCTTCATCGACGCAAGCGAGCACACGCAACGCGCTGGGATCGACGTTGGCATGGAGCGCGCGTGCCCACCGAGCGAGCGCCGCGGCGCGTACGGACTCGGCGTCGTCGGGCTCGACCATCGCGCGATGACGGACCGCACGCCCGAGCGCCCCAAACGGGACCTCTTGCAACATGGGATCACAGCGGATCGCGAAGACCGACAGGGGCTGTTTGCGCTCGCTCAGGGTGCGCAAGAAGGCCACACGGAGCCGGGATTTTCCGATGCCTGCGGGGCCGAGCAAGAGCGCGACGCCGTGCGACTGCGCGCGCACGCTGCGGTCCCACGCGTCGGTGAGCTGCGCCAGCTCGCGGTCGCGCCCCACGAGCGGGACCTCGCGCCCCAAGAGCCTCGACGCGATCACGGTGTAGCTCGCGCGTTCGCTAAGCAAAATCCTGTGGTGCTCGAGGCCATCGACCACAAACGTGGCCCCCAGCGCGCGCGCGGTCTCTTCGTCGAGCGCCACGCTCCCGTGGGCCCTCGCGAGCTGTGCAGCCGAGCGCTCGATTGCGTCCGTAGGCAGCAACCCCTCGCCCGCGAGCGCGCGCGTCGTCCCCACCGCGATGCGCGCGGTCGCGAGCTGATAGAGCAGCTCAAGCGCCGCCCTGCCCGCACGCACGGGCTCGTCGCCTGCGGTTCGCACGGCCCCAAAGAGCGCGAGCGCGCGGCGACCCGCGACCCTGTGGGGCACGCCCCCGTGACGCGTCATGATCTCGGCGAAGTTCTCGTACGCGGCCTCATGTGCGCGCACCGAAGAGAGATCACACAGCACCGTGGTGAGCACGCGACGCTCAAGCGCGCGCTCGACCACGCTTACACGCAATTGTGCGGTAGCGGGCTCGTTTCCGGCGAGAACCATCGAGGGTCGCTCGGGGAGATCGTCGATGGACTCGAGCGCATCGGCCATCTCGAGGGCGGACGCGTAGCGGGCCTCAGGGTCACGTTGCATCGCGCGCTCGACCACCGCGAGGAGCTCACCCGAGAGGCTCGGGCACATCAAGCGCAGCGGGCGCGGAGCTTCTAACAGCACCCGAGCGAGCACAGCGAAAGGGTCGCTCGCAGTAAAGGGCTTGTGACCTGAGAGCAGCTCGTAGAGCACCGCGCCGAGCGAGTAGAGATCACTTCGCGGGGACAATCGCTCGTCACCGCGCGCTTGCTCGGGAGACATGTACGCGGGCGTTCCGATGCGGATCCCGTCGAGAGTGATGTCTTTCTCGGTCGGTGAGCGCGCGATGCCGAGGTCAATAATCGTGACGCGGGTGCCTGTGGGCGCGTCGTGCACAAAAAAGTTCGACGGCTTGATGTCTCGATGGACGATCCCGCTTCGGTGCAGCACCGCGAGCCCCTGCGCGAGCTGAATCGCATAGCGCACGGCCTCGATCGGAGTGACCCCCGCGTGGCTCATGCGAGTCGCCAGGTCACTGCCCTCGAGCCACTCAAGCGCGATCCAGGGCGCGTTGCCCCCGAGCCCCTCGCCCTGCGCAATGAACCCCACAACATGCTGCGAATTCACACGCGAAAGCAGCCTGCCTTCGCGCAAAAATCGCTCACGCACGACCAGGTCGTCTCGGTACTGCGGGTGCAGACACTTGACCGCGACCTCGGTGTCTTCGTGCAAATCGCGCGCGAGAAAGACCTCGGCAAAGGCCCCGCGTCCAACGCTGCGCTCTAGTACGAATCGTCCTGCAAGGGTCGTTGACACGCGGCCTGCGAGCCTAGCTCACCCCACCGAAACGCGCTGCTTTTTGAGCCTAAAGACGCACGAGTCAGCGTCTGCGTCGCAGCCCTACGAGGACCATCAGGGCCGCGAGCGAGAGCGCGGTGGCGTGTGGCTTTGCGCGTGTGGGAACACTGCATCCGCAGCCCCCATCGAGGGGCTGACCTGGGCTGCGCGCGGCATCGGGGCGCACGACGTCGCGGGTGTTCATCGTCGATCCGTCAGAGAATTCGCTCGCATCGGTGGGCACCGAGGCGTCCATCATCGCGCTCCCTGCGGTCACCGTGGCGCGCAACGCGAGCGTGGTGTCCGTCGGGCCATCGTTGGCCATGTCTGAGAACCACCCGCCGCGCTCGTCGAAGAGATTGACGTACTCGGTGTACTCGCCGTTTTCGCTGGGGGCGCGCACGGCAAAGCTCAGTCGCACGCTCTCGCCGGGCGCCACACTCGAGGGCATCGCGAGCACGCGCGCGGGGTTCACCCACGTGAGATCCGCGAGGGCGCTCTCGTGGTCTCTGGGCTCGCTGGTCGCGAGAAAAGTGTCCATGGCAGACCACGTTTGTGAGCCGGTATTTCGCAGGGTGATCGTGCACATGCGCGTGCTCTGCGGTGCCATCACCGCGGTGGTCTCGCACGTGTTGCTCACGAGGGTTGCGCCGAAGGCCGCGCGGCCCACACGGACCCTGAGCTGGAGCTGATTGTCCGGCGGCCCGCCCTGACCAGGGTCGCTAAACCACCCCACGCCGGTGTGCACCATCCCAAAGAACTCAGCGTAATCACCGGGCGCCATGGGCGCTTGCAGGGTGAACTCAAAGCGCCCCGTCGCCCCGGGCATGACCGTGGCGCTCACGGTGGCCACGCGGTTGTTCGCCGTCCACGAGGAGTGCGCAAGAGCACTCACGCGGTCGCGCGGCTGCGTGGTGGCGATAAACGTGCGGCCCGCGACCCAGGGCTCGGTGCCCGTGTTGCGCAGCTCAAACGCGCCCATTTGGGTCTGGCCCGGCATGAGCGCGATGGGCGTCGCCGCGGTCGGAAACGTCTGCGAGACAAACTGCGCGCGCAACCGCGGCTCGGTCATCATGGACATGCCGCACACGCGCCCAATGCGAAAACCTTCAGCGGGTGAGCGCTCAAGGCGCGACTGGGTCATCGGCCCCCAGGAGCCATCCTCGGAGATGCGATCGGTGGGGTTATTTGCGTTCCATAGTCGCTGAAACGCGCGGACTGACGTCGCGCGAAAGTCCATCCCTGGGCCGTCAAAGTGCACCGGGTCATTGGTGGGATAGCTCTGCACAAAGCCGTTGGCGGTGAGCGCACTTCGCGCGGCGCTCCAGTTGTCTACGTCTACGGCGCGGCCGGTCTCGTGGTTGCTGCTCCCAGGGGTCGCGACGAGGCCGCAGCCCGCGGCGGTCCAGAGCAGCCACTGCTCGACGAGCGTGCGGTAGCCCGAGTTAATCCGCAGGGGCGTGCGTGCGGCGGCACGCAAGATCGCGTCACGCGCGGCGGGCGCGAGCACCGCGTGGACGCGTGGATTGGTCAGTGTAATTCCAGGGTTTGGCGCATAGCTCACCAGCGCCCCCGCCGAGAGACACAGCACCTCGTCGAGCAGCTGCGCGCTCAGCCCTTCGGCGCCTGCGGTCGTGCACCCCGCGCGTCCGCGCAGCGTCGAGACGGCGACCTCTTGCACGGTAAACCCGACCCCCTCGTCGACGGGCGCACACGAGCCCACCAAGAGCGAGAGCGTAGCGACGGAGGCACAGACAGCCCTGCGAACGGCCAGCGATGGAGTGAGCACAGCCCTCAGAGCGTATCGTGATTGGGTGCCCTAGAGCAGCGGCCCGTGTCGTGATTATCGCGCGTTGAGTGTCCAGTCGTACGCGACATAGCTGAGCGTACATCCGGCGCCGTCTTCGCCGCACGCGGTCACCAGGGCAGCGCGCTGACTCTCGGAGGCAAATTGATAGAAAAACCGCAGCGGGCCGCGCACGGTCGAAGGCGCACAATCGGGGATATTTGCAGAGAAATCTTCGGCAAACCACTGGACCAGCTGCGACACGCGGGCGCGGTGGGCGGGCGCATCGAGCGAGAGGCTCGCGGGCAGCGCGACGTAGGCCCGGGCGCGGGCCGTAAGTTGCGCGGAGAGGTCCCGGGACGAGAACGCGCGGTTGTGCAACGGGGGACACGAGCGCGCGGCACAGTTGAGCGCGACGTGCACCCGGGGATCGTGAAATACCGGGCGGATTTCACGGTTTTCGATGTGGTCCAGCGTGAGCGAGCGCCCATCGATCCGGTGCGATCGCGCCCGAAAGAACCCGCTGTTGGGCAGGAAGGTCATCACGTTGTTCATAGAGGCGGGCGCGTCGATCACGCTCTGCAACACGAGCGCGTTGTAGGCATTGAGCCAGTACGCCATGCGCTCATCGCGCGAGCGAAACTCCGTCGGTGTCGCGGTGGGCCCATGCGTCGCCAACCACGTGGTGTATGCGCGCAATTCCGCGCTGTTTTGGCGCAGCCCGCGGTAGTCCACGCGGCCGTCTCGCACCACGCTCCGCAGCACCGAGTCCAAACGCAAAGTCATCGCCTGCGGGGTCACGGGGGGTTCGCTCGCAGCGGGCGTCGTGCTGGGCGTTTGCTGTGCAAACGTAGCCGCCGGTGACAAGAGCGCGTATAGAAACAACCTTCGTGCGATGCGCAATCGAGACTCCTTGGGGCGTGCGTGGCTGGGATCTTCGCGCGGTGCCCTCGCGCCGCGTACCTGACGTATACGACGTGGGCAATCGCCCAGTTCTGCACCAGAAAGTGTCTGCACTGTGACCCACTCTCGCGCGATTGACGTGATTATCCCCGCGCGCAACGAAGAAGGCTCGCTCCCGACGGTGCTGCGCGAGATCCCGCGCGCGCTCGTTCGCCGCATGATTGTCGCGGACAACGGCAGCACCGACCAGACCGCGGCGGTCGCCCGCGCCCACGGCGCCGAGGTGATCTCGGCCCCTCGCGAGGGCTATGGCAACGCCTCGCTCGCGGCCCTGGCAGACATCCCCGTGGGCGACAGTGTGGTCGTGTGGCTGGTCGCCGACGGAAGCGATGACCCCGCCGAGCTCGCCAGGGTCGCCACGCCGGTCGCCCACGGGCTGCTAGACCTCTGCATCGGGACGCGCGTGCAATCGCCCGAAGCCCCCCTCGCGATGACCGCGACACAGCGCTACGGGACCGCGTTTGCAGCGGGCGTACTGACCGCACGATTTGGCATTCGCACCAGCGATTTAGGGCCTTTTCGCGCGATCGATCGCAGAGCGCTCCAGGACCTCGACATGCGCGACACGACCTGGGGATGGACCATCGAGATGCAGGTCAAAGCCGCGCGCGCGGGCTTGCGTGTGGGCGAGGTCCCCGTCTCGTGGCGCCCTCGCATCGCGGGCGAACCCAAGGTCTCGGGCACGCTCCGGGGCACGCTGGGCGCGTCGCAAAAGATCCTGCACTGGATGGCCGGCGCGGTGTTTGGGCCTCGGTTTGACCCCGCACGATGAGCGCACAGTCACGATATTCGCCAGCATTTTTGCTGCTCTGCGTGGGTTATCTCACGAGCACCGCCGCGATGTACGTAGTCAACGCGCAGGCCGCTGGGCATCGCGCGCTGGGCTACATCGTCGCGCACTTCGTGCTCACCGCGCTCTCGGTCGCCCTCGCGCTCAGAGCCCCTGAGATGTCCTCGCACGAGGCCCGCGCGCTGAGCGTGACCGCGGTGCTCGCGCGCGTCGCGCTCATCGCGTGTCCGGCGTTTACGAGCACGGATGTGACCCGCTATCTGTGGGATGGCGCTGTGATTTTGCAGGGTCTAGACCCCTACGCGCTCGCGCCCGATGCGCCAGCCTTGCGCGCCCTCGCGACACACTGGCCCTCGCCGCAAGACCATCGCGACGTCGTGTCTTGCTATCCGCCCGCGGCCCAGTGGCTCTTCGCGCTGTGCGCGCTCGCGGGCCCTACGCTCGCTTTTTACGCGTGGAAGTCTCTGCTCGCCGCGCTCTCTTCGGTCGCCGCTCTTGTCGCACTTCACCGAGCGCAGGGCGCCGCCGCCAAGCGCGCTGCGGTCTTGTTTGCTCTCAGCCCTTTGGTCGTGCTCGAGGGCGGCGTCGGGGCGCATTTGGACATCGCCGTGATGGCCTGCATGGTGATCGGCCTTCGCGCAATCGAGCAGCAAAAAACCTGGTCCGCGGGAGCTCTCTTCGGTCTGGCCGCGGCGCTCAAGCTCACCCCCGTGCTCGCGTGCGTGGCCCTGTGGCGCGCGATGCGCTGGTCGGTGCGCTGGGTGCTCGCGTGCGCCCTCGCGCCCACCGTCACGATCGGAAGCGCGCTGTGGTTGCACGCCGCCCTGCCGGGCTCGCTGCCTCTCGTTGCCAAGCACTGGAGCTTCGCCTCGCCCCTCTGGACCGCGCTGTACACGCGCTGGCCCCTGAGCGACGGGATCATCCGGCCCGCGCTCACGGCCGCCGCGCTTGTGATCGTGTTGGCCCAATGGCTGCGTCCCAGAGCCTCGGCGGACGTGCTCGCGCGCGACGCGCTGCTGGGCCACGCGCTGACCTCTCCGACGCTCTATCCCTGGTACATCGCGCCGATTGTGGCGTGCACTTCGTCACGCTTCTCTGCGTTTGTCTTCGCGCTCGCCGCGGTCGCGCCGTGCACGTACGAGGTGATCGATGGCTACCAGCGCGCGCAGCTGTGGCACCCGGCGCGTTGGCCCATGGTGCTCATCGCGCTGATCCCCCCGGCCGCTGCGTTGAGCTATGGGCTCGTGGCGCGAGCCCGAGAAGCTACGCGCGAATCTTCGACACGACCGCTTTGACGTCCGACGATTCGACGACGGCGTTGACGGACTTCAGGTGCTTCATCGCGATGCCAGTCGCTTGGCCTTCGTTGGCTGCGGCGCGGATCGCGTCGGCCACGGGCGCGAGGACATCGACCATCATGGCCGGGTCCATGGCCTTGGGCAAGAAGTCCTGAATCACCGCGATTTCTTGCAAAAGAGTGCTCTTTTGGGTCTCGTCCGTCGCGAGCGCGAGCGTGTCGCGGTTGGACTTGAGCAGCTTGCGGAGCACGGCCAAGACGATCTCATCGTGGGTGGGTCCGCCCGTCGCAGTGATCTCACCGATGGCCGTCCGGAGGACCTCTTTCTCCACGGTATTGTGAGCTTTCATCGCGGCCATCATGCGTTTTTTTACGTCGTCGAAGAGCATGTCACGGGGATCTTTCTGAGTAGTTTGTAGCGCGCGACGTTGCGTAGGCACCCTCACGCGCTGGGTCAAGCGCGAGAGCACACACAAGCGCGCCGCGATCGCGCGCAGAGTGCTACCGTTGTGCGGTGATTTGGGCCTCTGTTTTGTTGCGATCGCGTGTTTTGTTGGCATCCGTTGGGCTCTCGCTGCTGGCGTGTCGCCGCGCGCCACCCGAGCCCGTACCTCCCAGCGCCGGGCCGACCGCGCGCTCAGCGCAGGCCAACGCGGCGCTCACGCGGTATCGCCCAGAGCTCAACACGCTCACGGGGCGCTTGGTCGAGGCGGTCCGTGCGAGCGCGCTGAGAGAGCACGGCGACGACGCCGGAGGGCCCTTCGTCGGGCAAAATCCCACGAGACTCAACGTGTGTGACCTGGCCTCGGTGGACATCGTCGCGGTGCAAGTGAACCAGCGCTGGCACGTCGCCGCGGTAGAACCCACGCGGATTGCGCTCGGGATCGAGGGCGCAGAGCGGGTGTATCAGCTCCGTGAAGAGCAACAGCGCGCGATGAGCGCCAGTGAGATGGCCCAGTGTTTTGGCGCGCTGATGTACTACCCTTACCGTGTCTTTGATGGTCAGCGCTGGAGCGATCTACCGCAGGGAACCTCAGGCGAAACGCTTGGCACCGGAGAGACTCCGACCCTGGCACCGAGACCCCAAGGAGGGCGCGATGTCACGTTTGGGTACTACATTCCCAACGGGCAAGCGGGCGCGGGTCCCCACTTGGCGCACGTGCGAGTGACCGACTCGCGCATGCTCATTGATCAAGCGCCCAACCCCGAGCGTCGCTGAGCGATCGCGCTGCACCATGAGCTCAAGACACTCCCCGCAGCTCGGTCTTTTTGCAGGCGAATACACACGCACCGCGCGCGAACAGGGTGTGTTTGAGTCGCGCGCGCGAGAGCTCAGCGCGTGCGAGCCCATCGCGCAGACACTCGATCCACGCGTGCGCATGGGCACGAGCTCGTGGAGTTTTTCGGGCTGGGCGGGGCTTGTCTACAGCGCCGAGCGCTCTGCGAGCGAGCTCGCTCGCGAGGGGCTTCGCGAGTACGTCGAGCACCCGCTCTTGCGCACCGTGGGGATCGACCGAGGATACTACGCGGCGATTCCGCCTGCAGATTTGCAGCAGTATGCAGAGCAAACACCCGAGCACTTTGTCTTCTGCACCAAGGCCCCCGAGGCGATCACCTCGCCCATCGTGAGCAAGCACCGAGACCCTGGCAACGCGGGTCACTTCAACGAAGACTTCTTAAACGCGGCGCGCTTCGTCGACGAAATGGTGGGCCCGTTCTTAGAGCACCTTGGCGCGCGGACAGGGCCGTTTATCCTAGAATTTCCGCCACTTCCGAGAGATTCACGCCTGCAGCCCGAGCCCTTCGCCGAGGCCCTCGATGATTTTCTATCGGCCCTGCCCGAGGGGCTGCAGCTCGCGGTCGAGCTCCGCGACCCCGCCCTCATGACCGAGGCCTACGCGCGCGTATTGACCCGCCGCGGCTGCGCGCATGTGTACAACTACTGGTCGCGCATGCCCTCGATCACGTCACAATTGCGTGCGATTTCACTCACAAAACAACCCTTTGCGGTCACACGCTTGCTCTTGCGCCCCGGCACGCAGTACCAAACACAGCGCGAGAAGTTCGCCCCGTTTGACGCCCTCGTCGAGCCTGATCTCACGATGCGCGACGAGGTCTGCGACGTCGTCGAAGCCGCGACCCGCGCCGGCCTCGAGAGCTTTGTCCTGGTCAACAACAAGGCCGAAGGGAGCTCTCCACGCACCGTGCGCGCGATCGCCGAGAGGCTCAACGCCAGGGCTCTCAGAAGCGCACGATAAGTCTGCGAAAATCCAGGCCAAACGTTACATCGAGAACCCAAGCTCCTGCGGCATCTCGACCGACACTTCGGTCATGGACGAAGGGGCACCGGCAAGCGCAAAATCGTTGTTTCCCCAGCAGCGCACGCTGTCATTGTCCAACCGTACACAGACCGTCGCGTCACCCATCCGCAGCTCGGCGATCGATCGGCCTCTTGGGACCACCGTCGCGGTGACGTCTTCGGGAGGCAACTGCTCGTTGCCAACGCAGACGCCGTTGTAGCGCGCACCAAAACACAGCAATTTGGCAGACGTTGTGAGGACTAATACGTTCTCTGAGCCGCGGACAAAGTGCACGATTCTCTCGCTGAGATCGTCCCGAGGCCGTGGTGTCGCCGCGGTTTCAGCGATTGGCTGCAGACGGTCCACCAAATGGTACTCGTTGCCTCCCCAACACTGGAGCGTCTGGTTGCTCAACCGCGCACAGCCACCGATCGTTGAGATCGTCGCGTCCACCGCGCCAGCCAGGCCCGGCAACGTGGTCGGCAACGGCACGGCCATCTCTCCCACTGTCCCGCCAGACGCACGCGTCCCCACGAGCAAACCCAGCCGATTGATACGCTGCACACCCCAGACGCGGAGCGTTTGGTCCCGCATCAGCGCAATCCCAACGCCCTCGCCGTACATCTGCAACCCGAGCACGCCCACGTCCGTGAGGCTCGCGTTGACGGTGGGCCGCGTCACCACGGGCGGCGCTGCGCTGTCTGCGTCCCCAAGGCTGTACGCAAAGCGACTTCCCCAGCTAAACACGCGCCCTCGTGAGGTGCGAAGAAAGACCCCAAACCAGTTGTTGGCGAGCTCAACGAGCAGCTCGTTGTCCAACAACAACGGCATACGGACCAGAAACGGGCGAGACTCAAACTCGCCGCTCGCGAGCGAATCTGCGATGGTCTGCCCCCGGTTGTCTCCCCAACAGTACAGCAGGTTGGAGACGGTCACCGCGCACATGGCGGTGGCGCCGATGGTGACAGTGCGAACTCCCTGCAAAAAACCACTCGGATCACCTGCCGCAGCAGGCAGTACGACCCGCGCTGGGCGGTCGGAGTTGGGCATCGTTTCGCCCGAAATCCCGCGTCCGAGCAGACCACGCTGGTTGCCACCCCAGCACCAAAGAGAGCGCTCGGCACCACGGATCACACACGCCGCGTGACGACCCACAAACAAGCGCTGCTCGGCAATGCAGCTCGGACCAAAACACGGCGCGATCGCGCCCCCATCGCGCAGCGCGCCGTCTGTGCCCGCGTCCATGCCGCCATCGCGCGCGAGGGTGTTGAGCTCTTCCATGGGGCGCACGGGCGTGAGGGCGCTCGTGGGGACCTCTGCGGACACACACCTGCCCTCGACGCACGTCTCGTCCGCGGTGCACGAGACAAGCCCCACACGACACGAACGCTCGAGAAAAATCGGGTAACCAAGACGCTGGCCCTCGACAAAACGCAGCGTGGCCTTGCGCTCTACTAGCGCGGGATCGCCGATCCCCGCGCCCGGGCCATACCCTCGGACAACCACCCGCGCCGCAGTGCCCGGACTGCGCGTGGGCGACGGCACGAGGGCGAGCGAGAAGGGCCCACAAAAGCGCGCGGCCTCGGCCCCGTCGACGCAATGGACGCCGCGGCGACCCGCGAGCTGCACCGTGTTCGTCGCGCTGAGCGCAATGGGGCTGTTGGTGCCTTGATAGCTCGTCTCGATTTCGACACGCGCGAGCTCGGCTCCGAGCTCAAAGTCGCTGTCAATGACCAGGACAATGGACGTCTCGCGCCCGCGGCACGAGCCCGTCGCAGAGGCCAACGCCAACAGCCCTCCCAACACCACACGCCGATCGCACCACAGAGCCCTTCGACCAAGCACCATCACAGCCAACGCTATACGCGTGGGTCCGCGCTAGGCGCAACGGCGCGCCGTCTGCGAGTATTTGTTATTTTACCTAAACATGTAGAGCCGTGGCGTCTGGATAGGACTCGCGTGTAGACTCTCGGCTGTGTTGTTGGCCATTGACCACTGAGTCACCCCGACCTCCACGACCGCCCCTATGCCCATCTTGACCGACGACGAACGCATTGGCTCTACGATTGACGGAAAATACCTCGTCCAATCGGTGCTGGGCCGAGGCGGAATGGCGACGGTCTTTGCGGCGACGCACACGTGGACGCAGCGTCAAGTGGCGATCAAAGTGCTTCAGCCGCAGCTGGCGCAAAACCCTGAGATTGTCCGGAGATTTCTGCGTGAAGCGCGTGCCGCTGCGAGCTTTCGACATCCCAACGTCGTCGAGGTCTTGGACATGGGCGCGCTGCCCGAGGGCGGCGCTTACCTTGCGCTCTCCAAGCTTGAGGGCGAGACCCTCGCCGATCGCCTGAGTCGCGGCGGCGCGATGACCGTCAGCGAGTGCTACGCGGCGCTTTTGCCCGTAATGAACGCGCTGGCCATCGCACACGAGCGCGGGATCATTCACCGGGACGTGAAGCCCGAGAATATCTTTCTCGCGCGCAACGACACGGACGTTGTCGTGCCCACGTTGCTCGATTTTGGGATCGCCAAAGTGCTCGACCTCGACACCTCGTCGAGCACCCGCGAAGGCGTGATCATCGGGACACCGCAGTACATGGCCCCCGAGCAGGCCCGCGGAGTGCATGACCTCGACGCGCGCGCGGACGTGTGGGCCATGGGGATCGTTTGGTACGAGTGCCTGTCACTTTGCACGCCGTTTGATGGCGCGTCGCCTACCGCCATCCTCGCGCGGCTGCTGACCGAGTCCGCGAGCCCTCTGCTCACGTGCCGCAGCGATGTCCCCGCGGCGGTCGCTTTGGTGATCGACCGCGCGCTCTCAACCGACCGCACACTGCGCCCACTGCACATGCGCGCGATGCTCGACGCGATGATCCAGGCGGGGGTTGACTCTGAGATTTCGCTGCGTCAATCGCTGATCACAGAGGCCAACGGCCCGTTCGATGCAGACGCGCCCACGGCGATCGAGAGGGTGTCCGACCCCAACGAGACCGACCCCTTGCGCAGACTGCCCGTGCTCAACGCCGAGCTGCAGCCGACCCTCGTATCGCCACTCACGCGTTCGCCCAGCATGTCCGCAAGCGTCGCAGCGGTGACCGCGTCGACGGAGGCTCCCAAACACGCTCCGCGCGCACCGGGGACCGCACTCGCCATCGTGGGCGCTGCGTGTCTCGCCGTGCTGGTCACTGTGGCTGCGATGCGCCCTCCTCGTGCGGTTCGTGCCGCCAGCGTATCTCCGACCGTGATCGCTACGCGCACTGCCGCACCCCAGCCCATCGCGCCGCCCACGAGCCTCGCACAGGCCCCTGTACAGACGCTTGCGGTGGTCGCGGACGCCGCCCCCGCGATCCCGTCGGTCGCGTCGGTCGCGTCGGTCGCGCCCACCGAGGTCCGCCGTGGGCGCCCCTCGCGGGCGAGCCATCCCACACGGCACACCGTGACGGGGCAGAGCCCTTCACGAGAGCCCCCGGCCGCTGCGCCGACGGCCCCGCAGCGCCACGGGACCATGGTCATCAGCCCCACGTGGTAGCACCTCGCGCAGTGAACTCTGTGCGCGCTTCGTGTACCAATGGCAGCCACTCAGATGGCGAAGAGTTCTAGATATTTGGCATCGATCGCGCTCTGCGCGGGTGCCCTCGCGCTGCCAGCCCTGGGCGCGGCACAGACCCCCCCCGCGACGCAGAGCCCGGCGCAGGCTGAGCTTGAAGCGCGGTCGGCGTTTGAGCAGGGCGTAGCGCTCGCGCGGGCCGAGCGATGGGGCGAAGCGGCCGAGGCGTTTCGGCGCTCGCGGCGCTTGGTCGCGCGGCCCAGCGCAGCGCTCAATCTCGCCAACTCGCTCGTGCGCCTCGGGCACGCCATCGAGGCCGTCGCAGCGTTCGAAGACTACCTGCGGTTGGTCGCAGATCCTGCAGCCGAGGGCGAGCGGTACACCAGCGCGCAGACCCAATTGGCGGTCACCCGGCAGAGCATCGCGCGCGCGTTTCTCACGATCGATCCGCTCGACGCGACGCTGCTCTTGGACGGACAAATCGCAGACGCTCAGCCCGCGAGCCCCGCAACGCGAGAGGTCTTGATGGACCCCCGCTCACACACCCTTGAGGTGCGCCGAGAGGGCTGCGCGGCACACCAGCAGACCGTCGCACCCGGCCCTGGCGAGCGCATCGAGCTGCGTGTTGCGTTGCGCTGTGAGCTCGCGGCGAGCCTGCGTATCACGGCCCTCCCTGGCACCGCGACCCTCTCGATCGATGGCGCCTCTGCGGCCCTTGACACCGCCCTCCAGCTGCCGCCCGGGAGGCACGGACTAACACTGCAATCGCCAGGATATTTACAGCATGACCAATGGATTACTCTTCGCTCTGGCGAGCAAGCGACGCTGCACTTTTCGCTCACCGCGCGTCCCGTCGTGCAGCGCTCGATGGTCTCTAACCCTTGGCTCTGGACGGGCGTAGGACTCGGGGTCGCCGCGGTGGCGACCGCCATCGTGCTTGGCGTGGTGCTCGCGCCGAGAGACCTGTACGGCGGGACCACCGGGATGGTCCTCGAGACACTGCGCGATCCTCGCTGAATTTACACGCCAAAGAGCACATCGCGCGAGGCCCGTACATGCGCCATACTCATGCGCATCGTGACGAGATCAAAGCGTGGACCTCTGCTGTTGCTGGTATCGCTCCTCGGTGCCGCGGCGGTCTCGGTGGGCCCCGCGCGCGCAGAGGCACAACCCGTCGACGACTGGGGGATCACCCGTCGCCCAGGCACACGCCCTGGTACACGCCCTGGTACACGTCCGGGCACACGTCCGGGCACACGCCCAGCCACACAGCCGGGGACAACGACGCCGCGTACGAACACCGGCGACCGCACCGCGCGGATGATCTCGGCCATGACCGAGTCGGTCCTGCGCAACGCGGCCGAGGACGGCGGCCCGATGGTGGTCTTGCTCCGCATGGTCCGCGAGCGCGACGGAAACATCGACGCGCTGGTCACAGACTTTGAGCGCCGTGCACGCGAGAGACCCTCGGAGCTCAGCCCACGGCTCGCCTTGGGGCACCTGTACCGAGAAGCTGGGCGCGTCGACGAGGCCCTGCGCGAGTATCAAGCTGCCGAGCGAATTTCCCCACAGAACGCCGCACCCGCGCGCGCCATGGCGGACCTGTATCACCGCATGGATCGCGCCGCAGACGAGCGCGCTGCGCGTGAGCGGGTGCTCGCTCGAAGCACCGACCGACGCACCCAGTCCGAGGCGCTGCGCCAGCTCATCGAGCTCTCGCTCGTGGCCAACGATCTGCCCGCCGCGCGGAGGTATCACACGCGCCTGCTCGCCCTCGACCCCAACAGCCTCACCGTGCGCCGAGAGCTCGCGGACGCCCTGTTGCAACGCAGGCTCTTTGACGACGCAGTGACCGAGTTCGAGTCGCTCGTGCGCGCGCTCTCAGGAGACAACCGCGTGTTGCCTCCGGTGCTGCGTGACCTCGGGCGAGCCCACGCGGGCGCAGGACACCATGACCGCGCGATCGAGAGCTACCGCAGGGCCCTGCGCATCGCCGGCGCAGACGCGGGCGTACGGCGTGAGCTCTACGACGCGATGACCGAGTCTTTTGTCGCGCAAAATCAGCTCTCACCCTGGATCGCTGAGCTCGAGCGCATGACGGGTGGGAGCGACACATTTCAGCGCGCGATGTTGCTCGGGCGCTTGCATGACCAAGCCGGAGACGCCCCTGCCGCCATCCGCGCCTACCAACGCGCAGTCGCCGCACGACGCACCGACGTCGATGCACAGCGCGCCCTCGCGCAGGTCTATCGCCGTGTCGGGATGCGCGAAGAAGAAATCGCTGCGTATCGCCAGCTCGTTCGCTTGGCCCCGCGTGAGACCGACTGGGTGATCGAGCTCGCAGACCTGCTGGTCAACAGCGGCCACCGAGACGAAGCCGTGCGCATGCTCGCAGAGTGTTCGCGCCGCGCAGGGAGTGACTCGGCCGTGCATGAGCGCCTCGCCGAAGTGTACGCGCGCTACGCCATGCGCGCCGAGTCCTTGCGCGAGACCGAGCTGGTCGCGAGACTCGACCCAAGCTCTCCGGTCGCCCTCGCCGCGCTGGGTCGACAGTACATGGAGGCCGACCAGCGAGACCGCGCCCTGGCCACGTGGCGTCGGATCTTGGACACCTCGCGTGACCGTGGCCGCGGCGCCCTCGCGCTCGGCAATGTGTACTTTGACAACGGGATGCTCGCAGAGGCCGCCGAGATGTTTCGCGAGGCCACCGAGCGCAGACCCGACGACGTCGACGCGAGGCTCCGCTACGCCGAGGTGCTCGAGCGCCTGAGGCAGTTTGATCCCGCGATTGTGCAGTGGCGCGAGGTGCTCGCCCGCGCTCGAACAGACCGCGGGATCCGGCGCGCGGCGCGGCAGAGTGTCGTGCGCTTGTGGCAGCTCGAGGGACGATTGAGCGCAGAAATCGTGCGACTTCAAGAGCGAGTCCAGCGCGAGCCCACAGACACCGAGTCCGCGCGGGACCTCGCCGAGGCGCTGCAGCACCTGCACCGCTGGAGCGACGCTGAGCCCGTACTGCAACACATCGTGCGCACCGAGCCCGGCGACTCGGTCTCGCTCGAGGCGCTTGAGCGCGTGCAAGTGCAACGCGGCGATTTCGAAGGGGCCATCGCGACGCTGCAGCGCCTGTGCGAGGCCGAACCACGACGGGCGCGAGACTTCTATCAGCGCATGGCCCAGCACGCCCTCGCGCTGCACCGCGAGGCCGACGCGATGACCTACGCCTCGCGTGCCGTGCAGCTCAATGACCAAGACGCGACAGCCCATTTGCGACTCGCCGGGATGTACCGCGCCGCAGGCAACGTCGACGCCGCCATCGCGTCGTTGCGTCGCGCGATCGAGCTCAATGACCGGCTTTTTCCAACGTATTTCGAGCTCGCCGAGCTCTACCTTGGCCACCGCGGCGCGGCCCCCGAGGCCGTCGCGCTCTACCGTCGCGTGATCCAGCTCTCGACCGACGACGAGTACGTCCTGCGCGCAGGGCGCCGCGCAGTGCAGATC
Organism: Deltaproteobacteria bacterium; assembly: GCA_030694465.1. Lineage (GTDB taxonomy): Bacteria > Myxococcota_A > Polyangia > Polyangiales > JAUXYJ01. Next base: position 16,734 of record JAUXYJ010000084.1, on the reverse strand, counting down.
GCGCCCGCTGCGGGCGTAGGAGATCTCCTTGAGCGCGACCTCGCGCAAGCGAGCGCCAACCAGCCCACACGCGGCGTGTTTAGACGCTTGCTGGTCTCGTACTTTGACGCCGCCGCGAGACCCCTGATCAACCGTGTGCGCGAGGGCTCGACGGAGCAAGCCCGCGAGGCCCGCGCAGCCCTGGCCCGGATGGGCGCCCGCGCGCTGGCCCCGTTGCTCGACGCGCTGAGCGACACCGACTCGTCGCAACAGCAGATTGCCCTGGATATTCTCGGTTATCTTGCGAACCCCAACGCCGCAAGCGCCCTGCTCGCGCTGGCCGAAAACGACCAAGCCCGCGCGACGCTGCGACAGTCTGCGCTGCTCGCCGCCGCCGCCCTCGGAGACCCTCGCTCGCTCACGCGCTTGTCCACCCTCGCCCGAGACAGCGGAGACGGAGCCCTCGCCTCGATCGCCACCTGGGGCATCGCACACATCGCCACGCGCCCCGCACAAGAGACCCTCTTGCGCATGCTGAGCGCCCCGCGCGCCGCCACCCAGGTGATGGCCATCGTGGGTCTCAGCCGCGCCCCCGATGCCCGCACACGCGCGGCCCTGCAGCGCTTGGTCGAGGCCAGCACTACGCCCGAGATGCACCGCGCCGCCGCGCTCTTCGCGCTGGGCTCACAGGTCGCGCCGAGCTACCGCGCGTCGCTGATCACTTCGCTCGATGCATCGATCCCCGAGCTGCGCGCTGCCGGCGCGTACGCGATCGCCACGGCCCCTGTGGCCCAGCATCACGAGAGCGCCGTTGCGCTCACACGGCTGCTCTTTTTGCCCGATGCAGGGTCCCTCTCGGTGCGCCGCGCTGCCGCCCGCGCCCTCGGTCAGCTCGCCGGAGACCGCGCCCTGGACGAAGAGCGCGCCCGCACCCTCGAAGACACCACCCTGGCCCGCAGCGGAGACCTGATGCTCCGCGCGCTCCTTGACCCCCCAGGACGCACGGTCGTCGCCTCTGCGGCTCTCACTCGGTTTGAGCGTGAGATCATCGAGAGCGCGCGCGAGGCTCTGGGCGGTCTGCAAGAGCGCGTGATGGCTGTCCTCTTGGCGCTGCGCGCTCCGGACGCGCTGGACCCGCTCGTGAGCGCCGACGATGTGCGCGCGACCCCAGCGCTTCAAGCCTCGCTGCAGCGCGTCCGTGTGGCCCTCGTAGAAGAGATCGCTGCACACGCCACGCACCCGCAGGTCGAGGTGCGCCAGGCCGCTGTGACCGTCCTTACCCAGAGCGGCGCGGGCGCCCTTGCTGCCCTCGTACGCGCGTGCCTCGACGAAGACGAACAGGTCGCCTCGCGCGCGATGGACGCCGTTGCAACACTTGCCCCCACGCCCGAGACCGTGGTCGCGCTGACCTCCCGGCTCGCGCCTACGACCCACTGGCTCGTGCGCACACGTGCTGCGTCAGCCCTGGGACATTTTGCAGGGAACGCTGCCCGAGACGCCCTCGTCCAGACCCTGACACAGGACGCGTTCGCCTATGTGCGCGTCGCCGCAGTGCGCGCCCTCGCGCGTCCTGAGCACTTAGCCCAGAGCCGCGCCGCCCTCACGCAGGCCTCACGGGAGGACACAGACACGGCAGTGCGAGAGGCTGCGCAAGCGGCCCTTACACCCTAAGCTTACACCGTAAGCACGCTAGATTCTGGACCTCTTTAACGGCAACTCGTTCTGCGGAGGATGGGGAATTGAGGGCTATGGCAACAAAGAATGGGCGGCTCCTGAAGCGAGTGAAGGGACTCGCGAAAAAGCAAGGGCGCCCTTACGAAGACGCACTGAACGATGTCCTCGAGTGGGGCATCGACGCGGTGGAGCGAACTGTCTCCCAGGCCAAGATCGCGGCCGATGTTCTCTTAGTGACTGCGACCCAGAGTGAATTTGATGCTGTAGAAAAGCATGCAAAGTTACTCAACCTTGGTTTCGAGAAGGTCCAAGGCCAAGAGGCAACCTACTTTCGGATCACAACGTCAGAGAACCAAATGATCGCCGTGCTCAAGCTCAAATCGATGGGCTCCTATGGCAACAACGGCTCAGTCCTCGCGTGCCAACGCGCGAGCCTTGAGACCGGCGCAAAGAGCTTCGTTCTGGTGGGAACGGCTTTTGGTTGCGATGAAAGCCGCCAACAAGAAGGCGATATTTTGGTCTCAACCGAACTTCACCTCTACGACCTAATCGATGTGGTGGACGATGTGAACGGCATCCCCTACGAGGTTGCAAGTGACTATGCCAAGGGCGCCAAACATAAGGCGAGCGAGCACTGGATCACCCGCTGTCGCGAAGCTGCAACGTCATGGAAAAGCCCTGCAGTTCCAAGCACCAAGATCCACTTCGGCAAACTCCTCTCCGGAGGAGCTCGCATCGCATCAAAGACGTTTCGGGACGGGCTCATCAAAAGGATCCCACTCACTGGTGAGCCAGTCATCGGAGGCGAGATGGAAGCCGCAGGCGTTGTCGCAGTCTGTGACAAAAAAATTCGCTGGATCGTTATTAAGGGGGTGTCCGACTTTGCGACGCTTGAGAGTCGTACCGAAATAGAAACGTCACGCAAGACTGCAGCAGACCAGGCAGCTAGATTTGCCTTGGAGATGCTCAACCTCAAGACAGTGAGCGACCATGGTTAACAAATATTTTGATACAAGGCCAAAGCCGTTGGAGCACCGCAGCATCCGGTTGTGGCAAAGCAAGCGCAGAGAAATTCAAGCAGATTACCTGCTTGTTGAGATCGAACGCGAGCGGGAGGCGTTTGGGTTTAGCCCGGCACAGATCAACCTTCTGTTCTACTCGGAGGACAAGAAGGTCATCCACAAAGAGAGCGCCCCCTGGGAGCGAGCCCTCGACGACTGGCTACTCGGCAACGGTCGCCCAATCAGAGCACGTACGGCTAAGAACGAAATGCTCCGGATAGCGCTGCGACTCCGAGACAGCCTAGAGCCAGTCATTGATCGTGTTGGCGACGGCTACTTCAATGGACTGTTTATCAAAGCGATCGCTGATGGGCCTTTAGGCCATCGTCCGGCAATCAAGCGGCTGCTCGACAGCATCCACACGAGCGCTCTCTACGACGCAGGAAACCTCTCTGAGGACTTGCTGGACATTGACAATCGATTGACCTCAATCGCCCACGATCTTCTGAGCAAACTTCAGTACGAACGAGCAAAGGCTGAAGAGATCTTTGAAGGCGCAGTTGGGTTGTATCTCGACGAGAGATTTCAGGTAACCGAGCGACGCCGGATGTTTGGAAGCTAGCCCTTACACCCTAAGCTTACACTCTAAGCCTGCTGCGCTTTTGCCCGGTTTGCTTAGCGAAAATCTGCTCGCAATGGTGCGTGATCACTCGCGAGCGAGCCGACGCCACCGGGGCCCTGCGCCGCGAGGTCTTCGCGCAGGGTCTCGTTGTAGAACTTGGCGCTGCCAAAGCGAGCCCAGAGCCCACGCGAGACCAAGATGTGATCGATCTGCGAGGGCTCTCCGCGAAACACCACCGAGTAGCGCGACTCGTGCGGAATCCCCCGCGTACACGAGAACAACGACCGCCCCGCGAACGCGTCGTTTCCGCTCTGGACGCTGCCCAACATCGGGTCGCCCATCAGGGCGCGCACGCTCACGCTGTGCTCGTTGTCGTTAAAGTCCCCGACGACGGCGAGCTGCGTCCAGGGGTCCTTGGCCAAGAGAGCATCAATCAATTTGCGCACATAGAGCGCCTCGCTCACGCGCGTGATCATCGCCCGGGCCAGGCCCTCGCCGTGCGCGTGGTGGTCTGCAAACGGGACCCCTTGCCCCTCTACATTGAGCATGGGGATAGGCAAATTGCTCTTGAAGTGCACGTTGATCAGCACGAGCGTCGAGCGATCCGGGAGCGCAATGCGTGTCTCAAGCATGCCTCGGTGCGCGTAGACGCTGCCCTCGGCGCTCATCCGTGGCTCGTCCGAGCGAAATCGAATGGGCGGCAAATCGGCAGGGCGATGATCACACACGCTGCTCACTTCGAAGCGCGAGAGCAGCCCACACGCGATCCCGCGCTCGTCCGCCGTCGCCACCCGGGTCGCGATGTAGTTCGCGCCGGTGTCGCGCGAGAGCATCTTGGCCAGGTCATCCAGAACGCGCTGGCTCGACACCTCTTGCAACGCGATGATGTCCGCGTCCACCCTGCGGATCATCGGCGCGATCGCTTCGAGTTTGGCTCGGTACACGTAGCGCCCCAGCGTGCGGTCTTCGCGCAGCGCGGGCGCGGTCTCGTCAAAGAGGTCTTTGACGTTGTAGGTCGCGATCGTAAATCCCATGTCGAACCCCACGCTATCACCCAGCGCCGCGGACGCTTGAGAGTGCGAGACAGAGTATGACCTCGCGTTGCGCGTGGGTTTTTGTTGCCCCAAGCGAGGCATCAGCTGCTCTCAGGGGCATTATGCTCAAGCGAGTGAGCTCACGCGTTGGCAGCAAATTTGCGCTCTTGATCACGGTCGGTGCCCTCGCGCTCGGAGCGTGCGGCGAAGAGCCCCTGGTGCTCCGTGATGCGAGCCGAGAGGTCTCACTCGACCGCGACGAGGGACACACGAGGGACGCGATCGAACCTGTCGATTCGCTAGCCATTCGCGATGTATCCGCGCTCGATGCCGCCATCACCGACGTCACAGCGGGCGACGCAAGCGCAGACCGCGTGAGCCCCACCACGGTGTGGACGGACCTGTGCAACGCGCCGCCCACAAACCTCTTGCCTCGCGGAGCCTTCGAAGACGGGATCGCCCAAGAGGCGCCCATGGGCTGGGAGGTGCGGTCGCGCGCGACCCTCGAGGCGTGTCGGCGATCGGGCACTCCCGCAGAGCATTTGCAGGCGATTGGCCCCGCGCCAGGGTGCACAGGCCGCGCGATCAGGCTCGACGCGCGGGGGCAGTGGGACTGCTACGCGGTGCAGTCGGTCACGCCGTACAACAGCATCACGCCCGGGCGCAGATACCAGATCACTGCGAGCGTCCGGTCGCAAAACAACGCGCCGCGCGGAGCCGTGTGCCCCGAGTGCAGCGCCGCGTGGTTTGTGCTCGGGCTGCAGTGGCTGGATGGCAGCGATCGGTTCTTTGGCGACGAGAAGAACCCGCGGCCTGCCCTCGCGAGTGACCATGATTATGGCTGGCGTGTGCTGTCGTGGGAGCTGGTCGCGCCCGCAAACGCCCGTCGCGCCCTGTTGTGGTTGACCGCACATTTTCCGGGGCAATTCGATGTGGACAACGTGAGCATTCGGGCGCTCGACTGAGCTTCGACCGCTGCGAGGTCGCGGGTGCTAGAGTCCGCCCTAGCAACCCCTATGGATGACGAGACCGAAGTAGGCCGATTTGACAACGCGATGGAGGCAGAGATGTCTCTGAGCTTCTTGCGTGAGCATGGCCTTCGCGCGAGGCTTACCGGCCGCGGGACGGCCAACCTCTTGGACCGATTTACCACCGTGATCGACCTGCGCTTGATGGTCCCCACGCTCCAAGCGCACGAGGCCCGCGAGGCCCTCGAGGCCATGATCGTGAGCGACGAAGAGGCCGAGGCCATCGCGACCGAGCGTGATAAATCTCTGCAAGATCCCAGCGATGAAGCGCCCTATCGCGCACACGGCGCGGTCCCCGAGACCTATGGAGCTCACACCAACGATGTGCGCTATGCGCGCGGGGTGATCGTGGGGCTGGTGTTTCCGGGCGGAGCGCACTTGTACGCACGCAGCGCGGTGATGGGCTGGATGCTCTGCGCGGCGATCCTCGGGTTGTTTATCGTGGGCGCAGTGATGCAACAGCGATGGATGGGAATCGCTGCATTTTTGCTGATCATTTATGATCTCGCGCATGGCGTATGGGCCGTGCGTAGGCACAACCACGGGTACGACCCCACCAGCGCTACACAGGTCACACACGGGCTGATCGCCATCATGGCCGCCTCGGTCCTCGCGTGGACCGTGGGCGAAGCGCGACCGCATACGAGCGAGAACAACACGCTCGTTCCGACGCACAGCCCCGCGCGGTAGCGCACACAAAGAGCCCCGCACGGTGTGTCTCTCTGAGACGTGTGCAACAATGCGCGCATGGCTCACTCACGCCCCAAGCGCTACGCCCTCGCCATTGAGCTCACGAGCTACTGCAACCAAAAGTGCGGTTATTGCTACAACGACTTTCGCGAAGACGGCGGAAAGTCCCTGGGCTCGCTCCCCACCGAAGAGCTCTTGGCCCTGGTCGATCGCGCGCTCACCGAGGTCGAGTTTGATCACGTCACGCTCACGGGCGGTGAGCCCTTTGCACGCGCAGACATCTTTGACGTGATGGACGTGGCCAAGCGCCACGGGGTGGGCATCCAAATTATCTCAAACGGCGGCTTAATCACCGAGGCGATGGCCACACGCCTCGCGCCGTACAAGCCTAGCTTTGTGCAGGTCACCCTCGACGGAGCGACCAAAGAGCAGCACGAAGCGCACGTGGGCGAGGGACACTACGACAAGACTCTGCGTGGAATTTCGCTGCTCAAAATGCAAGGTGTCACCGTCGTCGGCTGCACCGTGATCTCACGCAAGAACGCCAAAGAGCTCGGCGCGATCCTCGATCAGTTTCGCCGCTTGGGAGTGACCTCTGTCGCGTTGTCTAGGTTTTCTCCTGCTGGATACGCCACGCGCAACGTCGCCGAGTTGCTCCCCTCGCGCTCGGACATGATCGAGGCGCTCTCGCAGGCCGAGGTCCGCGGGAGAGACCACAAGATGCAGGTGCAGGTCACCATGCCCATGCCGCCGTGCGTGATTGAGCACAGTGATTTTCCGAATGTGCGCTTTGGTGGCTGCCCGATCGGGACCGAGATGCAAGAGTTTGCGCTGGGTCCCAAGGGCGAATTGCGCAACTGCACGCTGCACACCGAGGTCATCGGCGACGGGCACACCCAATCGTTTGCCGAGCTCGTCGAGGCCCCAGCGGTCATGCACTACCGCGACGTCACGCCCGAGTTTTGTGCGCCCTGCCCGCACAAGCGCACCTGCGTCGGAGGCTGCGGCGCGGCCGGTGTCGCCGTCATGGGAAAGAGCAACCCGCTTGACCCCTTCGTCGCCCAGCACGTCGACGACGGCTTTCGCGCGGCCCTCAAAGAAGCCCGCCGCGGCGAAGCAGCGCTGGTCCCAGCCAATCGTTTGCGCCGTGCCTCGGTCTGACCGCTCTCTCTTGCACACAAGGCACACCCCATGAGCGAACAAGACAGCGACGACGGCCGCAAATCTCCTGACGAAGACTCTGAGCGCGCCGACCACGACGCCATCTTGGCCCGACGCAAATGGCTCATCGCCAGCGCCCTCGCGGGGGTCGCGCTCGCCACCGAGGGCTGCGACCGCGTGAAGTCTGTGCTGGGCATCGACCAGCCCCCTCCGCCCGAGCAGGTCACCGCGGATCCCATGCCGTGCCTCTCGCAGGTCCCAGAGACCCCTCCGCAGCCTTGCCTGTCGCCCATGATCGCGCCGCAGCCCTGTCTCGCACCGCCGATTCCTAGGGCGTGCCTGAGCATCGCGCCGCAGAGATTGGACCCTCCCAGGCCGCCGCCGCGAAGGCGCCCACGATAAGCACACTGGGGCTCTGCTATCGTGGCAAACACTATGGCAGCTCCCGTACGCGTCTTGCTCTTGTGGCCCGGAACCGACGGCGCCGCCGCGGGCAACTTTGGCGTCCCTCAGCTTGTGCTCCTCGCGACGTATGCGAGAGAGAAGACCGGCGCGCAGATTGTCATCCGGGACCTCGAGTGCGAGCGCGCGTTGGGTGCGATTTCGCTGCCCAATCTCCTCGCGGGAGACGACGGCCGGGGCTATGACGTCATCGCTCTTGGGGTGTACTCAAGCTTTGATTATCTCAAGTGCCACGCGATGGCCGAGGTCGCTCGGTCGCTCTATCCCGAGGCCGTGATTGTCGCAGGTGGATACCACGCGAGCGCGCGCCCCGATGACATCGTGTACGACGGCTCTCCGTACGATCTCTGCATCGTCGGCGAGGGCGAAAAGCACCTCGTCGCCATCATCGAGTCCGTCGCAGGCGGCGCACCTTTGCGTGCAAAAATCCTGGACAGCGACGCGATGGAGGCCCTCGACGACATGCCCCCGTCGGACTGGACCTACCTCGACCGGTACAAGCACATCGCGCGCAAGATTAACTCGCAAGCGCAGGTGTACTTCTCGCGCGGCTGTCCCTTTGATTGTGCGTTTTGCATGGAGCGCGCAAAGCGTGAGGTCTCTTGGCGCGCGCTCTCGGTCGAGCGGGCAGTTCTAGAGATCAAGTCGCTTCACGAATACCTGGATTTGCGCACGTGGACTGTCTACGTCGCCGACGCGCTCTTTGGCATGAAGGTCTCGTGGCGCAGGCAGTTTCTCGAGGCCCTCGCGCGAGAGAACATCCCTGTGGAGAAGTTCTGGCTGCTCATCCGCGTGGATCTTATTGAGGCCGAAGATCTAAGACTCTTTCGTGACGCCAACTGTGGACTGGGCTTTGGGCTCGAGTCCGGGGACCCAGCGCATTTGGCCACCATTCGCAAAGCGGGGCGCCTGGACGAGTACCTCGACCGCATGCGCGCGATCTCGCAATGGGCGCGCAAAGAGCAGGTGCCTTGGGGGGCCAATGTCATCGTCGGGCACCCGGGCGAGACCCCTGGCAGCCTTGAGCGAAGCGCGGCTTATTTGCGCGAGCTGTTTTTAGACCCGCAGGGGGTCACGGGTTTTTTGTCGGTGGACCCGTTTAGGCTGTATCCGGGCTCGCCGATTGATAGCGAGCGTGGCGTGTGGGAGGGCCGGCATGGGTGCAAATTTTATCGCAGCAACTGGTGGCACGACGGCGATCAAGAGTTCTTGGCCGAGTGGGTCGACCCCTCGCGTGAGCTCACCTACTTAGAGCGCGCGAGGCTACAACACGAGCACTTCGGGCCCATCCTCGCCGCCATCGAGCAAAACTTTATCTACCAAGGAAAAGCCAGGGATTACTTCGTCCGCGCCATCCGCGATCAGGTCCGCCAAGACAGCCCCCACACGCGCCTGCACTACCTCGATCGATACTACGCGTGGCACAGGTATCTCGGGCGACACACCCGCGGCGAGAGCGACCGCGCGCAAGACCTGCTCTTGCGAGAGACCGCCCGCACGCTGCGCGAAGAGCATCACGCAAAGATCCTCGCGTTTGCACAGGGCGAGGGCGCAGACGAGGCAGCGTGCGAGCGCATTGTGCGCGAGGTGATCGCGGCGCCGAGAGAGCGATTTGTTCCGCTCGATCGCGTGAGAGAGAGCGTGCGAGATGAGCCGGTCGCCCTCGACGCGAGCGGCGAGAGCACCGTGAGCGCCCTGCACGCATACGCCCGCAGCTTCGCCCTGCTCGATGTGCGCGAAGGAGACCGCATCGTAGACCTTGGCGCAGGGACAGGCTTTGGGAGCTACGTGCTCTCTCAGCTCGTAGGGCCAACGGGCAGCGTATTTGCAGTCGAAGTCGACCCAGCCCTCGCCGCACGCGGCCAGAGTGTGCTGTCGTCTTTGGGTGTGCAAGACCGCGTGTCCATGCGCGCCGGAGACGCCACCGACATGACCCAGTGGGGCGTCCCGCTCGACACCGTACGCAAGGTCACGCTGGGCTTCGCCCTGCCCGCGCTCCCGGATGCGTGGCGCGCGCTCCCCGAAGGCTGCGTCGTGATCGCGCCCCTCGGAGACCCCAGCAAGCAAGCCCTCACGCGCTGCACACTGCGCGAGGGACAGTGGCACCTTGAGCCGCTCGACGCCGTCCGCTATGTGCGCTGTCGTCACGAGGTCGCAGACGCAAGTCACAACACTTCTGCCAGCGAAAAGCCTGCTGTTTTGCGCGAACGAAAGCACCTCCCGCTGGCCCCCGAGTGAGCGCGCATCCCTTCTCGATCACCCTCGCCGCGCGGCGCTACGGCGACGCGATCGCCCTCATCACCGACGAGCGCACATGGAGCTTTCGCGAGCTCGCCCTCGCCTGTGACGCCATGCGAGACCGCGTGCGTGCGCTGGCCGCGAGCCCCACACAGCCCGTCGCCCTGCGCGCCAGCAACCGCGTGCAGACCGTGCTCACGCTGCTGTGTCTCATCGAAGAGCAGAGCCCATTTGTGCTCGTGCACCCGAGGCTCACCGCGCACGAGGCAGACCTGCTCGTCCGTGACTCCCACGCGTCGGTGTTGCTCGACGACAGCGCCCTCGACGAGCTCACAAAACTCTGCAAAAACTCTGCGCAATGGACTCTCGCACCCGTCGACCCCGAGCGTCCCTTGGCCATCTTGTACACCTCGGGGACCTCAGGCTCCCCCAAAGGCGCCACCCTCTCGCACCGCGCGTTTGCAGCGAGCGCGCGCGCCAGCGCCGAGCGCCTGCGGTGGGCACCCCAAGACCGCTGGCTCTTGTGCCTCCCGCTCTGTCACATCGGCGGGCTCTCGGTGCTCACGCGGTGCATCCAGGCGGGCGCCACGGTGCGCCTGCTCGCGCGCTTTGACCCGCAGCGCGTGCTTGAGTGCATCGCCGAAGACCACTGCACGCTCGCGAGCGTAGTGCCCACGATGCTCCACACACTTCTCTCGATTGATACTGCAAATTCGCTCGCGAATCTTCGCGTACTGCTCTCGGGCGGGGCGCACACTTCGGACACGCTGCGCGCGCAATGTGCCCAGCGTGGCCTCGCCCTGCGCGCGACGTATGGGCTCACCGAGGTGTGCTCGCAGGTGTGTACACAGCCCGCGCGCGATTGGTCCACCGTGGCCCTCGGCTGTGGTCCCGTGCTCTCACACGTGCGCGCCGAGATCGTCGATGCAGCGCAGCGCGTGTGTGCACCCGACGAGATCGGTCTGCTGCGTGTACAGGGCGAGGGCGTGATGAGTGGGTACCTCCATCACGCGCCGTTGAGTGCGAGTGATTGGCTCGATACCGGGGATTTTGCCTCGCTGAGTGAAGACGGCGTGCTGACCCTCCACGCGCGCCGGAGTGACCTCATCGTGACGGGCGGCGAAAATGTGTACCCCGTCGAGGTCGAGCAAGCGCTCTGCGCATCGGGCGCTGTGCACGACGCGCTCGTGGTGGGCGTGACCGACGCGCAGTGGGGCCAGCGCGTAGGGGCGATGGTGGTCTTGCGCGAGGGGACCGCGCGAGGAGAGCCCCTGCGCGAGGCGATCGAGCGCACACTCAGCGCGCGGTTGGCGCGGTACAAATGGCCGACGCGGTGGGTGTTTGCCAGCGAGCTTCCGCTGTTGAGCTCGGGCAAGAGCGACCGGGCCGAGGCCGCACGCAGGGTCGCGCGAGAGGGCGTCGACGTGCAGAGCGTCGACTGAGTCACACCGATCACACGGGGATCACTGGCCCCGGGCGCACGCGCTCACAAAGGGGCCAAACACGGGCATCAACGCGGTGTCTCCGGCGAGGCCCACCGCGTCGGTGACACCCTCGTGCGTGAGCCTCTCGGCCGTGTGCAACGTGGCGCGCACGCCTGCTGCACGCAGGGCGTCGACAAGGCGCTGGCTGAGCGCACGGCGCGCGGGCTCTCCACGGGTCACGACCAAGAACGGGACGATGTTGCTGCCCGCAGCGAGCGTTCCGTTGGAGAGCGGCGACGCGCGAGACCAGACCATGGGGTCCGAGCCAAACGCGTTGCGATAGATCATCCCGGGCTGCCCAGGCTCCATCGCCTGTGTGGTGACATCGTAGGCCTCAGTGTCCAACGACACGACACAGCTCAGGTCCGCAAACGAGCGCCCTTGCTCGGTCAAAAACTGTGGATCCGTCCCGACCAACGTGACAATCCCCGCGCCCGCCGAGTGCCCAAAGAGCGTGATGCCCTCGGCGCGATAGCCATAGGTCCCCGCGTTGCTGCGCAGCCACGCGAGCGCACGCGCGGCGTCTTGGTTGTGCACGGGGTAGCGCACCCCCGGCTGTCCCGCCATCGCAGGCGAGAGCCGATAATTGACCGACGCAAACGCGTATCCTTCGCCCGTGAAGTACCGCACCTTGGTGTCAATCTGGTTGCGCTTGTCGCCGACCACCCACGCGCCGCCGTGGACGTACACCACGAGCGGCGGAGGCGCGCAGCCCGGCGCCAACGTCGGGAGATAGAGATCGAGGCTGAGCAGGTTGGGGTCGACCCCAGACACCGTGTGATAGCGAAGGTCTAAGCGCGACTCAAACGCGGTGGCGCGACACACGCTGGCGTCTGCACGCGCGCTGTCGGGAGGGGGCACTGTGTCGCTCACGGCGTCCGTCGGCGACAGGCCATCGAAGGCAGCATCTTCGGGCACAGCGCGCGGGGCACAGGCCGCCAGCGCGCAACAGACAACCCAGACACTGGCACGGCGCAACGAGGCAATCATGGCCGAGTGTCTTACCATCGCGCGGGCTTGGCTGGGAATGCGCGCGGGCGCGATCTCGCGCACCGAGAGAGGGCAGAGCGAAGAGATAAAACATTAGTATCATTAGGTTTTTTGTATCTCACGCTTCAGAAAGGGATGTCCCAGTCCTCGGGGCACTGGGCGCGCTGCTCGCCCTCGATCGGCAGCAGCCGCAGCACGAGCCCCTCGCGATCGAGCGCCACTGGGACCATGCCAAGCCGGATGAGCGCGATCGCCGCAGCCCACGGAGAGGGCAGCGCCGCGAAGGGCCTTCCGACCAAGTCCAGCGGAGCGATCGAGGGCATGCGCAGACCCATCCCTGCCGCTTCGGTCCAGAGCGCATCGAGCGAACAGAGCTCCACGAAGTACCCTCGCGACGGCGCATTGCGCCACTCGACGCAGGCCAAGAGCACGTCCCGCGCGCGCTGGTGTGCGTCGGGATCGAAGCTCCACACAGGCACAGCCGCTGCACGAAGGACCACACGCTCTGCGAGCTCTGTGCAAAACGGGCGCATCGCGCGCAGAAGCTCTTGTGACAGCGCACGCACAGTGGCCAGCATCGGCGCGTCGTGCGCGAGGGTGAGCCACGCCGCGCGCACCTCGAGATCCGCAAGCACACGATCCCTCGGGGCGCCCTCCATGAGCACGTGCCCTGCGCGAGACTCCGTGGGCCACTGCGCGCGATCGAGCGTGCAATCCACCAGGCCGCGCGCGGTCAGGCGCTCCCAGGCGGCGGCGTCGTTCCAGTGCTCTTCGTGGGCGATGGCGAGGATGGCCGCCAGGCGCTCTGGGTCCACCGTGACCGCGTGGGTTGCCCACGGATCGTCGATCTCGTTGAGCCACTCGGGCGCGTCCACGAGCGTCGGAGGCTGCCGCTGCGCGTCTGCGAGTGCCCGCACGGCGCGCTCACGAGGCAGCACCGTGTGCCCGCAGCGCTCGGCCGAGGCCCACGCCACCGCGACCCATCCGGGACCCACGGCGCACCGCGGCCACGCCCCCATGGGCAACGTCTGCGGCAGCCACGCGCCCGCCAGAACAGCTCCCGGAGAGTCACCCAGAATCACAAGCTGTTGCCCCGCCAGAGAGAGCCAGCGACCGTCTGCAAGTGCGTGCAAATCGTCAGCATTTTCGCTCAGTACAAACCGCGCCAGGGGTGCTCCGTCTTGCACCCTGCAGACCTCGAGCTCGCGCGAACGCGACCACACCGCCGCGCGTTGTGCGCCGATCGCCTCGGCAAACGCGAGCAGCCTCCGCGACGGCTCGCTTGCACGTACGAGCGTGCCTGTCCGCAGATCCACCGCGCCACGCTCAAGGTCGTATCCATCGTCCGCCATCACCCGTACGGCCATGGCCCCTTCACCCAACACGCGCAGAGGTGCATCCGTCGCGAGGACCTCGCCTACCGAAAACGCGCGTGACAAATCCGCGGCGAGCGTCCACTGCGTGGCATTCGTCCGCGCGTCCACCAAGGTCAGTGTCCCAGAAGACTCGTAGCTTGGGGTCGCGAGCAAAATCTTCGCGTCAAACATCCGCGAAATGTCTGTGTATTCGCTGACAAGCCACGCACGCACGTCCCCCGCCTCAAGGTCCATCACACAGAGCCTTCGCTGCCCCTCGCCGTCGCTCACCATCAACGCCGCCAAGCGCCCGTCGGTGTGCAACCGCCCTGTGGGAGTCTCTCCGTCGCGCACCGCGTCGGCACAGTGCTCACGTCGATCGCTGCCATCCACCGCGCGAGACACCAGCGCACGGCCCTCGAGCCACAGCACGCGCGCGTCACCCCAAGCGCACACGGCACGGACGCCCTCGGGGGCTGCAAATCGCCCCACGATCGCGTCTGTCACCGGGTCAACCAGCGCGACCTCGGCGGGCATGAGCGCCTGCTCGGACTCGGCGACCATGCGCGCGAGGTTGGCCGCGGTGGGCACCTCGCCAGCGGGACACAGACCCACAAAGAGCCCATGGATCACCGTCGGGAGCGAGGTGCGCACGATCACTCGATACCCCAGCGATTCGAGCGTCGGCAGCGCCGCTTCGCTCATCGCGCGCGCTGGGTACCCCGCGCCAACAAGAGCACCCCCAGCAGCGCAAACAAGCCCAACACAAGCCACCACGGGCTGTGCGCAAGGGCCGACAAGACGATGACCGCCGTGGACAACACGACGGCCACAGGGAGAGTCACCAGCGCGATCAGCGTGCGGCTCGCGCGACCGAGGGGCTCAAACACATCGAGCATCGCGTTGAGTGGCCCGAGCGCGAGATTGAGCGAGAGCCACAGCAACACAAACCCCAAGACACGCAGCACCCAACCGATCACCAAGTGCTCGCGCGCGAGGTACTTGATCGCGTGCTCGCGATCGCCACGAAGCAAGCGATACATGCGCGCTGGCTGCAGCGAAGGCTCGAGGCGCGCGCCTTCTTGTTGTGCGAAGAAAGTGCTGCGTTCGCCCACGCGAACGGCTGCAAAGGACAAGCGCAGGTCGCCCACGGCGGGCCGCTCATTGGCCCGCTCAGAGAGGTACATCTGCGTGCCACGGAGGGTGGGGGTTCCGGGCGCTTCGGGGCGGACCATCGCGGGCGTGAGCGCCAAGAGCTCGCCCGTTGGTGTCGTCGCGTGTGCGGTACGAAAGCGATACACGCCGATCGAGCCGTCGACCACGTAGCGATTGGCTCTCACGCGCATCGCAGGGTTGTGGTGCTCGCGAGGCTCTTGAAACCCCGCGCTCGACGGAGGCGTCGCGGTCCATCGTGTGCGGTACTCACAGCGACGTCGCCGGCTCGGACACGACTCGAACCACGCCAACATCTCGACGCGACGCTCGAGCGAGAGATAGCGATCGGGCTGCAAAAACTCAGGATCTCCGAGAGGCGCATCGCTGCGGGTCTCGTGCGTCACCGAGACGAGCGTGTGGTCCAGCGCGGGGTCGATCGTCTCGGGCGAGGCGACCACGGACTGACGCGCGAGGTGGGCCAGGTTGCTGCGACCCTCGTTGAGCCAAAGCATCGCGAGGGCCCCAAAGAAGAGCAGCACCCCGACGATCGCCCCTGCGACCGCGCTGCGCACGCTCTCAAACCACCCGATCCTTACGCGCCCACGCTTCATCGTTTGCTTGCTCCTTGCGCCAGCGTACAGCACCGCGCGGGGGACCGTGACGCCCCTGAAGCGAACCCTTGCAGTGGGGCAACACCCCCGTGTTAGACTCTTTGCCGATAGAGATTCACTCTTGTATTTTGCACGTTGATTGCAGTGACACTCGCCTCTTGCAAGACTCGCAGCCCTGCCCCTAGGGTCATGCCCGTGCCCGCAGAGACCCGCGCGCCCTCGGTCGCGATCGCTGCGTTGCGCGAGGACGCCCACGTCGATGCGATGGCGATGCGTGATGTGGCGGACGCGAGTGACAGCGACGCAGCCGATGTTGTGATCGATGACGTGACGTATGCGAGCACGCCGGGCGAGCCGTGGGTGCTGACTTTGGGTGAGAGCGAAGAACACTCGGAGCGATGCAATATTCGTGTGGGACACGGGCGACCGCTGTCTTCGTGCACAAGCGGGACGCTCTCATGCATCGAGGCCGCGCGCGGGCGGATCTCGCGCCTAGCCGAGGACGATGGGGTGTGGATCTGCGAGGGTCCAAACGCTGAGACGTATGTGTTGCTCACCGCAGGTGCAGAGGTGATCTGGGACACGAACGCGATGGGCTACGAGCGCACGTGCTCGGACTACACCGTGAAGGTCGTGCTGGCTCCGGTGAGCACAACGGGGCTCAACGCGGTGCTGGTCCAAGCGCGGATGTGCAGCGAACCCGCTGAGTACCGTGACCGGGACCATCTGTGGCTCTGGCAAAACGAAGGCATGACCGAGGTCGCGAGCAGCGAGTATATGTGCGGCTATGGAGGCGCGACGGACGGACCCACGGCCTCGGTGCGGGGAGATTACCAGTGCCAAGGGAGCTACGTGACCACGCCCAATCGCGAGGCGTTTAACACGGTGGGATATGGCTCTGAGGTGCGGCAGCGCGATTTCGGGGCTGAGCGCTTGATGCTCGGTCGCGGCTATGTGCAGACGCGAAACACATGGCGCCATGTCTTGGTGCCCCCGGCGGACTCCGACGAGGCCGAGCCAGAGAGCGTAGACGGGGGCCCCACGGTCCCAGACGCGGGCCCCTGAGCGCGGAGCTCACGCTGCGCCGCGAGGAGTGAGTACTGGGGTGACCCGGCGACGTCGCCGGAGGAGCGGGCGATGGGCGCGCGTGGGCGAAGGGCGAAAGGGCAGGGGGCTGCGTGAAGAGCGCGGTGGGCCGCAGCGACGTGCGGCGCAGCGGGTGCGGCGTCCAGTGATTCTGTGTGCGTCGG
>JAUXYJ010000064.1 GCA_030694465.1 Deltaproteobacteria bacterium | reverse complement strand
ACGACGTTGACCGGCAGCTCCATACGCTCCCCGGTGAAGGCCTCGGTCGTATCGAGGACGACCGCGGCGGTGCGCACTTGATCGAGGATGTCCGCACTTCGAACCTTCTCGTTGTCCAGAAAATCGTACGCAGCCTGTTGCTCGGCGCCACAGCGAAAGACGTCAAGGACCTACCCACCGGGACGCTCCGCAAGCGATGCCGCCCACCGGACAAGGCGAGCAGTCCAACGCGAATCACCCAGCTCGGCATGCCCCGAACTCTTCGTGTGCCCAATCCCGAGCTTCTTGCCGCGCTGCTTCGTACATCGGGCCGGAACACGCGGCGAACCCCACAAATTCCCCACAATTCGCGACTTGCGATCAATGCCCAGACCCAATCGAGGGAGGCTCACAACCCGCCCATCGCTTCATCTCAGCCCCAATCCCTACCACGACCCCAAGTCAAAGCTCAACGGCGTCCGCAGCTCCATGCGCGCGTTTTGCAACGCAAACACCGTCTTATCTCTTGGCCTTCGCAGCCTTCACCGGTCTCTTCTCCGCCGTCGCACGCTTGACCTTCTTGACCGCCACCACAGCTGCCTCTGCCTCCACCGCGCCCTCCACCACCGCCTTCTTTGGGCGCTCCCATCCCGACGTCGCCCGCAGCGCCTCCATCCAAGCGCGCGGAGCCTCAAGCCCATACACCCCCAAGTCCACCGGAACCTCGCCCCGGCAGCGCAACCCCTGCGCGTCCACGTCAAACACGCTCGCCCGAAAGTGCACTCCGGCCCGCGCAGCCTCGCGCGCAGCCCGCGCAAACACTGGGTCATGCACATCACTTGGCCGCACAAACCTCGCGTCCCCACGCTGCACCACAAACTGCACCGTGCACCGCTGCCCGCGCTCGGCCAGCTCCGTCAGCTCGCGCAAGTGCTTGCTCCCGCGCTCACTCACCGAGTCTGGAAAATAAGCCCCACCGTCCGGATACACCAAGTGAATGTTCTTCACCTCGATCCAATGCACGCCCTCGTCCGTCTCGACCGCAAAGTCAATCCGCGAGCTCTCTCCGTAGCTCACCTCAGCGCGAAAACTAAGGTGATCTTCAAACCCCGGCAGCACCCGCGCCTGCAACATCGCCCCCACCACCGCGTTTGGGAGCACCGTGTTGGTCCCCACCCACAGCCCACCCTCGCGCGCGATCACCTGCCATGTGAACTGCAGCTTGCGCTTCGCGTTCTGCTCGTGCGTGACCCACACCCGCGCCCCGCGCTCAACCAGCCCCTCCATGCGCCCAGGGTTGACACAGTGCGCGGTCACCTCGCGCCCATCTGCCAACCGCACGTCCGCCAAGAACCGGTGGTACCGCCGCACCAACGTGCCCTCGAAGAGCGCTCCAGGCCACCCGTAGCGCCACCCAACCGCGCTCATCGCCCAAGACGCCGCAAGATCACCCCGGCGCCGTACGTAGGCCTCCCCTGCGCGTTGCGCGGGCCCACCCCGATCGCCCGCAAGTGCCCATCCGCGGTGAGCTCGAGCACCAGCTCACGCTGCGTCCCCTGCTTGTCCAACACCACCCTGCACTGCCCCGACGACTCACTGCGGACCCGCAGCGTCTCGGTGCTCAGCCCCCGTCGCACCAGCGCGCCCTCACTCACAGTCCAGTGCTCAGCCTCGATCGCCGCCCGCATGGCCCCCTCGAGCTCGGGCGCCACGCCCTCGACCCGCTCGCCCGCCCACTGCCCACGCGCCTGCACACACACCGAAGCCACCGGCCGCTCTTGGCACCCCACAACGGCCCCCAGCGCCCACAACACATACCAGCCACTTCCCCTGCCCACGCGCTCGCTCACGATCTCCACTGTGCCCAGCAGCCAAACACACTCCCCACACTCCGCGCAATTGTCTCTCGTCACACACGCTTGACACCCCGCCGAACGTACGCTCGCCTCACCCCCCCTATGGGAACCCTCGTCCGCGCCGCATCCCAGCACTTCTTGCTCCAACACAAAGACCACCCCGCAGCGTTGGCCAGCCTCAAGCGCTTCGCCGCAGAGCGCCCCCATGACGTGCGCGACGCATGCGCACTGGCGGAGGCCCACACACTCACAGACGCCCTGCGCGACGCCGGCTACGACGCCACGCTCGACGCCCACCAAGACCTCACCGCGCTCGCCTACGCGTGGGACAAAGCGCCCATGGACGCCGGTGATCTCTGGCTCCATGGCCTGCTCGAAGCCCTCGCCCCCTCGGGTCGTCTCGGGCGCGGTGCACTCAAGCTCTTCGGATCTGCAAGGCTTCACCCTCTTCGAGTTCAACCGTGGAGCGCTCACCTCGGCGCGACGTGAACACGAGCTGTAGACCCCGACGCTCACGCCCACCGAGCCCTGCACAGCGGGTCAAACCGCGACCTCTCAAGTGCGCGTCCACGCCACACACACTCCGTCCGACCCAATCCACGTGATTCGTTTGCGGGACGACCAGAGCCAGCCCTCTGTGTGACGAGCGCAACAACCCACACGCGCCCAGGTGAGCCGAGTCTTTTGGCCAAGCCGCCAACGTCGCCCCGTCCCCCACACGCATCGCCCGGGGGGGAGAAACGCACAACGCCCACACGCGACACCCTTCTCAGGGCTTCACGGTGGGCGTGGTCGGGCGGTTTAGACCCGCTGAGCGCTCAGCGCTTGGGGGGTGCGCCGCGTGCTCCACCCTTGGCCTTGCGGTCGCCCGCGTGGCTGGTGAAGGTGCGCGTGGGCGAGAACTCGCCGTACTTGTGGCCGACCATGTTCTCCGTGACAAACACCGGAATAAACTTCCGGCCATTGTGCACATTGAACGCAAGGCCGATCGCATCGGGCGTGATCGTCGAGCGACGTGACCACGTCTTGATGGGCGTCTTGGAGCGGGCCGCGGTGGCCTTCTCGATCTTTTGCGAGAGATGCAGGTCCACGAAGGGACCCTTTTTCAGTGAGCGTGCCATTGTCTATCAACCCTTCGAGCTGCGGCGCTTCACGATCATCGAGTCGGTGCGCTTGTTGTGACGAGTCTTGAGACCCTTCGCAAGTTGGCCCCACGGTGAGCACGGGTGACGACCACCCGAGCTGCGACCTTCGCCACCGCCCATGGGGTGATCGACGGGGTTCATGGAGACGCCGCGGTTGTGCGGGCGAAACCCGAGCCAACGCGAACGACCCGCTTTGCCGAGCGTGACATTGGCGTGGTCCGAGTTGGACACTTGGCCAATGGTGCAGCGGCAATCGAGGTGGATCTTACGGATCTCGCCCGAGGGCAGACGAATCTGGCCCCACGAGGACTCCTTTGCGATCACTTGCGCAGACGAGCCAGCCGAGCGAGCGATCTGCCCACCCTTGCCAACCTTCAGCTCGATGTTGTGCACGGTCGTTCCGAGTGGAACGAAGCGCAGCGGCATCGCGTTGCCTGGCTTGATGTCCGCGTGACGCGACGAAATAATCGCGTCGCCAACCTTGAGCCCGTCAGGCGCAAGAATGTAACGCTTCTCGCCGTCGGCGTAGTTCACCAGCGCAATGCGCGCGGTGCGGTTGGGATCATACTCAACCGTCGCGATCTTGCCGGGGATGCCGATCTTGTTACGCTTCCAGTCGATGACACGGTAGCGCTGCTTGTGACCGCCCCCGCGAAAACGCGTGGTGATTCGGCCATAGTGATTGCGACCGCCAGTTGAATGCTGAGCCTCAAGCAAAGAGCGCTGGGGCTCGTTGCCTACGGTGATCTCAGTGAACGAACTGGTGGTGACATAGCGCCGCGACGGGGTGCGCGGCTTGTAGCTCTTGACTGCCATTGAACTCTCCAAAACCCTTCAACGGATCAGAACGACTCGAAGAACTCAATCTTCTCGCCGTCCTTCAACGTGACCATGGCCTTCTTCCAATTTTGGAGCTTGGCATAACCACGACCCATGCGACGGTCTTTGCCACGAACGATCAACGTTCGTACCGCCACAACGTGCACGTCCGGGAAGGCCTGCTCCACCGCCGCGCGAATCTCGAGCTTGGTCGCATCGCGTGCGACCTCGAACGAGTACTGATTTGCTTCCTCCCGCATCGTGTTGCCCTTCTCGGTGAGAATGAGCGGACGACGCAGGATCTTGTGAGCGACAACTGTCATGTTCTGCTCCTAGCCTGTCAAAAGCATCAACCGCCGAGACGTGCTTCAAGAGCACGCGCTGCGGACTGGGTAAGAATCAAGTGATCGTGACGAAGAATGTCGTACACGTTCACGCCTTCGGGCGGGAGGAAGGTCGCGGTCGCCAAGTTACGCGTCGACTGACGGAGCTTCTCGTTCGAAGCCACTTCAATCACCACGGCCGAGCCACCATTGCTGTTGAGCTTGCCAATGGCGGCTGCAATCGCCTTGGTCTTAAACTCCGAGGGCTCCCACTTGTCCACCACGGTCAATCGTCCCTCTTTGAGATAGAACGACAACGCGTGACGAAGAGCACCCGCGCGAACCTGCGCCGGGGGGCGGTAGGCATACGAACGCGGGATGGGCGGATGAGCCGCGCCACCCTTGTACATCTGCGGCGCGCGCTTGCTGCCGTGACGTGCGTTGCCCGTGCCTTTTTGCTTGTAGATCTTCTTGCTCGAACCCGAGACCGCGGCGCGCTCTTTGGCGGCTGCGGTCCCCGAACGACGTGAGGCAAGCTGTGCCTTCACGACCTCATAAAAGAGGTGCTGATTGATCTCTTGGATACCGAAGACTTCGTCCTTGAGGTCGATTTCTCCAACCTTTTTGGACTCAATGTCGAGGAGGTCTACTTTTGCCATGGCTCTTGGACCCCTTTCTCTCAGCTCTTGATCTCGACGTCGACACCGGCCGACAAATCGAGCTTCATGAGAGCGTCTAGTGTTGCTTGTGTGGGCTCAAGAATATCCAACATGCGCTTGTGCGTGCGGATCTCGAACTGTTCACGCGACTTCTTGTCCACGTGCGGTGATCGCAGCACCGTGTATCGGTTGATCTTCGTCGGAAGCGGGATCGGTCCCACCACCCGCGCACTCGTGGTGCGCGCAGTCTCAACGATCTCAGTGACTGCTTGATCCAGCAGCTTGTGATCGTACGCCTTGAGGCGAATTCGGATCTTGGTTGTCATGACAACTTCTCACTCTGTCCGCCGTCGCGGACGCCTTTTGAAACCACAAAATCTCTTCAGAGGCTTAGGTGGGCCTCGCTGGCCCGCGTCACCGATGCGCCCTGTGAGTGCTCTCACTGCGCAGCGCTGACTCGAGCCCAGAGGACCCGACCCTCACTGTCCACCGAGCAAGCTCAGCGAACAGAGAGGTCACACCGACTAATCGGTGATCTTGGTGACCACACCTGCGCCGACGGTCTTGCCACCCTCGCGGATCGCGAAGCGCATCTGCTCTTCGAGCGCGACGGGCGTGATGAGCTCAACGTTGATCTCAACGCTGTCGCCCGGCATGACCATCTTGATGTCCTCAGGAAGCTGCACGTTGCCAGTCACATCCGTGGTGCGGATGTAGAACTGCGGGCGGTAGTTGGTGAAGAACGGCGTGTGACGGCCACCCTCTTCCTTCTTGAGCACGTAGCACTGACCAATGAACTTCTTGTGGGGCGTGATCGAACCGGGCTTGGCCAGCACTTGGCCACGCTCGATGTCCGACTTTTCAACACCGCGGAGCAAGAGACCCGCGTTGTCACCCGCTTGAGCGCTCTCAAGCGACTTGCGAAACATCTCGACGCCGGTGACGACGGTCTTCTTGACCGAGCCGTACCCGATGATCTCTGCGTCGTCGCCAACCTTGACCATGCCACGCTCGACACGGCCCGTTGCAACCGTCCCGCGGCCCTTGATCGAGAACACGTCCTCGACCGCGAGCAAGAAGGGCTTGTCGTTCTCACGAATGGGCTCAGGAATAAAAGTGTCGAGCGCTTCGCCGAGCTCGAGGATCTTGTCTTCCCAGGCCTTGTCGCCGTTGAGGGCGGGGAGCGCTGCACCACGGATCACGGGGGTCTCGTCGCCCGGGAACTGGTACTTGTTCAGAAGATCGCGCACTTCTTCAGCCACGAGATCCAAGATCTCGGGGTCATCGACTGCGTCGCACTTGTTGAGAAACACCACGATGTGCGGAACACCAACCTGGCGTGCAAGCAGAACGTGCTCACGCGTCTGGGGCATCACCGAGTCAAGCGCG
Organism: Deltaproteobacteria bacterium; assembly: GCA_030694465.1. GTDB lineage: Bacteria > Myxococcota_A > Polyangia > Polyangiales > JAUXYJ01. Next base: position 55,459 of record JAUXYJ010000064.1, on the reverse strand, counting down.
CTGACGACGAGAATCGCGCCGTCCATCTGCGCTGCGCCGGTGATCATGTTCTTGATGTAGTCCGCGTGTCCGGGGCAATCCACGTGCGCGTAGTGACGCTTGGTCGTCTCGTACTCGACGTGCGCGGCTGCAATGGTCACCGTCTTGGTCGCATCACGATCGATGCCACCCTTGGCGATGTCCTTGTAGCTCTTGACGTCGTACTTGAGGTTCAAGCGGCGCTTGAGCACAGCGCTGATCGCTGCGGTCAACGTGGTCTTGCCGTGATCGATGTGACCGATGGTCCCAACGTTCACGTGCGGTTTGTTGCGGACGAATTTCTCCTTGGCCATGACTGTCTCTCCTAAACGATACTTCGAAACTTCTGAGTAAAATCAAGCGTCCACCACGGTGAACGCATGCAAACGAGTGCGGCCGATGACTGCGCTGGCGGGCCGCAGTGGCTCTCAACCACCCTTGATCTTGGCGACGACTTCTTCTTGCACTGCGGCCGGGACCGGATCGTAGTGCGCAAACTGCATCGTCGACATCGCGCGCCCCTGAGTCTTGGAGCGGAGGTCTGTCACATAACCGAACATGCTGGCAAGCGGCACGTACGATTCGATGACCTGCGTGTTGCCACGCTGAGTCATTCCGCGGATCTGCCCACGTCGTGAGTTGAGATCGCCGATGACGTCGCCCATGAACTGGTCTGGCGTGATGACTTCGGTCGCCATGATCGGCTCAAGCAGGTGCAACCCTGCCTTCTTGGCGGCCTCTTGAAACGCGATGGAGCCTGCGATTTCGAAGGCCGTCGCGCTCGAGTCCACGTCGTGGTAGCTGCCGAAGAAGAGACGAACCTTCACGTCGATCACCGGAAAGCCAGCGAGCACGCCGCGCGAGATCGCGCCTTCGATGCCCTTGGCCACGGCCGGGATAAACTCTTTCGGGATCACGCCGCCCTTGATGTCGTCCACGAACACAAAGCCAGTGCCGCGCTCGCCAGGGGACACTTCGATCGTGACGTGGCCGTACTGACCGCGTCCGCCCGACTGCTTGACGTGCTTGTAATCTTGCTCGACGGTCTTTCGGATCGACTCGCGGTAAGCCACCTTGGGCTTGCCCGTGTTGGCTTCGACTTTGAACTCACGCTTCATGCGGTCCACGATGATGTCCAAGTGCAGCTCGCCCATCCCCTTGAGGATGGTCTGGCCGCTCTCTTCGTCGGTGGACACACGGAGCGAGGGATCTTCGTAGGCCAAGCGTGCGAGGGCGACGCCCATCTTCTCTTGGTCAGCCTTGGTCTTGGGCTCCACCGAGATCTCAATGACTGGCTGCGGAAAGATCATGGCTTCAAGCACAACGGGGTTGCGCTCGTCGCAGATCGTGTCGCCGGTGCGCGTGTCACGAAGACCCACTGCAGCAGCGATCACACCTGCGAACACGTCCTTGATGTCCTCGCGATCGTTCGAATGCATGAGCAGCAATCGACCGATGCGCTCGCCCTTGTTACGCGAGCTGTTGAGCACCGCAGAGCCAGACTCAAGCGTGCCCGAGTAGGTCCTGAAGAACGTGAGATTTCCCACGAACTTGTCGTTCATGATCTTGAAGGCGAGGCCTGCGAAGGGCTGGTCGTCACGCGCTTCGCGGATGACCTCAGCGCCCGTGTCTGGGTGCTTGCCCTTGACCGCAGGGATGTCCTGGGGCGAAGGCAAGTACGTGATCACGGCGTCCAAGAGCATCTGCACGCCCTTGTTCTTAAAAGCAGATCCAGCCACGACGGGGACGCACTTGAAGCTGATCGTCCCTGCGCGCAGAGCACGCTGGATGTCTTCTTCGGTGATGTCCGCGACGCGGTCTTCGAGAAACTTCTCGCCGACGACTTCGTCGCAATCCGCGGCCGCTTCGATCAAGCCCTGACGGTAGGTGTCGACACGGTCCTGAAACTCCTGCCAATCCGCCGGGTAGTCTTTGAACTGCGGGAGCTCGCCGAGCTGCTCGAGATCGAGCACGTCGAACTTCTGACCCTTGGATTCCTCGTCGAAGACAATGCCCTTCATGCGGACGAGATCAAACACACCGCGGTGCTTGTCCTCGACGCCGATGGGGAAGTTAATCGGGACCGGGTTGGTCCCAAGACGATCGCGCATGGACTCAACGCACATCTCGAAGTCCGCACCGATCTTGTCCATCTTGTTCATGAACGCGATGCGTGGGACGTGGTATTTGTCAGCCTGACGCCAGACCGTCTCGCTCTGGGGCTCGACGCCGTTGCCGCCGTCAAACACGGCGACCGCGCCGTCAAGAACACGCAATGAGCGCTCGACTTCGATCGTGAAGTCTACGTGCCCAGGCGTGTCGATGAGGTTGATGCGGTGCTTGATGTCTTTGTAAACACCGTGCAACGGGACCCAGAAGGCCGTCGTGGCTGCAGAGGTGATCGTGATTCCACGCTCCTGCTCCTGCTCCATCCAGTCCATCGTGGCGGCGCCCTCGTGCACCTCGCCGAGCTTGTGAACTCGGCCGGTGTAGTACAGGACGCGCTCGCTGCACGTGGTCTTGCCAGCATCAATGTGAGCCATGATGCCGATGTTGCGGTAGCGCTCAATTGGAAGGTCGCGGGGCACTGTGGTCGTCTCCAGGTGGTCGGCGTCGATGGTTCGAGGCGCCGATGGATGTAAAACTTGTGAAAGTAAAGTGGCGTTGAAGGGGCTCAGCCCTCTGTAGGTCTCGAGGCTCGGGGAGTTCGCGGGGCGAGTGCTTCCGATGTTTTGTATCCTCGATGAGACTTCAACGCGGGCCCCATACACCAGATCGGGAGCGTTGAACAGACAAAACCCTCCCCTGGCGCAACCCGCTTACTTTTGAAGCGGGTTTAGGTCGTGCCAAGGGAGGGATGCAACACGTCGCAAGTGGCTCTCGACCGCTCTGAGTCTTCTGAGAGATCTCTCTGGTGCCCACTTATGGGGCACCGAGGAGAATCCCTGCGGAAGCGCAGAGTCTAGTTGGTCTCGATTGCGTGGACGCTTGGGTCTGGTTTGGTATCGCCATGGGGGTCTTCGGTCGTGAAAGACAGCGAAGAGTTAGGCGAAACAGACAGAAGCGCGTCACTGCGACCCACCCTCATCGAAGGGGTGGCACCGAACGTGTTGTCTATGCAGGTAGCAGTATCTCTGGTGCGGAGCTCTGTTCGTTCGAGAAGCAGTCGCGGGTGATTACCAGCGGTAGTGAGCAAACGCCTTGTTCGCGTCTGCCATCTTGTGCGTGTCTTCTTTTTTCTTCACCGCGTTGCCACGACCCTGGCTGGCTTCCATAAGCTCATTGGCCAAGCGCTCGCGCATGTTCTTCTCGCCGCGTGAGCGCGAGTAGTTGGTGAGCCAACGCATCGCGAGCGACACACGACGCTCGGGGCGCACATCGACGGGGACCTGGTAGGTCGCACCACCGACTCGGCGGCTCTTGACTTCGACCTTGGGCTTCACGTTGTCCAGTGCGCGACGAAAGACCTCGAGGGGGTCTTCTTTGAAGCGCTCTTGGATCACGTCGAAAGCGCCGTACACGATGCTCTCTGCCACAGCTTTTTTGCCGGACAACATGATCGTGTTCATCATTTTGGCGACCAAGCGATCCTTGAACTTAGGATCGGCGATCGTCTTGCGCTTAGGTACTTCTCCGCGACGTGGCATTGGTGATCAACCCTTCTTCTTCTTGACGCCGTACTTAGAACGTCCTTGCGAACGCTCTTTCTTGTTCGTGTTCGAGGGGCCGGCTGCGCCGACGGCGTCGAGGGTTCCGCGAACAATGTGGTAGCGCACGCCGGGAAGATCTTTGACGCGGCCGCCGCGGATCAGCACAACCGAGTGCTCTTGAAGGTTGTGACCCTCACCAGGGATGTAAGCCGTGACTTCCATCTGGTTGGTCAAGCGAACACGAGCCACCTTGCGAAGCGCCGAGTTGGGCTTCTTGGGGGTGGTTGTGTACACGCGGGTGCAAACACCACGCTTTTGAGGGCAGTCACGAAGCGCGGGTGAAGCAGTCTTCCACTGGTTCACTTCGCGCCCTTTGCGCACAAGTTGATTGATCGTCGGCATCTCGAAAGTGGCTCCTGGAACAGGAATTCGGCAGGGTTTCTGCAGAGCATCCATCCCGAGTTCTCTCGGGAGGTAGCGTCAAATAGAGCGCTAGGAAAGTGTCATTCTTGCTTGGGGTCTAACAGTCCTACCGCGCGCTCAGTAGACAAAACGGAAGGTAGACCCCGCAAAGGGGCGCGACTGTACCTGCATGGGCTGTTCTGTCAAGCCCGCATGCACGCTTCGACGCCTTGCCTTCGCAATCAGCCTCGGATTTTCTCGCGCCTCGGTGCGTGCGGCGCTCACTTGATCGGAGTTTTCGCTGCCATCTACGAATACACGCCCTGCATCCGCACCCGAGTCGCTCTGCAGCCAGCGTGCGCGCGCTGCGGCGCGGTTCTCGGCCCGCTGGGCCGTGATCGAGACCAAGACCACCGCCACGAAGGGCAAGAGGGCGATCGCGTAAGTGGGCGCACGGGTTGGCGCTTTGGACTTGGTTTTTGGCACGCGATTGTCGCTTTACTCTGCGAGCGTCGGGGCGCGCGCGGCGATGTTCTTCAGAGTGTTCGCCATGAGCTTGTTCATCGCGAGCTTGACCAACGGGATCGCGAGGAGCGCGACCGCGGGGCTCGTGAGCTCAAACGAATAGTGCCACGTGATGGTCGTGCCCAACGCGCTGGGCTCAAAGCGCCACTCGGCACGCGCAGAGCGCACCAGAAGCCCGAAAAAACCAGAGAATCCCGTTACGCGGTAGGTGTGATTGCTGGGCGCCGTCAGCACGAGGACCTCTTCGTCCAGCGTGCTCTTGTCCGTGAGGATTACCTTGCGGAGCGTCCCCGCTCCCATGGGGCCATCGCCCAAGACCGTCGCGCTCGCCACGCCGGGGATCGGTCCCACCGGGCGGATGGTCTCTGCGAGCCCCGAGGGCGAAGTCGCGAAGGCAAAGAGCGCCTCGGGGGAGCCCTGCATGTCGCGCGTAACCTGCGTCTGGACGTTCATTGGGTGTGAGCGCTGTTATCGTTGACTCTGCTTCTGCGCAAGCCCTTGAGGGCAGAGTACAGTTCACCGCACAATGACTGAGCACTATGATCTCGTGACCGACCTGGACCTCCCCTGGCAGACCGCTGGGCATGGCGCTCAACTGCGCGCAGTCCGAAGCGCCGCGATGGGGCTCCGTGAGCGCTTTGCCGCGGGCCCGAGCGCCGTCTGCGTTCGCACGCTCCCGCGCACGACCCTGGCATATCCCTCGCGGTTCGCGTTTTGGGGCTGGGAGCGATCGCCGGCACCCTTTGTGTCGATGACCCACCGGACGCTCTTGGTGCAGTTTGTCCGCGACGGCGCTCGCAAGCTCTTGCTGTTTAATCCCACGGACATCGACGCGTCGCGACGGACCCCGTTCTTTGCCTCGATGATCAAGACCATGGGCCCGCTCGCGTCGCTCGCTGCGACCACGTTTGATCCCATCGAAGTGCAGCTCAAGGCGTTGGGTCTTCGCTGCGAAGACATTGACTACCTCGCGTTTGATCACTTTCACACGCAAGACCTACGCGGGCTCTTGGGGACCGGCAATGGCAGCCATCAAGCGAAGTATCCACGTGCAAAATTGCTGGCACCTCGGCGAGAGTGGGACGACTGGGATGACCTCCACCCGATGCAACGCGCGTGGTTTATTTCGGACGGAAAGCATGCGCTCAAGAGCGACAATATTCTCTTCACCGCGAACGACCTTGCGCTCGGTGACGGCGTGATGCTCTTGCGCACGCCAGGGCACACGAGCGGCAACCAGACGCTGTTTGTAAAGACCGACTCGGGCGTCTGGGGATCCAGCGAAAACGGCGTGTGCGTCGACAACTGGGCGCCACGCGCGAGCAAGATCGCGGGGCTTGCCAAGACCTCGCGCTTGTTTGGTTTGGACTATGTGCTCAACGCCAACACGCCCGAGCACGCTGCGATGCAGTACACGGCGATGGCCCTCGAAGACGCGCTCGTGGATCGGGCACGAGATTGCCCAGAGTTTCCGCAGATGTTGTCCTCGAGCGAGGCGACGCCGGCGGCGTTTGCTCCGGGGCTCTCGCCTACCTGGCTCCATCGCGAAATCCGACACGGCGCTCTTGAGCTCACCGCGACTTCGGCGCCCTAGTGCGCGAGAAGCCATCCGCGGGCTGACAGAATCACTCGGCTCGCTCGCTCGTCTGTGATGGATGTGAACAAACTACGCGCGCTTGTCCCAACGCAGGAGGCCCCCATGACCACGGTGAGCAAGCGATCGAACAGCACAAAACACAGCAAATTTGCTGTCGGGATGCTTGGCGCAGCGCTCTCCCTCTGCGCTGCCTCGCCAGCGCACGCGCAGGGCGCACCGAGCGCGCACCCCACGATTGAGCCCATCGAGCGGGCTGAGCTCGACGCCATTCGCCCGCTGCTGGCGCGTGGGCCTGTGATTATTCCGCGCGCGGTGGACCAGCACGCAAACTCGCACCCAACGATCTACGTGCGGGTCGCGGCGCCCATGGCCGTTGTGCACCGTGTCGTGCGCTCGGCTGAAGAATACCGTGCGTTTGTCCCCGCGCTCGGAGAGGTCGAGCTGCAGGGGAGCACCGAGCGACGGCAGGCGTTTAGGTTTCGTGTGACCGCGGCGATCTTTGACGTCCGCGCGGATGTGCGGGTCAACGTGGTCAACGAGCGCCGGGTCGACGTCAACGTCGCGCGTTCGGATTTTGGCCCCGCGGGCACGCGCTGGGAGTTCTTTGACGACGGCGCCCAAGGCACCATCGCGGCCCTCACGGTCTGGTGCGATCCGTCGCAAGCCACCTGGGCGATTCGTCAATTTGCCAACGCGAGCGCGTACTCGGCGTCGAGCGCGAACATCACCGTCGAGACCGTGCTTGCGTTGGCAGTCAAGCGCCGCGCAGAGATCCTCGCGGGGTCACGCCAGCCCGTTCGGCCCAGGGCCGCGACGGCGCCTGTCGCGAGGCTTGAGCCGCCCACGCCGGGCGAGTGGCTTACGTACACTCGCTCGGGGCTCGACGTGGTCTCGATCGAGCTCGACGCGCAGGGATCCATGCGCTCGGTCTCGGTGGGACGTCACGTCGCGTCCAACGTCGAGACCGTGCGCGCGCGCTTGATGGAGGCCCAATACTGGAGCCAATACTGGCTCTGGCTGCAGAACGTCCAGATCCTCGAGCAGCGCAGTGATTATGTGCGAATTCGCAGCTCATTGGGCACGCCACTCTCGCCCGGCAGAGGCGAAATCGAGGCTCGCCTAGACCCCTCCGCGAACACCGTGCGCATCCAGGGTCGCAACGGAGATTTTACGCGCGACCGTGAGCGCTGGGACTTTGCCGCTGACCCGCAGGGCGGCACCTTTGTGACCTACACAGGCGTGAGCGACGAGGCCCACGCCGCGTGGTTTCACCACATCTTGATGGACCGTGACGTCTGGGCCGTCGCGGGCCTGAGCGCCTACTGGAAGGTCGTCACGATTCGCTACGGCATGTGGGCTCTGTGAACTAGGTTCACAATAGCGCTCAGCCCATGCGCAAGAGCGTGAGCATGCGCTCGATTTCGGCGCGAATGGGCGGGGGATTTACGGCGCCGCCTGTGTCTCCCAGCGCGCGACGCACGATCCGCATGGTGCGGAGATCGACGATGTACGAGATCTCGCGGCGGCCCAGGACCATAAACGCGCGACGCGAGGGCGCGACGTCCATCACGGTGGTGAGCTGGAGCATGTGGTTGCCCACCCACGCGTCGAGGTTGGCGCGGGTCGGCGCGCCCGGAAGACCTTCGGTGAGGACCTCGACCAAGAGCCCCCCAGCAGCGTTGACAGCAGACGTTTGCGCAGCCATTTCACGGGCCGCGTTGCGACAGCCTGGTCAGTAAAACGCGCTGGTGTGAACCAACGCGTACCTCCGTCCTGTCGCGCGGAGGGCCTGCAGGTCCGTGGGCGCAAACGGCAGCGTGGTCGAGAGCGCGGTGCCCTCTGGGTTGACGTAGCCCACGAGCGAGAGGTTCTCGAGCGTGTCGCCCTGCGCAGCGCCGTAAGGGCCCGCGGGATACATCGACGCGACGACATCACTCGCAGACGAATCACGTGACGAATCACTGGGTGGAATGGGTTGGTCAGAGCTGACGTCGTCCACCGTGACCGCGTCGAGCGCGAGGCTCGCGTCTGCCACGTCGGATTGCGCTGCGCTGTCCTGTGAAGTTCCGGTGTCTTGTGCGGTGGCGGCCTCGGCGGCAGCGTCCATCTCGACGACCGGCGCGGGCGCACACGCGCTGCTCAAGAGCGAGAGCGTGAGGAGCCAGCGTGAAGAAGCATCTTGGAGGAGAATTCTCACTGTGTCGCGGATGCTAGCGCCAATGCTGCATCTTGCGCGAGTCACCGTCGAAGGGAGATCAAAATCTGGGCTCATGACGTCGGCGCGATGGGGCCTCGTGGAGCAGTGTACCCTCCGCGGATCTTCATGAGTTTGACGCTTGCGCACATTGACAAGCGCTATGGCGAGCGCGCCGTCTTGGACGATGTCTCGTTGGCGCTTGTACCCGGACGCATTCACGCGCTCGTCGGTGAAAACGGCGCGGGAAAAAGCACCCTCTTACGCATCGCCTGCGGGCTCGTAACGCAAGACCGAGGCTCGCTCACGGTGGACCACGTGCTGAAGAGCGCGTGGTCTGCGCAGCAGGCGACGGCGCTTGGCGTGGGCGTGGTTCATCAGCACTTTACGCTCGTGGACACGATGACCGTGGCCGAGAACGTGGTGCTCGGTCGCGAGCCTCGTCGTGGTCCATGGGGCCTGTGGGTGGACCGAGATCAAGCGCGCGCGCGGGTGATCGCGCTGGGCAAGAAGTACAAGATGCCCCTCGACCCGGACGCACAAGTGCAGAGCCTCTCGGTGGGCGAACGACAGCGCGTTGAGCTCATGCGTGTGCTCGACACCGGAGCGAAGTGCGTGCTGTTAGACGAGCCCACTGCGGTGCTTTCTCCAGGAGAAATCCAGGGTCTTTTGCAGATCATCGCAGAGCTCGCGCGCGCCGGAGCGTCGGTCTTGCTGATCTCACACAAGCTCGACGAGGTCTTTGCGTTGGCGCAAGACATCACCGTGCTTCGACGTGGCAAGGTCGTCCTCGCGGGCCCTCTGGACACGGTGACACGAGACGACGTCGCGCACGCGGTGGTGGGCGGCAGCGTCAAGACGCTCACGCGCACTGCGGCGAGCGAACAGCACGCGGATAAGCCCGCAGCGCTTGAGGTCAAGAGCCTCGAGGGCGAGGGGCTCTGCGCGATTGATCTTCGCGTCGCGCGCGGAGAGATCGTCGGGATCGCCGGGGTCGAGGGCAATGGGCAGCGCGTGCTCTTCGAGGCCCTCGCAGGGTTGCGTCCCAAGGTGCGAGGCCGGGTGAGCCTCGATGCCAGAGCCATCGAAGACCAAGCCCCCCACGCGCGACGGAGTGCGGGCTTAGGCTTCGTGCCCGAAGACCGTGAAATCACTGGTCTTTTTGCAAGTCTTTCGATCTCCGAGAACCTCTGTCTGGGCGACCCAGGGGTAACCCACCGTGAGCGACAGCTCTCGCGATCTGCGATGCAGACGCACGCCGAGCAGGTGATCGCGCGCTACGACGTCCGACCCGCGCTCCCCGACGCGCTCGTGGGGACCCTCTCGGGGGGCAACGCGCAGAAGATCTTGGTGGCGCGAGAGCTTGAGCGGCCGCTCACGGCGTTGCTCATCGCGCAGCCTACGCGCGGGGTAGACATCGGCGCGGCGGCGGCGATTCGCCAGCATATTCTCGATGCGCGCGCAAAGGGCGTGGGCGTCTTGCTGGTGTCTTCAGAGCTCGACGAGCTGCGCGCCCTCTGCGATCGCGTCGTGGTGATGCACAGCGGCGCGATCGTGACCGAGATGCCTGTCGAGCAAGCGACCGATGAGCGATTGGGGCCATGGATGTTGGGCGCTGCGGGCGGCTCTCACGTGGCCGAAGCGAGCGTGCAGCCATGAGCCACGAGCGCGCGCGATGGATGCCCTGGCTGATGGCCGGGGCGGTGAGCGTCACCGCGCTCAATGTCGCGATTTGGCTCGCTGGAGCCGCGCCCACGAGGGTAGGTGCCCTAGCGCTCGCGGGGGCCTTTGCGAGCCCTTACGGGGCTGCCCAGACGCTCGCCAAGGCGACTCCGTTGATGCTCACGGGCGCGAGCGTGGCGTTTGCCCTGCGCGCGGGGTTGTTCAATGTGGGCGCCGAAGGCCAAGTGGCGATGGGGGTGCTGGCCGCCGCGTGGCTGGGGCCCAAGATCCCGGCGAGCTGGCCGTGGCCGCTGGGCGTCCTGCTCGTGGGGTGTGCGTGTGCGCTGGCTGGGGCCGCGCTGGGCGGGCTCGCGGGGTGGCTCAAGGCAAAGCGCAACGCGCACGAGGTGCTCACGACGCTCATGCTCAATGGGCTCGCGGCGGTGCTCACGACGTGGCTCTACGGAGGCCCGATGCGCTTGGGCGCGCAGGTGCACACCGCGCAGGTCTCGGTGGGCGCGAGGCTGCCGACACTCGATCGGTGGCTCAATTCGCTGCACGGGAGCGCGCTGTCTCTCGCGGTGATCCTCGCGCTCTGTGCTCCGTGGGTTGCCCACGCGTACCTTCAGCGCACTACGGGCGGGCTGCGGATCCGGGCCCTGGGCGCGAGCCCTACGGCGGCGCGCGCGCTGGGGATCTCGGTCGCGGCCACACAGACGCGCACAATGGCGATCTCGGGTGCGCTCGCGGGGCTCTGCGGCGTGCACTATGTCCTGGGATTTAAGGGCTATGCCGAAGATGGCCTCGGGGCGGGCGTGGGCTTCGCGGGCATCGCGGTGGCGATGCTGGGCGCGCAGACTCCGTGGGGAATTGTTGCAGCTGCGCTCTTCTTTGGAGCCCTCGCCCAGGGCGGGCTCTCGGTCAACGCGGTGGTCCCCTCGGACACGCTCGCGCTGGTGCAGTCAGTGGTCTTGGTGAGCGTGGGTGCGGTCGTGGGCCGTGATCTTGCCCGGAGAAAAGCCTAATGGACTCGCTCTTGGTCTTTCTCGCTCAGGTGCTCTCGGCCAGCACACCCTTGCTACTCGCGACCCTCGGAGGCACGGTCTCTGAGCGCAGCGGCGTGGCCACGATTGGGCTTGAGGGCTACCTGCTCAGCGGAGCTTTCTTCGCCGCCGTGTGTGCGGTCGGGACGGGCTCGGTGTGGGTCGCGTGTGTGGGCGCGCTGCTCATGGGCGCCGCGATGGGCGCGCTGTTTGCGTTGGCCACAGTGACCTTTCGCGCGCACGCGATCGTGGCGGGGGTCGCGATCAATCTCTTCGCCGCGGCGGCGACACGCGTCGCGCTCAAGGTGATCTATGACAGCGCGTCCAACTCGCCACCCTTGCTCATGCGCTCGGCGCGCAGCGGTGGGCTAGGCCGCGTCGCGCTGCTGGATGCGCTCTCGCAGCCCGTGACGTGGCTGGCCATCCTCGCGGTTTTGCTAGTGATTTTGCTGCTTAGTCGCACGCCCTTGGGCATGCGCATTCACGCCGCGGGCGAGCACCCCGAGGCGCTCGAGGCGCGCGGGATCTCGGTCACCAAGACACGCTGGATCGCGCTGGTCCTCGGTGGAGCACTCGCGGGTCTCGGCGGCGCACACCTCGCCCTCGCCCAGCACGAGTTTGTCGCGTACATGAGCGCGGGCCGTGGATTCTTAGCGCTCGCCGCGGTGATCATCGGCGCGTGGAGGCCCGCACAGACGGCCCTCGCCGCGGTCGCGATTGGCTCGATCTTTGCGCTTGAAGCGTCGCTCGCGGGGCGTCACCTGGTGGCTCCAGCGCTGCTGCAAGCGCTCCCCTACGCCGTCACGCTCTTGGCGGTGGTGGGGCTCGTCCAGCGCAACCGCGCGCCCGCTGCGTTGGGATGACATCCCACTTTCGCATGTGATTTTGCAGATCGAATCGTCGATCACTCACGACGACGCAACTCGGTCTCTTGACGGCGCGATAGGCGGCGCTCCCCACGTGAGCCCACACGCCAACGTCACGATCGACGCGAAGCGTGGGGCTCAGACTCACCCTACGAGAGCGCCCTCGCCATGAAGTCCGTCGTCGAACAAAGCAGCAATTTCTCTCATCCGTTGCCAATCGTCGCGATGTTGCCTGCGGGGCTCTCGCGGCGCGGCGCGGTGACATTCGCGGTGCTGGTGGTCACCCACACGCTGGTCGCGCTCGGCGTGCGGTCGCACCCCTGGGCGCTCGCTCTCTGCCTCGTGAGCTCCACCGTATCGAGCACATTGTCTGTGATTTTGCACACGGTTCTGCTTCGCCAAGAAAATCGTCGCGCTCACGCAACCGCAGAGAACGTCTCGAGATAGTGAGCCCCGCCGACGGACAGACCGTCGCAAAAGACCTCTTCACTCAACAGCCCACAACGGAGCTCACCATGACCACCACCGCAGACCTCGGACCCACCGCTCAGAACACTGCAAACACCTCGTTTACCAACTACGAGTTCAACGAAGACGAAGAGCAGCTCTTTGCACACATTGGGGGGCGGATGACCCGCAGCGCGTGGTTGACCGCGGCCCACACCACCCTGGTGGCGCTGTGGATGATCTTCAGCGTGCGGTTCTATGTGATCACACTTCCCATGGCGATTCTCTTTGGGATCTTCACCGCGATCACGGTGTCGATGATCCTTCGCAGCGCCCGGGCGTTTACCAAGGTAGCCAGCACGCAGGGGGATGACATCAGCCACACCGTGCAAGCGGTAGGCGGCCTGATCCAGTTGTACGGTTGGCAGAACCTGTGGCTCTGGATTGGCATCGGAGCCAACGCATTCCTCCTCGTGCTCGCGGTGGCGAGCCACTAAGCACAGACCGACACTGGGCGAGTTATTTTGCAGCACAACCGACGCTAACGGGGCATCACCGGGGGCAGTGATTCGTCGCGGATTTGTCGCGCCGAATCCATCCTATGCAGCACCCTCGCGTCCAGGGACGACAAGCTCACACGCGCTGCAAACCAGCAGCCCAACGCGTCGAGCTAGCGACACTGCCCGCTGCGACTGTGCGATCCTTCGGGGGCCATGTTTGGATCCAGCAAGAGACGACGCGACGCGCTGCTAGAGGCTGTCACGACCGCCGAACAAATGATGCAGACGCAACAGACGCTGCCTGTGGACGCGCTGCAGCTGCTCGCACACGACCTAACCTCGGCGATGGACGCGGTGTGGGACAACGACCGGAGCGCGGTCTTGTCGAGCGCCGACGGGCAAGCGCTCTATGACCGCGCCGAGACATTGATGGCCGCTGTAAAGAGCCAGCAAACGCGGCGCATTGTCGAAGAGCGCCAAGCGCAAAACGCCGTGCGCGCCAAAGAGCTCGCCAACAAGCTCCGGATCACGCGATGCAGCGTTTGCTCAGGCGGGAGCTTTATGGTTCGCGAAGAGGTCCGCGTCGATTCGTGGCATGGACAGGTCAAGCTCTCGATGGTCGTGTGCACCACCTGCGGCGATGTGCGGCTGCGAGTGCCCTCGCCCGAAGACCTCGCGCACCTGATGCGCGATGAGAACAATTGCCCGGTATCGTTGCCCGACGGCGGGCCCTTTCGGGGCTGACAACAGCGCGATAGATGCTGTGTTTTTTCAGGGCAAACAGCTCACCCGAAAGACCGTGTTGGATGTGTCGTCCACCACGAGGACGCTCCCGTCGGGCAGCTCTCCCAGCCCCGCGGGGCGCCCCCACACGGCTCCCGGGTGCACGGTCCACCCGGTGATCCAGGGCACGACAGGGCCCACCGCTTCGCCGCCGCGCATGCCCACGCGCACAACGTGATAGCCAATGAATTCGCTGCGGTTCCATGACCCGTGGAGGCTCACCAGGGCGTCGCTCTCAAGGCGACCTCCGAGCGTGTGCGGGGTCGCGAGCAAGAGCCCCGTGGGCGCGCTGTGCGCCCCGAGTGAGACATCAAACGCGCGCGTGATCGCCACGAGATCCCTTCGCTCCCCGCGCCTGCGTGGGTCCTCGTGCGGCCCCCAGTACGCATAGGGCCAACCGTAGAATCCTCCGCGTTCGATGCGCGAAAACGCATCCGGCGGGAGATCATCGCCGAGCTCATCCCGCTCGTTGTTGACCGCAAAGAGTGCGCCCGTTTGGGGGTGGACCTGCAGCGCCGTGGCGTTGCGGATCCCCGCCGCAAAGCGATGGCACTCGGTCCCGTCCGCGTGACACTCGGTGATCGCCCCACGCATGGGGTCGGACTCGGCCTCGACGTTGGTCTCGCTGCCCACCGAGACCACCATGCGCGACCCGTCGGCGCTCAGCGCGAGCGCGCGCGTCCAGTGCTGGTTGTACCCAAGCCCCGGGAGGGACATCACGCGGACCGCGGGGCCCTGCGCGCGGGTCTGTCCTTGGCGCAGAGGCCAGCGCAGGACCGCGTTGGTGTTGGCCACATAGAGCCAGCCCTCGGGGTGCACCACGACGCCATAGGGGAGCGTCAATCCGTCAGCAAATACACTGTGAGTTTCGGCGATCCCGTCGTTGTCTGAGTCCACCCAGCGGCTCACGCGTTGTGCGCCCACTTCGGTCACAAAGACCTCTCCGTAGCGAGAGACCGCGAGCTGTCGTGGCCGCGCTAACCCCGTCGCAAACGGGGTCACAGTGCACCCCTCTGGGACACGCAGAGCGGCATCGTGGGGGCGCGCGACGACGTGCGCAGGGTGGCTCACGCTCGGGGTGTGATAGGGCGGGGGCAACACAAGAGGTCCCGCGCGGGTCTGCACGCGGACGAAGCCCTCGGGGAGGGCAGCGGGCGCTGTGACATGGGCGTCTCCAACAGAGCTCACTGCGGCGACAGGCGCGCGCGCAGAGGTGCGGCACGAGGCCATCCCCGCGAGCGTCACGAACAAAACAAATTGGCGAGAGTCCATCGATCCCCAGAACGACGCGAAGAGTGTGCGCGGCGCATGCAAAAGTGCGGAGAAGCACCAAGTTGACAGAGTACGTCACACCGCGCGCGATCTCGCGTAGACGATCAGAGTATCGCGTGGTTTGATCCGTACCCATCGCCACACCGCGCGTGTCTTTGCGCGTGGCATTGGGTCCTTTCGCACAACACAACGATCAAGAACGGTGAGCACAAATGCACGCAAGGGTGATGCGTAGGTGCTCTGCAGTTTGGTTAGGGAGACGGCAGTCATGACAACGGAAGCAGTCGAGCTTGTGATCTCTTTTGACACCACGGGGAGCATGTACCCGTGTCTCACGCAGCTTCGGCGCTCAGCCGAGGGCGTGGTCAAGCGCTTGTTCAAAGAGATCCCAGGGTTGCGTGTCGGAGTGATTTCGCATGGGGATTACTGCGACGGCGACAAGATGATCACCATGATGGACTTGACCGACGACGAGAAGAAGGTCGTCAAGTTTATCAATTCGGCGCCGCAGACCGGCGGCGGAGACCTCCCCGAGGCGTACGAGCAAGCCCTGCACACTGCGCGCTCGATGAACTGGACCGCGGGCCGAAACAAAGTAGTCGTGCTCATCGGCGACGACGTCCCGCACGAGCCCAACGACAAGCAAAACAAAGACAAGGTCGACTGGCGCAACGAGCTCAACCTGCTGCTCGAGGCTGGCGTCCATGTGTACGGCGTGCACGCGATGCCAGGCATTCGTAAGCACAGCAAGAAGTTCTACGAGCAAATTGCCAAGCTCGGCGGCGGGTTCTATCTCACGCTCGATCAGTTCTCGTACATCACCGACCTCGTGCTGGCGGTGGCGTACAAGCAGGTCAGCGACGAGCAACTGCAGAAGTTCGAAGAAGAGGTCGTGCGCGAGAAGCGCATGAACAAATCTCTTAACTCGATCTTCAGCACTATGCTCGGCCGTGAGGTCAAAGTCGAAGCACGTGTTGACGGGCTGCAGGGTGTTCCGAGCGGGCGCTTTCAGATCCTCGATGTGGACAGCGACGTGGTCATTCGGCCCTTCGTCGAGTCACAAGGCGCGTCGTTTAAACCCGGCCGCGGCTTCTATCAGCTCACCAAGAGCGAGCTCGTCCAAGAGCGCAAAGAGGTCATCTTGCAAGACCGGGCGTCGGGCGAGTTCTTTAGCGGCGACGACGCGCGCCGGATGATCGGCCTTGAGGTCGGCGAGCGAGCACGCATCAAGCCAGTCTTTTTCGATAAATACCTCGTGTTTATCCAGTCCACTTCGTACAACCGCAAGCTCATCGGCGGGACCAAGTTCTTGTACGAGGTCGAGGACTGGGAGCGCCCTGTCTGAGCCATTGCGCTAGCGATGGAGCGACCGCGTCCGCACCGCGTGACGCACTTGCTCGGTAAGCGCCGCGGGCTCGGGGATCTGCGACGACACGGCCATGGGCTGCGAGGACAACACCTCGCACACCGCGCGCAGCACATGCGAGTCGGTGGCCATGTGGTGATGCGTGGGCGCCAAAAACCCGCGAATGACCCGTGATTTGCGCAAGATTGTGGTCTCAGTAGGGACGATCACCAGATCCAACGGAGAGAAGAACGAGGCCACCTCGACCGGTCCCCAGGGGTCGTTGTCGCGGTCGAGCGAGGCCAACATCGCGCTCGCGGGTCTCAGCTCGCCCGCCAAGGTCGTCCCCGAGAAGAGCCCGCCGATTACGCCGTGATGCGGGCCTGCGATCGAGATAAACCGGCGCGTGCGAATTTGCCCGCTGTTTCGCTGGATCCAGTAGCGCGCCACCATGGCTCCGAGGCTGTATCCCACCACGTCGAGCCTGCTCGCGCGTGTACGCCGCAAGAGCGCGCGCGCGGCTGCGTCGAGCTGCGTCGCGAGCACGGCGAGGCCAACGCTGCCATCGACGGGACGAAGATCTACCGCGTCGAGGTGGATAAAACCATCCATTCGCAGCGCATTTCGCAGGGGTTCCATCGCATGGTGGTCTGCGAACATCCCGTGGACGAGCAACACCGGCGTGCTGCGATTGCGGAGGCGAGATCCCGCGCGAGGGCACGCGAGCGCCAACGCACCCACCGAGAGCATCGCGCGGCGAGCGTGCATCAGGGACGAGGACATACAACGACACGCATTGTTTCACACGAGCGCCTCGGGACAAAGGTGGGCACCGAGCGCTGACGATTCGTTGGGCAAATCACATTCGTTTTCACTCACGCGCGAAGTTCGGGTAGCGTCCGCTGGACGAGAGATACGCTCAGCGCATGGTGAGCGTGTCGCGGCAAGCAAGGCCGGCGCGCGCGAGCGTGTTCAGCGAAACGCTTCTGGAGGAGATCTCTGCGATGACAGTGACAGGACGAGCGCGTCAGACCACGCGATGTCTCATGGTGCTTGCTGCGACGATGGCGGCGGGCGTTGCAATTGCGCCGCGGCATGCGTCCGCCCAGTCGCAAGGGCTCTCTTTCTCGACTCCAGGGAGCGCGCTGGCCACCCGCACACGCCGCGCGACACCGGACCCTCTGCGGCCGCCGGCGACCAACGACGACGAAGAGCTCTTGCGTCGCAATTATTGGAGCTATCGAAGTGTCACCGCGCTGAGGCTCAATCCGCTGGGATTATACAGCGAAATCCGCGCTTCGTACCGGTCGCGCTTGTATCAAGACCTCGCCACCCTTTTTCGCGAGTCGTTTGTGGCGATCACTCCGGTGGCGACCATTTCGCCTGCGTGGGCGCGCGTGGGAGCGATCGCTGAGATTCAGCCGCTGGCCATCCTCAATCTCTCGGCGGGCTACGAGTTTATCGGCTCGTTTGGCAGCTTCGACACAGTGCAGAGCTGGAACAGCCCGCAGGCTCGCGCGAGCGACCGTGAGCAAGACCAGGGGACGCCCAACAAGTGGGCCTATGCGACCACGGGGACGCAGCTCTCGTTTGGTGCGCTCTTGCAGCTTCGCGTAGGAAATTCGCTCGTCGTCCGCTCAAATGCCCGCGCATTTTATGTCGCAATGAACACGCGAGTCCCCGATGCCGGCCAGTCGGTGATGGACCCTGCCAGCCCCATGTCCAACGTGGGCGAGCGCCGTGGGACACGCGTCTGGTACGACATTCTCTATGATCTCTTGCTGCCCTCGAACGGGTGGTTTGCGCACATTGACTCGGACGTCTTGTACTCGCCCGAGGGCGCTGGGCTGACGATCGGCCTGCGCCACTCGTACACCCAAGCCTTCTGGAACAAGCTCGACTTCGAGCGCACCGATTTTTGCGCAGGTAGCGGCGCACTTCAGCGCGGAACCGACGCAGCAGGCTGCAACGAGTACGCAGACCCCAACGGGCCCATGCATCGCTTTGGTCCGATCATTGCGTACAACTTTCGCGAGTCACATCACGCGCGATTCAACGCACCCACCGTCTTCGTCGCGGTGCAATGGTGGATGCAGCATCGCTATCGCACAGGCGGACCCAACGCGATCGACCAGGCCCTCGGGAGCACGACGCCTCGCGGGGACTACGCCTCGGCATCGCTGCCCTACATCGCAGCGGGCTTCTCGTTTCGCGGCGATCTCTTGTATCCACGAGGCCGATGATCGACGACGACCTCCCGCCGCTCGGAGCCACGCTCACCGAGCACGGGACCCACTTTGCGCTCCGCGCGACCAACGCCACCGGCGTCGAGCTGTGCCTGTTTGACCGCGAAGACTCGCGCGAATCGCTTCGCGTGCCGATGCAGCGCGGCTCTGACGGGGTCTACACACGGCACGTCGAAAACGTGCGCGCCGGGCAGCTCTACGGTCTGCGTGTGCACGGCCCATTCGATCCCGACCGCGGGCACCGTTTTGACGCGAGCAAAGTGCTGCTCGATCCGTACGCGAGGGCCGTCGCGAACGAGCCGCGTTGGTCCCACGAGCTCTACTCGTACGACATCCTCGCGAGTGATCTCGAGACCGCGGCCGTGTCGCACGAAGACAGCGCGCGCGTGGCTCCGAAGGGCGTCGTGATCGACCCGCACTTTGACTGGGGCGATGACACACACCCGCGAACTCCCTGGAAAAACACTGTGATTTATGAGTGCCACGTCAAGGGCATGACGGCGCGGCACCCGACGGTCCCCGAGATGTTTCGCGGGACGTACGCCGGGATGAGCGACCCCGCAGTGATCGCGCATTTGCAGTCTCTCGGCGTGACCGCGGTAGAGCTCATGCCCATCCAAGAGATCGGCGACGAGCGACATCTCATCGCGCGCGGGTCGCGCAATTACTGGGGCTACTCGACGCTAGGGTTCTTTGCGCCCGCCGGGCGATACAGCGCGTCAGGACGGCATGGGCAACAAGTGATCGAGTGCAAAGAGATGGTCCGCGCGATGCACCGCGCGGGCATCGAAGTGCTGCTCGACGTGGTCTACAACCACACGTGCGAGGGCAACCACCTCGGCGCTACGCTCTCGCTGCGCGGCGTGGACAACGCGGGATACTACCGCCTTCGTGAGACGCAAAAGTCACGCTACGAAGACGTCACTGGCACCGGAAATTCGCTGGATTTGTCCAAGCCCTCCGCGCTTCGCTTGGTGCTCGATTCGCTACGGTACTGGGTGCAAGAGTTTCACATCGATGGGTTTCGCTTTGATCTGGCGCCCGCACTCGCACGAGGACAGAACGGCACGTTTGTGCCTGAGAGCGCGCTGTTTGCAGCGATCGCAAATGACCCGGTTCTTTCGCGCGCAAAGCTCATCGCAGAGCCCTGGGACCTCGGCCCGGCGGGCTACCGTCTCGGCCAATTTGCACACCCGATGCGCGAGTGGAACGGTTCGTTTCGGGACACCACCCGGCGCTATTGGCTCGCTCGCACTGGGCACATGCGAGACGTGTTTGCATCGCGCGTGGCGGGCTCAAGCGACCTCTTCGCCAGCACACACCGCGGCGCGACCGCGGGCATCAATTTCGTAACCGCGCACGACGGGTTCACCCTGCGCGATTTGGTCTCGTACGCGCGCAAACACAACGAGCGCAACGGCGAGAACAACCGCGACGGCACAGACTTCGAGCACGGAGACAACCACGGTCTCGAGGGCCCCACGGACCGCGTGGATGTGACCGACGCGAGGCAGCGCTCGGCGCGCAATATGCTCGTGACATTGCTGTTGTCCCTGGGCGTCCCGATGCTGTCTCACGGGGACGAAATGTTGCGTACACAGGGCGGCAACAACAACCCGTACTGCCTCGACGACGCCACGTCTTGGATGGACTGGAGCCTCGCCGCCAAGCACGCAGGGTGGCTCGATTGGGTGCGCGGCATGATCGCGCTGCGCAAGCACCTGGTGCCCCCGCGGCGCGCGATGTTCTTGCGACAAGGCCACGAAAACCACGGCGTCGCGGACGTGTTTTGGTTTGGCTGCGATGGCGTTGAGCTCGAACCGCGGCGCTGGCGAGACACCGACGAGCACACCCTCGGCGTGCTGATGTCCGGCGCGCTCGGGCTCGAAGACGCGGTGATCTGGCTGTGCAACCCCACGGACAACGACGTGACCTTCACCCTGCCCACGCGCACGCACCCACAACACTATTGGACCGCGGTGGACACGGTGAGCGAGCGGCTCCCGTTTGACGCCAGGCTGCGCGCGCATGTGACGTACACGATGGCCCCTCGCGCCCTCGTGGTGCTCGTCGGGAGCGCCATCGCGCACACCGCACGCGCAGACGCCAGCGGGCGCTTGTCGAGGCCCTGAGAGCGACTCAGAGCATGTGGATCGGGTCGACGTCGATCACCACGCGCACGCCGGACGGGGGCTCACGCTCAAGCCGATCGGCCAAGCGCAAGAGCACCCTTCGCAAGGGCGGGCGCTCGATCGCGCTCAAGAGCGCCTGCATACGGGTGCGTGAGCGCACGCGCTCAATGGGCGAGGGCGCGGGGCCGAGCACGCGGACCGCGCCACGGGTGACCTCGGGGTCTTCGCGGAGGGTGCGCGCGATGCTCTCGGCTACCGAGGCCACCCGCAGGGGATCGAGCGAGTCCAATCGCAGCGCCGCGAGGCGACCGTAGGGAGGGTAATGGAGCTCTCGGCGTGCGGCGATTTCGTCGTGGTAGAAGCCCTCGTAGTCGTGGTGTTTGGTGCGCTCAAGCACGGGGTGCCCAGGCTGAAAAGTCTGAATAATTACACGACCATAGAGGTCTTTGCGCCCTGCGCGACCGGCCACCTGAGAGAGCAGCTGAAACGTGCGCTCACACGCGCGAAAATCCGGCAGCGCGAGCGACGCGTCGGCCTCGATCACGCCCACCAAGGTCACCCTCGGAAAGTCATGTCCCTTGGTGACCATCTGCGTCCCGACGAGGATATCGAGCTCGTTGCGCCGGAGCTTCGAGAGCACGACCTCGGCGCCTGCGCCTGACGCGATGTCCCGATCCAAGCGCCCGACACGCGCCCTCGGAAACGCGCTCACGATGTTCTGTTCGAGCTTCTCGGTGCCCACACCGATGAGCGAAACATCTGTCGATTGACACGAAATACACACGCCCACGTAGGGCACCGTGAAGTCACAGTAGTGACACCTCAGCGCGCCCTCGCGGCGATGCAACACCAACGCGACCGAGCACGACGGGCACTGCGTGGTCTTGCCGCAACCACCACAGCGGACGCTGGGCGCAAACCCTCGGCGATTGAGAAACAAGATCGCCTGCTCGCCCCGGTCGAGCGTCTCATCGAGCGCGCGCACCAAGGGGAGCGAGAGCAAATCGTGTCCCGTTGGACCTCGGCGCCCGACCTTGCGGAGGTCGACAATCTCGACCGCAGGCAAGGGCGCGTTGGTCGCGCGCTCGGGCAACTGTAGCAAGCGATACCGTCCCTCGGAGGCCGCAAAGAAGCTCTCAATCGAGGGGGTCGCGCTGCCCAAGACGCACACCGCGTTGGCGCGATGCGCGCGCAAGAGCGCCAAGTCACGGCCGTGATAGCGAAACTTGTCGTCTTGCTTAAAGCTCGGGTCGTGCTCTTCGTCGACGAGCACCAACCCGAGATCACGGATCGGTGCAAATACGGCCGAGCGCGCGCCGATGGCCACGCGACATTCGCCGCTGTGCAACTTGCGCCACATCGCGTGTCGCTCTTGGTCTTTGATGCCCGAATGAAGCACCGCGAGGTCGTCGCCAAAGCGCGCCCGATAGCGGTTGACCAGCTGGGGTGTGAGCGCGATCTCAGGGACCAAAATCAGCGCACCGCGCCCCGCACGCTGCACTGCGTCGACCGCGCGAAGATAGACCTCAGTCTTGCCCGAGCCGGTCACGCCGTGGAGCAAGAACGTGTCGCGCTGGTGCTGGCGGACGGACTCGACGATGGACTCGGCCGCTGCGCTCTGTGCGGGCGTGAGCTTTGGCGCGACGTCGCGGGCGATAGGCTGCCCAAAGAAGGGATCTGCGTCGATTTCGCGGCGTTCGACCTCGACGAGCGAGCGGGCGGCGAGGCGCTCGACGACCTCGCGGGCGGACTTGACGTGAGCCTTAAGCTCCGTGAGCGAGACCTCTCCGCGAGCAGCTAAAATCGCGAGCACCTGCGCTTGCTTGTCTCCGCGCAGCGTAGGCCGAGACTCGTCGGTGCTGGGCGCGAGTTTGACGAAGGTCTCTTCGCGCACGGTGGCCCAACGCGCACGGAGCGCGTGCTTTTTGCCTGTGACACTGTCTTGGCCGATCGCTTTTTTCTCGCGACGATCGACCGCGGGCGCCGCAGTGCGGAGCACCTCGCCCAAGGGATAGAGATAATAGTCCGCGGCCTCGCGCAAGAACTTCAAGAGCTCTTCAGAGAAGATGGGCTCTTCGTCGAGCACCGAGACCACGCGCTTGATGCGCTCGGGGTCCAGGTTTGGGCTTAGCGTTGGAGAAACGCTCAGCACATAGCCCACCAAGCGCTGAGATCCAAAGGGCACGACGACCCGCGCACCCGGCGCGATGTTGCGCGTAATCCCTGCGGGGACACCGTAGGTAAACGCGCCACGCACCGGCAGCGGGACCGCGACCTCGACGTACATCGCGGGCGCAGGGACCAGTGGGAGTGCAAAGAGCTCGGGCTGTCGAAGGCTCATACGCGTGCGCGTACACTAGCCCTCACAGAGCCAATACGCGAGAACTCTTCGGACATACTCTGTCACACCATTGAGTCCTGGTTTTGCAGGGATTTTCTGCACGAATTTGCCCATGAGCGGCGCCTACGGACGACGCGGCTGCACGCGCACGAGGCACTCGCCTCCCTCACACGGATACGTCACCGTGTACTCGGCCGACGACGTTGGCATGGGGCACGGTGTGTCAGGGCAGCGCGTCGTCCGGTTGAGCACACACACCCTGCCGCTCACCACCGCAAACCCAGGACGCTGCTGGCACGACAGGTAGCTCCCACCGCGCTCGTTGCAATCTGCAGTGACATTGCAAGCCAAGAACCGTTGCTCACACCGGCTGCTCTCACACTCAAACTGCGCGCCAGGACACTCTGTGCTCTGTGTGCAACGGCCATCACAAAAGCCATCGGGCTGACAGATCGAACCCACCGCACAGACACTCGGGTCTGCGTTGCAATCGGGCAGGCAAGCGCCATCGGTCGCGTTGACGTCGAAGCTCAGCCGACGACACGAGTACGCGCTGCGAGAGCTCGGGGTCTGTGAGATGCACTGTGAGACCTCGCTCCCTGGCGTCACAATGCAGCGCGCATAGCATGTGCCCGAGACACACACGCCCGAGGGCCCGCAGTTGTTGTCATTGGCTACGCACTCGGTCGGCGGCGCACAATAGCCGCCCGGAATCCTCGTAAAACTCTGCGGATTGCTCTCAAAGCAGCGCAGCCCTGGCCCACAGGACACGTCGTCTGCACACGCAGCCCCCACGCGCTGCGCGCCGCACAGCCCTGTGCCGCTGCCATCCGCGGGACAACAGCGATCAAACGTGCACACGAGCCCCCCAGGACAGTTGCGGTCGTTGGGGCAGCGCACAGAGCCATCTCGCGAGACCTCGATGGGGCACATATTCGCAGGCGAATCACTGGGACAACAGCGCCCCGAGCGGCACTCAAAGCGCGTGGGACAGCCGCCATCTGCGATGTCCGTTCCGCAGCGAATCACCCCAGTGCGATCGAGCGGCGCGACGCCACAGCCCACCAACGCGCTCATCGCAATCCAGGCCCAACACCACACAGCGCGCATCACAGCCTCCCGCCGATCACCAACGCTGCACCGCTCGCCGTGGGGACCGCGGCCACCACCATCTCGCGACGCTCGCCAGGCCCACGCGCGAGCAACCACACGATCCCTGCGCTCAGCAGCGTCGCCGCGCCTGCGCCCAGCCCCCACGCGAGGGCGCTCGTCGTCGGAGCGCTCTCATACGCCCGCTGCGTCTCAAGGGTCCAGGTCCCCTGTCCGCGGTTGGCCTGATCAATCCGCGTGATCATTTGCTGGGCATTGAGGCTCTGCCATACAGAGAACCCTCCCAGCACGGCGCCCGCGCTCACCGCGATCCATGGGCCCACTTCGGCAAACGCGCTGCGCTCGAATTGCACCCGCGTACGCAGCTGCAACAACGGCGGCGCAGGTGCCGCGATCGGCGCAATCACACGCTCTCGCGGGGTCTCTCGCGGGGTCTCTTGCGCGCTCGGAGCCTCGGGGACACAGCGTGGAGCCTCGGCCGTAGGCTGCGTCTCGCTAGGCAGCCGCGAGCGCAGCGCTTCGACGCGCGCGCGAATGGTGACAGCGTCGAATCCGCTGGGAAGCGCCTGCTGAAATCGCTCGTAGGTCTCGACGGCGCGGCGCACATTTCCGGCCTCTTCGTGGGAGCGCGCGATGTTGTAGAGCAGCTCGGTCTGCCCCGTAAACTCAAACACACGCTCAAACTCAACCGCCGCGTCCGCAAATCGACGGAGGTCAAAGTACTGCATCCCCGTGCGAAAATGCGTCTGCGCGAGCTCCGTGCGCGCCGCCGTCGGCAGCGCAGAAGCGACCGAGGTCTGCCCATGCGCGACTCGGCCAAGACTCAACGACACGCACAGCGTCATGCTCCAACAAGCGACCTTACCCATCGTTCGAGGATGCTATCAGCCTCTGCATCGCGGGTATGCTCTGCCCCACCCCTACTCACCATGACCCCAACCCAACGCTGGACCGCGCTCTCCGTATTTGCCGCGTTCGCGACCTGCGCGCTCCCGGCCCGCCGCGCAGACCCCACCGCAGCCCACGCGACGCCCGCGCCTGGCATGCGCGCGGTACGTATTGGCTTAGTCTTTGACGTCGGAGGTCGCGGAGACAAGAGCTTCAACGACGCCGCCTACGCAGGCCTCGCCCGCGCACGCCGTGAGCTCGGCGCCACCGTCGAGTACGTCGAGCCCATGGACGCCGACGACCGGGTGAGCGCGCTGCGCTTGTTTGCCGCCCGAGGGTTCGACCTCGTCGTGGGCGTGGGCTACATGTTCTCGCGCGACGTGGACGAGGTCGCACGAGATTATCCCACCGTGCGTTTTGCCTGCGTAGATTACGCGCCCGCCGAGCAAGGCGCGGTCCCAGACAACGTCGTCGGGCTCGGATTTCGCGAAGAAGAAGGCTGCTTTCTCGTCGGCGCCGCAGCAGCCCTCACCTCGCGCTCGCAGCACGTAGGCTTCGTCGGCGGAATGGACATCCCACTGATCCGCAAGTTCGAAGGCGGCTACCGGCTCGGCGTGCGCGCCGTCTGCCCCACGTGCCGTGTGTCCGCAGCGTACGCCGGCAGCACTCCCAACGCGTTTCGCGACCCCGCGCGCGGAGAGGCCCTCGCGAGCGCACAGTACGCCCAGGGCGTCGACGTGATCTTTCATGCCTCGGGAACCACAGGCCACGGAGTCTTCGTCGCCGCACACCGGCTCCGTCGCCTCGCGATCGGCGTCGATGCAGACCAGTACGACGAGATGCCCGACGCCGTGCTCACCTCGATGATCAAGCGCGTCGACGTGGCCGTGTTTGACACCATCCGCTCGGTCGCCATGGGCCAGTTTCCACGCGGCCCCAGCGGAATCCGCGTCCTAGGGCTCGCAGAGGGCGCCGTCGACTGGGTCTCACGCGGTCCCCACGCGCGGCACCTCAGCGCAGACACCATCACCCGCGTCGAGGCCCTGCGCGCGCAGATCTCTCAGGGCACGCTCCGTGTAGACCTAAGCTCACTTCGCGAGTGATTTCGCTGCATACCAGCGCTCAAGCGCGAGCCTCTGGTCTCCCTTGACGCTCACGCTCGGCCGCTTGGCTTTGACCCGCGCGAGGGCCTCTTCGCAGTCTCGCGCCTCGCCCATCGCCAAAAGCAACACGGCGGCCACCATCGCGCTCCGCCCTCGCCCAAACGCGCAGTGCACATACACCGCGCGCCCCTGCGCTCGCTGCGCCAGCGCCCACATCACCAGCTCGTTTAGCTCTGCCTGCGTCGCAACACAGCGATCGAGCACAGGCACCGAGAGCCTCTCAAACGGGGCAACACACACCTGCGCAACGGGCTGCAATTCTGCACACAGATCAATCACTCCATGGACTTTGTTTAGCAACAAAATCTCTAGCTCAGACGTGGCCGGATGCATCCCGAGCCACAGCCCCTCGCACACCTCGGTGGGCGCCGCGCTCGCGCCACGCACACGCCGCAGCACCACCATCAGAGACCACGCTACGAGCCTAAAGGGCCACAACACGGGCCGCGCCCACCAAGGCATGGCGTCAGCCATCCAGGGCCCTGGGTTGTGGCCTAAGCACGCCCAGCCATACAGCCCCGTGACCACCAAGAGTGAGAGCGCGCTCCACGCAAGCAGCAGCGAAATCACTGGCAATCCCAGCGCATAGAGCCACACCGCGTAGCCCCAGACCGCGAGGTCCGTGACGAACAACAGCGCGGTCCACCGCAAGGTCGACATGGCAATCACGCGCCCCGCGCGAGCTTCGGGTGTGTCCATCGCTGTGGGTGCTCTGACTGCCACGTTCGACAGGAGAGAGCCAACCTTTGATGCAGATGGCGCGTACCATGCACACCGCCATGAAGCATCGCGCACGCTGGACTCTCCCGTTGACTCTGTTGGCTCTCACACAGTGCACACCGCCGCGTCCCGCGACAGTGCAAATCGCGCAGACAAATCCCAGACAAAACAGCGGCGGGGTGATCATCCAGCAGGCCCCTCCGACCATCCCCGGCGACGACGCCGGCACCCCAGTCGATGCGTCGGGATCGCCAGGACGCGTGACCGCCGACGGCGATTTTCTCCCGCGCATCGACAACGAGACCGCGTGGAACGCGCTCGCCGCCCGCCGCGAACGCGACAACAGCGCCCACACCGACACGGTCAAAGTCGTCATCGATCTGAGCGACGGCCAAGTGTATTTTCTCCAGACAAGACGCTGGGAAATTCACTATTTCTTCATCCGACGTTTTCTCGGACGACCGGGGCTGCCGATCCCCGACGCCGAGACCTTCTGGCGCCGCGAGTACCTCGCCAACGAGCGACGCTTTGTCCAAGCCTCGCTCGTCCATTACCGAGACCAAAACGTGTGGGCCTTTGAGCTCATCGCGCAAGACGTCTACGCGCCTGATCGCTCAATGGCCGCGTTTGAGCGAGTCCGTGATCGCCTGTATTTTGGCCGAGAATTGCGCTTTCACGCGATCGCCTCGCAGCACCTCGCCGCGATCGACACCATCCGCGCGCGCATCCCCGTCGTCACCACCAACGAGCTCTTCGCCAACACCCACTACCAAGCGCTCAACACTGGCGAGGCCTACGGATACCTCCGGTTTCACACCACCGCGCCGACCCCCGCCACCGTGCGCCGCACCGACCTCGTCGTGCTCTCCGACGTCCCCCTGGATCTGCCCGTCTGCAGTGGTGTCATCACTGCACAATTGCAGACGCCCTTGAGCCACATCGCGATCCTCTCGGCCAACCGCGGCACGCCCAACATGGCCCTCCGCGACGCCATGACCAACACGGCGCTGCGCGCGCTCGATGGCCGCTTGGTGCGCCTCCGTGTCACCGGACAAGAGTGGTCCGTCGAGGCCGCGACGCAGCAAGACGCCGAGCGCTCGTGGGCCTCGCGCAGACCCTCGGTGGACTTTACCCCCGAGCTCGACGAGCGCTTCTCTGAGCTGCGTTCTGTCAGCGATTTGCGACGCACCGATGTGCGCATCGCCGGAGCCAAAGCCGCACAGCTCGGCGAGGTCGCTCGGATCCGCAACGGAGGATTTCGCGTCCCGCCCGGGTTCGTCGTGCCCTTCTCAGCGTACCTCGCTCACATGCGCAGCGACGGAATCCAAGCAGAATTGCAGGGATATCTTCGCAGCACAGCCTTCAGTGACAACCCCGAGGCGCGCCAACAAGCGCTCACCAATTTGCGCGCACACATCCGCCGCGCACCGGTGGATCCCGCGCTGTTGCGCGCAGTTCGCGCACGCATCGCGCAGATCGTGGCCAGCGGACACCGTGTACGATTGCGTTCGAGCACCAACGCCGAAGACCTCGAGGGGTTTAATGGCGCAGGGCTCTACAGCTCCACGGCCATCCCCGCGGCCTTCACCGACGCGCAGCTCGCCGATGGCCTCCGCGAGGTCTGGTCCAGCGTCTGGAACTACCAAGCCTACGAAGAGCGCTCGTACTTTCGCATCGCACAGCCCCGCGTCGCCATGGCCGTCCTCGTCCAAGAGAGCGTCGATGGGGCCGCCGCCACCGGAGTCGCGATCACAGGCAACCCGTTTGACGCCAACCGCCCTGGGCACTTCATCAACGCCCAGGTCCGTGATGAGGGCGTCACCAGCGCTTCGAATGGCGAAATTCCAGAGCAGTTGTTCTTTTACACGTACCCACCGCCCGGCTTTATCGAGCGGCTGTCCACTTCGTCACGCAACGGTGGGCGCACGATCCTGAGCGACCCCGAGGTGCGCTCGCTCTCGTCTGCGCTGTCACTCATTCACTCGGGATTTATCCCAGGGGGCAACTGGCTCGACGGACGCGCGATGGACATCGAGTTCTTGGTCACCCCCGCGCGCGAAATGATCATTGTGCAAGCGCGGCCCTACCGCATCGTGTGGGACACGGGGCGGCAGTACAGCACCGAGCGCGAGTAGCGCTTATCCGCCGCCTACGCAGCGGCTCCCGCCCACGGTCGCGAGCGGAACACATCGCTCGCCCGGCGCGCACTCCGTGTCCGCGGTGCACGTGCGACGACGGATCTGCGCGGTCCATTGCGCGATGTGATTGCCCGCGTTGAGCGCCTGAAATGGCAGCCAAAACGCTGGCGTCGAGGGATCAAGCCGCATCTCAGAGCGGTCGAGCCTAAAGCCCGCCATCCAGAGCTGCACCTTCTGGTTGTCTCGCGCCATGCTCTGGTTGCGAAGGCGCAAGCCGTAGTCACGTCGGCTCGAAAACGTGAGCCAATACAGCGTCGTTCCGTCGTAGGTGTCTCGAAACGGTGACCACCGCGGCCAAGAGTTTCCGAGGTCGCCAGTGCCATCTGCGGCTTGCAACCGCACCGGCGCGTGCGTGGTAGAGACCGCCCAGAGCTGCGCATCCGGGGCGTCGTACGAGCCGCCCGACGAGCGGTTAAACAACACCCACGAAGAGTCCGGCGCGATGCTCGGATAATAGTTGTTCTCGCCCATCGCAGACACGAGCACACGGGTAGAGCCAAAGCGCCCCGTGCCGCTGTTGTACGCCATGAGCATAAGATTCGCGGGCGCGTTGTGCCCCGGCTGCCCAAAGCCCAGCGGGGGCGGCATCGCGGGCAGCGAGAACACAATGTTGGCCCCATCGGGCGACCAGTCGGGCTGCGTGCCCTGCGTGCCCGTCGGAAACCCACTGACAGCCATCCCAGTCATCGTGTCCACAACAGTGAGCGTGGCCCCGTTGGACGTGAGCAGCTTGGCGTTGTCCGGCGAGAAGGTCCCAAAGTTCGATCCGTAGTTTCCGCCCACGGTCATCCGAGACATCACGTCGTAGGTGCTCGACACCGCCGGCCCCGGAATCCCTCGGCCCACGCTCATCCGCGTGCCGTCTCGCGAGAGCGCGTGACAGCCCACACAGTTAATCGGATCGCCCTGCAAAAACGCTTCTCGTCGTGCTCCTGGGAGCCCAAACTCGTAGCGCATAATCGCGCCCGCCGAGCTCCAGTAGTACACGCCGCCGCGCATCTCGTTCGAGGACATCCCGAGGCGCCCAGTCGCCGCCATGCCCGCGCCAGCGCTCGTGCGCGCGCGCACACTCACCGCGAGCTCGCCACCGATCGACGCGTTGGCCATGTGCCCCATCGCCTCGTCCGTGAGCGAGACCACACACCCATCGGCCACGGCAGTGCACGTGCTGTACACACGCACGCGACCATTGCGACCGACAAAAGACAGCTCAAACAGCTGCACGCCGCTCGGTCCACGCAGGTGATACTCAAGCCCCGTCAGGTTGGGCGGGATCACTGTCCCCGACGTGGGATACACAATCGTCGGTGCAGGGACACCCGCCACGGGTGGGTCCGCAAAGAGCGTGTCCGCGTTCATCGCGGCGCCGGGCAAGCGGATCACTTCATCGACGGGCCCGATGGCCACGTCAGGTCGCACCACGGCGTCCTGACCGACCGCGTCTTCACCGGGCGCGCTGTCCTCGGGCGGCGTGACCTGGTCCATCGCGACATCCATCGGCGTGGCCAAGTCGTTCTGCACGTCCTGCGTCGACGCGTCGCTTCCGCTCAACGTATCCGTAGGAAACCCACGCATCTCCGAACAGCTCGTGGTCGCCGCCGCGAGACACCCAAACGCTACACACCAACGCAAACGCATAGCGCCGAGCCTACCACCACCTCAGCGATACACAGGCATTTCACCCGTAAAATCCGGACCGATGCGCTCGGGGGGGATGTCGTTTGTTAGCAAATACCGCGGAGATTCAGTGGGCGCCGCCCCTGCTCCGCGGTCGCCGTGAATCCACAACGTGTGCACCTCCCCTGCGGGGAGATTGAACCGAATGGCAGGCGCAACCGGAGCACCGTTTTCGCCCACCAAAGTGATCTCGTGCGCGCCCCCTTCTAGGCGTCGCATCCCGGTCATCTGCAGGTACGGGAGCGCGCTGTACATCGCCTCGCCGCGCTCGACAATGTCCACAGGCCCGACACGAGAATACCCAGTCATAAACCGAAGCATTCCCTGGCCCGCTTGCCTTCGTGGGATGTCAATCACGCGCACCAGCCGCAGCACCTCTGGGTCCTGCCGTCGCGCCCGTGGCCGCCACGCGACCCGCCCCCCAAACGCCACCGTGCACCCCGCGTTGTTGTACACATCGCTGATCATCGACTCGGCAAGCTCAGGCCCCACGCCTGCGTCGTCCCCCTCGCGATACACCCGCACCCGATGCGGAACATTAATCGCCGGAACATACCCACTCGATTCTCCATACGAGACCACGACCTCCATATGGTGTGGCTCGTACTGCGGTGGGCTCTCTGCGACAAACCTCACCCGCCCTGCCCCAGGCGCCATGTGCACAAACCGCAAGAACCCAATGGGCCTACCGCTGCGAGTCAGCACGGGCGGCCCCTGATAGCCAATGTCTCCCCCGACATCGCTCCCAGCATCCACCGCGATGGCAGCCCACGCGTCGCCGTCCTCGGTCTCCCACGCACTCGCGGTGTGAGCCTCGGCAGAGGTCACCTTGGGCTTGCACGCTCCCGCCCCTGCGCTCCCCAGCGCGCACACCCCCCAGAGCCTCAACGCGCGCCACACAGACAAGGTCAACACTCAGTGACGAAAGCTCCGAAACGAGCTGCCACTCTGGATGCGAATGGGCGTCGGTCCCCTGGTCGGAGCCGATCGACGGACCGAGGCGCGTCGCGCGGGCCGCGCTCGCTCAACCGCAAACGTCTGATCCCAGGTCTGGATGTCATCGGTCTCTGCGATGAGAAAATTCTGCCGAGGGTTCTCAGGACGCAGCAACGGGTTCTCTGACGTGTGCAGCTCAAGCTGCAATTGCGTCTGCGGCAAGACCCGGAAGCTCAGGTGTGCGACGCCGCCCAAATCCGTCCGCGCGATCTCGCGACCCTGCCAAAAAATCGGAATGTTCGACTGGCCTTCTGTGCGCACGACCACACCCAGCGTACGCTCGATGGGTGGGCAATCCACGGTCTGCACAATCCCCCGACGCGCCGCAGCTTGGTCTGCCAACACAAGGGTCCGCAGCGTCACTTGCACCGGGTTCACCGGGCTCCGCGTCCCGCTCGGGCAGGTCACCGTGACCATGTGCTGTGTGCCATCCGTCCCGGGCAGCGCGAGCTGTGCTTCACCCTGCGCGTCGGTCTGCGCCACGGGTCTGCCGCCCACACTCAAGCGCACCCCCGCGAGAGGCATCCGGTCCGCTCGAACCTCGAAGGTCACACGGTAGCGCTTGGTATCGGGTCCCTCTTTGCAGCCCGCAGCCAAGATCATCGCGAGCGCCAGAGTGTATTGAATCTTCACGGGGTGACTCCTTGCGGCACGACCGCAGTGGGTGGCGCTGCGACAGGCACTCCAGGAGCGACCGCAGGCGCAATAACAGCTTGAGACGGATCAGCCACCGGAACGGTCTGCCCAACCTGCACAGGCACTGGCACAGGCACAGGCGCCGCTTCAACAGGCAACGGCGGCAACACCAGCGGGGCTGGCCCTGTACAACCCGAAGGGCTCCCTGGAGGGCACGCGGTGGCCTCTAGCCTCCGTTGCAACAACATGAGCATGTCGCGATAGACCGGCTCAGCAGGGTGCGCTGCCAACAGCGCTTGATAGATCACCATCGCCTCGCGCGGGCGATTTTGCAGGAGCAAATCCGCTGCCTGGCGAGTCTGCTCTGCGGTCTGGGGTGGCGGTGGGGGTGGGCGACGCGCTGGGCGCTCAGGCGCCGGAGGCACCACGGGCGCCGCGCTCACGCGCAACAACACGGGCTGACCATTGCGCACCGACTCTCCGGGAATCGCGGGTCGCCACGCTGGCTGAGGAGCGAGCAGCTCGGGAGGCACAGGTCGCGCGACCGGCGCGGGCGGCTCGGGCGCAGGCATCAAGCCAACCCCCAGCGACGCAATGATCGCGACACCGAGCAAAATCGCGGTCCGTGGGGGCAAGATCTCAGAGAGCTTCTTGTCCTTCTGTCCTACCCGGCCCAGGCCCGCTTCGGGAGGCGGAATCGAGCCAAACAGAGACATCTCGCCTGCGGCTGGACCAAAGTCTCCCCCGTGGGACGGATACGCCGGCGACGGATACATCGCGGTCGACGCCGAGGACGGCGCCATGCCAAACGGGTTCACTGGAGCGCCTTGAGGCTGCCCATAGCCTGGCACACTCGCCGAGTTGTGCTGCGCGGCCATCTGCTGCGCGTACGCCGCCAACATGCCGCCGTCGTCCTGCACGAGGGTCGCGACATTCGAGTTAGGCGCCGAGGGCGGCATGTTGGCAGCATTGATCTTGGGCGGCGACGTCGCCGCTTTTACCCGTGGAGCCAACGTTGCGGGCCTCACAGGGACATCCGCCGTGTTGACAATCATCGTGCTCTCGCCGTCGTCTCGATCCGACGAGGGCGCCCGAGGCGCACCACCACCAGAGATCTGCGTCGCTTCGTCCTCGAACTCTTCGCGCTCGCCCGAGCCCGCACCAACCCCCTGCGTGGTCAACTGCGCTTGCCCAAGCCGCAACACTTCTCCAACGGCAAGAACACGCCATTCTTGTGTCAACCGCTCGCCACCGACCCAGCTGCCTGAGCGGCTGCCGTTGTCACGCACCCACATCGCTGTGCCATCCCAGGCGATCTCTGCGTGCTGAGGGTCGAGACCAGGGGCCGCGATCGACCAATCCGCCGTCGCGGCCGCACCGACCATCGCGCGCGTCGCAGCGACAGCCGCTGTAAACTGCACGCGCTCGGTGTTTGACCGACCCGCGGTGAGCACCAACTCAATGCCCGCTCCGCCCTGCCCATTTGCACTCATGCTTCGTGCTCCATCGCTCTCCGTCGTGCGGCCTCGTACATCTCCTCTGGAAGCGGAATATTGTACGAGTGTACCAGCTCCATGCACATCGGCAGCTCACCGGTCGCCTCGAACGTCGTCTCCAACGTCCCATCTTCGAGCCGACCGTGATAGCGCCGCTCAAAAAGATTCACGAGATTGTAAGTCTGCGTGTGGGGATCATACCCGCGACACTCGGTAATGTGCGTGAGTTTTCGCGAGCCATCTTGCAAACGCGCGCACTGCACGATGAGATTAATCGCGCTCGCGAGCTGCAGCCGTAGCGCGGACAACGGCATCTCGACGTCGCTCATCATCGCCATGGTCTCAAGCCGCGTCATCGTGTCCGTAGGATAAGTCGCGTGCGCAGTCCCCATGCACCCGCCGTGTCCCGATGTCATCGCTTGCACGAGCTCAAGTGCCTCACCGCCGCGGATTTCGCCCACTACAATGCGATCGGGTCGCATACGCAGCGTCGCGCGAAACAAGTCACGGATGGTCACTTTGCCGCGGCCCTTTTGGTCCCCGTGTCGTGCCTCGAGCTGCACTACGTGCTCTTTCTGCAGCTGCACTTCGCGCGTGTCCTCAATGATGACAATGCGCTCGCCGTCCGGGATAAAGCTCGACAGCGCGTTGAGCATCGAGGTCTTTCCCGAGCCCGTACCGCCCGCGACGATCGCGTTTTGCTTGACGATCACGAGGGCCTCAAGCAGCTGCGCCGCCGCAGGCGTCATCGAGCCAAACTCGACTAGCCGGTTGACCGTCAGAGTCTCTCGAAAGAACCGCCGGATAGACACCATCGGCCCGTCTTGCGCAGCCGGAGGACACACGGCCTCGACACGCGAACCGTCAGGCAAGCGCCCCTCCAAAATCGGGTGCTCTTCGTCAATCATGGAGCCCACAAACTGCGCGAGATTTCGCAGCGCGGACATCAACGACTCCACATTCGAGAACTTCGCGTCGGTGAGCTCAAGCTTTCCGCGTCGCTCGACAAAAATCTGATTGGGCCCGTTGATCATCACCTCGGACACCTTGGGGTCGTCCAAGAAGGGCCGAATCGGCGCGAAGAATCCCAACAGCGTCTCTTCGTATACTTCTTTTGGGATCGGCATCGCGATTCACACCTGCACTCGTGAAGGGTCCGCGCCAGCGATTTGTCACGCAATCTCTCGTGGTGACACCCCATGCACACACGCATGATGGCTCGACGCTCTAGTCACTGTACACCGCCCAATGCCGCGCGACGACATCGCAGGCATGTCCCGCCCCACAACGCGACGTTTGCTGTGTGTCTCTGCACACTGATGTCACACACGCGCACCCCTGCGAGGATCCCAGATCACCGCTTTGCCAGCACGACCCGCGTTTGGATGATCCCAAGTCACGGATTCGCGCAGAATCACTCTCCCGTCGTGACAACCGCTCGCCAGACGCTCAGCGACGCGGCGGCCGCACGGGTCGCGGAGCAGGAGCAGGAGCGGGCGGGGGCTCTGGAGCTGGCGTAGGAGCCATGGGGGGTGGCACATCCACCACCACGCCCCCAGTGGCCTGCCCGTCGCGATTGCGCGCGGCGGCGTCTTCGACCCGCGTGAGCAAGCCCGAGCGCGCTTCTTCGGCGTGGTTGCCCGTGGGCTCAAGCGCCAGGTAGCGTCGAAAGTGCTCGTCCGCGCGTCCCATGTCGCGGATATCGTCACGCATCAAGCTTGCCAACAAGAAGTGCGCTTCGGCGTGATTGGGGTTCTGAGCGAGCACGAGCTCAAGGTGACGACTCGCAGAGAGCGGCTCACTCAGGCCCACGTGAATCGTCGCCACAAGAAAGCGCAGAGACCACGCCTCTGGGTGCTCGTCTAGGTAACCCCGCGTGTACTCAATCGCCGCCCGGTAGCGCCGCGCGCTCACGCACACGTGTAGCAACGACGGGAGGATCTCTGCGGCAGAGCCCCCGCGCTGGATCGCCGCGTAGAGATACTGCTCTGAGCGTGTGTAGTCACCCGCAGCGCCCGCGCTCTGCCCTTGCTCGACAAGATTGCGCCAAGTGACCCGCTCGAGCGCCTCGGTCTGCTCTTGTCGGTTTGGGTTCTCCAAGGGCCGTTGGGGTTGCGTAGTTGCACAATGAAGCAACGCCACCGCGCACAGCGCACAGCCCCCCGAAGACCATCGTGCTGCTCTCATCGGCCGCTCGCTTTGTTCACAGACTCGTTCAACACTCAGCGCTGCGCTTGCGCGCGGTCGACCTGCAGGGCCAGACGTCGCTCAAGGTTGTTGAGTGACGAGAGATACTCGCCGGGACGATGCTGCAAGAGGTTCATCATGAGCCGCACTTCGACGACGCCATCGCTGGGGCGCTCTTGCTCGATCGCGCGCTCAAGCCGAAACCGATGATTGCGAAGCTCACGCTCCAACGAGTCTTTCAGCTGCCCAGCTTGCTCCATCGCACGTGTCGCGCGGTCGGCCTGCGTCGCGGTCCGAAAGCACGCCGCAGCGTTGGCAAAGAGCCCCACCGCTTCAATCCCGTCTTGCGCTCTAAACGGCATGCGTTCGGCCTTGGCGGTCGCGCGCCGAGAGAACTCTGCCGCCATCACGCCCGCGCGCTCCGCGTCGCCGGCTTGGCACGTGCGCTCAAGCGGATCAAACATCGCAGGGGGCTCGCCGCGAGGCTTCGCGACCCCAGTGCCCCCATCCCCACCAAGCATCACGTAGCCAAGCACCGCGACGCCCACGAGCGCTGCCAAGAGCAACACTGGGCTGGGCTTCTCGTCTTTCTTTTCGCCCGTGCCCTCGCCGCTCGGCGCGTCTTGGTTCTTGAGCGCAAAACGCACCCCGCCAATCGTGAGCTCTGCACCCCACGGCACAACCGAGCGCTCAATAGGAACGCCGTTGAACATCACAGGGGTCGGCGCACCACGCGCGAGCGCCACGTAGCAGCCATCGGGCCTGGGCGAGAGCAACACGTGCTCGCGTGCAAACTCAGGGCGATCCAGGACGATCTGGCACGCAGGAGAGCTGCCCACCAAGATGCGCTCGCTGGTGAGATCAACGGACCACTGAGCGCCTTCTGGCGTGCTGATTTCGACGGAGGGCGTGCTCATGTCAAATCCCTTTTCCACTGGCCATGTTCACGATGAACGGCCCAAGCAAAATCATCAGAATGCACAAGAAGATGAGCATCAAGGGGCCGATCATCATGACGCCCGCTTTGGCCGCACCTTCTTCGGCCGAGACCGACCGACGCATGCGCAACGTGTTGGCCTGAATCGTCAGCACATCCGCCAACGGATTGCCCTTCTCTTCAGACTGAATCACGGACTGAACAAAGTCTTTGACCGCGTCCGTGGGCGCACGCTCGGCAAACCCCTCGAGCGCTTGTTTGCGAGTGCGACCGAGATCGAGCTCGTTCTGAATGCGCAAGAGCTCTTCTACGAGCGCGTCGCCCTTGTCGGGCGCCTTCTCGGTCACCTGCCGCAGCGCACCCGGAAAATCCAAGCCCGCGCCCATCGCCAACGACGCGAGGTCAATCGCGTACGGCAGCCCACGGTTAATCTGCTTCAACCGGTCCGCGACCATGCCCGAGATTTGCAAATACACACTCATCAACCCGAGCGCGCCGAGCATGATCACAAACACTGGGCTAAACGTCTCGG
Organism: Deltaproteobacteria bacterium; assembly: GCA_030694465.1. Classification (GTDB taxonomy): domain Bacteria; phylum Myxococcota_A; class Polyangia; order Polyangiales; genus JAUXYJ01. Next base: position 17,896 of record JAUXYJ010000064.1, on the reverse strand, counting down.
GGACGAGCAAAAACATCACCATGCCCATGCCCGTCGCCATCACGCCCGCGAGCAACGAGAGCGCGATGTACTCGTCCGAGGACAAGCCCAAGATCTCTCCGGCGTTGAGCACTTGTTGATCAATGTCAGGCCGGTAGCGATCAAAGAACTTAATCCCCTGAACCCGGGCCGCCAAGAAGCGCACCATGGGCTCGACGCTCGCAAACCATCCGCCCTCTTTGATCGCGATCGCGCGCTTGAGCCCCTTGAGACCCACCACCGTGCGCGGAGCGCTCTCGAGCGACAAAAATGCGTACAAAAAGATCGCGATCCCCGCGAGCACGAGGGCAGTCCCGGCGATCTGAAGGATGAACGTCGAAGATGACATTTGTCCCTAACCTCTTACACGTCCACGTTGAGAATCTTGCGCGCCGCGATGATCGCCGCGATCCAAAGGGTCGCCGCGCCACCACACACAAGGTAGCCAATAAAATTGGTCCACAAGGGCTTGAGCCACAAGGGATCTAGCCCCTGAAGCGCAAGGATCATCACGAAGGGCATCCCGCCCAGCACGTAGGCTTGGCTCTTTCCCTCTGCGGTCTTGGTGCGGACAACGCCCTCGAGTCGCGCCATCTCGCGCAACGTGGCAGCCGAGCGCTCAAGGATCTTTGGGAGATCACCGCCGGTCGTGCGGCCAATCAAGAGCGTGGCCATCGCCGACGAAAATGTACGCGATTCAATGCGCTGCCCCATGTTCATCAGCGCCTGATCGAGTGGCGTCCCGAGGTTGTACTCTTTGAGCGAATACTCGACGTCTTCGCGAATGGGCCCGCGGATCAGCATCGCGGTCGAGCGGAGCGCATCGCCGAGCGAGGGCGACACTTTGAGCGCGTTGGCCAACGCCACCAAGAACGTGTCAAGCACCGCGTCAATCGCGAGCCGACGCTTGTTGAGCCCACGCTCGAGGTGAACCTTCGGCGCGATCGCTCCGACCACCGCCACGAGATACACCAGCGGCTCTTTGAAGAGCGTCCCGAGGATCAACGAAGCAGCGATCGCGATGAGCTGCTGTGTCGCGATTTTTACGCCCGTGTTTGGGATGTATTGCAATCGCAACAAGCGCTCAAGGTCCGCCGCGTAGTTCACAAACGCGCGATACGGCGCGCCGTTCTTGTCGGTGATGAAGTGCCAGAGCGCCAAGCCGATGCCGCCCGAAATCAACAGCGCGGCGAGCCACCCAATGAGAGTCCATTTCGAGAGGATCACAGGTAGTCACTCCCTTCGATAAGGCCGTACGCAATAAACGTATCCAAGAACGAAGGCAGGTAACCCGTCGCGCGAAACTCGCCCACGACCTTGCCCTCGGCCGATGTCCCAGTCCTGACAAACTTAAAGATCTCGCGGAGGACAATCTCACCGTTGTCCTCAATGCCACACACCTCAGTGATGTTGGTCACACGACGCGAACCATCGTTAAACCGCGACTGCTGCACCACCAAGTGCACGCTGTTTGCGATCTGCTCACGGATCGCCCGCGAGGGGAGATCCAGGCCGCTCATCAGCGAGAGGGTCTCAAGGCGCGCGATGGCTTCCTTCGGCGAGTTCGCGTGGGTCGTGGTGAGCGAGCCGTCATGGCCCGTGTTCATCGCTTGAAGCATGTCCAGCGCTTCGCCACCACGGCACTCTCCGATCACGATCCGGTCAGGACGCATACGAAGCGCGTTCTTCACCAGATCGCGGATCGAATACTCGCCCTTGCCTTCCATGTTGGGTGGTTTGGACTCAAGCGACACGACGTGCAACTGCGAGAGCTGCAGCTCGGCCGCGTCCTCGATGGTCACCACGCGCTCTTCTTCAGGGATCGCCGCGGACAACACGTTGAGCAGCGTGGTCTTTCCCGAGCCCGTACCGCCAGAGATCACGATGTTCTTCTTGGCCTTCACGCTCCGAAGAAGAAACTTTCCCATCTGCTCAGTCATGCCGCCAAAGCGCACGAGGTCAGGCAGCCGCAACGGCGACTTTGAGAACTTACGGATCGTGATGCACGAGCCCTTGAGCGCCAACGGACGAATCACCGCGTTCACACGCGAGCCGTCTTTCAACCGCGCGTCCACCAAGGGCGTGCTCTCGTCAATACGACGACCCAATGGAGTCACAATGCGCTCAATCACTGCGCGCACCGCTTCGTCGTCGGTAAACCTCGCGTCGGCGCGGACGAGCCTGCCTTTTTGCTCGATAAAAATCGTCTGCGAGTCCACGACCATGATCTCAGAGATCGTCGGGTTGGCCAAAAACGCCTCAAGCGGCCCAAGCCCCAGCGCCTCGTCAGCCATCTCTTGCTTGAGGGCGTCGAGGTCGGTTCCACTTGGGATCTCGCCCTGAAGCTGCGCAATGATCCGGGTGAGCGCGTCGCGCACACGGGGCCGCATCACCTTGTCGTCCATCTTCGTGCGATCCACGCTCGCGAGATCCAGGTTCTCTAAGAGCATCCTGTGGATCTTCTTGCGCGTGAGCACGGTCACCGCCGCGGTGGGTCCCCCAGGAGCCCTGCCAGGCTCAAGGGCCCCTCCTGCTTGCCCTGTGGGGCTTCCCTGCATCTGTGCCTGGACACCCGCAGGACGCATGGGCGGAACCGCCACTGGGCCCGCGTTGGGCGCACGCGTGGCCTGGGCGTTCATGGGGGGTCGCGGGGGAGGCTGGGCGTGCGGGTGCTGCATGTGCTGCGGATGCATTTGCTGCACCGGCATGGGCATGCCAGTGACTCCCTCAACGCGGACAATGTAGGGGCCCACAAACATCGGCGTCCCAAACGGAATCCTCGCGGCCGTGCGATGCAATCGCGCGTCGCCGATGCGTGTTCCGTTGGCCGAGCTGTCTCGCACTTCGACATCCATCGGGCCGGCCACAAAGGTCAAATGACGCCGAGAGATCTCAGGAGAAGCGAGCACCACAGTGCAGCCCTCATCGCGACCAATCGTGATCTCATCGTCCGCGGGGATCTCGAATGTGTCTGCAGAGGCGCCCGGCGTCTCGATCGTGAGCGTTAGCGAAATTGCCATCGAAACTTACCTGCCTCTAACGACCCCGCAAGACCAACTCGCGCATGAGTGCTTAGCGCGACGGAGTCGCAGCACCCGTCGCAGCGGCAGGCCTCGGGAGCAGACTCGCGTCGCCCACGTTGCCGCCAAACTCTTCGTACGAACGCAGCGCGTTGGCCACACGGTCTTCGGCTTGTCGGCTCATGCCCTCGATCACCGTGGGCACAACAAAGACCACCATCTCGTTCTCTGAATCACGACGCGACTGCGCACCAAACAGCGCACCCACAATCGGGATCTGAGCCAGCCCCGGCAGACCATTCGAGCCCACCGTCATCGTGCGCCCGCGCATGCCCGAGAGCACAATGGACTGTCCGAGCTGCAAATTCACAAGCGTCTCGACCTGCGAGATGTTGCGCCCAGGGATATCCGTCCCGTTCTCGACCAGCTCAGAGATGTCTGCCGTCACCCGCACATCCACTCGTGAAGTGCTGGGATCAAACCGCGGAGTGACCGACAACTGAGTCCCAAACGCGATCGCTTGCACTGTCGAGGTGAGCCCGTTTGCAACCCGAACGTTGACCTCACCACCCGAGCGATACTTTGCCTCGACTCCGTTGGCCGTGACCAGCGTCGCTTGGCGATGGACGCGCGCCCATCCCGCGTTGCTGGCGAGATCAATTCTGGGGAGCGCCTGCGTGACAATCCCCGAGAGGTTAAAGCTCGGCGCGCCCATGCCCAAGGGCCACTGCATGTTCAATCGCGCAGAGTCAGCTTGGCCCGAGGCACCGAAAGCCGCTGGCCAACGCACACCAAACACGTAGCTCGCTTGGCGCGATAGCTCGACAAAGTACAGGTCAACGCGGACGTTGATCCGCCGCTCGACGATCGTGGGATCCACGGTGACCAGCGACTCGACTTGGCCAGGATAGAGCGTCGCGATTTGCCCCACACGACGCTGCTGTTGCTCGTTTGCGACGCCGCCTTCGAGAAACAAACGGCCGCCGATTTGGTTGATGCTGACGCCCGAGTAGCCCTGCAAGAGCTGGGTCGTCTGCGAGCGCACGGTCTCCATGGGCAGGCGAAACACGTTGATCGTGTAGGTCTGCTGCGAACCGTCGTTGCGAATCACCAAGAGCGAGGTCTGACCGGCGCGCATACCCACGAGCAAAATGCGCGAGCCATCCGACGGAATTCGCACGTCGACAATCCCGGGTGTCCCCTCGGAGTAGCTTCGAATCCCGTTGGCCGGGATCGAGTACTGCTCGTTGGTCGCGAGCGAGATCTCTGTGCTCGCTGATTGTGGCGGCGTAGCGGCAGCTCCGGTGCTCGGACGCGCTTGGGCGTACACCATCGAGCCGCTCAGAACCGAGCTCATCGCTGCGAAAATCGCAGTTTTCTTCATCATTCGCATAGGTTTGCTCATCGCGCTCCGGTGATGTTCTCAATGCGCTGCGGCTGTGGCGCTGGGGTGCCACGCACACGCTGTTGCTGCTGATCGCGGCTCTGAATCAAGTTGTTCATCGTCGTCTCAGGCAGCCCCTCAATCATGTTGATGTCATCCGGGTTGCGCATGACCAACGACAGTCGTCCGCGGTCTTGCGCGAACACCAACAGCGCGCCTTCTTCGAGGCTCACCGTGAGCGTGATCATGGTCACGTCCGTGCGGGGCTGAGCGCTGCCTGCCGTCGTGCTGGCGGCTCCACCAGGCTGCGCTGCGGCCTGCTCTCCACCAAGGTCACTGCCCGCGGCAAGCACCAAGACGTTCTGCAAAAGAGGCAGCGTGACGCGCTCGCCTTCGCCGTTGGTCCGAGACATCGTGGCCAACACGTCAACGCGGTCGCCTGCGCGGATCAAACCGCTGAAGCTTGACGTCGAGTCTGCGCGGATTGTCACCGCGCGCATCCCGGTGCGCACCAAAAGCGACAGGTCACGTCGGCCACTCGAAGTCGTGGCCAAATCCGTCCAGAGCAACGCCTGGTTGGCTCGGACCGCGGTGGCCATCTGCACACCAATCACTCGGTTCATGTCCGACTGACGAATGTGACGGTCCTCAAGATAGGCCTCAGGGATCTCTCGAAACCCAAGCTTCGCGGCTTGCAGTGCCTCTCCGGAGACCAGGTCATTGACCGCGAACAAAATTCGGATCTTCGGGCCTCCAGAGGTCTCACGCTCAAACTGCCGTTGATAAACAACGAGCAGAAGCAACCCAACAAGTACCGCCGCCACCGAAACCCACAGCGCTTTGCGATTCATTCTCGCACCGTCTCTTCTTGTGGGCATGGCGACAACATGCCGTGCGTCAGCTGACTGTGACCATGCAACATGCGCCAGACGCTATCACAGGACTTCAGACATTTTACAGCGCCAGATCTGCCTCGTGGCTTCTGATTTTACTGAGCACGCGTCATTGAGGCACTCGAATCGCGCGGCGACGCAAAACCAACGCGCGCCCTGCGGGGGCCTCTCGCACAATTTCCCAGCCTGCTTCGTGGAGAGCGGCCTGCGATGGGCGCCCTCGCGCGGCGTCTACCCAAATCAAATCCGCTGTACAAATTCCAGATCGAAGCGCTCTCCATCCACGCATCTGCCCGGCACACTCGAAGTCCATCGGCGTCCATCGCTCCATGCGAACATCGCGAGATAGCCGAGCCGCCAGCCTTGTGGGCTCGGCCATTCTCCCACGCTCTGTCAGCCAGAGGTCTGCATGGAGACTCACACCCTGAGGCTGATCTGCGAGCCAGCGCGCCTGCGCCTGCACGCCATCGTGCGAGAGGCGAGACTCCGCGCGGGCTCCAGCAACACCCAATGCCAGGACCGAGACCGCCACGAGAGCTCGGGCGACGGGCATGGGGTCACGCGTTGCGACAAACGCCAAGGTTTCTGGCGCAAGGGCGCGCGGGAGCCACGTCGGGCCAACGGATGCAAAACAGAGCGCAAACCAGAGCTCATGTCGCAACGAGCGCGAAGCCACCCCTGCAAGCCCCGCGCACAACATCAACGAGCTCAGGTCCCAGCGCCACACACGCGCGCGGAAGGCCACGGCGGCCAACAACAGCACCGCCGCAAAGAAAACGGGAGTCTCAGCGATCGTCGCACTTGCCCACTCTTCGACCGAGGCGCGCACCAAGGGGCTGAGCGCTGTCGCCTGGTAGTGGACGATCCCGCGCAGACCGAAGGGAGTGAGCAGCGGGAGGGCCAGCGATCCGACGGCGGCCACGAAGAGCATCGCTCGTGAATTGCGCGAGTGGTCTTTCCAGCGGCCCACAAGCGCCACGAACAAGATCGCGCTGATGAGCACGACGGAGCCGTGCACGTTGGCCCACAGGGCGCCTAGAACACCGATCTGGGCGAGCTGTCCCGGCGACACCTTGCGCCGTGACAAGAGCAAGACCGCGACGAACAGAGGCTCGGCCAACGACTGAGCACGGACTGCCAAGAACGGACTGATGACCGCAATGGCGATCAGTCCCCACACTGCCAAACGAAGCGAGTGAGGGTCGTCCTTCGCACCCTGCGTGGCGACGCTCGCGACAGCCCACGAGCTCAACAGCGCGCGGACAAAGAGAACTCCCTTGAGACCCATCAGTTGAAACACCGCGAACAGCGCGAGATGCGCGAGCCACTGGACATGAACCCACGCGTCGGTGTGCTCAAGCGGTCCAGCAGCGAGGCCCTGACTCGTCCACGAAGCCACCGTCTCTTGCCCCATGCGAAGCGAGTAAAAGGTGTCTTGCGTAAAGACCGCTTCTGCGCGCAAGGCATAGAGAAACAGCATCGCGGCTGCCACAAACCACCACGACGCATGCTTCATAGAAGTTGACCCTGCGAGCCCCCAAAACACAACGCAGAGTCGCAGTGGCTATCGCGTAGAAGCTGAACCTTCTTCGGCGAACTGAACAACCTGTGTGATGCCTTCTTCTTGATTGAGAAAATAGGTGAGGTTGTTGTTCTGACGTTCGAACACGAACAGGCGCTCGTTGGGTCGACCGGCTTGCTGGTGATTGTGCGGGATCAACTGCCACCCATTGGAGACCATCTCGCGGCGGAGCTGGTCTTCAACACGACCGATGGGGACCGTTCCGGAGTACATGCTGAGCGAGTACGGAACACCCACCTCGTATGCGTTAAACATACGCCGCAACCCAGTGGGCCGTGCAGCGCCAGTCACCTCGCGACCAGGCGCGTCTCCCGTGGCAGGAAACATGGTGGTGACATTCACAGGCGATCCGTCGCCCCAGAAGCCCACAATGTGCGTGCTTCGATCCGAGGGTGTCGCTCGTGATGCAAACACGTAACGAAAGTTGCCAACCTTGCTCAAATCACCCGTTGCCGCGACCTGCTCAAGCCTTCGTGAGAACTCACGAAGATCCATGCGGGCCGTTCCGACGTCGAAGCAAAAGAGCATGCCCTCGGAGTCGCCCGAGAAGCGAAACATCGTGAAGCTGTCGGCCGTCTCGGCAAAGTCCGGAGTCGCAGGAGCAGGCGCTTGGGAACGCTCACGGAGAGCCGGAAGCATGCTGCGAAATTGCTCACCAAGCTGCCCGTCGTTGCGGCGACAGTCTGCAGCGTAGTGATCAATCACTTGACGCACACTGTCCGGCGTCGAACCAGTGGAGAACTTAAGCCGCGCGCCGTTTAGGGACAGCGTGCGTGCCTGAGAGAGTGCTCGGCCGTCCGAGTAGCGCAGCATGCTGCGACCCACGGCGACCATGCCTTCACGCGATGTGTCCGCAGCGGCTTTGATAGCCACAGCGAGAACACCATTGCCGACACAGAGAGCAAGTGCTCCGACTCGGAAGACATTAGGAGCGAATTGAAGCCAGTTGCGCATGATGGATAGGTCCTCTCAATTCGTTCAGAGTCGAAACAGAGCACTGAAGAGGTCACGAAGAATTTGGCCCACCGTGGTGGGCTTGGTGTTGCAACTCACCGCGTGGCGAGAGCGAACATCCGAGGGGCCTGCGCCCCCTCCCGAGATGTACGCAGGCCGCGCGACCGAATCGGTACGCTCGCCGTACGCGCCCTTGCCGAGCACAATGTCCGATACGGTGGAGAGCGCTGGGACACTCGAGAAGAACGACGCTACGTCGCTGTCATCCCAGGTCGCGGGCGGTGCAGTCGAGAAGCGTGTTGAAGAGCATTGCGCCGGAAGACCGGTGTTTTCGCAATAGTTCAGAGCGTATGCCCACGTGCAGCCCTTGGAGACAGCGTTGTTCTTGATCTTGGCTGACACCAAACGATGCGAGTAGATCATGAATGCCCAGATCATAATGAAGAAGGGCAATGTGATGGCTGCTTCTGTGTAGACCGCACCGCGCTCACTTTTAATGAATCGGCGAAGAAATCGGCCCAGTCGTGATCGGCGTCCTAGCATGGCTTCTGCTCCTTCGATCTCTCAGTGAATGATCAGCGCATCTGCGATGCCGTTGAGACTAAAGCCGCTGAATCCGCCTCCACCGCCGCCTGAGGCTGCGGCTGCGTTAGCGCCACTGTTTGTGGGCATGCGTACCCGTCTCATCCGCGCAGTCCAGGACATGTGCCAGAGCCACTCTTTAGAGTCTCCGACTTCAGCTCCCGCAAAGTAGAACTCAGACTGAGCATACGAGAAGCGGCCAAGCGTCGAGGCGATTTGGCCAACGGTTCCGATGTCACTTCCGCCGCTGCGGTTGAAGCGATTGGCAGCGCTCACACCGGGTAGAAAGCGATCGGATTGAGGATCGTTTCCGAGGACCAAGCCCCACTGTTGGAAGGGCATGTCGCCCATCCGCAAGCTCTGAGGCACGACCCAGAGAGCAGTCTTGTCACAACCGCTCACCGACTGCACGGCCGCAGCGGGGCGCGGACCAGGCTCTTCCTTGCACTGGAGAATCTTACGGACCTTGGTGTACTTGACCGTGAAGGTCATACGCACACCCATGGGTGATCCAGCGGACGCAATGCGAGCTGCGTCACGCGCGATCTGGCGAGCTTCTGTGATGGTCGATGCACGCGAGGGCAGCGGCGCAGGAGGTGCGGGCTCGATGACGATCGTGCGTGTGTCCACGCACTGGCCACCATCAATGTCTCGCGTGGTGCTCCACAGTCCGTTGGGTCCGCAGAGGGGTCGATCGCTGGCACGAACACTGAGTCCGCGCGAGTCGGGGCGGCGCGTGGTCACAACACCGGCCTCGCCTTCGAACACTTCCCAGGTCTCTTCAAGTCCGTAGGTAAAGTTCCACCGACGGCGAGCACCGTCATCGAAGCAGGTGCGCGTAGCGCCATTGACGCGGTTGTCACAGTCTGCAGCGTTTGACCCCGCAGGGAGCGTCGCGTTGAACAAGCCGTAGTCACGGCAGATGCCCTGACGCTCATCCCAGTTCGAACGACGCAGCCAAGCAGCCCAACGATCGCACGCGTCGCCGTCTCCATTGTCCACACAGTTCGAAGCGTCGGTTGTCCGCGGAAGGATCACTCCCGCGTGGTCGGAGCCCTCGGGCGAAGCGAGAGCGCGCACGTCAGGAGGCGAGCCGCCCTCACACACGACAATGGCCGCGGCCTCGACAAAGCCACCCGAGAGAAAGCGCATCACGCGGCCCAACACGGGACCAATGACGGGGATCTGTTCGGCCGGCCAAGCGAAGATGTCCTGAGCAAACTCTTTGGCCTTGCGGCAGGTCTCGGCGAAGGGAGCGTTGCGCGCGGGCAGTCGTCCGACGGGGGGATTGCCCATAGACACTCCCACGGTGGCGGGTGGGCTGTACGCGGTGCTTACTCGCAAGGCCGAAGCACCTGCTGCGACAACCGGTGCAGCGACTGCGACTGCGTTTGCCGCCTTGTTTCCCAACTTCATCATGTTGGTAAGGGGAGTCCGCAGTGAGTTGTAGACACGAAGCAGCGCGTTAGCGCCGTTCGCAGCTGGCTGAATGAGGGCGCAAGTGAAGGCCAACCACGCCAATGGGGGAAAGGCAGAGGCCGCGCACGTCCCAGCGAGAATGATGGAGAGCGCTAACAACATGAGATACGACGCATAGATCGCGATGAGAATCGCGAGCAAAGCGGCGATGATAATGTTGATCAACGCGATGAGATTCATGCCGCGTGCCTTGAGCACTGCGCCTGCGAAGGCGGCGCTGTCAGCAGCGTCTTGCATGCGCTCTCGGTACAGAATCGAAGCTCCGATTCCCAAGAGGTAGTAAAGCGCTCCGACAAGGAACAGCGCGAAGAACAGACCGATGATCATCATCGCGCCGCTCTCATCGTCGCGAAGTTCGGCTGTCGCAGCGCCCGCGCGATTGCGGAGTGTGCGTGCGTCGATCTTCATTGGCACTCGTCGTTGTTGTTGGTGTCTGCTGCGCGGTGACCACACTCGTTGCGGTAACCGTACCCTGCGCCCTGATTGGGCATCGAAGCCTCGCCGCGCACGACTGCGAAGCGCTGGCCTGTAACCATTCCGATCAAGAGTCCTGCCGAGTTGGGAGCTGTCCGAAGCTCGGCTGCTCCGGGATCTGACTCTGCAGCGCTACGCTCGGCGTCACGGATCGCGCCGACTGCGCCGATGACCGCGCCGGGGGTCAGGGGACCACTGAGCACACCGCCGACCGCACGACGGACGGCGTCCGCGGTGGGATAGCGGATACCGAGCGCGTCTTTGCACATCACGCTGCGAGCCAGGGGCACTCCGCAGTTGAACGCGTAGGTCACACGAGCTGTCACCATGTCGCGCTCACCAAAAGAGTTGGTGTAGGTTCCGTTGTTGAGAAACGTCACGGCCAAGCCTGCGCGGTTGTAAACCAGCGCGGTGCCCATGCGCGCGAGGAGCGCTCCGGGGCCACCTGCTGCGAGCGCCTGTCCGATGTTTGCCGTGCGGCTTCGGAGCATCAAAGGTGTGGGTGCGAGTGCCATGAGGGGCATGCTCGCTGCAGAGTGAATCGCCATGTAGCGATTGTTTGTCTGAGAGAAAACGTTCTGAGGGTCACTCGCGTCGCCGGTGCGTGAACCTGCAGGGATCAGGTTGCCGAGGCCACCAAAGTCCGAAGGGATTGGGGTGCGGCTTCCAAGCGAGCCCAGAAAAGACTGGATGATATTTTCATCCCCTGTGGCGCCAGTTGCGAGCTGATTTTGCTCGGTGCCGTCGTAACATGCCGGGTTGTCCGGGAGCACTACGATGGCAGCCCGAGCGGCGAGAACCGCTGCGTGTTGGACCATCAAGTGCGCGACGTTCATCAGCGCCATCTGGATCAGGCACGTGATCATTAAGAACATCGGCATGAAACACACCAACATTTCCGTATAAGCCGTTCCGGACTCGTTACGGAGAAGGGGTGCATCGTCGGTGGGGGTCTGTACTTCGATAGGTAGAGCAGCCATCAGAGGATTCCTCCTAAAAGGTGCGCGGAGGGTTCAGAAAGGACGATTGCCGCGTGTCGAGAGGACATGGATGAGAACACCCACGAAGATGGAAGAACCAAATCGCATCTTCGTAAGGTTTTCACGGGAGAGTTCACGCTGGTGTCGCTTGGGCAACAGAGGATTGAGCAGAATAAACGAGGCGTTGGCGAGGGTCGTTAAGAGCACTCCGCGCCATGCCAACCGAGCCAATGCGAACATCGTGCCGGTGCATACCGCATAGAACATGGACTCGATGCCCAACGAGACCAAGCCAAGTGCGCCGAGGGCTGCGAAGAGCTTGATATCTCCAGCGCCAATCGCGTGCTCTCCGCTGATTCGTTTGCGATAGACACCCACATAGAGCGTCCCGCCGCAGATGAGGGCTGAGAGAAACGAGCCCAAAAACGAGGCAAACAGCGGCCAAGTATTAAGCGCTCGGCCCCCGCCGTAGATTAGCCAGATAAAAGGCCCGACCACCAACGGTGGAAACGTAAGCCAGTTGGGAATCTTTCCCGTGCGGAAGTCTGTACCGGCTGCGATCGCAGCGAGCAGTACACACAACCAACTCATCAGCGGTGGAATCCAGTCCCTCATGTCGACCCTCCGGGGACGCACATTGCCGATCAGACACTTTGCCAGACGAGGCTGCCAAGATGGGACCGCAAATCGCGCGTCCACGAAGGCTCGACACGAAGCAAGAACGCAGCGAAAGGACGTTGGCCCCTACGCTGCGCTCTGGTACCTCGCGAAGACGATCGTCACGCTCTTACGAGCGGTGGGATCACAGACCGCCGACTTGCGTGGTGCCAGCTTCGACCTTGGTCTTGACCTGTGAACCGAACTGACGCCATGCCACGATACCGATGATGGCGATCAAGAACAGAATGATCACGTACTCGACGGTCGACAGACCCTCGGTGTCCTTCGCAAGGGACTTGATGCTGTTCGTCTGAATTGCGTTCTCGCTGTTGATCTTGGCCATGGTGTTCTCTCCTGTGGATCGTGCGACGGATGGGTCGCGAAGTGTGAGCAGTGACGAGTTGATACGACGGACACGGAAGCAAATCTTCCGCAGACCCTTTCGCCCAATCAGGGAAGGGGCGTGAGGATGACCGCTTGCTGAAACCGAAACAAACGCATGAGCGGGTCGCCCAGCGTCAGAGTTGCCGTAGCACACAACACAGCCACCAAAAGTGTCAGTGTTAGGTACTCTACAAAAACCGCTCCTTCTTCATCGTTGGCAAGCGCCTGAATTGAAGAAGTGGTGTTTGTGTCCGCCAACCAAGCCCGAAGGCGACGAAACATCACGACTGAGATGCTATCGGGTGTCAGTGGACCAGCGCAAGCGTTTGTCCCAAGATCGATCGCATATTCCTGCGAATCAGACACACCCGCGCCGTCATGGACGCACAGCGGTGTAGTGGGGGTTTGAGACACAGACGCCATCGTGTGAAATGCTGAGCAAACCTCGGGCCGTTCACATGGGAGCACCGAAGGGTTGAGACAATCGCTAGGATTTCCCAACAGTTCTCAACATTTGGCGAGGGGCTCGGCGTCGGAGGGCGGCGACCATGGGAGCTTTTTCTCACCTGTCACGTCGTGGCGATGGGGAGACCCGTCTCCCAGGGTGTGGCGCTACCCAGTCACCATGGCGGGGTGCCGCAGCGCCACGTGCGGAGCTGAACCATCGACGCGGTGGCTCTTCGGGGTCTAAAGAGCTGGTCTCATATGTCAGAAAAAAACGCGCTGGGTGAAGACCTAGGTCGGTTGCTTTTGCGAGGAACTGTCGCAGGGCTGATGCTCTTTCACGGCTCGGCCAAGCTCATGCACGGCGTGAGCGGGATCAGCGCGATGTTGGTCCGTCGGGGGCTTCCGGCCTCGCTCTCGGTGGGTGTTTTTGTGGGAGAAGTGATCGCCCCGGTCGCGATCGTTGTGGGGATTTTTACGCGCCCCGCGGCGTTGGTGCTGGCGTTCAATATGCTCGTCGCGACGTGGCTCGTTCATGCGGGGGATGTGCTTCGGTTGAGCACGACTGGGGGATGGCGCGTTGAGCTGCAGATGCTCTACCTGGGCGCGGCGCTGTCGATCGCGCTGATGGGACCGGGGCGCTTTGCGCTGTCGCGCGGGCAGGGCGCGTGGTGGCGCTAGACGATTGAGTGGTTTCTTTGGTCAGCTAAATTGCAGTAGAGTGCGCGTCGCGATGCCATTGGACCCAAGCGATTCACTCACGCAACGAGCTACCACCTGGATGCGCGAGGACCCCGATGAGGTCACACGCGCGGAGCTACACACTCTGATCGAGCAGGGCGATCGCGCGGCGCTTGAAGACAGGTTCTTGGCGAAGCTTGAGTTTGGCACTGCGGGCTTGCGCGGGGTCTTGGGAGCAGGTCCGAATCGGATGAACCGCGCGGTGGTTCTTCGGACCACTGCGGGGCTCTGTCACTACCTCACGGCCCACGTGCCCGACGCAGCCCAGCGTGGGGTGGTCATTGGTTATGACGGCCGACGAATGAGCCGTGAATTCGCAGAAGATGTCGCTGCTGTGTGTGCGGGGCTTGGGCTCCGTGCGCTGTTGTTTCGTGAGCTTGGGCCCACACCGTTGGTGGCCTTTGCGGTGACTGATTTGGGAGCCGCCGCGGGTGTGATGGTCACCGCGAGTCACAACCCGCCTGAGTACAACGGCTACAAAGTGTACTGGGGCGATGGGGCGCAGATTATTCCGCCGCATGACACGGGAATTGCCGCAGCGATTGATGCGATCGGGCCGTTGATCACGGTGGCGCGACCCATTCTCAAAGAGGCGCGCGCGAAGGGGCTCGTGCTGGATGTGCCCGAGGAGGTCGAAGGGCGCTATCTCGACGCCCTCGCGGGGCTCTCGCGCAACCCAGGCGTTGGCCGATCGCTGCGTATCGCATACACACCGTTGCACGGCGTCGGGGCCAAGCTCACCGAGATGATTCTCAAGCGCTTTGGCTTTGACGCGGTGTTTACTGCGCCCGAACAGCGCGAGCCCGACGGGGCGTTTCCGACGGTGAGCTTTCCGAACCCTGAAGAGAAGGGCGCGATGGACTTGGTGCTCGCGCTCGCCGACCGCGAGCGTGCGGACCTGGTGCTCGCGAACGACCCCGACGCGGACCGTCTCGCCGTCGCAGCGCGCAACGCAGAGGGTGTGTGGCAGCAGCTCACGGGCAACGAAGTGGGCGCTCTTTTTGCTCACTATCTCTTGGTCGATTGCGCTCCGCGTGCGGCGGCTCAGGTCGCGATCACGTCCATTGTCTCGTCCCCGTTGTTGGGTGCGCTGTGTGAGTCCCTTGGGGTGCGCTACGAAGAGGTCCTCACGGGATTCAAATGGATCGCTGCACGTGCGATTGAGCTGGCAGAGAGCGAGGGGCTCTCGTTTGTCTTCGGCTACGAAGAGGCTCTTGGGTACACCGTGGATTCGGTTGTTCGAGACAAAGACGGCGTGGGCGCCGCGGCGGTGTTTGCTGAGTTGGCTGGATATTACCACGCGAAACACGGACGCACGCTGTGGCAACAGCTCGACGAGGTCTATCGGCGCACGGGCGTGTTTGTCTCGGGGCAGCACAACGTGACGCTCAAGGGGCTCGACGGCGCAGAGCAAATCCGGGTCATTATGCAGCGATTTCGCGCTTCGCCGCCCTCGCACATTGGCGCGCTGCGGGTGCTGAGCGTGAGCGATCTTCAGGCCCAGACGCGCACACGAGACGGCAACGTAGAGGCCTTGACGCTGCCCACTTCGAACGTCATCGCGTACGGCCTTGAGGGCGGCTCGCGTGTGACGCTACGGCCCAGCGGGACGGAGCCTAAGATTAAGTACTACTTCGACGTGCGCGAGCTCGTTGGGACGGGAGAGCCTGTGGGAGACGCACGTGATCGGGCAAAGAAAACCTTAGCCCAACTGAGCGAAGACTTTGTCGCGTTGGCCAAGCGAATTTCGCCATGAAGCTGCTCTACGGCGTGGTCGGTGAGGGCATGGGGCACGCGACGCGATCGAAGGTCGTGATCGAGCATTTGGCGTCACGTGGGCACCAAGTGAAGATCGTGGTCTCGGGCCGAGCGGTTGATTTCTTGCGCAAGAGCTTCGACGACGTCACGGAGATCGAGGGCTTTGAGATTCGCTACGACGATGGCGCGATGGATCGCGATCGCACGGTGGCGAGCAATGTGTTTCGTGCGCCTGGGAGGCTCTTGGAGAACGTCGGGACCTACCTCGAGGACGTGCGACGGTTTGCTCCGGACGCGGTGATCTCGGACTTTGAGTCGTTTGCTTACACGTACGCGCGTGCTCACGATAAGCCCATTTTATCGCTAGATAACCAGCAAATTATCACGCGATGTTGGCACGACGACGCCATCTTTGAGGGGCACCGTGTGGACTTCGAGGCGACGAAGGCCTTTGTCCGCGCGAAGCTCCCACGGTGTGATCAGTACGGAGTCACGACGTTTTTTTATCCCGAGATCAAAGAGAAGTACCGGGACAACACCACGCTGGTTCCGCCCATTTTGCGCAGGCCCATTTTGGAGGCGCAGCGGACGAACGCCGGGCATGTCTTGGTCTATCAGACCTCTACGACGGACACGCGGTTACTGGATTCTCTTGCGCGCATGGGCGACCAGCGCTTTGTCGTGTACGGGCTCAGGCGCGATGAAGTCCGTGGAAATTGCCTACTCAAGAGCTTCAGTGAGCAGGGCTTCGTGGACGATCTCGCGAGCGCCTCTGCGGTGATCACCAACGCGGGGCTCTCGCTCATTGGTGAAGCGCTCTATCTGCACAAGCCATTGCTGTGCATCCCCGTGAAGCATCAGTTTGAGCAAGTCATGAACGCGAGGTACATCGCGCGCATGGGCTTTGGCATGAGCACCGAGGCGATCGAGGATGACATTTTGTCTGCATTTTTGCAGGACTCTCATCACTTCGCACGCAAGCTCTCTCAGACACCTACGCAAGACGGAAACGCGCTCTTGTTTGATTTCGTCGATCGCTGTCTCGCGTCGTTTGCGCAGCAAGCGTGAGCATTTTTAGGCAGGGTGGAGCTCGATCAGAGCGATCTCGGACGGGGCGGCGAGGCGCATCGGTGGGCCCCAGTATCCGGTACCGCGTGAGACGTAGATTTGCGTTTGAGCGCTGTGTTGGTGCAGGCCGGCGACGTAGGGCTGCTGCAATTTGACCAGCCAATGGATGGGGGCGATCTGACCTCCGTGGGTGTGACCTGAGAGCACAAGGTCTGGCGCGAAGGTCTGCGCTGCGAGGATTTGTCGTGGTTGGTGAGCCAAGAGGATCACTGGGCAGCTGGGGTCTCGGTCGCTGAGGGCGCGGCGATAATCTGCGCCGTGGCCGTTGCCAAACTGGTGTGCGGAGGCGTCGTCGACGCCGGCGAGCTCGAAGCTGTCGGTGCTGTCGGGCGCGGTGATTCGGACGCGCTCATTGCGGAGCACACGGATCCCGAGGGTCTGCAAAAATGCGATCCATTCGTCTGCGCCGGAGTAGTACTCGTGGTTGCCGGTGACGAAGAAGACGCCGTCGCGAGCGCGAAGATCTGCGAGGGGGCGGACGTGCTCGGCGAGCTGTGCGACCGAGCCATCGACGAGGTCGCCGGTGATCACGACCAGGTGTGGATTGCGTGCGTTGGTGGCGCGAACGACGGCCTCCATGAATGTGCGATCGAGGGTCGGTCCGATGTGCACATCCGTGAGCTGCGCGATGCGATAGCCGGCCATTGTCTCAGGAAATTTACTCAAAGAGACACGCACAGTGCGTACGGCATCTCGCACACGGGCAGAGAGAAGGGCGCGCACGGACAGCCCTCCACCGAGCACCAACGCTGCGCTCGCAGAGGCGCGCGCGAGGGTCAATCGGCGCTCGGGCG
Organism: Deltaproteobacteria bacterium; assembly: GCA_030694465.1. Lineage (GTDB taxonomy): Bacteria > Myxococcota_A > Polyangia > Polyangiales > JAUXYJ01. The sequence continues at coordinate 621 of JAUXYJ010000064.1, read as the reverse complement.
AGGCGAGAGAGTCTCCGGCCACAAGCGAGATCATTCGCCGAACGAGGTCCACGCCCGCAGTCGAGAGCAGGAGCAAGAAGAGGGTCCCCATCCAGACAAACGCGACCCACGCGAGGGGCTCGATGGTGCGCCGAGAGACCACGCGGACGAGGATCATGGCGATGGGCATGGTCGCGGCGAGGGCGATGAGCAGGCCAGTCGCGAGCTTGCTGAGGGGCGAGCCGAGGTCTACGTCGCGCACCAAGTGGCTCCACAGGTAATAGTGTGAGCCGTAGGTCAGCGTGAGAACGACGCAGAGAAACACGAGGATTCGTACTGGGGACATGCGTGGTTGGCTTGAGAGAAGAGGGAGTAGCGCGCGAGAGACTGTGTGCGACATGCACCAGGCGCATCGTGGGCGTGCACTGGCAAAGTGGCCAGCGGGCGGGCGTTGAAGAAGTGTGAAGTGTGCAAGGGACGGATGCGTGGTGAGCGCGAACAGTGGGCCTGTAACAACTTTTGTGCTCTCTCGACGACCCGAATCGAAGGAGCATGGCACTGATGAAAAAAGAGAAGATTCGCGCGGAATTGCTAGATGAAATTCTAGGCGGAGCGCGCACTCAGGCTGAGATTTTCGGACCA